>NZ_JAZBQB010000002.1:247500-1405000 GCF_036348415.1 Nitrospirillum karajorum
CACGGGCCTCCATCCGCCGCTCATTCATGCGGCGCGTGAACTCCTCGCAGAACACCGCGAAGAGGGCCGGGTCCATGAGGTGTTTCTGCAGCGCGGTCAGCACCCGGGTTTCCAAGGTGTCGCGGCGGATGTTGAGGCGGTTCTGGCAGGTTCCTTTGTTCCGGGCGGTGGAGCAGCCGACATGCGCCCCGGAGATCATGGAATAACCGCCGCCGCAGCATCCGCATTTGGTCAGCCCGGAAAATAGATATTTGCTGCGCTGCCGCTCATGAAACGCGTTGGCGTCACCGGTGTCGCGGTCGATGTTGAGAGCCGCCTGCCGCTCCTTCACCCGGTCCCACAGACGTTGGTCGATGATCCGCAGATTCGGAACATCTTGCACCACCCAATCCGCTTCGCTGTTCAGGCGGGAAACCCGCTTCCCGGTGTCGGGATCCTTGACATAGCGGAGGCGGTTCCAGAGCAGGCGTCCAATGTAGAGTTCATTGTTGAGGATGCCGGTGCCGCGCCGACGGTTGCCGTTGATGGTGCTGAAGCTCCATTCACCGCCGCCTGGTGCGGGGACGGCGGTTTCGTTCAACACGCTGGCGATACGCTTTGGCGACCGACCATCGGCATACGCCTGAAAAATCCGCCTGACGACGGCAGCCTCGGCCTCATTGATGGCGCGGTCGCCGCGGTTGGCTAAGCCGTCTGCAACTGGCTGCCGCACCACGTCATAGCCGTAGGCGTTGCCGCCGCCGGATTTACCGAGCTCAACGCGGCCGCGCAGCCCCCGGTGGGTCTTGTCGCCCAGGTCCTTGAGAAACAGGGCATTCATGGTGCCCTTGAGGCCGACATGCAGGGCGCCGACCTCGCCCTCGGCCAGGGTGACGATCTTGACGCCCGCGAATGCCATGCGCTTGAACAGGCCGGCGATATCCTCCTGGTCGCGGCTGAGGCGGTCCATCGCCTCGGCCAACACGATGGTGAACATCCCCCGTGTCGCGTCCTGGATCAGTTCCTGGATGCCGGGGCGCAGCAGTGATGCGCCGGACATGGCGCGGTCGGTATAGCTGTCGGTGATGGTCCATCCCTGCCGCTCCGCATGGAGGCGACAGAGCCGTAGCTGGTCTTCAATCGACGCGTCGCGCTGATTGTCGGAACTGTAGCGGGCGTAGAGCGCGACCTTGGTCATTCCGGCCTCTTGCTACCTGGGCTTCGCCTTCGGCTGCCGCGCCCCGTCAAAGTATTGATCGGCCGCCTGTCGCGCGAGGAGCCGAACCAACTCCACCAGTCGGGGATCCGGCGTGACAGCAGGCCGGAAGGTGAGCAGGTCGCCGATCTTACCCTTCTCGCTATCTGGACGCCCTATCGTGCCGGACTTTTCCATGGTGCCGCAACCCGCTCTCAAGAGGCATTACCGTCTGGATAGACATGAACCTGGGGCTGTCCGGTGGGATGGGAAACCCTATCACAGGCCGGATCGCGCACTGACCTGCCAACGGCGGCAAGGGCCTAAGCAATCGTGGCGCTGGCTTGAGGCAGGGGGCCTATGGCGGTCCAAGGCTGCTCCTGGTTCTCTGACCTTGGCATCTGGGGAGAGGGGCCCCTTCGCCCCCTCTCCCCCGCGAGTGCCGGGCGCCGACCGGCAGGGCCGCGGCCGCGCAGGCCCGGCGTCATCGTCATGATCACGGGGCCCGCGACGGTCCCGCCCGTCCTGGCAACCCGGCCGGGCACGCCGGCGCTCGCCCCCCTCTCCCCCGCGCGGTCGCCCGCCTCCGGGAAGCACGCGCGGGTGCTTCCCGGCGGGATTTTACCGATGGAGACGATCATGGGAGAGCTTTTGACCCTGCCTTTGTCCAAGCTCAGCGCTTCGGGCGCCAACATGCGCAAGACCGCCCGCGACAGCGGGTTGGAGGAACTGGCGGCCAGCATCGCCGCCCACGGCCTGCTGCAAAACCTCACCGTGCGGCCTGTCCTCGACGGCCAGGGGCAGGAGACGGGCCGCTATGAGGTGGTGGCCGGCGGGCGCCGGCTGGCGGCGCTCAAACTCCTGGCCCAGCGCAAGCGCCTGCCCAAGGCGGCCCCCATCCCCTGCGCCCTGCTGGGGACGGCCAACGCCCTGGAGGTCAGCCTGGCCGAGAACAGCTACGTTCCGCCCCACCCGGCCGACCAGTTCGAGGCCTTCCATCACTTGCATGCCGCCGAGGGCTTGCCGGCCCTGGAGATCGCGGCCCGTTTCGGCGTCAGTGAGCGGACAGTGAAGCAGCGCCTCAAGCTGGGCGCCGTGTCCCCCCGCTTGATGACGCATTACCGCGAGGGGTTGTTGACCCTGGAGCAGTTGACGGCCTTCGCCCTGACCGACGACCACGCCCGCCAGGAACAGGTTTGGGGCGACCTGACTTGGAACAAATCAGCCGACATCATCCGACGCCTGCTGACCCAGGCCCATGTCCCCGCCACCGACCGGCGCGTCCGTTTCGTCGGCATCGCCGCCTATGAGGCGGCGGGCGGCCCCGTGTTGCGCGATCTGTTCAGCGCTGACGACCAGGGCTTCTACCTGGAGGATGTGCCGCTGCTGGACCGGCTGGTGGCCGAGAAGCTGGAGGCCGAGGCGGTTGCCGTGCGCGCGGAGGGGTGGAAGTGGGTGGCCGTCCATCCGGAATTCGCCTATGGCCTGGCGGCCGGCCTGCGCCGCGTCTATCCCGCGCCTGCACCCCTCGACGCCGATGAACAGGCCGCCCTGGACGCGCTGGAGCGGGATTATGAGGCGCTGTCCAACCGTCTGGAGGGCGATGGGTCCCCTGAGGCGGATACCGCCTTTCAGGACCTGGAGGCCCGGATCGCCGCGCTGCGCGACCGCGATGCCTATGATCCCGATGACATCGCGCGCGGTGGCGCCTTTGTCTGCCTGGGGGCCGATGGCGCCCTTCGGGTGGAGCGCGGCTTTATCCGGCCGGAGGATGAAGCGCCGCCCGAGCCTGTCCCTGAGCCCGCCTCGCTGCCGGCTGCGCAGGCGGAACCAGAGGTGATCAGCGTAGCCGTTGAGGAGGAAACGGACGGCCTGACTCCGCTGTCCGAGCGCCTGGTGGAGGAATTGACCACCCATCGCACCGCTGGGCTCCAGGCGGCGCTGATGGATCGGCCCGACGTCGCCTTGGCCGCCTTGGTGCATGCCTTGGCGCTGCCCCTGTTCCATGGTGGCGGTTACCTGCCGCAAAGCTGCCTGCGGCTGGAGGCGGCCCCCGTGATCTTCATCAATCCGGTGGCGGACGGTTCCGCCGCCCGTGCCGTCGCCAGTCGCCATGACGACTGGGCCCGGCAATTGCCGTCCTCGCCGGATGAGCTTTGGGCCTGGGTGCTGGCGCAGGAAACCGCCGTCCTGGCCCGTCTGCTGGCGTTCTGCGTGGCCACCCTTGTCCATGGCGTGCAGGCGCCCTGGAGCCATGACCCGCGCCGTTTGGCCCATGCCGATGCCCTGGCCACCGTCCTGGACCTGGACATGACCCGGCATTGGTCCGCCACGGTCGACAGCTATCTGGGGCGGGCCACCAAGGCCCGTATCGTGGAAGCGGTGAGCGAGGGCGTATCGGCGCGCGACGCCGTGGCGATCAGCGGCTTGAAGAAGGGGGAGATGGCGGAGCAGGCGGAACGTCTGCTGGCCGGCAAGCCCTGGCTGCCCGCCCTGTTGCGCACGGTACGGCGCGAGCCGGCGTTGGATCAGGCGGCGGAGTAACGAGGTGTCAGGAAGGCGGGGCCGGGATGACCGGCTCCGCTGGCCTTACGCCGCCTTCTTGGCGGCGCGCTTCCTCTTGGCCGGTTCCGCAGCCGGGGCGGCCACCGTGTCGCGCTGGGCACGGGTGCCCAGGCCATTGGCCTTGGCCAAACCCGACCGGCGCTCGGCGTAGTTGGGCGCCACCATGGGATAATCCGAGGGCAGGCCCCACTTGGCGCGATATTCGTCCGGCGTCAGGTTGTAGGCCGTGCGCAGGTGGCGCTTCAGCATCTTCAACTTCTTGCCGTCTTCCAGGCAGACGATGTGGTCGGGCGTCACCGAGCGGCGCACCGGAACGGCGGGCGTCAATGGCTCTGGCGTGGCCGCCACCGCCGGCGGGTTTTCCAACGCCACCAGCTTGTCATAGGTGGCCTTCGCAGGGACGGCAGGTCCGCCACATCCACGCGGTTGTGGGAGACATAGGCGGCCACGATGTTGGTGGCCAGGTTCAGGGTCGAGTCGGACATTTGTATTCCATCGCCATTCGGGTTCGGCACGAGCAGAGGCACCATGCTGAAGTAAGTCCATAATCCTGCAAATCAAGGCGCAGGAATAGCCCCCATATAATTAAATGATATCCATACTCGGTATTGATGGCATCGGAACCAAGGGAGCGCCGGAAATGAGCGTTTCTGCGATGAAAATAAAATGGATTTGCTCAGTGCAGCCGATGATGCGGTGCCCGCTCCCCTCCGCGCCAAGGAATGGAATTCGACCGCTCCGCCTTTGGCGCCAGCATGAAGACACCCATCACGGAAATCGGCTTTTCCTGCCGGATATGAAGAACTGGCAGAGCCAACAGGCCCAAGACCTCTTGCCGGCTGGGGATTTCATCATAAGTGGCGACCGCCATCTTGCCGGCTTGATAGGCAGGGGCGCCGGGCAGGCTGGCGCTGATGTCAAAGCGGCTGGCCAGCAGGTTGCCGGCGCTCCAGCCGACATCATGCCAGCGGGGTGGGGTGACGTGCAGGTCCGCCACCACCAGAAAATCGCGGTAGGGGGCTTGGACGCGCTCTCGCACGGTTGACCAAGCGGGATAGCCGTCGTCCACGCGCGCCCGCATCCAGGAGACCAGCAGGTTGAAATGCCCGGCGTGACGGATTCCCCGCACCTGGGGCGCTTGAGCCAGCGCCAGGGCGAAAACCATTGGGTCGGTGTAATGGGACAGGGGCATCGTCCGTCTCCCATGCCGGCAGGGGTTTACCGAGAGGGATAGAGTGCAGAATATATTCTGCATTTTCAACCGTGAGATCGTGCCGCGCCACTGATGCCGACGTGAGTGATCGCACTCACCTGAGACGCGGTAAGGTTCCAATATTGATGTTTGGCAAACAGGTTTTAAGTCGTTCTATGGCTTGATCAGCAAATAAGCGTCGACATTAAGAGCAGTCGCGATTTGCTCCAATTTGTCGAGACTGATGGAGTTTCGCTTGCGCTCGATCAGGCTGATGTAAGTACGATCAACCTCTGACAGGCCGGCGAGTTCTTCCTGTGACAGGCCCTTGTCTTTTCTTAGACGCCGAAGGTTCTCGGCGAGGATGGTTCGCAGGTCGCTCATGGTTAGAACATGAACGGCTGTCGAATATGTTACCACGGAACATATTCTGAATCATGCTTTGCGTTAATAGCTGATCCTGGTGCCCTGAGGGAGGTAGGCATTCCCCTTTATTGATCGTTCCTGATCATTTTCCTTTAGGGCAGAGGGAACACCCTGACCGCTCCGGCTCGGTCCACCTCGAACAACTGCCCGGCGGCGGGTTCCCCGGCCTGAAGGCGGGCCTCCACCGCTTCCGCGAGGATGACAGTCAGCGCCACCTGCTGCTGGCGGCCCACGGCGTCCAGCAGAATGGCAAGCCCCGGATGGCCAGGGCTGGCCCGGCCCAGGCGGCGGAAGTCGTCGGCGTTGCTGGTAACCACGATGTGCTGGCGCTCCAGTGCCCAGGCCAGCACCGCGTCGTCCGGCGGGCCGCTCAAGCCCACCTCGTTCACATGTGCGGCGTCATATCCCAGGGTGTCCCGCAGATGGCGGGCGACCTGAGGCGACAGGTTCTCGTCGATCAGGAAGCGCGGGGCCACAGCTTGCCGCTCGGTCGGCCCCGCAAGGGGTTGGCCTTGGCATACAGGGCCGCCACCTCCAGGGTGTCCCGGTCCAGGGCCGGATAGTCTTCCAGGATGCTGTCGGCATCGTCCCCGGCCTCCAGCCGGCCCAGGATGGACTGGGCGGTGATGCGGGTCCCCTTGATCACCGGGGCGCCGCCCAGGATGGCGGGGTCCTTGACGATGATGTCCGCCGCCCGGTCATACAGCGCCAGGCGTCGGCGCGTGGCTTCCAAGGCCTTGGCGGTGTCGATGCGGACGACCTCGCCCAGCACCACGTCGCGCCGCTGGGGGTCTTCCCGCAACAGGTTGTAGACCGTCGCCGGGGACAGGCGGACCTCCGCCGGCAGGGCCTCCAGCAGGGCGAAGGCCAGCAGCGCCGTCTCATTGAGCTGCCGCCGGCCGGTTTTGCCCATGGCGCGGGCGGGGATGGCCTGGCGGGTGATCGCCCGCTGGATGGCGGCCAGCGGCGCGCCGGTGATGGCGGCGGTCTCTTGGGGGCTGTAGCTGGGCAGCGGCATAATTCGTGTCCTCGTGGACATCAATTTAGGCCTTGTGCCTGCCAGTGGCAAGGGACTTAGCCGAAGAGGGTAGGGAGACGGGGCAGCAGTGCCATCGTGGCACCTTGGCAAAGGTGGCGGAGGCCGCCAGCGTCTCCGGGAACACGGTGCCAGGGGCGCCCGTCACGGCCTCTCGTCAGGTGACCCTGGCCGAAGGGGACGCTCCGTCCCGCAACGGCTGGCGCGGCGTTTTATTCCCCGGCGCCGCTGGACGGCGCCTCCTCGCGCACCAATAAAACGCCGCGCCAGCCGTCCTTCGCTGTCGCTGCGGCCGCCAGGGCGGTGCGGGCGCTTCCCCCTCGTCCGGTCGGATCACCATCGAGGCCGCGACGGGCGGCCCCGGACCATCCCAGGAGACGACATCATGGCGACCATCGGCACCTTCACCAAGGACGAGAACGGTAACTACACGGGTTCCGTCCGCACCCTCTCCGTCAACGCCAAGGCCCGGATCACCGCCGAGGCCGACAAGGCCAAGGACAACGCTCCCGACTTCCGCGTCTACGCCGGCTCCGCCGAGATCGGCGCCGCCTGGAAGAAGACCGCCCAGGACACGGGCCGCCCCTACCTCTCCCTCAAGCTGGACGATCCCAGCTTCGCCCAGCCCATCTACGCCAGCCTGGTGGAGATGGATGACGGCAAGGCCTACAGCCTCATCTGGGCCCGCCGAAACGGCAACTGACCCCTGATCCCACCAGCGGCGCCCCGTCTACCCCGGCGGGGCGCCTTTCTTTTTGTCCGTAAAGCCGCTTCGCCTGAAACCCGGGTTTCAGGATCTGCGGAGAGCCGGAATTCCGGCTCAATTCGTTCAGCCCCGCGCCGCCAGGGCGGTCGCGGGGCCGTTGTTGGGAGGGCGGGCCCTGGGCCCTCCCTCCCCGCGAATGCCGCCTGGCGCCCGGCAGGGCTGCGGTGCCCTGGGCGGGCCGAGGCCCACCCGTTCCCCGCAAACCCGGCCGGGCCATGCCGCATTCGCCCCCACCCACCCGCGCGGTCACCCGCCTCCGGGAAGCAGCAGCCGCTGCTTCCCCTCGTCATCTTACCTGCAAGGAGACAGATCATGAGCCTGGTGACCCAAACCCTCGACGCCACTCCGGTGGCCGCCCCCTTCAAGGTGGACGTGACGCGCGGCCGGCGGGTTGGCCGCGTTTCTTCGGAATGGTTCTCGCGCCCGGCGGACGAGCGCTATCTCAGCTTGGCCGACCTCTATGACGCGGTGCGCGACCGGGCCGACCGGTCCCGCACCCGTACGGTGGAGAGCCGGCATATCCTGGTGGAGGCCCACCGCGATGACCCGAACAGCCTGGCCTTGCGCCTGCCAGGGGAAGGGGCGGCCCTGGCGCCGACGCACTGGAGTTTTGGCCAACTGGCCGGCCTGGTGGGCGCGCCCGCCGGCTATCTGCGACAACTGCCGGCCCCTTTGGCCGGTATCAACCTGCAATATGGCCTGACCCATCATCGGGCCGAACAGGTCAAGACTCTGGAAACGGACGACGGCCGGCTTGAACTGCGCGCGGTGACGGGGCCGGATTATGGCCGCATCCACGACCATGAACTGGTGGCCGCCGTGCGCGCCATTGCCGGCAACGGCACGGGTGACACCCGGTGGAAGGTACCGGGGACGCTGGACTGGTCCACCATGAGCCACAACCCCCACGTCGACATCAGCGCCGAGACCACCACGCTGTACGCCAGCGACCGCGACGTCTTTCTGTTCCTGGTGGACGACACCCATCCCATCGAGGCCGGGCGTTTGGCCGACGGGTCGCCGGACCTGTATTTCCGGGGCTTCTATTGCTGGAATTCGGAGGTGGGCAGCAAGTCGCTGGGCATCGCCTCTTTCTTCCTGCGGGGCGTCTGCCAGAACCGCAATCTTTGGGGCGTGGAGGGCTTGGAGGAAATCACCATCCGCCACAGCAAATACGCCGCTGGCCGCTTCGCCCACCAGGCGGCCCCAGCCCTGGAGCGCTTCGCCGCCAGCAGTCCCGCCGGCTTCATTGCCGGCATCAAGGCCGCCCGCGACACCATCGTCGCCACCAAGGATGAGGAGCGCACGGACTTCCTCAGCCGTCGTGCCGGCCTGGGCCGCCAGGATGCCGCTCGCGTCATCGAAACCGTCTTGCGGGAGGAGGGCAAGCCGCCGGAAAGCGTGTTCGACTTCATCCAAGGCATCACCGCCGTGGCCCGCGCCAAGGGCCACCAGGATGCTCGCTTGGACCTGGAGCAGAAGGCCAAGCGCTTGATGGACCGGGTGGCCGCATAGGGGGAGAACAGGGGGCCGGTGTAATGCCGGCCCCGCCCTTCCATAGGCTTGGATCCGTCGGGCTGGCGCAAAATTTGCGCGCCGGCGGGGCCGGCGCGGGATCAGGGCCCGTCGATACCCACGCTTTCGTCAAAGAATTCGACAGGCCGAACCTGCAGGGCCTCACAAACCGCCCACAGCGTGGTCAAGGTCACGTTCTGCTGACCACGTTCCATCAGGCTGACATGGGCCCGGTCCACGCCCATGCGCGCCGCCACGGCCTCCTGGCTGAGGCCGGCGCGATCTCGCAGGCGGCGCAGGTTCGCCCCAAAGAGCCGTCGGATGTCCATCCCCAGGATGGAGCAGGATCGCGTATTCTAATGCGACGTACTATAATACGCGGGCGTCGTGTCCTGACTTGTTCGTCCCCCGAACGCGCCTTCGCTGGGCGGGGGCACCCATGGCATACTCCCAGCGGAGAAGCAGGACCACCTGTCCCATCAAGCAAGGGGCCCCAATCCGTGACCCGATCCCCCGTCAACCCAGGGCCGGTGGCCGACCTGGCGCCGAGCGACACCACGATCACCGACTACGACCGTAAGCATTTTGCGACCTACCTGATGCTGCTGGACGCGGTACGGGATGGCAGGGCCATCGACGACATCATCCGGGAAGTCTTGCAAATCAATCCGCAAGGGGACCGGGCCAAAGCCTTGCGCGCCTACGACAGCCATCTGGCTCGGGCCAGATGGATGGCCGAGCATGGGCACGAGCAACTGCAAAAAAACCCGCGGGACCGCCGGGTGGAGTAAATCTGTGGAGCCGTTTTTACGGACCCACGGCTCTACGCCTTTGGGGGCAGGGGGAGCCCCTTCAGGTCAAACGTGCCCCAATTCGACCCCGTGGGACCTACATCCGTCGACCTAGACACGACGCTTTGGGCTGGGCATTGTTTGTTGGGGAAGGTGCCTTCACTGATCCGCGCTAACGATGCACGGAGAGGGCCATGCGGCCGTTTAAGCGAGAACGCCTCGACGCCGACTACCGCTATATCGAGGGCCTGGACGATGACGGGCTCGCCTGGGAATTCCTGCGCCGTTCGGCTGCCTACCAGGCGGACCACAAGGCTGAAAGGGCGGAGCCCGCGACCGTGATCCCGTTTGATCGCGGCGCACGCTGGGGGCTGCGAAGTCCTGGCCGACCCCGCCCTGACAGCCCGGGAAGCGTTCGTGTTCTGGTGCGCCGACGTTCTGGTTCGTCTGGTGCGGTTGACCCCGGCCCCCCTGGCCGCCGGGTGCTTGATCCACTTTGACCCGGATCGATGGGGTGGTCGCCAGGCTGCCTTGCTGACCCCCGATGGCTATCAGTTGATCGTCTCGCCCCGCCCGGGGTTGGCGCACCACCTGCTGCTGCCAGGCCCGGGCCCGCCCGCCGCCCGTGCCGCCTTGGCCCCCCAGCCTCTGTTTGACGCCTGGCATCCCCAGCGATTGGCCTCAACGCTGGCGTTCTGGCGCTATGCCCAGAACCCGCGCATCACCCGGGCGCCGCCCACGCCGGCTTCCAGGCCGACCGGTCGCACACTGGAATCCGCCTTCATGCTCTGGGCGCTGGACCTGGCGACCGCCGGGGCATCCGGCCGCGAGGTGGCGGCGGCATTGTGGGGAACGGCGCCCGCGGATTGGCCCGACAGTCCGGTGAGGGCCCAGGTGCGGCGACTGCTGGCGACGGGGCGCCGCTTGGTCAATGGCGACTATCGCGCCCTGTTAAGGCGCTGACGGCGCCGCAGTCAGCTTGCACCGCAAAGCACAGCCAGATGCTGAGCAAGGTCAGCTCGATGTAGTGGCCATTACCCACCAGTGGGGAGGGGCTTTCGTTATGGCCTCTCAACTGCATAGAACAGGCACATGTACAATATGGTCAAGGCGATGGCCATCCACAGCAAAATGTTCAGGAAAGGGCGCCGATAACCAAAGGACTTGCCCGGCATGTCGGCGTGCAATAACAGGCCCCACGCGCCTATCGAGGCGATGATCAACCCGAGAACGGTGTACTCATACCGTTTGTCGGCTTGACTAAAAAAGGCCAGAAACCAGCCGGCCACTGTCAACCAGCGTCCATACCGGGCGACCCAACTGCGGAAAGCCAAGATGCTCATCGCAGCAGCCTTCGATTGTACTCCGCGAGATAACGAGGCCATAGCCGGTTAGAACGCGCCGCAGCCCAGGTGTTGCCAGGCAACAAGCGGGATGCCAGCCCAGTCGCAAAACCGCTCACGGCCGATCTTGTGGTGGTGACGCCAAAAGTAGGTCCGCTGCTGGCTGCCGCTTTTGCAGCGGCCGTCCCAAGGACGGTTCTGCTCAAGGCTGCGACGCCTGCAGCCTCGGGGATTAGAGCGGTGGCCGCCATTCCTACACCGACACTGATAAAGAAGGTGCCGATGTCCTGGCCCAAGGCGGTATAGAAGTTCGGCGGCTTGTAAATGCCTTGGACGTCGCCGATTTTGCCGCTGAACTCCTTGGTGGCGTAGTAATCGAACTCGCGGTCAGTGAGTGAGAACGGGTATTCATCCGGATTCTCCGTCACCTGGAACTTGGTCATGATCATCCAGGAATAGAACGGCCCCCAACCGGGGGTGTGCCGCAAGGTGTCCAGTTCCTTCTCGAATGCGAAACGGAAGTTGTCGCTCATGCGGATGAGGCAGAGGCCCGCCACCAGCGCGCGGGCCTTCTGCGGATCGGGCGTCTGGTTGAGCATGCCAAAATCACAGCAGGCCTCGCTCAAGAGCAAGGCCATGGCATCGTCCCGGAGCCAGCGGTGGCTCATGGTCAGGGTTTCCGCCATCTTCGCGCTCCTCGGCTGAACCGACTGGCGGGACCGGTGTCCCGCGTAATCAAATACGCGCCACCCGTGTATCGGCAAGCTGGCCATGCGGGCCTCTGCCGAAGGCATGATGCGCTTGGCCGGCGTCTTCCCCTTACGGGCAGGTCGTCCCGCGCCGATGCCGGGGTGGACGTTTTCCGCACCCCCCGATCTTCGTCCATCCCCAAGGGGGTGGCGGCCCGCCGATGCTTGCCGGCGATGCGGCCCCGTTCCCGGTGGGCCGCCTGGCCATGCCGGGGTGCGCCCATGCTCGATCCTTATCCATCCTTGCCGCCGCGCTATCTGCGCACGCCCGAGGCCGCCCGGCTTCTGGGGCTGTCCGGCCGCACCTTGGAGAAGCACCGCACCTTCGGCACCGGGCCGGTCTATCGCAAGATCGGTGGTCGCGTGATCTACGCCGTCGAAGACCTGCAGCGCTGGGCCGACCAGGGGCGGCGGACCTCCACCACCGACGTCACCCCCACCACCGTCCGGCCGCCGCGTCGAGCCTCGTCGTTGGGAAGGCGGTGACCCATGCGCGCCTTTCCCGCCATTCATGCTGGGGCCCCGGTGCGCGATGCCATCGACCTGATGGTCTGGCCCTGCTTTTCCTTGTCCAAGCGGCCCCGGCATCGGCCGCTGTCGCACCGGCGGGCGGGGGCCCATCTGCGGGTATCGACCCCGGCCGCTGGGCCGGGCCTCGCCACCCTCTGGGATGCCGACCTGCTGATCTGGGCGGTTTCGCAACTGGCCGAGGGGCGCGATCAGGGGCTGGAACCAGCGCCGCTTTTACGCGCACCCGCGTTTCAGGTTTTACGCTTTCTCGGGCGCGGCACCGGCCGGGCGCAATACGCCGCCCTGGCCCAGGCGCTGGAGCGGTTGGCGGCCAGCGCGGTGGAGACCACGCTGGGCGTCCCCACGGCCGAGGGGCACCGCTTCCATTGGATCGAGCGCTGGACCACTGATGGCGACGGCTTGATCATTCTGCTGCCGGAATGGCTGTGGACGGCGGTTGTCATCCGCCGGCGGGTGCTGCGGATCGACCGCGCCTATCTGCGGCTGACCGGCGGGGTGGAGCGTTGGCTGTGGCGCCTGCTACGCCGGCATGCAGGGTTATCCACCGGCTGGACCATCACCCTGGCCGACCTCCAGGCCCGGTCCGGCAGCCTGGCCCGCCCGGTCGATTTCATCGCGGACCTGCGGGGCATCGCGCGCCGGGGCGTATTGGCGGGCTATGCCCTGACCCTGGTGCGGCATCAGGGGCGGGAGGCCCTGCACGCCGCCCGATCCACCGAGCCCGTCCACAGTGCCGTTGTGGTGCCTGGGGATAAGCCGGGAGTTTCATCCACAGACGGGGAGGGTGGGCTGTGAATCCTCTCGGTGGATCAGGCGTGCCGCCACGGTGGATCAGGCGTGATTCGACGGTGGATCAGGCGTGGGGGTGGTCAGCAAGCCATTGGTACCAATCACAAATTCGCGCTGGCCGAATCCCTGACTCTATGACTCTTAATAGACTCTTGGTTGTTGTTGAGGGTAGAGCCCTACATCCGCGCCCGCGCGCGAGGCGGCCATGATCGTCGCCGTGCTGACGCAGAAGGGCGGGGCGGGCAAGACCACCTTGGCCCTGCACCTGGCCGGGGAGTGGGCGCGGTCCGGCGCGTCCGTGCTGCTGGTCGACGCCGATCCCCAGGCCTCCGCCCAGGATTGGGCGGAACAGCGGGCACGGGCGGGGCGCCGCCGGCTGTTCGGCATGGTGGGTCTGGCGCGGGAGACCCTACACCGCGAGGTACCGGATCTGGCCCGGGGCGTCACCCACGTCGTCATCGACGGGCCGCCACGCACCACCGCCCTGGTGCGCTCCGCCCTGCTGGCGGCGGAGCGGGTGCTGGTGCCGGTGCAGCCGTCCGGCTTCGACGTCTGGGCCAGCCAGGCCATGCTGGACCTGGTGGCCGAGGCCCGTGTCTACCGGCCGGAGTTGAAGGCCCACTTCGTCGTCAACCGCCGCGTGGTCCGCACCCGCATCGCCCGGGAGGTCCAGCGCGCGATCGCCAGCCTGGGCGTGCCGGCGCTGGAGGCCAGCCTGGCCCAACGGGTGATCTACGCCGAGGCGGCCGGGTCGGGCCTGCTGGCCCGGGAGATCGACCGGGCGTCGCCGGCGGTGCGCGAGGTGGCAGCGCTGGCCGCCGAGGTGCTGCGGGGGCGGCCATGACCAGGCGGCCCGTCCCCGTCCTCGGTGCCCGTCCGCGCGACGATGCCCAGCGCTGGGTCGACGGCGAGGGCCGAGGCCGCGCCGCGCCCAAGGCCGAGGCCTACAGCGCCCGCCTGACCATCGACGTCACGCCGGCCTTGCGCGGCCGCATCAAGGTCGCTGCCTTTCACCAGGGTATCACCGTGGCCGACCTGCTGCGGGCGATGCTGGAGGAGCGCTTCGGCACCGGGGCGGGGCCGTCATGACCGCGCCGGTTTCCCAGACCAGCCCCCTGACCAGCGTCGAGTTGGTGTTCCACCGCGATTGGATCGAGCGCTGGCTGCGCTTCGGCCATCCGGTGGCGGACCAGGTGCTGGACCGGCGGCGACGCCTGCTGTTCTTCGCCCCTGGCGCCGTGTTCGGCTATGTGCGGTGGGAGGGCAACGCCCACGGCACCGTCCTCTCCCGCATCGACATCCTGCGGGCCTGCGCGGCGGGGGAGGGGCGCGTCACCGTGCCCGGCATCACCCCCGGCGGCGACAGCCTGCTGCGTCTATCGGGCTGGCCCCGGGTGAAGCGCACGCTGGAACTGATCGACATGCTGGAGGCGGACGGCTTCGACCCGGCGGCGGTGGCGCCGGACTATTGGCGCCATGCCCACAACCGCCTGGCCTGCGGGCAGGCCCCCCGGCGCTACGGCCGGGATCAGCATGCCGCCTGGTGCCGGCGCCGGGGGGTGGGGTCATGACGCGCCGGACCTTCCCCTTGCTGGCGGGCCTGGCCGCCATGCTGCTGTTGGTCCTGGCCATACCAGGCCGCCGGCCTGCGCTGGTGTGGAACGCCACCGCCAGCGTCCCCCTTGGCCTCTACCGCGTCCGCCCCATGAGCGATGGCGGCCCGGTCCCCGGCACCCTGCTGCTAGTGCGGCCCGATGCCGTACAGGCGCGTCTCTACGCGGATCGCGGTTACCTGCCCCTGGGCGTGCCCCTGCTGAAGCCGGTGGCGGCGGTGGCGGGGCAGCATGTCTGCGGCCGTGCCGGCCGGGTGCTGGTGGACGGACGTCCCCTGGCGCGGGCGCTGGCGACCGATGGCCAGGGCCGGCCCCTGACCGCCTGGTGCGGCTGCCGGCGGCTGTTGCCCGGCGAGGTGTTGCTGCTGAACCCCGACCGTGCCGACGCGCTGGACGGCCGGTATTTTGGCCCGACGCCGCTCACCGCCGTCCTGGGCCAGGCGATCCCGGTTTGGATGGGGCGGGACCCGTGACGCCGCCTGTCCTCCCCCATCCTGTTGTTCGGCCCCGGGGCGACATCCTGTCGTCCCGACCGCCCTCCGGTCCGCCGCCGCGCGCAGCCAGGGTCAAGGTCAAGCGTCGCTTGGCCTTGACGCGGGCGAGCCCGGTGGCTGAAGGCCGCGCTCCGCTCGTCCCATTGTCGCTGTTGCACTGGAGACCGTCATGCCCGTCCTGACCCTGGCCGCCGCCTGCGGCCTCGCCACCGCCAGCCCGCTGTTCGCCCCGCTACAGCCATCGCCGCCCTGCGTGACGACGACCGCACGTCGGCCGGTTGGGATCGCGCCGGAGATCGCCCCCGAGATCATCAAGGCGGCCGCGCGTGTCCACCTGCCACCGTCCTTGCTGACCGCTGTGGTGGCGGTGGAAAGCGCGGGCGACCCCGCCGCCACCTCACCGGCCGGGGCCATGGGGCTGGCACAGCTGATGCCCGGGACCTGGGCCGCCTTGCGGGCCCGCCTGCACTTGGGCACCAGCGCCTATCAGGTGCGCGACAACCTGCTGGCGGGTGCAGCGTTCCTGTCGGAGTTGCGGAAGCGCTTCGGGCCCGTGGACGCCTTGGCCGCCTACCATGCCGGGCCCGCCCGTGTGCTGACTTACCACCGCACCGGCCAGCCCCTTCCGGCGGCGACCCAGCGCTATGTCGCCCAGGTGCTGGGACGATGGACCCAGACCCCGAGGGACCTGTCGAAGCCGGACCAGGGGCTGTTCGTCGCGCTGAGCCACGCCGGGAGCATGCCGTGACGGGGCGGCGTGACAGCGGGGGCCGGGCGCTTAAGGGCGGCGAGGGGCAGGGGATCGACGCCAGAGAGCCCGATGGACGACGGACGGCAAGATTAAAGGCGGTGCCGTGGGGTGGGTTTTACGGGCTGTCAGGGGCGGATTGCCTTGCGTCGGGACGGTGCCAGGGTTGGGGCGCCGTGCTGCCTGTCCGCGCTGAGGCGCTGTTTTCCTGGGTTCCCCTGGCACGGGGACATCATGCCGCGCCGTGGTGACCGCGACGCCGACGCATTCCTGCGCCCGCGCCTGGGCCGCTTCCGGGCGGAGCGGCAGCCACGCCTGTTCAAGGCCAAGGTGCTGGTGGCGCGCGACCAGGCGGGCATGGTTTCCACCCGCACCAAGCGTGGGATGGCCGGCCGGGGCGCCGGCATGGCCTGGAAACTCAGCCGTGGCCTGCTGGCCCATCGGGGGCGCCGCGTGGTGGTCAAGGCCCGCATCGTCCGCCGTGGCCGGCGAGGGGCGCCGCTGGGGACCCACCTGGCCTATCTGCGCCGGGAGGGCGTGACCAAGGACGGTCAGCCGGCGCGGATGTTCAGCGCGGACACCAACGATGCCGACGTGCGGGCGTTCGTCAACCGGACGGCGGACGACCGCCACTACTTCCGCTTCATTGTCAGCCCGGAGGATGCGGCCGACCTCACCGACCTGCGGGCCTACACCCGCGACCTGGCGCGGACCATGGAGCGCGACCTGGGCACCCGGCTGGACTGGGTGGCCGTCGACCACTGGAACACCGACAACCCCCACGTCCATCTGATCGTGCGCGGCATGGACGAGGCCGGCCGCGACCTGGTCATCCACCGGAACTACATCACCCAGGGCCTGCGGGCACGGGCCCAGGAGCTGGCCACCCTGGAACTGGGGCCGCGGTCGGAATGGGAGATCCAGACCAAGCTGGCGCGGGAGGTGGAGGCCGAGCGCTGGACGCCGTTGGACCGCACCCTGGCCCGAATGGCGACCACCGTTCCCAACGGCGTCATCGACATGCGGTCAGCGTCGGGCTGGGGCGATGGGACCGGGGTACAGGGCTTGCTCATCGGCCGGCTGCAGCGATTGCAAACCCTGGGGTTGGCGTCGACTGACGGGGAAGGGCGCTGGCGTATTGCCGAGGACGCGGAGCCTACGCTGAAGGCGATGGGGCGCCGCGGCGACATCATCCGGACCATGAACCAGACGCTGGGTCGCGCCGCCGCTGACGTCACCATCCATGACGACCAGGGACCGGTGCGGGCGATCCAGGGGCGCATCCTGGCCAAGGGCCTGGATGACGAACTGACCGGGCGGGCGTTCCTGGCGCTGGAGGACGGGCAGGGGCGGTTCCATTACGTCCGTCTCCGTCCGGCGTTCGATATCGACGGTATGCGTCTTGGCGATGTCGTTCGTGTTGTTGTCGGGCGCGGCGGGGCAGGCATCAGCATTCAGGCCGTGCATACGAGAGCAGCCCAATAGGCGCAGCATTGTGCTAGGGTTGAGCTTCCAGGATAGCTATAACTAGGTAAAAGTGTAATGCGGCCAAAGCTTGACGCCATCACGCTATCGCTGATGCAGGCAACAAATGCAGCGGTTGAGAAGTTAAAGCCAGCTGTAATTCCGATCTACCGCCGTGATTGTGAGGGAAGAATCTTCTCTCACGGAAGCGCCGTATTGTTGCGTATTGACGGCAGGACATTTCTTTGTACAGCGCTCCATGTGATTGATGATCCATTCGAAGAGGGGGATACCTTGTTGTTGGACAGCGAGGAGGGCGCTTTTCCTCTGGATAGCAATTTTCTTGTGTCTCGGGAATATGATGTAGCGATAGGCCCTCTCAATGAGGAAGCGTGCCGGAAGCTCTCATATGCCACAGCGCTGATGCCGGAAGACGTCGCTATACCGACCAAGGAAGACAGAGTGACGGGGCGGTTCACATTTGCCGAGGTCTCGGGATACCCCGCCTCCCGAAACAGATCACGCCCGCGCGGTATAAAGATAAAGCGCTCAAACTTCTCGTTCGGTGCAAATATAGAGCAAATTGATGAAGCTGAAATAAGAATTTCTTTCAATAGACGAAAGAAAAATGACGTTAGAACGGGGAACAGCGTGACCTCGCCGGAGCCATACGGAATGAGCGGTGGTGCAATCTTCGGACTGCGGCTGGCGAAAGGAGAAAATCCAGAACCAAAACTCATCGGCATCTCTGTCGCGCACGATGTCAAAAAATCACAAGTCATTGGTACAAATATTGGACTAGTAATGGAGATTATAAGAGGTGGATGGATCGGCACCTTGCCGAGCCATCTCAGTACGTCTATCTACAATGCCGAGATGGTCGGTGGCTGATTTCGATCAAGCTTACGACCTGGTAAATGCAACAGAGCGTGCTTGAATCAATTGAGGACGGCGGGCACGCATCACTCCGTGCGCTCAAGGTTCCATGCCGGTCGGCCCGTCCACGGCGTCCCGAAGGCAGCAGCGCCAGCAGATGCTGAAACCGCTGTTCAGTCATCTCAATCGTTCCATGCCCCAACCGACCGATCTCGCACGCCTTTGAGAGCTTGGCCCATAAATCGGAGGCGCTGCTCTGAACGGTATCATAGCACCGCTCGGCACAGGCTTTGCCCTCCTAACCAGCTCAAGAAGCGCCAAGTCGAGGACAAGGGACGAATTATTGGCCAGGCTCTAAATGAGGACCAATTCAACGGCGGCTACGGCTGGCCTTTACGTAGAACCTGCCAGTCCGCTCCCAGCCCCAAGTCGAATATTAATAAATATAAAATGCAATCGAAAAACGATCCTGAATACGTGGTTATTACCCTCAATGATGCGCGCGCTTTCGCATATTCGCAAATCACCGATTATAGGTAATTATACGATATCATACGACACCAAGAATTTGCTGTTGCGCTAACCTGAATCCGGTCTTCTTTATCTATCCCGCCTCTCACAAGCGGGACAGGATCGATGACCGGCGGGCGCATCCTTTGGGGTCAGATTGCGGCGGCACTGGTGTTGGTGCTGGCCGGCGTCTGGCTCGCCACCCAGTGGGTGGCCTGGCGCTTGGGCCATGCCCCCGCCTTGGGCCGGCCGTGGTTCTTCCTGGGCACCCACCCCGTCTATCGCCCTGATCTGTTCTTCCTCTGGTGGCTGCGCTTCGACGCCTACGCCCCGCGCGTCTTCCTGGTTGGCGCCTGCATCGCCAGTGCCGGCGGTGTCGGCGCCCTGCTGGTGGCAGTGGTCGGCTCCACCCTGCGCGCCCGTGCCGCCGGTGCGGTGGCCACCTACGGGTCGGCCCGCTGGGCGGCGACCGAGGAGGTACGCGGTGCCGGCTTGCTGGCCGATGCCGGGGTGATGCTGGGGCGGATGGGGCGGCGCTATCTGCGCCATGATGGGCCGGAGCACGTCCTGGTGTTCGCGCCCACCCGCAGCGGCAAGGGCGTCGGCCTGGTGGTGCCCACCCTGCTGACCTGGACCGAGAGCGTCCTGGTCCATGACCTCAAGGGAGAGAACTGGACGGTCACCGCCGGCTGGCGCGCGCTGTTCTCCCACTGCCTGCTGTTCGACCCCACCAATCCCCAGTCCGCCGCCTACAACCCGCTGCTGGAGGTGCGGCTGGGGGCGTGCGAGGTCCGCGACGTCCAGAACGTGGCGGACATCCTGGTCGATCCGGATGGGGCGCTGGAGCGGCGGAACCATTGGGAGAGGACCAGCCACGCCCTGCTGGTCGGCACCATCCTGCACGTCCTCTATGCCGAGGCGGATAAGACGCTGGCCGGCGTGGCGGCCTTCCTCTCCGACCCCGCCCGGCCCATCGACCGCACCCTGCGCGTCATGATGCGGACCAAGCATCTGGGTGACCGGGTGCATCCGGTTGTGGCCCAGGCGGCGCGGGAGCTGCTGAACAAGTCGGAGAACGAGCGCAGCGGCGTGCTGTCCACCGCCATGTCCTTCCTGGGCCTCTACCGCGACCCGGTGGTGGCCAAGGTGACGGGGCGGTGCGACTGGCGCATCACCGACCTGATGGAGGGCGCGCGGCCGGTGTCGCTCTACCTGGTGGTACCCCCCTCCGACATCAGCCGCACCAAGCCGCTGATCCGCCTGGTGCTGAACCAGATCGGGCGCCGGCTGACGGAGCGGCTGGACAATCCCGCCCGGCGCCGGCGCCTGCTGATGATGCTGGACGAGTTCCCCGCGCTTGGCCGGCTGGATTTCTTCGAGACCGCGCTGGCCTTCCAGGCGGGCTACGGCATCCGCGCCTTCCTGATCGCCCAGTCGCTGAACCAGATCCAGAAGGCCTACGGCGAGCACGACGCCATCCTGGACAACTGCCACATCCGGGTGTGCTTCGCCACCAATGACGAGCGCACGGCCCGGCGCATCTCCGACGCCCTGGGCACGGCCACCGAGCAGCGGGCCATGAACAACTACGCCGGCCACCGGCTGGCGCCCTGGCTCAGCCACCTGATGGTGAGCCGGCAAGAGACGGCCCGTCCGCTGCTGACGCCGGGCGAGGTCATGCAGCTGCCGGCCACCGATGAGCTGGTCATGGTGGCGGGCACGCCGCCCATCCGGGCGCGCAAGCTGCGCTATTACGAGGAGCCGCAACTGCGCGACCGCGTCCTGCCGGCCCCGACCCTCAACGACGCTTTCTATCCCGACCGCCCCCCGGGCCGGCCCGACGATTGGTCGGGCCGGGCGGCCCTGTGCGAGCCCACCGGGCCCGGCGGCGCGGGAGGTGCCGAGGACGAGGAGGGCGGCATCCGGCAGGAGCCGGACCTGGCCGGCCCCGACCAGGCCGCTCCGCCCCTGGACCCCACCGATGAGTTTTCCGTGGCCGACGACGGGCCCGATGACGAGGGGCCACGCCAGCGGGTGATGGCCAGGCTGCCCATTGCCCGGGCGGCGGCGCTGGACCCCGATGACGGCATGGGGCTGTGACCATGAAGAGCCGCCTCAACTGCTACTTCGATCCCAAGCTGGCCGACCAGCTGACCGAGCTGGCCCTGCGCCAGGGTGTGCATCGGTCCCAGCTGGTGGAGGCGGCGGTGGCCTCCTTCCTGTCGCCCGACGCGCTGGACCGGCGCGAAGCCGCCTACGCCCGCCGGCTGGACCGCCTGTCGCGGCAGTTGGAGCGGGTGGAGCGCGATCTCACCATCGCCATCGAGGCCCAGGCGCTGTTCGTGCGCTTCTGGCTGTCGGTGACGATGCCTATCCCGGCGGAGCATCAGGCCGCCGCCAAGGCCCAGGGCACCCAACGCTACCAGAACTACATCGCCACCCTGGGCCGCCGGCTGCAGCGTGGCGAGAGCCTGGTCCAGGAGATCAGCGTCGAGATCTGGCCGGAGCGCCACCAAGCCGCCAGCCCGGATAGGGCGGACGCCGAACCGGCGCCAGACGACGAACCGGCGGAGGCGGCCCATGTCTGACGGTCCCACCCTCGTGGCCGCCCGCACGGCCCGTATGCTGCGCAGCGCCCTGGGGCCGCTGCTTGCCGACCTGCTGCGGGCGCCGGACATCGTGGAGATCCTGCTGAACCCCGATGGCCGGCTGTGGGTCGACCATCTGTCCGCCGGCCTGGCCGACACGGGCCATCGCCTGTCCGCCGCCGATGGGGAGCGCATCATCCGCCTGGTCGCCTCCTGCGCCGGGGAGGAGGTGCATGGCGGCCGTCCCTCCATCTCCGCCGAACTGCCCGTGGATGCCGACGGCCAGGGCGGGGAGCGGTTCGAGGGCCTGTTGCCGCCCGTGGTCACCGGCCCCACCTTCGCCATCCGCAAGCCTGTGGCCATGGGCCTGGGCCTGGACGATTACGTCGCCGCCCGGGTCATGACCGCCAGGCAGGCCGCCACTCTGCGCGCCGCGGTGGCCGAGCGCTGGAACATCCTCATCGCCGGTGGCACCGGTACGGGCAAGACCACGCTGGCCAACGCCCTGCTGCGGGAGCTGGCCCAGACGGGCGACCGCATCATTCTGATCGAGGACCGGCGGGATCTGCGCTGCGACGTGCCCAACGTGGTGCCCTTGCGCACCCGCCCGGGTGTCATGGGCATGGGGGACCTGGTGCGGGCCAGCCTGGCCCTGCGTCCCGACCGCATTCCCGTGGGCGAGGTGCGCGGGCGCGAGGCCCTGGACCTGCTGAAGGCCTGGGGCACCGGCCATCCCGGCGGCATCGCCACCCTGCACGCCGGCTCCGCCCCCGGCGCCCTGCGCCGGCTGGAGCAACTGGTGCAGGAGGCGGTGGTGACGGTGCCCCGGCCGCTCATCGCCGAGACCATCGACCTCATCGCCGTCCTGGCCGGCCGGGGCCCGCAACGACGCCTGGCCGGGCTGTGGCGTGTCGCCGGCCTCAAGGGCGATGACGGCTATGCCTTGGAACCCCTGGGCGCCGGCCCCCTGGCGCTACCTACGCCCCTTCAACCTGGAGACCCGTCATGAAGCGTTTTCCCCTGCGCTGGTCCGTGGCCATCGCGGTGCTCCTGCCCCAGGCGGCCCTGGCCGCCGGCACCAGCATGCCCTGGGAGCAGCCGCTGCAGCAGATCCTGGACTCCGTTCAGGGCCCGGTCGCCAAGATCATCGCCGTGCTGATCATCATCGGCACCGGCCTGGCGCTGGCGTTCGGCGAGACCTCCGGCGGCATGCGCCGGCTGATCCAGGTGGTGTTCGGCCTGTCCATCGCCTTCGCCGCCGCCAGCTTCTTCCTGACCTTCTTCAGCTTCTCCGGCGGGGCGCTGGTGTCATGACCGGCGACCTTCCCGGCTGGCTGGTGCCGCTGCACCGCTCCTTGACCGAGCCCATCCTGCTGGGCGGCATCCCGCGCGGCCTGGCCATCGCACTGGGCACGCTGGCCGCCGCCATCGGGCTGGGCTTGCAACTGTGGCTGGCGGGGGTGGCGGTCTATGTCCTGGGCCATGGCGTGGCCCTGTTCCTGACCCGCCAGGATCCGCAGTTCCTACCGCTGTTCGCCCGCCACCTGCGGGTCGCCCGCGTTTTGCTGGATGTCTGACCATGCTCGACCTCCGCGAATACCGCGCCCAGCGCCGCGAACTGGCCGACTACCTGCCCTGGGCCGGACTCGTGGGGCTGGGCCTGGTGCTGAACAAGGACGGCAGCCTGCAACGCACGGCCCTCTTCCGGGGCCCGGACCTGGACGCGGTGCCGGCGGCTGAGCTGATGGCGGTGGCGGCGCGCGTCAACAACGCGCTGAAGCGGCTGGGCGAGGGCTGGGCCCTGTTCGTCGAGGCGGCCCGGCGGCCGGCCACCGGCTACCCGGACAGCCGTTTCCCCGACCCGGTGTCGCGTCTGGTGGATGAGGAGCGCCGGGCGGCGTTCGAGCAGGAGGGCGCCCAGTTCGAGAGCGAGCAGTTCCTGACGCTCTGCTACCTGCCTCCGCCGGAGCGCACGGCCCAGGCCGGCCAGTTGCTCTACGACACGGCCGGCCGGCGGCGAGCGGTGGACTGGCGGGCCGTGCGCGACGCCGTCATGGCCGAAGGGGACCGGGTGCTGGACCTGCTGGTGCCGCTGATGCCGGTGTGCCGCTGGCTGGACGATGCCGAGACTCTGGCCTATCTCCACGGCTGCATCTCTACCTACGGCCGTCACCCGGTTACGGTGCCACGGGTGCCCTTCCACCTGGACGGCCTGCTGCCCGACTGCGCCCTGACGCCGGGGGTGGCGCCGCTGCTGGGCCGGGCGCACCTGCGCACCCTGACCCTGCGCGGCCTGCCCGACGCCACCTGGCCGGGGCTGCTGGACGCGCTGAACCATCTGGCCTTGCCCTACCGCTGGGTGGTGCGCTGGCTGCCGCTGGAGAAGGCGGAGGCGCAGAAGGAACTGGCGACCAAGCGCCGCCACTGGTGGGCCAAACGCAAGGGCATCGCCGCCCTGCTGCGGGAGGTGCTGTGGCAGCAGGAATCCCGTCTGGTCGACAGCGATGCCGAGGCCCAGGCGCTGGATGCCGATGGGGCGCTGCGTGAACTGGGCTCCGACGCCGTCAGCTATGGCTACTTCACCGCCACTGTCACCGTCTGGGATGAGGACGAGGCGGTGGCGGCGGAGCGGGCGCGGGCGGTGGGGAGGGTGGCGCGCGGCCTGGGCTTCGTGGCGGTGGAGGAGGGGTTGAACGCCGTGGAGGCCTGGCTGTCCAGCCTGCCCGGCCAATGCTACGCCAATGTGCGCCAGCCGCTGGTCTCGTCGCTGAACCTGGTGCACATGCTGCCGCTGTCGGCGGTGTGGGCGGGGCCGGAGCGCAATGCCCATCTGAACGGCCCGCCGCTCTTGGTGGCGCGCACCGCCGGGGCGACGCCCTTCCGCTTGGTCACCCACCAGGGGGATGTCGGCCATACCCTGATCCTCGGTCCCACCGGGGCGGGCAAGTCGCTGCTGCTGGCGCTCATGGCCCTGCAGTTCCGCCGCTATCCCAGGGCCCGGGTGGTGCTGTTCGACAAGCGGCGGTCCTCCAAGGCGGCGGTCTGGGCCGCTGGCGGCGTGTTCCATGACCTGGCCCTGGGCGAGGGGCGGGCAGGGGGGCAGGCCATCGCCTTTCAGCCCCTGGCCCGTATTGATGAGGCGGCCGAGCGCGCCTGGGCGGCGGAGTGGATCGAGACCCTGCTGGGGCAGGAGGGCGTGCCCCTGACGCCGGCGGTGCGCGGCATGGTGTGGTCGGCGCTGGGCAGCCTGGCCGGCGCCTCCTCCCCGGAGCGCACGCTGTCCGGCTTGGTGGCGCTGCTGCAATCCAACGCCCTGAAGGTCGCGCTGGAGCCCTACACCCTGTCCGGTCCCTTCGGCCGCCTACTGGACGCCGATGCGGAAAGCCTGAGCGATGTCAGCCTGCTGGCCATCGAGACGGAAGACCTGCTGGGCTCCAAGCGGGCGGCACGGGCCGTCCTGCTTTACCTGTTCCACCGTATCGAGGGCTGGTTGGACGGCCGGCCCACCTTGATCGGGGTGGATGAGGCCTGGGTGGCGCTGGACGATCCGCTGTTCGCCGCCAAGCTGCGGGAGTGGCTGAAGACCGTGCGGGGCAAGAACGCCCTGGTGGTGTTCGCCACCCAGAGCCTGGCCGATATTCTGGACTCGCCCGTCGCCCCGGCGGTCATTGAAAGCTGCCTGTCGCGCATCTTCCTGCCCAATGCCCGGGCGGTCGAGCCGGAAAGCCGGCAGGCCTATGTCCGCCTGGGCCTGAACGACCGCCAGATCACCACCATCGCCCAGGCCGTGCCCAAGCGGGATTACTGGTTCCAGTCGGCCGCCGGCTGCCGCCTGTTCGAGTTGGGCATGGGCCCCGCCGCCCTTACCCTCTGCGGCGCCTCCCAGCCGGACGATCTGGCGCAGGTAGACCGGGTGCTGGCCGAGGTGGGGCCGGAGGGGTTCGGTTCCGCCTGGCTGCGCGCCCGCAGCCTGCCCTGGGCGGCTGACTTGGTGGAGGGCTGGTCATGAGGCGGCGCTGGACCGTTGCCCTGCTGGGCCTGGTGCTGCTGGCGCCGCCGGCGGGTGCCCAGTGGGCGGTCATAGATCATGCCAACCTGGTGCAGAACACGCTGGCGGCGGCGCGGGCGTTGCAGGAGATCAACAACCAAGTCACCCAGATCCAGCAGCTGACCCAATCGCTGCAGTACCAGGTGCGCAACCTGACGACGCTGCCCTATTCCAGCTTGGCACAGCTGCAGGCCTCCATGACGCAACTGACGACCTTGGTGACCCAGGCCCAGCGGCTGAGCTTCGATGTCAGCCGGCTGCAGCAGCAGATGCAGGTCCTCTATCCCGCCTATGACGGCGCGGTCACCCAGGCGGGGGTGGTGGCCGATGGCGATGCCCAACGCGCCGCCGCCGTGGAGGCGCATCGCCAGGCCCTTGCGGTGCAGGCGCAGGTGGTGCAGGGCGGGGCCGCCGACCAGGCGCAGATGGCGGCCCTGGTGGATCAGAGCCAGGGGGCGGTGGGCGCCTTGCAGGCCACCCAGGCCGGCAATCAGTTGTTGGCGCTGCAGGTGCGTCAGCTCGCCACCACCCAGGATCTGCTGGCCGCCAACGCCCGTGCCCAAACGGCGGAGGCCTTGCGTATCACTGAAGAAGAGGCGGCCGCGCAGGCGGAGTGGCGCCGGTTCGTGGGCGCGGGGGTGGGGTATACTCAGATACCCGTTCAGGTGTTTGGAGGCTCCCCATGAAGACGCGCACTCTCGTCGCGGCGGTGGCCGCCGCTGCCGTTGTCACCGCCGGTTCCATCGCCCTGCTGGCCCGCGCCGCCGACCCCACCGTGGAGCAGTTGCTGGCCGACCATGCCTTGCTGCGCCGGGAACTGGATCGCTGCCGGGATCTGGGCATAAAGGCGGTGGACGATCCCCGCTGCACGGTCGCCGATGAGGCTGAGCGGCAGAGGTTTTTCGACAAACCAAAGTACACCCATCGGGATGTCCAGGTTTATCCCAATTCCCCGACGCCGGATGCGAAGGCGCCGGAGCCACCAAAGACGGAGCCGCCTCATGGATAATGACGTCTCCGTTATTGATCATTTTCTTACCGTTTTCAGCCGCACCATTGATGGCGGCTTTGGCCTTATCGCCGGCGACGTCGGTTACCTGGTCACGGTGCTGATCGGCATCGACGGCACCCTGGCCGGGTTGGCCTGGGCCACGGGCGAAGACGACGTTATCCATGTCTTCGCTAAGAAAGTGCTGGCCGTCGGCTTTTTCGCCCTGGCGCTCAACCATTGGAATCAGCTTGCGGGTGTCATCTTCGACAGCTTCGCGGCGCTGGGCTTGAAAGCGTCGGGTGCTACCTTGAGCTATGCGGACTTCCTGCATCCTGGCCGGCTCGCTTATGCCGGCGTGGAAGGCGCCCAGGTGTTGCTGGACCAATTCCAGCGCCTGTCCGGGTTCCCCAAGGTGTTCAGCAACCTGAGCGAGGTGTTGCTGCTAACGGTGGCGATCCTCATCACCCTGCTGGCCTTCTTCATCCTGGCCATCCTGCTGTTCCTGGCGGTCATCGAGTTCAAGCTGACGACCTTGAAGGGCTTCATCCTGGTGCCCTTTGCCCTTTGGAAGGGCACAGCCTTCATCGCCGAGCCGGTGCTGGGCCAAGTGGTCACGTCTGGCGTCCGCATCCTGGTGTTCGCCGTCATCACCGGCATCGGCACCCGGCTCTACACGGAAATCCTGCCCACCGATCCGGCGCAGGAATTGAGCCTGCAGGACACGATGACCATCCTGCTGGCGGCCATGACCGTGGCCGGCCTGGCCTTCGCCGCCAACCGCTTGGCGGGCGGTCTCACTTCCGGCGCGCCGCAGTTGGGTCTGGGGGCCGCGGCGGCGCCCGTGGCCATGGTGGCCGGCACTGTGACCCTGGCGGCGGGTGGTGCCGGCATGGCGGCTCGGGCTGCCGGCGCCGATGCGGGAATGGCAGGCGGTGGCTTGGGCCGGGGCATGGGCGCGGCATCGCCCTCGGCGCCCGCAAGTCCGCCACCCCCACCGCCGGTTCCACCGGCTTCGCCGACATCGTCTGCCTCCGGCACCCCACCTTGGGCGGAGCGTCTGCGCCAGCAAGCTGTGTTTCGCGCTACCGATCATCTATCGCGCGATGAGGGCGGTGGCGGCTCCGCCATGCGGCCGCAGTTGAAGGGGGACGGGTCATGAGATGGCGCCGCCGACAGGCCCGGTATGGCGAGACGCCCGCTCCAGTGACGCCCTACCAGCGGGCGGAGCAGCTGTGGGATGAGCGCATCGGCAGCGCCCGGGTGCAGGCGGCCAACTGGCGGCTCATGGCCTTCGGCTGCTTCGGTTTGGCCGCCGTGCTGCTGGGCGACGATGTGCGCATGCGGGCCCGGGCGGTGGTGACGCCCTTCGTGGTGGAGGTGGACAGGCTGGGGGCAGTCCAGGCGGTGGCGCCGGCGACGGCGGACTACCGTCCCAGCGATGCCCAGATCGCCTACTTCCTCGGGCGCTTCGTCACCGAGGTGCGCGGCCTGTCGGTGGACCCGGTGGTGGTGCGCCAGGCCTGGCTCGACGCCTATGGCCAAATCACCAGCCGCGCCAAGCCGGCGCTGGACGCCTACGCCCGCCAAGCGGACCCCTTCGGCCGGCTGGGCCGCCACGCCGTAACAGTGGACGTCACCAGCGTGGTGCGGGCCAGCCCTGACTCTTTCCGCGTCGCCTGGATCGAACATCCATTCGAGGACGGGGCGCCGCAAGCGCCCCAGCGCTGGTCGGCCATCCTGACGGTGGTCATCCAGACGCCGCATACCGAGGCCCGCCTGCGGCAAAACCCGCTGGGCCTGTACATCGATGCCATCAACTGGGCCCAGGAGTTGGGGTCGGGAGGATTGCCATGACGCGTTGGCTTTGCCTGGCCTTCAGCCTTCTCCTTGCCGCCTGCACCCACAAGCCGCCGGCCATCACCTATGACGTCCCGCAGCCGGCTCAGCTGGAGCCGGCGCCACCCAAGCCGGTGGAGATCGTCACCCTGCCGGAGCCCTTGCCGCTGCCAGGCCAGTTGAAACCGCTGGTGCTGGAAGGCACCTCAACGCCGGAGGCGGCGGACCCAGCCAGGCGGGTGCGGGCCGCCAACGCAAGCGCCAAGGTGCTGCCCAGCCGCGACGGCTATATCAACGCCATGCAGGTGTTCCCCTACAGCGAGGGGGCGCTCTACCAGGTCTATGTGGCGCCTTTGCATGTCACCGACATCGCCCTGGAACCGGGGGAGGAATTGAAGTCGGTGGCGGCCGGCGACACCGTGCAGTGGAAGATCGGCGACAGCGAGAGCGGCAGCGGCGAGGGCCGGCAGGTGCATGTACTGGTGAAGCCCCTGGCCGCCACCCTGCCCATGAACAACCTGGTGATCCTGACCGACCGCCGCAGCTATCACCTGGAGGCCCATCCCACCGCCGCAACCTACATGGCCGAGGTCTCTTGGCGTTATCCGGCCGATGCCCTGGTGGCCTTGAAGGCGCGCAACCGGGAAGAGGAGGGGCGCGCCCAGGCCCAGGCCGCCGATGGCGTCGATCTGTCAGCCCTGCGCTTTCGTTATGAGTTGAGTGGCGACAGGCCGCCCTGGCGTCCGGTGCAGGTGTTCGATGATGGCCGCAAGGTCTATGTGCGCTTTCCCGCCGGCATCAGTCAGGGGGAGATGCCGCCCCTGTTCGTGGTGGGGCCGGATGGCGCCACGGTCGAGCTGATGAACTACCGCGTGCGCGGCGCCACCCTGATCGTCGACCGGCTGTTCGCCGCCGCGGAACTGCGCCTGGGTGCCGATCCGCAGCAGGTGGTGCGTATCACCCGCATCGAAGGCCGGGGCTGACATGGACCCGACCCCGGAGCCCCTGACCAAGGCGGACCCGTCGGCCTTCGCCCTGCGGGCGCAGCCACGGCCGGTGACGCGGCTGTCGCGCCGGACCTTGGCTATCGCAAGCGCGGTTCTGGCCTTACTGGTGGTGGTGGCGCTGTGGTGGGCGCTGACCTGGAAACCGCCGAAGCTGGCGGCTGACCAGCAGCTTTACGCCACCGAGGTCAAGCCGGACGACAGCCTGGCTGTGCCGCCACCCGGCTATGCCGACCTGACCCGGCGTCCCGTTGCGCCGTCCACAACTCCATCGCAGACGTTGCCGCCGTCGCCCCGGCCTCCGCTGGGCACGCCCAGCGGAGGCGGATCGGCAAGCCCGGAGATGCAGGAGCGGGATCGGCAACGCCAGCAAGCCGCCGCCTCGCCGGTGTTTTTCACCGTGACAGCCCATATTGCCACCCCATCGCAGGAAGTGAGGGAGGCGCCAGGGCAGGGCGGCGCCGTCTCATCCGGCGAAGAGGTTGGCGATGACAGCGACCCCAACCAGCAGGCCCGTAAGCGCGCGTTCCTGCAGGGGCCGGCGGACACCGCGACCATGACAGCTCACCGGCTGCAGCAGCCGGCCTCCCCCTACATCATCCAGGCGGGCACTGTCCTGGCGGCGGCACTGGTCACCGGACTGAACTCCGACCTGCCGGGGCAGGTCATCGCCCAGGTGACGGAGGACATCTACGACAGTGTCACCGGCCGCTTCCTTCTGATCCCCCAGGGCGCGCGCCTGCTGGGCACGTACGACAACGCCGTGACCTACGGCCAGTCACGCATCCTGGTGGTGTGGACACGCCTGCTGCTGCCCAACGGCAAATCCCTGGTCCTGGACCGCCTGCCGGCCACCGACACGGAGGGCCATGCCGGCCTGGAGGACGAGG
This sequence comes from Nitrospirillum karajorum, assembly GCF_036348415.1. Classification (NCBI taxonomy): domain Bacteria; kingdom Pseudomonadati; phylum Pseudomonadota; class Alphaproteobacteria; order Rhodospirillales; family Azospirillaceae; genus Nitrospirillum; species Nitrospirillum karajorum. The sequence goes on from NZ_JAZBQB010000002.1 coordinate 277,440, forward strand.
TTGATTACCACACCAGCCGCCTGCTGCGCGGCATGGTGCTTTCCACACTGCTGGGGGTGTCCGGCGAACTGGCCAGCAACGGCGACACCCAGACCAGCGGTGGCGGCAACGTCGTGGTGGCCGTGCGCCAGAGCGGCGACAACGCCGCCAACCAAGTGGGCCAGCGGCTGGCCGCCAAGGATTTGGGCGTGCAGCCGACGCTCACGGATCGGCCGGGGCTGTCCCTGCGTGTGCTGGTTAATTGCGATTTGGTACTGGGGCCGTACTCTCAGGAGTGAAAGCCTCGGACAATCCAGGCGCGTACATGAATGCACCAGGTTAAGCAAGAAAATCCTCTGACATCGCATCGCGTACGAGGAGTTCTATCGGTCGTGTGTCTGCTTCATGATGTGGCCTGAACGGGCCAAGGGCCATTTCGTGATTATGGGATGGCCCGCCCTGCCGCGCGACAAACAGGATGAGAGCAGCGCGACGATCAGGATGAGAATCGCCAGCAGCTGTGCCGGTGGAGGGCGTAGCCCGTAGCCGGCACAGCTGCTGGCGTGGCGCCTTTATGGGTGCTGCGGATGGTTGGGTTCGGCCGGGTAAAGAAGGGACACCTTGGATTTCCAGAGGATGCCCCGTGATTGCCCGGCTGCCACGTCAACGACCATCAGATGAGGCTATTCATGAAGTTGCGGCAGACGATCCCGGTGACCGCGGCGGCGGCCAAGGCGGGGTTCAGCACGGCGACGGGGTATCGGATCCTGCGGGATCCGGTGCTCCCCTCGGCGCGGACGGAAGAGCGGGGCCGTCGGCGCCCCGACCCCCTGGCGGATATTTTCGACAGTGAGGTCGTGCCGCTGCTGAAGGCGGCGCCGGGCCTGCGGCCGATCGGTGTGTACGAGGAGCTGATGCGCCGTCACCCCAACCTCAGCCCCGGGGTGCGCCGGACGCTGGAACGGCGGATCCGCGCCTGGCGGGCTGTTCATGGCGCGGAACGCGAGGTGATCTTCCGCCAGACGCATGAGCCGGGCCGGCTGGGTCTCTCCGACTTCACGGAGATGGGTGACCTGGGCGTGCGTGTCGCTGGCTGCCCGCTCGATCATCGGCTCTACCACTTCCGCCTGCCCTGGTCCGGCTTCGAGCATGCCCATGTCATCCTGGGCGGTGAGAGCTACGTGGCCCTGGCGGAGGGGCTACAGAACGCGCTCTGGGCCCTGGGCGGCGCGCCGGCCGACCATCGCAGCGACAGCCTCTCGGCGGCGTTCCGCAACCTGGACGCTGAGGCCGGCCAGGACCTGACCCGCCGCTACGACGCGCTGTGCCAGCACTACGGCATGACACCCAGCCGCAACAACCGGGGCGTCGCCCACGAGAACGGCTCGATCGAGAGCGCCCATGGCCACCTGAAGGCGGCCATCCGCGATGCCCTGCTGCTGCGCGGCTCGCCGGACTTCGACGACCTGGCTGCCTATCGCGGCTTCATCGACGAGGTGGTCGGCCGCCACAACCGGCGTCATGGGTCCCGCATCGACCTGGAGCGCGCCGCCTTGCGCCCCTTGCCGGACCGCCGGACCAGCGACTTCGAGGAGGTCATCGTCACCGTCACCTCCTCCAGCGCCTTCACGCTGCGCAAGGTGTTCTACACCGTGCCCTCGCGACTCATCGGACATCGGCTGCGCGTGCGGCTCTATGACGACCGGCTGGACCTGTTCGTCGGCGGCACCCACCTCATGACCCTGCGGCGTGGACGGGCGGCGGGCAATGGCGCCCATGGCCATGTCGTCGACTACCGCCACCTGATCCACAGCCTCCGGCGCAAGCCCATGGCGCTGCTGCGGCTCGTCTACCGCGACCAGCTCTTCCCCCGCGACGCCTACAAGCGAACCTTCGAGCGCCTGCTGGAGGCGGGCTCGGAGAAGGACGCCTGCCGGCGGATGGTCGACCTCCTCGCCCTGGCCCATGAACGGGCCTGCGAGGCCGAACTGGCCGACGCGCTCGCCGCCGACATGGACGCCGGCCGTCTGCCCGACATGGACGCGCTCAGGCGACGCTTCGCGCCGCCCCTCGGCGCCTTGCCCGAGGTCGTGGTCAAGTTGGCCCCCCTCAGCGCCTACGACGCCCTGTTGACCGGAGGGGCCGCATGACCACCGTCAATCCCGCCATCGATGCACAGAGGCTCAGCCTGATCCTGAACGATCTGCGCCTCCCGGCCATCAAGCTGATCTGGCCGGAGTTCGCCGCCCGCGCCGACAAGGAGGGCTGGCCCGCCGTCCGCTTCCTGGCCGCCCTCGCCGAACACGAGGTCGCCGAACGCGACCGCCGCCGTATCGAACGCCACCTGGGGGACGCCCGCCTGCCCCCCGGCAAAACCCTCGACTGCTTCGCCTTCGACGCCGTCCCCATGATCAGCAGGGCACAGGTCACCGCCCTCTGTTCCGGCGACGGCTGGCTCGAAAAGGGCGCCAACTTGATCCTGTTCGGGCCACCAGGCGGGGGGAAGTCGCATCTGGCCGCCGCCATCGGCCTCGCCTTGATCGAAAATGGTTGGCGCGTCCTCTTCACCCGTACCTCCGACCTCGTCCAGAAGCTCCAGGTCGCCCGCCGCGAACTGGCGCTCGAGGCCGCCATCGCCAAGCTCGAAAAATACCACCTGCTCATCCTCGACGACCTGGCCTACGTCACCAAGGATCAGGCAGAAACGTCCGTCCTCTTCGAGCTCATCAGCGCACGATACGAACGCCGTTCCATGCTCATCACCGCCAACCAGCCCTTCGGCGAGTGGAACCGCGTCTTCCCTGATCCGGCCATGACCCTCGCCGCCGTCGACCGCCTCGTCCATCACGCAACCATCTTCGAGATGAACGTCGAGAGCTATCGCAGAAGGTCCGCCATCCAGCGACAATCAAAGGCGGGCAGACCGCCCACATTCGCGACAATCAAGACCGTCGAGGAAATGACGCGCCGCGACAACCAAGACAAAAAACCGCCCTTGCCAGCGACAACCAAATAGAGCAATCCTCCAGCGCCGCGACCATCCCTTCTCATCCTGATTGTCGCCAGCCTCTCACCCAGATTGTCGCGCTATACCGCCCCTCTCGAAGTGATCGGTTAAGATCGCAGACCCTTTGCGAGAGGAAAAGGAGGGAACCGATGGATATCGTGGTTCTTGGGGTTGATCTGGGCAAGAATTCTTGCAGCGTCGCCGGGCTGAACGCCGCAGGCCAGGTTGTGCTTCGCCGCCGGCTGAAGCGCGAGGGCATCGCCGGATTGGCTCGGCAATGGCCTGGGTGAGTGGTGGCGATGTAGGCATGCTGCGGAGCGCATCACTTGGGGCGGCAGTTGGCGGCGCAAGGAAATGAGGTCCGACTGATGTCGCCGGAATATGTGCGCCCCTACGTCAAAGCGCAAAAGAACGACGACCGGGATGCGGAAGCGATCGCGGAAGCGGCGACGCGGCCTACGATGCGCTTTGTCGAGGTGAAGGCGGAAGTGGACTTGCCCTGATCAGCTCCAGTTGAACCGGTCAGGGCGATTCTTCACGGGCGACCGGTTCAGAGAGCTTTGCCGACCGCACGCCGGGACTGGTTATCCCCACCTGAACGTTGAGGTCCTTGCCGCCTAAACCGTCAGTCGATCTTCCTGCCCGAGCCGTGAGGCCCGCAACGTGGTCCGGCAGCAGCCCAGATGGCTACGTTTGATCGTGTCCCCTGGCATGGTGTAAGAGGCGCCTGGGCATCGGGCTCTCCGGCGGGTTTGGCCGGGAGGATCATGCAGCAGCAGTTGGCAGCATGATGGTGTGATCATCGCCGACAGCGGCGACGGATTCCAGGGTCATGTATCGGCCGCGCTGAACGGCCCATTCATCGTTGATCTCCATGAGGACGGCCCCGACCAGACGGGTGATGGCTCCTCATTGGGAAAGATGCCGACGACCTCGGTTCGGCGCTTGATCTCGCCGTTGAGGCGTTCGATGGGGTTGGTGCTGTGGGCGGCGGGGAAGGACATGAAGGCCAGCACGTCGTCCTCGGCCTCGTCCATGAGGGCGGCCAGCTTGCCAACCTTGGGACGGAGTTGATCGGCAACCTGGCGCCACTGTGTCCGGGCGGCGGCGGCATCGTCCTGGGCAAAGGCGGTGCCGATGAAGGCGGCGACGACGCGCCGGCCGTTCTTGCCGGCGTGGGCCGGGACGTTGCGCATAAAGTGGACACGGGGGCCGTTGAATATCCCCTCTCAGGCTCAGGCGGGCCACTGGGCGAATGAGGCGACCGCAGCTCGTGTGTTGGTGACGGCGTCGGCGGCACGGGTCAGCGCCGCCCAAAACACGAGCACGGCCGTGGCCAGCCGCTTGAGGTTGATCGCGGCGGCGGCCAGATAGGCCTGCACCCGCATGTTCCAGAGGCCCCGGCGCACGGCGCGGGCGAGTCCATGCCAGCTCTTCGCCTCGCCGTGAACACCCTCCACCTTCCAACGGTGGCGGTAGAGCTCACGGTCCCTGTCTGTCCACCGCTCCCGGCGTCGGCGTGCCCGCAGCAGCGCCGGGTAGTCATCCCCGACCACCACGGCCTTATTGGCCCGGCCGCCCGAAAGGCACAGCTTACGCAGGTCGCAACGCCGGCAATCCCGGGCGCGCGAGGTGAAGAACCGGCCGTGCTTCACCGCCCGACCCGCTTTCAGGACCTTGCCGTGCGGGCACTTCAGAATGTCGTGGCGGGCATCGTAGCGAAACCGGCGCATGGCTACTGGCGAGCGGATCGGCTCGGCCTTGGGCGGAATCACTGCTTGGGTCCCACGGCGCTCCAACTGCCCGTAGACCTTGGCGTAGGCGTAGCCGGCATCCGCTGTGGCGGTGGCCACCTTGGCGCCAGTTAGCGCCTCGACCCTGTCGAGGGCAGGCACCAGTTCCGCGCCTTCGTTGTCCTCGCCCGTGGTGACGTGCACGTCCAGCACCACCCCGGCCTCATCGTCCACGGCCGTGTGTTGCTTTTAGGAGGGTTCCAAGCGTTGCCGTCGACCGCTGGTCGCCATGCTGGCGTCGGGGTCAGTGGTGCAGACCTTCTGGTACTTGCCTGTCTCCTTGGAATCCCGTTCGGCCTCGTCCACGGGATTCTCCTCGCCCACCTTGTCGACCCAGCGCTTGGCCAGGGCCTCCCAACTGACGTCGGCCCGGATGAGGGATGCGTCGACGTGGACCACCTCGCCCTTGGCCACCTTGGCAGCTAAGCAGGCCTGGACCGTCCTCTCGAACACCCGCCGGAACCGCAACTCGCCCCAGCGCTGGCGGATGCGGGTCAGGCTGGAATGGTCTGGCAGGCGCTCGGTCAGGCCGTAGCCGGCGAACCAACGGATCGCGATGTTGACAGCGGCCTCGCGCATCAGGCGGCGTCGTGGACGATGCCGAGCAGGAACCCGGCCAGCATGAGCCGCAGTGCCGCCTCCGGGTCGATGCCCGGTCGGCCGTTGTCCGGGCTGTAGAGGTCGGCGACCTCCGCCCGCAGCCACGAGAGGTCCAGGACGCGGCCCACGCGGGCCAGGACGAGGTCGCCAGGGACAAGGTCGCGCAGGGAGCCAGCGAAGAACTCGTACTGCTCCGGACCGCGCTGCACCAGCATCCCCGCCTCCCACCACCGACTTGCCAGGACAGGGAATCACCGATGGCAGGCTTTTTCAACGGCCCCCATCTGCATCGGATGTGCGCCGCCATCAACCTCCGCCGCGCCTTGGTCCTGACGGCAGACGGGCGGAATTTGTCCTTCACACGGGAAAATCGAGGAAAATGGCCGTGACGTAGCCCAAATCCATACCCTGCGACGCAGGGCGCTCGCTGATATCGCCTGTCACGCGCGTCGATGGTTAGCCTTCGCCGTTATGCGAAGCTCTCAATTCTGTTTGACAAACGCCTCCCCATCCCAGATGCTTCCCAAAAAATAGAATGTGCGCAATATGAATCGCATTTTAGCGGTGGGCAGTGTAGGCATTGATCCGAATTTCCCTCCATAATCGACGTCGCATTGAGCCGGTTCTTCAGTCTGAGGCGGCAGAGTGTGGCTTGGCTTGCCTCGCTATGGTCTCGGGATATTATAATCAACATGTATCACTTTCAGAATTGCGTCGAAGGCATCCAATTTCTCTTAAGGGCTCTACTTTAAAAACATTAATTTGTATAGCGGATGCGCTGGGTCTTTCGGGTAGGCCAATAAGACTGGAATTGGATTATTTTCCTAAACTTAAAATTCCATGTGTTCTTCATTGGGACCTGTTGCATTATGTCGTCTTGAGTCGAGTAACTAGACGTTGGGTTGAAGTGCATGATCCCGCATGTGGGCTCCGTCGATTATCTTATGCCGAGGTCTCCAAGCATTTCACTGGCGTGGCGTTGGAGCTTACCCCCACGGCCAGCTTCCAAAGACGGGAGGTGGTGGAGCGGGTGCGTCTCTCCGACCTGTGGTCTAAGGCGGCGGGATTCATCCCTAGCCTGATTCAGATTCTGCTGCTGTCAACGTTGTTGGAAGTGTTCGGCTTGCTCTCCCCCCTGGTCAATCAGATGATCGTGGACGACGCGATCGCCAAGGGTGAGCTGGATCTGCTGAACGTTATCGCCTTGGGCGCCGCTTTGCTGATGCTCATCCAGACGGGGACCACACTGCTGCGAGGTTATGTGCAGATGCATTTCAGCACTCTGCTGACCTTCCAGATGCGGGGCAACTTGTTGCGTCATGCCCTACGCTTACCCGTGCCGTGGTTTGAAAAGCGGCAGTTAGGCGACATCTTGTCCCGCTTCAATTCCCTACAGCCGGTGCAGGATCTGCTGGCCGGCGGCCTTGTTTCTGTGGTCCTGGATGGGGGCATGGCCGTCATCACCCTGGCGGTAATGGTGATATACAGCCCAAAGCTGAGCGCAGTAGCTGTGGTGGGGCTCACTGTGGTGGTGGGGGTGCGACTGGCAGCGTTTCCCTGGCTGCGGCGTCTGGCCAACGAGGGCATCCAGCACCAAGCCAAGGTGGACAGCGTGTTCCTGGAGACTATCCGTGGCGCCCGGGCGTTCAAGCTGTTCGGGCGGGAGCGGGAGCGCCACGCTGTGTGGCAGAATGCATATGCCGACAGCGTAAATAACACGATCCGCCTGCAGAAGGTGGGCCTCAATGGCGCGGCCGGTTTCTCCATCCTGTCAGGAACTCAGACACTGCTGGTGCTCTTTCTGGGCGCCAAGGCTGTTATCGCTGGCGAAATGTCCTTGGGCATGCTACTGGCCTTCCAATCCTACCGGGAGCAGTTTGCGGGCGCTGCCCAGTCCCTGGTTGCTCAATTTTTTAAGTTCCGCATGCTGGGCCTGCACCTGGAGCGCCTGGCGGACGCGGTGCACCAGGACCCGGAGGCGGGCCTGGACGCGGAGGTGCGGGAGGAGCGGCCGCTGACCGGCGCCCTGGCCCTGCGGAACCTCAGCTTCCGCTATGCCGAGCATGAGCCCTGGGTGCTGAAGGATGTGGCCCTGTCCATAGCGCCGGGCGAGTTCGTGGCCTTCGTCGGCCCCTCGGGCGGGGGAAGTCCACCCTGCTGAAGCTGCTGATGGGCCTGTACCCGCCCAACGAGGGCGAGGTGCTGGTGGATGGCCTGCCGCTGACCGCCTTCGGCCTGCGGGCCTATCGGGAGCGCATCGGCGTGGTGATGCAGGACGACCAGCTTTTCGCCGGCACCATCGCGGACAACATCGCCTTCTTCGATCCCGACCTGGATCTGGAGCGGGTGGAGGAGGTGGCCAAGCTGGCGGCCATCCATGACGAGATCGTGCGCATGCCCATGGGCTATATGACCCTGGTGGGTGACCTGGGCTCCACCCTGTCGGGTGGGCAACAGCAGCGGGTGCTGCTGGCCCGCGCCCTGTACCGGCGACCCAGCGTCCTGTTCCTGGACGAGGGGACGGCCAACCTGGACATGCTGGCAGAGCGCCGCATCATGCAGGCGTTCGCCAACCTCGCCATCACCCGGGTGGTGGTGGCGCACCGGCCCACGGCCATCGAGGGGGCCGACCGTCTGTTCGCGGTGGAGGGCGGGCAGGTGCGGGAACTGGTGCGAGAGGTTCCCAGCCAGCCGCCGCACCTGGTGCCCACCTCACAGGCGCCGGAGGCCGTGCCATGACCGCCGGCCTGTTCCGTCCCGAGGCGGTGGAGAACCGCCGCCGGCGCCTATGGGGCGAGGTCATCATCGTGCAGCCGGTGAGCCACGGGGTGATGACGGCGGTGCTGAGCCTGTTCACCGTGGCGGCGGCCACCTACCTGGTGACCGGCACCTATGCCAAGACGGAGACGGTGCAGGGCTACGTGGCGCCGACCGGCGGCCTGGCGCAGGTCTACGCCAGCAAGGGCGGCATCGTGACGGCGGTGCTGGCGCACGAGGGTGATCTGGTGGCCCAGGGCCAGCCGCTGGTGGTGCTGTCGCTGGAAACAGCGGGCGCAGATGGCCCGGTGGGGGAGAAGCTGCGGTTGGAAACCCAGGCGCGCATCCGCGAGATTGACGCGCAGATCGCGGCGGCGGAGGCGCGCTACGCCGAGGAGGGGCGCCGCCTGGCCGCCCGGCTGAAGGGCATCGCGGAGGAGCTGTCCAGCCTGGACCAGCGCTTGGTATCGGAACGGGACCTGCAGGTGCTGCAACGGGACGACGTGACCCGCTATGCCGAGCTGGAAGCCCGGGGCAACGGCACACGGCTGGAGCTGTCGCGGCGCAAGCAGCAGGTGCTGGCGCAGGAAGGCGCGATCCGGGAACTGGAACGCCAGCGGGAATCCCGCCGGGGCGACCTCCGGGACACGCAATCGCAACTGGCCACGCTGCCGGCGGAACGGGCGGACAAGCTGGCGCAACTGCGCGGCGCGCGCAGCGAGCTGGAACAGTCGCTGGCCCAGTTGGAGGTGAATCGAGGCTACGTCATGGTGGCGCCGGTGGCTGGCCGGGTGGCGGCGCTGCAGGCGCAGCCTGGCCAGACGGCGACGGCGCAATCGCCGCTGGCGGCCTTGGTGCCGGCGGGCAGCGACCTGGAGGCTAACCTGCTGGTGCCGTCGCGGGCGGCAGGGTTGATCCAGCCGGGGCAGGAGGTGTGGTTGCGCGTGGACGCCTTCCCCTACCAGCGCTTCGGCGCGGTGCGGGGCCGGGTGGTGCAGGTCAGCCACGCCACCTACCGCGAGGGCGAGCTGCTGGCGCCTATCTCCTACAAGGACCCGGTGTACCGGGTGACCGTGAGCCTGGAGCGCACCAGCGTCACCGCCTATGGCGAGGACCGGCCGCTGACCTCCGGCATGACCCTGACCGGCGATGTCGTCACCGACCGCCGACACTTCATCGACTGGGCGCTCGATCCCATACGCTCAGTACATAATAAATCGTAGTTTGTATTAGCGACTTACACGTACGCAAACTGTCTCAGGGTGACGACATGATGTTTGAGGCGTTAAAGTGTGCGCTGAGTGATATGAACACTAATGATTTAGATGATTATGGCGAAATAATGAGCTCTGATTTAATTTCTGGTGAGTCCAGCCGCGCCCGAATGTCTACGGAAAATTTGGATTTTCACTATGATAACAACCTAAAAAGTTGGTGCCTATCACAGTATGTTCGGGAATTTGTTGGTGCGCGAGCTCTAGAGTTTGTTGCCAAAAGAATCAATAACGGGAGTGTAAAATCGCTAGTCAGTCAGCATTCAAAAGATGAAGATAGGCATGCCGCCATTTTTCTCGCGCTAGCCAACACTTTGGGGGGGTGTCAGAATTCTGACTGTGTCAATAAGATAGAGAAGTCAATGGCGGAAGTGGAAAGAATCACAAATAGAGAAGCATTCAATTTTTTTAATTTTATTGTTGATACTCATATATCTGAGGTTGATAGTCTTTATAAGTTATCTGTTTTATGTAAATTATTAGGGCCCAACTCAGAAAATAGAAAAAAAACAGCAATATTTAGTAGAATTATGCAAGATGAGGCATTTCATGTATTGTATACCGCGAAAATAATTGTATTGTATAGCAGATCTATTAATTGCAAATGTAAAATGAAAGAGTATGCGAAAAATTCTGCAGTGAATTTTTTTTTAGAGACCGGCCATGAATAATAATATTTTAATATCAACCAAAAGCAACGACGCCATGTCTCAAGCTGTTGCGGCAATGTTAACAACTTTAGGATTCTCTCCGCATTTGTACTATGCGGCAACACTTCCTATGCAAGATAAAAATTCTATCTATATTGATGAATCCGTGAATTTTCATTCTGAGAATATGCCAAATATTTTGCCAGAAACCGGATTTAGGTCAATTTGGATGCGCCGACCAGACAGTCCATATCTATATGGTGTTAATACAGATGAAGATGACCGTAAATATATAAATGAAGTGTTGTATTCATATTCATCGAGCCTAATGTCTCTTCTTGTTCATAAATACACAAGAACAGCATTCTGGGTTAATACTATGAACGGAAGATTCATGGCGAGTTCAAAGGCCCTGCAATTGAAACTTGCTAAAGAGGAAGGATTATCTATACCTCCCACAGTCATCACAAATTCTCCCGTATCTTTACGTAGATTTCATGAGAAGCATGGTGCATTGATATGCAAGCCCTTGGTCATGGGGGGGTGGGGGACGTTCGAGAACGGGCGAGCAATATCTTTTGCTGCTAAAGTTGACGACATTGATGATCTGCCGGACGATTCTATTCTTATACAGCCTGCTATATATCAGCCATATATAGATAAGTTGTTTGAAATACGTGCTACATTCTTCGGTGGTGTATGCTTCTCCGTGGCAATAGATACACAGTCAAACAGTGCATCTAAAATAGATTCTCGAGGTGTCGTTTGGGACAGTAGCAATTGCACACCATTCGATTTGCCAAATGATATTCAGCAGATGTGTCAATCTGTTATGCGGTCCCTTGGTATTGTATATGCAACAGCCGATTTTATAGTTAATAAAGAAGGAGAGGTTATTTTCCTGGAAATGAATGAAGCAGGTCAGTCTTTATTTATGGAGCAAGCTTTTCCTGGCTTCCCAATTCTTCATTCGTTTAGTCATTTTCTTGCATATGGAAATCTTGAAAACTGGCATCATCGGGAAAATCTTACTCTAATTGATATTGAGCGTAGCGATATTTATAAAGAATTGCGCTCTAAAGCGCGTCTTTGGGTATCTTCACCCAGCCTCTAAAATCAATGGAGAGTGGATATGGTTAAAAAGAGCAATGATACGCAGGTGAAGTCTGTACACAGAGTGTTGGCCCGCAATCTAACACCAGACGAAATACTGGCTGTTTCTGGAGCGCCGTCCTCTGGAGGTACCAGCCATCAAACAGTTGCTCAAGATGGGTCGCTCGGAGGTACGGACGGTGACGTTGGCGGTACTTGGTCGTGGAAATAAGCATTGAATGAGAGACTGGGGCGGCGACCGGGTGGTCGCCGCCTTTTATTAAGAGAGGATATCAATGATGTTTCGTCATTTTCCCGGAATTTTTCTTATTTTATTAATATTAATGCCATTTATGGCGGAATGCAAGACATGGAAATCTTGAAAACTGGCATCATCGGGAAAATCTTACTCTAATTGATATTGAGCGTAGCGATATTTATAAAGAATTGCGCTCTAAAGCGCGTCTTTGGGTATCTTCACCCAGCCTCTAAAATCAATGGAGAGTGGATATGATTAAAAAGAGCAATGATACGCAGGTGAAGTCTGTACACAGAGTGTTGGCCCGCAATCTAACACCAGACGAAATACTGGCTGTTTCTGGAGCGTCGTCCTCTGGAGGTACCAGATATCAAACACTTGCTCAAGATGGGTCGCCCGGAGTTACGGACGTTGGCGGTACTTGGTCGTGGAAATAAGCATTGAATGAGAGACTGGGGCGGCGACCGGGTGGTCGCCGCCTTTTATTAAGAGAGGATATCAATGATGTTTCGTCATTTTCCCGGAATTTTTCTTATTTTATTAATATTAATGCCATTTATGGCGGAATGCAAGACGTTGCAGACATCATATATTATCCCACCAGTATCAGAAGATCCTGATACAGCGGACGCTGCTAAATGGGTTCAAGAGGCGTCCTCCGATTGCGGGGATAATATTATATGTTTATCGGCTAGAATGTCATTACTCAATTCAGCTATGGGTACCTTAATGGCGCTCCCATGTGCACAGACTGGTAATTGTTCAAAAGAGGAAGATGATGTTAAGAGTCGTGCGGAGTCTGAATTCATAAAGCTTAAGAGAAGTATTTTGAATGAAAATACTATCATTAACTCTGACATCTTATTGGAGCGTAATTATAATAATAACCGTTTAAATTATATAATAAATAAGTGGATGTCAGCAATTTTAAAAAAATGCGACGCTGGTGAGCGAACTTGTATATTGGGTCGCCTATGGCTGATGACTCAGGCAGATCAAGCGGTGAGAAATGTCGCTCCGTGTGGTGGTAAGAGTTCTTCTGCATGCGTTTCCGATAGATTTCGCGCCATAAATGATATAGACTCCAAGTTAAATGAGATGAAGAAAACTATAATTTCCCAAGTAAAATGGCCTGTCAGCAAAATTTGGGGGCAGACCGCTAGTTATGATGCTTGGATTCTGGTTCAGCATATGGATAATGATTATCTATATCAAAAATCTGTCCTTGCTTTCCTATTAAGTCAGCCTTGCCTGCCTTCTCAAGAGCGCCAGGACGTCGCCTATATTATAGATAGGGTTGAGTTAGCCCAGAATAAGAAACAATTATATGGAACTCAAGGGAAGTGTATAAATGGACGATGGGAGCAATTCCCAACAGAAAATAATGATAGCCTGAATGTAAGACGCCAAGAACTCGGAATGGAAACTATAGAAATATACTCTAAAAAAGCAAGTTCTATTTGCGGCCAATAGAATTATCAATTGTAAGAACTTGTTCAAACTGTAAAAATTTGGTGGTTTTTCCATCATGTTATGCTATCGGCGAGCTGTTTTTAGGTCAGATTCAGGATAATAATTCTATTGCTTTTGAGTATAATCACAGAAAGCTTGGGCGCAACTTATACGAGCTTGCGGTAACTGAGACTCCTGCCGGAGATTCCCAAGGCGGTGCAAATATGAGTCACTCTGGCAACTCCTTGGAGGTTTGCCACGGCAGTGAATTGCCGACGGCACCATTACGCCGCTGCCCGGAACAGCAAGTTAAGATGGTTGCGGGCCCCCGCAACCAGTCACACGATAAAAACGCCGATAGCCCAATGGGTTGCCGGCGTTCTGCGCTTTTACGGCTTTGCACAGGCAATAGAATCAACGTCTTGCCGCCGCCGGTTCAAATCGTCGTCCGTGAATGATCGCTAAGGCGCTGTCATAGCGGGTGTTTCAGCGCCCGATCAGTAATCGGATTTGCAGGAAAGCGGGGGCTCGACCTCCGCTTTCTTGCGATTTGGGGATCCCCTTTTGGGCCGTTTCGTGATTCGATTCCCCCTGTGAACAGCGGTGGGAACAGGCCATGTCACGACCACGGGATACCCGACAGAAAGACCTTCTGCGTCCAGCCCTGGACTAGATCATCGACCTGAAGCATCCACTGGTGGTGCTGGCGGGGAAGATCGACTGGGGCTTCCTGGAACAGCGTCTGGGCGGTGTCTACAAGGGCGGCCCTGGCCAGCCGCCGCTGCCGGTCCGGCTGATGGCGGGCCTGCTGATCCTGAAGCACATGCACAATCTGTCCGACGAGGTGCTGACCGCCCGCTGGGCGGAGAACCCCTATTTCCAGTTCTTCTGCGGCGAGGAGGTCTTCCGCCACGACCTGCCCTTCGACCGGTCGTCGATGTCCCGCTGGCGCCAGCGTCTGGGCGAGGAACGGCTGGCGGCACTGATCCAGGAGAGCCTGCGGGTGGCCCAGGCCACCGGCGCCCTCAGCACCAAGGACTTGGCGCGGGTGGCGGTGGACACCACCGTCCAGCCCAAGGCCGTCGCCCACCCCACCGACGCCCGCCTGACCCACAAGGCCATCGAGAAGTTGGTCGCCTTCGCCAAGGACAACGGCATCACGCTGCGCCAGAGCTATCTGCGCGTGGCCAAGAAGGCCGCCATCATGGTCGGCCGCTACACCCACGCCCACCAGCACAAGCGGGCCAACCGGCAGCTGAAGTTCCTGCGCACCCGCCTGGGCCGCCTCATCCGCGACATCAACCGCAAGATCGCCGCCAAGGGGGACGCCGAGGCTCCGGCCCTCCTGGCCCGCTATGGCCCGTTACGCGACCTGGCCATCAAGATCAGCATGCAGACCCAGCGCCAGCGCGGGCAGAAGGTCTATTCCCTCCACGCCCCCGAGGTCGAATGCATCGGCAAGGGAAAGGCCCGCGCACCCTACGAGTTCGGTTGCAAGGTGAGCATCGCCGTCCCCATCACCAAGCCCAAGGGTGGCCTCTTCGTCCTCCATGCCCAGGCATTGCACGGCAATCCCTTCGACGGACACACCCTCGCCAAGGCCGTCGCCGACATCAAGGCCAACACCGGGCGCGACCCCGATCGCGTCCACGTCGACAGGGGCTATCGCGGGCACGACCATCCCAACAAGTTCAAGGTCTGGATCACTGGCCAGGTCCGCAGAACCACCGCCGCCATCAAGCGGGAGATGAAACGCAGGGCCGCCATCGAACCCATCATCGGACACCTCAAGGCCGAGCACCGCATGGGACGAAACTACCTCAAGGGACGCAGCGGCGACCGCATCAACGCCGTCCTCGCCGCCGCCGGCTTCAACTTCCACCTCCTCGTCAGGTGGCTCAAATACCTTTGGCGTGCCCTCTTCCTGGCTCTCCAAGTCCAAAGCAAAATGGCCCTGATCAGCTCCAATTGAGCCAATCAGGGCCATTCTTCACAGACGACCAAATCGGGGGCGGGGAGGGCGGGCTCATTGCATTCGTGCCTTGGTGACGCTTATCGCTGTGACCTTGCCGGAGACACCCAAAATGGTCAGCGTCCGAGAGGATACTGTGGCTGACTGTGGCTGGCAGCGCATCAACTCCACCCTCGGATATGTCACCCCCGAACAGGCCGAACGAAAGGTCGCATAACCAATTGATCTATCACACCGATATTTACCTGATGAATTGACTCTGGCTATTGCAGTTATCGGAGCTGGGGCATCGACAGCAGGGCTATCCGTCACAGCTATCGACGGGACATCGGCCGCTGTGCTGGGGGGGCCTCACGTGGGGACTACGGGCATTTGTCAGCTGGCGCTCGGGTCGGGAGGCGATGGGTCTGGGGGATGTGAAGCTCTTTGCTGCTGGCGGCATCTGGCTTGGATTGGGCGGTTTGCCTTGGCTGTTGTTCATGGCGGCCCTAGTTGGGCTGCTTGGATACGTCATCTGGCGGCGATGGAGCCGGGATGTTGAAATGCCCTTTGGTCCAGCTATTGCCCTAAGCATTTTCAGTGTGGCGTGCGCGCAATTGTAACCGCCCCTCACATATAGATGTGAACCCG
This sequence comes from Nitrospirillum karajorum, assembly GCF_036348415.1. NCBI lineage: Bacteria > Pseudomonadati > Pseudomonadota > Alphaproteobacteria > Rhodospirillales > Azospirillaceae > Nitrospirillum > Nitrospirillum karajorum. The sequence goes on from NZ_JAZBQB010000002.1 coordinate 292,905, forward strand.
CCACTGCCCCGCTCCTCTTCATGGCCCGACCTCCTGCCGTTGCTCTCGGACTGTTCACTTATGCCGTGTCGTCGGACAGTGTTCTGTCCGCGCTGGCGGCCCAGGGGCACTTGTCCCCGGGTGCGGTGGCGCGCGCGCAGGCGGCCGGCGGCCGGGTGGACCGGCGGCTGGTGGATCTGGGCCTGGTGTCGGAAGAGCATATGGCGGCGGCGTACGCCCAGGCCCTGGGCCTGGCGCTGTGGCCCGCCGACCAGGTGCCCCAGGCGCCGGTGATTATGGACGTGGCCAACCTGGCCTTCCTCAAGGCCAAGCTGATGCTGCCGCTGATCGATGAGGGCGCCGAGGTGGTGTTCGCCATGGCCGATCCGCTGGATGGTCAGGCGCTCGGCGCGGCCGCCTTCCTGGCCGGCCGGCCGGTGCGCCCGGTGGTCATGACCGGCACGGCCATCGCCGCCGCCCTGGACCGGCTGTATGAGCCGGCGCAGCCCGCCGCCAACCAGGATGCGATGCCCGACCTGCTGGAGGGCGATGCCGAGCGCTTGCGGGATCTGGCCAGCGAGGGGCCGGTGGTGCGCCTGGTGGGCAACGCCATCCAGGCGGCACTGGCCGCCGGCGCCACCGACATCCATGTCGAACCCATGGCCGACCGCCTGGTCATCCGCCATCGCGTCGACGGCATTCTGCGCGAGGCGGAGGTGTTGCCCCGCCGCATGGCCGCCGGCTTCATCACCCGTGTCAAGGTCATGGCTGGACTGGACATCGGGGAGCGCCGCCTGCCTCAGGACGGTCGCATCCGTCAAACCCTGCAGGGCCGCGAGATCGATTTCCGCGTCTCCACCACCCCCACCGTGCATGGCGAAGACGTGGTGATGCGCATCCTGGACCAGCAGACGGCGGGCGGTCGGCTGGACAGCCTGGGCCTGCCCGCCTGGGTGGCGCAGCCGCTGGCCGCCCAGTTGGACCGGCCGCACGGCATCGTGCTGGTGACGGGCCCCACCGGCAGCGGCAAGACCACCACCCTCTATGCCGGGCTGCGCGGCATGGATGCCGCGCGCCGCAAGATCCTCACGGTCGAGGACCCGGTGGAATACCTGCTGGACGGCATCAACCAGACCCAGGTGAAGCCCGGCATCGGCCTGACCTTCGCCCGCGCCCTGCGCAGCTTCCTGCGCCAGGACCCCGACGTCATCCTGGTGGGGGAGATGCGCGACGGCGAAACCACCAAGGTGGCGGTGCAGGCGGCCCTGACCGGGCATCTGGTGCTGTCCACCCTGCACACCAACGACGCCGCCGGCGCCGTGCCCCGCCTGATGGACATGGGCGTGGACCCCTACCTGCTGGCCTCCACCCTGAACGGGGTGCTGGCCCAGCGCCTGGTGCGCACCCTGTGCCCCACGTGCCGCCAGCCCTATGCCCTGTCGGCCGACGCGGCGGCGGCCTTGGGACTGCCGGCGCGGGAAACCACCGTTCATCGCGCCGTGGGTTGCCCGGCCTGCAACGGCACCGGCTATCGCGGGCGGTCGGCCATCGCCGAATGGCTGCCCATCACCGACGCGGTGCGGGCGCTGATCCGCCAGGGGGCGTCCTCGGCGGAGATCGAGGCGGCGGCGGTGGAAACCGGCGGCATGGTGCCCCTGTACCAGGACGGCCTGCAGCGGGTGGTGGACGGTGTCACCACGCCTGAAGAAATTTTGCGCGTGACCAAGGCGGATTAACAGGATGCGGAAAAACCCTTCCGTCTGAGTTCCTGTCGTGATTCGCTTCCTCATGACGCTGAGGAGGATGGGATGCGTGGCGGAGACATTCGGACGGAAGGCTTGTTTTCGTACGTGAGTTGCGAAGCGCGTGTTCCGCCAAGGCATCCGCTTCGGGCGATCCGGGCGATCTGTGACGAGGCGCTGGAGGTTTTGTCGCCGGACTTTGAGGCGATGTACGCGAAGGTGGGTCGTCCTTCGATCCCGCCGGAGAAACTGCTGCGGGCGCTGCTGCTCCAGGCCTTCTATTCGGTCCGGTCGGAGCGACAACTGATGGAGCAGATGGACTACAATCTGCTGTTCCGCTGGTTTGTCGGGTTGGCGATGGACGCCCCGGTGTGGGACGTGACGGTGTTCACCAAGAACCGTGAGCGGCTTCTTGGAGGCGACGTCGCGGCGAAGTTCCTGGGGGCGGTGGTGGCCCAGGCGCGAGGCCGGAACTTGCTGTCGGACGACCACTTCTCGGTGGATGGCACGCTGATCGAGGCCTGGGCGTCGATCAAGAGCTTCCGGCCCAAGGATGGCGGTGGCGACCCGCCGGGCCCCGGTCGCAACGGGGAGCGCGACTTCCACGGGGAGAAGCGCTCCAACCAGACCCACGCGTCCACCACCGACCCTGAAGCCAAACTGTACCGCAAGAGCAATGGCCAGCCATCGCGCCTAGCCTACATGGGGCATGTGCTGATGGAGAACCGCAACGGCCTGGTGGTTGGTGCGACGCTGACCCAAGCGACCGGCACCGCCGAACGCGAGGCGGCGTTGGCATTGGTCGACGGGCTGAAGCCGACGCGGCGGATCACCTTGGGCGCCGACAAGGCCTTTGATGCGCGTGAGTTCGTCCGGGAACTCCGTGCCCGCAAGGTGACGCCGCATATCGCCCGGAATGATCACCTGACCAAGACCGGGGCGCGGCGCACGTCCGCCATTGATGGACGCACCACCCGCCACCCCGGCTATGGCGTGTCCTTGCGTATCCGCAAGCGTATTGAGGAGGTCTTCGGCTGGATCAAGACCACCGGCACCTTGCGCAAGACGCGCCACAAGGGAACCGATCGCGTCGGCTGGGCCTTCATGTTGACCGCCGCCGCCTACAACCTCGTCAGACTGCCCAAGCTGATGGTGGCGGCCTGACCATGCCCGGATTCCGCCTGCAAACGGCGGAAGCCGGGGAAGATGGCCGCAAAAGCGGCCCGTAGCCCCTCGATCAAGCCTTCAATCGGCTTGGCTCATGGGGAAAGGGGCCTTAACGCTCCATTCTTCCGCACCCTGCTAAAAGGGCTAGTGAGGTTACGATCGATTGTTATCGACTTCCAAAGAATCGACTTGGTCAGCGAGAAGCGAGTTAAATATAACAATAAGTTGCAAATATTCAATCTTCAATGAAAAAGGGTACGGGACCTTCCGGTCCCGCCCCTTCTCAACCCTCACCGCAAATCCCAACCCTCGCGCCTACGCCCCCGCCTGCCGCGCCTTCGCCTCCGCCCGGCGGCGGTGCAGCACCGGTTCGGTGTAGCCGTTCGGCTGGCGCACCCCGTCGAACACTAGGTCGCAGGCGGCCTGGAAGGCGATGCTGTGGCTGAAGTGCGGGGCCATGGGGGTGTAGGCGGGGTCGCCGGCGTTCTGCTGGTCGACCACGGCGGCCATGCGCTCCAGCGTGCTGCGCACCTGTTCCTTGGTGCAGATGCCGTGGTGCAGCCAGTTGGCGATGTGCTGGCTGCTGATGCGCAGGGTGGCGCGGTCTTCCATCAGGCCGATGTTGTTGATGTCCGGCACCTTGGAACAGCCCACACCCTGGTCCACCCAGCGGACGACATAGCCCAGGATACCCTGGGCGTTGTTGTCCAGTTCCTGCTGGATTTCCTCCTCCGACCAGTTGGTGCCCTGTGCCAAGGGCGGCGTCAGGATGTCCTCCAGCTTGGCGCGGCGGTGGCCGGCCAGCACGGCCTGGCGGGCGGCCACGTCCACGGTGTGGTAGTGCAGGGCGTGCAGGGTGGCGGCGGTGGGGGAGGGCACCCAGGCGGTGTTGGCGCCGGCCTGGGGGTGGGCGATCTTGGTGGCCAGCATGTCCGCCATCCGGTCGGGCATGGCCCACATGCCCTTGCCGATCTGCGCCCGGCCCTTCAGGCCGCAGGCCAGGCCGGTGTCGACGTTCCAGTCCTCATAGGCTTTGATCCAGGCCGTGCCCTTGATGTCGTTCTTGCGCACCATGGGGCCGGCTTCCATCGAGGTGTGGATCTCGTCGCCGGTGCGGTCCAGGAAGCCGGTGTTGATGAACACCACCCGGTGCTGGGCGGCGCGGATGCATTCCTTGAGGTTGACGGTGGTCCGCCGCTCCTCATCCATGATGCCCATCTTCAGGGTGTTGGCGGGCAGGCCCAGCATCTGCTCCACCGCGCCGAACAGGCGGTTGGCGAACGCCACCTCCTCCGGCCCATGCATCTTGGGCTTCACGATATAGACGCTGCCGGCGCGGCTGTTGCGCACGGCCGGGGTGTCGCCGACGCCGTCGCGCCGCAGGTCATGCAGGGCGATGGTGCTGGTCATGATGGCATCCAGGATGCCCTCGGGGATGTTGCCGCCGTCGGCCAGCAGCACGGCGTCGGACGTCATCAGGTGGCCGACGTTGCGCACCAGCATCAGGCTGCGGCCCGGCAGGGTCAGGGTCTTGCCCCCCGGCGCGGTGTAGACGCGGTCCGGGTTCAGGTGGCGGTCCACCGTCTGGCCGCCCTTCTCGAACTGGGCGGTCAGGGTGCCGTTCATCAGGCCCAGCCAGTTGCGGTAGGCCAGCACCTTGTCGGCGGCGTCCACGGCGGCCACCGAATCCTCGCAATCCATGATGGCGGTGATGGCGGATTCCAGCACGATGTCGGCCACGTGGGCCTTGTCCTCGCGCCCGATGCGGTGGCCGGCGTCGATGTGGATTTCGGCATGCAGGCCGTGGCGGCACAGCAGGATCACCACCGGGGCGGCGGCGTCGCCCTGCCAGCCGGACAGGCGGCTGGGGTCGGCCAGGCCGGTGGTGGCCCCGCCCTCCAGCGTCACGGCCAGGGCGCCGTCCACGATGGCGTAGCCGGTGGCGTCGCGGTGGGAACCCTGGGCCAAGGGGAAGGACTGGTCCAGGAAGGTGCGGCCGAAGGCGATGACCTTGGCGCCGCGGATGGGGTTGTAGCCGCGGCCACGCTCCGCCCCATCCTCCTCGGGCAGGGCGTCGGTGCCGTAGAGGGCGTCGTACAGGCTGCCCCAGCGCGCGTTGGCGGCGTTCAGGGCATAGCGGGCGTTCATCACCGGCACCACCAGCTGCGGGCCGGCGATGGTGGCGATCTCCGCATCCACATTGGCGGTGCTGACGCTGAAGTCCGGCCCCTCGGGCTGGATGTAGCCGATGGCCGACAGGAAGGCGCGATAGGCGGCACCGTCGAAGGGCCGGCCCTTCTGGCCGCGATGCCAGTCGTCGATCTGCTGCTGGATGGCGTCGCGCTTGGCCAGCAGGTCGCGGTTCACCGGCGTCAGCTCATGCGCCAGGGTGTCCACCCCCTGCCAGAACGTTTCCACCGACAATCCGGTGCCGGGCAGGACCTCGTTCTCCACAAAGTCGAACAGTTCCTGCGCCACCTGAAGATGCCCGGCCGTAACCCGTGCCGTCATGGTCAATCTCCCCTGAGTTCTCTCGTATCATGCGCGGCCGTTGACCGGCCCGCGCGTGGATTTGTGACGCACTGTGTTGCCGACGCCCGATATGGGTAGGGGCAGCGGCGGGCGCCGTCAACGGCGCGTATGGGCCCGTAAGGTCTGCTCGGGAATAGGCCCGTCAGCGCGTGGCCCGGTCGACCAGGTAGACCAGATGGCGATAGGGCACGCCGGCATGGTCGGCCAGGCCGATCTCGCAGGTTCGGTTGCTGGAATAGCCGGCGACGCAGCCCGCCGGCACCTGGGGCGCCAGGAAGCGCAGGGCGTGGTCGTTCAGCTCCGGCTCATGAAAGCCCTTGTCGCCGGCGAAGCCGCAGCAGCCCACCCGCTCCGGCACCACCACCTGGGTGGCGCAGGCCTTGGCCACGGCGGCCGCCTGCGGGTCTATGCCCATCTTGCGGGCCGCACAGTTGAGGTGCAGCAGCACCGGCTCCGCCTGTGGCGTGGGCGTCAGGCGGGGCAGGGCGTCCTGCGCCAGGAACTCCACCAGATCCTTCACTGGAAGGCGGCCGGCCAGCCAGGTCTTCATGCGCTGGGTGCAGGCGCTGGCGTCCATGACGATGGGGATGCGGCCATTGTCGCTGGCGGCCTTCAGCGCCGCCTCCATCTCCGCCGCCTTGGCGTCCGCCGCCTCGGTCATGCCTTCGGACTCGAAGGCCAGGCCGCAGCACAGGTTGGGCAGATTGTCTGGCACGATGGCGCGGAAGCCCGCCCGCTCCAGCACGCGCAGGGTGACGGCGGGCAGGGGATCGCTCTCTTCATCCTCCACCGCCGGGCCGAAGGTGCGGCCGGCGCAGGCGGCGAGGTAGACCACCGGCTCGCCCACAGCGGTGGCCGGCGGCACGTCCTTCAGCCAGGCCGTGCCGGCCCCCTCCGGCAGGTTGGGGCCGACATGGGGCAGGCGGTCGCCCGACAGTTTGCGGGCGTGGGCCGCCAGGCTGGCCACCTTCCTCGGCCCCACCGCTTGCCCGGCGAAGGCCGCCAGGTTCAGGGCGCCGCGCATGCCGGCCAGCACCATGCCGAAATGGCGGGCCATCACCCCGGCCAGGGCGCGGGCGGTCTTTCCGTGGCGGCGGGCGCGCAGGGCCTTGGTCAGCTGCCCGGTCTCGATGCCCACGGGGCAGGCGGTGGCGCACAGGCCGCAGGCGGCACAGGTGTCGATGGCGTGATGGTCGTACAACTCCCGCAGCTCCGTCGCCGGGTCCCCCAGGGCCGTGAGGCGCGCGATCTCCCGCAGGCCGGTGATGCGCTGGCGCGGGCTCAGCGTCATGCCGTGGGACGGGCACATCTTCTCGCAGAAGCCGCATTCCATGCAGGTGTCGACGATGGTGTGCGCCGGGGGCAGGGGCTTCAGGTTCTCCAGGTGCAGGCGCGGGTTGGTGTTCAGCAGCACGCCGGGGTTCAGCAGGTTGGCCGGGTCCAGCAGGCGCTTGATCTCCCACATCAGCGCCGTGGCCGCCTGGCCCCATTCCAGTTCCACGAAGGGGGCCATGTTGCGGCCGGTGCCGTGTTCCGCCTTCAGCGAGCCGTCGTACTTCTCCACCACGATATGGACCAGCTCGTCCATGAAGCGGGCGTGGCGCTCGATCTCCGCCTCGGTGCTGAAATCCTGGGCGAAGACGAAATGCAAATTGCCGGCCAGGGCGTGGCCCATGAGGATGGCATCGGGGTAGCCGTGCTTGTCGAACAGCACCCGCATGTCGCGGCAGGCGTCGGCCAGATCCTCGATGCGGAAGGCCACGTCCTCGATGATGACGCTGGTGCCGGTCTGGCGCATGGCGCCGATGGTGGGGATCAGGCCCTTCCGGATCTTCCACAGCTTGGCGTATTCCGCCGGGTCGGTGGTGAAGGCCGGCGGCTGCAGCAGGGTGACGCCGCCCAGCAACCGCCCGATGGCGGCGATGTTCTCCTGCAAGGCCTCTGGGCTGACGGCGCGGGTCTCCACCAGCAGGGAGGCCACGTCCTCCCCCATGCCGTCGATCTCGGGCGGCAATCCCGGCTGGCCCTTGGCGCTGCGCAGGCTGGCGCGGTCCATCAGCTCCACCGCCGCCACCGGCCCGCCGTTCAGCAGGCAGGCGGCACGCCCGGCCTCGACGATGTCGGGGAACAGCAGTAGGGCGCTGGCCTTGTCCGCCAGTTCCGGCACGGTGCGGTAGGTGACCTCCGCGATGAAGCCCAGCGTCCCCTCCGACCCGATCAGCAGATGGGCCAGGATGTCGACCGGGTCCTGGTAATCCACCAGGGCGTTCAGGCTGTAGCCGGTGGTGTTCTTGATGGCGAACTTGCGCCGGATGCGGTTGGCCAGCGCCTCATCCCCCCGCACCCTCTGGCCCATGGCGTCCAGCGTGGCCAGCAGGTCGGCATGGCTGACGCGGAAGGACGCCACGCTGGCCGGGTCGCCGGTGTCGACCAGCGTTCCGTCCGCCAGCATGAAGCGCAGCGACAGCATGGTCTTGTAGGTGTTCTCGTGCGTGCCGCAGCACATGCCCGAGGAGTTGTTGGCGGCGATGCCGCCGATCTTGCAGCTCTCGATGGAGGCGGGGTCCGGCCCGATCTTGCGGCCATAGGGCGCCAGGCGGCGGTTGACCTCCGCCCCGATGATGCCGGGCTGCACCTTGATGACGCTGCCGTCCTCGTTGATGGCGGAGCGGTGCCAGCCGTCGCCCAGCACCATCAGCAGGCTATCGGTGATGGCCTGGCCGGAGAGGGAGGTGCCGGCGGCGCGGAAGGTGACGGGCGTGTTGTGCCGGCGGCAGGCGGCCAGCACCTGGCTCACCTCCCCCTCGCTGTCCACCCGCACCACCAGCTTGGGCACCAGGCGGTAGAAGCTGGCGTCCGTGCCATAGGCCAGGCGGCGCAGCGGGTCGGTGATCAGCCGGTCCGCCGGCACCACGTTCGCCAGCTCGGCACGCAGGGCGTCGTAATCAGGCGTGACGGCTGGGTTCACGATGCTGTCCGGCATGGCCGCTCACTCCCCTTTTTTCACCAACAGGATGATCAGTTCCTTGGGGCCATGGACCCCGTAGGCCAGCGTCTGCTCGATATCGGAGGTCTTGGACGGCCCGGAAATCAACAGGGCATTGGTGGGCATGCCCGCCGCCGCCCAGCCCTGGTCCCGCACCGCCGCCGCCAGCGTGTCGTGCAGCGCGTCCTCCTCCAGCACGGCGATGTGCAGGGGCGGCAGCAGCGACAGCAGGCGCGGCTCCTGCGCCGTGGGCCACAGGATCAGGGTGCCCGTCTCGGCGATGGCGCCGCGCGTGCCGGTCAGGCCGGCGTCCACCTGGTGCACCAGCGCGTCCTTCAGCGCCTCCACCGACTGGTCATAGGGCACCAGCGGCGGCAGCGGCACGCCCTGGGCCGCCGCCTGCGCCAGCGCGTCGCCCCGGGGCGTGCCGGGGGCGATCATGAGATTGCGCAGGCCGCGGTTGTTCAGGAGGGTGGCCAGCCGCTGCGGCCAATTCGACGCGGTGACCTCATGGATCTCGGCGTGGTTGGCTTCCGCCATCTGGCGGAAGCGGGCCAGCTTGTCCGCGTAGGTGGGCGGCGTCCAGGGCGGCAGGTCGGGGCCCGGCCGGCCGGGGGCGGCCTTCAGGCGGCCCAGGATATTGGCCCTTGCCGTGTTTGAGGCGGCGCTCATTTCGGCACCTCGTTCAGGTAGCCGCGCTCGCGCGCCAGGTCGTGCAGGGTGCGGGGCTTGAAGCGGGGCCTCGCCCGCGCCTTGGTCCAGTCGCGCATCAGCGGGGCGCTGGCCGGCACCCAGTTGCCGCCCCAGGCCAGGGCGCGGGTCACCATGCGGTACAGCAGCGGCCGGGTATAGACCAGGCGCCAGCCGGCCCAGACCAGGCTTTCCTTCCACGACCGCTCCGCCCCGCCGTCCTTCACTACGGGAATGTGGTTGGCCGGCGTCTCGGTCGGCCGCACCGCCTCGCGGCGCAGTCGCACGAGCAGATCGGGGATGGGGATCTTGACCGGGCAGACCTCGGCGCAGGCGTTGCACAGGGTGGAGGCGTGCGGCTGGTCGCCGGCGGCGTCCAGGCCCTGCAGCTGCGGCGTCAGGATCTTGCCGATGGGGCCGGGGTAGATGGCGTTGTAGGTGTGGCCGCCGACGCGGGTGTAGACCGGGCAATGGTTCATGCAGGCCGCACAGCGGATGCAGCGCAGCGTGTCCGCCAGCTCCACATCCTGGTAGACGCGGCTGCGCCCGGCATCCAGCAACACCAGGTGCACGGCCGTGGGGCCGTCCTTCTCCCCGGCTTTCCGGGGGCCGCTGATCATGTTGACATAGGTGGTGATGGGCTGGCCGGTGGCGGACCGGGTCAGCAGGGCCAGCAGGGGCGGGACGTCGTCCAGGAACTCCACCACCTTCTCGATGCCGGTCACGGCGATGTGCAGCGGCGGCAGGGTGGTGGACAGGCGGCCGTTGCCCTCATTCTCGATCAGCACCAGCGTGCCCGTCTCCGCCACCGCGAAATTGACGCCGGAAATGCCGGCGTCGGCGTTGGCGAAACGCTCACGCAGCACACGGCGGGCGGCGGCGGTCAGTTCATCCACGTCATCGGTGCGCGGCTGGTCCGGGATCTTCTCCGCGAACAGGTCCGAAATCTCGGCCTTGTTCTTGTGGATGCAGGGCATGACGATGTGGGACGGCGTCTCCCCCGCCAGCTGGATGATGTATTCGCCCAGGTCGGACTCCACCGCCTCGATGCCGTGCCGCTCCAGGTGGGCGTTCAGGTGCATCTCCTCCGACACCATGGACTTGCCCTTGATGACGGTGCGGGCGCCCGCCTGTTGCAGGATGCCCAGGACGATGGCGTTGGCCTCCTCCGTCGTCTCCGCCCAATGCACCTGGACGCCGTTGGCGGTCAGGTTGGCTTCAAGGCGTTCCAGCAGGTCCGGCAGCTTGGACAGGGCGCGGGCCTTCACGGCCGCCCCGCGCGCCCGCAGCTCCGCCCAATAGGCGGGGTCGGGGAACTGGGCGGCGCGCTTGGCCATCAGGCCGTCCATGGCCCGGCGGAAGTTGCGGCGCAGTTGCGGGTTGTTCAGCGCGTCCGGCGCGCGCTCAGCGAACCGGGGGCCGGCAAAGCGGGGGGCGTGTTCCGGGTGGTGTCCGCCATCAGCCGCCATGACAGCGCTCCATCAGGAATTCGGCGATGTGGCGGCAGCGGGTGCCGTCGCCCACCTTCTCGGCGTGGCCGCCGATGTTCATCAGGCAGCCGCAGTCGCCCGACAGCAGGGTGCCGGCGCCCGTCTCGCGCACGCTGGCCAGCTTGTCCGACACCATGGCGGTGGACACGGCCGTCTGGCGCACGGCGAAGGTGCCGCCGAAGCCGCAGCACTCCCGCTCCCTCTTGTTTTCCACCAGGGTGACGTTGGCCAACTGGCGCAGCAGGGCCTTGGGTTCCTTCACCACGCCCATCTCACGCAGGGAGTGGCAGGAGGGGTGCCAGGTGACGGTCACCGGCGCGCCCTTGTCCTCCAGCGTGACACCCAGGACGTTGACCAGGAAGGCGGTCAGCTCATGCACGCGGGCGGCGAAGGCGATGGCGCGCGGCTGGTCGGGGTCGCCCTCGAACAAATGGGGATAGTGGGTCTTCATCATGCCGGCGCAGGAGCCGGAGGGCACGACGATGGGGATGTCGCCGGGGAAGGCGTCCAGCTGCGCCCGCGCCACCGCGCGGGCCTCCTCCATATAGCCGGAGTTGCGCGCCGGCTGGCCGCAGCAGCTCTGTCCCTCGGGGAAGATGACGCGCACGCCGGCGTGGCGCAGCAGGTCCATGCCAGCCAGCCCGGCCTCTGGATACAGCATGTCCACCAGGCAGGTGCCGAAGAAATAGATCGTGTCCGGCTTGGCCGGCGCTGTGACGGTCGGTGGCGTGGCGGCGGTCAAAAGCCCATCCCTCCCGGGGTTTTGCCCCTGGCGCGTTCCGGTGTGCGGGCCGGGCGCCGGGGAAATTGTCGGCGTCATATTTTACCATGCGCCATATTTGGTCAAATCATTTTACCACCAGGTGGCGCTTTCCCGCTGGCCCCGTCAGTCCGCTCGCCGGTGCCTCATGCGCCCCCATGCGTGGTGGGCCAAACCATTCAAGCGCCTCATTTCCCAGGTCGATTTCGCGCATTTGGCGAGGCGCGGGCGCCCACCACTTTTCCGTTTGCGCGGTGCCCGCCGCACGGGTTATCCATCATGACATCCATGGTACAGTAATTTGACCACGGAGGCATCGGTCCGGGTGAACCCGCCCGATGCAGGGCACGCCTGAAGACAAGAGCGCCTGAGGAAGATGTGAGGAAGCCGGCGGGCGCCGGCGGCTTGCGATCCCGGGCGCCGGGGCGCCCGTGCCGGGCCATCACCGTCCATGAGCGGGGCGGGGACGTGCCGGCACGGAGGATGCCACCCCCGGCCCTGACGGTCCGCCCCATGCCCGCCCGGTCGTGCCCATGCGGCGCGCCGCCCCACCCGGGTGGCCGGCCGCTCCGACAAACAACAGGGGGGAAGGCTATGCAGCCTTGGGTCCAGGTCTATGACCCGTTCGGGAACATGGTGGTGTCCGCGCTGGTCGCGGCGCTGCCCATCGTTTTCTTCTTGGTGGCGCTGGCGGTGCTGCGGCTGAAGGGCTATGTCGCCGGCACGCTGACCGTGCTGATCGCCTTGGTGATCGCCATCGCGGCCTATGGCATGCCGGCCTCATCGGCCATCGCCGCCGTGGTCTACGGCTTTTTCTACGGCCTGTGGCCCATCGCCTGGATCATCGTCGCCGCCGTCTTCCTGTACAAGATCACGGTGAAGACGGGGCAGTTCGACGTCATCCGCGCCAGCGTCATCTCCATCACCGAGGACCAGCGCCTGCAGATGCTGATGGTGGGCTTCGCCTTCGGCGCCTTCCTGGAGGGGGCGGCCGGCTTCGGCGCCCCGGTGGCCATCACCGCCGCCATCCTGGCCGGGCTGGGCTTCAACCCGCTGTACGCCGCCGGCCTCTGCCTCATCGCCAACACCGCCCCCGTGGCCTTCGGCGCCATGGGCACGCCCATCATCGTCGGCGCCCAGGTGTCGGGCCTGGACGTCTACAAGGTGGCGGCCATGACCGGGCGGCAGTTGCCGGCCCTGTCGGTGTTCGTGCCCTTCTGGCTGGTCTTCATCATGGACGGGTTCAAGGGCGTGAAGGAAACCTGGCCCGCCATCCTGGTGACGGGCGTCAGCTTCGCCGTGGCGCAATACTTCACCTCCAACCACATCGGGGCGGAGCTGCCGGATATCATCTCCGCCCTCATCAGCCTGGTCTGCCTGACCGTGTTCCTGAAGTTCTGGAAGCCCAAGACCGTGTTCCGCTTCAAGGACCAGGAAACGGCGGTGGAGCGCAGTGCCCACGCCTACACCGCCGGCCAGGTGGTCAAGGCCTGGTCGCCCTTCCTCATCCTCACCGCCGTCGTGACGATCTGGAGCCTGAAGCCGTTCAAGGCCCTGTTCGCCAAGGGCGGCGCCCTGGTGGACACGGTGTTCCTGCTGGACGTGCCCAGCCTGCACAACATGGTGACCAAGGTGGCGCCCATCGTCGCCAAGGCCACGCCCTATGCCGCGCAGTACAAGCTGGACCTGGTGGCCGCCACCGGCACCGCCATCCTGGTGTCCGCCCTGCTCAGCATGATCGTGCTGCGCTACGGCCCCGGCCGGGCGCTGGCCACCTTTGGCGAAACGGTGGTGGAGCTGAAATGGCCCATGTACACCATCGGCTCCGTCCTGGCCTTCGCCTATATCGCCAACTACTCCGGCCTGTCCGCCACCCTGGCGCTCATGCTGGCGGAGGCGGGCAAGGGCTTCCCCTTCTTCTCCCCCATCCTGGGCTGGCTGGGCGTGTTCCTCACCGGGTCCGACACGTCGAGCAACGCCCTGTTCGGCGCCCTGCAGGCCACGACGGCGCAGCAGATCGGCGTGTCCGACCTGCTGCTGGTCGCCGCCAACAGCAGCGGCGGCGTCACCGGCAAGATGATCTCCCCGCAAAGCATCGCGGTGGCCTGCGCCGCCGTGGGCCTGGTGGGGCGGGAGGCCAACCTGCTGCGCTTCACCCTGAAGCACAGCATCTTCTTCGTCTGCATCGTCGGCATCATCACCCTGCTGCAGGCCTATGTCTTCACCGGCATGATCCCGCAGTAAGCCGCGACGGCATCGCCCCTAGAGCGAGATGTCGATCAGTTGTGATCGCGTTACGCTCTGGCGGTTCACGGTTTGAAAGGCCCCGGCGGGTGCGCGCCGGGGCCTTTCTTATGCGGCACCGGCGCCAGCGCGGGGAGGGGCGATCCTGGCCCCGGGGCGTCCCCCCACCATGCCCAAAATCGCAGATTTCATTTGTTTTTGCCGGTTCCCCACCGGCGGCGCGCTATTCTGATCTATTGTGATAAATGGCAAATGCAAAATACTTTATCCCGTGAAGGGTGTATATAACGCCCATTACCGCGACGCCTCCGGAACCCCGGATCGGTTTGCGCCGGCACCATCGCCATTGCCATCCAACAGGATCGGGTCGTTGGCCCGGCCCCCTGCATCTGGTTTTCAGCGCGCCGTCCCCGTGACGCCGCAACCCGTTGTCATGCCACTTATCAGGGAAAGGGGAATCGAAATGAAAAGCCCGCTTAAAACACCCGCCGTCATCCACAATATAGTCAAGATGGAAGATTTTAACAAAAGCGGCATCCATGTGACACCGACCATCGGTGACGGGGACACCATCTGCAATAACACGAATTTCCAGGTGGACACCGGGTCATCCGGTATTGTGGCTGGACTGGAGAATTTCGGCCTGATCGGCTATGAGGAGCTGGATAAGAAGTATCCGTGCTTCGGCGTTTACACGATGCATTATTATCCCAGCACCATTTCCCATACGGGCAAGTGGTATTATATGCCCGTGTGCTTCGCTGGCACGGATTCCTCAAACCCGCCGATCCCTGTCACCATCCAGTCCCATGCCATGGTGCTGGTGTGCCCGGGGTCGGTCGGCATGATGGGGGTTTCCGCCAAGGGGGAGAACCCGGCCTTCAACGTGTTCCTCCAGGCGTCGATGTCGGCCCCATACTGTGAGACGGTTCCCCTGGACCCGGGCTATACGCTGTTCCGCGAACGCGTGCTGCTGGGGACGACGACCTCCAACATGAAGGGGTATGTCGGCTCCTCCCTGACCATGGTGTCGCCGCCCCCCTTGCCGACGCAGACCAACGATGTGACGTTCACCCCGCCCTTCCCCTCCAGCCCCGCCAGCAAGGACGGGCAGCCGCAGGACACGGCGTGCTGGACGGTGCCGCCCGTTACCCTGCAGATCACCGCGCCGGGGCAGGACACGCCCGCCCCCTCCTATCCGCTGTGTTTCGAGTTGGACACCGGCATCAACCAGGTGTTGATCGCAATGCCCTATGACTTCGCCGACACGAGCGGCAACCCGCTGCCGCCGACCGCCCTGGGCCAATACAACGCCGGCGCCGGCCAATGGTTTTTCGCGCCCAAGACCACGCTGACGGTCACCTTCCCCCCGGGGTCCACGTCGGACGATGGCATCAGCTACAGCTGGACGGTGGGCGTGGCGCCGACGGCGGGGGAGGCGGGACCCACGGGGCCGACCCTGTACATGGGCCCGCCGACCTATACCTCCACCATCCAGCAACCCCAGGGTCCGACCAAGCTGCCGCCGCTTTCCGGGAACCTTCCGCCCGAGTTGCTGCCCCCCGGCGTCAAGCCGGCGCCGGAACACCATGCCGCCGCCGCGCAGCCGCAGCAGAACAACAACTTCCCCCGCGTCAATGTCGGGCGCTGCCCCCTGAACGCCTGGAGCTATCTGTTCGACGCCCAGAACGGCTTCATCGGTTTCAAGGCGATCGGCTGATCGGCCCTGGTGGCCCGGGGCGGGAAAGACGCCCCGGGCCTACCCGCCCTGTCCCCGGCGGGCGCGGGCCAAAGGGCGCCTGTCACAAAGGGCGCCCGCCGTCACAGCGGCGTGTCGCTGTCGCCGGCCAGCAGGCGGGGATACATCTCCTTGAAGGCGAAGCCGTCACTCTTGCCGCCCTCCTTGCGCTTGAAGCGCAGCACGACGTCGAAGCGATCCTCCGGCCAGACGGTGGGCGGCTTGCCCCGGCGCAGGGGCAGCAGGGGGATGATGTTCTGGACGATGGCCTCATGCTCCCAGCACACCAGCACCACGCCGGACAGGGTCAGCAGCTCCTGGACCAGCTCGGCCTCCTGCCCCTTGCCATAGGTGGTGTTGGGCCCCTCCAGCCCCAGCCGCGCCGCCAGCGGCGAGGCCGTCTCGAACGGCCGCTTGCTGGGCGCCTTGTTCGCCACCGCGCCCGGTGTGGCGGCATAGACCGCCTGCGGCGTGGCGTAGTCGCCCGTATCCAGTCCCGCCCCGAACAGCGCCGCCCAGGCCCCCGCCCGCTGCCATCCCCGGATGACCAGGGACTCCTTGTCCTTCTTGCCCTCCAGGGTAAGGCCAGGACCGGGCCACTCGCCCTCGGGCTTTTCGGCGTGGCGGATGAAGTAGAGGGTCAGTTTGCTCATGGACGGGCTCCCTGGGTTAGTGCGCGTTTCGTCTGCTGAAGAGCATCCTTTGTGGCGCGAACGGCTCCGTAGTAATCTGGGAAAAGGATCGCACCCGAGACGCCATACATTTCAGACAGGAAGTACGCTTTATGGGCTTCTGAGGAGGGGAGGGTAATTTTCTTAAGTTGTATAGGTAAAGGACTGCTGTCTTCGGAAAATAGACCATCTATAGAATTTGGACCAATAAATGGCTCTCCAAATTTTCATCGATATCTTTGTAGCGTGAATACGCCTGATTGTGCGGCAACATTAATATTGTTGCTACCTGGAACCTTCACAACTTCTAGCCATTTTCCCATGTTGGATATGGCGCTTATGTCGAGAGCCCAAACCGCAATATGGTCACTTCGATTGTCGTGAAGATTTCCGGAAATGGCAAAATATGCTGCCACGTATGATCGCGTAGACCAGTCTAGCAGGCGAGTGTGTAGTCCGAAGTGTTGTGCCAAAGCTAATACTTCATAAATCTCTTTTGGTGGCCAAATTTCCGGATCAAACATCGATTCTCTAAAAATATTAGAGCCATTATTTATCGATCTACGAAATAATATCGAGTCATTAGGAATTCTTGTGTCAATTTTGTCGCAGTTTTTTAGAAATTCAGAAATCAAAGCCCATTCATCATGTGTAATTTGATCACAGGTGCGGGAGCTAAAAGAGCTATCTCTGAATATAGATGGCGTCAGGGGCCATGTTGCGTTGGACTGCCCTCTGTAAATGGTTTCGCGACCTCTGCCAAAAACAGGATTCTCAGGTGAGAGTAATTTCCAGAACTCGGCTGCAGTGTCGGCTCGAATTTCTTCATAAGCAGGCATTTAAATAATTTCCTTATTTATCAGCCACAATATTCCCGACCGCGATCCCTCTCAGCGACGCCTCCAGCCTAGCATCTGCCCGGGAAATTTCAACCAAAGCGTTGCGGATGAAGTTGATGTGCGCCTCCGCCCGCGCGCGGGCCGCCGCCGGGTCGTCTTCCGTGATGGCCCCGTACAGCGCGTGGCACAACAACCTCGGTGCGCCTCCGAGTGCCAGGTAACTCCAGCACGGGCCAAAGCGCCCTCAGCTACTGAGCCAAAGGGGCAAGTGCCGGTCCACCGCCACCTTGGCCACGTGGTGCAGTGTTTCGCTGGCTTGCCAGGCGGTGGCCAGGGGCGCTTCCGGTCGCTCATCCGGCCGGTGCCGTGCGGCGGTGGGGTCCGCCGTGCGGATCACCGTCCGCAGTTCGGTCACCTCGTGCAGCAGATTGGTGACGGAGCCGAAACGCGCCGGCCGGCCCCACCAGTCCAAATCCTCGATGATCATGTTGCGCCGGAAGGGCAGCCAGTAGTCCCCGGTCAACAGCAGCTGAGGGAACCTCCCGGTGAAGCCGCGCTGGTCCGCCGCTTTCAGGGCCCTGTCGATCTCCGGCCGGTCCGGTCGCGCGGCGGCGACCAGCCCCTTCAGCGCCGCCGCCCCTTTTTCATCAACGATGGCGGCGACGTAGCGCAGCAGCAGGTCGGCGCTTGCCGCCGGTTCCTCGCTGATGCTGAAGGGGCTGTCCTCGTTCCAGGTCAGCACTTCATCCAACTGTACGCGGTACTTGACCGCCAGCCGGTCGCGCCAGTTGATGATATCGCCCCGCACCGGATAGCGGATGGGCGGCGGTCCCGCCAGCACGCGGCCTTGGCCGCTGCCGGCCGGGAACCCCAGGATCAGGTCGATGACGAATTGCTCACCCGGCCGCGACGGCTTGGCCGGGGCCGCCCGCAGGTCTTCCGCCGCCTCGGTGTCCAGCGTGCCGATCCGACGCAGGGGCGAGACGGTGTAGGCGATACCCATGGTGCTTCAACGGTTCATTACCGGCGGCCGTCGGCCGCGCTCTTGAGGCTTGGTTGGATCATAGGCCGGCGCTTCAGCAACCGATAGTACTTGCCTCCCAGCCTGGCGCGCCGCTCACACCGGGTATACCTACTTTTCCGCCACGATGTCCCCACCCGCGATCCGTCTCAGCGACGCCTCCAGCCTAGCATCCGCTCGCGAGATCTCCACCAAAGCGTCACGGATGAAGTTGATGTGCGCCTCCGCCGCCGCGCGGGCTGACGCCGGGTCGCCCTTCATGATGGCCTCATAGAGGGCGCGGTGCTGGCTCAGGAGGAGCTGGCGGACGCCGGTGCGCTGGTACAGCTTGGCGCGGTTGAAGAAGACGTCCTGGCGCAGCATCTCGGACAGGGCGCGCATGATGTGCAGGATGACGACGTTGTGGGTGGCCTCGTAGACCGCCAGGTGGAAATCGGCGTCGGCGTCCGCTTCTTCCTTGGCCACATCCAGGCCGTGCGCGGCCTCCATGGCCTCGAACCGGGATTGGATCTGGGCGCGGTCCACGTCGGTGGCGCGCAGGGCGGCGTAGTAGGCGGCCGCCCCCTCCACCTCCGTGCGGAACTCCAGGTAATCCAGGGTGGTCTCGGGCCGGGCGGCCAGCACGGCGTGCAGCGGTTCGGTGAAGGTGGGGCCCAGCAGGGGGGCGACGAAGGTGGCGCCGCCCCGGCCGCTTTGCAGCAGGCCGCGCTGTTCCAGCTTCTCCAGCGCCTCGCGCAGGGAGGGGCGGGAGACGTTGAAGCGCACGGCCAGTTCCCGCTCGGGCAGCAGCTTCTCACCGGGGCGCAGGCTGCCCTCCACGATCAACTGTTCCAGATGCTCGGCGATGGTGTCGGCCAGCTTGGCCGGTCGGATGCTGTCTTTCATGTCCCGTATGCCTGGTCCCATCTGCCATGGCCCCGTCCGCCATGGTCCTGTGGCGCCCCCGCCGGCCGGCGGCGGGCGCTCCGGTCAAAATAATTGACCAGCGCCCCGGCGGCGCGCAACGGAAATGACGCCGCCGCCGCCCCTGGTCGGGGCGGGGCGGCCGTGCCGATTCAACCGCTTGTGTTTTATGGGGAGTCCGTCCGGCGGCGGAGCGCCGCCGCCGTGCGCGTCAGTTCAGCGAGAACTCCACCGGCACCACCAGTTCCAGGGTGGCCCCCGGGCGGTCGTCGGGCATGGGGGGCAGGGGATCGGCGCGGCGCACCAGGGCCAGCGTCTCCTCATCCAGCAAGGGCGCGCCGGCGCTGCGCTCCAGCGACGCGGCCAGCACGTGGCCGGAGCGGTCGATGGTGAAGCGCAGCAGGGCGGTGCCCGTCTGGTGGCGCTGGCGCGCCTGCGCCGGATAGCGCCGGAAGCGGTAGAGCTGCGCCATCACCCGGCCCTCATAGGTGTCCGGCCCTTTGGAGGGCGGTGCCGGTGGCGCCGGCGGGGCCGGCGGCGCGGCGGTCTGCACCGCCGTGCTGGGTGGCGGCTCGGGTTGCGGCGTCGCAACCTCAGCGGGCTGGGGCTGAGGGGGCGTCGGCGGCAGAGCGATGGGTTTCACCGCCACCGGCTTGGGCGGTGTCGGCTTGGGGGGCACCGGCTTCGGCGGCTCGGGCTTGGGCGGTTCCGGCTTGGGTGGTTCCGGCTGGGGTGGGGCCGGCGGCGGCGGCAGGTCGATCTGCATCGCCGGCGGCGGGGGCGGCGCCTCCTGCGTCGACCGGGCCATCAGCCAGGGCAGGGCCAGCGCGTGGGCGGCCAGCACCACGGCCAGGCTGCCGCCCCAGACCAGGCGGCGGTTGCCGCTGGCCGGGTCCGTCACCGCCCGGTCCGTCTCCACTGGATCATGGGGGGCCAGGGGTTCGGGGGCCACTTTGTCGGGATAGGGGGGCGCCATCGCCATGGCTCAGGGCGCTCCGCCGCCATCCAGGCCGACCAGCGACACCTTCAGGTATCCGGCGCTGCGCAGGCTGTTCATCACCGCCGTCAGGTCGCCATAGGACACGGCGCGGTCGGCGCTGAGGGTGATGCGCTCCTCCTTGTCGCCGCCGGTGGCCTGGTCCAGGGCGGCGCCCAGGGCCTCCCGCGTGACGTCGCCGCCATCCAGCGCCAGGGTCAGGTCGGCGCGGATGGTCAGGGTCACCGGCTTTTCCGGGTGCGGCCGGGGCGGCGCGTTGGAGGAGGGCAGGTCCACCGGCACGTCCACCGTGGCCAGCGGGGCGGCCACCATGAAGATGATCAGCAGCACCAGCATCACGTCGATGAAGGGCGTGACGTTGATCTCGTGGGTTTCGGCCAGCTCATCGCCGCCGTGGGACAGACGGGCGGCCATGGCTCACTCCGCCGCGCGGCTGCGGACGCGGGGCAGGGCGTTCTGGACGCCGGCCTGTTCCCGGTCCAGATCGCGGCTGACCAGGCGCAGCACGCCCGCCGACACGTCGGCCAGCAGCACGCGGTACCCATCCACCTTGCGGGCGAAGACGTTGTAGACCACCACCGCCGGGATGGCCGCCACCAGGCCGGTGGCCGTGGCCAGCAGCGCCTCGGCGATGCCGGGGGCCACCACCGCCAGGCTGGTGGTCTGGGTCTTCGAAATGCCGATGAAGCTGTTCATGATGCCCCACACCGTGCCGAACAGGCCGACGAAGGGCGCGGTGGCGCCGATGGTGGCCAGGATGCCGGTGCCGCGCACGATGGCGCGGCGGGCCTTGGCCTCCAGCCGTTCCATCCGCAGGATCACGCGCTCCTTCACGCCCTCGGCCGGCAGGCCGTCGGACAGCGCGCGCTCCGCCGTCGCCGCGCGGGCGAAGGCCAGGGCCAGGGTGTCGCCGGCGCCGGTCAACTGGCTGGCCGCCACGTCCAGGCTGATCGCGTCGTCGAGCTTGTCCAGCGAGCCTTGCAGGCGGCCGCGCGCGGCGCGCAGCTCCAGGCCCTTGGCCAGCAGGATGGTCCAGGTGACGACGGACGCGGCCAGCAGGCCCAGGATGACGGCCTTCACCACGCCGTCGGCGTTCATGAACATGCCCATGGCCGACAGGTCATGCGGCACCGTCGCCGTCACGCGCGTGGCCCCGTCCTGTGCGCTGGCGCCCGTGGCGCCGCCGAGGATGCCCAGGCCCGCCGTCAGGCCGGCGGCCGTCCGCTTCAGCCCGGCGGCCGTCCGCCTCAGCAAAGTGTTTGCCATGATGATCGTGCCCCTTGTCAATGACGCGGCGCCCCTGGCCGCGCGTGTCGTGTGTCGGTTGCTCATGCTCATTCCGCGGCGGACTGCAGGATGGCGGCGGCCCGGGCCGCGCCGGCCTTGCGGTTCTGCCGCTTGATCCACCACATGGAGGTGCCGGTGATGGCGAACAGCAGGGGCAGCAGCCCGCTCAGCGCCACCAGGACGCGGTAGACCGGGCCCAGCCCCTCGCCCTCGTGCAGGGGGCGCATCCAGCCGGTGACCTTGTTGCCGGCAGGCTGGGCGGACGGGTCGCGCACCTCCACCACCTGGCGGGTCCACGGGTCGACCATCAGGGTGACGGCGCTGGTCATGGCGCCGCCGGGTGGGGCCAGCACCACGCGGATGGCCTGGTCCGGGCTTTGCGGCAGGCTGGCGGCGCGCAGCGCCAGGCCGGGGCGGGGGCCAGATTGGGATAATGCCGCCAGGGCGACGGCCACGGCCTCATCCACGCCGGCGGGCTCCGCACCCTCCAGCGGCGTGACCTTGGGCACGGCGAAGCCCTGGGTCTGCGCCGCCATGGGCAGCGCCGATCCCACGCCGGCGGCGATGGTCTGGGGGAAGGCGATGGCCACGCCGGTGACGCTGACCACCAGGAAGACCAGCAGCCCCCAGATACCCACGGCGCCGTGCAGCTCACGGTGGAAGCGGGCGCCCTTGGCCGCCTTGCGCACGATGAAGGCCTGGCGCCACTGGCCCGGCCGGGGCCACCACAGCACCAGCCCGGTGATGCCCAGCGCCGACATGACGATGCCCAGATAGCCCACCAGGTCGCGGCCGCTGCGGTCCTGGATCAGCAGGTTGCCGTGCAGGCGGTGGAACCAGCCGATGGTGGCGTCCAGGCCGGGGGTGCGCACCACGGCCAGGGTGACGGGGTCGATATGGACGCTGATGCCCGGCATGCCGCCGCCGGGGCCGCGCGCCTCGCCGGCGGGCCGCGCGCCGGCGTCGCCCGGGGGCGCGCGGCGGGGGGCTTGGAAGCGCACGGTGGCCGTGCCGCCCGGCTCGGTGGGGGCGGCGTAGTTGGCCGGCTTGGCGCCCGGCGGGGCCGCGGCCGTGGCGGCGGCGACCACCTCGGCCACGCTGTGCGCGGCGGCGCCGGTGTCGGCGGCGGCCGTCGGCGACGGGGTGAATAGCCCGCGCAATTCAGGCTCCAGCACCAGCACGGTGCCCGACAGCCCCAAAGCCAAAAGGGGCAGGCCCAGGATCAGGCCCACCCACAGGTGCAGGAAACGCAGCGTCCTCATCATGGCGTCAGGCCTCCGCCCAGCGGCGCAGCAGGTTGTGATAGATGCCGGTCAGGCGCACCACCGCCGGCTGGCCGGCGGCCTCGCGGTTCAGGTCCTGGATGGTCGTGTCCAGGTCGAACAGCAGGGTGCGTTCGCCATCGTCGCGCACCATGCTCTGCATCCAGAAGAACGAGGCGATGCGGGCGCCCCGTGTCACCGGGGCGACCCGGTGCAGGCTGGTGGACGGGTACAGCACCATGTCGCCGGCGGGCAGCTTCACCTCATGCTCACCATAGGTGTCTTCCACCAGCAGCTCCCCGCCGTCGTATTCGTCGGGATCGGCCAGGAACAGGGTGGCGGACAGGTCGGTGCGCACGCGGTGCGGCGTGCCGGGGATTTGGCGGATGGCGTTGTCCACATGGATGCCGAAGGACTGGCCGCCGGCATAGCGGTTGAACAGCGGCGGGAAGACCTTCAGCGGCAGGGCCGCCGACAGGAACAGGGCGTTCTTTTCCAGCGCCGCCAGGATCATGTCGCCCATGGCCCGCGCTGCCGGATGCTCGGCCGGGATCTGGGCGTTGTTCTTGGTCATGGCCGACTGGTGGCCGGCCGTGACGCGGCCGTCCACCCAGTCGGCGGTTTCCATCTGCCGGCGGCACCAGGCCACTTGCTCCACAGTCAGGACGCCGGGGATATGAAGAAGCATGGTGCCGCCTTGGAGGGTTCTTGAGCTAAGAGGTTGATCAGAAAGCGACGTTCAGGGTGAACTGCGCCGTCCGGCCCTCGCCCGGGATCAGGTGGGCGGGGTGGATCTGGTCGATGTAGTCCCGGTCCAGCAGGTTGGTGATGTTGGCCTGGATGCTGATCTTTTCCGTGATGTCGTACTTGGCCATGGCGCTGAAGGTCCAATAGCCGGGCACGGTGTTGATCAGGTTGGTGGCCGCCACCGGGCTGGAGCTGCCGACGCGCTGCGACACGGCGTTGGCGCCGCCGCCGATCTGCAGATCGTGGGTCAGCTGGTAGGTGGTCCACAGGTTGAAGGTGTGGTGCGGCACGTTGGCCAGGGCGCGGCCCACTTGGCTGTACGTGGTCGACTTGATGACCCGGCCATCCATGTAGGCGTAGCTGCTGCTGATCTGCCAGGCGTCGGTGATGCGGCCGGTCACCTCGATCTCGGCACCCTTCACCTTCTGGTCGCCGCCCAGCACGTTCAGGGTGGAGTTGTTGGGGTCGGTGACGCGGGCGTTGTCCTTTTCCGTCTGGAACAGGGCGGCGCGGACGCTCAGCGCGTCATGCAGCAGGTCGACCTTGCCGCCGACCTCATAGGTCTTATTGCTTTCCGGGTCCAGGTTGGCCGTGGCGGCGGACAGCGACAGCTGCTCGGCCGACGGGTTGAACGAGGTGCCGAAGCTGGCGTAGACGCTGCTTTCCGGCGTGGGCTTGAACACCAGGGCGGCGCGGCCGGACGGCAGGCTGTCGGTGCGGGAGAAGGCGGCGGCGGGGGCCACGGTCTGCTTGTAGTCCGTGTCCAGGTGGTCATAGCGGATGCCGCCGACCAGCGACCATTGCTCGTTGAACTTCATGGTGTCGACGGCGAACACCGCCACCGTGTCCACCGTGGTGCTGACGCGGGACGAGATGGTGGGCGTGCCGGCGAAGGCCTGGTACTCGTTCGGGTTCAGCAGGGTGGTGGTGGGCACGCCGCTCCACGCGGTGCGCGTCGGGTCCGAGGTCTCGCGCGACAGCTCCACACCGGCCACCAAGTGGTGCTCCAGGAAGCCGGTGTTGAACCGGGCCGAGGCCGTGGCCTGGTCGTCCAGGGTGGTTTCCACGCTGCGCGCCGTGATGGCGTTGCGCTTGATGGCCACGCCTGACAGTGGGCCGACCGTTGCCGGCGTCACGTTGGCGTTCACCAGCTGCGGCTCGGTGATGCGGACGTTGCGGTAGTAATTGCCGTAGCGGAACTGGTTTTCCAGGGTGATGCCGGACGTCAGGTCGTGCTGCACGTCGGCGGTCACGACATTGGCGTCGGTCTTCAGGTAATCGCTCTGGAAGCCGTAGTAGGTGCGATAGTTCACCGGCGCCGGCTTGCCCAGCAGGAAGGGGATGCCATAGTCCGGCCGGTCGTTCTCGGACTGGTGCAGATAGCTGATGGTGACCCGGGTGGGCGTGCCGATGCCGAAGGCGACGGAGGGGGCGAAGCCATAGCGCTCGTTCTTGGCGCCGTCGCGGCCGGTGACGAAGCTGCTGGTGCCCATGGCGTTCATGCGCACGGCCGTGGTGGCGTCCAGCGCCCGGTCCACGTCGGCCGTCAGGCGCTTCATGCCGTCGGTGCCCAGGGTGGCGGTGCCGGCGGTGATGGACTCCAGCGTGGGCGTCTTGCTCACCTGGTTGATGGTGCCGCCGGTGGAGCCGCGGCCGAACATGGCGCTGTCCGGGCCCTTCAGCACTTCGGCCGACTGGTAGTTGAAGCTGTCGCGGTAATAGCTGCCGAAATCGCGCAGGCCGTCCAGGAAGATGTCGGACCGGGCGCTGAAGCCGCGCAGGGTCAGGCTGTCGCCCTGGGCGCCGCCTTCACCGGCCGCCAGGCTGATGCCGGCGACGTTGCGCAGGGCGTCGCGTAGGGTGGTGACGCCCTGGTCCTTCATCTCCTGGCTGGAGATGACGCTGACCGACTGCGGGGTATCCAGCAGCTTTTCCGTCAGCTTCACGTTGGCCGACCGTTCCGTGCGGTAATCCGGCGCCGCGGCGGCGTCCTGGTCCTGCACCGACAGGGTGGGCAACTGGACGGTGCCGCCCTGCTGCTGTTGCTGCGCCGGGGCGGCCTGGGTGGCGGCGGCGGTCTGCGCCTGCGCGTCCAGCGAAAGAAGGGTGCCGCCCGCCAGGCCGACGCTGGCCAGCCCCAGGGCGGTGCGCGCCAGCGTGCGGGGCGCCTTGGCCCGGCTGGCGATGATGATGGTACGCTTGCTCGACATTACGGTCCCCACCTTATGCCACGCTTATGATTGGCTCCCGCGCGGCACCCGTTTCGGGGCCCCGCGGTTATATCGTTCGTTAAGATTGCGAGCGACTCTTATTTGCTGACCAGGGACCTGTCAACGGCGGTTGAGAGTAATTATCAAAATCTGTTGCACGAAAACCGCAGGGTGGCTTCATGGTTCGGCGACAGGGGCGGTGATGCGTTGGAAGGTTCCGCTCTTGCTGCCGACGGACTGCCGCCTACGTCCAAGTCGATTCACAGGGCGCGGACGGGATGAGGGCGTTTCATCTGCAGACGACCCTGGTCGATGCGGCTTCCTCTCGATCTATCGGCTGCGAAAACGCAATCGATCGATGAGAATCCGAAAAGCGGCCGAGTTGTTCTTTTGCGTTGGGTAGTAAATATGATAACCAGGAAATAATGGGCACCAGTCCTCCAGAAAGCGGACCAGGCGGCCATCGCGTATCATGGCGTGCGCATGATCTTCGATGAGACAGGCGATGCCGTGTCCACCCAGTGCTGCGGCAAGCGTCATGTCTGGATCATTGAAGGACAATTGTCCTGGTACGCGAATCTTTACCTCTTGCTCTGCCCTTTTAAATTGCCATGCGTATAATTCGCCAGACGCGGGCAGACGAAAGTTGATGCAGGTATGCTGCAGCAGATCATGGGGCGTAATGGGGACACCACGTTGGGCCACGTAGCCAGGGGATGCCACGATCGCCAAGCGCAGATCTGGGCCAATTCTTACCGCAACCATATTTTGGGCAACCAACTCGCCCAACCTGATGCCGGCATCGAACCTGTCGCCTGTCAAATCGCGCGCCGCCGCGTCGATGTTAACGTCCACTTCGATGTCCGGGTAATCCTTCACGAAACTGCCGAGCATCGGCCATAGCAGGCTGATGGCGGCGTGCCGGGGGGCGGTGATCCTGATCTTGCCCTTTGGGCTTTCCCGCAAGGACCCGATGGTCTCAAGGCTGAGATTGATCGCTTCGAACGCGGGTTTCAATCCCTGCAGGAATTCTTCACCCGCCGGGGTCAGGGTGACGCTTCGCGTGGTGCGGGTCAGTAGACGAACGCCCAATCTCGCTTCAAGTCGTCGCACCGTGTTGCTCAACGCTGGCTGTGACGTGCCGAGCCGCGTTGCGGCCCGCGTGAAGCTTTTTTCCTCCGCAACCGCGATGAAGGCGTTCAGATCGGTCAGGTCATCGCGAGTCACCGGCCACACTCCCTTATTCATAATATATAGATATAATTGTTTTATGCTTTTTATATCTAATTCTTACAAAAGGAAGTCTGCAAAATCCGTTTCTCGGCAGATGCCGAATGAAGCGCGATGCGCTGGACCCATGGTCCAGAGCCCACAACAGACGGACATAACCACATGAGCGATTTTTCACGCCGCGCGTTCCTCGCCGGAACCGCCACTGTCGCAGCCGTCGCATCGGGGACGGCGACTTACGCGGGGGCAAGCGATGGATCGCCTTCCGGAGCAAGAAGAACCCGGACCAGCATCTACCGTCAGAATATTGGCGAGATCGAATTACTGTCGATCACCGATGGTGCGACCAGCTTTCCACGCCGTCAGGATTTCGTTACGAACAGATCCCCGGAGGATGTCGCCCAGGCCTTGCAGCAGGCTTTTTTCCCGACCGATCCGATCACACTCACCTTCACGCCCGTTGTCCTTAAAAGCAGCGGAAAGCTGATCGTGATCGATACGGGACTTGGGGAAGCGGCGTTCAAGCAGAGCAATGGGATCGGGGGTCAGTTTCATTCCAATCTGGCGGTTGCCGGCTACGATGCGGGTTCTGTGGATCGGGTCCTCATCACGCATTTCCATGCCGATCATATCGGCGGTTTGGTGACCGCGGATGGCAAGCCAGCCTTTCCGAAATCCGAGATTTGGGTACCGGCCGCCGAATATGCTTTCTGGATGAACAGCGGGAATATGGCGCCGGACGCATCGGAGGCCATGGTGGCGAATTTCGAACGCGCCCGCCGCATATTCGGAATTCTCGGTGACAGCGTGAAGAAGTTCGCTCCTGAAACGGAGGTCGCTCCCGGTGTCACGTCGATAGCTACTCACGGGCATACGCCAGGCCATACGTCCTTCATCGTCACGTCCGGTAGCGACAAGGTGATCATTCAGGGGGACGTGACCACGCATCCCGCCTTGTTCATCCGCCATCCTGACTGGCATGGATTCACGGACGTGGACCCGGTCATGGCGGAACAGTCACGGCGCATGCTGTATGACCGGATTGTGGCGGAACGGATCCTGGTGCACGGCTTCCATTTTCCTTTCCCCTCGCTGGGGCATCTGACGCGCGAAGACGATGGTTATCGACTGATGCCCATCATGTGGAATCCCGCCCCGTAACAACGAAAGCCTCGCCCCCTTCATTCCGCATGCAGGCGCGCGCGTCCTTAAATATTGCGCGATCGTTCAAGGTGATGGCCAGTTTTCGAGGGGAAAGTCCACCCTCCAGGTAGCGATCCGGGCGCGCGGATGGCCCGCGCGCCCGTGACGCCATCACCGGGCCCCGCGCCGCTTCACCAGGGCGTAGAGCGCCGGGATCACCAGCAGGGTCAGGACGGTGGAGGAAACCATGCCGCCCACCATGGGCACGGCGATGCGGCGCATGACCTCCGACCCGGTGCCGTTGCTCCACAGGATGGGCAGCAGGCCGGCCATGATGGCCACGACGGTCATCATCTTGGGCCGCACCCGCTCCACCGCCCCCTCCAGGATGGCGGCGCGCAGGTCGGCCGGGGATGCCTGGGCGCCCTCCCGCGCCCGCCGGTCCAGGGTGGCCGCCCACGCATGGTCCAGGTAGATCAGCATCACCACGCCGGTCTCCGCTGCCACGCCGGCCAATGCTATGAAGCCCACGGCGACGGCGACGCTGAGGTTGTAGCCCAGCCCCCACAGCAGCCAGGCGCCCCCGACCAGGGCGAATGGCACCGACAGCATGACGATCAGGGTTTCCGCCAGGCGTCCGAAGTTCAGGTACAGCAGCATGAAGATGACGCCCAGCGTGGCCGGGATGACCAGGGCCAGCTTGGCCTTGGCCCGCTGCAGATATTCGAACTGCCCGCTCCATTCCAGGCGATAGCCCGGGGGCAGGGTGACCTGGGCCGCCACGGCCCGCGCCGCCTCCGCCACATAGCCGCCCACGTCGCGGCCATGCATGTCGACATAGACGTAGCCGACCAGCTGCGCGTTCTCGGTGCGGATGGACGGGGGGCCTTGGGTGATGGCCACGCTGGCCAGGTCGCCCAACGGCACCATGGCGCCCCCAGGCACGGGCACCAGCAGCTGGGTGGCGATGGTCTGCGGATTGTCCCGCAGGTCGCGGGGGTAGCGGACGATGACGCCATAGCGCTCCCGTCCCTCCACCGTCGTGGTCACCGTCTCCCCGCCCAGGGCCGTGGCGACCACCTGCTGCACGGCGTCGCTGGTCAGGCCATAGCGGGCGATGCGGTCGCGGTCGGGCGTGATCTCCAGGTAGTGCCCGCCGCCCAGGCGCTCGGCATAGGCGCTGGTGGTGCCGGGCACGCCACGCACGGCCGTCTCCACCGCTGTGGTCAGCCGCTCCAACACCGCCAGGTCGGGACCGAAGACCTTGACGCCGACCGGGGTACGGATGCCGGTGGACAGCATGTCGATGCGGGCCTTGATGGGCATGGTCCAGGCGTTGCTGACCCCCGGCAGCCGCAGGGCCTTGTCCATCTCTTGCACCAGGCCGTCCAGGGTCAGGCCCGGCCGCCAGTCGGCCTGCGGCTTCAGGGTCACCACCGTTTCGCTCATTTCAAGCGGGGCGGGATCGGTGGCGGTGGCTGCCCGTCCCGCCTTGCCGTAGACCGACGCGACCTCGGGGAACGACTTCAGGATGCGGTCCTGCGTCTGCAGCAGTTCCGCCGCCTTGGTGACCGAGATGCCGGGCAGGGTGACCGGCATGAACAGCAGCGTGCCCTCGTTCAAGTCCGGCATGAACTCCGAGCCCAGGTGCGATACCGGCCAGGCCGTCACCGCCAGGGCCAGGACGGCCGCCACCACCGTCACCTTGGGCCAGCGCAGCACCAGCGTGATCAGCGGACGATAGGCCGCGATCAGGGCCCGGTTCAGGGGATTGCGCGCCTCCGGCACAATGCGGCCGCGCACGAAGAACAGCATCAGCACCGGCACCAGGGTGACGGACAGCAGGGCGCCGCCGGCCATGGCGAAGGTCTTGGTATAGGCCAGGGGCTTGAACAGCCGCCCCTCCTGCGCCTCCAGCGCGAACACCGGCAGGAAGGACGCGACGATGACCAGCAGGCTGAAGAACAGCGACGGCCCTACCTCCCGCGCCGCCGCCAGTAGGGCGGGGCCCCGGGGCTCGCCCGGGGCCAGCCGTTCCACATGCTTATGCGCGTTCTCGATCATGACGATGGCGGCGTCCACCATGGCGCCCAGGGCGATGGCGATACCGCCCAGGCTCATGATGTTGGCGCCGATGCCCAGCGGCCGCATGATCGCGAAGGCCGCCAGGATGCCGATGGGCAGGGTGATGATGGCCACCAGGGCGCTGCGCACATGGAACAGGAAGACGACGCAGACCGCCGCCACGATCAGGCTTTCCTCCAGCAGGGTATGCTTAAGCGTCTCGATGGCCCGGTTGATGAGGTCGGACCGGTCGTAAACCGCCTTGAGGGTCACGCCCTCGGGCAGTGCCGGCAACAGCTCCGCCAGCCGCTGCTTGACGCTGGCGATGGTGGTCAGCGCGTCGGCGCCGTCCCGCTTGATCACGATGCCGCCCACGGCCTCACCCTGGCCGTCCAGCTCGCCGATGCCGCGCCGCTCATCGGGTCCCAGTTCCACTCGGGCCACGTCGCGCAACAGCACCGGGGCGGCCCCGGCGGCGTCCGCCTTCAGCACCACCCGTTCCAGGTCGCCGGCGTCCCGGAGATAGCCGCGCCCGCGCACCATGTACTCGGTTTCCGCCATTTCCAGCGTGCGGCCGCCGACATCGCGGTTGGAGGCGCGAACGGCATCCGACACCGTTGACAGGGGGATGCCGTAGGCCTGCAGCTTGCGGGGATCGACCACCACTTGGTACTGGCGCTCAAACCCGCCCAGGGCGGCCACCTCGGCCACGCCGTCGGCCTTGGCCAGCTGGTAGCGGACCAGCCAATCCTGAATGCTGCGCAATTCGGCCAGGGTGTGGCCGGCACCCTGGATCACGTACTGGTAGACCCAGCCTACGCCGGTGGCGTCCGGCCCCAGCGAGGGCGTGGCGCCGACCGGCAGCCGCTTTTGCGCGACGTTCAGATACTCCAGCACGCGGGAGCGCGCCCAGTAGAGATCGGTCCCCTCCTCGAACACCACATAGACGAAGGAGACGCCGAAGTTGGAAAAGCCGCGCACCACCTTGGAGCGGGGCACCGCCAGCAGGGCGGTGGACAGGGGATAGGTCACCTGATCCTCCACCACCTGCGGCGCCTGGCCAGGGTAGTCGGTGTAGACGATGACCTGGGTGTCGGACAGGTCGGGCAGGGCGTCCAGCGGCGTGTGCCGCAAGGACCAGGCGCCCAGCGCGGCGATGAACAGGGTGGCCGCCAGCACCAGCACCTTGTTGGCGGCCGACCAGTCGATGAGGCGGGCGATCATGGCTTGGCCCCCCCGTTGGACATGCCCCCGTTGGACATGCCACTTTTCGACGTGGGGCTTGGGTCGGTTGTGAAGGCCTCCAGAGCCGCCTTCAGGTTGCTTTCCGCGTCGATCAGGAAATTGGCGCCGACCACCACGCGGTCACCTTTGCGCAGGCCGTCGCGCACCTCGACCTTGCCATCGCCCCTTGCGCCCAGATGGACGGCGCGCGGCTGGAAGCGGCCGTCGCCCAGATCCAGCAGCACCGTCTGCCGGGCGCCACCGTCCAGGACAGCGGATTCCGGGATCACCAACGGGGGCCCACTGTCGCCGCCGATGGACGGGGTGTCGATGGTCACGCTGGCAAACATGTCGGCCAGCAGGGCGCGGTCGCGGTTGGGCAGGATGATGCGCACCCGGGCCGTCCGCGTCTCCCTCGACAGGGTTGGATAGATGAAGTCCACCACCCCGTCGAACCGGCGGCCGGGATAGGCCGCCAGGGTGGCATGGGCGGCCTGGCCCGGCCGGACCAGCCCCACCTCCCGCTCCGCCACTTCGGCCACCAGCCAGACGTTGGACAGGTCGGCCAGACGGTACAGCGGCTCCCCGGCCGCCACGCGCATGCCCACCACCACCGGCTTGTCGATGACCACGCCGTCGGCCGGGGCGATGACGGGAATCTGGCGGGCGGCATCCCCGCCGCGCTGCAGGCGCGCGATCTCCTCCGCCGGCACGTCCAGGGCCCGCAGGCGCGACAGGGCGGCCGCCACCAGATCGGCAGGCTGGCCATGGCCCATGTCGGCATGGCGATCCGACGCCAGTGACCGGGCCAGGAGATATTCCTTCTCCGCCGTCAGTAGGTCGGGCGAATACAACCGGGCCATCACTTGCCCCCGGTGCACGGCGTCGCCGGTGGCGGCCACGGTCAGTGTCTCCACCCAGCCTTCGGCGCGGGTGGTCACCACCACCTGGCGTCGCTCATCCAAGGCGATGGTGCCGGTGGCGCGGACAGTGCCGGCCAGGGTGGGGATTTCCTCCACCAGGGCCGTGCGCACGCCCAGGGTCTGTAATTTGCCGGCCGCCACCCTCACTGTGCCTGGCGCGTCGGCCTCATCGGCATAGACCGGCAAATAGTCCATTCCCATGCCGTCCTTCTTGGGGATGGGCGAGGTGTCGGGCAGCCCCATGGGATTGCGGTAATAGAGGATCTTGCCCTTCCCATCGGGGATCTTTGGCCCGGATGCCGCCTGGCCCTGGGCGGAAGGGATGGCCACGGGCATGAGGAGGAGTGCCAAGCTGAGGCTCAGCATAAATCGAGCGCGATTCATAGCGGTCCTCCCACCAGGCGTTCCAGCGCTGCCAGGGCTCTTTGCCCCTCGACCTCGATGCGCAGCAGGTCCAGCCGCGCTTGGTGCAGACGGTGTTCCGCCTCCAGCACGCTGGCCAGGCTGCCTTGTCCCCGGCCATAGGCGGCCAGGGCGGCCTCATGGGCCGTGCCCAGGTCCGGTAGCAACTGCGCCCGATAGATGCCAAGCTGCTGGCGGATGGCGGTCAGGTCCGCCAAGGATTGGGCCAGGTCGCCCTCGATGTCGGCCGCGGTCGCGGCCAGGCTCTGCCGGCTGGCATTGGCCTTGGCCACGGCCTCACGCTCCTTGGCCCGCTTGGGTTCGGCCTGCAGGGGGATCTTGAAGCCAATGGTGGCGGTGTAGCCGGTGGGGCCGTTGTCCCGCTGGATGGCGCCGACACTCATCGTCAGGTCGGGGTACCAGGCCTTGGCGGCCAGGTGCCGTTCCTCCTCCGCACCCCGCACCTCGGCGGCGCCGGCGGCCAGCAGCGGGTTGTCCGCCTGGGCCCGATCGACCAGCACTGTCAGCGATGGCGTGGCCGTAGGCAGGGCACGGGCGCCGGCGGGTGGGGCCAGGGGGGCGTCGGCGGGCCGCGCCAGCAGGACGTTCAGCCGGGCCATGGCGGCGGTGCGGTCGGCGGTCAGGCGGGTGGCCTCCACCTCCGTGCGCGCGGCATCGGCCGCGGCCAGCAGGGCATCGCCCTGGCTGCCCAGCCCCTGCGCGTAGCGATCGGCGGCGTTTTTGGCCATCTGGCGGTCCAGTCGCTGGACGTCGCCATTGATGGCCAGGGCCGTCGATGTGGCCACGTACTGGGCGTAGGCGTCCTTGAGGCGCTCCTCAAGTTCCAGGCTTGTGGCCCGTTCCCGGCCCCGCGCGCCATCGACCGCCGCCTGGGCGGCACGCCGGCGCAGCTCACGCTTGCCCCACAGGGGGAAGTCCTGCTCCACCATGATGTAGGTCTTGTTGATGCGCGGACCGCTGGTGCGGTCCACTTCGTCAGAGTTGATGCGGAGGGTGGGGTCGTCCAGCGCGTCGGCGACGGAGGCCTCGGCGTCCGCCGCCGCCGTCCGCAGCGCGGCGGCCTGCACGGACGGGTTAAGGCGCCGGCCGGCGTCCAGCAAACTGTCGAGGGTGGCCCCCAGCGAGGATGCGTTGGGCGAGGATGCGTTGGGCAAGGGCGTATCCGGGGCCGGCAGGTCGGCCGCCCCGGCGTTGACGGCGAGCAACAGGGATAGCGCCGACACGGCGGTTGCCGTGCGCGCAAAATGGAATCGGGTCATGGGGGGTTCCCTACCGAAAGGGTGTCGGGCCGGTGGATCATACCGGCAGCACGGACCGGCGCCGGGACGGTGCTGGTCCCGGCGGCCTGCACGCTTCAAGGCGTGCGCGTCATCCGACGATGGGAGGGAAAGGCTCCGGTGCGATGGAGAGGCCGGTGCCCAAGGCCAGTGGGCGCCAGAACGCCACCATGCCGAAGACGGTGGGCGCCCCCGGCTGGCCCGACCGCTCCGGCAGCAGCGAGACGCCCAGACAGCCCATCTGCTTGAGGCAGGTAGCATTCAGGCCGTGGCACGGCGCGTCCTTGGCTGGGATGCTCATGGCATGGGCCACGGGGCAATCGTCCGGCATGGCGGCCGCCGCTGTCGGCATATCCGCAGGCATGGCCTGAACTGTGGCGGCACCCAGGAAGGACAGCAGGAAAAGAACGGTAAGCAGGCCGCGCAGACAAGCCGCACATCCCCGGCCGAAGGCCGGGAGGGTGGGCGTTTTTCGCGAACAGGGGAACTGGCGGCGCGGCATGGCGTTAGAGGTAAGCTGTGCGTGATCAGAATGCAACGCGGCAAATCGGATGGCGCTATGGGTGCCGTGCTTCCAGCGAAGGAAAAGTGCCATGGGCCCCTCCCGCCAAAGCCGCCGCACATTCCTGCACCTCGGTTCCACCGGCATGGCCGCCGCCACGGGCCTGGCCTTGGCCGGGTGCGGGGGCGAGAAGGATGTTGGCGCTGTGGAGGATTTGATGCGGGAGCACGGCATCCTGCGCCGCGCCCTGTTCGCTTATACCGAGGCCGTCCTGCGGCTACGGGGCGACACGGCGCCGGTGGATGCCGGGGCGCTCCATCGCGCGGCAATGCTGTTCCGCACCTTTGGCGAGGATTATCACGAGCGCGCGCTGGAGGAGGCGCACATCTTTCCGGTGGTGCGTACGCTGCCGGGGCCGGCGGCAGCCTATCCAGACGTGCTGACGACCCAGCATGAGCGGGGCCGGGAGATCACGGACTACATCCTGGGCGCGACCGTCCACGGGATGATCGGGACCGCCGACCGCGAACCGATGGCGCGCGCCATGGACGCCCTGGTCAGGATGTACCGCGCCCACGCGGCGCATGAGGACACCGTGGTTTTCATAGCGTGGAAGCAGGCCTTGTCCCAACGCCGGCTGGAAGAAATGGGGGAGACGTTCGAGGACATCGAACACAAGCGGTTCGGCGCGGATGGTTTCGACGACGCGGCCCGGCAGGTCGCCGACATCGAGGCGGCCCTGGGCTTGGCCGACATCGCCCAGTTCACGGCACCGCTGGTCACGGCGCCGGCACCGGCCTAACCGGGTTTTCTCCATGGCCAGGGAAGGGCCGGCCGCTTTTGCTCTGGGCCGGCCTTTGAGGGGGATGTGGCCCTGGCTCAGGGCCCGGTTTCCCCGATCTGCCTGGTGGAGCCGCCCACGATGGTGCCGGTGGTGATGGTGCCCGTGCCGACGCTGTTGACGATGGTGCCACCAGTGCGCTCGTAGCCGATCAGTAGTCCCGCGTCATTAGGCGGGTTGCTGGTCAGGATGTCGCTGCTGCTGCCGCTGTTCACCACCGTGCCGCTATTGTTGCCGATGAGGCCGCCAACGGAGCTGAGGCCCGAAATGGTGCCACTGCTGTGGCTGTCGGTGACCGTGCCGGTGTTGATGCCCACCAGGCCGCCGATCAAGTTGTCGGCAGGAGCATTGACGTTGCCGGTAGCGTAGCTGTGGCTGATCAGACCGGTGTTGCGGCCCACGAGGCCGCCGATGGCCCCGCTTTCCGGCGGGTTGTAGATATCGCCCGTGGCATGGCTGTTCAGGATGGTTCCGTCATTACTGCCCACCAGGCCGCCCACGTCGCCGTTCCGTCCCCCGGAAGAGACAGTGCCCGCCGCGTCGCTGGCGTCCACCAGACCCAAGTTTTCGCCGACCAGGCCGCCGACGGCGTCGCCCCGGGCGCTGCCCGCCACGACACCTGAGGCGTGGCTGTTGGTGACGGTGCCGCTGTTGGACCCGACCAGCCCGCCCAGGCCATAGCTGCCGTAGCCGCTGTCTTTGAGGTCGCCGGTGGCGTAGCTGTTGCTGATCAGGCCCAGGTTCTGTCCCACCAGGCCGCCGACATAGACGCCGGCATAGCCGGGGAAGGTGGTGACGCCGGCTACCGTGTCGCTGATGGTGCCGCTGGCGTGGCTATCCAGGATCGTACCGCTGTTGACGCCCGCCAGGCCGCCGGCGCGGTAGTCGGCGTTGACCGCGCCGCTGGCCCAGGCTTGACGGATTTCACCGCTGTTGAACCCGACCAGCCCGCCGACGGTGCCCGACGTCTGGGCAATGATGGCGCCGGTGGCGGAACTGTCGGTGATGGAGCCGCTGTTCGACCCCGCGAGGCCGCCGACCAACAGGCCGCCGGTGCCGGCCCCCCCGGCCACGCTGATGGTGGCACCCGCCTGGTCGCCATCCAGCAGGCCGCTGTTGGCGCCGACCAGACCGCCCACCTCTTGGGTCAGGATGCCGGTGTTGACCAGGCCGGTGGCGTAGCTGCCGGTGATGGTGCCGCTGTTGGTTCCTGCCAGCCCGCCGACGCCGGTGACGCTGTTGCCCACCGTCACGGCGCCCAGGGCGAAGCTGTGGTTCACCAGGCCGCCGTTCTGGCCCACCAGCCCGCCGACGCCGCTGACACTGTTCCCCACCTGCACGGCGCCGGTGGCGTAGGCGTCGGTGATGGTACCGGTGTTGCCGCCCGCCAGGCCGCCCAGGGCTTGGCCCCGGTTGCCCGCCGTCACCCGGCCGGTGGCATAGCTCTGCCCGATCGTCCCGCCGCTGTTGAGGCCGACCAGTCCGCCCATGTCCGTGCCGGCCACCAAGCCGCTAGCGTCGCGGGCGGTGACGGCGCCGTTGGCGTGGCTGGTGGTGATGACACCGTAGTTCACGCCGATCAGGCCGCCGGTCGCGCTGCCGCCCTCCACGCTGCCGGTGGCATAGCTGTCCGTGACCACGCCCCTGTTGTAGGCCACCAGGCCGCCCACCGTCTGCGGTCCGGCGATGGTGCCGGCGAAGCGGGCGATGACGCTGCCGGTGGCGTGGCCACCGCTGATGGTACCGTAGTTGTAGGCTACCAGACCGCCCAAATTGCCGGTACCGGTGACGTCGCCTGTGGCGTAGCTGCCGGTGATGACGGCGTAGTTGCCGTTGGTGTTGACCAGGCCGGCGGCGTTGGTGACGGCGTCGCTGGCATGGCTGCCCGTGATCAGGGCGTCGTTCACGCCCACCAGGCCGGCCACGCCGTTGCCCAGCATACCGCCGGCGGCGTAGGAATGGGTGATGGTACCCAGCCGATTGCGGCCTACCAGCCCGCCCCAGGCGGCGCTGTACGGGGTGTCGGCCACGGTGATGGTGGCGGCCGAATAGCTGTCGATGAGGGTGCCGGGCAGGGACAGCGGCGGCGGCCAGTGCGGGTCGAACGACCGGACGAAGCCGTTCTGCCCCACGAGCCCGCCCACCTGACTGGCATTGGGACCCGCTGCCACCGTGCCCAGCGAGAAGCTGGTGAAGATGCGGCCCTGGTTGTCGCCCACCAGCCCGCCGACATTGGCGGACAGGCTGCCGGTCGTCACCCGGTTCACGGTGTAGCTGTCGATGATGGTGCCGCTGTTGCCGCCGGCCAGGCCACCGATGCCGCTGCCGGGCATGGGGGGCGGTGTGATGTTGAGGACGGTGCCGTCGTCCGGCAGGTCGTTGTCGCCGCCCGTCTTACTGCCGGCCGTGACGCTGCCTAGGGCATGGCTGGCGCTGATCAGGCCGTCGTTCTGTCCCACCAGGCCGCCGATGCGGGTGGTATGGTCGCCGGCGCTGACCGCCATGGCGGCGTGGCTTGAGGCGATGGTGCCCGCGTTAGTGCCGGCCAGCCCCCCGACCCGTTCCGACCATAGGCTGGTCAGGGCGATGGTGCCCGTGACCTGGCTGTTGGTGATGGTGCCGGCGTTCCAGCCGGCGATGCCGCCCACATTCTGGGTGCCGCTGGCATTGACCGCCGTCAGCGACACGTCGTTCAGCGTGCCGGAATTGCCGCCGAACAGGCCGACATAGCTGAAGCCGCCGCCCCCCACGGTCAGGTTGGCGATGCCGTGGCCCAGGCCCTGGAAGGCGCCGGAGAAGGGTGTGGCGCCGTCGCCCACCGCGGTGTAGGCGAAGCCGGACATATCCAGGTCAGCGTTCAGGGCGTAGCGGCCGCCCAGGTCGCCAGCCATGGCCTTCAGCTGTGCCGGA
This sequence comes from Nitrospirillum karajorum, assembly GCF_036348415.1. NCBI lineage: Bacteria > Pseudomonadati > Pseudomonadota > Alphaproteobacteria > Rhodospirillales > Azospirillaceae > Nitrospirillum > Nitrospirillum karajorum. The sequence goes on from NZ_JAZBQB010000002.1 coordinate 330,707, forward strand.
TTGTTGATCAGGGTGTAGGCAAGGCCCTGGATGGACAGGCCGTCGCCAGGGGCGGCCAGCGTCACTTTGGCGTCCTGGTTCACGTCCAGGCCGCCGCTGCCCCCCTGGGCCGGGTTCAGGGCCAGGCCGGCGGCGGTGGCGCCGCCATGGCGAATGTCGGCGCTGACGGTAATATTGCGGTCGGCATTCAGGGTCAGGCTGTTGGGCCCGGTCCAGGAGATGGCGTCCGCCACCAGGATGTCGCCGTTTCCACTGCCGGTGGTTCCGGTCTGCAGGGTGACGTTGGTGGTGGCCAGGGCCGTTTCCACCGTGCCGCTGCTGACGGCGCCGGGGCCGCTGGGGCCCACGATCAGGTCTGCCGGGTCCAGCAGCCAGGTGCCGGTGTGACCGTGCGGAGCGGTGGTGTCGACATGGATGTTGGCGATGGACAGGGTGGCGCCGGATGTCTCGACGGTACCGCCATCGCCGCCGGCCACACCCGCCTTGGCGCTCAGGGTGCCGGCGACGGTGGTCACGCCATCCGACTTCAGGCGGATGGTTCCGCCGTCGCCCGCGCCCGCGCCATCGGCGGCGATGGTGCCGCCGCTGTCGATCCCGCTGGATGCTTCCAGCGTCACCACGCCGCCGTGGCTGGTCAGCGCACTGGCGACAATCACACCGGTGTTGTTGATGACGCCGCCCAGCAGGGCGTCCGCCGACTGGGCGGAGAGCACCACCTGGCCGTCGGGTGCGGCGATCATCTGGTGGTTCACGATCAGGGTGCGGATGGTGGCCGAATCCACCGCCACGCTGACGCCCCCCTTGTCGCTCCGTGGATCAAAGCTCAGGGTCACCTTATCCCCTGCCGCCAGCACCACGCTGCCCAGTTTGGCGGTGATGACGCCGTCGTTGATCACTTCCGGCGCCAGCAGGCCGACATAGCCGCCGCTGGCCGCCGTCAGCGCGCCCTGGTTGGCGACCGTGGCGGTGCTGCCATTGCGTTGGAAGGTGTAGGTGCCGGCCATGAAGTCCTGGTTGGCGATATCCAGGGTGGAGGCGACCAGCCCGCCGACGTTGACGCTGGCGCCTTGGCCGAAGGTGATGCCGGCGGGGTTGACGATGAAGATTTGGCCGTTGGCGGTCAGCTTGCCCAGGATTTCCGAGGGGATGCCGCTCAGCACCCGGTTCAGCGCCGCCGAGGCAGGGCTTGGCTGCTTGAAGGTGACACCGGCGTTGCCGCCGATGCTGAAATCCTGCCAGGTGATGATGGCGCGTGGGCTGGTCTGGGTGACCGTCATGGCGGCGCCGGACTGGCTGATGCTGGCGCTGCCCGCCGCCACGCCGCCACCGGTCGGCAGGGTGGTGGGGGCCAATGCGGTGGGGCCGGTTTGGGCCTGGCCCGCCGCCGGCCATAGGGCGGCGGAGGCCAGCAACAACAGGCGCAAGCGGGCCGGGCGTTTAGGCGTGGGCTGGAGACGCAGGTCCCTCATGGTGAATCCCTCGGGGTTCCCTCCCGCCTGGTGCCGCCGGCGGGCTGACGCGGGGGAAGGACGCCAAGGGGCGCGGGACCGGACAGGCGCGCGTGTGACGACCGCGCTGGCGGAACCAGCGTGGTCGGAAATCGGGTCGCTTTTCAAAGAAGGCGCGAGGTGCGCGCGGCTGGCGGCGGTGGCCTTTTTACGGCGTGGCTCCCTGCCTGCGATTGTAGGCGGGACGCCACCGGCCGGCCTGTGACCAACCGGTGGCAATCAACCTTTGGATGTGCGCCGAGATCAGGGACGCACCGCCCCCTCCAGCAGGTCGAACACCTCGCTTCCCCGGCCGGCCAGGATGCCCTTGGCGGAATAGAGGGCGGTGCCCACCACCTGGGTCATTTCCACCTTGGGCGGCATCACCAGTTCATAGCGGTCGACCTTCACGTCCAGCAGGGCGGGGCCGGGGGTCGCCAGCCAATCGCGGATGGCAGCGTCCAGGTCCTGCGGCCGTTCCACCCGCCGGCCCCAGAGGCCCATGGCTTCCGCCACCCGGGCGAAGTCGGGATTCTTCAGGTCGGTATAGGTGTCCAGCAGGCCCTCCACCTTCTGTTCCAACTCCACGAAGCCCAGCGAGCCGTTGTTGTAGACCACCACCTTGATGGGCAGGTTTTCCTGCACCGTGGTCAGCAAGTCGCCCATGAGCATGGACAGGCCGCCGTCGCCGGACAGAGAGATTACCTGTCGGCCGGGGAAGGCGGCCTGGACGCCCAGGGCTTGAGGCATGGCGTTGGCCATGGTGCCGTGGCTGAGGCTGACGACGGTGCGGTTTTGGCCCGTGGCCGGCACATGGCGCAGGCACCACACCATGGGCGACCCGCCATCGGCGGTGTAGACGGCGTCGGCGGCGGCGTGGCGGGCCACCGTCTCCGTCAGGTATTGCGGGTGGATGGTGTCGCCCTCGCCGGCCACGGCGCGCTTTTCCAGCTTGGCATCGGCCTTGGCGGCATGCTCCAGCGCCCTGTTCAGGAAGGTGCTGTCCTCCCGTGGGGCCAGGCGGGGCAGCAGGGCCTCCAGCGTCGGCGCCACGTCACCCACCACACCCAGGTCCACCGGGTGGCGGCGGCCCAGATGGGTTCCGTCGATGTCCACCTGGATGATGGTGGCCTTCTGCGGATAATACTGCCGCCAGGCGAAGTCGCAGCCCAGCAGCAACAGGGTGTCACAGTCCATCAGCGCCTGATAGCCGCCGGCTGTGCCGAAGATGCCGGTCATGCCCACGTCATAGGGGTTGGCCGGCTCCAGGAAATCCTTGGCGCGGGAGGTGCGTGCCACTGGCGCCTGTAGCCGTTCCGCTAACGCAACGACCTGGTCGTGCGCGTCCTCGCAGCCTGCACCGCCATAAATGGCGATCTTGCCGCCGACGTTCAGCAGCTCGGCCATGCGATCCAGTTCGGCGTCGCTGGGGCGTACCACGGGCCGGGGGTGATGGGCGGCGAAGGCGGGCTCATCGGGGGCGTCAGCGCTGGAGATGTCGACCGGCACGATCAGCACGGCCACGCCCCGCTGGGTCAAGGCCGCCTGGGCCGCCATCGCGGTCATGCGCCGCGCCTGGGCGGGGGTGCGGATTTCCTCGCAGAAGACGCTGGCCACGCTGTACACCGCCTTGAAGTCCACCTCTTGCGGAAAGTCGAAACCCAGCTCGTCCCGCGTGATTTGGCTGGCGATCAGCACCACGGGGGCCCGATTGCGGTGGCTTTCGTACAGACCGTTGATGAAATGCAGGCCGCCGGGCCCGCAAGACCCGGCGCACAAAGCCAACTGGCCTGTCAGCAGGGCATCGGCCCCGGCCGCCATAGCGCCCGCCTCCTCATGCCGCACGTGGATCCAGCGCATGTCGCTGCGACGGATGGCGTCGGTGATATGGTTCAGGGTATCCCCCGCCACGCCGTAGCAGCGCCGGGCGCCGGCGGCGGCCAGGGTTTCGACGATGATGTCGGCGACGGTTGAACTCATAGCTTCCTCCTCCTGCTGCTGTGGCGGGGGAGGAACACCCGAGGTGTGCGCGAGGGTCCAGGGGGGCTGCGGAATGACCGGCATTTCCCCGAAAACGCCAGAAAAAGCCCCGCCGGATCGCTCCGGCGGGGCTTGGTTCAGATCAGGATGACCGGGCTCAGAAGTTCCAGCTGGCGCGCAAGACGCCACCGTGGCTCTGGTAGTCGCGGCGGTATTCGCCGTTGTATTCCAGGCGCAGGCTGAAGCTGTCGCTCCGCTGCAGGGTGGTGCCCAGGTTGACGGCCAGGCCGTCGGTGTTGACCCGGCCGGTGGTGCTGGCGAAGGCGACGCCGGCCAGCACGCCGGTGGTCGGGATGGGGCCATCCTTGAAGTCGTGCACCCAGGCCACCCGCAGGTCGGGCAGCAGCGTGCCGATGCCCGTCTCCCACGTCGTGTCCACCTTCACCCCCACTTCCTGCGTCAGGGCGTTGGTGCCCAGCGTGTCCACCTTCAGGTTGGCCGCCCCGGCGTCGCGCTCCTGATAGCCATGATTGACCAGCCGCACGGCCCGCAGGCTGTACTGCGGCGTCAAGGTGAAGGCCCCCTGCTTGGGCAGTTCATAGCCGACGGTAACCTTGCCCAGGTACTGCTCGCCGCCGTAATTGGCGTTGGCGCGGGCGCCCAGGAAGGCGATGACGCGGCGCTGGTCGAAGTGGTTGTAGCCAAAGCCCAGCTGGCCTTCGACCGACAGCTTCTGGTCCGCCCAGTCGGGGCGGTAGACGCTGTAGGCGGTCAGCTGGTAGCTGCCGACGCGGGTGGTGCTGCCGGCCATGACGCCCTGGCCGACGGAGGCGCTGTTGATCCAGCTGAAGGCCATGCCGGCCATGACCTCCGGATCGGCGAACCAGTCGGCGCCCAGCACCAGGCCGGCGCTGCTGGCGCGGTAGCCGGCGGCCTCCGTCGTCGTGCCGCGCAGCACGCCGGCGCCCACGACCTCGCCCCACAGCACGCCCTGGCGTCCGGCCGAGCCTGCGGCCATGCCCTTGCCGCCGCTTCCGCCGTCGGGGCCGTCCATCAGGCTGGCCACCGTCTCCTGGTGCTGGCTGATGGCCGTGGTGGTGGGCGTGACCGAGGTCGCCGTCAGCTGCGGCGTCAGCTGGCTGGGCGACAGCTGCGCCACCGCCACCTGCTTGGCCGCCGGCGTCAGGGTCGCCAGCGGCGCCAGCACCTGCTGCGTGAACGCCGCCACCTGGGTGTTGGTGGTGATGCTGCTGCTGGCCAGCGCCGCGATCTGGTCCAGGGCCGAGCCCGTGCCCACCGCCGCGCCACCCTGGGCGGTGCCCACCGCCGTGTAGTTGGTGGCGGTGCCCGCCACCTTCACCACCAGGTCGGTGCTGCCGCCCACCGTCACAACGTCGCTGGTCACGGTGTAGCCGGTGGCGCTGAAGCTGACGCCGCTGAGGCTCAGCCCGCCGCCCGCCGCCGCGATGGTGTAGGTGCCGGCCTGCAGGGCGTTGCCGCCCGCCCCCTGCAGCGTCACCGACCCGCCCGTCAGGCTGGCGCCGCCGCTGATCACCAGGTTGCCGTAGCTGGTCTGCGACGTGGCCCCGATCACCAGGCCGCCGGCCGTCTGGCTGTAGCCGCCGGTGATGTTCACGGCACTGGTCACCAGCAGGGTGGCCCCGCTGTTGACCACGCTGTGGCCGGTCACGTTGACCGCGTCGGCCAGCCGCACGGCACCACTGGTGAAGCGCAGGTTGGACAGGCGGTTGTCGATGGTGCCGCCGGTGAACACGCCCGGCGCGCTGGTCGTGGCGCCCCCGCTGACCACCAGGTCGTTGGCGCTGAGGTTGACCACATTGCCGCTGATGGTGCCGCTGTTGGCCAAGGTGCCGAGCGTGCCGGTGCTGGCGATGTACAGCGCCGTGGCGCCGCCGGCGGTGTTGGCCAGCGTGCCTGTGACATTCAGGGTGGCCAGGCTGGCACCGATATAGTCATTGCCCGCCGCCGCCAGCAGGGTGCCGCCGCTGGTGACCGCATTGGCCGACAGGCCGGTGACGCCGCTGGTGACGGTGGCGCCGGTGTAGCTGGAGCCGGTGCCGCCCTGGATCAGGGTGACGCTGTCGCCCACCAGATAGTTGGCGGTGCCCGCCAGGCCGGCGTTGACCACGCCGCCCGTCACGCTGGCCGCATTGCTGACGGTCAGCACATGGCCGCCCGTGGCCAGCGTGCCGCCGCTCTGCGCGAAGTTGCCCGTGATGCCGACATTGCTGGCCAGGGTGAGGCTGGCGCCGGTGTTGCTGACCGTGTGCGTCGCCACGTTGAGGGCGTCGGCCAGGCTGATGGCGCCGCTGGCGAACACCACGTTGCTGGCGGTGTTGGTGATCGTGCCGCCGCTGAAGCGACCCACCGTGCCGTTGGCCCCGCCGTTGATGGTGAGGTCGCGGGTGCTGGTGTTGACCACGTTGCCGATGAGGACGCCGCTGTTGGCCAGGCTGCCCAGGGTGCCGGTCGAGGCGATGTACAGCGCCGTGGCGCCGCCGGCGGTGTTAACAAGCGTGCCGGTGACGGAGAGGGTGGCCAGGCTGGCGCCGATATAGTCGTTGCCGGCCACCGCCAGCAGGCTGGTGCCGCTGGTGGTGCCGGTGGCGTCCAGGCCGGTCAGGCCACTGGTGACCGTGGCGCCGGTGTAGCTGGAGCCCGTGCCGCCCTGGATCAGGGTGACGTTGTCGCCCACGAAGTAGTTGCCCACGCCGCTAACGCCGGCGCTGACCGTGCCGCCCGTCACCAGCGCCGGGCCGCTGACCGTCAGCACATGGCCGTCCACATTCAGGCTGCCCGCGCTCTGGGCATAGGTGCCGGTGACCGCGACATCGCTGGCGAGGCTGATGGCCGCCCCGATGTTGCTGACTGCGTGCGTGCCGCCCACGTCGATCGCATCGCCCAGGGCCACCGCGCCCGAGGCGAAGACCACGTTGGCCCCCGTGTTGCGGATGGTCCCGCCGGTGAAGCTGCCCACCACGGTGCCGCTGCCGCCGGTAATGGTCAGATCCCGCGCCGAGACGTTGGTGACGTTGCCGCTGATGGTGCCGCTGTTGGCCAGGCTGCCCAGGGTGCCGGTGCTGGCGATGTACAGCGCCGTGGCGCCCCCGGCCGTGTTGGCCAGGGTCCCCGTGACACTGAGCGTGGCCAGGCTGGCACCGATGTAGTCGTTGCCCGCGACCGCCAGCAGGGTGCTGCCGCTGGTGCCGGCCACGGCGTCCAGGCCCGTCAGGCCGCTGACCACCGTCGCCCCGGTGTAGGTGGAGCCATTGCCGCCCCGGATCAGGGTGACGCTGTCGCCCACCAGGTAGTTGGCCGTACCCGCCAGGCCGGCGTTGACCACGCCGCCGCTGACGCTGGCGGCGTCGCTGACGCTCAGCACGTGGCCGGCCACGGCCAGGGTACCGGCCGTCTGGCTGTAGGCGCCGGTGATGCTGACGTCGCTGGCCAGGGTCAGGGATGCCCCGCTGTTGCTGACGGTGTGGCCGGTGACGTCGATGGCGTCGGCCAGGCTGACGGCACCCGCCGCGAAGGTCAGGTTGCTCAGGCTGTTGCGGATGGTGCCGCCCGAGAAGCTACCCACGGTGCCACCAGAGCCCCCGACGATGACCAGGTCGTTGGCGCTGGCGTTGACCACGTTGCCGATGATGGCCCCGCTGTTGGCCAGCGTGCCCAGGCTGCCGGCGCTGGTGATCAGCACCGCCGTGGCGGCGTTGATGGTGCCGGTGTTGGTCAGCGTTCCCAGCGTGCCACTGACATAGTCGCTGAGCAGGGTCAGCAGCAGGTCGGTGGCAGCACCATTGGCGCCTGTGCCCAGGGTGGCGCTGAAGCCCGTGGCCGCGGCGGTCAGTCCGCCGGTGGTCAGGGAACCGCCGACCTCGGCGATGGTGTAGCTCTGCCCGGCGATCAGGTTGCTGCCCGACAGCGCCGTGACCGCCACGGTGCCGCCGGTGAAGGCGGCGTCGCCGCTGACCAGCAGCTCACCTGCCGTGCCACTGCCGATGCCCATGGCCAGGGTGCCGGCGCTTTGGGCGTAGTTGCCCGTCACGCTGAGGACGTTGGTCAGCAGCACGTTGGCGCCGCTGTTGACCAGGGTGCCGGTGCCGACGTTGACCTGGTCGTTCAGCAACAGATTGCCGCTGGCCAGCGTGACATTGGCGCCGGTACTGGTGAGGGTGCCGATGCCGTTGGTCCCGGTCAGGGTGCCGACCACCGTGCCGCTGCCGCCGGTGAAGACCAGGGCGTTGGCGCTGGTGTTCACGATGCTGCCGGCGATGACGCCGCTGTTGGCGATGGTGCCGATGCTGCCCTGGTTGTACAGGGCGGTCACGCCGGCGATGGTGCCGCTGTTGGCCACTACGCCGATGCTGCCATTGTTGCGCAGGCCCCGGCCGCTGACCGTATCGGTGGCGCTGATCACCCCGCTATTGTCGATGCTGGCGATGGTGCCGCTGTTGTACAGGCCGTAGGCGACGCTGCTGATGGTGCCGCCCTGGTTGATCACGGCACCGATGGTGCCCTGGTTGTTCAGGCCGGCGGCATTCACCTCCGGCGCGTCCTTCAGGGTGCCGGTGTTGAGCACCGTGCCGATGCTGCCCTGGTTCCACAGGCCCACCCGGCCCGTGGCCGTGCCGCTGTTGTCCACCAGGCCGATGGTGCCCCGGTTGCGGATGCCATAGAGCTCACCGTCCAGCACGCCGCTGTTGACCAGGGTGCCCAGGCTGCCGCCACTGGCGATGTAGGCCGCGGTGATGACGCCGCTGATGGTGCCGGTGTTGTTCAGCGTGCCCAGGGTGCCGCCGATGTAGTCGTTCACCGCCGCCAGCACCAGGTCGACGTTGGACCCGATGGTGGTGACGCCGGTGCCGATGGTCAGGCCGGTGATGCCGGAGGCGACGGTGACGCCGGTGTAGCTGGACCCCGCCCCGCCCTGGACCAGGATGACGCCGGTGGACGCGCCCACGACGTAGTTGGTCAGGGTGTCCAGGGTGGTGCTGACCATGCCGCCGCTGATGCTGGCGACGCCGGTAACCGAGGCCGACAGGGTGCCCAGGGCCAGCGTGCCGCTGGCCTGGCTGTAGTTGCCGGTGATGGTCAGGTTGCTGGCCAGGCTCAGCGTGGCGCCGTTGTTGACCACCGTGTGGCTGCCCACGTTGAAGGCATCGGCCAGCACCTGGGCGCCGCCGCCGGAGAACACGACGTTGCTGGCGGTGTTGGTGATGGTGCCGCCGGTCAGGGTGCCACCCGCGCCGCCGATGACCAGGTCGGTCGCCGATAGGTTGACGATGTTGCCGCTGAGGGTGCCGGTGTTGGCCAGCAGGCCCAGGGTGGCGCCGGCGCCGTTATACAGGGCCGTGGCCCCCGATAGCAGGCCGGAGTTGGCCAGCAGGGCGATGGTGCCCGTGTTGCGGACGCCGATGGCGCCGCCGGCGATGGTGCCGGCCTGGGCGAACACCGTGCCCAGCGCACCGCTGTTGTCGATGCCGATGCTGCCGCCGGAGACCTGGCCGATGTTGACGAACAGGGCGACCGCGCCCGTGTTGTGGATACCGGCGGTCACGCCACCGATGGTGCCGGCGTTGCCCAGGGCGAAGATCGTCCCCTGGTTGTCGATGGCCGCCCCGGTGGTGCCGGTGATGGCGCCGTAGCTGACCAGCGTGCCGATGCTGCCGGCGTTGGCCACGCCCACGCCGCCCGTCATGACCCCCAGGGTGCCCCCGAGAGTGCCCAGGGTGCCGTTGAGGATGGAGCCGACGGTGCCCAGGTTGCTCAAGGCCGCCGTGGCGCCCAGCAGCGCGCCGCTGTTGGTGAAGCTGCCCAGGCTGCCCGTCGCCGCCACGTAGACCGCGTTGCCGGCGTTGATGGTGCCGCTGTTGCTCAACGTCCCCAGCGTGCCGCCGATGTAGTCGTTCAGCCCGGCGACGACCAGGTTGGTGCCGCTGGTGGTGCCGGTCACGGCCAGGCCGGTCACGCCCCCCGCCGCCACGCTGGCGCCGGTGTAGTTGGAGCCGACGCCGCCCGTCACCAGGGTGGTGGAGCTGACCTGTCCCGCCAGGTAGTTGGCGGTGCCCGACAGCGTGGCCACGACCGTGCCGCCGGTGATGCTGGCAGCACCGCTGACCGCCAGGCGGCCCGTGCCCACATCCAGGGTACCGGCCGTCTGGCTGTACTGGCCCGTGACGCTGATCAGCGTGCCCAGCCGCACCGAGGCGCCGCTGTTGACCAGGGTGTTGCCGCCCAGGACGACCTGATCGTTCAGCAGCAGGCTGCCCGAGGCCAGCACCACGTTGGCGTTGCTGGCCAGGGCGCCGACGGCGCCGGATTGGCCGGTCAGGGTGCCGATGGTGCCGCCCGTCCCACCAATGATGGTCAGCGGGTTGCCGCCGGCGTTGTTGATGGTCCCGGCGATGGTGCCGCTGTTCACCAGCGTGCCCAGAATACTGCCGATGTAGAGCGCTTGCGAGCCGTTGATCAGGCCGCTGTTGACCAGGGTGCCGACGGACCCGCCGAAGGCCACGGCGACGCTGACGCCGCTGATGGTGCCGCTGTTGACGACCGTGCCGTAGTTGCCTTGGCCCTGGACCCCGGTGCTGCCCGCTGCGATGACGCCGGTGTTGACCAGGGTGCCCACGCTGCCCTGATTGATGAAAGCGTACCGGCCGTTCAGCAGGCCGCTGTTGGTCACGACGCCGACCGAGCCGCCGTTGGTGATATGGATGCCGGTATTGGCGCTGATGGTGCCGGTGTTGGTGAGCGTGGCCAGCGTGCCGCCGACATAGTCGTTGTTGACGGCCAGCAGCAGGTCGACATTGCCACCGATGGTGGCGATGGATGTGCCGGCGCTGAGCCCCGCCAACCCGCCCGTGACGGTGAGCGCCGCGCCGGTGTAGTTGGAGCCGGCGCCGCCCTGCACCAGGGTATAGTTGCCCCCCACCAGGTAGTTGCCGGTGCTGGACAGGCTGGCGCTGATCTTGCCGCCGCCGATGCTGGCGACCCCGCTGACCACCAGTTGCCCGGTGCCGGGGTTGATCACCAGCGTGCCCGCCGACTGGCTGTAGTTGCCGGTGATGCTGATCGCGCTGGCCAGGGTCAGGGTGGCCCCAGTGTTGGCCACCGTGTTGGTGCCGACGTCGATGGCGTCGCCCAGCGCCAGCGCGCCGCCGCTGAACACCACATTGTGCGACGTGCTGCTGATGATGCCACCGGTCAGCGTGCCCACCGTGCCGGCGCTGCCGCCGCCGATGGTGAGGTCGCCGCCGCCGTTGTTGGTGATCGTGCCATTGATGACGCCGCTGTTGACCAGCGTGCCGAGGGTGGCGGTGCCCGACAGCATCAGGGCGCCGGTACTATTGAGGGTGCCCAGCAGCGTGCCGCTGTTGATCAGGGTGTCGATGCTGGAACTGGCGAAGATGCCACCGTTGCGGCCCAGGATGCCGCTGTTGACCAGGGTGCTGATGACGGCGCCGTGCTGGTACAGGCCCAGGTTGCCGCCGATGCTGCCGCTGTTGACCAGGACGCCGATGGTGCCGGCGTTGTTGATGGCGGTGTTGCCGCTGAGCAGGCCGCTATTGTTCAACGTGGCGATGGTGCCGATGTTCTCCAGGCCATAGCTGGCGCCGATGATGGTGCCGCTGTTGCCCAGGCTGCCCATCAGCCCGATGTTCTCCACGCCGGCGCCGCTGACGGTGGCGGCGATGGTGCCGCCGGCGTTCAGCAGGGTGCCGATGGTGCCGGTGTTGTAGACGGCATCGCTGAAATGCGCACCGCTGACACGGATGACGCCGCTGTTGGACAGCGTGCCGATGCTGCCGGCGTTGCGCACGCCCGCCGCCGTGGTGCTGGCGCCCACGCCGGCCAGGGTGCCGCTGTTGTTCAGCGTGCCCACCGTGCCGCCAAAGGTGACATAGGCCGCGTACAGCACGCCGCCGATGCTGCCGGTGTTGCCCAGGCTGGCCAGGCTGCCGCCGACATAGTCGTTCTGCGCCACGGCCACAAGGTTGGTGCCGCTGGTGCTGCCGCCCACGGCCAGGCCGAAGATGGCGCCGCTGGAGATGCTGACACCGGCGTAGTTCGACCCGACGCCGCCGGACACCAGCGTGGTGCCCGGGCCGGAGGCCAGGTAATTGCCCGTGCTGACGAAGTTGGTGGTGACGATGGTGCCGCCGGTCAGGGACGCGGCGCCGCTGACCGCCAGTTGACCGGCGCCGTTGAGCGTCAGGGTGCCCGCGGTCTGGCTGTAATTGCCGGTGATGCCCAAGACGGTGTTCAGCAGGACCGATGCGCCGCTGTTGACCAAGGTGCCGGCACCGACATTGACCGCGTCATTCAACGCCACGCTGCCCGAGGTGAGCGCGACGTTGGCCAGGGTGCTGACGATGGTGCCGCCGGAATAGGTGCCCGTGACCGTGCCGCCCGCCAGGGTCAGCACGTTGGTCGACAGGTTCACCAGGTTGCCGCTGATGAGGCCGCTGTTCACCACCTGGCCCAGCGTGCCGCCGGCCGCCACCTCCACCGCGATGGAGCCGGCGATGGTGCCGCTGTTGGCCAGGGTTCCCAGGCTGCCCGTGCCGGCCACGTAGACCGCGCCCGTCTGGGCGCCGTTGTAGGACAGGGAGCCGGTGTTGTTGATGCTGCCCAGGCTGCCACCGACATAATCGTTGCCGACGACCGCCAGAAGGTTGTTGCCCGACACGCTGCCGGTCAGGCCCAGGCCGGTGATCCCGCCGCCGGCGACGACGGTGGTGTTGTAGGACGAACCGACGCCGCCGGCCACCAGCGTGACGTTGCTGCCGCCGGCCAGGTAGTTGCCGCTGGCGTTGAAGCCGCTGGACGTGACCGTGCCCACGGTGATGGCGGCGGCGCCACTGACCGTCAGGATGGCGCCGCTGCCCAGCAGCAGGGTGCCGGTGGCGCCTTGCGTGTAGTTGCCGGTGATGCTGACGCTGTTGGCCAACCGCAGCGAGGCGCCGCTATTGGCCACCGTCTGGCCGGTGGCGGTGATGTCGTCATTCAGCAGCAGATTGCCGCCGCTGAACACCAGGTTGGCACCGGTGCTGGTGATCCGGCCCTTGTCGATGCTGCCCAAACCGCCCCCGGCACCCGTCAGCACGCCCACCACCGTGCCCGCGCCACCGCCGATGGTGAGGGCGGTGGAGGCGCCGTTGAGGATGGAGCCGGCGATGGTGCCGCTGTTGGTGAAGGTGCCGATGGTGCCGCTGCTGCCCAAACGCAGCGCGGTCTGTCCCTGGATCGTCCCGCTGTTGCTCAGGGTGCCGATCACACCCTCGTTGAAAAGGGCGGTGTGGACGCTGGCGGTGATGGTGCCGGCGTTCAGCAACTGGGTGATGGTGCCGCCGGTGAAGTTGTCCAGGCCATAGACCTGGCCGCGGATCAAGCCGCCGGTGCTGTTGGAGAGGGTGCCGATGGTGGCGGCGTTGAACAGCCCCGCTTGGCGGGAAAGGGTGAGGTCGGTCACCGTGCCCGAGGCGGCAATGGTCCCAGCGTTGGACAAGGTATCGATGACGCTGGCCATGTTGGCGATGCCGGCCACCACGTTGAAGCCGGTGACGGTGTTGGCGCCGGAGACGGTGATCAGGCCGCTGTTGGCCAGCGTGCCGATGCTGCCGCCGTTCCGCACGCCGGCGATGACGTTGCTCGTGCCGCTGGTGATGGCGCCCGTGGCGGTGATGGTGCCGCCCGCGGTGTTGGCCAGCGCGGTCAAGGTGCCGCTGTTCTGAACGCCAAACGCGGTGTGCGTGGAGGTTCCCTGGATGGTGCCGCTGTTGCTGAGGCTGCCCAGGCTGCCGAAGTTGGCGACGCCCACGGCGGTGGTCGACCCGCTGCTGACAGAGCCCTGGATCAGGCCGGCATTGGTGATCGCGCCCATGGTGCCGTTGTTGGCGACACCGTAGGCGCCGGCGATGGTGCCGCCGGCCTGGTTGTTCACCAGGCCGATGGTGTTGCCGTTGTAGATGCCCGAGTTGGGCAGGCTGTCCAGAATCTGGCCGCTGTTGTCGATGGTGCCGATGACACCGCCGAAGTTGGCGATGCCGTTGCGGCCGGCGATCAGGCCGCTGTTGCTCAGCGTTCCGATGGTGGCCGCCAGGGTGCCGCTGGTCAGGAGATAGACGCCAAAGCCGTTGACCGCCTCGGCGTTCAGGGTGCCGGTGTTGGTCAGGTGGCCGATCGAGCCGGTGCTGGCCACCACCAGCGCGGCGGAAGCGGCGCTGATGCTGCTCAGCACGAGGGCGCCGCTGTTGGTGAAGGCCGCCGTGGTCGTTCCGAAATAGTCGTTCTGCACGGCCGCCGACAGGGTGTTGCCGGACACGACGGCGCCCACCCCGAGGCCGGACACGCCTGAACGGACCACCGAGACGCTGCCGCTGTTGATCGTGGCGTAGCTGGAGCCGGCGCCGCCCTCGACCAGGTTCTGGGACTCACCGATGGTATGGTTGGCCAGCGCGTCGAAGCTGCTGGTGACGATATAACCGTCGCTGATGGTGGCGCCGCCGGTGACCACCAGCTTGGCGCCCGCGTTGAGCGTCAGCGTGCCGTTGGCGTTGTTCTGCAGATAGCCGCCCGTAACGGTCTGGGCGTTCGCCAGCGTCAGGTTGGCGCCGGTGTTGTACAGCAGGTGGCTGCCGACGTTGACGCTGTCGTTGAGCAGCAGGTTGCCGCCGCTCAGCACCACATTGCTGTTGGTGTTGGTGATGGTGCCGATGCTGCCGCCGAAGCCGGTGAACGTGCCGACGGTGGCGCCGCTGCCGCCGCGGATGTTCAGGTCGGCGCCGCCGTTGTTGGCGATGTTGCCCTGGATGGTGCCGCTGTTGGACAGGGTGCCCAGGGTGCCGGCGCCGCTGATGTAAATCAGGGTCTGGACGCCGGCCTGGGCCGCCAGGACGGTGCCGCCGCCGATGGCGATGGACCCCAGGCTGTCACCGACATAATCGTTGAGGATCGTGCCCCACAGGCTGGTGCCCTGGGTATAGCCGCCCAGGGTGAGGCCGGTGATGCCGCTGTCGTAGGTGATGCTGGTGTAGCTGGACCCGACGCCGCCGGAGATGATGGGCGTGCCACCAGCCGGGCCCTGCAGATAGTGATAGGCGCCCGTGGCGCCAACGACCGTGTAGTTGGCGCCATTGACCACGGCGGCGCCGCTGACGATCAGTTGCCCGCCGCCCAGGGCCGAAAGCTCCGCCAGCGTGCCGCCCGTCTGGTTGTAGTTGCCGGTGACGCTGATGCCGGTGGTCAGGTACAGGTTGCCACCGCTGTTCACCAGGGTGTGGCCGGTGACGTTGACGTGGTCGTTCAGCAGCACATTGCCCGACAAGGTCACGTTGCTGGCGGTGTTCACGATGGAACCCGTGGCCGTGCCCGAGAGGCCGGTGAAGGTGCCGAAGCCGGCGCCGCTGGAACCCAGCAGCGTCAGGTCGCGGACGCTGTTGTTGATCAGGTTGCCCTGGATGACGCCGGTGTTCGACACGGCGCCCAGCGTGCCGGTGGACGCGACGTAAACGGCCGAGGTGGAGGTCAGGGTGCCGGCGTTGGTCACGGTGCCGTAGGTGCCGGCGATGTAATAGTTTTGCACCATGGCCAGCAGATTGTTGCTGTTGGTGGTGCCTGTCACGTTGATGCCGGTGCCCGACGCCCGGACCACACCGGTCAGGGTGCCATAGCTGAGGCTCAGGCCGCCGGCGGCGGAAACCAGGGTGATGGCCTCACCAACGGTGTGGTTCACGGTGGTCGTGAAGTTGCTGAGCACGGTGCCGGCGATGTTGGCCGCGCCGGAAATGGACAGCAGGTTGGTGCCCAGCGCCAGTGTGCCGGTGGCGGAGGTCTGGGCGAAGTTGCCCGTCAGGCTGATGGTCCCGAGCGTGCCGAAGGTCAGGTTGGCGCCGCTGTTGATGACGGTGTTGGTGCCGACGTTCAGGATATCGTTGATGCGCAGGTTGCCGGACACCAGCACAACATTACTGTTGGTATTGTTGATGGTGCCGATGGAGTTGGAATAGCCGGTCAGGGTGCCGATGGTGGTCAGCGTGCCGCCGCGGATGGACAGGTCGTTAGCGCTGAGGTTGACGATATCGCCGCGGATGGTGCCGGTGTTGGTCAGCGTGCCCAGGGTGCCCGTGCTGGCGATATACAGCGCCGTGGGATAGATGGTCGATATGCCGGCCAGCGCCGTGCTGCCGATGCTCACCGAGGCGACGGCGCCACCCACATAGTCCATGAGCGGGTTATAATAGATCAGCGTCGTGCCGCTGGCGCCGATATTGGAGAAATGGGCGCCGGTGGGGGCCTGCACGGCGGCGAAGGCCGAGCCGAGGTTGGAAATGCCGGTGGGCGAATAGATCAGGCTGGCGGCCGTGCCGACGATGTAATTGGCCGCACTGCTGAAGGAGGGGACGATGGTGCCGGTGATCAGGGTCACGCGGCCCGTGACTGTGAGGCCGCTGGTGGTGAGGGTATTGGTGGAGAGTGTGTTGTAATAGTTGCCGGTGATGGTGGAGCCGGCGGCGATGGTCAGGTTGGTGCCCTGGCTGATCAGCGTTCCGCTGCCGACGTTTATATTGTCGTTCAGCAGCAGGTTGCCGCCGGTGAGCACGATGTTGCCCAGCGTGCTGATGATCGAGCCCTTGCCCGACGCGCCGGTGAAGGTGCCGATGGTGGTGCCCGTGCCGCCCGTGATGCTCAAGGGGGTGGACGAATTGTTGACGACGTTGCCGATGATCACGCCGGCGTTGGACAAGGCGCCCAGATAGCCGTTGTGCGTCACCGACGGATTGCCGGTCGTCTTCGCGATGACGATGCCGCCCTGGATGGTGCCGGTGTTGGCGTTCACCAGGCTGACGATGGAGCCGCCGGCGCCAATGGAAACGCCGACGGTGCCGCTGATCATGCCCGAATTGGTCAGGGTGGAGAGGGTGGCGTCCTGGCCGACATGGCTGTGGTAGATGGCGGTGGGGCCGAAACCGCCGTAGTTCCTGACCACCACGCCCGGACCGGAATCGTTGAGGATGGTGCCGGAATTGCTGACCGATCCAACCACGCCGAACACGTTCACGGCGCCGGTGCCGCCGCTGTTGCCCCTCAACATGCCGCTATTGATGATGGTGCCGACGGTGCTGATCGTCGTGATGACGTCGACATCGATGGCGCCGCCAACCGAACTGTAGATGTAGCCGCTGTTGGTCAGCGTGCCGATGCTGGCGCCGGTCAGGTTCAAGGCGCTGTTGCCATTGGCCAGGATGGTGCCGTCGTTGGTGAAGCCGGCAACCTTCACGCCATTCATCATACGGATGGCGCCGTAGCCGCCACCCGACTGGATGAGGCCTGTGGCGTTGTTCACGATGGAACCGATGGTGGTGTAGGCGCTGATGCCGTAGCTGATCGTGCCGCTGGTGGTGGTGTAGGTGGGGGTGCCCGTCAGGACAATGGCGGCGATGCCGCCCGCCGCGCCGGTGCCGCCGATGGTGCTGTTATTGATCAGGGCGGTCAGGGTCTTGCCGCCCTGAATGCTGAAACCGGCGTAATTACTGGTGCTGCCGATGTTGTTGGCCACCAGCGTGCCGTTGTTGATGACCGTTCCCAGGGTGCCCGTCCAGACGAAGGACGTGCAATGGGCGGCCGACCCGACGGTGGAGGTGGTGGAGAAGCTGCCGCAAGGGGACGCTTGGGCGGGGCGTGGCGCGGCCAAGCCCGCGCTGATGGCCAGTGCCGACGCGCCCAGCAGGATGACCTGTTGAGTCTTCTTGTTCCCGTGAGCGCGTGTATTCGTCTGCTTCGCCATGCCACCTGACTCCCAACCACTGGTTTGCGCATCGCCACGTTGGGAGACCAAGAAAGCGGCATTTGGGATGCCGTTGGGGAAACCGCCCCCACGCCCAAATCCGCTTTTTTCAGTCAGCCCAACCGTCGATTTGCCAGAAACCAAGGCTTCCCCGCCCCGGCCCGGACCTGCCCAAAGGAGGCAGGGTCGCTACCGTCTTCTGAGATAGATGGCCAATACCTGTCAATTGTATCTTCCGGGACTTCAACTATCGTGGTGGGTGCAAAAGTATTTGGTTAACGCTTCTTAACCATTATCTGATGTCACCGCTTATCACATTTAACATACGAGTTGCGCCGTTTTGGTGTGTTTTCGATATTTACCTCTCGATTCGCGCGTCATGGAATCGGTATATTGGCAAAAATAACGGGGTAGGCAGCGTCACATTTTATCGTTTCTTAACTTCTTCACCTTTCGGGTGACGGGGGACGGGCCGCGGCGGAATCCACATTTTTTTGAACAACCTATCCTGATGCGTTGGCTCGGGTTTGGAATGACGGTCACGGAATCGCCGATAACCGAGAACCAAAACGCATATTTTGCCCCTTAAGGTTGCGGCTTGGCGGCAAGGCGAGCAAATCTTGGGGTGGATGGTGCGCGCGCGGCGCAGATGACAGGGCAGGGTGGGTGGCGTAAGGTCCCGGCCGGCCGCGGGAGCCGCCCGTGGCCAGGCCAGTCGGGCCAGATCAATTGGGCCCAATAGTCGGGAGTGCCCCCAATGCCAGACGTCGGCGGTGAAAGCCGGGAGTTCACGCTGTTCCCCGTGGCCAAGGACGCCACCAGCTACCGCAAGCTGACCAGCGACCATGTGTCGACCACGACCTTCGACGGGGAAGAGGTTCTGAAGGTCGAGCCCGAGGGGCTGCGCCTGTTGGCCGAGCAGGCCTTCATCGACATCAATCACCTGCTGCGCCCAGGCCATCTGGCCCAGCTGCGCGCCATCCTCGATGATGCCGAGGCCTCGCCCAATGATCGCTTCGTGGCGCTCGATCTGCTGAAGAACGCGTCCATCGCCGCGTCCGGCATCCTGCCCATGTGCCAGGACACCGGCACCGCCATCGTCATGGGCAAGAAGGGCCGCCGGGTCTGGACCAAGGGCGGCGACGAAACCGCGCTGGGCAGCGGCGTGCTGGACGCCTACGCCAAGCGCAACCTGCGCTACAGCCAGGTGGCGCCCCTGTCCATGTATGAGGAAAAGAACACCCGCACCAACCTGCCCGCCCAGGTCGACATCTATGCCGAGGGCGAGGACGCCTATAAGTTTCTGTTCATGGCCAAGGGCGGCGGTTCGGCCAACAAGACCTTCCTGTTCCAGGCCACGCCCTCGGTGTTGGCGCCGGATCGGTTGCTGCCCTTCCTGGAAGAGAAGATCAAGTCGCTGGGCACCTCGGCCTGCCCACCTTATCACCTGGCCATCGTCATCGGCGGCACCAGCGCCGAGATGAACCTGAAAACGGTCAAGCTGGCCTCGGCCCGCTATTATGATGGCCTGCCCATCCAGGGCTCGGAAAGCGGCCATGCCTTCCGCGACCTGGAGATGGAGGCCGCCGTTCACAAGCTGAGCCAGACCATGGGCATCGGCGCGCAATTCGGCGGCAAGTACTTCTGCCATGACGTGCGGGTCATCCGCCTGCCGCGCCACGGCGCCTCGCTGCCCATCGGCATCGGCGTGTCCTGCTCGGCCGACCGCCAGGCGCTGGCCAAGATCACCCGCGACGGCATCTTCCTGGAAGAGCTGGAGCACGATCCCGCCCGCTTCCTGCCGGAGATCGATGACAGCCAGTTGGCGGGCGAGGTGGTCAAGATCGACCTGACCCGGCCGATGTCCGAGATCCGCGAGACCTTGTCCCGTTACCCGATCCGTACCCGCGTCTCCCTGACCGGCCCGCTGATCGTGGCCCGCGACAGCGCCCATGCCCGCCTGCGTGCCGCGCTGGAGGCGGGGCAGCCCTTGCCGGACTATTTCAAGAACCACCCCATCTATTACGCCGGCCCGGCCAAGACGCCGACCGGCTACGCCTCCGGTTCCTTCGGTCCCACCACGGCCGGCCGCATGGACAGCTTCGTCGACCAATTCCAGGCGGCGGGCGGCTCCTTCATCATGTTGGCCAAGGGCAACCGCAGCCCGGCGGTGCGTGAGGCCTGCAAGAAGCACGGCGGCTTCTATCTGGGTTCCATTGGCGGCGCGGCGGCCCGCCTGGCCCAGGATTGCATCAAGAAGGTTGAATGCATCGCCTTCGAGGATTTGGGCATGGAAGCCATTTGGCGTATTGAGGTTGAAGACTTCCCCGCCTTCATCGTCATTGATGACAAGGGCAACGACTTCTTTCAGGAATTCACCTGATTTCGATAGCGTATTCGTTATCAGGATGGCCTTTTGAAAAAGGAAGGCTGGTCCCGCCGGGGCCGGCCTTCTTCATTTCCGCGACGCCATATCATCGGCGGGCGTCGGAACCATCCCCGATAATTCGCAGTTCACATGCCGTTTACAGTCCGGCGCCCATATTTCGATTCGACTTTAGGCTTTTTTTAACTATGTGCCCTCTAGCCTGGTAATCGGATCGAAAGAGCGTTGAGGCGACCCATGTCCGGATTGTTGCGCCGCATCATCGACTGGTTCTCAGAGGAACCGGAGCGCGTCGCCGGTGGGCGCGAACCCAAGGCCCCCGCTGGTTCCGGCAACCGGCGTGGCGCCCGACGCAATCCGGACGAAACCATGTTCCGCCAGCGGTTGAAGGCGGTGTTGGGCCCGCGCTCTTCCGCCGCGGCGGGATGCGTCCAGTTTGTCGGGCTTGACAGCCTCAAGGAGAGGCTGGGGTCCCGGTGGGGAGCCGTCCAGCCACGGGTGCATGCCATGGTCGAGCGGCTGCTGCGCCAGACCCTGGGGGCGGGAGATGTTTATTACGGGTATGGCAGCGAAACCTACGTCATCGTCTTCGCCCGCTTGAACGCTCTCCAGGCCAGCTTGGTCTGTGCCAAAGTGGTGCAGGAACTGCAGCGCATGCTGCTGGGGGAGCCCGATTTGTCCAGCATCGTGGTCCGCACGGCGGCGCGGGAAGCTTCGGGCAATTTGATCCTCAAGCCCGAGCGATTGGCCGACCTGCTGGCAGATTTGGCGTCTCGCGCGGGTCCCTCGCCGGGGGATACCTCCACGGAGGGGCCGATGACGGAAACCTCCGCTGCGCATCCCGATGGGGCCTTCCAGGCTTCCCCGCCCGCGGTGCCGTTCGCAGGCCAGGATGCTTCGGTGCGGGATGCCTCATCAGGGCCGCCTTCGACCGCATCCCTGTCGTCCGCGCCCCTGCCGTCCCTTTCTTCCGTGCAGACCCCTCTGTCGCAGGCGGCTGCGGCATTGGTGGAGCTGGGCCGGGGGACGGTCGCTACCACGCCCCCCCTTGGTGCCGACGATCCATGGCTGCATCTGCGTCCCGTGCTGGGGCCGCTGGAGTTTGCTTACCGACCGGTCTGGGACGTGCGCGGACAGGCGTTGAGCCTCTATGTCGCCAGTCCCCGCCGCCAGCGGATCGGGGGGCGGCAATACGTGTATGGCTACGAGACCCTGACGGATGCCGCCGGTGGTGTCGTTTCCGCCGGAACCGCCAACGGCCTGCAAGAGATTCTGGACCTGGATCGCGAAACCCTGCGCCAGGCCGTCGACGCGTATCTGGAGCTGTATGATAACCGGTTCCGCTATTACCTGGCCTTGCCGGTGCATTTCGAGACGCTGGCGGGAACTGTCAGGCGCCGCGCGTACCTCGATCTTGCCGGCCATATCCCCGCCCACCTGCTGCCCTTCATCACCTATCAATTGATGGGCGTGCCCGATGGCGTTCCGCTGGGACGGCTGACGGAGCTGGTCAGCGCGTTGAAGCCGCTAGGGCGCGGCGTGACCGTCAGCGCCGACTTGGCGCCCCAGGCCTATGCCACCTTCGCCGCTGGCGGCGTCAAGGGCGTCGCCGTGTCCTTGGGGGCGGCGGTGCCCCGCGGGCGTCTGATCCCCGACCTGCATCTGGCGGCGGCCGAAGCCCGGCGCCGGGGCCTGCACCTGATGGTCGACGGCATCGATACGCCCGAAATGGAACGGATGGCGGAGGAGGCGGGCTGCGCCTTCATGATGGGTGACCTGATCGGCCCTTGGGTGGACGTGCCCGGCCATGCCAGCCGGCTGTCGCGCGCCGACGTGCTGGACCAGGGGCCTTCGCAGGAGCCGTGAACGGTCCGCAGCTTCCTGCCCTTGGCCGGTGTTAAGCGACGTCGGCGGGGACCATCGCGTCGGCCAGGGCCTCCATGAACTCCTGAACGTTCAGGGGCTTGGTCAGATATCGCCGGAATCCGGCACGCAGACCTTTCTCTATTTCGCGGGGCAGAGCGTTGGCGCTCAGCGCCAGGACGGGGATGGCCCGCGTCTCCTCACGGTCGCGAAGGCGGGCCAGCACGTCAAAGCCGCTCATCCCCGGCAGGTTGATGTCCAGCACGATGACATCGGGCCTATGGGCGATGGCCAGGTCCAGGCCCGTCGCCGGGTCCGCCGCCACCAGCAGCTTGGTCCCCGGCACGGTTTCCATCAGGTCGCGCATCAGTTCGATGTTGGACGGGTTGTCCTCGACATAGACGATGGTGCGTTTCCCGGTCTGGGCCGGGGGAAGGCCGTCAGTAGCGGGGACCATCGGCTCGGTCGTCATGTCCAAGGCGCCGGGCAGGGTGATGGTGAAGGTGCTGCCTTCGCCCGGCACGCTGGCCACCTCGATGGTGCCGTTCATGGCGTCCAGCAGCCGACGCGTGATGGTCAAGCCGATGCCGGTGCCGGGAATGTCGCTGTACTCCTGGCCCAAACGGTTGAAGGGCTGGAACAAGTCGCCCAGCTTGTCGGTCGCGATGCCATTGCCGGTATCCCCCACGCTCAACGCCAGGCGGCCTCGTGTCGCCGCCGCGCTCAGGGTGATGCGCACGGTGCCGCCGGGTCGGTTGTACTTGATGGCGTTGGACGTCAGGTTGCTGATCACCTGGACCAGTCGGGTGCGGTCTGCCAGGACGGGTGGCGATGCCTCGGGCAAGGCGGTGACAATGGCCACCCGCGCCTTTTCCGCCACGGGCTGCAAGGTCGTCAGCACATCATCCACCACCTGCCTGGGATCGACCGGCTCCAGCGACAGGGTCAAGTGGCCCGCCTCGATGCGCGCCAGATCCAGCACGTCATCGATCAGGCGCAGCAGGTGGTTGCCGTTCTTGATGATTTGCTGGACACCCCGTTCCTGCTTGGGCGTCATCGGCTCCCGCGCCTTATTGTAATCCATCAGTTGGGCGAAGCCTAAGACGGCGTTCAATGGGGTACGCAATTCATGGCTCATGCTGGCCAGGAATTCGGATTTGGCCTGGTTGGCGGCTTCCGCCCGTACCCGGGCCGCCGCCAGGTCGCGGGTGCGCTCCGCCACCGCCTCTTCCAGCCCCTCGCGCGCCCGCAATAGTTCCTCCTCTGCACGGCGACGTTCCGTCACCTCCGCTTCCAGCGCGCGGTTCACGACCTTCAGCCGCTCCGCCTCGCGTTCGGTTGCGGCATTCAGGCGCCGGTCGGCCAGGGCCGTCACCAATGCCAGCATGAGCAGGCCGTAGGTGGCGCCGGCCACGATGATGGCCAAGGGCCCGCGATCCACATCGGCGGGCACGGGCGCCAGCGGGTCCAGGGTCAACACCGTGGCCGCCATGCCGGTGTAGTGGGTGCCGCAGATGGCGAAGCCCATGACGATGGCGGCCAGCGCGCGATGCCAACCTTGCTTCAAGCTGACCGACAGCATCAGGGCCACGGTGGCGGCACCCATGGCGATCAGGACCGATAGGGCGAAAAGGCCGGGGCGGTACGCCACTTGGCCAGGGACCTCCATCGCGGCCATGCCGGTGTAGTGCATGGCCGCGATCCCCAGCCCCACGCCCGCGCCGGCCACGGTGAACCGGCTGACGCTGGTGCGGCCGTGACGAACCGCCTCCATGCCCAGGGCGACGAAAAGGATGGCGGTCACCAGCGACGCCAGTGTCAGCCGCGGTTCCCAGGCCACAGGCACCGCCACCCGCAGGGCCAGCATTCCGATGAAATGCATGGACCAGATTCCGCCTCCCAACGCGCAAGCGGCGCCGAGATGCCAGGCCAGGCGCGAGCGGCCGTTGGCGCCCACCATGCGCTCCGTCATGTTCAGGGCGACGAAGGAGGCGAAGACGGCGGTCAGGTAGGAGAGAAAGACCAGCCACGGCTCATGGCTGAAGGCGACGCCGGAATCATCGATGCTAAAGCACAAACCGGGGAAGACCACCCGCATAGACATGCCCCCAACGCCCGCGCGACGGTGTGTTTTGGCGTCCGACACAGCGATCTGGCGGTTTGACCGGAAAAACGCCCGGAGACTATACCATCGCGCCTGTAAGGCATCACCGTTCGAAATAGGGGCTCCGCCGGCGCCGCCCATAACGGCCATGCCCGGACGGATAGGGCGGGCCGGGAGCAGCCGGGGTGTTCAGATGGTCCAGCCCCGCGGTTTCTGAATCGGCTTGGCGTCAATCGCCCGGACCAGCCCCACCACGACACGCACGATGGCCCAGATGCTGCCGATGAACAGGATCATGAGTTCCATGCCCACGCCCCGCAGGGCCAGGGCGCCGATGCCGAACATGAGGCAAATCCAGAAGGTGCGGATGGCGAAGGTCATGTGGCCTTCGTAAATGGTGCCGGCGAAATCAGGCCGCTTGATATAAGCCATGACCAAGCCCAGTGGGAACGCGCCCATCAAGTAAAGAAAATGGACAAGGATGGACCATAAACGGGCTTTGTCTTCCTGAGCAGGGGATGAGGCGGGGGTGCCGGCAAAGCTCATCACGCGTTCCTTGGTATGTCAGGGCTTTAGAATTGTCGTTTTCAGAAAGACATTGAGCAATATAGTTTTAAATATAAATTCCTGGTTCGGTGGCCAGGATAGCATCTTGCGATCTGGAGTCGATGGTCAAGATGCGCATTGGTGAAAGTCATATAGGGCAAACCCTCTTGAGCGCCACCTGATTTGGGAAACTTAACCGGAAATTATGGATTATGTTGCAATATTAATCCATTAATGAGCAGATTTTGTTTGCTTGTTTCTACTCCAGGACTGTAAATCGCACGTTAATATACGGTCGCGCTAGGCGATAGCTGTCCCGGTTTGGGGCCAGCGGTGGGCCAGGCATGGCCAGATGAAGGAAGGGATGAGACCCATGATCGCAACTGCCCTGTGCGCCTACGGCCTGTCCGGCCGGGTGTTTCATGCCCCCCTTATCCAGGCGGAACCGGCCCTGTCGCTGCGCACCATCCTGCGCCGCTCGGGACCCGACGGGACGGAACCGGCGACGTCGGGCGTGGTGACTGATTTTCAGGCCATTCTGGACGACCCCGCGATCCACCTGGTGGTGGTCAACACCCCCAATGCCCTGCATTTCCCCATGGCCCGCGCGGCTCTCGCGGCAGGCAAGCATGTTGTCTTGGAAAAGCCCATGACCATCACGCTGGAAGAGGGCCGGCACCTCATGGGCCAGGCCAAGGCGGCGGG
This sequence comes from Nitrospirillum karajorum, assembly GCF_036348415.1. Taxonomy (NCBI): domain Bacteria; kingdom Pseudomonadati; phylum Pseudomonadota; class Alphaproteobacteria; order Rhodospirillales; family Azospirillaceae; genus Nitrospirillum; species Nitrospirillum karajorum. Next base: position 355,588 of record NZ_JAZBQB010000002.1, read on the forward strand.
CCTGTTGCTGGCTGTCTTTCACAACAAGCGGCTGGATGCCGAATACCTGACCCTAGGCCGTCATCTGGCCGCAGGCGATCTGGGGCGCCTGGTCGAGGTCGAATGGCACTACGACCGCTATCGTGCTCATGTGACCCACAAGGCATGGAAGGAGGATGAGGGGCCCGGTGCCGGCACCTGGTTCGACCTGGGCGTCCACTTGGTGGACGGCATGCTGCGCCAGTTCGGACGGCCCCTGTCGGTCATGGCGGAGATGCGGTCCCTGCGCCGGCCGCAGGGGGCGACCGACTATTTCGACGTCCGTTTCCGTTATCCCGATCACCGGGTCATCCTGCGATCCAGCACGTATGTGCGCGAACCTGGGCCGGTGCTGGTGGCCCACGGCGACAAGGGCTCGCTGGTCATTCCCAAGGGCGATGTTCAGGAAGGACAGATGGCGGCGGGGCTCAAGCCCGGCGACGCCGGCTGGGCCGTCGTCACCACGCCGGCCACCTTGCATACCGAGCGTGATGGCGCCGTGGTGCGCGAGGCGGTGGCGCTGGAGGCCGGCCGGTACGAGGATTTCTATCGCAATGTGGCGGAGGCCTTGGCCGGCCGTGCGCCGTTGGCCTTCGGGCCAGAGCCGGCGTTCGAGGCGTTGACCCTGGTCCACCGCGCCATCGAGGCGGCAGGTCAGTCTGCGTTGTCCTGCGACATCGCTTACGAATAAGTCTGTAGGGTACTCATACTAAAAGAAGAAGGCCGGAACCGCCACTGGCGGCGCCGGCCTTGTCTTTAGCTGCTGGCGGCAGATGGAGCGGCCGTTAGGCGATGTTCAGGCGAACGTCCAGGTTGCCGCGGGTGGCGTGGGAATAGGGGCACACGATGTGGGCCTGTTGCACCAGGCTGTTGGCGGTTTCGGCGTCGATGCCCGGCAGCGTGATGGTCAGGGCGACGTCCAGGCCGAAGCCGGTGCCATCCTCGCGGGGGCCGATACCCACCTGGGCGCTCACCGTGGCGTTGTCCGGAACCTTCACCTTGGCCTTGGCGGCAACGAACTTCAGCGCGCCCAGGAAGCAGGCGGAATAGCCGGCCGCGAACAGCTGCTCGGGGTTGGTGCCATTGCCGCCGGCGCCGCCCAATTCCTTGGGCGTGGTCAGCTTGACGTCCAGAACGCCGTCGACGGACTTGGCCTGGCCCTCGCGGCCGCCGGTGGCGGTAGCGGAAGTGGTGTAGAGGATGGGCATGATCATCTCCGTGGTTCAACTGGTTGGTGAATTTTGGGGGCCGGTCCCGCCGGGGTTCGGCTGGAGCATCAGCGCCGGTGAAGTAAGAATTGCGCGATAATCGATTGTGCGCAATTCGTCAGTCGGCGTGACTGCTATGCGCTAATCGATTGCGCGCAATTTGTCTGGGTGTGCTAGCCTGCCGTAATTCATGCCCCGTTTCGTTGGGCGCCGCTGGAGAAGAGAGGGCGTCGTCATGGCCCAGGACCGACAGCACACCACGCATCAAGGTATGGGACTAGCCGGGGCCGACAACGGCTCTTCCGATACGGCCGCCCTGCTGCGCAATCAGCTGTGCTTCAGCATCTATTCCGCCGCCCACCTGTTCAACCGCACCTATAAGCCGCTGCTGGACCGGCTGGGCCTGACCTATCCGCAGTATCTGGTGATGTTGGTGCTGTGGTCCGGGGACGGGCTGACGGTGAAGGCGATTGGCGAACAGCTGGATCTGGATTCCGGCACCCTGACGCCCCTGCTGAAGCGGTTGGAGGCGGCGGGCCTTGTGAGCCGTCAGCGCGACCCGCAGAACGAGCGCCTGGTCCGCGTCACCCTGACCGAAGCTGGCCGCGCCTTGCAGAAGGGCCTGGGCCCGGTGCAGGAGGCGATCCTGTGCGCCACCGGGCTCAACCTGGACGGCCTGAAGGCGCTGAAGGCCCAGGTGGATGAACTCCGCGCCGGCCTGGCGGCCAATCTGGGCCCGGCCGACCGGATGCTTGAGGGCTAGCGGGCCAGCGCCTGTGCCATGTGGTCAAGAAACGCGCGGATGCGGGGTGTGCGCTGGGCGTCCCGATGCACACCGGCCCAAATCTCGCGGGGCGGCGCTGGGGTCGGCGTGTCCACGGCCACCAAGCCGCGCGCCTGGGCCATGATATGGGGCAGGGCGGCCAAGCCGGTGCCGCCGCCGCAGGCCACGGCTTGCAGGTCTCGGCTATTGGTGCGCAGGGCATGCCGGGCCTCGGGCGCCAGGGCCAGCAGCCAGGGCAGGTCGGCCAGTCCACCGAAGCTTTCGTTCATCAGGATCAGGCTATGGCCGGCGGCCCCCAAGGTGAAGTCCGGGGCGCCGCGCCGGGCCAGGTACGCCGGTGCCGCGTAAAGGCCGAAGCCCACCGTGGCTACCCGGCGCTGGGCGATCTCATTCTGGTCGAAGCGGTGGAAGCGGAAGGCCACGTCCGCCTCCCGCCGGGTCAGGCTATACAGCCGTGCGTCCGTCACCAGTTCCACGGTGATGCCGGGGTGGGCGTCGTGAAAACCCACCAGCTGCGGGCCCAGCAGCCACTGTCCCACCCATTCGGGGGACGTGACGCGCACCGTGCCCTCCAGCCCCACATCCAGGCCGGTAGCGGCCCGTTCCGCCGCCAGGGCCTCCGTCTCCATGCGCTCCGCCCCGGCCACCAAGCCGGTGCCCGCTTCGGTTGGGATATAGCCGGCCGGTGTGCGCTGGAACAGACGGGTGCCTAGCCGGGTCTCCAACGCCTCCAGCCGCCGTCCCACCGTCGGTTGGCTGACGCCCAACTGGCGGGCCGCGCCCGACAGGGTGCCCTGCCGGGCGATGGCCAGGAAATAGCGCAGATCGTCCCAATCCACCCGGACTTCTCCCATCGTACCTGTTCATAATTGAATAATGTATCTTTAATCCTGTCAATTGATGATCAGAACGGAATAGGGAACCTTTGGGAAGTGTATGCCGCCGCTGACGGCGGCTCGAAACGAGTGAGGTTACTTCCCATGAAAGCCATCGGTTATTATCAGAACCAAGCCATCGACCAGGCCGACAGCCTGGTGGATCTGGAGGTTCCCACCCCCGTGGCCACCGGCCGGGACCTGCTGGTGCGGGTGGAGGCCGTCTCGGTCAACCCGGTGGATACCAAGGTTCGCCGCAACGCCGCCCCGGTCGAGGGCACCGCGCGTATCCTGGGCTGGGACGCCGCGGGCACGGTGGTGGCGGTCGGCCCGCAGGTGACCCTGTTCAAGATCGGCGACGCCGTGTTCTACGCCGGCGCGCTGGAACGTCCAGGCACCAACGCCGAATTTCATCTGGTAGATGAGCGCCTGGTCGGTTCCAAACCCGCCAGCCTGACGGCGGCGGAGGCCGCGGCCCTGCCGCTGACCAGCATCACCGCCTGGGAGATGCTGTTCGACCGCATGGGTGTCGCGCGGCTGCCGGCTGGCGCCGGCAATGACGGCACGGCCGGCGTGCTGTTGATTGTGGGCGGTGCCGGCGGCGTCGGCTCCATCGCCACACAGTTAGCGCGGCGGCTGACAGGCATGACGGTCATCGCCACGGCCTCACGTCCCGAGACGCGGGACTGGAGCTTGGCCATGGGGGCCCACCACGTCATCGACCACCGCCAGCCCCTGGAACCCCAGGTGCGGGCCATCGCGCCCGGCGGCGCCACCCATGTCATGAGCCTGACGGCGACGGAGCAGCACTTCCCCGCCATTGCCGCCCTGATGGCGCCGCAGGGCAAGCTGGCCCTGATCGACGATCCGGTCCAGCCGGTGGACATCACCCTGCTGAAGCGCAAGAGCATCTCCCTGCATTGGGAGTTCATGTACACGCGCTCCATGTTCCAGACACCGGACATGATCGCCCAGCATGGGCTGCTGAGCGAGGTTGCGCGTCTGGTGGATGCGGGGGTGCTGCGCACGACGATGACCCAGGACCTTGGACGCATCAGCGCCGCCAACCTGCGCAAGGCCCATGCCCTGGTTGAAAGCGGCACCACCCGGGGCAAGTTGGTCCTCTCCGGGTTCTAGGCGCCTGCGGGCTGGCCTGGATGGGCGCCAGGCCAGCCGCATTCCCGTCATCAACCCACCTTCATCAGGAGGCCGGCTATGGGCCGGATCGCCCGTTGGCGGAGTTGTGGCCACCCCTCTGACGTCAGGCGGCCAGCCGCTGCCGCAGCCGGCGGTACAGCCGGATGGGCAGCGGGTAGCGAGATTCGGCCATCAGCGCCAGCGCGGCGGCTACCGGCGCGTCACCGCTCCAGGACGCGTCGCCCCAGCGCTCGTAAACGCGGGCGGCCAGGCGATGGGCCCGCAGCCGCACCAGGCGGATCAGGGCCACCTTGGCGCAGAGGGTCACCGTGTCCGGCCAGTCGCGCAGCAGCGGATCGTTCACGGCTTGGTCTAGCAGGGCCAGAACCTTGGCTGGTTTACGATTGCTGCCGATGGTGTCGATGGCCGCCTGCCGTGCCGCCTGGTAGGCGGTGGGACGGGCCAGGTTGATCAAGCGGGTGATGCAATCATCGCCCGGCGCCACCACGACCGGCTGCTCCAGGGTCTCCGCCTGCCGCATGCCCAGCGTGGCCAGGGTTACCTTCATGTCGTCGCGCAGGGCATCCCGGTCCGTGGGGGTCAACATGAAGCCGGTGGTGGAATCCGTCGCTTCCACCAAGGTCAGCAGGGGGCGGATGTCCGCACCCTGCACGGCCAGGTTTTGCAGGGCCAGGCGCAAGGCGGCGGGAATGGCGGTGCCGGCCTCGCCATTATCCATGCTGAGGCGCTGCAGCACACGGCGCAACGTCACGCCGGCCAGGACGGCCGCGGCGGCGTAGCAGGCCGACCGGGCGGCATCATTGTCGGTGTTATTGACCAGGATGGCCTTGAAATGCAGCGAGGTCATCAGGTTGCCGGGCTCACGCCGGGTGAATTCCTCGATGTCGACCGGGTTGGGCGGCACCATCAGGCTTTCTGGATCGTCCAGGTCGATGCCGAAGCGGGCGCGGACCTGCTCCACCATCCGCTTGAACACCTCCTGCGCTTCCTCGGGGAAACCGAAGTTGACCAATTCCTTGAACAGGCGATAGCGGAAGCCGTTCTCCAGCCGGTCATACTTGGGCAGGCGCTCAGGCGTCAGGCGCCGGCGCAGGTATTCCCGCAGCAGGGCGCGGTCACATCCGTCCTTCACCCCCGCGGGCAGCGGCACGCGTGAGGCGTGGACGCGCAGGATGCCGGCGACGGGCGCCACGCTGACATGGGTGAAGCCCGCCGCGCGCAGCGCCGTTTCCATGGAGGCGGCGGTGAACAGGGTCATGTGCGAGCCTGGGCTGATGATGGGCCACATCATGGAAACCGGCGTTTCCGGCTTCAGCACCCCGCCGTCCGGTGTCGTCAGGACCAGGATGCCCGTGTCGTTCAGGCCCCGGCTAAGCGTTTTCAGCAAGGGGACAGGATTTGGCACATGCTCCAGCAATTCGAAGGCGGCCACCACGTCATAGGTGACGGGCAGGGGGGTGTCTTCGGTGAAATAGTCCGGGACGATGTCCAGGCCCAGCCATTGGCGGCCCAACTCCGATGCGCGGGAGGGGTCATAGCCTTTGGCCTTCCAGCCCAGCGCCACTTCGACATAGTCGCTGATGAAACCGATGTTGGCGCCAATGTCCAGCAGACGGCCCTCACCCGGCTTCAGCCAGCCCATGGGCTCCAGCATCACGTCCAGGCCCGCGCCCATTTCCAGGTACAGGTCCGTGGCGGCGATGAAGATGCTTGTGTCGTGGCTGTAGTCGCCGACCGTCCGGTCGGTGGAGAAGCGGACGGTGCATCGCCGGCAGCACAACAGCACCCAGTCTGGATCGTGCGATCCCCCCAGGGAACGGTCAGGATCGGCGCATGGGGGCCGGCGTCGCCGCAGACCGGGCAAGGGGCCGCGATGGTCGGGGCGTCGGCGGAAGGCCAGCGGATGTCCATGCGAGATGCTTCCCGTGCTGAAAGGCGGCGCCCCGTTTCCCTGGCGCGGATCGGCTTCGGTTGTGCCCGAGCGCCGGCGGACTTGTCCAGCGCCAACCCAAACTGGCGCCAACCCAACCTGGCGGCAACCCAGCGGAGAATACCGGTGGTGGACAAGCCGGCGCCCCATCCCCGACAATGCCGCGCCGTCCCGGTCCGGCGCCCGGGATGCTGAGGACTGGGCCGGGCGGCGGAGGCAGTCAGGGGTAAGTGGACGGGCATGTTTCGCGTATTGATGCTGCACAAGGATTTTCCGGGACAGTTCCGCCCCCTGGCCCGGTCGCTGATGGCCGACGCGCGCGTGGAACTGCGCGGCATGGGGCAGCGGGAGGAGGCGGTCGTCCCCGGACTGCGACCCCACCTTTACCAGGATATGCCCGCCGTGGACCCGGGCACCCACCCCTATCTGGGCAACGCCGCCGACTATATCATCCGGGGGCAGTGCGCCCTGCGGGATGCGGTGGGGATGGCGCAGCAGGGGTATCGTCCCGACCTGATCGTCGGTCATTGCGGCTTCGGCGACACCCTGTACCTCAAGGACCTGTGGCCGGATGTGCCGCTCGTCGGATACTTTGAATATTACTACCACGGCCGGGGCGCGGACGTCGGTTTCGATCCGCTATACCCCGTCACCCTGGACGACCTGGCCCGGGTGCGTACCTTGAACGCCGTCAATCTGCTGGGGCTTGAAACTGCGGATCTGGGCGTTTGTCCCACCGAATGGCAACGCGCCTTGCATCCGACGCCGTTCCGCGATCGGTTGCGGGTGATGCATGAGGGCATCGACACGGATCTCGCCCGCCCGGGGCCCGTGCCGGCCTTCGCGCTGCCCGACGGCACCATCCTCCGGCAGGGGGATGAGGTGGTGACCTATGCCGCCCGCGACCTGGAGCCCTATCGCGGCTTTCACGTCTTCATGCGCGCCCTGCCGGAAATCCTGCGCCGCCGCCCGGCAGCTCAGGTGGTGGTGGCCGGCGGGGATGGTGTCAGCTATGGCCCCCCACCCCCCGGCGGGGGGCATGGCGCGATCATTTGATGGCGGAGGTTGGGCCGTCGCTGGATTCGGGACGGGTCCATTTCCTGGGACCGGTGGACCATGGCCGCTTCCTGGACCTGATGCGTCTGTCCAGCGCCCATGTCTATCTGACCTATCCGTTCGTGTTGTCCTGGTCCATGCTGGAAGCCATGGCCTGTGGCGCGATTGTCGTCGCCTCGGCCACCCCGCCGGTGGAGGAGGTGGTGCGGGACGGGGTGAACGGCCTGTTGTTCCCCTTTTTCGATACGTCGCTGCTGGCGGACCGGGTGGTGGAGGCGTTGGGGCGCCAGCCCCAATCAGCGGTGCTGCGCCGCCAGGCACGGGAAACCGTCGTTTCGCAATTCGACGCCCGTTCGCGCGCCGTTCCCGCCTGGCGTCAGGCCCTCTCCCAGTTTGGCTGCCCTATGCCGCCAGCGGTTTAATTCCTTGTTTCATTTAAATGACGCATTAACCGGCGAGAAAATCCAAGGGGACCATATGTAGAATTTGCCGTTTCTTTTATGAGTGCGCTAAGGTCGCGCGCAAAGGGGGACCGGCTCCTGCCCGCCAGGGCGAACAGGCCGGCACAATGGGGTTCTGTACGGCGGATGACGTGAGCGCAGATTCTTCGACCATGAATGGGGCCATCGTGGATCACACGATGCTCACCGCCCTGCTGCTGGTGGCGCAGCATCACGGCGTCCACTTGTCCAGGGAACAGCTGGTTCGCACATACGCTTCCGGCGAGGGTGAGGTTCAGCGGGCCGTCCTGGTGCACGCCGCCGATGAGAAGGGCTTCGAGGCCCGGGCGGTACGCATGTCCTGGCGCCAGCTGATGCGCCTGGGCCGCGCGGTTCCCGCCATCCTGTGCCTGAAAGATGGCACCGCCTTGGTCCTGACCGGGGTGTCGCCCAGCGTCTCGCCACCTATCCTCTATGTCCGCGACCCGGCCACGCCGACGCAGGTCCGTCCGGTGGATGAGATCGCGCTGGATGAGATTTGGGCGGGCGATATCATCCTGATCAAGCCCAAGAACGCGGAGGAGGAGGAGCGGGGCCTGTTCGGCCTGCGCTGGCTGATCGGCGAGGTTCTGCGGGAACGCCGGATTTTCCGCGATGTGGGCTTGGCCGCGCTGATCATGAGCTTGTTCGCCCTGGTCCCGCCGCTGGCCTATATGGTCGTTGTCGACCGGATATTGGTGCACCAGCGCATGTCGACCCTGGTGGTCCTGGCGTGTGGTGTGGGCTTCGTCATCATCTTCGACACGGCATTCGGCTGGCTGCGCCGCTACTTGGTGGCGGAGGGAGCCGCCCGTATCGATGGGCGCCTGACCGCGTTCATTTATGACCGGCTGTTGGGCTTGCCCATCGAGGTGTTCGAGTCCCTGCCAACGGGTCTTATCAATCACCGCATGAACGAAATCTGGCGCATCCGTAACTTCTTGACCGGGCAGCTGTTCGGTACCGCGCTCGATAGCCTGACGCTGATTATCATCATCCCCGCCATGTTCTTCATGAGCGTGTCCCTCAGCCTGTGGGTTCTGGGTATCGCCTGCGTCATGTTCCTGGTGGTCATCGCGTACATGCCGGTCATCGCCCGCTACCATGGCAAGGTGGTGGAGGCGGAAACCCGCAAGAACTCCTTCATGATTGAAACCATCCACGGCATGCGGACCGTCAAGTCCTTGGCCTTGGAAGCCAGCAAGCGGCGCGGTTGGGACAGCCGGGGGGCGCAGGCCGTGAAGGCCAACCGCGATCTGGCGATGATCGCCAACCAGCCCCAGACCATCCTCCAGCCGCTGGAGAAGCTGACATATTCCGGTACCCTGCTGCTGGGCTGCTATATCGCGTTGTCGACGGACCAGGCGGCGTTGGCCGGCTCCCTGGTGGCCTTCACCATGCTGGCTAGCCGGGCCACACAGCCGCTGGTTCAGATCGCCACCATGCTGCAGCAGGTGCAGGAGGTGCGCGGCGCCATCGGCCAGGTCGCCTCCATCGTCAACATCCCGCCAGAAGAGCTGCGCGCTGACCATGGGCTGCGTCCGCGTTTCCGCGGGCACATAAGCTTCGAGGACGTCAGCTTCCGCTACGCCGGCGCGCAGAACAAGGCGCTGGACCGTGTCACGGTGGACATCCCGCGAGGCAGCGTCGTGGGTGTGATGGGCCGCAGCGGCTCGGGCAAGACCACCTTGACCCGCCTGTTGCAGGGGTTGCACCAGGACTATGACGGCCTCATCAAGATTGATGGTGTCGATTTGCGGCAGATGGACATCAGCCATCTGCGCTCCAACCTGGGTGTGGTGCTGCAGGACAATTTCCTGTTCAGCGGCAGCGTGCGCGAGAACATTGGCGCCGCCCGTGCCGACGCCTCGTTCGAGGAGATCATCGAAGCGGCCCGCATGGCCGGCGCCGAGGAATTCATCGAGCGTCTGCCCCGCGGTTACGACACCTACCTGGCGGAAGGGTCAACCAATATCTCGGGCGGCCAGCGCCAGCGCATCGCCATCGCCCGTGCGCTTTTGGTCGATCCTCCCATCCTGATCCTGGACGAGGCCACCAGCGCCTTGGACCCGGACAGCGAAGCCATCATCAACAGCAATTTGTCGCGCATTTCCGAAGGCCGGACGATGGTGGTCATCTCCCATCGTCTGACCTCGCTGGTCGATTGCGACATGATCGTGGTCATGGAGCGCGGACGGGTCTACGACGTCGGCACCCATGAAGAATTACTCCAGCGGTGCGATATTTACCGTCACCTCTGGTTCCAGCAAAATCGCCATCAATCTTCCGGAGTTCCCAATGAGCGTGCGCTCTCTGGTCCCGACGCCCCGCGGGAGTGACGCTGCCGTCGCCCAGGCGATCAACGACTTCCAGTCCGAGATCGCGGCGGTGGTGGGGGCCCCATATCCCAAGCCAGTGCGCGGCACGCTGTATACCCTGTCGGCCATGGTGGCTGTCGCCCTGATCCTGGTTTCCGTGGTGAAACTGGACGAGGTGGTCACGGCTCCCGGCAAGGTGGTATCGCGTACCCCCAGCATGGTGGTCCAGCCGTTGGATACGTCCGTCGTCCGTTCCATCCTGGTTCGGCCGGGGCAGGAGGTGAAGAAGGGCGACCTGCTGGTGACGTTGGACCCGACCTTCGCGTCGGCCGATGCCTCGCAATTGCGCGACCAGGTGGCGTCGCTGACGGCTGAGGTTGCCCGCCTTGAGGCGGAGCAGGCCAGGGTCACCTACGATCCGGGCCCGAACCCGTCGACGCAGGCGGCCTTGCAGCTGTCAGTTTGGCGGTCGCGCCAGGCCGAGTACAAGGCCAAGCTGGCGAACTACGACCAGAAGATCGAATCCGCCCAGTCCACCATGGTGCGCAGCCAGCGGGACATGGAATACTTCAAGTCCCGTGTCGCCGTGACCTCGGAGATCGAGGACATGCGCGCCAAGCTGGAAAAGAAGGAGTACGGCAGCCGGCTCAATACGCTGTTGGCCCAGGACAGCCGCACGGAAATGATGCGGAATCTGGCAAGTGCCGAACAGCAGGCGCGTACCGCGTCGCACGATCTCGAGGCCGTGCGGTCGGAGCGGGAGTCCTTCCAACACCAGTGGCAGTCCGATCTGGCGCAGGACCTGTCCAGCAAGCGGACGGATCTGCAGAAGGCCAAGGACGACCTGTCAAAGGCTGAGCGGCGGAATGACTTGGTGGAGATGCGCGCCATCGACGACGCCTCCGTCCTGTCGCTCGGTGACATCTCGGTCGGCTCCGTGGCCAAGACGGGTGACATGCTGCTTACCTTGGTGCCGGCCAACGCCCCGTTGGAGGCGGAGGTCGACCTGGACGGTGCCGATCAAGGCCACGTCAAGATCGGCGACAAGGTCGAGATCAAGTTGGACGCCTATCGCTTCATTGAACACGGCACGGCCAAGGGCGTCCTGCGCAGCATCAGCGATGACAGCTTCACTCGGCAGGACAACGGCCAACCGACGTCACGCCGCTTCTTCCGGGGGCGTGTTGAGATAACGGAGGTGAAGCTGCACAATGTCGGCAAGGACGGCGTGCACTTGATCCCGGGCATGCCCTTGAGCGCCGACATCATGGTTGGCCGGCGCACCATCCTGATGTACCTGATGGAAACGGTGCTGCGGCAGGCGTCCGAGGGAATGCGCGAGCCTTGAGCCGCGTCCCGGTGTCCAATTTGACGCGCGATGGATCATGGCCGGCTTTTCCACGCTGATTGATCGGGCGGCCACTTGGCGGATTGGGCGATCATCCGCCGAGTGGTCACTGGCTATGGCCCGTCGCTTGGCCGACCGCGGCGACCTCGTCGCGGCGGCCCGCGCGCTGGTTGCCGCTGCCCGGGGCGGTTCGATCGAGGCCATGCTGGAATTGGCCGACGCCCTGATGCAGGGGCGCGGTGTCCTTCCCGATGGCGCGGCGGCGATACGGTGGATCACCGCCGCAGCGGAAGCGGGCAACGCCAATGCCCAGGCGCGTCTGGGTGGACTTTACGCCAACGGCCTGGGGCGTCCGCCTGAAGAGGGGGAGAAGGGCGCCGCCTTCCATCTGCCCATTGATATTGGGCAGGCCCGTTTCTGGTCTGAAAAGGCCGCGCAGCAGGGACATGTCGAGGCACAAGTGCTGCTGGGATGGCTGCTGTCCCGGCGCAGCGGCGCGGATGGTGATCCTGTGCGGGCCGCCGAATGGTATCGCCGGGCCGCCGAAACAGGGAACCATGCAGCGAAAGTCGGCTTGGCCATGATACTGGCCAATGGCGACCTGGGGGAAAAGGACCCGGCCGGCGCCGTGCGCCTGTATGAGGAGGCGGCCGCGGCTGGCAATCCCACAGCCATCTATTACCTGGCCATGGCGCTGTTGCTGGGGGAAGGCACGGCGCCTGACGTTGAGCGGGCCTTGGCCACCATGAAGCAAGCGGCGGACCTCCAAGTCCCTGGGGCTCAGCGGGCCTTGGGTGTAATGTATATGCGCGGACAGAACCTGCCGCGGGATGGGGCACAGGCGGAAACTTGGCTGCGCCGCGCCGCCATCAAGGGGGATGTCGATTCCATGGCGCTGCTGGGGGATTTGCATGCAGGGCGCTTGGCCCGCGTTCCCAGCGATGTGGAGGCCGCGCAATGGTATCAGGCGGCCGCCGACCGCAACCACGCCGGGGCCCAGATGGCCCTAGGCCTGGCCTACGTGGACGGCCGTGGGGTACCCAAGGATATGTTCGAGGCGGTGCGATGGTTTGCCAGGTCGGCCGACGCCGGCTTCGCGCCCGCCCTGTTTCGCCTCGGGATTTGTCACCTGGGGGGCGACGGGGTTCCCCAAGACTACGCCAAGGCCGCCGGCTATTTCCGCCGGGCTGCCGATGCTGGCGATGCCGATGCCCTCTACAATCTGGGCGTTTTGCATTACCACGGCCATGGCCTGGATAAGGACGAGGCGCAGGCCATGCGCCTCTACGTCGAGGCCGCCGAACGGGGCAGCGCCTCCGCCCAGTTCCGGGTGGGGCGTGCCCACGCCACCGGCGTTGGCTTGCCGCACGACATTGGCGCGGCGTTGTCATGGACCCGCCGCGCGGCGCAGCAAGGGCATGTGCCCGCGCAAGTGAACTTGGCGCGCATGCTGCTGGCCGGGGAGCAGGGGGGCGACCCCGGTGTCGCCATCGCAGAGGCCAGGGCCTTTTTGGACCGTGCCGCTACTGCCGGCAGCGGTGAGGCCATGAGCAGCATGGCCGAGTTGATCGCCGGCCACGACGGCCCCGCGGCGCTGGAAACGGCCCTGGCCTGGGCTCGCCGCGCGGTGGAGGCGGGGGACCCACACGGACCGCAAGTCGTCGCGGCGCTGGAGGCGCGGGCCTTCCAGGGGGCTGTCCGATAGCACGGATAAGGGCTCCCTGATGGGGGTTCAATGCACCCGGTTGCGCATCGACAATTGCAGGTGATGCAGGATCAGGCTGGTGTCATAGGAGGAAGAGGACGCGCGAATGACCTCTTCCCAGCGCTGGACGCACGGAATGCCTACGGGGTTGCGCTGCAGCAGGTCGCGCTTGATGAAGGGGCTGGCCTTGCGCGCCACCAGGTAATCCCAGAAGTAGTGGGTCTGGTTCAAGGGGCGCCCCTGGTTGATGGCTTTCTGCAACTGCCGCAGATAGGGAATGATCTGCCCTTGGCTGCTGCCATGGGTGTCGATCACCGCGTCCTCTTTCTTCGACTTATCCAGGACTTCGTTCAGGGGCTTCTCGATCTCGGAAACCACGCTTCGATAGGGCAGCAAGGCGCGGCATTGAATACCGGCGCGCAGGAAAAAACGGGTCATCCCGATCTCGTAATCGCGAATGACCCAGCGCTTGCGGCGGTAGTACCTCACCCTGTTCCAAAACTTGGTGAAGCTGGGGTGCTTCAGGACAGGCTGATGGAAGATGAGAAAATAACTTTGCAGATGAAAGTGGCGGTCCCAGCTGTCGGTCAGGCCCCAGATGCCGGCCTGCGCTGGATCGGCCTGGCGGATGACATCGCCCAGGTCCTGCAACGGCCCATAGATACTGTCGTTGGTGATCAGCAACTGATCCAACGCGCCGGGGTCGCCGATCAGGGCGATGGCGTCCTTGAAGGCGCCGAAATCCCATCCGATGTTGCGTCGCTTCAGGACCCAAGCGACATGCGGCAGCACCTTGTCGGTTTCTTTGGCCGATAGCTTGGGGCAGTTGCTGGCGAAGATGACGGCATAGCCAGCCTCCGCCAGTTTGGCGACGAAGTAGACGACATAGTCGTGCACGACACCGCGCTGGTCATAATGATTGAATACGGCGACCCGGCGGGCGCCTTCCAGGGGGACCTGGCCGGGGAAGCTGGCCTTGACGGTGGCGCGGCGGGGCAAAACGGGTGCGGCCAAGCAAAGCGCCAGATCGACGGCGTCGACCAGCAGCATCGGCAATCCGACACCCTTTTTGAGCATTTTGAGGAAAGTGTCAGACATGAAACCGTAAATTCCCCCGCCTCAAATATCAACTATAAGCCATACGTCGCAGTTCTGGAAACAACGCAATTTATACAAATCGGAGGCGTCACGTCCCGTGTACGCCCGTATCAAGGAAATAGCACCACTTCTACGCTATCGTGCTGATAGGTGCTCCCGGATCAGGTTGGTATCGTAGGCGGACACCTCGGATACCACCCGCTCCCAATCGCCGACATTGGGAATATTTGCCGGATTCTTTTGCAGCAATTCGCGCTTTATGAAAGGAAAACCCAGGCTGACCGTCAGCTCATACCAGAAAAAATGGGTCTGGTTGATGGGTACCGACGCTTTAACGCGGCTTGCGAGCATTTGCGCATAGCCAGCGGGTGACGTGCGATCCGCTTTCACCGGTGTCGGTCGCGGCGTATGCGAGCGCATGAATGTTTCGGTGACCGTGTTGTAGGGGAACAAGGCTTTGCAGCGCAGGCCCTGGCTTTGCAAGGTCCGCGTCAGACCGATTTCATATTTCTCGATGATCCAGTGTTTGCGCCGGAAACAGCGGACACCGTTCCAGAACCGGCGGAAGGCGTCGGAGCGCAAGGCCGCGTGGTGGAAAATCAGGAAAAAGCTCTGCAGATGGTAATGGCGCTCCCAACTGTCGGTGCTACCCCAGATATCGGCCTCGTCGGGGTTGGCGCGGGCAATCAGGGGCTCAAGGTCGTAAAGGGGGCCGAAGACGCTGTCGTTGGTGATCAGCAGCATCTCCCGCTGCTCCAGGGATGGAACCAGGGCGATGGCCTCGCGATAGGCGGCAAAGTCCCAACCAATGTTGCGGCGGGTGAAGGCGATCGCCACATCGGGCAGCAAGGACGCCACCGTCTGGTCGCTGAGCGCCGACGTGTTGCTGGCGAAGATGACGGCGAAGCCCGCCTCGCGCAGCTTGTGCACATGATAGCGGACATAGGGCGCGATGCTGTCCGTGCGCGCGTAGTGCATGAACACCGCCACCCGGGCGGCCCCGTCCAGCGGCACGCCTCCCGTCCAGCGTCTTTCGATCATGCCCATGGCGGGGCGCGGCGGATAGAGCAGCAGTTCGGCGTAGTCCGCGATGCGGCTGACCAGCAACCGGCCGCGGTAGGAGATTTGTCTGGCAACCCGACGAAAGAATTCACGCACTCAAACACATCCCAAGCACACCGTCCGCCTGCCCTCTCGTGGGCCGGAGCCGCCCCTTTATGCCCCAGGTGGCCCAGTCAAACAACGCCGGTAGCGGAGGGGGACTGCGGCATCGACGTGCACCTGGACGTGATGGAAGAGGTTTGTGCGGTAGACGAACATATGTTCGAAAACGCTTGGCTGTCTGGAACGCGTGGCATGGCTCATTCCGAACGATCCGATGCTATCGTGGGGACGCCCTGTGAAGAAGGCGGGAGGACGATCAATGCCTGGAATGCTGGACCCGCTGTTTCGCGGCAGCCCGGTGGATGCGGTGTTTACCGACACCGCCACGGTGCAGGGCATGCTGGACGTCGAGGCGGCGCTGGCACGGGCGGAAGCGGGACTGGGCGTCATCCCCCCCGGCGCCGATGTCGCCATCGCGGCCCAGTGCCAGGCCAGCCATTTCGACCTGGAAGCCCTGGCCCAGTCGGCGGCGAAGGCCGGCAACACCGCCATCCCCCTGGTCAAGGCCCTGACCGCCCGCGTCGCGGCGGCGGATCGTGATGCCAGCCGCTTTGTCCACTGGGGGGCCACCAGCCAGGACGTCATGGATACCGGCCTGGTCCTGCAGATTCGCCAGGCCGTGGCCCTGGTGGATCATGATCTTGCGACCCTGGAGGGGCATCTGGCCCGGCTGGCCGAGCGCCATGCCGAAACGCCGCTGGCTGCCCGTACCTGGATGCAGCAGGCGCTGCCCACCACCTTTGGCCTGAAGGCGGCGGGCTGGATGGCGGCCGTGGGCCGCACCCGCCGGGCTGTGGCGTCGGCCGGCCATGATTGCCGGGTGGTACAGTTCGGCGGGGCGGCCGGCACCCTGGCCGCCCTGGGCAACCGGGGGCTGGAGGTGGCGGCGGCCCTGGCCCACGAATTGGACTTGGCCTTGCCCGACCTGCCTTGGCACGGCCATCGCGACCGGCTGGTTGCGCTGGGCGCCGCGCTGGGCTTGGTCGCGGGCGTGCTGGGCAAGATGGCCCGCGACCTGTCGCTGCTGATGCAGACCGAGGTGGGGGAGGCGTTCGAGCCGGCGGAGGCCGGCAAGGGCGGCTCGTCCGCCATGCCGCATAAGCGCAATCCCGTCGCCTGCGCCGTGGCCCTGTCGGCCGCCAACCGCGTGCCGCCCCTGGTCGCCACCCTGTTCGCGGCCATGCCGCAGGAGCAGGAGCGGGGCCTGGGCGGCTGGCACGCGGAGTGGGAGACCTTGCCGGAAATCTTCCGCCTGGTGGGGGGCAGCCTGCGCGTCATGGTGGGCACCATGGCAGGGCTGGAGGTGGATGCCGGGCGCATGCGCGCCAACCTGGACATCACCCATGGCTTGCTGATGTCGGAATCCGTCGTCATGGCGCTGGGGGCGGCCCTGGGCCGCGGCCCGGCGCACAGCTTGGTGGAAAAGGCCAGCCGCCAGGCGGTGGCCGAGGGCCGGTCCCTGGGCGATGTGCTGGCCACCCTGCCGGAGGTCACGGCCCACCTGTCGCCGGAGCAACTGGCCGCGGCGCTGGACCCGGCCCACTATCTGGGCATGGCCCCGCACTTCGTCGCCCAGGCCCTGGCGGCCCGCACACCTTCCCGTGATGCATGAGGAAAACGCGCCATGCCCCTGATCACATTGGATGATGGCTGTAATATGAGCTATCGCATCGAGGGGCCTGCCGACGCCCCGCCGCTGGTGCTGTCCAATTCGCTGGGCACCGCGATGGCGATGTGGGAGCCGCAGATGGCGGCCCTGACCCGGCACTATCGCGTCATCCGCTATGACAGCCGGGGCCATGGCGCCAGCGACGCCCCGGCCGGCCCCTACACCATGGAACGGCTGGGCCAGGACGTGCTGAGCCTGTTGGATGAGCTGGACATCTATCGTGTCCGCTTCTGTGGTCTGTCCAAGGGCGGCATGGTGGGGCAGTGGCTGGGCATCAACGCCGGCCAGCGGCTGGAGCGCCTGGTGCTGGCCAACACCGCCGCCTATATGGGCCCACCGCAGGGCTGGCAGGGTCGCATGGATCTGGTGACCGCCCAGGGCATGGGGGCCGTGACCGAGGCGGTGATCGAACGCTGGTTCACCCCGGGTTTCATCGCCGCCGAGCCCGAGGCGGTGGACCGTGTGCGCCGCTTGCTGCTGGCCACCCAACCCCAGGGCTATGTCGGCTGCTGCGCCGCCATCCGCGACATGGACCAGCGGCCGCAGTTGCCGGCCATCGCTGTGCCCACGCTGGTCATCGGCGGCACCCAGGACCCCGCCACCCCGCCGGAAAAGGCGGAGGAGCTGCATGCCGCCATCAAAGACAGCCAATTGGTGATGCTGAACGCCGCCCACTTGTCGAACGTCGAACAGGCGGAGGCCTTCACCGAGGCCCTGCTGACCTTCTTGGCCTGAGGAGCCGATCCATGGATGAGCAAGAGCGTTACGAGTTCGGCCTGAAGACCCGCAAGTCCGTGTTGGGGGAGGCGCATGTGGAGCGCGCCCTGGCCAGCCGCACCGAATTCAACACCGAGTTCCAGGACCTGATCACCCGGTACGCCTGGGGGGAGATCTGGACGCGGCCCGCCATCGACCATCCCACCCGCCGCCTGCTGACCCTGGCGATGATGATCGCCCTGAACCGGGGGGAGGAGTTCAAGATGCATGTCCGCGCCGCCGTGCAGCACGGCGTGTCGCGGGATCTGATCAAGGAAGTGATCCTGCAGAGCGCCATCTATTGCGGCGTGCCGGCGGCCAACACCGCCTTCCACCAGGCGGCGGAGGTGTTCGCGGCGCTGGACGGGACTGTCGCTTAGCCATTATCCGCCGTCTCCCGCGCCACGGCCTCCAACTGTGCGCGCAGCCAGGCCTGGGCCGGGTCGTGCTGGGCGCGCAGGTGCCAGGCCATGTACATGCGCAGGGCGTCCGTGCCGGGCGGGGCCGTGGCCAGCAGGTCGGGAGGCAGGGGCGCGGCCTGGAAGTCCGCCAGTTCCAGCGCGTGCAGCCGGCCGGGCACGCAGGCCATGAGGTCGGTGCCCCGCAGGAAGGGCGCCAGTCCTGAGAAGTTGGCCACCGACACCACTACGTCGCGGCGGATGCCCAGCCCCTCCAGCGCCTTGTCGAAGTTCAGCGGGTCGGCGGAGGGGTGCACGACCGTCAGGTGGCGGCCGGCCAGGAAGTCGGCGGCGCTGCCGGGGCCGGCGCGGCGGGTACCGTCGAAGACGCAGACATAACGGTCGTCGAACAGCCGCTTCTGGATGATGTCCAGCCCCTCGGGCGGGGCCGGGGAGATCAGCAGGTCGCAGCGCGCCTCGCGCAGCATCTCGCTGGTGGGGCGGCCGGAGGGGACGATCTGCAGGCGGAAGTCGGCCACGCGGGCCGCCACCCGGGCATACAGGCGGGGCAGCAGCAGGTCGCGCTGGAAATCGTTGGCCGCCACCGTCCAGGACAGCCGGGCCTGCGCGGGGTCGAAGCCGTCCCCGGCGGTCAGCGCCTTTAGCCCGTCCATGATCGCCCGCGCCTGGGGCACCAGCCGCTCCGCATGCTGGGTGGCGACGATGCGCCGGCCGGACTTCACGAACAGCGGATCGCCCACCAGGCGGCGCAGGCGGTTCAGCGCGTGGCTGACAGCCGATTGCGCCATGTCCAGCCGGCGGGCGGCGGCGGAAACCGACCCCTCTTCATACACCGTGACGAACAGGCGCAGCAGGTGACCGTCGACGGCCAGATGATCCAGGATGCCCAAGGCCGTTCCCATCCATGAATATTATTGATGGATTATATGGTGACGCATGGGATTTCCAGAAGCGTTGATTGGTCTAGGGTGGGGCGAAAGATGTGGGCGCCGCACCTTTGAAGCCCCATCCCCAAGCCAATTCCAAAACAAATCCCGGGAGGACGGGTCCAGAGATGAGCAACGATACTGGAGAATTCGTCCGGCGCGACCGTGCCTGGCACCCGCCGGCCTTCACGCCGCAATACAAGACATCGGTGCTGCGCTCGCCGGGCAAGGCGCTGGTGTCGCTGCGCCAATCGGTGGGCGAGCGCACGGGCCCCGTGTTCGGCCACGGCGACCTCGATCCCTTGGACAACGACCTGATCCGCAACTACATCACCACCGGCGAGGAGGCGATCGGCGAGCGCATCATCGTCCACGGCCGGGTGGTGGATGAGATGGGGCGCCCGGTCCGGGGCAGCCTGGTCGAGGTGTGGCAGGCCAATGCCGGCGGCCGCTACCGCCATCGCCATGACCGCTACATGGCGCCGCTGGACCCGAACTTCGGCGGCTGCGGCCGCTGCGTCACCGATGACGACGGGCGCTATTTCTTCCGCACCATCAAGCCGGGGCCCTATCCCTGGATGAACCACAATAGCGATTGGCGCCCCTCCCACATCCATTTCTCGCTGTTCGGCAATGCCTTCGCCCAGCGCTTGGTGACCCAGATGTATTTCGAGGGCGACCCGCTGATCGCGCGCTGCCCCATCATCGGCACCATCCCCGACAAGGCGGCGGTGGACATGCTGGTGGCCAAGCTGGACATGGGGGAGATGGTGCCCTTCGACAGCCTGGTCTACCGCTTCGATCTGGTGTTGCGCGGCCGCCGCTCCACCTTCTTTGAAAACCGGCCGGAGGGGAACTGAGCCATGCCCGTTGACTATTTGAAGGAAACCCCCTCGCAGACCGGCGGGCCGTATGTCCATATCGGCTGCCTGCCGTCCTTCGCCGGCCTGAACCTGCGCACCCAGGATAAGCCGCACATCTTGGCGGGCGGCGGTGTGCCCGGTGAGCGCATCCGCATCGAGGGCGTGGTGTGGGACGGCTCCGGCCATCCCTTGCGCGACGTCATGCTGGAACTGTGGCAGGCCGACAGCACCGGCGCCTACAACGCCCCCGGCTTTCGCGGCTGGGGCCGCGTGGGCGCCGACGCGGAGACGGGCCTGTGGGCGTTCGAGACCGTGCGCCCCGGCGCCACGCCCTGGATCGACGGCCGGCCGCAGGCGCCGCACTGTTCCCTGCTGCTGTTCGCGCGCGGCATCAACATCCACCTGCACACCCGCATCTATTTCGATGACCGGGCGGATGCCAATGCCGCCGACCCGGCCCTGCTGTCCATTGAACTGGTGCACCGCCGCCAGACGCTGGTCGCCCGCCGTCAGGCGGGGGGCCAAGGGGGGCTGACGTGCCCACCTTCCGCTTCGACGTCCATCTGCAGGGCGCCCAAGAAACGGTGTTCTTCGACTGCTGACCCTTCAGCCGTTGGAACTGGTGAAAGGCCCGGCCGACTGTGCCGGGCCTTTTGCGTTAGTCGGCCTATAAATCGTTATAAATCAGTATCTTGATGGTCAGAAGAATATTGGAAGAGTGATCCGGCGCGCCCGAACCTTACCCTTCGCCAACGCGGCCCGTGACCTTTGAGGGAACAGGGGCGGGCCATTGAGCGGAGGAAAAGGAAATGAGCGCGACACTGCCGGCTGCCGCCAAGACGGCTACGGGAACCGGGGCGGCCGATACCCGGCGCCGCGTCCTGGCGGCGCCGGGCGTCTATGTCCGTATGCCCGCGCGCCCGATGACGGGAACCCAGGTTGCGGGAACCCAGATGGGGGCGGCCAGGCTGGCCAAGCTGGCCGGGGCGCTGGTGGAGCAGACGGACGCCGTGACGTTCAGCCTGGCGGCGGCCAGCGCCTATTTGTTCTCCCTGGCCCAATTGTCCGTTCCCTCCCTCCGGTTCGAGGACCTGCCGTCCCTGCCGTTGTCCGCCGCCGCTCGCGTGGCACAGACGGACTGCGACGCCTTCCTTGGGCAATTCACCCTGTTCCAGGCGCAGGCGGAAACCTGGGTCACCCCCCGCCGGGGGGCGGAAGTGCCCAGCCTGTTTTCCCAGTTGGCCACGCCGGTGGCGGTGCTGGCCGACGTCGCGCGGCTGGTCGGCGATGCCCTGGCCGGGGCCACCGCCCATTCCGGGGGCAGGGTTTCCTGCACCTATTCGCTGAAAGCCTGCCAGCGTGCCGCCCGACACCAGGTGGACAGGGTGTCCGCGCTGTTGGGGGCCGCCGGCCAGCAGGGGCAGCTTCTGACGGACGGCGCCGCGGCGCTGCTCGCCTCCCTGCGTGGTGGGGCGCTGGCCCCGCTGCTGGCGGGCAGTGGGGAGGATGTGCAGGCGATGGCCCAGGCCCTGGACCACGCCCAGGCCTGTGTCGCGGCGGAAGGCGCCCGCATCCTCGCGGGGCGGGGGCAGGCCAGACTGACAGCGGGCGTGGTTGGCCTGACCCTGTGCTGGAATTCCCTGGGGTGGTCCATGGTGCCGGGCGGCGTGCTGAGGGCGGGCGAGGGCACGGCCGATGTCAGTGGCCTGCAGGGGCAGTTGGGCCGGCTGGAGGCGTTGATCGAGCTGAAGGGCAACCGGCACCGCCAGGAACAGTCGGCGGCCCTGGTGTTGGCCGGCATGCGCGCGCAGCTGCAGGGCGTGGCCCCCATGGTCCAGGCGGTTCAGGAGGAACTGGCCGCCCTGGCCTGGTTGCTGGGCAACCTGCCGGCCGAGGTGTCGTCCGTTCTGGCCGAAGTGTCGGCCGAGGATTTGGCGGTGGAGCGGGCGGAATGGAAGCGCATCATGGCCGACACGGCGTTCGGCGATGGCCTCACCATGCACTTGTGGCCCTCGCCCACACGGCTGAGCGCCCCGTCCCTGGTGGCGGTGGCGGGTGACGATGTGTTTTGCGTCGCCTCCTCCGGGCGCCTGTATCAGCACGCCGGCGGTGACGCGGCGTGGGCCGACATGGGCGAAAGCGCCCTCAGCTGTGTCAGCGATGGCTATGACGTGGCGGCCATCGATGGCGCGCCGGTGGCCTCTGTTCCCCTTGGCATGGCCCCCGCCGGTCGGCAGGTGAAACTCTACGACAGGTTCACCCGGGCTTGGCGGGTGATCTCCACCTTCCCGGCGTCCTGCATCGCCCTGGGCGGCGGGGACCTCTATGCGGTGAGCCAGGCCGCGGGCGATAGCGTGGGCGAGGGGCGGGTGCACCGCTATTCCGGACGGGGGCGGGGCTGGGCGGCGCTGCCGGAGCTGCCCGGGCCGGACATCGCCGCGCAATTGGCCGTGGCCGGGGGCGTCGTCTTCGCCCTCGCCAACAACAGCCAGGCGCTGTACCGCTTCAATGCCGCCCGGCAATGCTGGGTCCGCGTCGGCCGCCTCACCTGCCTGTCCATTCGGGGCAACGGCGGCAAGCTGGGCATCGTGGATGTCGAGAACCGGGCCTTCGTCTATGACCCGGTGGCCGGCGGGGCGCCGCGGCAGTTGGGGGTCGGCGTCGGCGCCATCGCCCAACTGTCCAATGGCGACCAGTTCAGCATCGCCAGTCCCGCGCCGGGGGCGCTGTGGTACACCGACACCAGCGCCAAGCCGGCCTGGCGGACCTACCTGGCGTCCGATGCCGCCGCCGTCTTCGCCAGCGACGCCGATGTCGTCCATTACCGCGACGGCCAAGGCCGCCTGCACCGCGTCACGCCGGACGGCGACACCGTCGCCCTGCCGCCGCTGCCGGAGGTGTGAGGGCAATGCGGGGGGAGGATGCGCACGCCGACGTCCGTCGTGGTCACCCGGACCTGGCGCGGGACGCGGGACAGGAACCGGCGCCCGCCGTTGTCGCCCTGTGCAATCACCTGATCCTGTTGGCGCGCGGCCTGTTCGCCATCCGGTTCAGCCCCCTGCCGGCCTGGGTGGCGGGCCAGGCGCTGGCCCTGGCCCTTGAGTATGGGCTGTGGCAATCCTCGCTGTGGCGCAGCCTGTATGACGGCCTGATCACCGGCGGCCTGGTCGCCCTGGCGCGGCGGTGCCGGGGGCTGATGCCGCCCGTGCGGGGTGACCTGTCGGTCGCGTCGCTGTGCGCCCTCTGCGATGTGCTGGCCAACCAACTGCTGCTGGGGGCCAGCTACATCCGCCAGTTCCAGGCCCTGGCCCGCGATTTGCCGGAGGCGGACAACCGCGCCGCCCTGGACCTGAAGGCCATCGCGGCCACCCTGCGCGCCACCCTGGCGGCGTTGTCGCCGCCGGTGGACGCGGCGATGGCGGGTGGCACGGGCGCCCTGATGGTGACCCTGGTCGATGTCCTAGCCATGGCGGGGGGCGCGACGCCGGACGGCGGGGAGGGGGCGGCCACGCTGGGCCTGGCCTGGGCGGCGTCCCTGCCGGGGCCCGCCCCGGTGCCGCCACCACCGGCCCTGCGCGCGGCCGTGCGCCCTTTGCTCGACTGGTGGCGGACGGCCGACCCCGCAACCCGCCGCGCCGGCCAGTTGGCGTTGATGATCGATATGTTGACGGAGGTGACCGGCCCAGGCACAGCGGCGCTCACCGCCATCGCCGCCGTCAAGGACATCTGTCAAGGTTTGGGCGTTAACGGACCGGGTGATGAGGGGCCGGGCGGTGCTTCCAATGGTGGCCAGCGGCCCACCGCCCCCGGTGCGAACCTGACCCCGCGCCTGGCGGTGTCAGCCTGGGCCGACATCTTGAGCCGGTTGGAGATAAGACTTCCGCCGCCACGTTCCAGCGCTGGACAATAAAGCGTTCTTAAGTCGTGCTCTTGGCCGCGCCCATCGCTGGGCGCGGCTGGTTTATTTTTACGAGCGCTGAACTTCCAATAAAAACCGCCGACGATGATGCCGAGGGCACAGATTACAGTAATGATTACTAGCAGTGAGGGTTCTGCCCCGGGTCATTGACAACTACAGGATCGGGGCTAACGATGGAAACGGAGATATCGCCGTGTGGTCGCGCGATCAGTTTGAAGCCGAAAGGCGTAGTACCAGTATAACCGGGAAGATTTTCATCTTGGATGATGATGGATGCGCTGGCGATTTGAACGGACGTGATCTGCCGGGTTATCGCTACACCGGGCGCCGTGCTGAGATTTACAAAAGTGAAGCTGTAGTCATTCTGCGACTCGGGACAGAGACTATAAGTGATCTGTGCGGGATTGTGGTTCGGCAGGGTGATCTGACCTGTATGAGGGTCAATACCATCACCGGAATAGCTCCAGACGTAACCATCGCCCTCGATCTTTATAGTCACAGAGGCATTAATTTTCGTGGTGCTCGGGCTTTTCTCAGACATTATAATCCTCTATCTTTCTTCTTGTTTCAAAGATTCAATATATTTTGGCTTTTTGTATCCAATTTCTGCTAACCAAACCGACTGGCTTTTTGCCGCAGAAATATTATTTGATTGCAGGCTTGCCAAAACGAACGACTCAACAATATACCAATCCTTTGTTCCATAATCAATGTAGTTTTTTGATATTGCTATAGATTCTTGAAGATTTATATGTGCCAGTTCGAAATTCCCAATTTCCTTATTAGCCTTAGAGAGGAGAATTAGGGTTGACGATAATCGTGCATCATATTCTGTTGACATTTTTCTTTTTTCTTTTTGGGTGCGCAGAAAAGTTACGGCGGCGCTCAATCGAGCCGCCGCCTCCTGAAATTGATTAAGACCGAGAAGGCTGGCGCCCGTGTTAGCTTGATTGACTATATCGGTGAATGCCCAATCTGCATTCGCAGGATCCTGCTCACGAAATTTGGCCAGTTCGATGGCTAGGGTGCGTTGAAGTGCCAAGGCATTGGTGAACTGATGCCTTTCAATCAGGAACTCCCCGGCCATGACTTCCACGTTTAGGCGCAGGCGCTGCCAAATCTGATTACTGGGGTCATGGGCCACCAATTCATGGACAAGCTCTCTTGTCTCAGCCATCAGCGCATCGGCCTTCTGTTCCTCTCCCAACGCATCAAGTAAATTGAGCCGACGGTACTGGCAGGCGCCCAGCATATATACCCATCTGAATTCCGAGGGCGCGTCGGAGCGCAATGACTGTAGTTCATTTGCCTCCTCATCAAAAAGTAAGACAGCTTTGCGAAGCGCGCCCTGCTCGGCATAGGTCGTGCCAAGCCAAGACAGGGTGGAGGTCATGGACGCGCGCAATTCCCGATCATTGGGGCGTTGGGCCAGGGCTTGGCGCATCAAGGGTAACGCCGCTTCGAAAAATTTAGCAGCTTTCTCATAATTTGCCCGTTTAACGGCTGTCGATCCCAAGTTGGTCCGGGCGTAGGACAACTCAATCCAGGCGTCGACGCTGTTGGGCGCGATAGCCATCATGCGCTCACTATAGCGCTCATACTCCCGGAAGGCCGCTTCCGCGCCGTCCAGATCGTTCGCATCCAGGCTGATCTGCCCCATCCAGAAAGCCACCGCCCCCAAATCCTTCAGCAGATCCAGGCTCTCCAGGCCCTGGGCCAGATTGGCGTCAAGCAAGCTTTTCGCCTTGGTGAGGGCGGCTTGCGCGGACTTGGGATCGGCGCGCGAGCGGGCCACCTCCGCCAGGGTTTGCAGGGCCTTCGCCTGCTGCGTGCGGTCCTCCGGCGTCAGGTCAGACAAGGGTTCTTGACTGAAGTAGCTCAGGGCTTTTTCGCCGATGTCCGACAGCAGCTCCAGCCGGCCCAGGGGGCGCAGCTTGTCGGCGAAGTTGCCGACCATGAAGTTCATCAGGTCCTCGGCCTGGTGCTTGCGCTGCTGCGCCGTCTTCTCGGCCTGGCGGGCGACCAGGCCCAGGCCGCCGGCGAGGACGGCGATGGCGGCGAAGCCGGCCATGAGGCCGAAGCGGCGGCGCTCGGCCTGCCGTTCCCGCCGGACCGAGGCGTCGATATAGGCGCGGACGTCGGTGTCCAGGGGGATGGGCGTGAAGCCGGCCAGGTCGCGCGCCTCCTCCAACTGCCGGCCCCGGGGCAGCAGCAGATCATTGCGGCGCCCCTCCGCCAGCCAGCGCCGCGCCGCTTCCTCCATCCGGCTGCGGGCCTGGAGGAAGCGGCGGTGGTCGGCGATCCAGGCGGCGGCGCGGGGCCATTGGCGCAGCATGGCCTCGTGGGCCACGCCGAACACCGGTTCCCCCTCATAGACCTGGGCGACGAACAGGCGCTGCCGCACGAAGGTGTCGACCAGCGTCCGCTCTTCCGTCGTGGCCAGGGTGCCCCAGGGGATGCGGCGGCTGCGCGCCGCCTCATCCTGGGCGCCCACGGTGACGACCAGCGATAGCACGCGGCTGAGCGCGGCGCGGGCCGGGGCCGGTAGGCCGTCCAGCGTGGCCTCCGCCCGCTTGCCGATGGCGCCGTCCAGGCCGCCCAGGGCGCGGTAGGCGGCGACGGTCAGTTCCCGGCTGGTGCTGCGTTGCAGGTAGAGTTCATGCAGGGTGTATTGCAGCAGGGGCAGGGCGTCCGGCTGGTCCGCCGTCGCCTCGCACAGCATGTCGTCCAACTGCGCGCCGGTTTCCGGATCGGTTCCGAAACGAAGCCCGGCGACGATGGCGGGCAGCCGGATCATGTGGATGATCTCGGCGCGCGTGGGCGGCGCCAGGTCGAAATGGCCACCCTGGGCCTTGGCGGTCAGCAGCAGGGGTTCGCGGGCGACGTCGGGATAGAAGTCGTTGCGGCAGGCGGCGATGACCAGGATGGCGCCGCTGCCGGCCAGGTGGCCCAGCGCCGTGAAGAACTGGCGCCGCCGCGCCGCGTCGAGGGGGAACACCGCCTCCAGCCGGTCGATGAACAGGATGGCGCGGGCCTGCGGCGCGGCGGCGGTGACCGGGTCCAGGAAGGCCGGGCGGTCATTCCCCGACAAGGCGGCGCCGATGGCGTCGGCGCTCAAGCCGTCCAACAGCGGCCGGCCGTCGACCTCCAGATCCAGTAGCGCGCCGCCCAGGGCGGTGGGCACGGGCATGCCGTCGACATCGCCCAGATCCAGTATGCTGGCGCCCAGGAAGGGGAAGGGCGCGCCCGCCGCACGCAGGGAGGGGAACAGCCCCGCCTGCACCAGCGACGTCTTGCCGCTGCCGCTGGGGCCCAGGACCACGACCAGGCCCTGGCCGGCGGCGGCCTGGGCGGCCACGGTGTCGCGCAACTGGGCGATGGCCGCGTCCCGGCCGAAGAACACGGCGGCGTGCGCCTCGTCAAACGCGTCCAGGCCGACGAAGGGGGAGGCGTCGATCCAGCTGTCCACGGTCGCGGCCGTGCCATCGGCGGCGACGGGCATGACCGGCGCCACGGTGCGATAACCCCGCTTGCGGATATTCTCGATATAGCGCGGGTCGCCGGCGGTGTCGCCCAGCAGCTTGCGCAACTGGGTGATCGCCTTGTGGACCTGGTTTTCCCCCACCGCCAGGCCGTCCCAGCACAGGTGCAGCAGGTCCTCCGCGCTGACGATCTGGCCGGCGCGGTCGCACAGCGCCAGCAGAACGTCCATGGCCCGCGGCTCAACCTTCAGCGTTTGCGCCGATTGTTCATGACGTACCGTGCAGGCCTGCGCGTCGACCAGCCACTCACCGAAGTGAAAGCTCTTCGTCTGCAATTCTTTCCCCCATCAGCCGCGCGGTGCTCCGTCGCGGCCATCTTCCCCAGGGGGCGTTTTACCATATCCGTGGGTTGGTTAACGCGTTTAAATATCCTGGGGAACTTGGCGGGGCTTGGTTCAGGCGTCGTCGCCGCACACGTCGATGCCCGTGGCGGCCAGCAGGATGGGCTGTTGCTCCGGCCCGATCTTCAGGCCGTGGAAACCCGCCAGCTGCCGCAGATCCAGGCCGCTGATCTCCGCCCCGCGCAGGTCGGCACCGTCCAGCTTGGCATCGGTGAGGGTGGCCTGGAACAGGTCGCTGCCGCGCAAATCGGCGTCGGTCAGGTCGGCGGCGTGCAGGTCGGTTTCCCGCAGGCGGCAGCGGGCGATCACCGCGTCCTTCAAGGACAGGCGCGACAGATCGGCCAGCTCGAAGGTGCAGTCGCGGAAGGTGGCGCGGTGCACCGTGCGCGTCCGGCTGAGCGCGTGGTGGAACTCCACCAGATGGAAGCGGGCGGCGAAGAAGACGCAAGCGTCTGCCTCCACCTCGAACAGGGTGCAGCGATCCAGTGTGCAGAACGACAGGTCGCAGCGGGTGAGGCGCGCCGCCCGCAGATCGCTGAAGGCCAGGGTGCAGCCGGCGGTCTTGTCCGCAGGGTCCACGAAGCGGCAATCCTCCAGCACCGCGTCGCGCAGTTTCACATGCGACAGGCGGCAGCGGACGAAGCGGCACTCCCGGAACCGGGCGTCACTGAAGTCCACGGCGGTGAAGCGCACATCCTCGAACACGCAGTTATCGAACCGGCAGCCGGTGGCGTCCAGGTCGCGCCAGTCCACGCCGGCGAAGCGGCTGTTTTGGACCTGGCCGGTGGCAAGGGTATTTTCCAGCGTGTCGATGTCCATGCGCGCGCGCCCCCTGCGGCTATGATGGCGGGCGGAGATCATAGCCGCGGGGAAGGGCCGCCGGGAATGACAGTTGTGCGGGGGGGCGATTGTACCTCCGCCCCCCTCCGTTCAGATGGGCAGACCGACGTAATTCTCCGCCAGCGCCGTGGCGGCGGCGCGGGAGCTGACGACGTACTCCAGGTCGGCCTCGCGGACGCGGTGCTCGAACGCGCCGGCGGCCTCATCCGTGTGCAGCATGGTGGTCATGTACCAGGAGAAGCGTTCGCCCTTCCAGATGCGCGCCAGGCAGGTGGCGGCGTAGCTGTCGATGCCGCTGCTGTCGTTCCGGGCGTAGAATTTCTCCAGCGCGCGCGACAGCACCAGCACGTCGGCCACCGCCAGGTTCAGGCCCTTGGCCCCCGTGGGCGGCACGATGTGGGCGGCGTCGCCCGCCAGGAACAGGCGGCCATGGCGCATGGTCTCGCAGACGAAGCTGCGCATGGCGATGATGCCCTTCTGAATGATGGGCCCCTCGATCAACTTCCAGCCGTCCGTCGTCTCCAGCCGCTGGTGAAGTTCCGACCAGATGCGCGCGTCGGACCACTGGGCGATGTCATCCTTGGGATCGCACTGGATGTACAGGCGCTGGATTTCGGGGGAGCGGGTGCTGAGCAGGGCGAAGCCCCGGTCGTGGCGGGCGTAGATCAGTTCGTGGTGGGAGGGCGGCGCCTCCGTCAGGATGCCCAGCCAGCCATAGGGGTAGATCTTCTGGAATTCCTGGCGCTGCGTCGCCGGTATGGCCTGGCGGCTGGGGCCGTGGAAGCCGTCACAGCCGGCGATGAAGTCGCACTCCAGCACGGCCGGGGTGCCGTCGGCCCGTGCGAAGGTGATGGACGGGCGCTCCGTCTCCACATCGTGCAGCCGCACGTCGCGCACACCGAAATGGATCTGGGCGCCCTGGGCCAGGCGGTGGGCCACCAAATCCTTGATCACCTCATGCTGGGGATAGACCGTGACCTTCTTGCCGCCTGTCAGGTCCACCATGTCCAGGTGATGGCTTTGGCCTTTGAAGCGCAGGGTGATGCCGGTGTGGAAATGGCCGTCGCGTGTCATGCGCTCCCCCACCCCCAACTGGTGCATCAGGTCGACGGTCCATTGTTCCAGCACGCCGGCGCGGATGGTGCCTTCGATTTCCTCCCGGGTGCGGGATTCGAGGATGACGCTGTCGATGCCTTGGCGGTGCAGCAGTTCCGAGAGGAACAGCCCGGCGGGGCCGGCGCCGATGATGCCGACTTGGGTGCGGATGGACGGGGTGGTTGACATGGGGAATGGCCCTCCCGAGCCTGAAGCGTTCTTATTCCGGGCCGCACCCCACGCCGGGGCCGCCCACCCCGGAACGATAGGGGCGGGGGCCCCATCCCCGGAATGGACGCGGCGCTACAAAAATTGGATTTTTTCGCAATGATTGGGCAGGGTATTCATCAACGGCCCACACCAGGTGCCATGCGATGTAACGGCCAGAGCAATACATGTTATTGACCATATCGATCATGGATGGGCATTTTTCCGCCGGTCCACGATGGGCTGGGGCGGGGCGATGACCCGCCCGGACATCCCCGTCTTCTCCCTGTATGGCGAGGCGCCGGCGACGGCGGAGGACCGCTTCCTTCATGTGGAGCTGATCGAGGACCGCAGCAGCCTGGTGGATTGGCGCATCCGCCCCCATCAGCATGGCGACCTGGTGCAGTTCCTGGCCATCCGCGAGGGGGCCGGGCAGGTGCAGGCGGACCAGCGCACCTGGACCTTCGACGGCCCCACTTTGATCCTGGTGCCCGCCGGGGTGGTGCATGGCTTTGCCTTCGCCCGGGGCACCATCGGCTGGGTGGTCACCCTGTCCGACCGCATCCTGCGCGGCCTGGCGCGGCGCGATCCCGCCTTCGCCGCCCTGGGGGGCGAGGCCGCCTGCCTGGCCATGGCGGGGCAGGAGGGGGCGTTCGCCGCCGTGCTGGCCGCCGCCGATGGGGTTCTGGCCGAATTGCGCGGGCAGGGGCACGGCCACCGTGTGGCGGCGGAGGGGCATATGCTGGTGCTGATGGCCGCCCTGCTGCGCGTGGCGCGGCCGGCCCTGGCCTCCGGTGGCGGTGGCGGACGGTCGGGACAGGTGGCGCTGGTCGCGGCCTTTCGCGCCCTGGTGGACCTACATTACCGCAGCCACCGCCCGCTCGACGCCTATCTGACGGAGCTGCGCACCTCCTCCTCCACCTTGCGGGCCGCCTGCCTGGCGGTGACCGGCCGGCCGGCCATCGGCCTGATCCAGGATCGGCTGATGACAGAGGCCAAGCGGCTGATCCTTTACAGCGGCCGGACCATCGCCGCTGTGGCGTATGAGCTGGGCTTCGAGGACCCGGCCTATTTCTCCCGCTTCTTCCAACGGCAAAGCGGGGAGTCCCCCGCGCTTGGCGCCAGCGGCTGATGACGGACTGGCCGGTGGCCGACACCGCCTCGCTGGAACCGCCCGATCCTCTGGCCGCCCCTGTCAGCGATCCTTGATGGTTCCGTGTCGGCGCCTGGCCGCCGGGTGGCCGAACAACCTCTGACTTTAACCGTTTATTGAACGATTCACCCTATTCCTCGGGTCAGTGATTAACCATTGCGGCCAGCCAGCGCGGCTTGGTGGCCGCTGATATGGGACGCCGGGTCCGATAAACGGACACCGTCCCGCCGAGGCGTGTTGGGGGGAACAGGGCTGATGACCATCCGTAAGTTGATCGCATCCTGCCTGGGCGGTGTCGCCGCCTTGATGCTGGTGTTGGGTGCCGTGGTGGCGGTGGAGCAATGGCGCATGGCGACGGCGGCGGCCGATGCCCAGAGCCTGGCTCGCGTCATGGCGGCGCTGTTTCATGTGACGGAAAGCCTGGCGATCGAGCGCGGCCCATCCCTGGTCGCGCTGGGTAGCGCTGAGTCCGCCACCCTTGCGCCGATGAGGGAGCAGCGCGCCAAATCCGACGCGACCCTGAAGGCCCTGGCCGATCTGTTGGCGACGGAGGATTTTGATGCCAAGGCCAACCTGAAATCGCTCCTGTCCACGCTCGGCGGTCGCTTGGCAACCCAGCGCGGCGCTGTCGATGCCCTGTTGGCCAAGCCCCTGGCGGAACGACCGGCGGCGGAGACCGATGCCTATGTCAAGGGCATGTTCGCCATTATGGCCGACCTTAATACCGAGTTGAACGCCACCAGCCGGTCGCTGCTGCAGCGCGCGCCGGAGGCCGGGCATTATGCCAACATCGCCATGATGGCCTGGGCCTACCGCGACTATGCCGGGCGACAATCTTCCCTGCTGTTGCAGGCGCTGAACAGCGCCAAGCCGATGACCGCGCCGGCGATGCGCGATGTCCATGTCATGCAGGGCCATCTCGATGACCTGGAAGGACGGCTGGAGGGTCAACTGGCCCTGGCGGGCACCCCGGACAGCGTGGTGGCCGCCGCCGCCATCGCGCGCGAGGGATACAAGAACATCTACGGCGCGATGCGCGCCAAGGTGCTGGACGCCAGCGCCGCCGGCGTACCCTACCCGGTTGATGTCATCGAGTACCGCCGCATCAGCGTGCCGCAACTGGCCACCATTCTCGGCATCCGCGACGCCGCTATCGCCGAGACGAACCGGCTGGCCGATCATCAGTATGACAGCGCCCACAAGGCCCTGCTGCTGATTACCCTGTTGCTGGTGGTTGCCGGTGCGGTGCTGGTCGGGATTGTCTGGCTGGTTGGCCACCGCGTCACCGGCCCGCTATCCATTCTGACCCAGGTCGTGATGAAGATCGCGGGCGGCGATCATGACCTGGCGGTGCCGCTGACGGCGCGGAAGGATGAGATCGGGGAGATGGCGGGTGCCATTTCCATCCTGCGCAGCAACGCCAAGGAGGCTGACATCCTGGCCGAACGTCAGCGGGAGGAGAACGTGGCCAAGGAACAACGCCGCCATCGGCTGGAAAGGGCGACCAGGGATTTTGCCACGTCCATCGATCAGGTCGTGGCGGGTTTCTCCGGGGCGGAGCGGTCATTGCGCGGCGCCGCCGACAGTCTGACACTGTCCGCCGGTGACACCATCAGCCTGTCCGGGACAGTGGCCAGCGCCGCGGAAGAAACCTCCGCGAATGTGCAGACAGTGGCGGCCGCGGCTGAAGAGCTGAACCAGTCCATCGCCGAGATCGCCCGGCAGATGGTCGGTGCCACCACCACCTCGGACGCGGCGGTGCGGGAGGCGGCTGGAACCAAGCACTCCATGGACGCGCTGGTCGGCGCCGCTCAGCGCATCGGCGACGTGGTCAAACTGATCACCGATATTGCCGGCCAGACCAATCTCCTGGCTCTGAACGCCACCATCGAGGCGGCACGGGCGGGCGATGCCGGCAAGGGCTTCGCTGTCGTGGCCAGCGAGGTCAAGGCCTTGGCCAACCAGACGGCCAAGGCAACGGAAGATATCCAGGCCCAGGTGGCGGCTATCCAGGAGGAGACGGCACGCGCCGCCACCGCCATCGATGGCATCACCACCACCATCGCCAGCATGAGCCAGATCACCACCGGCGTGGCGTCGGCGGTGGAACAGCAGGGCGCCGCCACGCGGGAAATCGCCCGCAACGTTCAGCAGGCGGCCCTGGGAACGCAGGAGGTGTCGTCAAACATCGCCGGCGTGCGGACCGCCGCCGATGAAACAGGCAACGCCGCCCGCAGCGTGCTCGGCTCCTCCGACGTTCTGGGGCGCGAGGCCGACACCTTGCGTGCGGTGGTCAGCGGGTTCGTGGCGACGGTCAACGCCGCGTGAGGCTGGCCGCGGGCTGGGAAGGGGGGCCGTCCGTCGCGGTCGCCCCCTTTCCGGCCCGCGCCATGAGCAAGGCCGCGCCCAAGCTGAAGCCATAGCCCCACAACAGCCAGGCGCCGGCCAGGCGGCTGACCGTGTCGTCGGGGCCGTAGGCGCGGGGGAACCAGTTCAACGCCACGCCATCGGCGACCATGACCACGGTACCCACCAAGCCCACCCCCGCCATAAGCTGGTCCCGGGATAACCCGGCCAGCCGGCGGATGAGATAGACACTGGTCCACGCGACCGAAACGGTGCTGGCGAAGTTTAGCGGATTCCATAGCGGGTCGGTCAGCAACTGGGGCAGACCGCGCAGGTAGGCCAGGGCCGATAGCCAGAATACGCTCCCCAGTGGAATCAAAATCCCCACCTGGCGCCGCGTCAACATCTGCCACCCCTCCATCATGCTGGTTGTCATGGCACGATACGCACGGAGGGGGCGTTCAGCTCACCCCCATCTCGATGGACAGGCGGATCAGGTCGGCGGTGCGGGCGACGCCCAGCTTGGCCTTGATGGCGGTGCAGGTGTTGGCGATGGTCTTGTAGCCCACCCCCAGCTCGGTGGCGATTTCCGCCAGCGCCCGGCCCTCGCCCAACAGGCGCAGGATCTCCAGGTCCCGTTCCGTTAGGCGCTGGGTGGGATTGCCGGCGGCCATGCCATGCACCGCCAGTTCCTGGGCGATCTCGTTCTCCACATAGCGCCCGCCTTCGCCCAGGCGGCGGATGGCGGTCAGCAGTTCGTCGGGATCGGCGTTCTTGCTCATATAGCCCTTGGCCCCGGCCGCCAGCGCGCGGGAGGCGTACAGCGCCTCCGCATGCATGCTGAAGACCAGGACGCAGGCCGACGGGTCCTCGATCAGCAGGCGCTGCAGCAGCTCCAGCCCGCCCACGCCGGGCAGGTTGAGGTCCAGCAGCACGATGTCCGGCCGGTCCTCCCGATAGCGGACCAGGGCGTCCCGGCCGGTGGCGGCCTCGGCGATCACGGCGCCGGGCAGGGGGGCCAGCAGCCGTTTGAGGCCGGAGCGCACGATGGCGTGGTCATCGACCAGGAGCAGTTTCATGCCAAGGCTTTCGCGGTCAGGGTCATTCAGGCGGCCTCGCGGGCCGACAGGGTGGTATGCCCGGTGGCCAAGGGCAGCAGGGCGCGAACCCGCACGCCGCCTTCCGCCCGGTTGCCCACCTCCAGCGTGCCGTCCAGCGCGGCCACCCGCTCGGCCATGCCGCGCAGGCCATAGCCGGTACCGCTGGAGTGAGACGGGGAGTGGGCGGGCAGACCCTCGCCGTCATCCACGATCTCGACGGTGAGGCCATCGACGCGGGGGGCGACGGTGACGGTGATGTCCCGGGGCCGCCCGTGACGGATGGCGTTGCTCAGGCTTTCCTGCACGATGCGATAGATGGCGGTGTCGCCGGCCTCGCCCAGGTGCAGGCCGGGCGTCACGGCCACGGTGATGGCGACATCGGGCCGCCGGGCGCGCCAGAACGCCGCCAGGTTTTCCAGCGCGGCGCCCAAGCCAAGGTCGCTCAGGCCCGGCGGACGCAGGCGGCCCAGGATGGCCTTCACCTCCTGCTGCACATGGGCCACCGCCTCGCGGGCGGAACGGGCCTGGTCACGCATGGCCGGGTCGCCCGCCCGCTCCGCCGCCGCCAGAAGGGCGGTGACGTCGACGTTGATGGCGAAAAGATAGGGCCCAACCTCGTCATGCAGGTCGCGGGCGAGGTCCGCGCGCTCCTCCTCCTGGATGGTCTGCAATTGCTCGTGCAGGCGGCGATTGCGCGCCTCCGCCGCCGCCAGGCGTTCGATCATGCGGTTGAAGCCTTCCGCCAGGCGGCGCAGCTCCGGCGGGCCGGCCTCCACCACTGGGCGCGCCGCTTCCACGCTGGCGTCCTGGGCCACGTGCGCGAAGGCCTTGGATAGGCGGTCGACGGAGCGCAGCGCCCGCCCCAGGGTCCAGTAGACCATGGGCAGGGCCAGCGCGCTGAACAGCACCATCATCACGGCGTCGTCGCCCAGTTCCCCCCATACCTCCGACACTTCGCCCGCCGGGTCTGTCTCCAGGCGCAGCCACAGGCCCTGGCCGGAAAATCCGGGCAGTGGCACCTCGGCGCTCAATTGCGGCACGTCCAGGGAGGCCACGAACCAGGCGGGGGCGGGGTGGTCCGGCACGGCCAGGGAGGAGGAGGCGATCAGGCCGGTCCCGGGCTTGTGTAGGCTGACCTTGAGATGGCGGTCGCCGTTGAAGGCGTCGACCAGGCGGGTCAGCAGGGCGGTGACCTCCTCATCACTGCGGTCCGCCGGCGCCGAACGGCCGGCCAAGTGGGCCAGCGCGCTGCCCACCGTATGCTGCCCCACGGACAAGGCGGCCTCCATCTCCGTGCGCACGGAATGCTCCGCCCGCAGCCAAGCGGCGGTGGCGCCGGTGGCCAGGCTGACCAGCAACAGTAGGGCGATACTCAGGACCAGACGGATGCGCAGCGACATGAGGTTGGTTCCCCAGCGGTCCAATACGACGTCGCCGCCCAGCATTGGACGGCGCCTCCCAACCCTATCTAACAGGCGCTTGCCGCTCTCATGCAACAGTCGCCGCGATATCGGGAATTTTTCCCGGGAAAATCGGGAAGGGGGCCTATGGCCGGGCCTGATGCTTGCGACTAGCCTTTCATCAGCTCCATCCTTCCGGTGCGCCCCATAATGAAAAACGTCCCGGCCGGTCTGCTGGCCCTGCTGTGCGCCACCTGTTCCACCCTTGCCTTGGCGGCTGAGGCCGATCCAGCGCCCGACGGCGCGCCCCCTACGCTCAGCGACATCATCGTCATCGGCGTGACGCCCCTGCCGGGGGCCAATGTGCCGCTGGATAAGGTGCCGGCGGCGGCCACCACCCTGTCGGCGGACGATCTGGCCCGCATCCATTCCGTCTCCATCCTGGATGGCATGGCCCAGCGGGTGCCCGGGCTGGCGCTGTCGGACACGCAGGGCAACGCCCTGTTCCAGGACATCCACTATCACGGCTTCACCGTCTCCCCTCTTCAGGGAACGCCCCAGGGCATCGCCGTCTATCAGAACGGCGTGCGCCTGAACGAGGCCTTCGGCGACACGGTGAACTGGGATTTGGCGCCGGAGGTGGCGATCAATCGCCTGACCTTGGCCACCAACAATCCGGCTTACGGCTTGAACGCCCTGGGCGGGGCGGTGACCCTGGAGATGAAGAACGGCTTCACCGTCCAGGGCGGCAGCGCCGAGCTGCTGGGCGGCAGCAACGGCCGTGCCCAGGGCTCCGCGGAGTTCGGCTGGCAGTCCGGCAATTTCGGGCTCTACATGGCGGCGGAGGCGACGCGCGACGATGGCTGGCGCAAGCAGTCCGCCTCGGATGTGGAGCGGTTCTACGCCGACGCCGGCTGGCGCAGCGACAGCGCGGAGGTGCATCTGGTCGCCGCCGCCGCACGGTCCAGCCTGGGAGTCGTCGGGCCGACGCCCCTGGAAATGATCCAGGCCGACGAGACGTCGATCTATACCTGGCCGCAGACCACCAGGAACGACAGCGGCATGCTGGCCCTGAACGGCAAGGCCGACCTGGCGCCTGGCTGGTCCTTACAGGGCAATGTCTACGGCCGCCATTTGGGCCAAAAGCATGTGGACGGCAACGACGGCAATTTTGAAGGCTGCAGCCGCCGGTCCTCCTATGGGGGCAAGCTATGCCTGGAGGACGACCCGTTCGGCACGCCGGCGGGCGGCAAGACCACGGCGTTCCGCAACCAGTTCGTCATCACCGACCTTGCCGGCCACACCTTCGCCTATAACAACAATGCCAATTACGGCACCCTGGACCGTACCGCCACGGATACCACCTCGGTCGGCGGGTCATTGCAGCTGACCAGTGACCGGCCCTTGATGGGGCTGGGCAACCGCTTCGCCGCCGGCGGCAGCATCGACCACAGTGACATCCGTTTCACCGCCACCAGCACGCTAGGCGTCATCAATCCCGACTTTTCCGTGACCTCCCAGGGCGACGCGGCGAACGATATCGCCGGCGCCGGCCTGATCATCCGCACCCTGGGCAACCTGGGCTATGCCCCGGTCTGGCTGTCGGGGACCACCGACTATTATGGCGCCTATGTCACCGACACGCTGGACCTGACGCCGGCCCTGTCGCTGACCGCCGGCCTGCGCCTCAACGTGGCCGACATCAGCACCCGCGACCGCAGCGGCGCCGCCCCCGAGCTGAACGGTGATCACCGCTACACCCATTGGAATCCCCAAGCCGGCCTGACCTATCAGTTGGGCGGCGGGTTCAGTGTCTATGGCGGTTATTCCCAGTCCAACCGCGCACCCACGCCGCTGGAGCTGGACTGCGCCGACCCGTTGCGCCCCTGCCTGCTGGAAAATTCCCTGGTGGCCGATCCGCCGCTGCATCAGGTGGTGGCCAACACCTATGAGGCCGGCGTGCGGGGCACTCAGGGCGTGGCTGGCGGGCGCCTGGATTGGACCGTGGGGCTGTTCCGCACCGACAGCGACAACGACATCGTGGCGCTGGCCAGCAGTATCCAGGGCCGGGGCTATTACACCAACGTGCCGTCCACCCGCCGGCAAGGTGTCGATGCCGGGCTGACCTTCGCCAGCGAGCGTTGGCAGGTTTACCTGAACTACAGTTTCGTGGATGCGACCTATCAGTTCGATGGCGTGCTGGCATCGGCCCACAATCCGTCCGCGGACGACAATGGTACCGTCACTGTGCACAGCGGTGACCGCATGCCGGGCGTTCCCCGCCACCAGGTGAAGCTGGGCGGCGATGTGCTGGTGACCCAGGAATGGACCGTGGGGGCCGCCGTGCAGTACTACGGCAGCCAGTACCTGGTGGGTGACGACGCCAACCAGAACGCGCCGCTGACGCCCTATTGGACCATGAATTTGCGCACGTCCTATCAAATCCTGCCGGACATCCAGGTGTTCGGCGGCATCAACAACCTGTTCGATCGGCGCTATGCCAGCTATGGCACCTATTTTGAGCTGAGCGGCGCCAGCGACGTGCTGGGCCGCCAGCTGAGCGATGCGCGCACCCTGACCCTCGGCGCGCCGCGCACCTTCTATGGCGGTGTGAAGGTTTCGTTCTAAGCTATTGGAGTTTCTGAGTTCCAACGGGCGACGCGATAATCCTCCCGCTGGAAGGGGGGCCGGTCCCATCCGCTACCGGCCCCCCTCTTTTTCTCATTTCAGACCTATTGGGCGGTCACGCGCCAGACGGTGTTGCCCACGTCATCGGCGATCAGCAGGGCCCCGGTCTTGTCGATGGCCAAGCCCACCGGGCGCCCATGGGCATGACCCTCCGCATCCAGGAAGCCGGTGACCACGTCCATCGGTTGGCCATTTGGCTGGCCATTGCTGAAGGGTATGAAGATCACCTTGTAACCATTTGGAATATTTCTATTCCAGCTACCATGTTCGCCGACGAAGGCTCCCCCTTGGTAGGTGCTGGGCAGGTTGGTGCCGGTGGAGAAAGCCATGCCCAACGGGGCGACGTGGGTGCTGAGGGCATAGTCCGGCACGATGGCGCGGGCCACCAGGTCGGGGCGTTGCGGTTTCACCCGTGGGTCCACATGCTGGCCGTAATAGCTGTAGGGCCAGCCGTAAAAGCCGCCATCCTTCACCGACGTCATGTAGTCCGGCACCAGGTTGGGGCCCAGCTCGTCACGCTCGTTCACCACGGCCCACAGCGCGCCGGTCTGCGGTTCCCAACTGAGGCCGTTGGGGTTCCGCAGCCCATCGGCATAGATGCGCCAGCGGCCGGTGGCGCGGTCCACCTCCCAGACGGCGGCGCGGTTCTTTTCCGCCTCCAGGCCGTTTTCGGTGATGTTGCTGTTGGACCCGACGCCGACATAAAGCCGGGTGCCGTCCTGGCTGGCCAGCAGGCTCTTGGTCCAGTGATGGTCGATGGGGCCGCCGGGCAGGGGGGTCAGGGTGGTGCCTTCCGCTGTCATCTGGGTTTCACCCTCGGTGTAGGGATAGCGCAGGATGGCGTCGGTGTCGGCGACATAGAGGTCCCCGCCGACCAGGGCCACGCCGAAGGGGGAATTGAGATGATCCAGGAAAACGGTGCGCGTTTCGGGCACGCCGTCGCCATCAGTATCGCGCAGCAACGTGATGCGGTTGCTGTTCTTGGTTTCGCCGCCGGACGTGGCCATGGATTCCACCCAATGCATGATCAGGTCCTTGGGCCGCTTGACCGGCTCACCTTCCGGCGCCACCGATTCCACCACCAGCACGTCACCATTGGGCAGGACATAGAGGGAACGGGGATGGTGCAGGCCGGTGGCCAGCGCTTGGATCTTCAGGCCCTGGGCCACGGCCGGCTTCTCACCGTCCTTCCAACCCACCACCTTGGCCACCTTCATCGGGGGCAGCAGGTATTGCTCCTGTTTCGGCAGCGTCGGGTTGGCGCCGACCTGGGCGTTGGGGTCGGTGCCTTTGCTACCATCGTCGCAGGCGGCAAGGCCGAAGGCGGCGGCGCCCGCCAGGATCAGGAGTCGAAGACGGTGGGCGATCATGACCGCACCTCCACGACCCGGCGCCGCTGGACCAGCACCGACCAGCCGATCCAGTTGCTGGTCAGCACCACGACCAGCGCCAGGGCTGACAGGATCAGGCCCTGGGGCACAACCGAGGTCCAGGCGTCGCGGCTGTGGACGAAGCAATTTAGGATGGCCAGGCCCAGCGCCAGCAGGTTGCCCAGGACATGCGGCCAGGTTGGCGCCCAGGCGGGTGCCTGGATCACAAGATAACGGCGCTGGGCCAAATCGATCAGGCCCGCAATCAGGGCGATGCCCCCCAGGACGGCGCCGACGAACAACAGCCAGGCTGAGAAGTCCGCCCACATCATCTCCGCCGTGCGCCAATAGGCCAAGTCGGTAAAAAACGCGCCGATGAAGCAGGCGCTGGGAAAGGGCACCAGCATGGGATAAAGGGGCGCACGGACCACCTCAACCGGGGTGTTTTCCACCGTCGTCAGGTGGATCGGCGTCCCTTGGACGGTCGATCGGGTGATGTCACTGGGCATGGCCGCTCCTTGGTCGCAATCCATCCGTCCGCGCCCAACCGCTTGGACCTATGCACGGTTCCAGAGCGCCGCCACAGCCGATCAAGCTATCGGCGTGCAGCCTGTCTGTGCTATATTTTTCCATAACGTATCTTATCGGGGTATTGTGTGTAGGCGCAAAGTTAAACTGTCAGACCAGAGCAAAGTAGAAGTGTCAGTCTCCTGGTTGGGTGGTGCCGGCTGGGAGGTTGGTGATGGGCTGGGTGGTGATGAGCGATCGGGAAGTTCGGCGGGTGGAGGTTCTTGGGGATGTGGTTGGCGGCCGTCTGACGGCGTCGTCCGCTGCGGTTGTTCTGGGCTTGAGCGAGCGGCAGGTATGGCGCTTGCTGCGGCGGTATCGGGATGGTGGCGGCGGCGCGTTGGTGCACCAGGCGCGCGGTCGCCCGTCGAACCATCGTCTGGATGGTGGGGTTCGGGAGCTGGCGCTGGAACTGGTGCAGCGGCATTACGGGGATTTTGGTCCGACGCTGGCGGCGGAGAAGCTGGCGGAGCGTCATGGGCTGGAGGTGTCGCGGGAGACGCTGCGGGGTTGGATGGCGTCGGCTGGGCTGTGGCGGTCACGAGCGCAGCGGCGGCAGTTCCACCGCCCTCGCCTGCGGCGGGAATGCCTGGGGGAGCTGATACAGATCGATGGCAGTGAGCACCGGTGGTTTGAGGACCGTGCTGGGCCGTGCAGCTTGCTTGTGTTCATCGATGACGCGACGGGTCGGCTGATGCAGTTGCGGTTTGTGGCGTCGGAGAGCGCGTTCAGCTACTTCGCGGCGTTGGAGGGGTACCTGGTTCGGCATGGTCGGCCGTTGGCGTTTTATTCCGACAAGCACACGGTTTTCCGGGTGGCGAAGACGGAGGCGCGGACAGGTCAGGGCCTGACGCAGTTCGGGCGGGCCATGGCGGAACTGGGGATTGAGGTTTTGTGCGCGAACTCCAGCCAGGCGAAGGGCCGGGTTGAGCGGGTGAACCGGACGCTGCAGGATCGGCTGGTGAAGGAGCTGCGGCTTGCCGGGATCAGCGATATGGCGGTTGGCAACGCTTTCCTGGAAGGGTTCATGGAACGCTTCAATGCCCAGTTTGCCGTGGTCCCTGCCCGGCCGGAGGATTTGCACCGGCCGCTGGGGGCTTTGGCTGAGCGGTTGGGGGACATCCTGTGCTGGCGGGAGCGGC
The DNA here is from genome assembly GCF_036348415.1 of Nitrospirillum karajorum. Classification (NCBI taxonomy): domain Bacteria; kingdom Pseudomonadati; phylum Pseudomonadota; class Alphaproteobacteria; order Rhodospirillales; family Azospirillaceae; genus Nitrospirillum; species Nitrospirillum karajorum. The sequence continues at coordinate 397,072 of NZ_JAZBQB010000002.1, forward strand.
GATATGTGGGGCGGCAGCTGACGCTGTCGTATGAGCGCCGGCGGGTGATGCTGGAAGAGACGGCGGTGACGCGGGGGTTGGTGGGGCAGTATGTGGACAGCTACGCCTTTGCCGACGGCCGGGTGGAGTTCCGCTGGCAGGGCGTTGCCCTGCCCTACACCGAGTTCGACAAGAGCCAGCGGGTGAGCCTGGGGGCGGTGGTTGAGAACAAGCGGCTGTCGGCGGTTCTGGCAGAGATTAAGACGATGCAGGACACCAGGCTTGCGCCCCAGGTGCAGACCCACAGCGAGCGCATCGGTTACGCCAAGACGGGGGGAAAGCCGGGTCGCAAGAGGGGCTCGACGTCGCTGCGTGTTGGGGGTGGCCGGTCCGCTGCGCCTTCGGCTCCGCTCCCCGCCCACCCCCAGCACTGACAGTTCTACTTTGCGGGACACCCTGACACTTCTATCCGGTTGAAACATTGTGTGTAGGCGGGGTGGACTCAAAAACGAAGTGCGACTTTCCAATGTTCTCAGTGAGTTGGACAGGAGGTCGCAGATGGGGTCTCACTACTCTCACCTGGATTTGTCGGAACGTCGGCTGATTGAAGCCGGTCTTGCCGCCGGTCTCTCGGTTGCGGCCCTGGCCTCGACGCTGGGTCGGCACCGGTCGACGGTCTATCGGGAGATTGCGCGTCACTTCTACCACACGGCGGAGCGAGACCGCTGGGGCCATGGCTATCGTGGCTACTATTGCGTGGCGGCGCATCGGGCGGCGGGCCGTCGGCGGTATGGATGTGCCAAGCTGGCCCGTAATCCGGCGCTTCTGGCCCACGTGCTGTCGAAGCTTCGTGCGGGCTGGTCGCCGGAACAGATCGCCGGGCGGCTGAAGGTGGAGCCGGAGGCTGTCGGCTGTGTTTCTCATGAGACCATCTACAGGTATGTTTACAGTGCCGAAGGCCGGCGCGACGGTCTGTTTGCCCTTCTAGCGATGGCCAGGCATCGCCGACGCCGACTGCGGGGCCGCAAGCCCCGCCAGGGTGCGATCCCGTCGGAACGTTGGATTACCGCCCGGCCTGCCAGCGTGGCGGATCGCAGTGAGTTCGGCCATTGGGAATGCGACCTGGTTCTGTTTGCCAGGGCATTCGGTAAAGCCAACGTGACCTCTTTGCAGGAGCGCCAGAGCCGCTATCTCATCCTGCAAGCCAATGAGGATCGCCGGGCTGGGCCGTTGGCGGCCAGTCTATCGGCTCTCCTGACGTCCCTGCCCGCGCCCGCCCGGCAAACCATCACCTTTGATCGCGGTACCGAGTTCATGGGCTATCGGGCTGTTCCTGCGGACTGTTACTTCTGCGATCCGCACAGTCCTTGGCAGAAGGGCGGCGTGGAGAACGCCAACGGCCGGGTCCGGCGACATCTGCCGCTCGACAGCGCGCCAGGGGATCGATCCCCCGGCGCGCTGTCGGCTCTGTGCGAGCGCCTCAATGCGACGCCTCCCCGATGCCTTAACTACCGAACGCCAGCGGAGGTCTTCCACGCCAAGCTCGCAGAACTTGGGGCGGTTGGTTAGGATGAAAAAGCCATGTCGCACTTCGACTTGAGCCCACCGCGCAAAGTCAAAATGTCAGTCCGGAGCAAAGTGGAAGTGTCAGTCTTCCAGCTGGGAGGTTGGTGATGGGCTGGGTGACGACGATGAGCGGCTCTCGATCACAGAACCTTACTTAAATCAACAAATATGTAAGTAATCTCCGCTACGGCGGCTAGTTTATATCCATTGCTGTACATGTATGAGATCGTTGGGTCCGCGCCTAATGAAAGTATATCGGCATCAAATATTTCGATACTGACAATGGATGGGCGAAATCTATTTAGATCTAAACTGGCTAATACCTGTCTATCGAACCCCTCCAGGTCTATATTCATATAGCCAATGGATTGTCCTGCGGGGAGGTTTTCTTCCAGAATCCGGTTTATCGTTTTCACAGGAACAATTTTTGTCCCAATAAGTTTACGACCTATCTTTTTCCACTCCTCAGCCGTTTCGGGGCTCAGGGTGTTGGTGCCGGCGCTGTCGAATTGATAGTAGACAAGTTCGCCTTCCTCAATGCCAACGCCGCAGCAGACTTTAATGTCTTCTGGATATGCGGCATTGAACAGTGCAATGGCATCCTCATTGGCGTCAATGTGGATACCCGTCCAACTCATAATTTTTAAAAGCCGGGTGTTTGAAGCATGTAAGGGGTGGTAGGCTCCAACGTCGACGAAAAACCCACCATGCGCTTGCTTGAGTTGATGAACTAGAATGTTCGTTATTATCGAATCTTCCCCGAACTGGGAGTAGGTAATTTTCGTATTATTATCTCTTATAATGTCAAAATATTGACGCGCCGGAAAATCTTCTAACATTGGCAAGCGTATCATCCTGAAATTTTCCTCTTGTGGTGCTCTTATTTTGCCATATTAGAATGGAGCCCAAAATGGGATGGACTGATTGCAATTATTAATAATATATGGATTTATTTTTTGCAAGGAAAAGATGCTGATGCAATAGGAATTTGCCGTTGCGTTGTCTTGTTAGGTAAACAATTAGAGACTCCGCGTGCCTTGAACTCATCAGTAAGGTTAGATGTAGTTCCTTTCACCAATGAAGTGAGTCACCCTCGGCTCTATGGACGCGCGGTGCTGGACGGAGGCGTCGGGTTCACGGGTGGAGAAGCGGAGAACGGTTTGCCGACAGAGAAACTGCCGTCATAGGCCGCGCTGGGTGTCATCGTGATGCCGGCGGGCGGAATGTCGGGCCTGTCTCCCAGACTGTTGGGGCCGCATTTCATATCGGCCAAAGTCAAGGAGGTGCCGCGACAGTTCCAGGCGCTGCCGCCCGTCGGTGTGACATCCAGGCTGACGGTTTCCCCTGCCGGGAGAGTCGCCGCCATGGGAAGCAATGCGCCGGTCCGGTCCGTAGGCGCCCTGCGGGCATGGGTTCTTCCCACAAAAATCAATATCTTGGCGTCGGGATGGGCCTGGTGCGCCGCGATGATCCCAACGGCCATGGCCCTTTCATAAAGGCCCGGATCCGAGGAAGCCGGCACCGGTTGGAAAGGCACGAACGACACCGCTATGTCGGGGCTAGCCAGGGTACGGACACGTTCCAGCATCTGCGCCATGGCCACGCTGCTGCGACCATCGGTCATGCCGCCGGGGTCCGCCGCGAAAAACGGCAAGGCGGCTGCTGGGGATTCAGGATGGCGGCTGAAATTGCTCAGCGCTTCCGCGTTGGTCACGGGAAACTCCAAGGCCAGCACGACCTTATGGAATTTGGTCGCGGCGGCACAGGCGATGCCGGCGACCATGGCCGGGATTTCCGCCGTGCCGTGGAGATCACCGACCACAAAATAGGTCTTGGCCGGGTCCAGGAAGGTGTCGACACCGGGAACGGGGGTACATTGCGCCGCCCTGCCCGCCTGCGGCGCCATCAGCAGGGCCAGGGCCGCAGTCAGCGCCAGGATAGAAAGGACTGAACGGCGCATGGACATATCCCTTGTCGTTTTGTCGCGGTCCAACGGTACCATCATCCTCAAAGGGGATACAGAAACACTCTGTAACCTATTGTAGCTCCCTACCCCTTCACGCAGGCATAGGCGCCGCGTGAAATGGGGTCGGTGTTCTCCTCCGTCACCGGCACGCTGCTGCGATACCCCTGGGGGCAGACCGCCATGATCCACCAGCCCCCGGGTGCTGTGACCTTGGAGGCCAGGGTCTCCCCGCTTTCCAGCGTGATCAGGCGCAGAGACGCCGGTGCGGCGCTACGGCGTTCCTCCAGGAGGATGGGCTGACTGCACACATTCGTCATGAGTTGAACGGTACTGTCCTTTGGGTCGTCCGAGATGAGCCGGCAGCGCTCAACCTGGGGCAAGGTCGGCTGGCCGGTGTCCCAAGGTGAGGCCATGGTGTCCAGGGACGGTCGGCGGTCGGGCGGCAGGGTGATCACCTGAGCGAAATCCGGGTTCTCCCGGGCCATGGGCCAATCGGCGCGGATCAGGTCGTAAACAGTCGCCATTTCCTGCCCTGGCTCTGTCACCACGTCGGGCCGCACGCCTACTCCTTCCCAGCCTGCGCCGCCATCCGGCGCCCGCAACAGCTTGGTGGGCAGGAACAGCGACAGGCCGCCGGGCAGATCCTCCCAATGACCGGCGATGCCGGCGCCCGCCGTCGTCTGGCCTACGATGGTGGCCCGTCCGGCGCGTTGCAGGCCAAAGGCGAACCCCTCCGCCGCTGATCCGGTATGGCTGTCGACCAGGATGTAAAGCTTGGCGTCGGCCAGTCGCCGGCCGGGAACATAGCCGTAAGTCCATTCCTGCTCTTCCCGCGCCGGATCGCGGTGGACGCCCCGCACCAGCAGGCGCTGCTGTCCCACCGGAAAGAAGTAGGTGGCCAGGAACACCCCGATCTCGCCATTGCCGCCGCCATTGCCGCGCACGTCGATGATGACGTAATGCGACCGCGCGGCCAGGGCCATGGCGGCGGCGGCGCTGGCGAAGCCATCCTCATTCGCGACCCAGGGCCCGGGAGTGCGGATGGTGGTGACCGGCAGATCAGGATCCACCTGCACGGCGGCGATGCCGTGGTAAGGGCCCGTTTCAGCCTCGCGGTCATCGGCATGGCCGGCGCCGCACCGGACGGTCAGGTGCCGGTCCTCATGTTCGGTCCGCAGGTCGCGGGTCAGCGTCTCCGCCAGGGCGCAGGGCCCCTTCCCCTCAAATCGGCCGGCCTTGAGTTCGCGTGCCAGGCCCCTTTCGTAGCGTGCCGCGATGTCAGGCAGAGGATAGCGGTCGTGCAGCAGCCGGCTGATGGCGGCCACAACCTCGGCGACCCGGGCGGATGGGAGGGGCGCCTCCCCGATGTCCGCCGCCCGCCCCGTCGCGCAGATCAGGCCAATACCAAGAAGAAGCGGCAGGAGATGTCGCATGGACCGCGCTGCACCCCGAAGTGAAGGACAGCCCCTATCCTATGGATCGCCTAAGGACGGTCACGCGCGGAGCGCGGGCGGGAGAATTTGTCGCACGGGTTGCGGAGGCTACCGCCGGTGGCCGGGTTTTTAGTTCAGGATCCAGATACCGACGTTCAGCGCGTTGGCGAAGCTGACCCAAGCGGCATAAGGCAGGAACAACAGGGCGGCCGTGCGGTCCTGGCGCCAGGCGGTGGCGATGAAGGCCAGGATGGTGGCCAGCAAAGCCAGGATGATGGCCAGGGCCAGGCCGGGCAGATGCGCGGCGAAGAAGATGGGGGACCAGCAGAAGTTCAGTACCATCTGGATCCACCACAGGCGCATGGGCCGGCTATCGCGATCCCGCCGCCACGTCAGCCAGCCGGCCACGGCGATCAGGACATACAGCAGGGTCCAGGCCGGGGCGAACACCCAGTTCGGCGGGGTGAAGCCGGGCTTGGCCAGGTTGCGATACCACTCGGCCGGCGCCGTCAGATAACCCAGGGTCAGGCCGATGCCTAGAACCAGCACGATGAAGAGGATGAGGGCGGGAAAACGCGTCGCCGGGGCCGGCGCTTCGTCCTCATGGATCGTCATGGGCGGCTATCCTGGGCAATGTCATGTCTACCAAGGGATTGGTACACAATAACATCGCGGTTGTCGCGCCCGTTCCTTGGCTTTCGATTGGCACCCCCGATTGGCGCCTTTCAGCGTCACCCGTCCCGCAACCGTTTCAGCACGTCGGGCGACCAAGTTGCCAGCCGGGCGCCCCGGGCGTTGGCCTCCTGCGCCTCCTGGTTATAGAGTTCCAGCAGCTTGCGGGGGTCCAGCAGGCACTCGTTGAAGGCCGCGCGGCCGAAGCGCCTTTCGACCAGCACGGCCATTTCATAGCCGACGGTGTACCACGCCCCTTGCGCGTCACCCCAGAAGGGCGCGGCGCGCTTCATGATGTCCCCGTCCTGGGTCAGCGTTCCGTCCAGGATGTCCAGCAGCAATTGCTGGATGGCGGCCAGGTCAGTGGCGAAATGCTGCATGTCGCCGTCCCACCGGGCGCGGGTGTTGGCGTCATCCTCCCAATGGGGATGCCGCTCGGCACCGGCGGCGGCCAGCATGGCCGCCCCCTCCCCGAAGGCGCTGAGCCAATGCACGGCCCGCCGCACGTTCGCCGGCAGGCGCGCCTGCAATTCCTCCTGTCGGCTGTCCAGGCTTGCCAGGCCGATATGGTGGCATTCATGGGCGACCGTGTTTTCGAACTGGTCTTGCGACTGATGGCTGACGGCCAGGAAGATGGCTGGGCCATCACTATCGCCTTCCGCCGGCGCTGACTTTTTCCAGACGAAGCTGTTTCGTTGCGGTTTGATCTCCGGGAACACCTGGGCATGGATGCTGGCGCCTGCGGGCAGCCAGGCCAGAACCCCGGTGGCGAGCCTGGCCATATCCGCCTGTTTCATGGCCGCCAGGGTCGACGCCCATTCAGTCCGCTGTGTCGCCGCTTCCGGCGACAGGAGGAAACGTTGGAAATCCTCATCGGTAAGCGGGCGCCCCATGGCCGCTTCCCGGGCCTTCAGCCATTGATAAGGCTTGGTGGCGAACAAGCGGTTCCAATCCTCGGCCGTAATGGTTTGGCGAGTCGCCTGCTTTTCCAGGATGCGCAGGGCCTCGTCAGCCTCCGATGTGTCAAGCGCCAGCGCCACCACCCCGTCGGCCACGGCGGTGCCAGCCAACAGCAAGCATGCGCCCAAAGTTGCCGCCAATATTGTGGAAGGCATCAACCGGCCCATGTCCGTCCCTTTCAGATTCAGACATTCCCGGTAGCGGAGCATATCAGGCTGGCGGCTGCGCACTCGGGCCACTTTCCCGCACCTGACCGGGACCACTTGCGCCGCTGGAGCCGGGAGCGCCACTGGCGCCCCCGAATCCCCGAATTGTCGTCGAATTACTTCGGCGCGTCGGCGACGGCCCAGGAGAAGTCGGCGCGGGTGGCCTGGTCGGTGAAGTACTGCTTGTCGGCGAACAGGTTGATGGGCTGTTTGTAGTTGGCGGGATAGGTCGGCCCCTTGCCCACGCCGGCCAAGGCATGACAGCTGATGCAATTGGACTGGATTCCGTCGGGAATGCCCGGATCGGTCTCGAGATAGGGGTTGAAGCACACGTCCATCTTCTGTTTCTGCCCGCTGGTGGCCACGGCCGGCACCTGCTGGCTGTAGTTGGTGCACATGGCGTAATTGCGGTAGGGTGCGGGTAGGTTGGCGGGCTGCCCCTGCTTGCTGCCCGGATACTTGTTGGGCGTGTCGGCACCCGGTTGCCAATAGAATGTCTGCCAGGCCCAGAATGGCACTTCCTTGGTGTTGACATGCATGGCCACCAGCACGCCATAGTCGCCTGCAGCCGCCTTGACCTGCTGGGTCTTGCTCAAGGCCTGCGCCTCTTCCTCACTCAGCTTGAAGTTATAAAGCACCGTCACCGACGCATAGTACTGCACGGTGCAGGATAGCTTGGCGGCCTTGGCTGAGGCATCCAAGGTGGCGATCTGTTCCTTGCTCAGCTTCTTGCCGGCCGGGATGATCTCGTCCCCCGTGGCGGTCGGGTCGATGGCGACGCAGACTTTCCAGGTTTCCGGGGTGGGGTTCTTGGCATTGGTCGATTGTGCCGGCCCTTGCCACAGCGGCACGGGCGTCAGGCCCGTGGCCTTCACCACGCTCATCACCGGCTTCAGTTCCAGGGCCTCCACCGGGAATTCGCTGATGCTGCGGTTCTCGGTGGGCGTGCCGCTAGGCCAGGCGGCGTTGATCTTGTTCAACGCCGTTTGGGAATTGACCTCATAGGTCCCTTGCAGCCCGGCGATGTACTGCGGTGACCGGATGAATTTCGCCGCGGCGGGGCTGAACTTGTTGAACGACACCACCTGGGTGCTGCTGGCCGGGTCGTTGGGGAGGGCGTTGCCGCGCAATAGCGCCAAGTGGGCGAACTGATGAGGGCGCCTGAAATGCCGCGCTGGCTCCGCCATTTTATCGCCGCCCGATGCCGCCACCTTGGATTGCGGTGTGGCGAACACCTCTTCCGTGCCCAGCCAAGTTTCCCAAACCGGCAGTTCCTTGCCATCATAAGTGGTGCCGGACGCCGCATTCAGACCGGCCCAGACGGTCCAGCTGTGCTGACGCAGCTGGTCCTGGTTGTTGTTGGTCACCCAGCCTTGAAGGGTGGCGCCCTGCGTGCCGATGGCGTAAGAGGCTGGAATATCAACAGGAACGATCTGCGCCATCGCGGCCGTGGGCATCAAGCCGATGCCGAGCAGCACGGCCAAGGTGGCGGTTGAAGAAGGGACACGCATGCTTCCCCCTGTCACTTGTGGATGAGCCGGCGAACCAGGGCCAGGCTTTGCGGGTGTATGCGTGACATTATCAACTTATAGAGAAAAAAGTCACCATTAATATAACTTTAACGAGTAGTTGTGAGGCGTTGCTCGACGCTTCTCGGCGTCCATGTTCGATGTCATGATCACGTCGTGGGTGATGTCGCTTGGGGGAGACGGGTTTGGTTGGACGCGCGCCGTACCGCATCACCGTGGGGCCCCGCACCTGGAACTTCACCGACCTGAAGGACTTGATGGCCAAGGCGACGCCCCTCCGGTCCGGCGACCGGCTGGCCGGTATCGCCGCCGCCAGCGCGGAGGAGAACGTGGCGGCCAAGATGTGCCTGGCCGACCTGCCGCTGAAGACTTTCCTGACCGAGGCGCTGGTGCCCTATGAGGCGGATGAGGTCACCCGCCTGATCCTGGACCGGCACGACGCGGCGGCCTTCGCCCCGGTGTCGCACCTGACGGTGGGCGGGTTCCGTGACTACCTGCTGTCCGACCAGGCGACGACGGACGCGCTGGCCGCCCTGGCCCCCGGCCTGACGCCGGAAATGGCGGCGGCGGTATCCAAGATCATGCGCAACCAGGACCTTATCCTGGCGGCGCGCAAGTGCGTCGTCATCACCCGGTTCCGCAACACCATCGGCCTGCCGGGCACCCTTGCCGTGCGGCTGCAGCCCAACCACCCGGCGGATGACCCAGGCGGGGTGGCGGCGAGCATCCTGGATGGCTTGCTCTATGGCTGCGGCGATGCGGTCATCGGCCTGAATCCGGTATCGGACAGTCTCACGGTCCTGGGCGACCTGGCGTGCCTGATCGATGGCGTCATCCAGCGTTTCGCCATCCCCACCCAGGCCTGTATCCTGACCCATGTCACCACCAGCATCGAACTGATGAACCGGGGCGTCCCGCTGGATCTGGTGTTCCAGTCGGTGGCGGGGACCCAGGCGGCCAACCAGGGATTCGGCGTCAGCCTGGCCCTGCTGCGCGAGGGGATGGAGGCCGCCCAGGCGCTGAAGCGCGGCACGGTGGGCGACAACGTCATGTATTTCGAGACCGGCCAGGGCAGCGCCCTGTCCGCCGGCGCCCACCATGGCGTGGACCAACAGACGCTGGAGGCACGGGCCTACGCCGTGGCGCGGGAGTTCCGGCCCCTGCTGGTCAACACGGTCGTCGGCTTCATCGGGCCGGAATACCTTTACGACGGCAAGCAGATCATCCGCGCCGGGCTGGAGGACCATTTCTGCGGCAAGCTGCTGGGCCTGCCGCTGGGCTGCGACGTCTGCTACACCAACCATGCCGAGGCCGACCAGGACGACATGGACACGCTGCTGACCCTGCTGGCCACCGCGGGCGTGTCCTACATCATGGGCGTGCCGGGGGCCGATGACGTCATGCTGAATTACCAGTCGACCTCCTTTCATGACGCCCTCTATGTCCGGCGCCTGTTGGGGCTGAAGCGGGCGCCGGAGTTCGAGGCATGGCTGGTCGCCATGGGCATCGCCGGCGCGGACGGCCGCCCCCTGTCCCAGTCGCCCGGCCAGCCCCTGCTGCGGGGATGGCGCTGATGGACCGGCCAACGGTCACGCCCGACGCCTGGGCGCACTTGGCCGGTGCCACCCCCGCGCGCATCGCCCTGGGCCGCGCGGGCGATAGCCTGCCGACGGCGGAGGTGCTGCGCTTTGCCCTGGCCCATGCCCAGGCGCGGGATGCCGTGCACACGCCGTTTGACGCCGCCGGGCTGGTGGAGCAACTGGCGGCCCTGGATCTGGCGCCGGTGGCGGTGCACAGCGCCGCGCCAGACCGCACCACCTATCTTAACCGTCCAGACCTGGGACGCCTGCTGGATGCGGCCAGCCGGGAATCGCTGCCCCCCCTGGCCGGGGGCGCCCCTGACCTGGCCATCGTCGTCGCCGACGGCCTGTCGGCCACCGCCGTGCATCGCCAGGCCCTGCCCCTGCTCACCGCCCTCCTGCCCTGGGTCCGGCGGGAGGGTTGGCGCCTGGCGCCGGTGGTGGTGGCATCCCAGGCGCGGGTGGCCCTGGGCGACGCCGTGGGCCAGGCGCTGGGCGCGCGCGCCGTGGCCATGCTGATCGGGGAACGACCGGGCCTGTCCGCCCCCGATAGCCTGGGCGTCTATCTCACCCTGAACCCCACCCCCGGGCGCCTGGACGCGGAGCGCAACTGCCTGTCCAACATCCGGGATGGCGGCCTGTCCCACGACTTGGCGGCCTTCAAGCTGGCCTGGCTGTTGCGGGAGGCGTTGCGCCGGCGGGTGACGGGCGTGGCGCTGAAGGATGAGAGCGACCGCTTGCTGGTCGACGGCCGCGCCCCCATGTTGCTGGCGGACTGAAGAAGAGGGTGGCCGTGCTGCGGATGGGATGGGTGGCGGTGTCGATGATGGCGCTGGTTTCGGGCGCTTGGGCACAGACCGGGCGCGTGGACGAGCGTACCCTGCCCTATGCCCCGTTCCCCTCAGATCTTAAGGCCATGGACGACGTCATCAAGGCGCCGCTGAGCGACGACTTTGTCGCCAAGACCTACACGGCCCCAGACGGCCGCGCGGTGCCCTATCGTCTGTTGGCACCGGCGACGGTGGCGGCGCAGTCGACTTTGGCCAAGCTGCCTCTGGTGGTGGTCCTGCACGGCTCCGGCAGCATCGGCCAGGATAACGCCGGGCAGATGACTGGCTTCGCCAAGGCTTGGGCGCTGCCTGACCTGCGACAGCGCTTCCCCGCCTATGTGGTGGTACCGCAGGTGGACACGCGCAGCGCCGACTACGCGCCGGGGGTGGACGGCCTTTTGGCATCCCACCCTGGTGCTTCCCTGCCCGCCGTCTTGGCCCTGGTGGACGATCTGGTGGGGCGCCTGCCGGTGGACACGACGCGGATTTATGTCGTGGGCTTCTCCATGGGGGCCTCGGCGGCGCTGGATGCGCTGGTGGCCAAGCCCGGCCGCTTCGCTGCGGCGGTCGCCTTCTCCGCCGTGCCGCCGGACCGGACGCAAGCTGCAGGGGTGGCCGCCGTGCCCACCCTGCAGGTGCATGGTGACGCCGATATGGAAAACCCTTACGCCCCCGACCATGCCTGGGCCGAGGCGGTGGCCGCTGCCGGTGGCGCCCCCGTCTTCATCCGATACCAGGGTATGGAGCACCGCTTGCCGCCGGACATGATCCTGGCGCCCGGCTGGCGGGAGTGGCTGTTCGCCCAGCGGCTCAAGGTCGCCGTTCCGCCCCGCCCGTGACGCCGCGGCCGTAGCGCGCCAGCAGGGTCAGTACGGCCTCATCGATCACCCGCCCCACCTCCGCATCGCTCACCCCCTGGTCGGCGGCCAGGAAGGTGGGCCAGAAGATCAAGTCGTTGATCATGCCCAGGAACTGGCGGGCGGCCAGGGGAACGTCATGGATGGCCATGGTGCCGGCCGCGATTTCCGAGCGCAGATAGGCATGCAGGCGGTCCAGATAGGGCGCTTTGCCCCGCTGGAACAGGGCTTGGCCCAATTCGGGGAAGCGCGGCGCCTCCGCGATGATGACGCGGAACAAGGGGCCGGTATGGGGCTGGCGCAGCTTGCCGGCGTAATCATGGCCGATGGCGGTCAGGCCCCCGGCCGGGTTGCCCGGCGGCGGCAAGGGGCGTTGCAGTTCCGGGTCCGCCTCCCACAACTGTTCCATGATGCCTTCGAACAGGGTGGCCTTGGTGGGGAAGTGCTTGAACAGGGTGCCGGTGGAGATGCCGGCCTCCTTCGCCACCTGGGCCAGGGTGGTCCGGTCATAGCCCTGGGACAGGAAGGCCTTGCCCGCGGCGGCCAGGGCGGCCGACCGCTTTTCCGATTTCACCCGCTGCCTGTACTCTTCCACAGCCATGGCTGCCCATTCCCCCACTCCCGCCGCAGGCCGTTTGTATACCGGCGGGGGCGGCGGGGGTAAGGGAACAGATGTTCCCACCCCCGCTTCGGCCCCCGGGGATTTCAGAGGGGGCCGTGGTTCAGGTGGGGCAGGACGTAACGGGCGAACAGGTCGCATTCCCGCGCATGCGGGTAACCTGAAAGAACGAAGGCCTCGATCCCCGCCGCCTGGTAGGCCCGCAGCTTGGCCAGCACCTGGTCGGGATCGCCGACGATCGCGGCACCGCAGCCGGACCGGGCGCGGCCGATGCCGGTCCACAGGTTCTCCTCGACATAGCCGTCATTGTCCGCCGCCTCGCGCAGGCCGGCCTGGCGGCTGACGCCCAGGGAGGCGCTGTCCAGCGACTGCTTGCGGATGCGCTCACCCTCCGCCGCGTCCAGGCGGGACAGTAGGCGATCGGCGGCGGCGCGGGCCTCCGCTTCGGTTTCGCGCACCACGACATGGACGCGATAGCCGAAGCGCAGTGTGCGGCCGTGGCGGGTGGCGCGGGCGGACAGGTCATCGACGATGGCCTTCACCTCGCTCAGGCGGTCGGGCCACATCAGGTACACGTCGGCCCCCTTGGCCGCCGCCTCCCGCGCGTCTTCCGACAGGCCGCCGAAATAGAACAGCGGCGCCCGGCCGCTGACGGGCCGCACGCGCGGCGGCTCGACCGCGACGTTGTAGAACTCACCCTTGAAGTCCACCGCCTCGCCGTTCAGCAGGCTGCGCAACAGCGCCATCAGTTCGGTCGTGCGGGTGTAGCGGGCGGCGCTGGACAGGGTTTCGCCCGGCATGTCGCTGGAGATGATGTTGATGCTGAGCCGGCCCTGCAGCATCTGGTCCAGCGTGGCCAACTGGCGCGCCAACTGCGGCGGCCACATTTCCCCACAGCGGATGGCCACCAGCAGCTTCAGCCGGCGCAGCAGCGGGGCCATGGCGGCGGCGAAGGCGGTGGTGTCGATGCCCAGGCTGTAGCCAGACGGCAAAAGGATGTTATCGTAGCCCCCCTTCTCCGCGGTCAGCACGATATTCCGACAGTGCTCGAAACTGGACAGCAGGGCCGGATCGCGCACACCCAGGAATTCGTAGTCGTCGTCGCAGAGGGCGGAAAACCAGCTCACCTCACAACGGGGGGCGGCCGATAACGACGTCTGGGAGGACGGAGATGTGGTGTTCGACATGGGGGCTCAGGCCTTTCCATCTGGCGGGCATGTCCGGGAACGGAATTGTTAAGTCCCTGAACATGAAGCGAAATCGTTGGTGCTGACCAGGGCGATCGGGCCCCTGTCCAGGCGCGCCCACTGTCCACACCACCGACCTATGTTTCAACTGATTTTTTGTGGGGAATGTTCGCCACGCATACGCCAATTGTCCAAATTGGCGATGAAGGTCGTTGACCGCGTTAATTTACGTGCCAAATATGTCCGTGAAAAATCCTAAATAAACACATCTTTCAATGTGAATTAAGCCCAGAAGGGGGTTCAAGGGATGCAGGCCGTTGCCAACACCGTTGTCGGATTGACGGGTAAAGGTCGTTTGTCAGTTCGTCTGCTGGGCGGGGTCGCCCTGGCGCTGTCGCTGGCCGGCGCCGGCGCCCATGCCGCCGAGGCGCCGCAGTCCAGCCCCGCCGATGCCGACACCCTGACCGAGATCATCGTGACGGCGCAGAAGCGGGGTGAAAACCTGACCTCCGTTCCTGTCGCCTTGTCCGTCGTCACCGGTGACGCGCTGGCCCGTGCCGGCGTCAGCACGTCCGAATCCTTGCCCAACCTCGTTCCCGGCGTGACCTTCCGCAAGGGCACCACCAACAAGAATTCCGCGCTCAACATCCGCGGCATCGGCACCCTGTCGTTCAGCTCGGGTGCCGAGCCCAGCGTGTCCACCGTGGTGGACGGCGTCGTCTACGCCCGCTCCGGCATGGCGGTGACCGACCTGCTGGACATTGACCGGGTCGAGGTGCTGCGCGGTCCCCAGGGCACGCTGTTCGGCAAGAACGCCTCGGCCGGCGTCATCAACATCGTGACGGCGGAGCCCCAGCACAGCTTCGGCGGCTATGCCGAAGCTTCGGGCGCCGACAATGGCGAGGTGCGGCTGCGCAGTTCCATTTCCGCCCCCATCAGCAGCGACCTGGTGGCGCAGTTGGCCGCCTTCTACGGCCACGCCGACGGCAACGCCCGCAACGTCCATAATGGCCATGATATCAACGGCTATGACCACAAGGGGGCCCGCGCCAAGCTGCAGTGGACGCCCACCGACGCGGTCAAGGTCACCTTCATCGGCGACTATGCCGAGGCTGACGACAATTGCTGCGCCGAGTCCATCCAGGTCATTTCCAACAGCGCCGCCAATGTGCGCAGCCTGATCCCGGCCCTGGCCCCCGTCTACCCGTCGGCGACCAACAAGGACATCAACAACGACGTCGACCCGCGCACCAAGGATCGCAACTTTGGCGCCTCCGTCCAGGTGGATTGGTCCTTGCCGGCGGGCACCTTCACCTCCATTTCCGCTTGGCGGGGCTGGCACAATGTGGAGACGCGCGACGGTGACTTCACGGCCAGCTATCCGGCCTATGTCGGGTCTTCCGTCCCGGGCGGCAGCACCAGCCTGACCGACCACGGCTATGTCGACCTGAACCAGTATTCGCAGGAACTGCGCTATGCCTCCGACCTGGGGGGCCGGTTCGATTATGTCGGCGGGTTCTTCTTCTTCCACACCGACACCAAGGAACGGTTCACCCGGTCGGACGTCACCTGCACCGCCTCCACCCTGGCGGCGCTGGCCAACGGCAACATCCCCTGCGCGTCGGGCAGTTCCACCTACGCCCGCGCCTCCGGCACGGCGGTGGACAGCGTGACCACTAATAATGAGGCGCTGTTCGGCCAGGGCACCTATCACATCACCGATGATTTCCGCCTGACCTTCGGTGGCCGGCTGACGCATGACGAACTGGACTACACCTTCCAGCGCGTGGCCACGGCCACCGGCTTCGCCGGCATCGGCGCTAGCTTCGCCAGCGCCAACAACTACAGCCGCAACGACGCGTCGGCCAAGGCGGGGGTGCAGTACGATCTGGGGCCCAACACCATGGCCTACTTCACCTATTCCCAGGGCTACAAGGGACCGGCCTACAACATCTTCTTCAACATGGCGGCCAACAACACCGGCCGCCTGTCGCCGGAAACCTCCAACGCCTATGAGGTGGGGCTGAAGACCTCCGCCCTGGACAACAAGGTGGTGGCCAGTCTGGCGCTGTTCCGGGACGACATCGACGGCTTCCAGACCAACAGCTTCACCAACATCAACGGCGCCGTTGTCAGCACCCTGGTCAACGCCGGCACGGTGCGCACCCAGGGCGTGGAACTGGACTTCCTGACGCGGCCCCTGCCCGGCTTGACCTTGAACGGGGGCGCCGCCTACACCGACGCCACCATCGTGCAGTTCGCCTGCCCCACCGGCGCGCCGGCCACCTGCTATTACCCCAATGGCAAGGTGCTGCCCTATGCGCCCAAGTGGAAGCTGACGGCGGATGCGGCCTACAAGCTGCCTTTACCGGACAGCGTGCCGGTGGGCGTCACCATCGACACCAGCTACTCCTGGCGCTCCGACCAGCAGATGGACATCGGCGAGTCCCCGGCAACCATCCAGAGGGCCTATGGGATTTGGAACCTGGGCGTGGACTTCGCAGCACCGGAGGATCGCTTCGTCGTCCGTCTCTACGCCCAGAACCTGCTGAACCAGTTCTATGCGGCCTCCAAGGTGCCGGACAGCGCCACCAGCGTGGTCAACGGCGTGGCCGTGCCCTCCACCACCTATGTCCGCCTGGGCGTGCCCCGCGATGCCCAGCGCATCCTGGGGCTGGGCATCCGCACGAAGTTCTGAGTAGGCTGACGGCATGACGACGCAGACCGACACCGGCCCGGACGGTGTGACCGAAGCCCCCGCCGAAGGGCCCGCCCTGCCGGCCCGCCGGCCGCTGGGCTGGGCACCGTGGCTGGTGCTGGCCTGCGTCTTCACCGCCACGGCCCTGAACTACGCCGACCGGCAGAGCATGGCGCTGCTGAAGCCCATGATCGACGCCGATCTGGGCTGGACGCAGGAGGATTACGGCCTGGTCATGACCGCCTTCCAGGCGGCGGGCATGCTGGCCCTGGTGGGGGCCGGGTGGTTCATCGACAAGGTGGGGTTGCGCTGGGGCTATCCCCTGGCGGTGGCGGTGTGGAGCCTGGCCGCCATGGCCCACGCCGGCGCGCGGACCACGGGACAGTTCCTGGGCTGTCGCTTGGCCCTGGGCGTGGCGGAGGCCGCCAACACGCCGGCGGCGGCCAAAGCGGTGGCAGGCTGGTTTCCCGCTGACCGCCGGTCCATCGCCATCGGCCTGATGAACGCCGCCCCCAACGTGGGCGCGGTGCTGACCCCGCTGATCCTGCCTTGGCTGGCGCTGGAATGGGGGTGGCACCTCACCTTCCTCATCACCGGCGCCGCCGGTTTCGTTTGGCTGGCCGCGTGGTTCCTCCTGCCCTCCCGCCCCCGGGTCCAGGTTGTGGCGGCTCCGGTGGAGGATCAGCCGGCGTGGCCGTGGCGCCGCCTGCTGAGCGACCGGCATTGCTGGGCCGTGGCGGGGGCCAAGTTCCTGACCGACCCCGTCTGGTGGTTCATGCTGCTGTGGATGCCGGACTTCTTTCACCAGCGCTTCGACCTCGACATGCGCCACATCGGGGCGCCGGTGGCCACCGTCTACGCCCTGGCCACGGCGGGGGCATTGCTGGGCGGCATCGTGCCGGCGCGTCTGCTGGCGGCGGGGGTGTCGGCCAGCCGGGCGCGCTGGATCCCCATGGCGGCCTCGGCCCTGTTGGTGCTGCCCTTGCCGTTGGCCCTGCTGGCCGACAACCCCTGGCCCGCGGTCCTGCTGGTCGGGCTGGTGCTGGCGGCGCACCAGGGCTTTTCCACCAACGTCTTCGCGCTGGCGGCCGACGCCTTTCCCGTCCGCATGGTGGGCACGGCCATCGGCGTGGGCGCCTTCTGCGGCAATCTGGGCGGGGTGCTGATCCTGCAGGCCACCACCTGGCTCTCGGCCCATGGCGGCTATCACCCGCTATTCATCTATTGCGCCGTGGCGTACGGTCTGGCCTTCCTGCTGGTACGGACCTTGATCCCCCGCGTTCGGGTGGCGGAGGGGGCATGATCTATCCGCCCTGTCGATGACGACGCATGGGTTTTATCGATTTTTCTTTTACCCCCGCGCCCCGGTCTAATGCGGCCCAAGACGGGAGGAAACAAGGATACTGCGCACCCGGGGGGAACCCGGGCGGTCCCGTCGTTCGCATCGGCCCCGTGGGGCACTGACAGGAACCGGCAGCATGGCGCGCACCTTCATCGACATCTCCGTCACCCTCGACAACGACGTGGTGGCCGACCCGCCCTTCATGCGTCCGCATATCGAGTACCAGACGCATAAGGACACGCTGGGCGAACTGACGATGTTCTTTCCCGAGCTGAACCCCTACGACATGCCGGACGCGGAGTTCGCGGCCTCGGAAACCGTGCGGCTATCCACCCACAACGGCACCCACCTCGATGCGCCTTGGCACTATGCCTCCACCATGAACAAGGGCGAACGGGCCATCACCATCGATGAGGTGCCTCTGGAATGGTGCTTCAACCCTGGGGTCAAGCTGGACTTCCGCCACCTGCCTGATGGCCATGTGGTCGGTGCCGCCGAGGTCGAGGCCGAGTTGGCCCGCATCGGCCATACCCTGCGGCCCTTGGACATCGTGCTGGTGAACACCCGTGCCGGCTCCCGCTATGGCCATGGCGATTTCTTGGGTGCCGGCTGCGGCATGGGGCGGGAGGCGACGCTGTACCTGACGGAACGCGGCGTGCGCGTCACCGGCACCGACGCGTGGAGCTGGGACGCCCCCTTTCCCCACACCGCCAAGAAGTTCGCCGAGACCAAGGACGTCGGCCTGATCTGGGAAGGGCACAAGGCGGGCCGCGACATCGGTTACTGCCACCTGGAGAAGCTGTATAACCTGGAGGCGCTGCCCCCCACCGGCTTCACCGTCAGCTGCTTCCCGGCCAAGATCAAGGGGGCCTCGGCGGGCTGGACCCGGGCGGTCGCCATCATCGACGCTTGAGGCTCACGTCCAGGAGGGGGCGGGCACGATGTCCGGGCGCAGGTAACGGCTGGGCGGCACGCCCAGCAGGCGCTTGAACATGCTGGTGAAGGCGGCGGGGTTGTCATAGCCCAGATCCAGCGCCACCGTCGTTACCGATTCCCCCGCCGCCAGCCGGGGCAGCGCCGCGAACAGGCAGGCCTGTTGGCGCCACGCGGCGAAGCTGAGCCCCGTTTCACGGCGGAAATGCCGGGTGAACGCCCTGCGGCTCATGGCCAATTCCTGGGCCCAGCCATCTATGGTGGCATGTGGGTCTGGATTTGCCACGAAGGCGCGGCAGCGGGCGGCCAACCGCGCCTCGGTGGGCAGGGGCATGGACAAGGGCAGCACGGGCAGCGACGGCAGTTCGTGCAGCAACAGCGCCATGATCAGGCTTCCCCGGCTTCCCTCGGGGACTTCGGCGGGCAGCTCCGCCGCCTCGACCAGAAGCGCGTGGACCAGGGGGGAGATGCCGACCACTTGGCACCGGTCCGCCCGGGGATCCAGCGCGCCCTCCTCCCGTGCCGGTGGCAGTACGGCGGGGGCGATGTACAGGCTGCGCATGGCGCCAGGGCCGGCGACCATCTCAACCTCATGCACCACACCGGCGGGTATCCACACCGCCCGCTCCGGCGGCACCATCCAGGTTCCCTGGGCGGTGGCCACGGTCATGACCCCGCGTATGCCGTACAGTAATTGACAGCGGCTATGCCGGTGCGGCGGCAGGATGAGGCCCTGGGGATAATCGTTGCCCACGGCGAAAATGGGGGCTGGCAATTCCTCCAGTGTCAGGGACCGGACGTTCCGCACCATGGTGGCCCACTCTCATAACAAATTGGCCTGACGCCGTAAGCGGGCCGGCCCTTGCCGGGGTAGCTTGTCCACCGCCTGCTGAATTGCAAGCCACTTGGGCGGCGGGTGCCGTGAAAAAGGGGGGACGAGTTGGTGAACCAAGCGCAAGGCGTCATTGAAACCACGCCGGTTTCGGACGCGGGCGTGGATGGCGGCCCGGCGGTAAAGGCTGGGGGCACGGTGTTCACAGTGCTGGGGGCCATAAGCTTCTGCCATCTGCTGAACGACATGATGCAGTCCATGCTGCCGGCCATCTACCCCATCCTGAAGGGCAGCTTCGACCTCAGCTTCAGCCAGGTGGGCTTGGTGACCTTGGTCTACCAGATCACCGCATCGCTGCTGCAGCCCTTGATCGGCCTCTACGCCGACGCCAAGCCCAAGCCTTATTCGCTGTCCATCGGTATGGGGTTCACCCTGGTGGGCCTGGTGCTGCTGGCGATGGCGCCCAGCTTCCCCCTGGTGCTGGCGGCGGCGGCCCTGGTAGGCACGGGGTCATCCGTCTTCCATCCAGAATCCTCGCGTGTGGCCCGCATGGCGTCGGGTGGACGGCATGGCTTGGCCCAGTCGCTGTTCCAGGTGGGGGGCAACGCCGGTTCCGCCCTGGGGCCGCTGCTGGCGGCCTTCATCATCGTGCCCCAGGGGCGGGGCAGCATCGCCTGGTTCTCGTGCGCCGCCTTCCTGGGCATGATCGTCCTGGCCAGGATCGGCCTGTGGTACAAGCGCAACGCCAAACCCAAGGCCGCCAAGGCGGTGAAGGAGGATCTGACCGGCCTGACGCCGCGCCAAGTGGGGCTGGCCTTCGCCATCCTGCTGGCGCTGATCTTCTCCAAGTATGTCTACCTGGCCAGCATCACCAGCTACTTCACCTTCTATCTCATACAGACCTTCGGCCTGTCGGTTAAGGCGGCACAGGTGCACCTGTTCATCTTCCTGGGCGCCGCCGCCGTGGGCACCATCGCTGGCGGGCCCATCGGTGATCGCTTCGGGCGCAAGCATGTCATCTGGTGGTCCATCCTGGGCGTGCTGCCCTTCACCCTGGTCCTACCCTACGCCAACCTGTTCTGGACCAGCGTGCTGAGCGGTGTCATCGGCGTGTGCCTGGCCTCGGCCTTCCCGGCCATCGTCGTCTATGCCCAGGAACTGATGCCGGGCAAGGTCGGCACCGTTGCCGGCCTGTTCTTCGGCCTGGCCTTCGGGGTGGCGGGCGTGGCGGCAGCGGCCCTGGGCTGGCTGGCGGACCTGACCAGCATCACCACCGTCTACAAAATCTGCGCCTACCTGCCGGCCCTGGGCATCCTGACGGTGTTCCTGCCGGATATCGAGGGGGCGATGAAGCGGGCGCGCCGGGCGGGGTGAGGAATCACGGCGTCTTGCCGCGCTCTAAGAAATAGTCCTCGCCCTCATAGAGATAAATGGCCTTACCGTCACCCAGGAACAAAACCCGGCCAACGGGACCTTTGTCACAGGCAAGCCGCGCATCAATGACTGACCCCTTCTGAGGAATGAGGTTCTTGGCGCTCTTGGGCAAGTTGGTACCAAATAGTTTCATGACCTGGTCGCCGGGTATGGCCCGGTTGGGATAAGAGGCATTCGTGCAGGTGATTGAGAAGGGGTCCGTGAACGATGTCGGGGCGAAGGTGAATTTCGTCCCCACCTCTTCCGCTCGCCGACCTGCGCAGTCTTTGCAGAGGACTTTGGTGATGGTCCAGGTCCCGAACATTTCGGGCGAGCCTTGAGGGTTGGCCATCGGTGGCAGAGTGACATCCGCTTGGATAGCGGCGGTCAGCAGCATCCCCGTTGCGAAGGCGGTTGCAGCCAACAGCTTCATTGTGCAGGCCCCTTGTAGCGAAAGAACTCCTTCTTGCGAGGCCACCGCCAGGTATCAGGCATCTTGACTCGACCAATGCTTCG
Source organism: Nitrospirillum karajorum (assembly GCF_036348415.1). NCBI lineage: Bacteria > Pseudomonadati > Pseudomonadota > Alphaproteobacteria > Rhodospirillales > Azospirillaceae > Nitrospirillum > Nitrospirillum karajorum. Next base: position 418,190 of record NZ_JAZBQB010000002.1, read on the forward strand.
ACGTTCTTCCCCGCCGGTGGGTTGTCCAGCGAACCTTCAGGTGTGGATCGTCATTCATCAAGGTGATGATTTTTTTTCAAGAAGGTAATCCAAGCCTTCAAATATATAAATCGCTTTTCCATTGCCGATAAACAAAATACGCGCATAGTCTTCATCTTTGCAACTGAGTCTGGAGTCGATGGTATTGCCGATTTTTGGCACTATATTTTTCGTATTTGCCGGAAGTCGGAATGCTTTTGGAACTTCTTTGCTGGGAATTTGGCGATTTGGATATGAAGCGTCAGCGCTGCAAGTAATTGAAAATGGATCAAAGAATGACGTGGGTAAGATCGTTAAATTCTTACCGACCTCTTCTGGCGTCCGCCCCTTGCAATCGTCACAAAGCACCTTAGTGACGGTCCAGGTTCCGAACATTTCAGAGACGCCTTGCGTGCTCTCCATTGGTATTCTGTCAATGTCAATGGAGGCATGGCTTTCTGACGCCAGCAAGCACGCGAGAAAAGCGAGCAAAATTGTCGACTTCATTGCGCGGGTCCAATGTAGCGAAAGAATTCCTTAGGACGGGGCCACCACCAAACATCTGGGACCTGCACCCTACCAGGGCCGGAGGTCTGCATACCCATAAACTCAGAAGAAGACATCATGATGGCCACATGTGCCGGGTACATCTTTTTGTGACCCTTGCGCACCTCGGCGGGCACCTGTGCGCTCGGAAAATAAACTATGTCTCCAGGTTCAGGAATTCCAAATATCGGTTTGAAATTCAGGCGGTCGGCGGCGATTTCCTTCGAGGATTCGCGCTCAAAATGAGGATTTATTGTTTTTAGAACTAGCCATACGAAATAAGAACAGTCGAAGGCTTGGTCGGACACCGGTGGGCTAGCATACCTTGCAAGCCTGTGAGACCTTCGAGCATTCTCCGCCGCTGCAACTATTCGCTCTGAGACTCCGGGCTGTGATACCTGGTCCATGGCATATCACGTAGATGGCTGCGGTTGACTGCAGCAATGGTTGTATCGCTGGCGCCGTCTTCAAGGGGGCGGAGATCAAAAAAGGGGGCCGCCCCCATGGACGGCCCCTTCCCAACGCGCTCTCAGCTGACGTCTGGCCTTACTTGGCCTCGGCCGTCCAGGTGTTCAGCCAGCCCAGCACCTCCTGGTGCCACTGGACGGAGTTCTGGGGCTTCAGCACCCAGTGGTTCTCGTCGGCAAAGTAGACCAGCTTGCTGGGCACGCCCTTGCGCTGCAGGGCGGTGAAGGCGCCCAGGCCCTGCTCGAAGGGGATGCGGAAGTCGCGGCCGCCGTGGATGATCAGCTGCGGCTTGGTCCACTGGTCGACATGGTTGGCGGGGTTGAAGCGCTCATACCCGGCCGGGTTCTCCCAGACCTTGCCGCCGTTCTCCCATTCGCTGAACCACAGCTCCTCGGTGGAATAGCCCATCATGCGGTTGTCGAAGACGCCGTCATGGTTGACCAGGCACTTCCACGGGCCATTCCAGTTGCCGGCGATCCAGTTGATCATGAAGCCGCCGTAGCTGGCGCCCAGCGCGCAGGCCCGGTCGCCGTTCAGGAACGGGTACTTGGCCAGCGCCGCGGCCCAACCCTTTTGCAGGTCTTCCAGCGGGCGGTCGCCCCAATGCTGGCTGATGGCGTCGGTGAAGGCCTGGCCGTAGCCGGTGGAGCCGTGGAAGTCGATCATGACCACGGCATAGCCGGCACCCGTATACGCCTGCGGGTTCCAGCGGAAGCTCCAGGCGTTGCCGAAGGAGCCCTGGGGGCCACCGTGGATGATGAAGGCCACCGGGTACTTGTGGCCTTCCTGATAATTGGCCGGCTTCACGACATAGCCGTGGACCGTTTCGTTGTTCCACCCGGGGAAGCTGAACTGCTCATAGGCGCCCAGGGCGACATCCGCCAGCTTGTCGGCGCCCACGTGGGTCAGCTGCTCCGCCTTGCCGCCCTTCAGCGACACCTTGTAGGCCTGCGACGGGCCGGACAGGCTGTCGGCCATGTAGACCACGCCCTTGTCGCCGCCCTTCACCAGGTCGATGGCCGTCACATGGCCCTCGCCGGTCAGCGCCTTCACGGCACCCGATTTCACGTCGACGGAGAACAGCTTGGACTGGCCCACGTCGTAGGCGGTGGTCAGCAGGGTGCGGCCATCGGCCGTCCAGGCCAGCGTGTCGGCCGAACGGTCCCAACTGGGGTCGATCTCGCGCGTTTCGCCGCTCTTCAGGTCGCGCACCATGATGCCGAAGCGGTCGGCCTCGAAGGTCGGACGCTTCATGGCGCGCCAGGCCAGCTTGGACCCGTCCGGGCTGAACACGGGGCCGGTGTCCATGGCGGCGTTGCTGGCGGTCAGGTTGACCGGGGCGTTGCTGCCGTCCATGGGCACCTGCCACAGGTCCAGGTTGGTGCTCCACGGTTCCGTGCGGCCGGCCAGGCGGGCGGTGAAGACCACGGTCTTGCCGTCCGGGCTGATGGTGATCTCACCGTCGTCGCCGAAGGGCTTGCCGGGCGCGTCGCCGTCGAAGCCCTTCATCAGCGGCACGGGCGCGCCGGTGGCGACACCCTCACCGTTCAGCGCCAGGGCGAACAGGTGGTTGCGGGTGCCATCGGCCCATTCATCCCAATGGCGGACGAAGACCTTATCGAAGACGACGCCAGTGGACTTGGCGATGTCCGCCGGCTTGGCCGGCTTGTCGCCCGTCTCGGTGCCGGGGAACACGGCCATGGACACGACGATGTGCGTGCCGTCCGGCGCCAGGTTGAAGCTGCCCACGTCCAGCGGCAGGGCGGTCACCTGGGTGGCCTGGGTGCCAGCCGCATCCGTCTTCCACACCTGCTGGCTGCCGGAGCGGCCGGACATGAAATAGAGGCTCTTGCCATCGGCCGACCAGCGCGGGGTGCTGGCGCCGCCATCGGAGATGGCCAGGCGGCGGCCGTCGCCCTTGCCATCGATCTCTTTCACCCACAGGGAGTGGGTGGCCTTGTTGTTGGCGTAGTCGACCGTGCGGACATCGAAGGCCAGCAGGCGGCCATCGGGCGAGACGCGCGCGTCGCTGGCGCGGTCCATCGTGGCCAGTTCCATCGGCGTCAGGCCGTGCTTGGCGGCCTGCGCGTCGGCCGGCGTGGCGGCCAGGGCCAGCGTCAACGCTAGCGGCGCGCAGAAAGTGACGCGCCGGGCCAGGCCCAGGGCGGAAACGGATCGGTCCATCAAGCTCTCCAGAAAGGCAGGAACCCCATCGGCCTTTGCGGCCGCTTGGCGGCCGTCATAACCCAAAACGCTTCCCAAGCCTACCGCCCAGCGGCGTCGTACCACCACCTGCCCCGGTACCCGTCCCGAAACAACCAGCCGGCCAGGCCACCCAGCGCCCCCGTGAAGACGGACAGCGCCGTCCCCAGCGCCAGGATGACGGCGGGCACGTCGCCCAGCCGCCACGACACCAGAATGCCTATGAGGGCGCAGGCGCCGCCCACCAACGCGCCGCCCATGACAGCGATGGACAGCCCGGTCCGGGTACGGCCGTAGAGGAAGCCGGCAAGGGCGGAGATGGCCATGCCCCCCACGGCGAAGAAATCGGCGATCACCGGCACGTAGTGGCCGGCTACCACCATGGCCACCTGCAGCGCCGTGCCGGCCAGCGTAGCACGGAACAAGATTCTCCCCGGCATGGGCGTCGGTTTCCTCCCGTGATGAATGAGACGATCCTGAACCATCGGCGGGGACAGCACCACCCACAACAACGGCGGAAAAGGTTACAGACCGCACCCGTCCCTGCCGGGAAAACCGCCGGATCGGCCGCTGGGCGCCCCTCCCCGTCATCGGGTGGCCATGCTACGAACCCGCAGGTACGCTGGGGTTGGCGCGTTTTCGATGTCATGACAGGTTGACTGGCACGCCTTCTGCTATGCTGGTCGCCACCAAGCGTACGCGTACCCAGGAACGCCGGCAATGACCGGCGGCCTTCGATCCAAAAGCCCGGGAGGCACCTAAGATGAAGTCCAAGAAGACTTTCGTTTCCGCCCTATTCGGCGCCAGCGCCCTATCCGCCGTCCTGGCCATGCCGGCCGCCGCCGAGGATGTGGTGCGCCTGGGTAACCTGAAGCTGGCCCACTTCGGCGCCGTGTCCTACACGCAGATGCTGACCGACTGCGGCATCAAGGTGGAGGAACGGATTTTCGCCAAGGGCCCCGATATCATGCAGGCCATGGTGGCCGGTGAGCTGGACGTGGGCGCCACCGCGTCCGAGGCCGCCATTTCCGGTCGTGCCGCCGGCGCCCCCATCTACATCGTCGCCGGTTTCGCCAAGGGCGGCGCCCGCTTGGTGGCGGCACCCGACGCCAAGGTGAGCAAGGTCGCCGACCTGAAGGGCAAGAAGGTGGGCGTCACCCGGGGCGGCATCCAGGAGGTGCTGCTGGCGGCCGAGCTGGCGCAGAACAACCTGACCTGGTCTGACCAGCCGGGCAAGGACGTCCAGATCGTCTACCTGAACTATCCGGACCTGAACCAGGCCCTGATGCTGAAGCAGCTGGACGCCATCATGCAGACGGAGCCGCAGGGCTCGCAGGCCGTGAACGGCGGCTTCGGCGTCGAGGTCATGAAGCCCTACGACACCGCCATCGGCAGCCCCGTGCGCACCCTGGTGATGTCGGAGGAGTTCCACGACAAGCACAAGGCCGTCGCCGAGAAGTTCATGCGTTGCTTCGTGAAGGCCACCAAGACCTTCATCGACAAGCCGGAGGTGGCGTCCAAGTATGTGCGCGAGACGCTGTTCAAGAAGCAGCTGACCGAGGCCGACTTCAACAGCGCCATGGGCAATGCCCAGTACAGCTATGACATCGACCCGGCCCAGATCCAGATCACGGCCGAGACCATGGCGAAGTACGGCGTGTCCAAGATGGCCAAGGTGCCGACCGCCACCGATTACGTGAAGCTGGACCTGCTGGCCGACGCCAAGAAGGAATTGGGCATCCAGTAAGCTTCCAGGGCCCGTCGTTCGAGGAAGCGGCGGGCCCTTCTTCGATCCGCTTCTTTCGCGCTTTCATGGGGAGTACCCGAATGCGGCGTAATACTTGGTTGGCGGCCCTGCAGGGGGCCGTCGTGCCGCTCGTGCTGCTTGCGATTTGGCAGGCGGCGTCCAGTTCAGGCCTGGTCAATGCGAAGATCCTGCCCTCGCCCGTGGCGGTGGCGGTGCGCTGGTGGGCCTACCTAGCCCCGGCGGAACCGTTCGATCCGGCCAATGGAAGCTATGTCGCCTGGATATTCTCGGGCGAGCTGATCACCGACGCCATCGGCAGCCTGTACCGCGTCGTCATGGGCTTCCTGGTGGGGGCCGTGCTGGCCCTGCCCCTGGGACTGGCCATGGGCGCCAGCCGGGCCGCCTTCCGCTGGCTGAACCCGCTGGTGGAGGTGCTGCGGCCCATCCCGCCCATCGCCTATATCCCCCTGTCCATCCTGTGGTTCGGCCTGGGTAACCCGCCGGCCATCTTCCTGATCTCGCTGGGCGCCTTCTTTCCCGTGCTGGTGAACACCATCGCCGGGGTGCGGCAGGTGGACGGCATCTACCTGCGCGCCGCTCGCAACCTAGGCGCCGGGCCCCTGACCATCTTCCGCCGGGTCATGCTGCCGGCGGCCACGCCCTACATCCTGTCGGGCGTGCGCATCGGCATCGGCACCGCCTTCATCGTCGTGATCGTGTCAGAGATGATCGCCGTCAATAACGGCCTGGGCTTCCGCATCCTGGAGGCGCGGGAGTACTTCTGGTCCGACAAGATCATCGCCGGCATGCTGACCATCGGCCTGCTGGGCCTGGCCATCGACAGCGGCGTCACCCGCATCAACAACCACCTGCTGCGCTGGCATCGCGGGCTGGAGCACTGAACCATGTCCGACATCCTGATCAACCACGTCTACAAGCGCTTCGCCGTTCCGGGGAATGAGGTGGTGGCGCTGAAGGACATCAATCTGGACATCGCGGCCGGGGAGTTCGTTTGCCTGCTGGGCCCGTCCGGCTGCGGCAAGTCCACCCTGCTGAACGCCATCGCTGGCTTCTCCCACCCCTCGGAAGGCAGCATCACCGTGGGCGGCCGTCCGGTGGTGAACCCTGGGCCCGACCGGGGCATGGTGTTCCAGGAATACGCCCTGTTCCCGTGGATGACGGTGGCCAAGAACGTCCGCTTCGGGCTGGAGGTCAAGGGCATGGCCAAGGACGCGGCCGACGCCCGGGTGCGCGAGCTGCTGGACATGCTGGGCCTGTCGGAATTTGGCGAACGCTTCCCCAAGGACCTGTCCGGTGGCATGCGCCAGCGCGTGGCCATCGCCCGCGTCCTGGCGCTGGACAGCCCCGTCCTGCTGATGGATGAGCCGTTCGGCGCGCTGGACGCCCTGACCCGACGGTCCCTGCAGGATGAGCTGCTGAAGATCTGGGCGCGCTTGGGCAAGACCATCGTCTTCGTCACCCACTCGATCGAGGAGGCCATCTACCTGGCCGACCGCATCGTCGTCCTGACCTACCGCCCCGGCACGGTGAAGCGCGACATCCGGGTGGAGATGCCGCGGCCGCGCGATGCCGCGTCGCCTGAGTTCAACGCCCTGAAGCGCGACCTGTCGCGCCTGGTGTCGGAGGAGCAGCAGCGGCATGAGGCGGCGGAACGCGCCGGCCTCACCACCGACTGATCCCGCATTGGCGCCGTCCCTACCCCTGGCCCGACTGTCCCTTCGACCCGGCGGCATCGCGGCGCTGCTGCTGGCGGCGGTGGGGGCCGTGGGGCTGTGGGTGCTGGCGGTGGGCCATGCCGAGCGGCGGGCGGTGGAGGCGGTGGCCGCCGACGCTCGCCACCGGCTGGAGATCTACGCCAACAACCTGGACAGCGCGGTGGAGCGCTTTGACTACCTGCCCTCCGTCGCCGCCCGCGACCCGGCGGTGGCGGCGCTGGCGGCGGCCGGTGCCGGACAGGCCGCCGCGGCCGACGTGGACCGGGTGAACCGGTATCTGGAGGCGGTGAACGCCAGTGCCGGCTCCGCCGTCCTGTACCTGATGGATGCCGCCGGCCGCACGGTGGCGTCCAGCAACTGGAACAGGCCGGACAGCTATGTCGGCGTCGATTTCTCATACCGCCCCTATTTCAAGGACGCGCGGGACAAGGGCCTGGGCCGTTTCTATGGCGTGGGCACGGTCACCCGCCTGCCCGGCTATTTCATCGCGGCACCGGTGGAACGCGAGGGCCGGCGCGTCGGCGTGCTGGCCGTCAAGATCGTGCTGGACGCGCTGGAGGATGGCTGGCGCATCTCTCACGATGCGGTGCTGGTGGCGGATCGCTTCGGGGTGGTCTTCCTGTCATCCAAGCCGGAATGGAAATTCCATGCCCGCCGCCCGCTGGATACCGGGACGCTGAAATACCTGGAAGAAACCCGGGAGTATGTGGGGCTGGAGCATCCGCCCCTGGTCCTGCCCCGGTCCCTCCAGGTTCATCCGGCCTTGCTGGTGGAAAGGGACCTGGGCCGGTATGGCTGGACCATCGCGCTGGCGGCGGACGCCCACCCGGTGGCGCAGGCGGCGGCCACGGCGCGCATCGGGGTGGCGCTGCTGCTGCTGCTGGCCCTGGCCAGCGGGCTTTACGTGCGCCAGCGGGTGAAGCGCCTGCGCGACCAGCGGCTGGCCAAGGTGGCGCTGGACCGTGCCTACCAGGACCTGGAACGCCAGGTGGAGGCGCGGACGGCCGATCTGCGTGACGCCCAGGCAGAACTGGTGCAGGCGGCCAAGCTGGCCATGATCGGCCAGGTGGCGGCCGGCGTGACGCATGAGCTGAACCAGCCGCTGACGGCCCTGCGCGCCCTGGCCGACAATGCCCGCCTGCTGCTGGAGCAGGGCCGCCAGGCGGAGGTCAGCCAGAACCTGGTCCACATCGCCGGCCTGGTCGACCGCATGGCCAAGATCTCCAGCCAGTTGCGCAACTTCTCCCGCCGCAGCGAGGGGCCGGCACAGCCGGTTCCCCTGCCGGGCGCGGTGCAGGAGGCGCTGGCCCTGCTGGATCGCCGCCTGAAGGAGGCGCGGGTGCAGATCACGGTGGATGTGCCCGATGTGACGGTGGCCTTCGATCCCGTGCGGCTGCAACAGGTGTTGGTCAACCTGATCCGCAATGCGGAGGATGCTACGGCCGGGGTGGCCGAGCCCCGTATCACCATCACCGCCGAGCCGGTCTTGCTGGACCACCGCGCCGCCGTGCGGGTGGCGGTGGCGGACAATGGCCCCGGCTTGGCCCCGGCCGTGCGCGACCGCCTGTTCGACCCCTTCGTCACCACCAAACCGGGCGGCCAGGGCTTGGGCCTGGGCCTTGCCATCTCCCTGGCCATCACCCAGGAATATGGGGGCCAGTTGGAGGCCCGCGATGGTGAAAATACCGGCGCCGTTTTCCTGCTGACCCTGCCTTTGATCATAGCTGAGCGTGATGAGCCAACCGCCTGATATCACTCCCGTTGTCCTGTTTGTGGACGATGAGGAGATCATTCGCCTGACCGTGCGCCAGACGCTGGAACTGGCGGGGTTGGCCGTGACGACCTACCCGACGGCGGAGGCGGCGCTGGCCGACCTGTCGGTGGACACGCCCGGTATCCTGGTGACCGACGTGCGTCTGCCGGGGATGAGCGGGCTGGACCTGCTGTCGCGGGCGCGGGCGCTGGATGCGGAGCTGCCGGTGGTGCTGGTGACCGGCCAGGGCGACATCTCCATGGCCGTGCGGGCCATGCAGGACGGCGCCTATGACTTCATCGAGAAGCCCTTCGTCACCGACCATTTCGTGGAGGTGATCCGCCGTGCCCTGGAAAAGCGCGCCCTGGTGCGGGAGAACCGGCGCCTGCGCGAGGCGCTGGAGCGGAACGCGGCGGTGGAAAGCCACCTGCTGGGGCAAAGCCCGGCCCTGGCGCGGGTCCGCCGCCTGGTGACCGACCTGGCGGGCACGGACGTGGACGTGCTGGTGCTGGGGGAAACGGGCACGGGCAAGGAACAGGTGGCCCGCGCCCTGCACGAGGGCGGCCCCCGCGCGGCATATCCCTTCGTCGCGGTGAACTGCGGCGCTATTCCGGACAGCATGTTCGAAAGCGAGATGTTCGGGCATGAGGCCGGCGCCTTCACCGGGGCCGCCAAGCGCCGGGTGGGCAAGATCGAACACGCCCATCGCGGCACCCTGTTCCTGGATGAGATCGAGAGCATGCCGCTGGCCCTGCAGGTGAAGCTGCTGCGGGTGCTGCAGGACCGGGCGCTGGAGCGGCTGGGCGGCAACGACCGGGTGGCGGTGGACCTGCGCGTGGTGGCGGCCACCAAGGAGAACCTGCTGGATCTGGCCAACGCCGGCCGGTTCCGCGCCGACCTTTATTACCGGCTGAACGTCGTCACCCTCACCCTGCCCCCCTTGCGTGAGCGGCGGGAGGATATCCCCCTGCTGTTCCAGCATTTCGCCCTGCAGGCGGCGGCCCGGTTCCGCCGGCCCTATGCCGAGCCGAGCCCGGCCCTGCTGCGCGCCCTGATGCTGAAGGACTGGCCGGGCAATGTGCGCGAACTGCGCAACGCCGCCGACCGCCATGCGCTGGGCCTGTCCGAGGATGAGGCGGCGAACACCGAGGGCGGCACCTTGGCCGACATCCTGGATGGGGTGGAGCGCCATTTGATCACCGAGGCGTTGCGCGCCAGCGGCGGCCAGGTGACGCGCGCCGCGGAGACGTTGGGCGTGCCGCGCAAGACGCTGTACGACAAGATGAAACGCCTGAATATTGGCGGCGCGGAATGAGTGAGGGCACCGAATGAACGCCGATCCCGTGATCCTGACCGTGGCGCCCAACGGCGCCCGGCGGCTGAAGACCGACCATCCGGCCATTCCCCTGGTCCCGGCGGAGATCGCCCAGGATGCCGCCGCCTGCCTGGAGGCGGGCGCCGCGATGATCCACATGCACGTGCGCGACGCCCAGGGCCGCCACCTGCTGGACGCTGATGCCTATGCCGCCGCCACACGGGCGGTGCGCGACGCCGTGGGCGACCGCCTGGTCATCCAGGTGACGACGGAGGCCGCCGGCCTGTATCACCCGCCCCACCAGATGGCCGTCATCCGCGCGCTGAGGCCGGAGGCGGTGTCGCTCGCCATCCGCGAACTGGCGCCCGACGCCGCGCATGAAAAGGACGCCGCCGACTTCTTCGCCTGGCTGGCGCGGGAGCGGATCATGGTGCAGACCATCCTCTATTCCCGCGACGACTTGCTGCGCTGGCATGATCTGCGCCGGCGCGGCGTGGTGCCGGAGGTGCCGCACTTCCTGCTGTATGTCCTGGGGCGCTACACGGCCGGCCAGGTCAGCGATCCGCGCGACCTGCTGCCCTTCCTGGAGCCGGTGGCGGACGCGCCCAATGACAACACCGGCGACGTGCCCTGGGCGGTCTGCGCCTTTGGCCGGCGGGAGAATGCCTGCGTGCTGACCGCCACCGGCCTGGGCGGCCACATCCGCGTTGGCTTCGAGAACAACCTGCACCTGCCCGACGGCACCCTGGCCCCGGACAACGCCGCCCTGGTGGCCGCCGCCGCCCAGGGCGGCCGGCTCATGGGCCGCCCGCCGGCGACGGCGGACGACGTGCGGGCCCGGTTCGGGTAACGGTTTAAGGACCGGTGCCAAAAAAGTCGTTCGGCATCACCGCCCCCTTGGTCGCTTCCATGATCGCCCGCATGGCGGCGGCGTCGGGGTGGCGAAGGCCGGCACACCAGCGGCCGACGGTTGATCGGCTGCGCCCGATACGCCGGGCGAATTCGGCGGCGGTCAGCCCCTGGGCTTGAAGATAGTCGGCGAGCGTCATGCGCGAAATGATGCGAGAATGGCAACTTATTGTCAACCAGTTGCCGGTATGGCGACTGACGGATGGTAGCCGCTGTGGCAACTTGGCCCTTATGACTGACCGCCCCCCCAATCGCATCCGCGAACTTCGTGAAGCCAAGGGCATGACCCAGGAACAGCTGGGCGCCCTGATCGGCACTGACAAGACGGTGATTTCCAAGCTGGAGTCCGGCCGTACCCGGCTGTCGCAGGCGCGCATGATGGCCATCGCCGCCAGTCTGGGCTGCGGCGTGGCCGAATTGCTGGAGCCGGTGGCGCCGTCGGTGCCCGGTTGGGGTGACGACGCCTCGGTCGAGGTGGCGGAGGTCGACATCTATGGCGACCAGCGCGGCGGGTTCCTGTCTAGCCATGACAGCAAGCCACAAGGCTTCCGCGAGGATGAAACCATCGCCCAATGGCGATTCCCCGCCGCTTACCTGAGTTCCGAATTGCAGGTGCGGGCGGCGGCCGTGCGCATCGTCGAGGTGCGGGGCGACGGCATGGAGCCGACGTTGATGCCTGGCGACCGGGTCATGGTCAACCTGGCGGACCAGTCTCCCTCCCCCCGGTGTCTTCGCCTTGTGGGACGGGCAAGGCGTGGTGATCAAGCGGCTGGAACTGATCATGGGCTCCCACCCGCCCTTGGTCGAAATCCGGTCCGACAATCCGCACCACCGCGTCTATGAGCGGGCGGCGGCCGATATCGACATCATCGGCCGCGTGGTGTGGGTGGGCCGGCGCCTGTAAGGTCACCCGTCTTCGATGCGAAAGTTGTCAAAGGGGCAACTTATGAATTGACGGGCGGTTGCTATTCGGGCACCGTCAGGGCATCGGCTGTTCCGCCGATGTTCCCCTTCCCCAGCGCTGTTCGCCTGTGGGGTCCTTTCCCTGTGGAGAGGCCGATGACCCGTCTTGAGCGCACGACCCATCTCTATTGGCAGTTGGCCTGCTTGGCCCGGCACGACACGTTTATTGAGCTTGTGGTACGCGGCCTGGACGGGCTGGCGGTGGTGGCGCGCACCGCGCCCAGCTATCGCCTGCGCCGGGCCGCCGCCGGCCACGTCGGTGTAGCCGCCCGCGCCCAGGGCTTTCGCAATGCCCAGGCATTGGAACGGGCGGCGCATGTCCTTGCCGCCTCCCCGACCGGCAGCTGTCTGGCCAATTCGCTGGCTGGTTATCAATCTTAGATGGTATGATTGGGCGTCCATGGGGTGTGCGCCATCCGCTCGGCGCAAGCCAGCCCTCGCATTCATATCATTTGAAGGCTAATCGTTAGTATCCTAATGTTCCTTGTATGGAACAAACGCCTCCCCTTCCTCTTTCGCCCCGGCATCGGGCCTTCGGCCTGACGCTCTGCTATCTTGCGCGCTTCTGGCGGCGGGAAGCGGACGCGACCCTGAAGGCCTATGGTCAATCGGAGGCGACCACGCTGCCTCTGGTGGTGCTGGCCCGGCTGGGCGACGGCATCCGCCAAGGCCAGTTGGCCGACCATGTCGGGGTTGAGGGGCCTTCGCTGGTGCGGCTGGTGGACATGCTGGAAAGGGACGGCCTGTTGGAACGGCGCACCGATCCCCGTGACCGGCGGGTCAAAACCCTGCACCTGACGGCCGAGGGGCGTGCGCTGGCGGTGCGGCTGGACGACGTGCTGGACGGCATGCGCCGCCGCCTGCTGGCGGAGGTGACGCCGGAACAGCTGGAGACGGCGCTGACCGTCTTCGCGGCGGTGGAGCGGGCGCTGGGCCGGTCCCTGGGGGCAATGGACGGCGTCGCCGATGGGGCCGCCGATGGGGGCGCACCATGACCGTGGCCGGCACCTGGCTCAAAGCCTGCTTCCGGGGATGGTCCCAAGGCGTGGGCGACTGGATGTTCGCCGCCAAGACGGCGGCCGCCGCCCTGGCGGCCCTCTATATCGGTTTCAGCCTGGATTTGCCGCGCCCCTATTGGGCGGCGGGCACGGTTTTCATCGTGTCCCAGCCGCTGGCCGGCGCCATGCGCTCCAAGGGCGTGTTCCGGGTGCTGGGCACGGTCATCGGCGCCGTGGCCACCGTGGCCATCATCCCCAACCTGGTGGATGCCCCGCCCCTGCTGTGCGCGGCCATGGCGCTTTGGACCATGGCGTGCCTGACGCTGGCCCTGCTGGACCGCACCCCGCGCAGCTATGTTTTCATGCTCGCGGCCTACAGCACCGCCCTTATCGGCTTTCCCACCGTGACCGATCCCGGCACCGTCTTCGACGCGGCGCTGGCCCGGGTGGAGGAGATCACCGTCGGCATCCTGTGCGCCACCGTCTTTGGCAGCGTCATCTTCCCCCGCGGTATCGGCCCCGTGGTCACCGGCCGTATCGATGCCTTCGCCGCCGATGTCGGACGCTGGGCGCGTGAGGCCCTGTCGGGGGCGGAGGAGACAGCGGCCATCCGGTCCGACCGCCGCCGCCTGGCGGCCGACGCGGTGGAGTTGCAGATGATGGCCACCCACCTGGATTACGACACCAGTCCCCTGCACGGTCTGAGCCAGGAGGTGCGACGGCTGCGGCAGCGGCTGGTGATGCTGCTGCCCATCCTGTCGGGGGTCGGGGATCGCGTGCGGGCCCTGAAAGCCGACGGCGGCCTGCCCGCCCCCTTGGCGGACCTGTTGGCCGATCTGGCCGACTGGGTGGACGATGTGGAGGCGCCGGCGGAGGTCGCGGCGGCCTTGCGCACCCGCATCGCGGCGCTGCGCGCGGCACCCGCCGATTGGCGCGGCGTGCTGACCCTGAACCTGCTGACGCGGCTCAAGGACCTCATGGACGCCATCCAGGATTGCCGCGACCTGCGCCTCTACATCCGGGGCGGGGGGCATGGCCCCCGGCTGCGCCGTCGCCGGGGGGGCGCGCGGGGGCGGAGATCGCCATGCACCGGGATCTGGGCATGGCCCTGTGGTCCGGCGCCGGCGCCGCCCTCACCATCCTGCTGGGCAGCGTCTTCTGGATCGGCACGGAATGGGCGGATGGCGCTATCGCCCTGGAGATGGCGGCCGTCGCCTGCTGTTTCTTCGCCGCGCAGGACAACCCGGTGCCGGCCATCCTGGACTTCGCGCTTTACAACGCCCTGGCCGCCATCCTGGCCGGCATCTACATCTTCGCCATCATGCCGCGTATCGACGGCTTCGTGATGCTGGCCCTGGTGCTGGGGCCCCTGTTCCTGGTGTTGGGCCGTGTCATCGCCAATCCGCGCCTGGCCGGCCGGGCCCTGGCGGTGGGCGCCACCCTGCCCACCCTGGCGGGCCTGAGCAATACCTATAGCGCCGACTTTGCCGCCTATCTCAACAGCGCCTTGGCGCTGGTGCTGGGCATGGGGTTCGCCGGGCTGGTGACGGCGCTGGTGCGGGCCGTGGGCGCGGAATGGGGCGCCCGGCGCATCCTGCGCGCCTGCTGGACGGACATTCGGGGCGTGGCCGACATTCGCGCTCCCGCCCCCGATGGCGCCCTGGGCCCCGTGTTCACCGGCAGGCTGCTCGACCGCATGGGCCTGCTGGTGCCCCGCCTGGCCGCCCTGCCGCCAGGGTCGGAGGTGGCCGCGGCCGACGCCTTGGCCGATATCCGCACCGGCATCAACATCCTGGAACTGCGCACGGTCGAAGGGGCCCTGCCCAGCCCGGCCCGCGCGGCGTTGGACGCCGTTCTGGCCGACCTGGCGCAGCATTACAGCGCCATCAGCCGCGCCGGGGCGCCGCGTGCGCCGTCACCCGCCCTGCTGGCCCGCATCGATGCCGCCCTGGCGGCCTTGATGCCCCTGACGGATCGCAGGCCGCGCCAGGCACTGCTGGCGTTGGCGGGCATCCGGCGGGCCCTGTCCGACGGCGTGCCCGACCTGCCGCCATCCCCACCCGCCATTCCCCAGCCCCCCAACCCGGAAAGCCTGGCCGCATGATCGGCGAAATGGACATTCATGGCGTCTTCGTGTCCCCGCTGCTGGTTTGGGGCGTGATCGCCTTCCTCATCTCCATGGCCGTGCGCTGGGTCCTGCGCCGCGTCGGTGCCTACCGTCTGGTCTGGCACCGACCGCTGTTCGACCTGGCCGTCTACGTCATCGTCCTGGGTGGCGTGGCGGCCCTGTTCGTTCACCACACCCCTCTCCCCTGAGCCCATTTCCCCAATCCTGGACGCCGCCGCCATGCGCAGCCTCATCACCGCCCTGACCCGTTTGGCCGTCACACTGGTCGTGGTCGCCGTCGCCACCCTGGTGGGCTGGCGCTTCTGGATCTACTACATGGAAGAGCCGTGGACCCGCGACGGCCGGGTGCGTGCCGACATCGTCGGCGTCACCCCCGACGTCTCCGGCCTGGTGGACGAGGTGCTGGTGCGTGACAACCAGACCGTGACCAGGGGCCAGGTGCTGTTCCGCATCGACAAGGCGCGCTTCACCCTGGCGCTGCAACAGGCGGATGCCGCCGTGGCGGCCAAGAAGGCGAGCTTTGATGAGGCCGTGCTGGAACGGAACCGCTATCAGTCCTTGAGCGCGTCCGCCGTGTCGCGGGAAAAGCAGGAGCAGACGATCGCCGCCGCCCGCGAGGCGGAGGCGGTCTACCTCCAGGCCGTGGCCGACCGCAACGTCGCCAAGCTGAACCTAGACCGGACGGAGGTTGTCGCCACCGTCAACGGCTACATCACCAACTTCGATCTGCGCCCCGGCGACTATGTCACCGCCGGCAAGGCCGTGACCGCCCTGGTGGATAGCGACAGCCTGCATGTGCAGGGCTATTTCGAGGAAACCAAGCTGGGCCGTATCCATGTGGGCGACACCGTGACGGTGCGCCTGATGGGCGATCCCCGGGCCTTCACCGGCCATGTGGAAAGCATCGCCGCCGCTATCGAGGACAGGGAGCGGACGGACGGCAGCAACCTGCTGGCCAACGTGAACCCCACCTTCAGCTGGGTGCGCTTGGCCCAGCGCATCCCGGTGCGCGTGATCCTGGACCATCCGCCCGCCGACCTGCGCCTGATCCCCGGCCGCACCGCCACCGTGGCGGTCGTCGGCTCCGACGCCGTGCTGAAGACGCCCCTGACCAGGCTGCCCCATGCCACGGACCCGCAGCAGGCCAACCCGTCTCCTCCAGCGGCGGCGCCCTCGCCCAAGCCCAAGGCGCGCTGAGCACCCCCTCTCAAGGACATCTCGCCGCAGTCTCACGAAACGCCGACAGCCGGCAGGCTTCCGCCCGTTTAAGCGATCAGGTGGCCTCTGGGCTGGCGCCAGGGTGGCGCCAGGGGCGGACGGTGCATGGGGGTGTGGGGCGGAATGGCGGCGGTGCCAGACTGGGCGGCTACGGCCGAAGTGACGGCCACGGGCATGCCCAGCGCCGAGGCCATCCGGCGGGCCATCCTGCGGCTGCAGGCGGCGGTGGCCGAGAAACCCACCTCCATCGACATCCGCTTCAACCTGGGCGTTCTGCTGCAGGCTGACGGACGGCGGGACGAGGCGGTGGCGCAGTACCGCCAGGCGCTGATCCTTAACCCGTTCGAGGCGCGGGTTCATAACGCGCTGGGCATCGCCCATCACGACGCCGGCGACCTGGCCCAGGCCATGAGCTGTTTTGAGGACGCGCTGGCCAGCGATCCGGACGATCCCCAGGCCCACAACAACATGGGGCATCTGCTACAGGTGGAAAACCGCCTGGACGACGCGCTGGCCTTTTTCGACTGGGCGCTGGCCCTGCGGCCCGATTATCCGGAAGCCTTGAATAACACCGGCGTGGTCCTGCAGATGCAGGGGCGGCTGGACCAGGCCATTGACCACTATCGCCGGGCCCTTTCCCTGCGTCCCGACTACGCCGCCGCCCACAAGAACCTGGGCATGACCCTGCTGGCCGCCGGGCGCTATGAGGAAGGCTGGCGGGAGTTCGAGTGGCGCTGGCAGGACGCGCAATTGGCGGCCGCCCGCCGGCCCTTCACCTGTCCGCAATGGCGGGGGGAGGACGCGCCCGGCCGCATCGTGCTGATCCATGCCGAGCAAGGGTACGGCGACAGCCTGCAATTCTGCCGCTACATCCCCCTGGTGGCCCAGCGGGGACTGCGCGTGGTGGTGGAGGTGCCGCTGCCCCTGGTGCGGCTCATGCGCCGCTTGCCGGGGGTGGATCAGGTGGTGGCCCATGGCAGGCCGTTGCCGCCGTTCGACCTGCATTGCCCCATGATGAGCCTGCCGCTGGCCTTCGGCACCACCGTGCCGACCATTCCTGCACCCGTCCCCTATCTCACCGCCGATCCGGCTGAAGCCCTGGCCTGGCGGCGGCGTCTGTCGGCCGAGGCGCCGTGCGACCGCCGCCCGGTGGTGGGGCTGGTCTGGGCGGGCGCCCCCCGCGCCGACACGCCCGATGTGGCGGTGGCCGACCGCCGCCGATCCATGGGGCTAGCGGCCCTATTGCCCCTGCTGAAAGAAGATGGCGTCCGCTTCATCAGCCTGCAGAAGGACGCGGCGGAGCAGGACGTGCCGGCCAGTCTGGGCGGCCTGATTGACAGCGTCGCGGATTTCGCCGACACCGCCGCCTTGATCAGCAACCTGGACCTGGTGATCAGCGTCGACACCGCCGTCGCTCATCTGGCGGCGGCCATGGGCGTCAGCGTCTGGCTGTTGAACCGATTTGACAGTTGCTGGCGCTGGCTGCGCGGCCGCGATGACAGCCCCTGGTATCCCACCCTGCGTCAATTCCGTCAGCCGCGCCTGGGGGACTGGGCCAGCGTTGTCCAGTCCGTGCGCACAGCGCTGGCCGCCCCCTTCACCACTGGAATCCGCCCATGACCGCCCGACCCATCCCCGCCGCGAAACCGCCCCTGACCCCGGGGCACAAGGCCTTCGCCGCGGCGCTGGCCCAGCACAAGGCCGGCCGGCTGGAGGCGGCGGCCGTGCTGTATCGCAAGGCCCTGTCGTTGATGCCGCGCCATCCGGAAAGTCTGCACCTGTTGGGCGTCATTGCCTTTCAGCAAAAGCGCATGGCGGAGGCGGTGGATCTGATCACCCAGGCGTTGGCCCTGAAGCCGGCCTTCCCGGAGGCGCTCAACAACCTGGGCACGGTGCGGGAGGCCGCGGGCGACATTGAGGCCGCCGCCGACTGCTTCCAACGTGCCGTGGCGCTGAAGCCCGATTTCGCCGAGGCCCACAACAACCTGGGCAACGCCCTCAAGGCCCAGGGCAGGCTGGAGGAGGCGATGGTCGCGCTCAACCGCGCGCTGGCGCTCCGCCCCGCTTATGCGGAGGCGCACAACAACCGGGGTGTCGTGCATCGCCTGCAATCGCGCTGGGCGGAGGCGGAGGCGGGATTCCGCGCCGCCCTGGCCGCCAAACCCGGCTATGTCAACGCCCTCTATAATCTGGGCCTGGTGCTGCGCCTGACCGGCCGGATGGAAGAGGCGCTGACCTGGCTGGGCCAGGCGGTGGAGCGCGCGCCCGACCATGCCGAGGCCTGCTTCAACTTGGGCCTGGTGTTGCAGGACCTGGACCGGCATGAGGAGGCCTTGCCCCATCTGCGCCGGGCGGCGGCCCTGCGTCCCGATGACCCGGTGCCCCATGGCAGCCTGGGCACCACCCTGCAAACGCTGGGTCAGGCGCCGGAGGCGCTGCTGTGCTATCAGCGGGCGCTGGCGCTGAAGCCGGACTTCGCCGACGCCCACAACAACATGGGCCTCATCCTCTATGTCCACGGCCGCTATGCCGAGGCGGAGAGCTGCTTTTCCCGCGCCATCACCCTGCTGCCGGATAATCCAAAGACTTACAACAACTTGGGGCTTGCTCTTCTGGCGCAGGGCAAGGGAACCGAGGCGGCGCGCGCCTTCGACCAGGCCATCGATGCCCAGCCGGACTACGCCGAGCCCTACAACAACCTGGGCATGGCCCTGCATGCCGAGGCGCAGATGGACCGGGCGCAGACCCAGATCCAGGCAGCCCTGGCGTTGAGCCCCGATTATCCTGAGGCCCACAATAACTTGGGTGCTGTCTTTCAGGCGAAAGGTGAACTTGAGCGGGCCATATCCTGCTTCCGGCGCGCCATCGCCCTGAAGCCCGATTACGGCGCGTGCCACAACAATCTGGGCATGTCGCTGCTGTCCGCCGGACAGTATGAGGAAGGCTGGTGCGAATATGAGTGGCGCTGGCAGACGCGCCAGATGACGCCCTACGCCCGCCAGTTCCCCCAGCCGCAATGGCGGGGGGAGCCGGCGGCCGGCAAGACCATCCTGATCCATGCCGAACAGGGGCTGGGTGACACCCTGCAATTCAGCCGTTACCTGCCGTTGGTGGCGGCGCGGGGTCTCCGCATCACCCTGGCCGTCCAGCCGCAGGTGGCCCGCCTGCTGCGCCCCCTGCCCGGCGTGACCCACATCCTGGTGGAGGGAGAGCCCCTGCCACCCTTCGACCTGCAATGCCCGATGATGAGCCTGCCGCTGGCCTTCGCCACGACGGTGGACACCATCCCGGCGGCGATGCCCTACCTGGCCGCCGACGCGGCGGACATCGCCGTCTGGCGCGACCGTCTGGCCGGGGACGGCCCCGGCCAGCGCGTCGGCCTGGTATGGGCCGGCAACCCCCGGCGCGACCGGCCGGAACTGGCGGCGGTGGATCGTCGCCGCTCCGTGGCGCCGGCGTTGCTGGCGCCCCTGGCCCAGGTGCCCGGCGTGCGGCTCTACAGCCTGCAGAAGGATGCGACGCCGCCGGCGGACCTTCCCCTGATCGACCGTATGGCCGAGGTCGCGGATTTCGCCGACACCGCCGCCCTGATCGCCAACCTGGATTTGGTGATCAGCGTCGATACCTCTGTCGTTCACCTGGCCGGCGCCCTGGGCAAGCCGGTGTGGGTGATGAACCGCTTCGACAGCTGCTGGCGATGGTTCCGGGGCCGCAACGACAGCCCCTGGTACCCCACCCTGCGCCTGTTCAATCAGGCGACGCCGGGGGACTGGGCCGGCGTGGTGGCGGAGGTGCGGGAGGCTCTATTGGCGGAGGTGGGCCGATGAGCCCAAGGGGCAGGCGGTCTTGACCGTCCGGCCCCGGGCGTGTCGGCTTACGCGAACTCCGCCAATTCCGCCTCCAGCCCGTGGCTGCGGCAGGCGGCGGTCAGGGTGTTCAGCAGCAGGACGGCAATGGTCATGGGGCCCACGCCGCCGGGCACCGGGGTGATGGCGCCGGCAACGGCGGCCGCCTCGTCATAGGCGACGTCGCCCACCAGGCGGGTTTTGCCGGCGGCGGCGGCCGCGGGATCGCGGGCGGGCACGCGGTTGATGCCCACGTCGATGACCACGGCGCCGGGCTTCACCCAATCGCCCTTCACCATCTCCGGCCGGCCGACGGCGGCCACCAGGATGTCGGCGGTGCGGCACAGGGCCGGCAGATCGGCGGTGCGGCTGTGGGCGATGGTGACGGTGCAGTCGGCTTGCAGCAGCAATTGGGCCATGGGCTTGCCCACGATGTTGGAGCGCCCCACCACCACGGCGTGCTTGCCCCTCAGGCTGCCCAGATGGTCCTTCAGCAGCATCAGGCAGCCCAGCGGCGTGCAGGGCACCAGCCCCGGCAGGCCTACGGCCAAGCGGCCGGCGTTGACGACGTGGAAGCCGTCCACGTCCTTGTTCGGGTCGATGGCGGCCAGCACGGCGTTGCTGTCGATATGCGCCGGCAGCGGCAGTTGCACCAGGATGCCGTGGATGGCCGGATCGGTGTTCAGGCTGTGCACCAGCGCCAGCAGGTCGGCCTGGGTGGTCGACGCCTCCAGCCGGTGGGTGACGGAGTGCATGCCGGCGGCGTGGGTCTGTTCGCCCTTGTTGCGGACATAGACCTGGCTGGCGGGGTCCTCGCCCACCAGCACCACGGCCAGGCCGGGCTTCAGCCCATGGCGGGCGGTGAGGTCGGCGACCTTGGCGCCGATGCGTTCCCGCAGGCGCCCCGCGAACGCCTTGCCGTCGATGATGTGCGCCATGGCTTGATCCTCCGCCAGCCGAACCCGATAATTGGGCGGGACATTAGCCGCAGCGCCCTGCGGCGCCAATCCCTTGGCGGGCCGCGCCGCCCGGACCCAGCCATGCGACACTGACACTGTGACAGGGGCCCGTGGGTAACATGGGCCTGTGACACGCCGCTCAACGGCATTTTTATATTTGACGTATAAATTCATATTTGATGTGCTGCGTCCGTCCGGCGCCGCCTGCCGGAGAAAAG
The DNA here is from genome assembly GCF_036348415.1 of Nitrospirillum karajorum. NCBI lineage: Bacteria > Pseudomonadati > Pseudomonadota > Alphaproteobacteria > Rhodospirillales > Azospirillaceae > Nitrospirillum > Nitrospirillum karajorum. Next base: position 439,213 of record NZ_JAZBQB010000002.1, read on the forward strand.
AATACCCTGGGAGGGGACATGTCGGACGGCCATCCGCAGCAGCACCAAGCGGCCCCATCGGGAACCCAGCCGAAATGGATGGTTCCCATCGCCCTGATCGTCAGCCTGTTCTTCCTGTGGGGCGTGGCCAACAACCTGAACGATGTCCTGATCGCGCAGTTCCGCAAGGCCTTCGACCTTCAGGATTGGCAGTCGGGGCTGGTGCAGTCCGCCTTCTACCTGGGCTATTTCTTCTGCGCCATGCCGGCGGCCCTGTTCGCCCGCCGCTATGGTTACAAGGCCGCCATCGTCTTCGGCCTGGCGCTCTATGGCGTCGGCGCGCTGCTGTTCTACCCGGCGGCGGAACTGCGGGCCTACAGCGCCTTCCTGGGCGCCTTGTTCGTCATCGCCAGCGGCCTCGCCTTTCTGGAGACGTCCGCCAATCCCATCATGACCGTGCTGGGCGACCCGGCGGGTGCTGAGCGCCGGCTGAACCTGGCCCAGGCCTTCAATCCCCTGGGCTCCATCACCGGTGTCCTGGTGGGGCGGCAGTTCATCCTGTCCGGCGTGGAATACACGCCCGAGCAATTAGCCGCCATGTCGCCCGACGCGCTGGCCCATTTCCGGGATACGGAGGCGATGGCCGCCCAGTCCTCCTACCTGGTGCTGGGGCTGCTGGTGCTGCTGTGGGCCCTGGTGGTCTACGCCGTGCGCTTCCCTACCCTGGTCGATGGGCCGGAAGAGGCCGTGGATGAGGGGGCGCCCCGGCAGGAGGGCGGCTTCCGCCGGCTGCTGCGCCACCGCCATTTCCTGTTCGGTGTGGTGACGCAGTTCTTCTATGTCGGCGCCCAGGTGGGGGTGTGGAGTTTCCTCATCCGCTATTCCCAGCACAGCGTGCCGGGCACGGGGGAAAAGACCGCCGCCGCCTATCTCACCCTGTCGCTGGTCGCCTTCATGGCCGGGCGCTTCGCCGGTACCGCCCTCATGGGCCGCATCCCGGCGGAACGGCTGATGGGCCTGTTCGCCGGCATCAACGTGGTGCTGTGCCTGATGGGCGCCTTCGGCGGCGGCTGGCTGGGCCTGGGGGCCATGATCGCCACCAGCTTCTTCATGTCCATCATGTTCCCCACCATCTTCGCCCTGTCCCTGCGCGGCCTGGGCCCGTTGACCAAGCTCGGCTCCTCCTGGCTGGTCATGGCCATTATCGGCGGCGCCGCCATCCCGGTGGTCATGGGGCGGGTGTCGGATGTCACCTCCATCGCCGTCGCCATGGTGGTGCCGGGCTTCTGCTTCGCCGTGGTGGCCGCCTTCGGCCTGGCCGGACGCGGCCTCCCGGCGGGGGAGCGTGACGGCCGCCTGAAGATCGTGGCCACGCATTGAGTTCCCGGCCATGATCGACGCCCACCAGCACATCTGGCGCCTGGGCCGCCATGGCTGCGCCTGGCCCACGCCGGATCTGGCCATCATCCACCGCGACCATGACGCGACGGAGCTGGAGGCCCTGGCGGCACCGCTGGGCGTCACGGGCAGCGTGCTGGTCCAGTCCCAGCCCTGCGACGCGGATACCGATTACTTGCTGGCCGAGGCGGCGGCCCATCCCTTCATCCTGGGCGTGGTCGGCTGGGCCGATCTGAAGGCGGCGACGGCCCCCCGGCGCATCGCCGCTCTGGCGGAGCAGCCCAAGATGCGCGGCCTGCGGCCCATGTTGCAGTCCCTGCCGGTGGACTGGATCGCCGATCCGGCCGTGGATGCGGCGGCCCGCGCCCTGGTCGCGCAGGACCTGACCTTCGACGCCCTGGTGCTGCCGCCCCACCTGCCGGCCTTGCTGGATTTCGCCCGCCGGCATCCCGATTTGCCCATCGTCATCGACCATGGCGCCAAGCCCTATATCGCGCGTGGCGAGATAGAGCCCTGGGCGGCAGATATGCGGGCCTTGGCCGCCCTGCCCCAGGTCCATGCCAAGCTGTCCGGCCTGCTGACCGAGGCCGGCACCCGCACCACGGCCGAGGCGCTGAGGCCCTATGTCGACCTCCTGCTGGACGCCTTCGGTCCCGACCGCGTGATGTGGGGCAGCGACTGGCCGGTGCTGAACCTGGCGGGCGGCTATGCCGGCTGGCTGGACATGGCGCGCGGCCTGGTGCCGGCTGCGGCCCATGCCGCCGTCTTCGACGGCACGGCGCGGCGCTTCTACCGTCTTTAAAGCACGTCCTCCACCAGGCGGGCGCCCCATTCGCCCAGGCGCTCATCCAGGCCGCGATGGCGCCATGCCTCGGGGTCAATGGCCTTGGCGTGGGTTAGGTCGTGCTGGAACATGGCCTCCATCTCCCGGCCGAAGCCGGCACCCAGCACCACAGCGTTGATCTCGTTGTTGAAGGCCACGCTGCGCCAGTCGAGGTTGGAGGAACCGACGGTGGACCAGTCGCCGTCGATGACCGCCGTCTTGGCGTGCAGGATGGCGTCGGCGTATTCGTGGATATGCACGCCGGCCGCCAGCAGGTCGCTGTAATAGGCCCGGCCGGCCATGACCGACAGAGGGCTGTCGCTAGGCCCCGGCACCAGCACGGCCACGTCCACACCCCGCCGCGCCGCCTGGCACAGCGCGCGGGCCAAGCCCGGCGTCGGCACGAAATAACCGGTGGTCAGGTGGATGGAGGTGCGCGCCAGCGCCACGGCCACCAGCAGGCTGCGATAGATCAGGGGCCGCCCCTCCGTCGGTGCGCCGCTGAGGGCCTGCAGGACTGTTTCGCCCGTCCGGATGCGCGGCGCGGGCGGGGGGCGGTCAGCGGCGGGGCGGCATCGGGCCCCTGGGCCTGGCGCTGTTGCGCCCATGTCTGGGCATACAGGTCCTCGAACTCCGACACCACCGGGCCGGCGACGCGCACGTCGGTATCCCGCCAGGGCCGCTGTTCGGGGTCCCGGTTCTCCCTGCCGCTGCTTTGCTGCCCAGGCCCGGCATGATGGTGCCGGTCATAGACCGCGCTGATGTTCACGCCGCCCACGATGGCCACGGCATTGTCCACGATCAGCAGCTTGCGGTGGTCGCGGCGGTTGACGTCCAGGGTCAGCAGTGCCGCCGGATCGATCGGATTGAACGCCAGCAAGTTGACCCCGCCCTGGCGCAGGCGGGCGAAGACGCTGTCCGGGGTGTCCTGCGACCCCCAGGCGTCATAGATCAGGTTGACCTCCACCCCTTGCGCCCGCTTGGCCACCAGCTTTTCCGCGAAGCGTGACCCCTCCACCCCATCGAACTCATAGCTTTCCATGTCGATGCGGGTGCGCGCGCCATCCAGGGCGGCGTCCATGGCGGCATAGGTTTCGCTGCCGCTGCGCAGCAGGGTGACGCTGTTGCCGCCGACAAAGGGCGCGCCACCGATGATCTCCCCCTGCCGGCGCAACAGGTCCAGCCGGCCGGCGGCATCCGCCGTGGCCAGCGCCCGGGCGATGTCGGGATCCGCCGAAGGCAGCCTGGCGCATCCGGCGAGGCTGCCGACCAAGGCAAGGGCGATAAGGGTGGTTGTGACGAAGCTTAGGCGGGGCGGCATGGATCGGATCGTGCCACCGCCGCCCGCCGCTGGCCATTTCGACCAGCGGCGGAATGGGCCCCGATTTCCGGCTTAGATGGGCGTATCACCAGTGGCGGAGGCTTACCTCCGCCACTGGAGGCCGGCGACCGCCGACACCCGGCGAGTGAGGGGGAATTTTATAAAACTTCTTACGCCGTCCAGCCGCCGTCGATGACGTGGATGGCGCCGGTGGTGAAGGCCGAGGCGTCGCTGGCGAGGTAGAGCGCCAGCTCCGCGATCTCTTCCGGCCGGCCCAGGCGGCCCATGGGCTGGCGGGCGACGAAGGCGGCCTGCGCCGCGGCGTAGTCGCCGGTGGCGGCCAGGCGTTCATCCAGCGAGGGGGTCTGCACCGTGCCGGGGCAGATGGCGTTGCAGCGCACGCCCTTGCCCACGAAGTCGGCCGCGACCGATTTGGTCAGGCCGATGACGGCGGCCTTGGTCGCGCCATAGGCGAAGCGGTTGGGCACGCCCTTGATGGAACTGGCGACGGAGGACATGTTGACGATGCTGCCCCTGCCCGCTTCCAGCATGCCGGGCAGGAAGGCGCGGATGGTGCGGACCATGGCGGTGACGTTCAGGTCCCAGGAGAAGTCCCAGGCACTGGCATCGCATTCCAGGATGGTGCCGGCATGGACGAAGCCGGCGCAGTTGAACAGCACGTCGATGGTGCCGACCTCCGCCGCCAGGGCGGCCACGTCCGCGTCGCTGCGCACGTCCAGCCGGCGCTGCCGGCAGCCCGCCACCTCGGCCAGCTTGTCGGTGTTGATGTCGGTGGCGTAGACGGTGGCCCCTTCGCGCGCGAACAGCTCTGCCGCTGCCCGGCCGATGCCCTGCGCGGCCGCCGTCACAACCGCCGTCTTTCCCTCTAAACGTCCCATGAGAATCTTCCTTTGTTCCTCAAACGCCGTATCCTCGCTTTCCAGTCCGCCACGCTCCCCGGAAAGCTCCGGCGGCCCTGGTCGGGGCCTAGTTTGATATGGTTTTGATCAGGCTGCCCGCGTGGGCAGGCAGGCGGGGCCCACCGGCTCGAACGATTTGTAGGTCAGGATGAATTCCTGGTGGCCGAGGGCCTCGGACACGGTGCGGTTGCCCGCCGCCGCCGCCTCGACCAGGCCCAGGATCTCGGCCCCCACCTCGTCCAGGGTGGCCTTGCCTTCCAGGATGCGGCCGGCGTTCACGTCCATGTCGTCCGCCAGCCGGGTATAGGTTTCCGGGTTGGCGCAGACCTTGATGACGGGGGAGATGGCGGAACCAACGACCGAGCCGCGGCCGGTGGTGAACAGGATGACGTGGCTGCCCGACGCGATCAGTTCCACGATCTCCGCATTGTCGGAGATGTTGGGGAAGCCGAAGCGCGGTTCCCCATCCGGCACCACGTCCATGAGGTACAGGCCACCGGACGGGGGGATGTCGCCCGGCTTGATCAGGCCGCTGATGGGCGAGGAGCCGGACTTGGAATAGGCGCCCATGGACTTTTCTTCCTGGGTGGTCAGGCCGCCTTCCGCATTGCCGGGGGCGAAGCTGCCGAAGCCCATGATGGTGTAGTAGCGCTCCGCCTTCTGCACGCAAGCCTCGATCTCCGCACCCAGTTCCGGCGTGACGGCGCGGTCGGACATGATGCGCTCGCAACCCACCAGTTCGCCCGTCTCCTCGAAGATGCAGGTGGCGCCGGCCTCGACCAGCCAGTCGAAACAGCGGCCCACGGCCGGGTTGGCAGTGATGCCGCTGGTGCCGTCGGACCCGCCGCAGATGGTGCCCACCACCAACTCGTGGCGCGCCATGGGCACCACCGGCGTCTGGCCGGCGATGGCCTTCAGGCGGCCGACGGCCTCGCGTCCCGCCTCGATGGTGGCCCGCGTGCCGCCGGCCTGCTGGATGACCAGGGTTTCCACCGGCCGGCCGCTGGCCACTACGGCCTGGCGCAGGGCCTCACGGTTGAAGCTCTCGCAGCCCAGCGACACCAGCAGCACGCCGCCGACGTTGGGGTGGGTGCACAGCTTGGTCATGATCTGGAAGGCGTAGCTGTTGGGATAACAGCCGGGGAAGCCGATCAGGTGCACGTCCATGTCGTCGCTGAGCGTGACGATGCGGCGGGCCACATGGTGGGCGCATTCCACCAGATAGGCGACCACGATGACGTTGCGGATGCCCTTGCGCCCGTCGCTTCTCTGAAATCCACGCATCTCGCCCATATCAGTGGCCCCCTTCGCTGCCGCCGACCACCTGTCGTGTGTGGCTGGCGATGTAATCGCTTTTCATGTTGTGCATGTGGACATGGCCGCCGACGTCCACCGCGGCGGTCATGGACCCGATGGGCGCGCCGTATTTCAGCACCTTGTCGCCGGCGGCCAGGGCGCGGCGGGCCAGCTTGTGGCCCACGGTCACGTCCTGGGCGGCGGTGACGGGCGTGCCGTCGATGTCCAGGGCGTCGCCGGCGCGGATGGCGGCGCGAACGACCAACACATTGTCATCCGGGTGCAGCAGGATGAGGGGGGAGATGGGCTTGCTCATGCGGCTTTCGTCGTGTTGGGAGTTACGGGGTCGCGGTTGGGGCGGTGGGAATGGGGGCGTCAGGGTGCAACAGGTTGTCGTCGCGCAGGGCCTGCCACAGTGCCGGCGGGATGGCCGTGTCCATCAGGGCGCGGGTGTGGGCCACCTGTGCTGAGTCCGCCATGCCGGGGATCACGCTGGCCACCACCGGATGGGCCAGGGGGAATTGCAGGGCCGCCGCCGCCAGCGGCACCCCGAACCGGTCGCATGCCGCCTCCAGCCGCCGCACGCGGTCGACGATGGCGGCCGGCGCCGGCTCATAATTGTAGTATAGCGGCGCGGCACCCCGGGTGCCGTTCACCAGGATACCGGAATTGTAGGGGCCGCCGACGACGACCTTCACCCCCCGGGCGGCGCAGGCGGGGAAGAAACTGTCCAGCGCCGTCTGTTCCAGCAGGGTGTAGCGCCCGGCCAGCAACACCACGTCGAAGTCGGCGTGCCCCATGGCCTCCAGGCACACCTGCCACTCATTCACCCCCAGGCCGATAGCGCGCACCGCCCCCTGGTCGCGCAGTTCCCGCATGGCGCGATAGCCGCCATCCAGGAATTGGCGGAAGTGGCCGCCGTGGGCGTCGCCGTGGGTGGCTGTGCCCAGGTCGTGGGCCAGCAGCAGGTCGATGCGCTGGCGGCCCAGCCGTCGCTGGCTTTCGGCGTAAGACCGCATGACGCCGTCATAACTGTAGTCGAACACCGGCTCAAACGGCGCGGCGTCGGCGAAGCCGTGGCGCACCGGCCCGGCGTCCGGCGCCACCGGCACCAGCACCCGCCCCACCTTGGTCGACAGCAGCAATTCTTCCCTGGGGTCCAGGTCGGCCAGGACCGCGCCCAGGCGGCTTTCGCTGAGGCCGAAGCCATAGTGCGGCGCCGTGTCGATGTAGCGGATGCCGGCATCCACCGCCGCCGCGACGGCGGCGCGGGCCGCGCCCTCCTCCACCCGCTGGTACAGATTGCCGATCGCGGCCGCGCCGAAACCCAGGGGCGGCAGTTCTGGACAACTGGGGGTGAAGATTGGAAAGGCGTCCATTCGGCTACCGCTGCTAACTCCCGGGGCGGGGTGATTTTCATTCATATACGAAATCACCTTCCGCATATAAAATCGATGGCGGCGGCCCCGAAGTCAAGCGCGCTCACCATATCTTGCCCGGCGCCGCGTCCGATGGCATAGCCCAAGAAGTGTAATTTACAGGCCGGATACCCGCGATGACCGTCGACGCCCCTCTGCCCGACCTCGACACCCCCGACGACCTCACGGCCGATAGCGGGGCGGAGGCTGTACGCAAGTACCGGGCGCCGGCGCTGGAAAAGGGGCTGGATATCCTGGAACTGCTGGCCAGCCACGGCATGCCCATGACACCGTCGCAGATTTCGACCCGGCTGGGCCGCTCGGTCAGTGAGTTGTTCCGTATGATCCAGGTGCTGGAGTTCCGGGGCTACATCGCGCCGGCCACGACGGCGGACGGCTATGAACTGACCAACAAGCTGTTCACGCTGGGCATGGCGCGGGCGCCCGTGCGCACCTTGCTGGAGGCGGCGTTGCCGCTGATGCGCGACCTGACCCTGGCCATCGGCCAGTCCTGCCACCTCGCGGTGGCGTCGGACGATCAGATGGTGGTGGTGGCGCGCATCGAGAATCCGGGCCATCTGGGCTTCTCCGTCCGTCCCGGCTATCACCGCAGCCTGGTGGAGGCGACGTCCGGCGTTGTGCTGTACGCCTACCAGTCGCCGGACACCCAGGCCGTGTGGCGGGCCATGCTGGAGCGGGCCGTGGGGGCGGATCGGGTGGCCCGCTTCATGGACCGTGCCGAGGCGGTGCGCGCCCGGGGGTATGAACAGGCGGCCAGCGACTACGTCATGGGGGTGATGGACTTGTCCACCCCGGTCATCGGCCCCACCGGGGCGGCGGTGGCGGCGCTGACCGTGCCCTTCGTGCAGCACACGCCCCTGGTGCGGCCGCTGGCCGACACCATCGGGTTGTTGCAGTCCACCGCCCGCCAGATCGCGGGGGAACTGACGGAACGGGTTTGAGGACGTCCGCCCGCGTTCCTGGCGCGTCCCGGCCATGGGGAGCCATGCACGCAGAAGGGGTGCGTCACGCGGCCGGTTTATGCTAGACCCGCGTAACTTCCTTCCAAATAATGCTCGCCTGCCTTGAGGAATAGTTCGCCGTGACGACGCTGCCGCCCTCCGCCCTTCACAGCCCCTATGTCCTGGTCCTGACCTGTCCCGACGTGAAGGGCGTGGTGGCCGCCGTCTCCAGCTATCTGGCGGACAATGACGCCTCAATCACCGAATCCAACCATTTCAACGACCAGCTGAACAACAGCTTTTCCATGCGCACGGCCTTCCGCCCCGATGGCCCGGGTTTCCCGGATCTGGAGAGCCTGCGCCAGGGCTTTCAGTTGATCGCCCGCCGGTTCCGCATGGACTGGCAACTGGTGGACATGACGGTGAAGCCCAAGGTGGTGATCGCCGTTTCGAAGTTTGGGCACTGCCTGTACGACCTGCTGCACCGCGCCCGCTCCGGCTCCCTGCCCATCGACATTCCGGCCGTCATCTCCAACCACGACGACATGCGCTCCTTCGTGGAATGGAGCGGCATCCCCTATCACCACCTGCCGGTGAAGGGCGACCCGATGAAGCGGGACAAGGCGGCCCAGGAGGCCGCGTTCATGGACGTGGTGAAGCAGACGGGCGCCGACCTGGTGGTGCTGGCGCGTTATATGCAGATCCTGTCGGCCGACCTGTGCGGCCAGTTGTCGGGCCGGTGCATCAACATCCACCATTCCTTCCTGCCCAGTTTCAAGGGGGCCAAGCCCTATCACCAGGCGCACGCCCGCGGGGTGAAGCTGATCGGCGCCACCGCCCATTACGTCACCACCGACCTGGACGAAGGCCCCATCATCGAACAGGGCATCGAGCGGGTGGACCATACCAAAACGCCGGAAGATCTGGTGGATATCGGCCGTGATATCGAATGCGCCGTCCTGGCCCGCGCCGTGCGCTGGCACATCGAGCGCCGCATCCTGGTGACCGGGCAGAAGACCATCGTCTTCAGTTGATCCTCAAAAGCCGGAAGGGCGGGACCAGCCCCGTGGCCAGTCCCGCCTTTCCTGATACTCAGGATCAACGCCGCCGCTTAGTGCGGCGCCACCGCCGTGGTGGTCGAGGTGCTGACCGAGCCGTCGACCTTGGCGGAGGTGCCGGCCACGGACGCGGTTTCGTGGCTGCGCACGCTCGCCCGGTTTCGGGCGTTCACCCCGTGCTTGTCGCTGGACGCCCCGCCACTGGCGTCAGCCGACAGGCTGGCGCCATCCTTGGTCGTGACCTTGGGGGTCGCTTCCCCAGCGGGGACCGAGACCGTGGGCGCCGGGGCGCTGGCGGTGACACGGGTGCTGCCGGTGGTCTGGGTCGTTCCGGCGGCGGTGCCGTCCGTCACGCCCATGGCGCCGGTCACGGTGCCGTTCTGCGCTTCCTGCGTGGTGGCAGCGGCGTTGACGGCGGCGTTGGTGTTCGCCTTCGCCGCTTCTGTCGCGGTGTCCGTGGTGGTCTTCACCGTCGTGGCGGCGCCATCCACCGCCTGGCCGGCTTGGGTGACGGTGCCGGTGGCCGCCTGGCTGGTGGCGCGGGCGTTTAGGGAGGTCCCGATCCCGGTGGCGCCCAGGTTCGCGCCGGCGGCGGTGTTCAGGGTGCTGTTCACGCCACCGGTGACGGCCCCCGCGGCGTGACCGCCGATCAGCTGGGCGTTGGCGGCCCCGGCCAGCAGGGTGGCCATGGCCACGCCACTCAGCAGAAGACGGGTGTTCATGATGCTCCTCCGTATCGCGGTGTGGCGGGCGCTTTTGAATGTTGGCGCCCGCCCTTGCTACGGAGGGCAGTTCAGCAAGCGATGATGGCGGCAATTCGGCAAATGATGGGAATTAATGGGCTGAATCCTTGCCGCCCCATCCAGCGTTTTTAAAATATTCCGAGAGATTTTGTAGCGCTAAGGGTAAACGGCGGTCAGCCATTCCGCCACCAGCGCGGGCTTTTCCTGTCCCTCGATTTCCACGGTGACGGTGCGTGTCAACAGCCAGCCGCCGCCTTTTTCCTCAACCTCCGTCAGGACCTGGTGGCTGCGCACGCGGGCGCCGGCCGGCACCGGGGCCAGGAAACGGATTTTGTTGAAGCCGTAATTCACCCCCTTGCCCGCGTCCCGCACCTGCAGGGTCTGGTCGCTGAAAGGCGCCAGCAGCGACAGGGTGAGGAAGCCGTGGGCGATGGTGCCGCCCAGCGCGTCGGTGGCGCGCGGCACGTCGACATGGAGCCACTGGTGGTCGCCGGTCGCGTCGGCGAAGCGGTTGATGCGGTCCTGGTCCACCACCATCCAGTCGGACGGGCCCAGGTCACGCCCCACCAGGCCGGGCAGTTCCGCCATGTCGACAACCAGCATTCCCGTTCGCTCCTCTCTGTCATTGGCGCCGGCCCACCTCGGTGCCCTGGGCGCGTGCGGGGGCAGGATGCCAAATTGGCAGGGCTAGGGCACGGACTATGCAGTTCCCCAGCGGCACCATTCCCCTACCATGGCCATCCATTCCCGCCCGACGAACGGATCGCCCATGACCGCCACCGTCCATCCCGACGATGCCGCACCCGAGGGCGCCATAATTGGGAGCGCAGCCCCGGATGAGGGGCCGGGCCGCTCCGTCTCCGCCGAATTCCGCCGTGGCCTGGCGGCCATGATGCCCATCCTGCTGGGCGTGGCGCCCTTCGCCCTGGTGCTGGGCTCGCAGGCGGCGATGAAGGGGCTAAGCCCGCTGGAGGTGGCGCTGATGTGCGGCCTGAACTTCGCCGGCGGGTCGGAGTTCGTGGCCATCGAACTGTGGCGTAGCCCGCCGCAAATCGCGCTGATCGCCGGCATGACCTTGCTGGTCAACTGCCGCCACCTGCTGATGGGTGCCGCCTTCGCCCGGCATTTGCGCTCCCTGCGCCCCTGGCAGGCCGCCCTGGTGCTGTTCGTCATGGCGGATGAGACCTGGGCCCTGGGCATGGACGACGCGCGCCGCCGCATGGCCGCCACCGGCCGGCCGGGGATCAGCCTGCCCTATTATGCGGGCCTGGCCGTTTCCCTGTATGTCGCCTGGGTCGGGGTGACGGTGGCCGGTGCCGTAGTCGGGCCGGTGCTGGGCAATCCCCACGCCTATGGTTTCGACATGGCCTTCACCGCCGTCTTCCTGGTGCTGGTCCGCGGGATGTGGAAGGGCTGGCGGCGCGCCCTGCCCTGGCCGGTCAGCCTGGGGGTTGCGGCGGTCACCCACCTGCTGGTGCCCGGCGCCTGGTACGTGCCGGCGGGGACGCTGGCCGGCTTGGCCGTCGCTTATGTCATCGCCGGATACGAAACACGGGAGGCCGCGCCGTGAATGATCTGGCCCGCTATGTCGCCCTGGATGTCCCGTCGCTACTGGCCATCCTGTCCATGATGGCGGTGACCTACGGCACCCGTGTCGCCGGCTTCCTGGTCCTGCGCAACCGCAGCCTCAGCCCCCGCGCCACCGCGGTGCTGGAGGCAGTGCCGGGGGCCGTGCTGATTTCGGTCATCGCGCCGGCCTTCACCACCACCAACCCGGCCGACCTGGCCGGCCTGGCGGTCACACTGGCCATGGCCTGCCGCTTCCCCATGCTGCCCACGGTGATCGTGGGGGTGGCCGCCACCGCGCTGTTGCGCCATGTGCTTTAAAATGAAGCGGCGGGCGCGCGCCGGTTGATCCGGCCAGATGCCGTAGGCATCCTCGTTGTCCAACAAACCCGTGGGGACAGAACCATGATCGAACTCGTCATCGACCAGCGGCGGCGCGACCTGGGCGGGTTCGAGGTGGGGCGCATCCTGCCCGTGGCCCAGCGCCGCCATGTCGGTCCCTTCGTCTTCTTCGACCATATGGGTCCGGTGGAGTTTCCCAAGGGCATTCCGCTGGAGCGGGACGTGCGCCCGCACCCGCACATCGGCCTGTCCACCGTCACCTATCTGTTCGATGGTGAGATCATGCACCGCGACAGCGTGGGCTCCGAACAGGCCATCCGCCCCGGCGAGGTCAACTGGATGACGGCCGGCAGCGGCATCACCCATTCCGAGCGGTTTGAGAAGGCGCGGGCCGAAGGCGGCCCCCTGCACGGCATCCAGGCCTGGGTGGCCCTGCCCGAGGCGGATGAGGAAACCGACCCCAGCTTCCACCATTATGGCGTGGACGACCTGCCGACCTATGAACATGGCGGACTATGGGCCCGGCTGGTCGCGGGTGAGGCCTTTGGCGCCAAGGCCAAGGTCAAGACCCATTCCCCGATGTTTTACGTGCATTGGGTGCTGCAGCCCGGCACCAAGGCGCAACTGCCGGCCGAATACCCCGAACGCGCGGCCTATGTCGCCGTCGGCTCGGTGGAGGTTGAGGGCAGGACGGTGGAGGCCGGCCACATGCTGGTGTTCGCGCCTGGCCAGCCGGTGCTGTTCACCGCCGTCACCCCCGCCGTGGTCATGCTGCTGGGCGGGGAGCCCCTGGGCCAGCGCTACATCGACTGGAACTTCGTCTCCTCCCGCAAGGAGCGGATCGAGCAAGCCAAGGCCGACTGGCGCGCCGGCCGCATGAAGCTGCCGGACCTGGACGACAAGGAATTCATTCCGCTGCCGGGGTGATCCCGCGTTTAACGTCTGGAGGCGTCACAACCTTATAGCGCTGACGACGATGCCGTCCTCATCGGCATAGAGCCAGGCGCCGGGGGTGAACTGCACGCCGCCGAAGGACAATGGCACGTCCACTTGGCCAGCCCCCGTCTTGGTGCTTTTCTTCGGGTTGGTGCCCAGCGCCTTGATGCCCAGGTCGATGTGGGCCAGGGCCACGCTGTCGCGCACGGCGCCCCACAGCACCAGGCCGGCCCAGCCGTGTTTGAACGCCAGGCCGGCGATGACGTCGCCCACCAGGGCGGTGCGCAGCGACCCATGGCCGTCCACCACCAGCACCGCCCCCTCGCCCGCCTCGGATAGCGTGTGCTTCAGCAGGGCGTTGTCCTCATGGCAGCGCACGGTGCGGATGGGGCCGTGGAAGGAGGCCCGCGCCCCGAAGGAGCGGAACTGGATCTCACAGCTTTGAAGGCTGTCCTCATAGGCGTCGACCAAGTCAGCGGTACGGTGGGTCATGGCCGCTCTCCCTTTGCTGCCCGGGCCCTTTCCTGCCGGGGCGCCGGAAGTGCTTATCTTATCGCGTCCACCAGGATCAGGCTCTCACAACTTTATAAATCTATTTTTGTGGGAAGCTCTCGCAAAAAGATGTATGAGGAAACGGTGAGCCTGTACGCGCTTAAGTTGTTGCGCGTCGGGTCGCCGCAAGAGCAGCCCTGGAGGACAGCATGTACAATACCGCCACTTTCCCCGTGCCGGATGGCACGACGATCAAGATCAACGGTTTCACCAATTCGGCCTATTGGGCCCAGCGCATCGTGATCGAGGTCACCGGCCAGCAGCCGATCACCTGGAACGGTACCGGCGCCCAGGACAACAAGCTGGTGGGCCAGGTGGTCATCCCCCCCGGCAATGGCCGGACGGTCAGCATCACCATGTCCTATGATCCGGGTGGCGGTTTCGCCCCCTCCACCGTCGTCAAGATCCCCTTCGACGATCCCAGCCTGACCGGCTTCGTCATCGGTGGCCAGGACGCCGGCGGCCGCCCCAACGGCCCGGCCAGTTGGAACACGGTGGCCTTTGTTTATTGGGCGAAGGGCTATTGATCCCCTGTCGCCCTGAATGAACCCCCGGATGACGAACCATCCGGGGGCCTTCCTTTAGCGGTGGCGGCTCAGGCCGCTTCGCGGTTCTGGGCCAGGCGATCCAGCAGGGTGTCCTGCTGCTCGATCAGCTCCTCGGGCGTGTCGCCGCCGAAGCGGCCGAACAGCTCGGACTGGTCGCGCAGTTCCGTTTCCGCCTCCACCGGGTCCACCGCCATGACAGCGTCGAACTGGTCGCGGCCGAAATCCAATCCATCCCAGGTGAGGTCCTCATAGCGCGGCGTCAGGCCGAACAGGTTTTCCGCCGTCTCGGTCGCCCGGCCGTGGACGCGCTCCACAATCCACTTCAGCACGCGCATGTTATCGCCAAAACCTGGCCAGGCGAACTTGCCGTCGTGGTCCTTGCGGAACCAGTTGACGCGGTAGATGCGCGGCAGATTGTCGATCTTGCCGGCCATGTCCAGCCAATGGCGCCAGTACTCCGCCATGTTGTAGCCGCAGAAGGGCAGCATGGCGAAAGGATCGCGGCGGATGGCGGCCTGGCCGACGGCGGCGGCGGTCGCCTCCGACCCCAGCGTCGCCGCCCAGTACACGCCCTCGGTCCAGCCGCGGGTCTCGAACACCAGGGGGAAGGTGCGCGACAGCCGGCCGCCGAAGATGAAGGCGCTGATGGGCACGCCGGCGGGGTCCTCCCAGGCCGGATCGATGCTGGGGCACTGGCTGGCCGGGGCGGTGAAGCGGGCGTTGGGGTGCGCCGCCTTGCGGCCGCTGGCGGGCGTCCAATCCTTGCCCTCCCAATCGATCAGGTGGGCGGGCGGCGTTTCGGTCAGACCCTCCCACCACACGTCGCCGTCATCGGTCAGGGCGCAGTTGGTGAAGATGACATTGGCGTGCAGGGTCAGCAGAGCGTTGGGGTTGGACTTCAGGCTGGTGCCCGGCGCCACGCCGAAGAAGCCCGCCTCGGGATTGATGGCGCGCAAGGTGCCGTCCGGCGCCGGCTTGATCCAGGCGATGTCGTCGCCGATGGTGCGCACCTTCCAGCCGTTGAAGGCGGCGGGCGGCACCATCATGGCGAAGTTGGTCTTCCCACAAGCCGAGGGGAAGGCCGCCGCGACATAGGTCTTCTCACCTTCCGGGCTTTCCACGCCCAGGATCAGCATATGCTCCGCCAGCCAGCCCTCTTCCCGGCCCAGGACGGAGGCGATGCGCAGGGC
The DNA here is from genome assembly GCF_036348415.1 of Nitrospirillum karajorum. Taxonomy (NCBI): domain Bacteria; kingdom Pseudomonadati; phylum Pseudomonadota; class Alphaproteobacteria; order Rhodospirillales; family Azospirillaceae; genus Nitrospirillum; species Nitrospirillum karajorum. The sequence goes on from NZ_JAZBQB010000002.1 coordinate 454,265, forward strand.
GAAGCACTTCTTGCCCAGCAGCGCGTTGCCGCCGTAGCCGGACCCGTAGCTGATGATCTCATGCGTCTCGGGGAAGTGGACGATGTACTTGTGCTTGGCGTTGCAGGGCCAGGCCACGTCCTTCTGGCCGGGGACCAGCGGCGCGCCTACGGAATGCAGGCACTTCACGAAGTCGCCATCGCCCAACTGGCGCAGCACCGCAGCACCCATGCGGGTCATGATGCGCATGTTCACGGCGACGTAGGGGCTGTCGGACAGCTGCACGCCGATGTGGGAGATGGGGGAGCCCAAGGGCCCCATGCTGAAGGGCACGACGTACAGCGTGCGGCCGCGCATGCTGCCCTTGAACAGGCCTTGCAGCGTCTGGCGCATTTCGGCGGGATCGGCCCAATTGTTGGTGGGGCCAGCTTCCTCCGCGGCCGGGCTGCAGATGAAGGTGCGATCCTCCACCCGGGCGACATCGCCCGCATCCGACCGACAGAGGAAGGAATTGGGCCGCTTGGCCGGGTTCAGGCGGATGAAGGTGCCCTGGGCCACCATCTCCTCGCACAGCCGGTCATATTCTTCCTGGCTGCCGTCGCACCAATGGACGGCGGCCGGCTGGCAATGGGCGGCGACCTCCTCAACCCAGCTCAGCAGGGCTTGGTTGGTGGTGGGGGCGCCGGTAAGGGAAGAGGATAGGGTGACGGTGCTGCTCATGGAATTCTTCTACCTTTCGATCCGCGAAACCGCTGGCGGCGGACCTGGCGGGCCCCGTCCTGTAGAGGCCTGGGGCGAGCGCCGGCCGGTCGGCGAAAAGCGGCAAATAGGCGGAATCGTTCCGGAAAGGGCCATTGGCTGCGGCCGTATGCCGTGAAACGACGCCGCGCCGCTTTTTCCGGGCGCAAACGGTCATAAGGGGTATGGGGCTGTAAAAAGGCGCGGTGATGACCGTTGACAGGTCAACTATGGACGCGCGCCTCCCCGGCATCGGGCAGGCCGGATGCACCGGGGGCATATCCCCGTGAGCGGGATCGTCGATGGATTCCGTGGGTGAAGGTCATTGTGCGCTACTCCCCGAAGTTGAGTACGGATGGGCCGGTCTTTGCCGCCAGCTCCACCCCTGACTGATGGCCGGCCCTGTCGTCGGGCTCATGCCACTTTCATTTTCTACCGCCTGGTCCCCCGATGTCCAGTGGCTTGGCTGTGTCAACACCGGGTGCCGGGGATGGCCGATATCAAATGGTATCCGCCACCATGCGCGTAGTGGCCGTGTCGCGACGGTAGACCATGAGGACCGCCAGCAAGCCGCAGAGGGCGGCGGCGGCCATCCACAAACCGGGTGCCGCCTTGTCCCCCGTCACCTCGATCAACCAGGTGGACACCAGGGGCGTGAAGCCGCCGAACAGCGCCGTGGCCAGGCTATAGGCCAGCGAGAACCCCACCGTACGCACCTCCGGTGGCATCACCTCCGTCAGCGTCACGAGGGCCGCCGCGTTATAGCTGGCATAGAGGAAGGACAGCCACAGCTCCGCGATCAGCATGGTGCCGAAGCTGACATCGTGGACCAGCCAACTCAGCACCGGATAGGCGGTCAGCATGGCCAGGATGGTGAAGGTCATCAGCAGGGGCCGGCGTCCCACCTTGTCGGACAGCGCGCCCATCACCGGCAGCCAGATGAAATTGGACAGGCCGACGCAGAAGGTCAACAGCAGGCTGTCGCCGGCACCCAGCTTCAGCACGCTCTTGCCATAGGTCGGGGCATAGACGGTGATGAGGTAGAACGAGACCGTGGTCATGACCACCATCATCATGCCCGCCAGCACCAGCCGCCAGTTGGCGGCGATGGACAGGACGCTTTCCCGGAAGCTGGGATGATGCGCGCGGGCCTGGAACGCCGCCGTTTCCTGCAAGGACCGGCGGATGACGAAGATCACCGGCACGATCAGGCAGCCGATGAAGAAGGGGATGCGCCAGGCCCAGTCATGAACCTGCTGCGCCGACAGAATTTGGTTCAGCCCATAGCCGATGAGGGCCGCGGCCATGATCGCCGCCTGCTGGCTGGCGGATTGCCAGCTGACGTAGAACCCCTTGGTGTCGGGCGTGGCCATCTCCGCCAGATAGACCGAGACGCCGCCCATTTCCACCCCGGCGGAAAAGCCCTGCAGCAGGCGGCCGATCAGCACCAGGGCGGGGGCCAGCAGCCCGATGCTGGCGTAGCCGGGCACGAAGGCGATCAGCACCGTGCCCAGCGCCATGATGGCCAGCGTCAGCACCAAGCCCTTGCTGCGACCGATCCGGTCGATATAGCTGCCCAGGATGACCGCGCCCACCGGCCGCATCAGGAACCCCGCCCCGAAGGTGGCGAAGGTCAGCATCAGCGACGCGGTGTCGTTTCCGTTGGGGAAGAATGTGGTCGCGATGTAGGGCGCGTAGAAACCGTAAAGGAAGAAATCGAACATTTCCAGGAAGTTGCCGCTCGTCACGCGCAACACGGTGGCCAGCTTGGACGGCTGTTTCATGGGGAAACCTGGCATGGGGGAAACCTCAGCGACCGGCTGTGTTGGCGGGCACCAGCCCGGATTTGACGATCAGGGGCGCCGCCTCTGGCGACGACAGGAAGGCGATCAGCTCCTCGGCCGCCGCCTTGTCCCGGGCCCCGGCGGCGATGCCGATTGAAAACGGCGTCACCTTCTGGGCGTCATCGGGCAAGGGCCCGACGATATCAATGCCGGACAACGGCAATAATTCGCTGATCTGTTGGAAGCCGATCTCCGCCTCGCCGCGGGCGACCACGGCGCCGACCGGCTCCGCCGGGATCATCCGCGCCTTGCCCTTCATGGCGTCGGCGATGCCCAGGCGCTCGAACAGGACCGTGGACAGGAAGACACCGCTGGCGCTGTCCGAATAGGCGATGGACTTGGCATCCAGCAGCACCTTTTTCAAAGCCGCGACGGTGGAAATGTCCGGGTGCGGAGCGCCCGCCTTGACGGCCATGCCGATCTTGGACAGGGCCAGAACACGGTGATCGACGTCCATCACCTCCCCTTCCCGCACCAGCTTGTCCAGGCTGTCGCCCACCATGATGACGACGTCGATATCCTGGTGCTGGCGCAGTCGATTGGGGATGGCCTGTGGCGTGTCGCCCATGGACGGGCCCCACACGGAAACCAGCGTGTGCCCGGTGCGCTTTTCAAACTCGGGCGCCAGCGCCTTGTAGGCGGCGGCGAAGCCACCGGAACTGGCGACGTGCAGGTCCGCCGCGCCGGCCGGCAAGGGTGACGCCAGCAACAGCAGGGCGAGCGTGCGCGAAATGACGCCGCCCGTTGAACGGGGGTCACTTCCGGTCATTTCCGTCTCCTCCGGTTTTAATATCTCAGCCATTGTGCGATGGCCCCCGGTGGACAGGAATTGCATTTATCTTCTTAATTGATAACTATGACGTATCAATTGGAGACACCATGCGGCTGGATTTCGAATTCGGGGAGGTGCTGGCCTTCGTCACCGTGGCGCAGACCCTGAACTTCCGCGCGGCGGCGGATCGGCTGTACATCTCCCAACCCGCCCTGAGCCGGCGGATCGAAAAGCTGGAGGCGGCGCTGGACATGCGCCTGCTGGAACGCACCACGCGCAAGGTGGAATTGACGGATGCCGGCCGGCAGTTCCTGAACCACGCCGTTGTCATTCTGGAGGAACTGGAACTGGCGCGTGCCAGCATGGTGGAGCGCGCCAGCAGGGCCAAGCAGTTGGTGACGGTGGCCTGCGTGCCCTCCGTGGCCAATCACGTCTTGCCGGAAATCCTGCGTCTCTACGCTGACACCCATGCGGGCGTGCGCATCCGCGTCATCGACGAAAGCGCCGGCAAGGTGCTGGACGCGGTGTTGGAGGGCGAGGCCGATATCGGCATCAGCTTCCTGGGGGCCCAGAACGCGGATATCGACTTCACGCCCATCCGCAGCGAACCCTATGTGCTGGCCGTCCGGCGGGACCATCCGCTGGCGGCCGCGACGACGGCCCGCTGGGCTGACCTGGAGAGGGAACGCCTGATCGCCGTGTCACTGAACAGCGGCAACCGCGTATTGATCGAAAATGTGCTGGCCGGCCTGCCGCGCCGGCCAATCATCCATTATGAAGCCAACCATGTCGCCGGGGCGCTGGGGCTGGTGTCCGCCGGGTTGGGGGTGGCGGTGCTTCCCGGCTTGGCCTTGGCCAACGACGCCTATCCTGGGCTGGTTGGCCTGCCGATGCGGGAACCGGAGCTAAGCCGCACCCTCGGTCTGCTCACCCGGGCCGGGGCCCGGCTGAGCCAGGCAGCCACCGCGCTTCAAGACCTGGTGTTGCGACAGATCCGCGGATAGTTGTGTCTCATGCCTTCTTGGCCAGCAGGGCGCGGCCGGCGCGGCTGGCGTTGGGGCGGCCGATGGCGGCGGAGATCCAGCCGCCGATAGTGGCGAGCGCATCCAGGTCCACGCCGGTGGACAGGCCCTGCCCCTCCAGCATGTAGACCACGTCTTCCGTCGCCACGTTGCCGGTGGCGCCCTTGGCGTAGGGGCAGCCGCCCAGGCCCGCAACAGAACTGTCGATGACGCGGATACCTTCTTCCAGGCAGGCCAGCAGGTTGGCCAGCGCCTGGCCATAGGTGTCGTGGAAATGGGCGGCCAACTGGGCCACCGGGACCTCTTGGGCGACACGGCGGATAAGGGCCGCTGCTCTGGCCGGGGTGCCCACGCCGATGGTGTCGCCCAGCGAGATTTCCGTGCAGCCCAGTTCCACCAGCCGGGCGGACACCTCCGCCACCTTGGCGGGGTCGATCGCGCCTTCATACGGGCAGCCCAGCACGCAGGAGACATAGCCGCGCACGGCGATGCCGTTGTCGCGCGCCAGGCGGGCCACGGGGGCGAAGCGATCCAGGCTTTCCGCGATGGAACAGTTGATGTTGCGCTGGGAAAAGGCCTCCGACGCGGCGGCGAAGACGGCGATTTCCGTCACGTCTGACGCCAGCGCCTGGGTGAAGCCGCGCTCGTTGGGTACCAGCACGGGATAGCCGACGCCTGGCCGTCGCTGGATGCGGGCCAGCACCTCGGCTGTGTCCGCCATCTGCGGTACCCATTTGGGGGAAACAAAGGCCCCCGCCTCCACCACCGTCAGGCCGGTGGCCGACAGACGGTCGATCAGGGCCACCTTGGTGTCAGTGGGCACCAGCGCCGCCTCGTTCTGCAGACCGTCGCGGGGGCCGACCTCGACTATCCTCACGGCGGCGCTCATGCCTCATCTCCCGTCACGATGATCAATTCGGCGCCGTCCGGCACCTGGTCACCGATGGCGTAGCGCACGGACTCCACCGTACCGGGGCCTTGCGCCTTGATGGTGTGTTCCATCTTCATGGCCTCCAGCACCACCAAGGCCTGCCCCTTTTCCACCCGGTCACCCGTCGCCACCAGCACGGCGATCACCTTGCCCGGCATGGGTGCAACCAGGCGACCGCCGCCGCCGGCATCGACCATGCCGACGTCCAACGGGTCGATGAGGGTGAGACGGTGGTGCCGGCCGGGACGGAACAGGTCCAGCTCCCGCCCCCGGCGTGACCAGCCGGCCGTCAGCCGGCGTCCGCCGACCTCGGCCACCAGGCGCCCACCCCCATGCGCCTCATCGGGCTCGAAGCGGGCATGCCCCGTCAGTTCCTCGCCCGTAGGCAGGGTGATGTCGAAGCCGCCGTCGCGCCGGCGGCAGGCCCGCACCTCCAGCGGTTCGCCGCCCTCGTGGCTGGTGGCGAAGGTCAGAACCTCTGGCACGGCGTCGTTCAGGCGCCAACTGTCGCCGGTGGCCCAGGGACTCCACGGGTCCTTGGTCCGGGCGGCGGCCGCCACCGTCTCCGCCTTGCGCTCCAGCAGCACGCCCAGGGCCGCCAGCGACAGGACCTCGCCGGAAGGGGGCGTCGGCGGGGGCAGGAGGTCGGCCTGGTGGCGCTCGATGAAACGCGTGTCCAGGTCAGCCGCCAGGAAGCCGGGATGGCCGGCGATAGCCGCCAGGAAGGGGATGTTGGCCGACAGGCCGCCCACCTCGGTTTCCGCCAGCGCCTGGCGCAGGCGCCGCACCGCCGCCGGACGGTCGACGTCCCAGACGATCAGCTTGGCGATCATGGGATCGTAATGGATGGAGATGGCGTCGCCCTGGCGCACACCCGTATCCACCCGCACCTGCGAGCCCGTTTCCGGGAAACGCAGGTGCGACAGGGTGCCGGTCTGCGGCAGGAAGCCCTTGTCCGGGTCCTCGGCATAGAGGCGCACCTCGATGGCGTGGCCGTTCACCGCCAGCTCGCTTTGGCTCAGCGGCAGGGCGCCGCCGGCCGCCACCCGCAGCTGCCATTCCACCAGGTCCTGGCCGGTGATGTATTCCGTCACCGGATGTTCCACCTGCAGGCGGGTGTTCATCTCCATGAAGTAGAAACGGCCGTCACCGCCCGTCTCCACCGGGTCCAGCAGGAATTCCACCGTGCCGGCGCCGACATAGCCGATGGCCTTGGCCGCCGCCACGGCCGCCGCCCCCATCTCCTGACGCAGCTCCAGCGGCAGGTTGGGCGCCGGTGCCTCCTCCACCACCTTCTGGTGGCGGCGCTGGATGGAGCAGTCACGCTCGAACAGGTAGACGCAGTTGCCATGGCTGTCGGCGAACACCTGGATTTCCACATGGCGCGGGCGGCCCAGGTACTTCTCGATCAGCACCCGGTCATTGCCGAAGGCGGCCTGGGCCTCGCGCTTGGCGGAAGCCAGCTGCTCATGGAAGTCTTCCGCCGAGGTGGCGACCTTCATGCCCTTGCCGCCGCCGCCGGCCGAGGCCTTGATCAGCACGGGGAAGCCGATGCGCGCCGCCTCCGCCGCCAGCACGCCGCTGTTCTGCTCCTCCCCATGGTATCCGGGCACCAGGGGCACGCCGGCGGTTTCCATCAGGGCTTTGGCCTCGGACTTGCCGCCCATGGCGCGGATGGCGCTGGCCGGCGGACCGACGAAGATCAGGTCCGCAGCGGCACAAGCCTCGGCGAAGCCGGCGTTTTCCGATAGGAAGCCATAGCCGGGGTGGATGGCCTGCGCGCCGGTGCGGGCGGCCGCGTCCAGGATGGCATCCATGCGCAGATAGCTGTCGCGGGCCGGCGCCGCGCCGATGCGCACCGCCTCATCCGCCAGCGTCACATGCAGGGCATCGGCGTCGGCGTCGGAATAGACGGCGACCGTGCGGATGCCCAGGCGGCGGGCGGTGCGGATGATGCGGCAGGCGATTTCGCCGCGGTTGGCGATCAGCAGCGTCTCGATCATCACTTGTCCCCTGCAGGCTGGGCCCAGGCGGCCTTGCGCTTTTCCAGGAAGGCGGCGACACCCTCCCGCCCTTCGTCACTGGCACGGATCAGGGCGATGCGCTCCGCCGTGTCGCTGATCAGATCATCGGTCACCGGCCGGTTGGCGCAGTCGAAGACCAGGGCCTTGGCCGCCGCCTGGGCGGCGGGTCCCCCCTCGCCCAGACGCTTGACCAGCGTGGCCACGGCGCCATCCAGCTGGTCGGCCGGCACCACCTGGTGCACCAGGCCCAGGGCCTGAGCCTCCGCCGCGCTGAACCGTTCCGCCGTCAGGAAATAGCGGCGGCAGGCACGCTCCCCCATGGCGGCCACGACATAGGGGCCGATGGTGGCGGGAATCAGGCCCAGCTTGACCTCCGACAGGCAGAAGGTGGCGCCCTCGGCCGCGACGGCGATGTCGCAGCAGGCGACCAGGCCCACGCCGCCGCCAAAGGCCGCCCCGTGGACCACCGCGATGGTTGGCTTAGGGACCCGATTCAGGGTGCACAACATGGTGGCCAGGGCCAGCGCGTCGGCATGGTTCTGGTCGCGGCTGTAGCCCGCCATGCGCCGCATCCAGTCGAGGTCGGCGCCGGCGGAGAAGCTGGGGCCGTTGCCCTTCAGCAGGATGGCGCGCACCTCCGGGTCGCGGCCCAGCTGGTCGAACAGCTGGGTCAACTCGGCGATCACGCCCTCGTTAAAGGCGTTGTGCAGGGCTGGCCGGTCCAAGGTGACGGTGGCGATTCCGGCTTGATCCACTGTGGCAAGAACATCGGTCATGGTCTTGATCTCACATCCGGAAGACGCCGTAGGTGGTTTTTTCCACCGGGGCATTGAGGGCGGCGGAGAGGGACAGCGCCAGCACCATGCGCGTCTCGGCCGGGTCGATGATGCCATCGTCCCACAGGCGGGCGCTGGCATAATAGGGATGGCCCTGGTGTTCGTATTGGGCGCGGATGGGGGCCTTGAACGCCTCCTCCTCCTCCGCGCTCCAGCTCTTGCCCTGGGCTTCCAGGCCGTCACGCTTCACGGTGGCCAGCACGCCGGCGGCCTGCTCCCCGCCCATGACGCTGATGCGGGCGTTGGGCCACATGTAGAGGAAGCGCGGGGAATAGCCCCGGCCGCACATGCCATAGTTGCCGGCGCCGAAGCTGCCGCCGATGATGACGGTGAACTTGGGCACCTTGGCGCAGGCCACCGCCGTCACCAGCTTGGCACCGTCCTTGGCGATGCCGGCGTTCTCATACTTCTGCCCGACCATAAAGCCGGTGATATTCTGCAGGAAAATCAGCGGGATGCCGCGCTGGTTGCACAGCTCGATGAAGTGCGCGCCCTTCAGCGCGCTTTCCGAGAACAGGATGCCGTTGTTGGCGATGATGCCGACGGGATAGCCCCACAGATGGGCGAAGCCGCAGACCAGGGTGGTCCCGTACAGCTGCTTGAACTCATCGAACTCTGACCCGTCGACCAGGCGGGCGATGATCTCGCGCACGTCGAAGGGCTTGCGGCTGTCGGTGGGGATGATGCCGTAGATTTCCTCCGCCGCGTACTTGGGCGCCACCGGTTCGCGCAGGGCCACGGCCGGCGCCTTCACCCGGTTCAGATTGCCGACGATGCGCCGGGCGATGGCCAGGGCGTGGGCATCGTTCTGGGCCAGATGGTCGGTGACGCCGCTGGTGCGGCTGTGGACGTCGGCACCGCCCAGATCCTCGGCACTCACCACTTCACCCGTGGCGGCCTTCACCAGCGGTGGGCCGCCCAGGAAGATGGTGCCCTGGTTGCGGACGATGATGGACTCGTCCGCCATGGCGGGAACGTAGGCGCCGCCCGCCGTGCAGCTGCCCATGACCACGGCGATCTGGGGGATGCCGGCGGCCGACAGGGTGGCTTGGTTGTAGAAGATGCGGCCGAAATGGTCGCGGTCGGGGAACACTTCATCCTGGTTGGGCAGGTTGGCGCCGCCGCTGTCCACCAGATAGACGCACGGCAGGTTGTTCTCCCGCGCGATCTCCTGCGCCCGCAGGTGCTTCTTCACCGTCAGCGGGTAGTAGGTGCCGCCCTTGACCGTGGCGTCGTTGGCCACCACCACGCATTCGGTGCCGGAGACGCGGCCGATGCCCGTCAGGATGCCGGCCGCCGGCACCACATCGTCATAAACGCCGTGGGCGGCGAGTTGCGAGAACTCCAGCCAGGGGCTGCCCGGGTCCAGCAGGTGGCGCACCCGGTCGCGGGGCAGCAGCTTGCCGCGCGACAGGTGCTTGGCCCGCGCCTTCTCGCCACCGCCCTGCTTGATGCCGGTGACGGTGGTGTGCAGGTCGTCGACCAGGGCGCGCATGGCCGCCGCGTTGTCGGCGAAGGCGGCGGCGCGGGTGTCGATCTGGGAAATCAGCTGGGGCATGACGCGGGTGTTCCCCCTTGGGGCCAGGCAGGATGGTCAGCGGACCGGAGCGGTGATAACCGGGGTGGTGATCAAGACGCGCTTTCGCGGAACAGTTCCCGGCCGATCAGCATGCGGCGGATCTCAGAGGTGCCGGCGCCGATCTCATACAGCTTGGCGTCGCGCAGCAGGCGGCCGGTGGCGTATTCGTTGATGTAGCCGTTGCCACCCAGGACCTGGATGGCGTCCAGCGCGCACTTGGTGGCGCTTTCCGCCGCCAGCAGGATGGCCCCGGCCGCGTCCTTGCGGGTGATCTTCTTGGCGTCGGCCGCGCGGCCGACGGCGTAGACATAGGCGCGGGCCGAATTGAGCGCCACGTACATGTCCGCGACCTTGCCCTGGATGAACTGGAACTCCCCGATGGCCTGGCCGAACTGCTCCCGATCATGGATGTAGGGCACGACCACGTCCAGGCAGGCCTGCATGATGCCCAGGGGGCCAGCGGCCAGCACGGCGCGCTCATAGTCCAGGCCGCTCATCAGCACGCGGACACCGCCGCCCACCTGGCCCAGGATGTTCTCCTCCGGCACCTCGCAGTCCTCGAACACCAGTTCGCCGGTGTGGCTGCCACGCATGCCCAGCTTGTCCAGCTTCTGCGCGCAGGAAAAGCCCTTGAAGCCCTTCTCGATCAGGAAGGCGGTGATGCCCTTCGGACCGGCCGTCACGTCGGTCTTGGCATAGACCACCAGGGTGTCGGCGTCGGGGCCGTTGGTGATCCACATCTTGGTGCCGTTCAGGACATAACGGTCGCCCTTGCGCTCCGCCTTCAGCTTCATGGACACCACGTCGGACCCGGCGCCGGGCTCGCTCATGGCCAGGGCGCCGACATGCTCACCCGAGATCAGCTTGGGCAGGTAGCGGGCCTTCTGCTCGGGCCGGCCGTTCAGGCGGATTTGGTTGACGCACAGGTTGGAGTGGGCGCCGTAGCTGAGGCCCACGGAGGCGGAGGCGCGGCTGATCTCTTCCATGGCCACCATGTGCTCGACATAGCCCATGGCCGCCCCGCCGTACTCCTCCTCCGCCGTCACACCCAGCACGCCCAGGTCGCCCAGCTTGCGCCACAGGTCCATGGGAAACTGGTCGGTGCGGTCGATCTCGGCCGCACGCGGGGCGATCTCCGCCGCCGAGAAGGACGCCACGGCGTCGCGCAGCATGTCGGCGGTTTCGCCGAGGCCAAAATCCATGGTGGGGAACGCGGCGGAGATCGACATGGCGGGCTTGTCCTCCCTCGGGGAATGTGAGATTGCTTATTTACAAACGGTCATACGTTTCTTTCGGGCGGGCCGCAAGGGTGATTTAGGGACCAAATGGGGCGTGATCTTGACGGCCGCCAGCGGCAGGCCGAAAAGTCGCGGGCGCCGGTGGCCCTAAGCCCCGGAAACAGCAGGAATTGGATTTTTCGGCATGGTGCGGACGGTGGGCTCACGCGGGCCCAAGACGATGGAGGCGATACGCGCCGCAGGCCTGCGCCTGATCCGGCGACATGGCTATGAGGCCATCACCCTGCGCCAGCTTGGGCAGGAGGTCGGCATCCAGCCGGGCTCGATGTACAACTACATCCAGTCCAAGCAGGACCTGCTGTTCATCCTGATCCGCGACCATATGGTGGCCCTGCTGGCCGAGGTGGCCACGGCGCTGGAGGGGGCGGCCGATCCCCTGGACCGGTTGCGCCGCTTCATTCGCTTCCACGTCTCCTACCACATCCGTCGCACGGACGAGGTGTTCATCGGCGGATCGGAACTGCGTAGCCTGGAGGGCGAGAACCGCACCGCCATCCTGGCCATGCGCCGTGACTACGAACGCCTGCTGGTCGCCATCCTGGCGGACGGCATGGAGGCCGGCCAGTTCAAGCGCACCGACCCGCCGGTGACCGCCTACGCCATCCTGGCCATGCTGACCGGCGTGTGCACCTGGTACAATCCCGCCGGACGCATTGGCGAAGAAGAGCTGATCCGCCTGCACCAGGACATGATCCTGGGCGGGGTGTTGGTGTGATGGCGACCCGTTTGGACTTAACCACGGGGCTAGCCGCCTTCTGCCTTTTCGCGGCACAGGTCGCAGCCGCCGCACCCTGCCTCACAGGACCGGCAGCCACCCAAGCCCTGTCCAATTTGGCGCGATCCACCAAGGATGTGCGCTGGGACGCGCGCTCCATGGTCTGTGGCGATTTCAATGGCGACGGCGTGCCGGACCGAGCCGTCCTGGGCTATCGTGACCGTACGTTGCTGCTGGCCGTGCGGCGTGGCGGCAGGCAAGCCTTCCAGATCCTGGAGTTCGCCATTGGCGGCGCGAGTCAACAGGGTGTGTGCACCCTACCGGTCACCCTGCGCGCCAGCGATCTGGTCTGCGACACAGAGGATGGCCCCCTGCCAGGCTGTAAGGCAGGCAAGGGGGTGAAAGCATTGTCCATTGAGGATGGCAATTGCGACCCCATCAACCTCTATTGGAGCCATGAGGCGGACGAGATGCTTTGGTGGCGGAATTAGGACAAGCCGCCCTATTCATCCGAGAACAGGATGCCGTCGTAATCCTGGGCGCCATGGAGAATATGGATGATGCCGACCTGGCCCGCCTGGACACGGTAAAAGATCAGGTAATCGCGAAAAACTCGGCGGCGGATACCGCCCGCCTGATGAGTTGGAAGCAAAGGGAAGGCCTCGGGCATGCGGCCGATCTCAAGCGCGCATCGCTCCAATTCCCTCACGAAGGTGATCGCGCGGTCCTTATTGTCGCGGGCAATGTAAAGGGCGATGGCACGCAGGCCTGCCCGGGCACGATCCGAAAGAACCACCTTCATTAGTGCGATGCGTCCGGCAGCGCCGCGATCTCCGCTTCAAGCTCGGCACAGACTTCATGCAAATCATGAACCCGGCCCGCTTCGACATCCGCGATACCTTGAGCCAATGCGGCATCCAAAGCCGATAGGCGCCGCTCCCGTGCCTCCAATAGACGCAAGCCGTCGCGTACGACTTCACTGGCGTTATTGTAGCGGCCGCTATGTAGCTGGTTCTGAATGAATTCTTCGAAATGCCGGCCAAGGGTGTAGCTGCTGGGCATGATTTCACCTATCGCTATCATTCAATGATAGCGTCGCCGCCCGGCTTGGACAATGGCCTTACAGCGCCGGCGGCGTCGCTTCCTGGAAGCGCGCCACCTCCGCCGGGGTGCCCAGGGGCACCACCGCCTCGACCGGCATGCGGTGCAGGTAGACGGGCTGGCCCGCTCGGATCAGGTGGTTGTAAAGCGGGGCGATGTACTTCTCCCCCTTCGCCATGTTGGCCGGGTTGGCGAAGAACTCGGCATAGGATCGGGCGTAGAGGGTGAAGGAGGAGAACCAGTAGAGCCCGACGGTGGCGTCGTCGGAGATGCGCTCCTTCTCCCGCAGTTCCTGGATGCGGCCCGTCCCGTCAGCGCGGGCGAAGCTCCACGCCGCGCCTGGCCCGGGGAAGCAGGGGACCCAGCCGTCGCCGCGCACGGCGTCGGCCGGCAGGTGGGCCGGATCGACATGGGTGTCGATGTTGTAGACCAGCATGGGCCGGTCGGGGTGGGCCACCGCGTCCCGGGCCGACAGGGCGCTGGTCGCCTGGCCGTCGGTCAGGGCATCCAGCTCGACCAGGGCCACGTCCTGGATGCCCAGGACGGCGGCTTGCTCTCGGATGAAGTCCTCCGCCCTGTCCTGGCGCAGGGCCACGAAGATGAAGGGCGAACCGGCCTCGATGAAAGAGCGCAGGCTGAGCATGGACCAGGCGAACAGCGTGCGGCCATGCGCCTCGATCCGGTACTTGGGCACGGTGTAGCCGGCGTCGCGGAAACGCTGGCCCATGCCCGCCATGGTGATGATGACCGTGGGCGGGGGGACGGGGGTGGACATGGGCGGCGTACTCTCCTTCAGGCGCCTTTTCCACCATGCCGCGCTTGGTCGATCTCATCCAGGATGGCGCGGGCGGTCAGGGCGAAGCCCAAGATCTTCTTCGGCACGTCGATGTGCAAGGGCGTCATGCTGATGAACAGCGACGCCTCGCACAGCCGGACCAGCAGCGGGTCGAAGCCCGCCTGGGCCAGGCGCTCGCGGAACAGCGCCTGCGCCCAGCCGCGTTCCCCCGCGTTGCTGGCCAGGGTCAGGCCCAGGTCGGCGCCCAGCGCCACCTCATACTGTCCGCTGTTGATGAAGTCATAGCCGCCCAGGATGGAGTGGGACAGCTTGGCCAGGTCATAATAGGGGTCGGTGTGCAGTTCATCCGCCGACTCAACGCCGCGCGGGTCGATGAAGCGCAGCAACTGCGTCGTCTTGGAATACAGGATGTTGGAGAAGCATAGGTCGCCGTGACCCACCACCAGCCGGTCGGCGGGAAACCGGTCCCGCAGGCTCTCATAGGCTGCCAGGTAACGATCCATCAGGGCGTCGATGCCGCCCACGGCGCGGGCCAGCAGGGGCGCCAGGTCGCCATAGGCCGGCAGGCTTTTCAGCAGGGCCACGCGCTCCACCACCTTGTCGCGGTAGAGGCGGTCCATCACCGCCCTGCCCTCCGGCCGGCCGACGCGGCGGGCCGGGCGCTGGGTGACGTAGCTGAACACCCGATCCAGGAACAGGCCGAACTCCGCCGGGGTCATGGTGCCATGCACCCACTGGATGCCCATGTCGGCGATCAGCAGGCGTTCCATGCGATAGCTGGCCGTGTCGCCGTCATCCTGGAAGTCGAAGGGCTGCACGAAGAAGATGCGCTGCTCCGCCGGCAGCAGCGTGTAATAGTCGAACTCCCGCCGCAGCTTGGCCCGGTCGCGTGAACGCTTCACCAGGGTGTAGTCCGGGCCGTCGCTGATGGAGTTGAAGTGGCGGGCGTCGAAATTGTTGGCCAGAAATCCCACGAATTGCGCCGGGTCGCGCAGGTCGATCAGGCCCAGGTCGGCTTGGTCAGGCTGGGTGAAGTCCTTGCGCCGCCGGGCGACGAACTCGCGTAGGCGCCCCTGGGCCATCGCCGTCACGGCCCCTTCGGCCAGGCGCTGCTCCACCAGCACCAGGCCGGTCCAGTCGGTGGCGGTGCGCACCGGCCAGGCCTGGTTGCCGCTGGCCTGGGCCAGGGTCTTCAGCACGCGCGTCAGATGTTCCCGCGGCCCCGCGGCGGCCAGGTTGGCGGGAAACAGCAGGAATTGGGTGGAGGCCGGGGCAGTGGCCGCCCGCTCCGCCGCCTCATCCAGGGCGGCCCGGCTGGACAGCACGACCGGCGGGGCCAGGCCCGCTTCCTGCGCCGCCTCCTGCACATGGCGAAGCAAGGTGCGCCGGCCATGGATCAGGCCGCCGAAACTGCCAACGCCGGTCATGCCGAGAATGTCGTCGGGGACCCGGCGGCTGTCATCGAACAGGATGGTCAAGCCCATCGCGGTCAAGCCCATTGGTGCCCCTCCTCAAATCCAGTCTCGCCAGCGCGTCCACCAATACACAGAACACGACGGGATACGACAACAATGCATGAAAAAGCGATGCACGGATTGTGCCATCGCCATGACCGACGGTGCTGGGATGATTTGACGTTTTCCACTCGACGGCGGTCCTCGGAGAGGTCGAATATCAGGGGGCTGCGGAGGCATCCCCTCTTCCAGACGGTTTAACCACGGCTTTCATTCCCCATCCTTGATCCGGATCGCACCCATGCCTGGCACCCCGACCCACATCCCGCCCGTCCCCGACGCCTTGAGCTGCCTGCATGCCGAAGGCCCGCGCCTGTCGCCGCTGGTCTGGGGCGCGTGGCGTTCCCGCGAGGGGGAAGAAACCGGCACCCCGGCAAAGCTTGCCCGCTTCCTGGACGGGTGCCTGGAACTGGGCATCACCAGTTTCGATCATGCCGACATTTACGGCGATTACGGGGCGGAGGCCCTGTTCGGCCAGGCGTTGAAGGAATGGGGCGGCAAACGCTCTTCCCTGCAACTGGTGACCAAGTGCGACATCGCCCTGCTGTCGCCCCAGCGGCCCAGCCATGTGGTGAAGCACTACAATACCTGCGGCGACCACATCACCGCCTCGGTGGAACAGTCGCTGCGCAACCTGGGTACGGATTACATCGACCTGCTGCTGCTGCACCGCCCGGACCCGCTGATGAACCCGGACAACACCGCCGACGCGCTGGACCGGCTGTTGCGGTCAGGCATGATCCGCCATATCGGCGTGTCCAACCATAACCCGTCGCAGGTGCGCCTGCTGCAGTCCCGGATGGCCCGGCCCCTGGTCACCAACCAGATAGAATTTTCCGTCACCACCCTGGCGCCCCTGTTCGACGGAACGCTGGACCAGGCGCTGGAACTGCGCATGAGGCCCATGGCCTGGTCGCCGCTGGGCGGCGGCGGCCTGTTCACCGGCGCCACGGAGCAGGCGCGCCGCACCCTGGCGGCGCTGGAGGCGGTGGGCGCGGAGATGGGGGTGAATGACCCCGGCACGGTGGCGTTGGCCTGGCTGATGCGCCATCCCTCGCGGCCGGTGCCGGTGCTGGGCACGACGCGCCTGGAGCGGGTGCGCACCTACACGCAGGCCGCCCACCTGAAGATGCAGCGCCAGCACTGGTTCCAGATTCTGGAGGCCAGCCAGGGCCACGAGGTGCCCTGACTCCGCCGCGCGGCCAGCCGCCGCTGGCGGCGGTTGGTGCCACTTGGCCAGGGTCCACCGGCGATGGCCGGAAGTGTCGGGCGGATGTCCTTCCGCCCGGCGCCCGTCCCGCGGATACTGTCCCTATCGCAACCCCGGCATCGGGGCGGGATGGCGACAGGAATGGGGCGGGCATGACGCGGGTACCGGCGCTTATCGGCATCATCGGCTACGACGACGTCAACGCCCTGGATGTGACCGGCCCGGCCGAGGTCTTCGCCAACGCCGCCGATCTGGCGGAGGCCGGTCAGGCGGGGCCGCCGCGCCACCGCCCCTACCGCGTCGTGCTGATCGGCGTGGGGGCGGGTGCCTTCACCAGCGAATCCGGTATCACTTTCACGCCGGCATACAGCCTGGCGGCCGGTGACGTGCCGGATTTGGACACGCTGATCATCGCGGGCGGCAAGGGCCTTCGGGAACCCACGACCAACGGGGCGGTCGCCCGGTGGCTGGTGGATAACGCCCATCGTTTCCGCCGGGTGGCCAGCGTCTGCACCGGCATTTACGGCCTGGCGGCCAGCGGCCTGATGGATGGCCGGCGGGTCACGACCCATTGGCGCCACGCGGCCGACCTGGCGCGCAAGTTTCCCGCGCTGCGCGTCTGCGACGATGCCCTGTTCCTGAAGGATGGGCCTTTCTACACGGCGGCGGGCGTCACCGCCGGCATCGATCTGGCGCTGTCGCTGGTGGAGGAGGATCACGGGCCGGCGCTGTCCCTGGCGACGGCCCGGGAACTGGTGGTGTTCGTGAAGCGCCCTGGCGGCCAGGCCCAATTCTCCGAGCCCCTGCGGTTTCAAAGCCGGGCGGCCGACCGGTTCGCCGATCTCTCCGCCTGGATGCTGGGCAACCTGGACCGCGACCTGTCGGTGGAGGAGTTGGCGACGCGGGTGAACCTCAGCCCCCGGCAGTTCCGGCGCCGCTTCACCGCTGCCCTGGGCCGTCCGCCCGCCGATTATGTCGCCGACCTGCGCCTGGGCGAGGCCTGCCGCCGCCTGGTGCAGCCAGGCGTGAGTGTGGAGACGCTGGCCGCCGCCATTGGCTTCCGCAGCGCCGACGCCTTCCGCCGGGCCTTCCGCCAGCGCTACGGCGTGTCCCCCAGCCAGTACCAAGCCCATTTCTCTTCAGCCGGAGCCGGCTGACCCATCCACCCCCACTTATCGGAGGCCCCCATGGCCTGGTTTCTTTCCGCCCGCCGTCTTGCGGCGGCGATGCCCCTGTTTTGCCTGCTGTCGGTAACCGCCGGTTCGTCCATCGCGGCGGACGACACCGCCCCTTTCGTTCCGCGTTTCGACAAAGATGACCGCTTGGCCTTCCCTGACGGGTACCGCGAATGGGTCTATGTCACCACCGGCCTGGACATGTCCTATGGACCCGCCCGAAGCATGGGCCATTCCATGTTCGACAACGTCTTCGTGAACCGTGAGGCCTACCTCGCCTTCAAGCAAACCGGCACCTGGCCGGAGAAGACGACCTTCGTGCTGGAGGTGCGCGGCGCGGCGGACAAAGGTTCCATCAACAAGAACGGCCATTTCCAGACATCGGAGGTCATGGGGTTGGAGGTCCATGTGAAGGACACCGCGCGCTTTCATGATGACGGCTGGGGCTTTTACTCCTTCGCGGCGGACGACACGACGCCGGCACCGGCCGAGCAATTGCCCGTTGAGCAAAGCTGCTACAGCTGCCATCGGGAGCACGGCGCCGTCGACACGACCTTCGTTCAGTTCTACCCGACCCTCCACCCAATCGCCGCCGCCAAGCACACCTTCAGCGCGGCCTACCTGTCCGAAAGTAAGTAGGACGCGCTGGGTGTCTCCCGGCTGGGGGAGATTTTCCGCCAGGATGACGTCACGAGACGCAATTGTGATATATTATGACATCCTTGCATTGCTGTTCTAATCCGAATGGACTATCAGTGCCCTACGGCAGTTGAAAAAAGCACGGTCATGAACTCTGGCCTAATGTCTCCGACCCGTTCGGTCTTATCCAATATCCCGGATGATCGCGCACCGGGCGCTGCGGATCCACCTCGCGCCACCGCCCGGCCATTGGCCGGCGTGCGGGAACGGCTGATCGACCATGGCCATACCCTGTTGGCCCAGGGCGGTCTGAAGGCCCTCAGCGTCCGTAATCTGGCCGCCGCCGCCGGCCTCTCCGCCAGCGCCGTCCCCTATCACCTGGGGGACAAGGACAGCCTGACCCAGACCGTCTTCCAGGCGGCGGTGGAGCGGGACCGGCAAACCTGGGTGCAGTTCCACGAGTCCGTGGGCCGGCAGGGCATGCCCCTCGCGGCCCTGGCGGAGGCGCTGGTGGTACAGGCGCTGGACTTGTCGTTCCGGCAAGGCGCCATCGAGTTGGTTTGGTATGAGCTGATCCATCGGGCTCGCAACACCCCCGCGCTGCGTCCCATCCTGGCCGGGTGGTATGAGGAACGGAAGGCGCGCAACCGGGACCTGTTCGCCCTGGCCGGCCTACCGGCCCATGTGGCCGACATCATGACCCATTACCTGGTGGGGGACCGTTCCACCCTGCTGGTGGCCGGCGGCGCCTCGGGCTTCGCCCTGTCGGTGGCGGAGAACATTCGCTACCTGTGCGATCCGCAGGGTGACAGCGGCCTATGGCATGAGCGTCTGCGCCGACCGGCATGCAGGCCGCAGGACGGCGTGGACGCCTTGGGTGAGACGGAGCGGCGCATCGCCGTCGCCGCCGTCGCCATCATCATCGACCAGGGCGTGGCCGCCGTCACCCACCGCGCGGTGGCGCAACGGGCGGGCGTCTCCCTATCCTCCACCACCTATCATTTCCGCTGTCGGGCCGACATCATCCGCCGCGCCTTCCAGCTGATCCATGAGGATTTGCGGCGGGAGGTTCCGGCGACCCACCGCGAGCCCCCGCCCCTGTGCGTCTTTCTGCGGGCCGTGGCGGAGCATATGCTGGTGCCGGTTGACGGGGACCGCATCGCCGGGCGCAACGCTACCTACGCCATGGGTGACTTCGCGCTGGAGGCCTGCCGCGACACACCGCTGGTCCCGCTATACCTGGCCTTCCGCCAGGATCGGGGATCACGTATCCGCGCGGCGCTCGACCATGTGGTGGGCTGCCAATCCTCGCTTTCCCCGTTCCAGGCGCAGATCGTCTCCACCTGGCTGCAGGGCCGCGCCCAGATCCTCAACGCCCTGGACGCGCCACCCGATGTGGACGGCTACGCCGGGGAGTTGATCGTCCTGCTGCGCTATCTGCAACCGGCCATGCCCAGGATTTGAGGCGCCCACTTGAGGCGCCCTCAGCCGGGACCATCCAATAGTTGGGCATGGCTGGCCCCGCGTCCCGGATCCCATTGGGGGGCCAGAACCAGGGCGCGGCCGGTGGCGACGATCTCGCCCGCTCCCCCGCCCGCATGCACACGGCACACCGTGGCCAAGTCCACCAGCCGCTTGTCGGGCCGCAACCGGGTGATGGTCACCGTGGCATCGAGTGGCGCGTCCAGCGGCACCCGGCGCCAGAACACCGTTTCCTGTTTCAGGTAGTTGGTGCCCGGCCCCGGCAGCCGCACACCCAGCAGAAAGGAAAACAGGCTGAGCACCAGCGGTTCCCGCAGGCGGTGGCCGGTCAGCCGCTCATAGAGGCCAAGATCCGCGTCGGTATAGAGGCGGGTGACGCTGGCGGTGGATCCGTCCGGCGGGTCGGTCCAGCCATCGTCGGGGGCCAGTGGCGCAAGGGTCGCCACTCCCTCGCACACGGCTTGCCCATCGGCCTGGCGCTGGGTCAGAAGTCGGACGCGGCTGTCGTCCTGCGGCTCGGCACGGAAGATCAGCGCCTCGCCAGCGTAGGCCGGGGCGGGAAAGGTCACCGCCAGCCGGGCCAGCGGCCGGCCGGGCCGCGCGTCGGACGCCAAGCCCCGCAGCAGCGCGCACAGCAAGGCGCCATGCGCCACGGTGCGCCCGAAGCGGGTGCGGGCGGCGTGGCCGGGATCCAGATGGATGGGGTTGTCGTCGCCCGACAGGCGGGCGAAGGCGGCGAAATCGTCCTGGGTCAGGACGCGGTTCATCCGGGCGGAACCGGTCGGCACGCTCACGACGCCAAATCCAGCCCCGGCGGCAGCGGCGCCCTCAGCCGATGCTTTTGGATTTTCCCGGCGGCGGTGCGGGGGAAGTCGTCCACCAGGACGAAATGGCGCGGCACCTTGTAGCCGGCCAGCAGGGCGCGGCAATGGCGCGCCAGGCCCTCCACATCGGTGCCGGGCTGGACGCGGACATGGGCCTGTCCCACCTCCCCCCACACAGCGTCCGGCACAGCCACCACCGCGACCTCCACCACGCCGGGATGCCGCAGCAGCGCGTTCTCCACCTCCACCGGATAGACGTTTTCCCCGCCTGAAATGAACATCTCCTTCAACCGGCCGGCGGGATAGTAATAGCCATCATCGTCCTGGCGCACGAGATCGCCGGTGCGCAGCCAGCCGTCCCCGGTGAAGGCCGCGGCCGTCGCCGCAGGCTGGCGCCAATAGCCGGGGGTGACGGCGGCGCCCTTCACCCATAGCTCGCCCACCTGCCCTGGGGGCACGTCCCGCCCCTGCGCATCCACCACGCGCACCCGGCACAGGATCTGCGGCTTGCCGATGGAACCCACCTTGGCCCCGGCGCCGGCCGGGTCGTTCAGGAACAGGGTGGGCCCCGTTTCCGTCATGCCCATGCCGTTGCAGACATAAGCGCCCCGATCGACGAAGCGGCGCGCCAGCGCATCCTCCAACGGCGCGCCGCCGCAGGCCCAGCGCCGTACCCTGCCCAGGTCCGTGGTGGCGAACCGGGGATGCATCGCCAACTGTCGGTAGACGGCGGGAACGCCGAAGAAGGTGGTGATGCGGCCATCGGCGATGAGGTCCAGCACGGCATCGGCGTCGAACCCGGGCCGCACCAGCACCTCGCCCCCCGCCATCAGCAGCGGCAGTGTGTGCAGGTTGATGCCGGCGGTGTGGAACAGCGGCAGGTAATTCAGGGTGCGGTCGCTTTCCGCCAAATCCACGCCCTGGCGCAGGTTCACGTAGTTCGCCATGGCCATGCCGTAGGTGTAGAGCACGGCCTTGGGCTCCCCCGTCGTGCCAGAGGTGTACAGCAGGTACCAGACGTCGTCGGCGGGCCAAACCTCCCGCGCCGACAGGGGCCGGTGCACCTCCACCTGCGCATCGAAGCCGTCGTCAAGGTTGAGGCAGGGCACGTCGCCCGGCAGGGCCGCCGCCGTCGCGCCATCTTCCGCCCCATGGAACAGCAGGCGGGGCTGGCAATCCGCCATCACCTGGATTAATTCCGCCGCCGGCATGCGCCAATTCAGCGGCACCAGGGTGCAGCCCAGTTTGGCGCAGGCGAACAGCAGCACGAAAAAGGCGGGACGGTTGCGGCACAGCACCGCCACGCGGTCGCCCGGTTCGATACCCAGGGCCGCCAGCAGGCCGGCGGTGCGGGCGGCGCGATCGTCCAGACCGGCATAGGTCAGGCTGTCGCGGGTGGTGAGATCCACCAGGGCCACGCGGTCAGGCGATAGCCGGGCGCGTTGCGCCGTCAGGTCGAACAGATCCCACATGATCCGGCGCGTCGCGCCCGCTCCCTATTGTTCCGGTTACGCAATGGTCCCGTCAACGCAAGGCATGTCACATCAGGGCTTCAGCCCCCGGGCGATGAAATCGGCGGCCTCCGCCGCGATTTCCGCCGCCGGGCGGTCGTCGCCCCAGACGGCGTAGCGCTGGCCGATGAAGACGCTGATGCCGATCAAGGCCCAGGCCCGCACCTCCACATCGCCCTCGCGTATCTCCCCCCGCTTCTTGGCCGACTCCAGATTGTTGATATAGCCGTCGGCGAACACCTGATAGTAGCGCCGGTAGGCGTCCTCGGCAACGAACTGCGCCTCCATCACGATACGATAGAGATTGCGGTGGGCGCGCACGAACTCGATGAAGGCTTCCAGGCCCACCCGCTCGGCCGTCAGGCGATCGGGCGCCTGGGCCACCCGTTCGGCGATCCAGCGCCGGGTCAGCGCGCCCATGTCCTCCACCAGCGCCCGGAACAGCGATTCCTTGCTGTCGAAATAGGTGTAGAAGGTGCCCAATGCCACGGCGGCCCGTTGGGTTATGCCGCTGACCGACGCCTCGTGAAAGCCGCGCTCGCCAAATTCCAGGGCGGCCGCGTCCAGCAGTTTGCGCAGGGTGCGTTTGCCCCGCTCCGTACGCGGGGCCTTGTCGCCCCCCGCCGCCTCCGCCATTGGCATGTCGGTTTCCCGTCCGTCCGTTCCGTCCCGCGTCAAGGCGTCATCCTCGCCCGGGTCCGTAACCTGCCCTGCTTCATCCCGCCCCCCGAGTCCAGTCCCATCGCGTTCCGTCCCATTGCACCCCGCGATTGCACCATGCCCCACCTCCCTCTCTTGTTTTTCAGAACTTGAACGTTGACTCAACTTTCATCTTACGGCAAGCATGTCGGCGGGAGGATGGTCCACCGGCACGCTCGTGTCGGTGGATACCACGAAGCGCGGGAAACACCGATGCACGAACTGGGGCGACAGGCCGGGGCCCGGCCACGCGGGGGGACTCATGCCCGCTGACACCGGCCGACGGTGGCCTCATGGCCTACCGCCTGGCGGGTGAAGGGCGCCCCTTGGTGCTGCTCCACGGCTGGGCCACGCACGGCGGGTTCTTCGCCCCGCAGGTCGCCGGCTTGGCCGGTTCGTTCCAGGTGCTGGCGCCCGATCTACCCGGTCACGGTGCCACCCCTGCCCTCCGGCCCACGGTGACGGGCCAGGCGGAGGCGCTGCGCGCCTTGCTGACCGCCCAGGACCTGCGCGGTGCCGTTCTGGTCGGCTGGTCCATGGGGGCCATGGTGGCCTGGCGCGCCTTGTTGGACGGTATGACCGACCGGGTGGCGGCCCTGGTGGTGGTGGATATGAGCCCGCGCCTGTGCAATGGCGCCGGCTGGCCCTGGGGACTGCGCGGTGCTGTTCAGGCGCGGGGGCCCCAGGCGGCGCGCCTGCTGGCCGCCGACTGGGCCGCCTTCGCCCCGCGCATCGCCCGCCGCATCTTCGCCGCCGGGACCCCGCGCACCGACCTGCGCCACTGGGCGGAGGGGGAGGTCGCGGCCTGCGATGCCGAGGCGATGGCGGCCCTGTGGCTGGACCTTCTGGCCCAGGATTTTCGCGCGGACCTGAACAGATTGCGGCTGCCCACGCTGATCCTGCGCGGCGCCTTGAGCCAGCTTTACTCCGCCGGCACGGCGGATTGGCTGGCGGCGGCGCTGCCCCAGGCGCGGCAGGTCACCTTCGCCGTCTCCGGCCACGCCCCGCATCTGGAGGAGCCGCAACGCTTCAACGAAATCATCGCCGGCTTCGCCGCCGGCCTGCCGCCCTGGCGGGGTTGAGGCGGGCGGGAAACGGCGATCAACGAAGGAAAGAACAGGAGGGTAAGGACATGGGCAAGGCTGCAGATTGGACGCTGGGGCGGATGCTGAAGGGGATGTCGCGGGCCTCGGTCGCGGGCCTGGTCATGGGGAATGTCGCATGGGCGCAAGAGGCGGTGCCCCCCGCCCCAGAGGATGACACGATACAGGAGGTGGTGGTGACGGCTCGCCGCCGGGCGGAGAACCTGAAGGACGTGCCGGTGGCGGTCACCGCCATTTCCGCCGACCAGTTGCAGGCCCAGGGCTCGGTCAACCTGACCGACCTGGAATACAAGTCGCCCAACACCACGGTGCAGGTGGCGCGCGGCTCCAACTCCACCCTCATCGCCTTCATCCGCGGCGTGGGCCAGCAGGACCCGCTGTGGGGCTTCGAGCCCGGCGTCGGCCTGTATGTCGACGACGTCTACATCGCCCGCCCGCAGGGTGCCGTGCTGGACATCTACGACGTCAGCCGCATCGAGGTGCTGCGCGGACCACAGGGCACGCTGTACGGCCGCAACACCATCGGCGGCGCCATCAAGTATGTAACCCGCGACATGACCGACCAGCCCACCGCCAACGCCCGGGTGGAGATCGGCAGCTATAACGAGCACAACGTCATCCTGTCGGGCAGCACGCCGCTCAGCGAGAAATTCGCCATCGGCGGCGCCGTTGCCATCTACCGCCATGACGGCTACGGCCACAACCTCTACACCGGCGCCGACCAGTACAATAAGGACGTGGTGGCGGGCCGCATCAGCGCGGAGTTCAAGCCCACCGAGACATTCACCATCAAGGTGGCGGCCGACCAGACCAACGACATGTCGAACGCCAAGAGCGGCCACCGTGAGACGGCGACACCGGCCGGCACCCCTCCCCTGGCTGACGTCTATGACACCATGGCGGGCGTGGGCGACCACAACTTCGTAACCAATCGGGGCATGTCGCTGACGGCGGAATGGCAGGTGTCGGACCAGTGGTTATTCAAGGCCATCAGCGCCTACCGGGACGGCTACACCCAGACCAACATCGACTTCGACAACCTGCCCCAGCCCTATCTGGACGTGCCGGCCCAGTACAAGGATCACCAGTTCAGCCAGGAGGTCCAGGCCGTCTATACCGGTGAGCGGCTGCAGGGGGTGGCCGGCATCTATTACATGGATGCCACGGCGGCCGGCGCCTTCGACACCGATGTGCAGAACCTGGGCCTCAGCATCCTGACGTCCGGGTCGGTCAAGACCAAGAGCATCGCCGGCTTCACCGACCTCAGCTATGACATCACCGATGACCTGAAGGTCTCGCTGGGCGGCCGCTACACCAACGACGACAAGACGGGCAGCGTCTACCGCGCCTATTACCTGGGCATCCGCAGCCCGGCGTTCGGCGGCAAGCAGCAGGCGCCCTTCTCCATCCGCACCAACTACACCAACGACCGCAGCTTCGGCGAGTTCACGCCCCGCGCCAGCGTCAGCTATAAGCTGACGCCGGACATGACCGGCTATGTCTCCTACTCCAAGGGCTTCAAGTCCGGCGGATTCGACATGCGCGGCGACGCCGTGCTGACCCCCGATACGGTCAAGGGCTACAACCCCGAGACGGTCAACAGCTATGAGGTGGGCCTGAAGGGGGACTATCTGGACCGGCGCCTGACCCTGAACCTGGCCGGGTTCTACGCCGACTACAGCGGCCAGCAGGTGACGACCCAGGTGCCTACCGCCACCGGCATCGCCAGCTTCGTCGACAACGCCGGCGCCAGCCACATCTACGGCCTGGAGTTGGAGGCCGTGGCCAAGCTGACCCGCCAGCTGACGGCTCAGGCCAATGTCGGCTACACCCTGGCGCAGTTCGACAAGTTCCTGTCCTATGACCTGGCCAGCAAGCAATACGTGGACGTGGCCAACACCCGCGGCTTTCAGAACACACCCAAATGGACCACCGGCTTCACCCTGTCCTATCTGCTGCCCTTCGATGACAAGAGCACCTTGAACTCCTCCGCCAGCGTGTCGTACCGCAGCTTCACCCAGCTGTACGACACCGCCAGCATCCTGGACCAGCCGGGCTATACCTTGCTGGACCTGAATTTCATCTGGACCTCCGCCGATGATCATTGGCAGGTGGGCCTGCATGCCAAGAACCTGACCGATGAGCGGTACCGCGTCGGCGGCTATCCCTTCGGCGGCGCCACCTATGCCAATTCCTTCGCCGCCTATTACGGTCCGCCGCGCACCCTCACCGGCACGGTTGGCCTGCATTTCTGACACCGGCGCGTCCGGCGCCGGGGCGGGTGGGATCCAGATCAGCGGTTCCGCCCGCCGCTCCATGCTAAAGACCAGCCAGGATCACCCATGAGCGAGAGCACGATGACCGAGACCGCCGCCCCTCCTCCGTCACCAGTTCTGGCCCCGGCCCTGGTCCGGCCGGGATACCGCGTTCTGGTGATGGCGGCGCTGTTCGTCGTCTATACCCTGAATTTCGTGGACCGTCAAATCCTCAGCATCCTGGCCGTGCCCATCAAGACGGAGCTGGGCCTGACCGACACCCAGTTGGGCTGGCTGGGCGGCCCCGCCTTCGCCCTGTTCTACACTTTCCTCGCCATCCCCATCGCCCGCCTGGCCGACCGTATGAGCCGGGTGCGCATCATGGCGGTGTCGCTGGCGCTGTGGAGCGGCTTTACGGCGCTCACCGGCCAGGTGGGCCTGTTCTGGCAATTGTTCCTGTGCCGCATGGGCGTGGGCGTGGGGGAGGCCGGCGGCGTGGCCCCCGCCTATTCCCTGATCAGCGACTATTTCCCCAAGCAGCAGCGCGCCCGCGCCCTGGCCGTCTATTCCTTCGGCATCCCCTTCGGCAGCGCCCTGGGCATCCTGTTGGGCGGCTACATCGCCACGGCGGTGAACTGGCGCCTGGCCTTCACCGTCTGCGGCATTGCCGGCCTGGTCATGACGCCGATCTTCCTGCTGACGGTGCGTGAGCCGGTGCGCGGCGCGTTCGATGCCGTGAAGAACGCGGGCAGCCCGGTGCCGTTGCGGGCCGTGCTGTCCATCCTGGGCACCAAACCGTCGTTCTGGCTGCTGTCCGCCGGGGCCGCCTCCTGCTCCGTCCTGGGGTATGGGCTGGCGTTCTGGATGCCGTCCTTCCTGGGCCGCATGCACGGCATGGCGCTGACGGACGTCTCGCTGCTGCTGGGCGGCGGCACCCTGGTGGCGGGAACGCTGGGAATCTGGGCGGGCGGCGCCCTGGCCGACCGGCTGGGCGGCCGCGCCAAGGCGGCCTATCCCCTGGTGCCGGCCGTTGCCTTCCTGATCGCCGTGCCGCTCTACGCGCTGGGCTTCCTGGCCAAGGAGCTGTGGTTGGTGGCGGCGCTGTGCACCCTGCCCTTGGCCCTGGGCCTCGCCTGGCTGGGCCCCATCATCGCCGCCGTGCAGCATGTGGTGCCACCGGCCATGCGAGCCACCGCCTCGGCCATATTCCTGTTCATCAACAACCTGGTGGGCATCGGCTTCGGCATTTTCTTCTTCGGCCGCCTGTCCGACGCCCTCAAGCCCCACTTCGGCGCCGAGGCCCTGCGCTATTCCATGCTGATCGGCCTGGGCTTCTACCTGCTGAGCGCCCTGTTCTTCATTCTCGCCAGCCGCCGGCTGGAACGGGATTGGGAGGGATGAAGTCCAGTGAGTTGCGAGTAAGGGCTACGTGCCTTACAATGTGGGAATTCCCCACGGGAGGGATTTTTCCCCATGTCCATCGAACTGACGGTAACAGCCAAGGGCCAAGTCACCCTGCGTCAGGAGGTCCTGGCTCACTTAGGCATAGGGCCAGGCGACAAGGTCGTGGTCGATCTATTGCCGGAAGGCCGGGTCCAGGTCCATGCCAAACCGGGCCTAGCCATAACGGAGCTGTTCGGTGCGCTGAAACGGCCCGGCCAGCCCGTCCTTACCATTGACGAGATGAATGAAGCGATCGCGGCCGGTTGGGCTGGCGAACGATGAAGATTACAGTCGACACCAACATCCTCGTCCGCGTTTTCATTGAAGATGACCCCGAACAGGCGACGCAGGCGCGGGCCTTATTGGTCAAAGCGACGCGGATCGTCATTCCCCTGCCCGCAGTCTGTGAGGCGGTATGGGTATTACGACGCGCGTATCGCCTCTCCACATCCGATATAGCGGATCAGTTGGAACGCCTGCTTCTTGTCGACGCGATCGTGATCGATAGGCAGGCGCTGATGGCGGGCATCGCGTTTTTACGTGCCGGGGGCGACTTCGCCGACGGGGCCATAGCGACCGATGGCCGGGACAAGGGTGGTGAAGTGTTTGTTTCGTTTGATCGTGGTGCCGTCAATCGCTGGCGGCGCATGGGCGGGAACGCCACCGAACCCGCCCATATGCTCTCCGCCGGCTAATCACTCCGCCAGTTGCGCCTCGCGCTGGCGGGCGGAGTTGCGCATGCCGTAGGCGAAGTAGATGGCCAGGCCAAGCAGGCTCCACGCGCCGAAGCGGATCCAGTTGCTGAGGCCCAGGGAGATCATCAGCGCCACGCAGATCACGGCGCCGACGACGGCCACCACCGGCAGGTAGGGCACGCGGAAGGGGCGCGGGCGGTGCGGGTCGCGCACGCGCAGCACCAGGGTGGCGACGCAGACCAGGGCGAAGGCCATGAGCGTGCCCAGGGACACCAGGTCACCCAGCACGTCCAGGGGGGCGATGCCGCCGATGATGGCGGCGGCCAGGGTCACCCACAGCGTCGCCTGCCACGGCACATGGTGTTCCGGGTTGACCGAGGCGAAGGACGGCGGCATCAGGCCGTCACGCGCCATGGCGTAGAAGATGCGGATCTGGCCGTAGTTGCAGATGAGGATGGCGGAGCCCAGGCCCAGGATGGCGGCGAGGTTGATGATCATGCCCAGCCAGGCCAGGGCCGGCCCGGCATGATGGATAGCGATGAAGATGGCCTCGGGCGCGTCCAGCATGGTGTAGGGCGCCAGGCCGGTCATGACCAGGCCCACCACCACGTACAGGGTCACGCAGACGGCCAGGCCGCCCAGGATGCCGCGCGGCACGGTGCGCTGGGGCGACCGCGCTTCCTGCGCCGCGGTGGAAACGGCGTCAAAGCCGATATAGGCGAAGAACAGGGTGCCGGCCGCGCGGAACACGCCGGACCAGCCGAAGGCGCCGTCGCCCGTGTTGGTCGGAATGAAGGGGTGCCAGTTGGCGGTGTCGACATAGAAGATGCCCACCACCGCGAACAGCACCATGGCGCCGACCTTGATGGCCACGGAGATGTTGTTGAAGCGCGCCGTTTCCTTGATGCCCAGGCTGAGGATCACGCCGCACAGGGCGATGATGAACACGGCCGGCCCGTTGATGAAGGCCCCGGTCCACTCGAAACCCTTCTCATCCGAATAGGACAAGGGGGCCGACGCCAGGTTGGTGGGCAGATGCACCCCCCATTGCTCCAGAAAGGCGTTGAGATAACCGGAGAAGCCCACGGCCACGGCCGACCCGCTGATCATGTATTCCAGCACCAGGTTCCAGCCGACCAGCCAAGCCACCATCTCGCCCAAGGTGGCGTAGGTGTAGCTGTAGGCGCTGCCGGCGACGGGGATGACGGTGGCCAGCTCGGCGAAGCACAGCCCGGCGAACAGGCAGGCCAGGGCGGCGAAGGCGAAGGAAATGGCGACGGCCGGGCCGGCATGGGTGGCGGCCTGTGATCCGGTCATGACGAAGATGCCGGCCCCCACCGTGCACCCCACGCCCGCCAGGATCAAATCCAATGTTCCCAGGCCGCGCGTCAGCTTCGCGGCGCCATGTTTCCCTTCACCGGCCGCGATGAGCGCATCGACCGGCTTGACCGTCCATAACCCCATACCCGTCCCTTTCCCCATTCGCGCCAATCAGGTGGGCCGCACGTCCGGGGCCCTGTCCTATCCATTATTCCCGTCCTAGCACGTTCCTGCACGCCCGTCCCAGCCCGGGCCCCGAACGCGATCAGATTTTTAATCCACGCCTTCATCCTCCGGGGATGGGTATTGGCGCAGCACCGCCTCGATCACGAAGTTCTGGCCGGTGTAGACATGCTCGTACAGCAACTGGGCCGCCTTCTCGCCATCGCCGGCGATCAGGGCGGCCAGCACCGGCTGGCTGCCGGCCCGGTAGGCCGCCGCCCCCTCCGACTGGGGGATACCCATGAACAGGGGACGCTGCCCGCGCTCGTACAGGTTCTGCAGGATCTGGTGCAGGCGCGGATTGCCCGAGGCCTCGGCGATGGTCTCGTGGAAATCCTGATCGGCTTCCAGGATCTTGCGGTGCTGGTCGGGGTCGTCCGGTTCCACCGTGATGGTGGTGGCCCGCACCAGCCGGCGGACATGCGTCGTGGTCAGCCGCCCCGCCGCCAGTCGCCCGGCCATGGGCTCCAAGGCCAGGCGGATCTGGAAGCAGTGCATGATGTCTTCGGGCGTGATGGGCGCCACGGTGAAACCGCTGCGCGCCCGCGCCGCCATCAGCCCTTCCTGGCACAGGCGGGCCAGGGCCGTGCGCACGGGCGCCTTGCCGAAGCCCAGCCGCTCGGCCAGCAGGGCCTCGCTGACCCGCTGCCCGGGCGTCAGGCGGCAGAGCATGATGTCGGCGCGCAGGGCCTGGTAGGCCCGTTCGCTCAAGCGTTCCTCTGTGGTGGTCATTTTTGCCGCGCCATTGGGAATTTGTTCTGGTCGATCTGGAAATAGCTTACGCACGGAACTGCTTTTTCCCACGGCATGCCTTCGTACTGAAAGGTCACGCTGTGGCGGGTGTCAACCGTCCGTCGATGGAAGCCAACGATTAGTTCAGAGCTCGATACGATCTCTATTTTGTCTTCCTTGAAGAAATCAGCAAAGTCCCGCGACGCCACACAAGCGGCTGATGCTAAATTCCTGAACAGTAAGGTTTGATATCGGCTCGGACTGGTATCATACGTCAATGAGACGTAGCCAATATCTGCGCTGAACATGCTCAGCATGCCGCTGCCGGATCCATCGACCGGCAACTGGACGCGCAACGTCCTTTCCAGAAAACGACGGTCGGTCAAATCACCATGGCGGATGATTGCCGCCATGAGAGCCATGAGCCGGGCGTGGGCCTCATTCGGGGACGCTTTGACTATCCGGCAGTTCGCGCCTTGGTCATCGACGCGGCACCGTTCGACCTCCCCCTCGGGAACCGGTGTCGATTGCCCAGTCAGAATGGGAAGCTCATCGCGCCCATTGCTGGTCTGTTCGCCTCGTGTCGGCAGCCCGAGAAAGGCCGCAGCCACCAGAAGGGGCAGAGAGGAAAGAACAGGCAATGGATAACGCCAACGCCTCATTCCATTCCCCTCCCGGAAAAGCCCGCGTTACCCTCTTACGCGAAAGCCAGCCCCGCGCCCAGGTCCCCGTTCACCACCAGGGCCTTGGCGGCGGCGATGTCGGGGGCGAAGTAGCGGTCCTGGTCGTAGGCCGGGACCACGGCGCGCAGCTTGGCCCGGGCTTGCTCCAGCGGTTCGGAGGTCCGCAGCGGCAGGTGGAACTCCAGGCCCTGGATGGCGGCCAGCGCCTCGATGCCGACGATGCCGGCGGCGTTGTCGGCCATGTCGATCAGGCGCCGGGCCGCCCAGGTGGCCATGGAGACATGGTCCTCCTGGTTGGCGGAGGTGGGGATGCTGTCCACCGAGGCCGGATGGGCCAGACCCTTGTTCTCGCTGGCGAGCGCCGCCGCCGTGACGTGGGCGATCATGAAGCCGGAATTGATGCCGCCGTCCTTCACCAGGAAGGCCGGCAGGCCGCCGTTGTGGTGCGGGTCCACCAGCATGGCGATGCGCCGTTCCGAAAGGTTGCCGATCTCGGCGAGCGCCAGGGCGATCTGGTCGGCGGCGAAGGCCACCGGCTCGGCATGGAAGTTGCCGCCGGACAGGATGTCGCCCGTGTCCGGGAAGACCAGGGGGTTGTCGGTGACGGCGTTGGCCTCGATCAGCAGGGTACCCGCCGCCATGCGCAACTGGTCCAGGCAGGCGCCCATGACCTGCGGCTGGCAGCGCAGGCAATAGGGGTCCTGCACCCGCTCGCAATCCAGGTGGCTGGCGCGGACCGCACTGCCGTCCAGCAGGCGGCGATAGGTGGTGGCGGTGTCGATCTGGCCCTTCTGGCCGCGCAGGTCGTGGATGCGGGCATCGAACGGCGTGTCGCTACCCCGTGCCGCGTCCACCGACAAGGCGCCGGCGGTCAGCGCCGCCTGGAACACCCGCTCCGCCGCGAACAGGCCATTCAGGGCCAGGGCGGTCGACACCTGGGTGCCGTTCAGCAGGGCCAGGCCCTCCTTGGGGCCAAGCTCCATGGGCACCAGCCCCGCCCGCTTGATGCCTTCGGCGGCGGGCAGGATCTGGCCGTCCACCCGCACCTCGCCCACGCCCAGCAACGGCGCCACCAGATGGGCCAGCGGCGCCAGGTCGCCCGAGGCGCCGACGGAGCCCTTGGACGGGATGCAGGGGTAGACGCCATGGTTGGCCAGCGCCACCAGTGCCTGGATGACGCTGCCGCGCACGCCGGAATAGCCGCGCGCCAGGCTGGAAATCTTCAGCACCAGGATCAGGCGCACAATGGCGTCGTCCAGCAGTGGGCCGGTGCCCACGGCATGGCTCAGTACCAGGTTGCGCTGCAACTGCGATAGCTGGTCGTTGCCGATACGGGTCTTGGCCAGCAGGCCGAAGCCGGTGTTGATGCCATAGGCGGTGTGGCCGGCGGCCATGACGGCGTCCACCGTGGCGGCGGACTTCTCCGCATGCGTCAGGGTGGCGTCGTCCACCACCAGGCGGACGGGGCCGGCCAGGGTGGCGCGCAGGTCAGCCAGGGTCAGGCGGCCGGGGACCAGAGTGAGGGTGTGCATGGCACGAGAACTCCCGAGGAAAAACAAAATGCTATGAGGCTATCTTCAGGCGCTGGCGTAATGCTGGGCGGCGGAAGACAGAAAGGTTTCGATCATGGAACGAAGCACCGGGCGCAGCCTGCCGCAGCGGTTCCCGTCCAGCGCCGGCACCAGGCCGGGGGCCAGGTGGGTATCCTGCGACAGTTCCAGTTGCAGGGCGTGGACATGCACCGCCGGCCGGCCGTAATGGCGGGTGATGTGCCCACCCTTGAACCGGCCGTTCAGCACCGCGCTATAGCCGCTGGCCTGCGCCACGCCGAACACCGCGTCGGCGAAATTGCCGGCGCAGGAGGCGCCGGCGTTGCTGCCCAGGTTCAGATCGGGCAGCCGGCCGTCGAACAGGCGCGGCACCTCCGCCGCGATGGAATGCGCGTCCCACAGCAGGGCGTAGCCGTGCTGCGCCTTCAACCGGTCCAGCTCCGCCGACAGTTGGGCGTGATAGGGCTGCCAATAGGTGGCGACGCGGGCGGCCTTTTCGGCATCGTCAGGCCCCTGCCCCGGCAGATACAAGGGCGTTCCGTCGAACATCACCTCCGGGATTAGGCCGGTGCCGGCTTGGCCGGGATAGAGGTTGGCGTCATCCGCCGGCCGGTTCAGATCCACGACGTAGCGGCTGTAGCCCGCCACCAGGATGGAGGCGCCAATCGCGTCCGCGGAATCGTACAGCGCGTCGACATGCCAGTCGGTGTCGACCAGGGCATGCGCCTCCGGCACCAGGCGGGGGGCGATGTCGCCCGGCACCTGGATGCCGACATGGGGGAAGGAGATCAGCAGCGGCGCCGTCCCCTGCCGGAAGGTGAACCCCGGCGCCGTCATTTGCCGACCATGGAGCCAACCATAGGCGCCTCCAGATCATGGCGGTGGGCGCAGTCGATGGTCAAGTGGTGACCTGTCAGAAGGCGCCGGTCATGGTCCGGCCAGTACAGTTCCTCCAGGCGCCCACCGTGGGGTGTCGCGGCCACATCGCGGTCCCTGTCGCCGGGCGGCAGGGCCAGGGCGGTGAATAGGGTGCGCGTGTTGACGCCGCGCGGCGGAAGGGGGGAGCCCATTGACATGCCTCATGCCTGTTTCGCCGGCTGGCGGCCATCGATAGCCGCCAGTTGATCACCGGAATTGCCATCTTCGGTGGCCAGGATGACGATATGGGCCCATCTTAGCGGCGGGCGGATGGATCGTAAAGACCTGTCGGATCATCTGACCTGTCAGAAATCCTTAAGAGGAACTTCCCGGCCGGCCAGAGACTGTGGCGGTGCATGTACGGGATGCCGGCAGGCGATGGATCACGCCGAGCTTGATCAACCGCCACGCCCACCTGGTGTTCGGTGGTGGGCGGGTGACGGAATTTGAATTGCGCCTGAACAGTGCCGGTTATTCTGAAATTTCACGGGTTGGCAACGACGCGCCCTGCAGCCTGGCCGCCCGCCGGAATGGGCTTATTGGCTGGACGGCGAAGCCTGCGCGAGGCGTGTGCGGGCGGGGCGTCCTGTCCAGTACTGGTGCCGGCTGCGTAAAACCAGACGCAGCCGGCACCAGCTGAGTTTGTACACGAGCAGCTTCGCGCCCAAAGGGGATTTCACCTTTGGCCGATCTGCGCTAACGGGCGTCCGACATCGCCAGCAGGCAGGCGAGGAAGTTGGCGGCGTCCTCCGCCTCATCCAGGAAATCGGCGCCGATGACGCGCCGTTCCGTATCTACCCGGCGGACGACGACGGGGAACAGCGCCACGCCGTTGGTGACCTCACTGTGGATGCTGACCGTCAGCGTTTGACCCGGCGCCAGGGTGTCGACACCCCCCCGCAGTTGCAGGCCCACACCCTTGACCGACCAGTCGACCAGGCGCGCCGGTTCGCGACCCACGCGGAGGGGGTAGGCTTCGCCGGGCTGGCGCACGGCTTTACGACGGTCGTTTGACTGGGGGGAGATGGTGCTGGTCATGGTGCCATTCTACCACAATCACAGGGGCCACACTCAAAGGGCCCCAATCAAAGGGCTAGGGACTCGGCGGACAGGTTCTTGGCGCCGCGGAAGTCAGCGTTGCGAATGTCGGCCTCGCGCAGGTCGGTCATGGTCAGGATCGCATCCGTCAGGCTGGCGCCCGCCAGGATGGCGTTGCGCAAATTGCCCTGGGTCAGGTCGCCATCCTCCAGCCGCGCGGCGGTCAGGTCGGCGCCGGCCAGGTTCACCCGCACCATGCGCGCCTTGTTGAAATTGGTGGGCCAGGCGTGGCCATTGCGCAAATCCATGGGGCAGGCGACGGCGTTGGCCAGGTTGGCCTCGTTCAGGCTGGCGCGCTCCAGGCAGGCGCCGCGCAGATCGGCCCCGGCCAGGTCCGCGTGGCGGAGGTCCGCCATGGACAGATCGGCCATGGCCAGCACCGTGCCGCTGAGCTTCGCTCCCTTCAGGTTCGCCTGCTTGAGGATGGCGGCCGACAGGTTCAGGTTGGACAGGTCCTGGCCGCTGAGGTCGAGCGCCGAGAGGTCGGCCCGCTGACCCTTGCCGCCGTTGCTCAAGATCCACAGGCGGTGACGGCGCAAGGTTTCGCCGATGGTGCCCGCGATATCGTCCAGGCGCCGCACCAGGTCGGCCCCCGTCAGGTTGGCCATGGACAAGTCCACATCGTCCAGCAACGCGCCCAGCAGGCTGGCTTTGGACAGGTTGGTGCTGCGTAGCAGGGCGCGGGTCAGCACGGCCCCGTCCAGCTTGGTGCCGCTGAGGTTGGCCTCCGACAGGTCCGCGCCTTCCAGGTTGCAGCCGGTGAGGTCGGAACCGCTGAGGTCCGCCCTGACGAAGACGGCGCCCCGCAGGTCCGTGTCCCGCAAATCCGTCTGCATGACGAAGGCGTTGGATAGCTTAGCGTGGCTTAGGTCGGCCCGGGTCATGGACGCCTCGGCCAACTCCGCCGAGGCGTTACCCTGGACATTGGGGGTCAGTTCGCCGTTCTTGCTGCGCATTAGGTGACCGTCCCGAAGGTCGGCCTCCACCATCACCACCCGCTGCATGCTGGCGCCCCTGAAGGCGGCCCCGCGCAGGTCGGCACGGACCAGGTTGGCCCGTTCCAGCGTGGCGCGCCGGAGGTCGGCCCCGAACAGGCAGGCGGAGCGCAGGTCAGCGTCCGACAGGTCGGCTTCGCTGAGGCGGGCGCCTGTCAGGTCGGCATCCGCCAGTACCCGGCCCCGTAGGATGGCATGCGACAAGTCGCAGAATTTAAAGCTGGCCCGTGCGCCACCCCGCTGGCCCTGCAGGTAACGAAGGTGCAGGGCCAAGGCCTGCTCGATCTCCGCGGCCGACAGGCGCCGATATCCAATGTCCAGGCTGTCGAGGTCGGCCTTATGGCTCATATCGGTCTCAGGCTCTTTGATTCATAAACGCGTCGCTTATGGTGATAGCCTGTGATCGTTAATAAAAGGTCTTTAATCCGAAGTGGGCAGGCCGGGGAAGAAAGTTTTCAAAAAGTGACGGGAATCAAATACGCCGAGAAACAGCCGGTGGCAGCGATATCCGTTTGATTGACGGGGCGTTCGAGAAAAGCCAGTTGCCGAGCAAAATGCCATTGCGCGGCCCACCCCGGCAGGCCGGGGCACATCTCTTTCCCGCGAATGCGCCATGCATGCGGCAAGTTCACCAGTTCCGTCGTCGCATTCTTTCTGGCACTCATTAAGCATGACTTGAGGACACCGAATGCCTGTCATACATGCCGCTCCAGCCGCGCATGTCGTCTTACATCGTGGACGCCGCAGTTACTTGGCTGGTTTGTTCGCCAGCCTTTTCATGGCGTTTGTGATCGTGCTTAATTTTCCGCATGCCCAAGCTGCCTGGGTGAAGTTGTGCATGGTGGCGTTCGCGGCATGGGGCATTCATGGGCTGCGCGTTTTTCGGCCAGGGTGGCTTAAGCTGCTCATCGACGCGGATGGCGTGACCTTAATCCAAGGCCGGAAGATAGCGGTGTGCGCTTGGGACGATGCCGTTATGATGATGCGCGTCATGGGAAACAAATCCCAGGCCGCAGGCATTTTTATTCAGCGGCGTGGTGATGCTGTCGCAGACCATGGTTGCTTCGATAAAAGTTGGTTCTTCATCCCGGATGACTTCGCGCTAAATCGAACGGCACTGTCTGATCTGCTGCGACGCTATCATGATCAGGGCGGGCGGCTGCCGTTGCCACCGGAACCGGAGCCCATCCGTTTCACCAAGGACGCCAAGACCGCGTGGAACGTGGGACTTCTCGTGGCAGGAGCTTTAATTGCACCCATTTTGGCGCTTGTCGCTCTCCTGGTCTTGCGCCACTGACGCCATGTCCCACACAAACAACGGCGGGACCCTTAGGGTCCCGCCGTTTCATGCAACTATCACCTGCTTCACGGCGGCCGCCCACTAAAATCAGGCCAGGTGCGTTTCCAGCGCCGCGTTCTTCACCGCCTTCTGCAGCTTTTCAAACGCCCGCACCTCGATCTGGCGCACACGCTCGCGGCTGATGCCGAACTCCTGCGACAGATCCTCCAGCGTGGTCGGGTCGTCGCGCAGGCGGCGTTCGGCCAGGATGCGACGCTCACGGTCGTTCAGGCCCTTCATCGCGCCGGCCAGCAGGGCCTTGCGCTTGCCCAACTCTTCCCGGTCGGCCAGGCGGATTTCCTGGCTTTCCGTTTCATCGACCAGCCAATCCTGCCACTCACCTTCGCCATCCACGCGCAAGGGCGCGTTCAGGCTGTGGTCGGGGCTGCCCAGACGGCGGTTCATGGACACGACGTCCTGTTCCGGCACGTCCAGCTTGGTGGCGATGGCGGTCACCGTCTCGGGCGACAGGTCGCCGTCATCGATGGCCTGCATCTGGCCCTTCAGCTTGCGCAGGTTGAAGAACAGCTTCTTCTGCGCGGCCGTGGTGCCCATCTTCACCAGGCTCCAGCTGTGCAGGATGTATTCCTGGATCGCGGCACGGATCCACCACATGGCGTAGGTGGCCAGGCGGAAGCCACGGTCGGGGTCGAAGCGCTTCACCGCCTGCATCATGCCGACGTTGCCTTCGGAGATCAGTTCCGACAGGGGCAGGCCATAGCC
This sequence comes from Nitrospirillum karajorum, assembly GCF_036348415.1. Taxonomy (NCBI): domain Bacteria; kingdom Pseudomonadati; phylum Pseudomonadota; class Alphaproteobacteria; order Rhodospirillales; family Azospirillaceae; genus Nitrospirillum; species Nitrospirillum karajorum. The sequence continues at coordinate 492,030 of NZ_JAZBQB010000002.1, forward strand.
GCGGTAGCCCATGGCGATCTTGGCCACCAGGCGAAGGTGGCTGGTCACCAGCTGGTGGGCGGCCGTGCCGTCCTCATGTTCCTGCCAGCGCTTGGCCAGCATGAACTCCTTTTCCGGCTCCAGCATGGGGAAGCGGCGGATTTCCTGGAGATAGCGCGACAGGCTCGATTCCGAGCTGATGGCGGGGATGGCGGGCAAGGTGGCCATGGTCAACAACCTTTCACGGCTAAGGATCCCCGGATATCGGGCGATCCCCCCGGTACCGGATGCTCAATGGAGCCCCCCGGGCGGGGTTGGGGTGACACGTTGATCAGTATACGCTTCAGACGCGCATCCGACCACATTTTAAAATCATTCTAAACTAGAAATCAGCCCTGCGAGATCCGCGGGCAGGTCGCTGGTGAAGGCCAGCATCCCACCGCTCACCGGATGACGGAAGGCGATGTCCTTCGCATGCAACGCTTGGCGACGAAAACCGAGAAGTCCGGCCTGCGCCGCCGCCGACGCTTCCTTCAGCCGCGCGCCCAACGCGCCGGTGGGGCGCGCCTTGCCATACAGCGGGTCGCCCACCAGGGGGTGGCCGATCTGGGCCATGTGCACCCGGATCTGGTGGGTGCGGCCGGTGGCCAGCTTGCACTCCACATGGGTGCTCAGCAGGCCGTGCCGCGCCAGGACCCGCCAGCGCGTCAGCGCCGGCTTGCCCCCTTTGCTTACCACGGCCATGCGCTTGCGATCCGTCGGATGGCGGCCGATATTCCCCTCGATTTCGCCCTGGGCTTCCGCCGGCGCCCCCCAGACCACGGCGTGGTAGGTGCGCGACAGGGTGCGGTCGGCGAATTGCGCGGACAGCCCGGTGTGGGCGCGATCGGTCTTGGCCACCACCATCAGGCCGCTGGTGTCCTTGTCCAGCCGGTGGACGATGCCGGGCCGGCGCACGCCGCCGATGCCCGACAGGCGCTCCCCACAACGGAACAGCAGGGCGTTGACCAGCGTGCCGTCCGGATTGCCGGCGGCGGGATGCACCACCATGCCGGCTGGCTTGTCGATCACCAGCAAATCATCGTCCTCGAAGACGATGGTCAGCGGGATGTCCTGTGCCATCGGCACCGCCGCCTCGGGTGCAGGAACCGAGATGTGGAACACCTGGCCGGGTTTGACCCGGTAGGAGGCGTCGTCTATGGTCTGGCCGCCCGGCTGATCCAGGGTCACGCGGCCTTCGCCGATCAACGCCTGGAGGCGTGAGCGGGTGAGGCTGGCGGTCTCTGGCGCCAGTTGGGCCAGGGCCTTGTCCAGCCGATCGCGGGCCGCGGTGTCGGGAATGGTGACGGCGAGAAGGGTGCAACCCGTTTCCTCGCCTTCCAGATCCTCATCCTCCGCACCGTCGACCACCGGCGCGCCAAGGTCCAGGCGGTCAGCCCCGCCCTCACCCGCCGCGGCGCCAGGGCGCGCGAAGGCGGTGTCGGCAGGCTGGCCCGGGGCGGCACAGATGGTTGAAGCAAGTGCGGACAATAAAGACCTTCCTCGTCATCATGGGCGTACTGATCGTCGCCGGTTTCACCTTCATCGGGGTGGAGATCTGGCGGCGTGCCACCGACCCCAACCACCCCCGCGCCTTCGGCCGCCATGACGCGGCACCGGGCACGACCACTCTTTCGGCCGCGCCGCCCGAGGCCCTGGCCCCCTTGCTCAAGCTGCCTGAAGGCAGCCACATCGAGGCCATGACCAGCGTGGGCAGCCGCCTGGCCGTCCAGGTCGAACTTCCCAATGGTGCCCAGCGTATCGTGCTGCTGGAACCCAGCACCGGGAAGGTCCAGATCGCGGTCGTTACTGGAACCACTTCATCGGACACCCCATCTTCTTCAAGTGGGGCGTCCGAACCCAACCAGACGATGCGCCCGCAGGTTCCCCGGACGCCGTGATTACGGTCACACCGCTCGCCGGCCGACCAGCGTAATCGGTCTACATGACAGAGATTTAATGGCCATTGTCACGAAGCCAGCGGCGCAATCCCGGCCGCCGGTGCTTGCCCAATATTTCAGCGAGGCGTGACAGCACTGCGGATTTCCGCGCTTTTTCGCTTTCATCTCGTGGCCGTGCGGCCCGATCCTCCTCCGTATCACGCAACAAGGCTTAGACGGTCCTCGATGAACTTCATGAGCGACAACGTGGTGGGTGCCGCCCCGGAGATCCTGGCGGCCCTGGCCGCGGCCAACGACGGGGCGCAGCCCTCCTACGGCGCCGATCCCCTGACAGAGCGGGTGAGCCATGACCTGGCCGAGTTGTTCGAATGCGATGTCACCGTGTTCCCCGTCGCCACCGGCACCGCCGCCAACGCGCTGGCGCTGTCGGTGCTGACCCCGCCCTACGGCGCCGTCTATTGCCATGACGAGGCCCATGTCCAGGTGGACGAATGCGGCGCGCCGGAACTGATGTCCGGCGGCGCCAAGCTGGTCCCCCTGCCCGGCTCCCATGGTAAGCTGGACCCTCTGGTCCTGGCCGCGACCTTGAACAAGGCCGGCGCCGGCTTCGTCCACCATGTGCAGCCGGCGGCCCTGACCCTGACCCAGGCGACCGAGGCGGGCACGGTCTATACCCCGGACGAGGTGGCGGCCCTGGCGGATGTGGCGCGGGCCCACAAGCTGCGCATCCACATGGATGGCGCCCGCTTCGCCAACGCCGTCGCCAGCCTGGCCTGCGCGCCCGCCGACATCACCTGGCGCGCCGGCGTGGACGTCCTGTCCTTCGGCGCCACCAAGAACGGCGCCCTGGCGGCGGAAGCGGTGATCTTCTTCGACAAGGCCCTGGCGGAGAGCTTCGCCTATCGCCGCAAGCGCGCCGGCCACCTGTTCTCCAAGATGCGCTTCCTGTCGGCCCAGCTGGACGCCTATCTGACCGACGGCCTGTGGCTGCGCCTGGCCACCCACGCCAACGCCATGGCCACCCGCCTGGCGGCCGGCCTGGACGCCCTGCCTGGTGTGGGCCTGCGCAGCCCGGTGCAGGCCAACGAGGTCTTCGCCATCCTGCCCGAACCGATGATCGCCGGTCTGGAGGCGGCGGGCTTCCGATTCTATCGCTGGGACGGCGCCTGCGTCCGCCTGGTCACCGCCTGGAACACGGACCCGTCGCATGTGGACGCCTTCGTGGCCACGGCCCGGGGATTGGCCGGGATCGTGTGATCAGCGCCGGTATTCGGCGTCGGAAACCTGCTCCAGCCAGTCCACCACCTTGCCGTCCAGCGCTTCCTGCAGGGCGATGTGGGTCATAGCCGTCGTCGCCGTGGCGCCGTGCCAATGACGCTCCCCGGGGCGAACCATATGACGTCGCCGGGGCGGATCTCCTCCACCGGGCCGCCGTCGCGCTGCGCCCAGCCCAGGCCGGCGGTCACGATCAGCGTCTGCCCCAACGGATGGGTGTGCCAGGCCGTCCGGGCGCCGGGTTCGAAGGTCACGGTGGCGCCGCGCAACGTTGCCGGCGCCCCGGCCTGGAACGGCTGGTCCAGGCGTACCGTGCCGGTGAAATAGTCCGACGATCCCCGGGTGGACGGCGTCGCGCCGTTGCGAATGATCTCCATCGTCCATGCTCCTTTGGAATCCCATCCGCCGGTCGGGTGGGCTCGGGAGCAATCTGGGGTGGGGATGGTCCGCCGACTATGCCCGAAAGTCCGCATGGCCCCATGAAGGGGACTCATAAATGGGCCAGGACGCCGCCTGGTGCTTTATGGCGCGTCCGCGAGGATGCGCGCAGCCTCCGCCGCGGAGATGAAGGCCGCCCGCGCCGCCTCCACCTCCCCCGATCCGTCCAGGGCGGCCAGACAGGCGGCGGTGGCCGCCTGGCGGGCGGGATCGTTCAGGTGCTCTTCCGGCCAACGGTAGATCAGCCAGTTCGACGCCTCGTCCACCGTGGTGATGGCGCGACGGACCGAGGGGGCTTCCCAGACGGCGATGGGGGTGAAGGGGCGCATGGGCGGTGTCCTGCTGCGGAGGGACCAACTGTAAGCACCGCACAACGGTCCATCGCGATGATGGTTCCCCTTCGCGCCCGCTTCGGGTCTATCGCCCGGCGACCAGCGTCACGGCGATGGACCACATGACCAGGGCGATGGCGCCCTCCAGCACGCGCCAAGCGGCGGGGCGCGCGAAGACAGGGCGCAAGCGGGTGGCGCCATAGCCCAGGGAAAAGAAGAACAGGAAGGAACCGGTGATGGCGCCGGCCGCGAAGGATGCCTGGAAACCGTCGAATTGGGTGGACACGGCCCCCAGCAAGACCACGGTGTCGAGATAGACATGCGGGTTCAGCCAGGTGATGGCCAGGCAGGCCAACAGGGTTTTCGCCAGCCCGTCATCCTCCGCCTGCCCGGCGGCCGTCAGCGCCCCGGTGGCGTGCCACGCCGACCATAGGCTTTTGGCGCCATACCAGGCGAGGAAGGCGGCACCGGCATACCGCATGGCCGTGTCCAACCAGGGAATCCAGACGATCATGGTGCCGAAGCCGGCCACCCCCGCCCCGATCAGCACGGCGTCTGACAAGGCGCACGCCAGGCACACCGCGAAGACATGCCGGTTGCGCAGGCCCTGGCGCAGCAGGAAGGCGTTCTGCGCCCCGATGGCGACGATGAGGCTGAGCCCCATGCTGAGGCCCGCGATGAAGACGGCGGAATTCATGACCAGGATGCCCCGACGTTACCCGCCCTTGTGATAGCGGGCCCCGCGGGATTAGGCTAGTTAATGAAACTAACCCTGATTTAGCGAAACTTATCCATGATCGACTATGCGGCGGCGCGTGCCGTGGCGCTGGTGGCGCGGACCGGCAGCTTCGAGAAGGCCGCCGCCGCGCTGCATGTCACCCCTTCCGCCGTTTCCCAGCGCGTCAAGTCGTTGGAGGAACGGCTGGGCGTCGTCCTGATCGAGCGCGGCACGCCCTGCACCGCCACGGAAAAGGGCGCATGGCTCTGCCGGCACATGGATCATGTCGGCTTGCTGGAGCGGGAGTTGACAGCGCACCTGCCGGGCTTGGCCGATGCGGCGGCCGGCGTATCCCGTGTGACGTTGGCCATCGCCACCAACGCCGACAGCCTGGGCACTTGGTTCCTGGCGGCGGCGGCGGCCTTCACGCACGCCAGTGACCATTTGCTGAACATCGTCATCGACGACCAGGACCATACGGCGGACTGGCTGCGGCGCGGCCGGGTGCTGGCGGCGGTGACCTCGCTGGAAAAGCCGGTGCAGGGCTGCCGCGTCACCGCTCTTGGCGCCTTGCGCTACCACGCCACGGCAAGCCCGGCTTTCGCCGCCCGGTATTTCCCCGAGGGCGTGACGGCGGAGGCCCTGGCCCGCGCCCCGGCGCTGACCTTCAACCAGAAGGACCGGCTGCAGCATGACTGGATTCGCCGGGAACTGGGCCGTGATGTCGTCCCCCCGATCCATTGGCTGCCGTCGACCCAGGCCTTTGTCGACGGCGCGCTGGCCGGCATGGGCTGGGGCATGAATCCGGCGCCACTGGTGCGCGACCATTTGCAGGCCGGTCGGCTGGTGGAACTGGTCCCCGGCGCCGTCCTTGACGTGCCCTTGTTCTGGCAGGTCAGCCGCCTGGCCGCCGACCAGCTATCCCCGTTGACGCGCAATGTCGTCGCCATCGCGCGGCGTGAACTGGTGTCCGGGGGGCCGCTGGCATGAGGCGGGCCGCTTGAGGGCGAGAACAGTTCCCATGCCGCACGACCGGTGGCACCATGCGCGGCATGACAAGGTAGGGCGGTTGACATGATCACGTTCACGCTGAACGGACAGGAGCAGCGTTTCGAGGGCGATCCCGAGATGCCCCTGCTGTGGTATTTGCGCGATGTCCAGGGCCTGACGGGCACCAAGTACGGCTGTGGCGAGGCGCTGTGCGGGGCCTGCACTGTGCATGCCGATGGCGCCCCCATCCGCAGTTGCCAAACCACGCTGGGCGATCTCGCCGGCATGGCTGTCACCACCATCGAAGGCCTGTCGCCCGACGGCATGCACCCCGTGCAGGTGGCGTGGCGGGAATTGAACGTGGCGCAGTGCGGCTATTGCCAGGCCGGGCAGATCATGTCGGCGGCGGCCCTGCTGAAGGACACGCCCCATCCCAGCGACGAAGCCATCGACGACGCCATGAGCGGTAACATCTGCCGCTGCGCCACCTATCCCCGCATCCGCGCCGCCATCAAGAAGGCGGCCGGCCAAATCCAGCGCAAGACGGCCAGCAGCGGGAGTGCGAAGTGATGAGCGGAAGCATCACCAATCTCAGCCGCCGCGCCGTCCTGATGGGGCTGGGTGCCGGCACTTTCGTCCTGGCCGGCGGGCTGGGCCCCGGCGCGCGCGGCGAGGACAGCCCCAAGAAGTATGGCGGTGACGCCATGCCTGGTGGGGTCAAGGACGACCCGCGCCTGTTCGTGGCCGTGGCCGCCGATGGCACCGTCACCATCCTTTGCCACCGGGCGGAAATGGGACAAGGCGTGCGCACCAGCTGGGCCATGGTCATCGCGGATGAGATGGACGCCGACTGGGCCAAGGTGAAGGTGGAACAGGCGCTGGGCGACGAGGCGCGCTACGGCAACCAGAACACCGACGGCTCGCGCAGCATGCGTCACCACTTACAGGCCCTGCGCCGCATCGGCGCCGCCGCGCGCCAGATGCTGGCCCAGGCCGCGGCATCCCAATGGGGCGTGCCGGTGGCGGAGGTGACGGCGGACCACCACAGCCTGGCGCACGACGCCAGCGGCCGGCGCCTGGGTTATGGCGAGGTGGCCGCCGCCGCCGCCGCGCTGCCCGTACCGGCGCGTGAGGTGCTGGTGTTCAAGGACCCCGCCAAATTCCGCTATATCGGCCGCGCCGACATCGGCCTGGTCGACGGTTTCGACATCACCACCGGCCGCGCCACCTATGGCATCGACGTGCGGCGGGAGAACATGCTGTACGCCGTGGTCGCCCGGCCGCCGGTCCATGGCGGCAAGCTGGTGCACTATGAGGTGGATGAGGCGCTGAAGGTGCCCGGCGTGGTCAAGGTGGTGGTGCTGAACCCGGCGCCCCTGCCCTCCGGCTTCCTGCCCAAGGGCGGCCTGGCCGTGGTGGCGGAGAACACCTGGGCCGCCCTCAAGGGGCGGGATAAGCTGAAGATCACTTGGGACAACGGCGCCAACGTCCGTTACGACAGCGCCGCCTATCGGGCGGAGCTGGAGGCGGCGGCCCGCGCCCCTGGTCAGGTGGCGCGCAACCAGGGGGATGTGGACACCGCCCTGAAGTCGGCGGCCAAGCGCATCACCGCTGAATATTACATCCCCCACCTGGCCCAGGCGCCCATGGAACCGCCAGCGGCGGTGGCCCAGGTGACGGGCGACGCCTGCGAGATCTGGGGCAGCACCCAGGCGCCGCAGACCACGCGGGAAACGGTGGCCAAGGTGCTGAGCATCCCGGCCGAGAAGGTGACCGTGCACCAGACCCTGGTGGGGGGCGGGTTTGGCCGCAAGTCCAAGCCGGACTACATCGCCGAGGCCGCCCTGCTGTCCCGCGCCATGGATGGCCGGCCGGTGAAGCTGACCTTCACCCGCACCGACGATTTGCACCACGGTTTTCTGCATACCGTGTCGGTGGAGCGGCTGGAGGGCGGGCTGGACGCCAAGGGCAAGCCGGTCGCCTGGCTGCACCGCACCGTGGCCCCCGCCATCAACGCCACCTTCGTCGCCGGGGTGAAGCATGAGGGCGCCTCGGAACTGGGCATGGGCGCCGTCAACACCCCGTGGATCGTGCCCAACCTGCGGGTGGAGAACCCGGAGGCGGAGAGCCACACCCGCATCGGCTGGTTCCGCAGCGTCTCCAACATCCCGCACGCCTTCGCGGTGCAGAGCTTCGTGGCCGAACTGGCCGCCGCCGCCGGGCGCGACCCCAAGGATTTCCTGTTGGACCTGATCGGCCCGGCCCGTCAGATCAACCCGGCCGACATGGCCGATGGCTGGAACTACAACGAAGACCCGGTGGCCTACGCCTATGACACCGGCCGCCTGCGCGGCGTGGTGGAGCGGGCGGCCAAGGAGGGCAGCTGGGGCAAGCCCCTGCCCAAGGGCCAGGGCCGCGGCATCGCCGCGCACCGCAGCTTCGCCAGTTATGCCGCCGCCGTCGTGCAGGTGGCGGTGGACGCCCAGGGCAAGCTGACCATTCCCCGTGTCGACATCGCCTTCGACTGCGGCCCCGTCATCAACCCCGACCGGGTGCGGGCGCAGCTGGAAGGGGCGGTGATTCAAGGCGTCAGCCTGGCCACGCTGGGCGAGATCAGCTTCAAGGCCGGCCAGGTGCAGCAGGATAATTTCGACAGCTATGAGGTCACCCGCATCGACGCGGCGCCCAAGGACATCCGCGTCCACCTGATGCCGGCGGCGCAGTACGACGCGCCCCTGGGCGGCGTGGGCGAACCGGGCGTACCCCCCATCGCCCCCGCCCTGCTGAACGCCATCCACGCCGCCACCGGCAAACGCATCCGCAGCCTGCCCATCCGGGATCAGTTGGGGGCTTGAAGGGAAGAGATAAATTTCGGTTATTTTTAAGTATATGGACGCTATGGCGCCGTCATTCTAGCTGGGATCGCGAAGATAGGAGGGAATCTACCTCGTAGCCATTTTCCTTTACTATTTTTGCGTCTTCTTCTCCGAGGTCGGATGCGCGGTCGATCCACCGTTTCATTTCTTCAAAATTGCTATTTTCTCGGGCGATCATGGCTATATTCCAGGCTGCATCTGGGTTCCCAAAGCCATCAGCCAAGAGTAACCACTTCATCGCCATATCGGTGGTCTCTTTTTTTTCAGATAAATACAGGCCCAAGAATACGATTGCTGATCGGTCTCCTGACTCGGCCAGCTCCGTAAGCTCTTCTATCCCTTTGCAACGGTCTTCGGCGATCATTCGGATGATTGGTTCGATTTTTTCATCTATTTCCGCAATGAATGTCATATTTCAACTCCTGTTCTCCGACGGCATCCTAAATAAATCAGGACGCTATAATATCTGACGCAGAGACTTTAATTTTGAAGCATACCCCTGAAGTAGCCACGCTCGGTTGGCTCCTGTGCTGAAGCCCACCTATGTTGAGGGGCGCCGCCTGTATCACTACCATCATCGCCTCGCCGAACGCCAAGTTCCCCGCCGCCGGTAAGTGCATCCGCCCCCGTCCCCATCCGGGATCAGCTACGGGCGTGAGGTCAAAGCGGGCGGACATCGATAGGATATTGATGGGCTACAACCGATTGCAATAATGGGTTGTCGCATCCCGCGCGCTGTTGTAAAAGTTATTAAATATAATTGTTGTGTGGCTGTCGGGGGCTGACCGCGCTGGCCGCGAACACAAACGATACGGGAGGGACTAATCCATGCGGCGATCCCTATTGCTGACTACGTTGGCCGCGGCCGGCCTCATCGCGGGCCTGTGTCCGGTGGCTTGGGCCAAAGGCGAGACCGCCGGCTGGATAACCACCTGGGCGTCCAGCCCCTCCCTGCCTATCGAAAAGCTGCCCCTGCCCTTCTGGAAGCCGGCGCCGGAGGTGCAAGGCACGGTGCGCTACACCCTGCGCATCAGTGCCGGCGGCGACCAGTTGCGTGTCCGGCTGTCGGCCGAGACCCTGCCGCAGGACTTGCTGGTCGACCATGCCACGGTCGCGGTGGCCGACGCCCAGGGGCATGTGGCCCCCGGCGCCTTCCGTACCCTGACCTTTGATGGCGCCCGCGCCGTCCGCGTGCCGGCGGGCGCGCCGCTGGTCAGCGATCCGCTGGATCTGCCGCTCGATGCCGGGGCCGTGCTGGTGGTGAGCCTGCACTTGCCCCAGCCGGTGACGGTGCCGCAGGCGGACAACAACCATCACACCGACATCCTTTCTGGTGATGACCGGACCGAGGCCGTCGCGCTGGATGGCGCGCGGGGCGAGGACGCGCGGGAGATCGTGTCCGCCCTGCTGGTCCATGCCGGCGCGCAAGGCCGTACCCTCGTTGCGTTCGGTGATTCCATCACCGACGGCTTCGGCGCCAAGGACCGGCTGATGCGGGGCTGGCCGGACCAGTTGGCCGCCTTGCTGCGCGCCAAGGGCCGGCGCGATATCGGTATCGCCAACGCCGGCATCGGCGGCAACCGCGTCCTGCGCGGTGAGGTCGGGCCGTCGGCCCTGGCGCGGTTCGACCGCGACGTGCTGGCGGTTCCCGGCGTCACCGACGTCATCCTGCTGGAGGGCATCAACGATCTGGGCCTGAGCGGCCTGCCGACCTTGCGCACCAGCGCCACCCACCCCGTGGTGACGGCGGAGGATATCATCGCCGGCTACCGCCAACTGATCGACCGGGCGCGGGCGCGGCACCTGCGGGTGCATGGCGCCACCCTCACCCCGGCCATCGGCGCCACCTTCCCCGGCTATGCCACGCCGGAAAAGGACGCGGTGCGGCAGAAGATCAACGCCTGGATCCGCACCAGCGGTGCCTTCGATGACGTGATCGATTTCGATGCCGCCGTCCGCGACCCCGCCCATCCCGAGCGCATCCGCCCCGACTATGACTGCGGCGACCATTTGCACCCCTCCGACGCCGGCTATCGCGCCATGGCGGAGGCGGCGCTGGCGGTCATACACCCCTGATCGACGTCAGGATCAGTCCGGTCGCAGGCGCCGGTGCAGGGTGCTGCGGTGCACGCCCAGCTCGCGGGCGGCGGCGCTGACATTGCCCCGGTGGCGGGCCAGGGCCTGGCGGATGGCGTCGTCCTCCCGCGCCTTCAGGCTGGGCGTGGGGTGGGTTGCCGTGCCCAGGTCCTTGGGGGCCCGGCCCCCCAAATCCGCCGGCAGGTCGGCCGGGGTGATCATGGCGCCGGGCGGGGACAGCGCCACCAGGGTGCGCAGCAGGTTGGCCAGTTCGCGCAGGTTGCCGGGCCAATCGTGACGGCGCAGCAGGGTGCGGGTGGCCGGGGCCAGGCGGATGCCCCGGTCGTCGGCGCCAAAGCTGGCCAGCAGCGCATCGATGATGGCGCCCAGCGGGCGGTCGCGCAGGGGCGGAAGGGTCACCACCAGGTGTTTCAGCCGGTAATAGAGGTCGGCGCGGAAGGTGCCTTGCGCCACGCAGGCCGCCAGATCGCGGTGAGTGGCGGTGACCAGCAGGAAATCCACCTTCACCGGCCGGCCGCCCACGGGCGTCACCTCGCCGTCCTGCAGCACGCGCAGCAGGCGGGCCTGAAGCGCCGGCGGCATGTCGCCGATCTCATCCAGGAACAGGATGCCGCCGTCGGCCTGGCGGATCTGGCCGCGATGCCCGCCCCGACGGGCGCCGGTGAAGGCCCCGTCCTCATAGCCGAACAGTTCCGATTCCAGCAGCCCCTCCGGAATGGCGGCGCAATTGACCGCCACCAGGGGGGCCTGGGCGCGGCTGCACGCGGCGTGCGCCGCGCGCACGAACACCTCCTTGCCCGTGCCTGTCTCCCCCTGCAGCAGGATGGGGATGCCGGCGTCCAGCGCCAGGATGGCGCGGTCCAGCAGGGGGCGGGTGGTGGCATCCCACAGGATGCCGTCCCTGCCCGCTGTCATCCCCTGATCCTGCCGCGCGGGACGGCGGGCGGACGGCCGAGGGGTGGACGGGCGGCGTTTGCCCGGCGTCGTCATGCGGGCATGCAGGGGGCGATCCTCCGCCACCGTTCGCAGCAGCCGGTCGCCCCGCTCCAGTCCGCCGCTCAGCACGCTGTCCAGGCGGACACGGCCGAGGGCCTCATTCCCGAGGCCCAGCAAGGCCAGCGCCGCCGGGTTGGCCGCCTGGATGACGCCATCGTCCACCGCCAGCAGGCCTTCCTGCGGGGTGCCCAGCCAGGCCGGATGGGCGTGCAGGCGGATCAGCGCCTCATGCCCCTCGGCGGCCTGCGCGGCCCAGCGGTGTTCCAGATGCGCCACCGCCAGGCGGGCCAGGGCCTGGGCATCGGGGCCATGGGTGTCCGCCCGGGGATGGCGGGTGTCACCCGACAGGTCGATCACTCCCGCCACGGCACCATAGGGGTCGGTCACCGGCATGGCCGTGCAGATGAGGAAGGCGTTGTCGGTCAGGTAGTGCTCGGGCCCGCGCACCTGGACCAGGGCGCGTTCGGCCAGCGCCGTGCCCACGGCGTTGGTGCCTTCGTCATCCTCCCCCCACCCCGCGCCGGGCTGGAGGGAGACGCGGCGGGCGCGGCGGACGAAGCCGGCATCCCCGCGCGCATCCAGGATCAGACCCCGGTCGTTGGTCAGCAGCACCATGCCGCCCAGATCCCGCATCGCCTGGTGCAGGGTGTCCAGCTCAGGTGTCGCAAGATGCATCAGGGTATGGTGACGGTCGCGCAACGCCGCCAAGTCGGCGCGGGACAGCGGGTCCTGGTGGGCGGGCCGGTCCGCGCGCAGGCCCCGGTCGGCGCAACGCCGCCAGGACCGGGCGATGACCAGCGGGATGGGCACGCCGTCCAGGCCGCCCGTCTCCCCCAATCGCTCACGCGCCATGGCCAGGGCCATCGCCGGGCTGTGCGGGGCGTTCGCCATGCCTATCCTCCCATTTGCCGCGACGGGTGTCGCAAGCCCGATTGTTGCGACAGGTGTTGCACGGGTGTCGCGGTCCGCGACAGTTCCGGCACCTGTCTTTGATCGGCAGCATGAGACAGATCCACGGCCCTCGCAACCCGACCTAAGTGGCATGGTTTAAGGGCTTGATCCCGCGTGATTCCTGAAAAGCCCAGCGAGACTGGCACGGCCCTTGCCTTTAAAGGGCCAGCGCAAACCGCCCGCCTGAGGCGCAAAACAAGCTGGAGGACACGTTACATGGCCAAGATCGCCCCCGGACAGTATGGCAGCCCGGTCTCGTTCAAGAGCCGCTATGGCAATTTCATTGGCGGCGAGTGGGTGCCGCCCGCGTCCGGTGAGTATTTCCAGAACACCACCCCCATCACCGGCCAAGTCATTTGCGAGGTGCCGCGGTCGAACGCCGAGGATATCGAGCGCGCGCTGGACGCGGCGCACGCCGCCAAGCGCGACTGGGGCCGCACCTCCGCCGCCGACCGCGCCCGGGTGCTGGAACGCATCGCCCAGCGCATCGACGACAATCTGGAAACCCTGGCCACGGTGGAAACCTGGGACAACGGCAAGCCCATCCGCGAAACCCGCGCCGCCGACATCCCGCTGGCCGCCGATCATTTCCGCTATTTCGCCGCCGCCATCCGCGCGCAAGAAGGCGGCATTTCGGAAATCGACCACAACACCATCGCCTACCATTACCATGAGCCGCTGGGCGTGGTCGGCCAGATCATCCCCTGGAACTTCCCGCTGCTGATGGCGACGTGGAAGCTGGCCCCCGCCCTGGCGGCCGGCAACTGCGTGGTACTGAAGCCGGCGGAGCAGACCCCGGTGAGCATCCTGGTGCTGATGGAACTGATCCAGGATCTGTTGCCCAAGGGCGTGGTCAACGTGGTCAACGGCTTTGGTGTCGAGGCCGGCAAGCCCCTGGCGTCCAGCTCCCGCATCGCCAAGATCGCCTTCACCGGTGAGACGACGACCGGCCGGCTGATCATGCAGTATGCGTCGCAGAACCTGATCCCCGTGACGCTGGAACTGGGCGGCAAGTCGCCCAACATCTTCTTCGACGACGTGGCGGCGCAGGATGACGCCTTCCTGGACAAGGCGGTTGAGGGCTTCGTCATGTTCGCCCTGAACCAGGGCGAGGTCTGCACCTGCCCCTCGCGTGCCCTGATCCAGGAGAGCCTCTACGGCCGCTTCATGGACAAGGCGCTGGCCCGCGTGCGCGCCATCAAGCAGGGCAACCCGCTGGACGGCGACACCATGATCGGCGCCCAGGCATCCTCCGAGCAATTAGAGAAGATCCTCTCCTATCTCGACATCGGCAAGCAGGAGGGGGCGAAAGTGCTGGCCGGCGGCGCCCGGGCGGAACTGTCGGGCGACTTGGCCGGCGGTTTCTACGTCCAGCCCACCGTGTTCCAGGGCCACAACCGCATGCGCATCTTCCAGGAGGAGATTTTCGGCCCGGTCGTGGCCGTCACCACATTCAAGGATGAGGAAGAGGCCCTGCACGTCGCCAACGACACGCTGTATGGCCTGGGGGCCGGCGTGTGGACGCGCGACATCAACCGCGCCTACCGCTTCGGCCGGGAGATCCAGGCGGGCCGCGTGTGGACCAACTGCTATCACCTGTATCCGGCCCACGCGGCCTTCGGCGGCTACAAGCAGTCCGGCATCGGGCGCGAAAACCACGCCATGATGCTGGATCATTACCAGCAGACCAAGAACCAGTTGGTCAGCTACAGTCCCAACGCCTTGGGCTTCTTCTGATGACGGGCCCGGCGGATCTGATGTCAGAAAGCCGGGCCGACGTTACCCCCGGATCACCTGCCAAGGTGGTCCGGGTGGACGTCACCCCGGACGCGCTGGCGCTGATCAAGCGGCTGGAGGCCCGTCACGGCCCCCTGCTGTTCCATCAGTCCGGCGGCTGCTGCGACGGCAGCGCCCCCATGTGTTACCCGCGCGGGGAGTTCATGGTGGGCGACGGCGATGTCCTAATGGGTGAGATTGGCGGCCAGCCCTTCTACATGGGCAAGGCCCAATTCGAATACTGGAAGCACACCCGCCTGACCATAGACGTGGTGCCCGGCCGGGGCGGCATGTTCTCCCTGGAGGGGCCGGAGGGCCTACGCTTCCTTACCCGGTCACGGCTATTCACGGATGAGGAGAACGCGGCGCTGGAGGCGATGCCCCTTGGCGTTCGATAATTGCTTTGCTCGCCAAACTACCCATAATAGGGACAATTAACCATAAAACCTGTCCTTTCAGGTTCCTTGTTAACCATAACATCCACCGTCCGGTTTAGTTTATTCAATATATATTATACCCCTCATGCGTACTGCGGACGTGCCCTTGATCGGTGCGGCGGGGGGAAGTTTGTCGAGCGACGTTATCCGGTTCAGTACTGAGGGGATGGGGCAGCGGGAAGCAAAAGAATACTGGGCCGATCACGTCGGGGATGCCTGCCATGGCGTTCGGTGTGACTTTCGTGATGTCGATCATTTCAGCGCCAGCACAGAATATGTGGACTTTGGTTTTGGGAAGGTGACCCAGTTTTGGCTTAGCGACATCCAGGCGCAGCGCTTGCCCTTTCACATATCCAGGGATGGGCTCGAGATATTGTGTCTTTCCCTGATCAAAAAAGGGAATGGCAGGATATATTCAAACTCTGACGAGTTGTATTGGCGCCCTGGCGATGTGTATTGCAATCCCATATCAAGCCCGTTTCAAGCTGAAATGAAGGGGCCGGTTGAGTTTGTAACTTTATATTTTGAAAAGTCGTGGATTCGTTCCATCGGTTCGGTTCCGACGGCATTGTTCTTTAATGAAATATCGACCATATCCGGGTGGGGAAAAGCCATCGCGGAGATGATGTTGGAGATCTCCCCCAAGACAATGGGGGGCTTGGCGCTTCCCGCCGCCGACATCGCGGAAAATATCGCCGGTTTATTGGCGTTATGTGCCGGCCCAGATGCGGTGCCACTCCGCGCCAGCGGTCGCTCTCTTCTCGACCGACTGCGCTCGGATATGCGGGACCGCCTCTCCAGCCCCTCCCTTAGCCCCGCCGGCTTTGCGGCGGAGCATGGAATTTCCGTACGGACCCTCCATTCGCTGTTCTGCGCCACGGGAACAAGTTTCATGGCGGAGTTGTGGACCCTGCGGCTTGAGCGGTCTCGCGCCCTGCTGGCCAATCGTCGCCTGGATAACAAGAGCATTTCAGAGATCGCCGTGCTGGCAGGCTTTTCAAATGCCGACCACTTCACGGCCCGCTTTCGGAAAGCCTATGGGATGTCTCCCACGAAATATCGACAGGGCACCGCTGGAAAATAGATTACTTCACAAGAAATCCCATGTGTCGGATTCGCTTCAAAAGCAAATCGATGTTTGTTGGCTTTAGCAGATAATCATCCGCCCCGGCGTCAAAAGCCTGATTGATCCTATCCATGTTACATTCGGATGAGAACATCACTATTTTTGGGAAATTACCTTTAGGCAACGCCCTTATCTTTTTTATGAGTTCTGGGCCGCTCATTTCCGGCATCACCCAATCCACGAAGATCATATCGGGTGAATTTTCGCCAAGCAGAGCCAACGCCTCCTGCCCGCCGGCAACATCCCACACCCGGCTGCATCCAAGATGTAAAAGCATCGCTTTCATAACGTGGCGAATGATTTCGTCGTCATCAATAATCAGGCAAGTAGGCATATTCAATTCCCTGTAGTAGGCATTCCAAATTTAAAAGTATTTCTCGTGTCTCCATGTGAGGCATTTTCAGAAAATTTAATCAGAATTCTATGAAAAGCAGAACGAATTTTCAGTGTTCTGCGCTCCGGGAATGGACATGCTGCGCTGGGAATAAGGGGGCGCCGCCGCGACCGCAGCGCTCCACCGGCGAATTGTGGTGGTTGATGGCGACGTCCTGCTGGGTGAGATCGGCGGCAGCCCTCAACAGGGGGAAGGCCGGTCCGAATATTGGAAGCACACCCGCCTTATCATCGACCCGGTTACCGGCCGGGGCGGCATGTTCTCCCTGGAGGGCCTGCGCATTCTCACCCGGTCGCGGCTGTTCAAGGATGCAGGGCGTTGAAAGTCTGCGTCCGGAGCCGGCTGCTTAAAACCAGGCGCAGCCGGTTCTCGCTGAGTCTGCTCTAGGAACCGAGCAGGTTTCGGTTAAACGCGCTCGGCTCCAGGTCCTTGTCAGCGAGCGGATTCACGCTTCATAGCGATTTCGCATTCTTGCGATCCGCTCTGGCGGCAGCGCCCTGACGGGGGCAAAGGCACGCCCCCGTCAGGGTCACAGCTTGGCCTGCAGGGTCACCAGCACGGACCGGGGTTCGCCATAGATGTTGCCCGACTGCGGTGTGCCGATGCGCTGGTAGTAGGTGCGGTCGAACAGGTTCTTCACATTGGCCGCGATGCTGACCTTCTCCGTCACGTCGAAACCGACGCGGGCGTCGAACACGGCGTAACCGCCCTGGGTCAGCACGGCGTTGCCCAACGTGGGGAAGGTGTTGGAGATGGCCGACTGCACCGTGGCGCCGCCACCGATGGTCCAGCGCTGATCCAGGCTTTCCGGCAAGCGATAGTTGGTCCACAGCTTGAAGGAATGCTTGGGTGCGATGGCGCTGAAGGCGCTGCTGTCGGTGACGCTGGTGTCCAGGTTCTCCGCGAAGGTGTAGGCGTAGCCGGCGGTGACGGTCCAGCCGGGCAGCACCTCGCCCGTCAGGTCCAGTTCCACGCCCTGGCTCCGCGCCTTGCCCTGGGCCAGGTAGATGGACTGGTTGGGATAGCGCGTGTCGGCCTGGGCGCGGTTTTCCTCATCGACATGGAACAGCGCCACGCTGCTATGCAGGCGGCCTTCGAACAAGTCCACCTTGGTGCCGACTTCGTACTGCAGGCCCTGCAGGGGCTTCAGCACCTTACCGCTGGCATCCGTGTAGGACTGCGGTTCAAAGACCTTGGTGACGCTGGTGTAGAGCGCCACGGCCGGGTTCACCTCATAGACCAGGCCGGCATTGGGCGTGACCTTGCCATTGATTGAGGCCGTGCTGCGCGGGGTGTTGGCTGGAAGGGTGGTGTCGACCGCCGTGTCCCACCAGGTCGCCCGCACCCCGGCGATCAGGCGCAGCGGGTCCAGCAGGCGCAGCCGTACCGCCCCATAAGTGCTATAGGTCTGGGTCAGGGTGCTGTCGTCCCGCTGCCAGGGGGCCCACACCGGTTCCGCCGCCGTCGCCACGGGGGAGTAGACGTTGACGGTGGACGACCAGAGGCTGCCGTTGGCGTTGTAGCCGTTGGCGGAGCGGGCACGGAACTCGGTCCGTTCATAACTGGCGCCGATCACCGCCTCGTGCACCTGGCCGAACAGGCTGAAGGGGCCGGAGGCGGAAATGTCGGTACCCGCCTGCGACTGGTCGTAGCGCACCTTCTGGGCATACATCGTGGTGGTGTTCTGCCCCGCGATCACCGGGGCGTAGGCATAAGCCATGACCCGGTCCAACACGTTGTCCAGGTACTGCGTGCCCAAGTTGATGTGCCAGCCGTTGCCGAAGCGATGCTCCACATTGGCGAAGGCGCCGGTGGTGGTGAACTGGTCATCGTTCCATTTCTCCCCCAGCGAGGTGGAGCGCGGCACATCCAGCAGGCTCAGGACATATTTGCCGCCCACCACGTTAACCTTACCCGGTAGGTTCCAGCCGCCCTTGTAGTCGTTCTCCTGCCGGTAGGCGCCCACGGTAGCCGTTGTGTCGGGCGTCAGGTCGGCCCCCACGGTGCCATAGCCCAGCAGGCGCTTCTGGTGCGCCCAGTCCTGGAAGCTGTCCCGCTCCTGGAACGCGCCGACCAGCCGGCCGCGCACGGTGCCGGCCTCATTCAGGGGACCGGTGAAGTCCCCCTCAAGCCGATAGTTATCCCACGAACCGACGGTCAGGTTGGCATAACCGGCCGTCGTGCTGAGCGGCACCTTGCGCACGAGGTTGATGGCGCCGCCGGGGCCACCGAAACCGGCCAGCAAGCCGGCGGGGCCCTTCAGCACCTCCACCTTGTCGAAGACCGCCAGATCCGGCGGCGCGAAGATGCGGTCATCCATGGTGGTGGGAATGCCGTCATACTGCAGGTTGATGATCTCGAAGCCCCGTGAATAAAAATTCACACGGTTGCCGTCGATGGGCTCCACGATCACGCCTGGCGTCTGGCGCATGGCGTCGTCCAGCGTGACCAGCTTCTGTTCCTGCACCTGTTCCGCGCCGAGAACCGACAGCGACTGGGGCAGTTCGTGCGGCGTCATGGGCAGCTTGGTCGCGACCGTCTGGGCGTTCTCCCGGTCCGCATAGACGTCAATCGTCGCCAACGTGTCCGTGGACACCCCGCCGTCGGTGCCATCCGCCCCGCGCGCCCCTCCGCCTGGCACCAGGGCCAGCAGCGCCACGGTGCCCATGAGATAGGCGGCATGCAAGCACGCCGCTTTCCTGGACTTCATTACCTGCGTTCTCCCCACAATCCCAAAAATCTCGCTTCACCATCACCAGCGGAAAATGCGATTAAGAGCTAGTCGCATATTGGGGTCGCGCACAACCTCACCTCCGCCTGCGTCGCCCCATGCAATTCAGGTGGATTAACCATCTTGATGTGGCGGCCTCAGGCTTCGCGGAATATCGGGGAACAGTCAATAAGAATCACTCGCATTTCCGCGTGGCGGCCGCTCCTTCCCCCGAGGCCCCCTTCGGCTTCCTGCTTCCTTATTTGTCGGGTGTTTCAGATCGTCCCAAAGTGCTCAGATCGCCGCCGCCCGCCGCCAGGTCCGGAAATAATATGTCAATCCCAGCGCCAGCCAGACGGTGAGCAAGGCATAGG
This sequence comes from Nitrospirillum karajorum, assembly GCF_036348415.1. Lineage (NCBI taxonomy): Bacteria > Pseudomonadati > Pseudomonadota > Alphaproteobacteria > Rhodospirillales > Azospirillaceae > Nitrospirillum > Nitrospirillum karajorum. The sequence continues at coordinate 511,439 of NZ_JAZBQB010000002.1, forward strand.
GTCGCCAGTCGGTGCCAAAGCCCAGGGCCGCGATGACCAGGGCGGCCAGCATGCCCAGGGCCGACAGGGCCTTCACCAGGCCGGGGCTGAAACGCAGCCGGGCCTGGGCCCGCACCTCCGGGTGTTTGTCCGCCACGTTGTAGGCGGCCAGGCACGAGCCGAAATACTTCATCATGGTCGGCACGTTGATGGACAGCAGCAGGAACAGTAGGCTGTCGGGCAGGAACAGCCCGATGCACGACGCCAGGAAGGCCACCGCCGTCGCCACGTGCGGCGTGCCAAAGCGTGGGTGGATGCGGCCCAACGGCGCCGGCAACACGCCGGTGGCGCCCATGGCATAGAGGAAGCGGGCGTAGACCAGGAAGATGGCGTTCATTGACTTGATCAGCGCCGCCACCGCCGCCGTGACGATCAGGGGCGTGGCCCAGCGGCCCAGGGTGGCCTGCGCCACCATCAGCAGGGGCGCCTTGGCGGAGCCCAGCGCCTCCGGTCCCACGACGCTGAGCGCGGTGAAGGAGACGGCGACGTAGACCACCACGGTCAGCAGCAGGCCCAGCGCGATGCCCCAGGGCACCACCACCTTGGCGTTCTTGACCTCCTCCCCCACCTCGGTCGCGGTCTCGATGCCCAGGAACAACTGGATCATCAGCGGCAGGGCCGCCAGGATGGGTGTCCAGCCGCCGGTCACCGCCTGCACGAACAGTTCCGGCTTCATCGCCGGGGCGCCACTGACCACGAGCACGGCGAATAGGCCCAACAGCATGATCATCAGCACCGTCTGCGCCCGTGCCGCCACGGCCACGCCCAGGTAGTTGAGGGCGAAGATCAGGGTGAACAGGCCCAGGATGACCGGCACCGCCGGCAAGGGCAGCACCATCCCCAGATAGTTCATCAGCACCCGGCCCAGCACGATCATGACCACGGCATTGCTGAGCACCCGCAGCCAGACGATGGAAAAGGCGATGAGCGGGTGGCTGAACTGCCGCTGCCACTCGTAGGAGGCGGCGGTGCGGGGCACCGCGGACGCCATGTAGGCGTAGACCAGGGCGAACAACACCATGGGCAAGGCGGCCAGTCCGGCCGCCACCAGGATGCCGGCGCCGCCCACCTGTGTGGCGGGGCCGAGCACGGAGAAGATGGCGGCGCCGATGGCGGTACCCGCCCCCAGCATCACCAGGTCGATCAGGGTGACGCCCTGCTTCAAGCCGCCGGGCTTAAGGCCGGCCTTGCTATCGCTCATCTTGCAGAATCACTTCGTATCGGCGGTCAGGAAGGCGCGCACGTCCCGGGCCAGGGCGGCCCGCGCCTCATCGCCCAGATAGGGCATGTGGCCCGAGGGGTAGAGGTGGGTTTCGGTGCGGTCCTGCGGGATGCCGGCGTGGGCGATGGTGAAGGCGGCTGAGCCCAGCGTGGTCACCAGGTCGTAATAGCCGGCGCCCACCATGACGCGCAGGCGCGGGTTGCGCCGCATGGCGATGGCCAGATCCTTGGCGGAATTGGCATCCGCTCCCTCGCCCGGCCCCTTGCCATAGTCCCAGCGGCCGTTGACGGTGCGGAAGGAGATCGCCTCATACGCCTCCGGTACCGTCACGCTCAGGTCATGGCGGATATAGCCGTCGAAGGCGCCGACAAATCCTGGCACGTACTGGCCCATGGCCGGATCGTCGGCGACCGGGTCCTTGCCGCTGCCAGCCAGCGGCAGGGTGTAGCGGCCATCATAGGCCCCGATCTCCTGCCCCTCGGACGCCAGCAAGGTGTGCGCGAAGGTGGTGGCGCTGATGCGCAAATCGTTGGCGGTGATGATGGCTGGCGGCAGGCCGGTCAAGCTCGCCAACTGCGCCGCCACCGCCTCCCGCTCCGCGTCCGGCAGGGTGTTGCCGGCGTACAGCGCCTTCAAGTAGCGGTCGGCGGCGAAGGCCTTGGCGGCGGCCACCTGGCCCTCGGCCGTGCAGCCGGCCGGGCCCTTGTGGTGATAACAGGCGGTGGCGGCCAGGGTGGGCAGCGCCGTCAGGTACCGGGCGTCGTCCCCGCCGGAACCGCTCATGTCCATGGACTGGCCCAACAGGATGACGCCGTTCAGGGTCATGCCGTCCATGGTGCCGGTCGCCATGGGGCCACCGGCCAGCAGGCGGGCGACCACGGCGGCCCGGATGGTGCCGTAGCTTTCGGACATGAGGTACTTGGGGGCGTTCCAGCGGTCATGCTCCCGCGTCCAGCGCTCGATCACCTCGACGGTCATCTGCGCGTCCTGGGCGGTGCCGTAATACTGCTCCGGCTTACCGGCCGGCAGGATGCGGCTATAGCCGGTGCCGGGCGGGTCGATCAGCACGATGTCGGCCACGTCCAGCGGGCTGTCGGGGTTGTCCACCGTATGGAATGGCGGCGTGGTCGGCGGGTGCACCGGGTCGGTGAAGTCCACCCGCTTGGGCCCGACGAAGCCCATGTGCAGCCACAGGCTGGCGGAGCCCGGGCCGCCGTTGAAGACGAACACGACGGGGCGCACCGTGCCCTTGGGCACGTCGGTGCGGATGTAGCTGGTGGTGAAGACGCTGGCCGTCTTCTGCCCGGCCGGATCGGTCAGGATGGTTTCCGCCATCGTCGCCGTATAGCGCAGCTTCCGCCCATTGAAGGTGCCGCTATGATCGGAGGTGAACACGCGCGGCGCGCCGGCCGTGGCGGCGGACCTCCCGCCCACCTCCGCCGCGTTCGAAGCTTCGCCTGTCAGGCAGGCCAGCATAACGCCCACCATCAACGCCGTCTTGTAGTTGCCCATTTTTGTTCCCTTAAGCACCGGGCGCCTGCATCCGCAGGCTTGGCTTATCCTCGGTTTCCAGTCCGCTACGCTCCCCAGAAACCTGCGTCGGCTCAGTCGCCCATGTCGTCGTCGTGGCCGCCGCCGAACAGGCCGGGCGCGCCCAGGCTATCGCCGGGGCCGGCGTCCGCCTTGGGTGCCGTGACCGGCGGGGCGTCGGCGAAGGGCTTGATGCTCAGCGACTGGTAGATTTCGCTGGGGTAGTAGATGGCCCCGCCCTTCATCACCAGGCGCGGCTTCTTCACCGCGCGGATGTCTTGGGTGGGATCGCCGGCGATCAGTACCAGGTCGGCCAGCTTGCCGCGCTCCACCGTGCCCAAATCGCCGTGGCCCATATATTCCTCGGGCGACAGGGTGGACAGGCGCAGCACCTCGGCCGGGCTGATCCCGGCCAGGGTGTACAGTTCCATCTCCCGGTGCACGGTGAAGCCGGTGACGTCGTCCGTGCCCGGCAGCAGGCGGATGCCCTTGTCGTGCAGCAGCTTCAGCGTCTCCAGCACTTTACCGAATGCTTTCACGTATGCCTCATCGTCGGCGGGTGACTTGAGGGGCACGAAGGTGCGCTTGCGATAGCGCTGATAGCCGATGGGCATGTTGTCGAGATAATCGACATCGCCCGGCGGGGTCGTGCCGGCGCGGCTCAGCATCAGGCGTTCAAGGATGACGGCGGTGGGATCGTGGGCGATGTGCCCCTCGCCCATCAGCTTCACCGTCGCCTGCACGGGAGCGGAGTTCAGGTCCAGGTCGGCGGCGCGCGCCATGGCGGTCAGGCGCAGGGGCGTGCGGGTGTCCTCCTCCGGTTTCAGCAGCCAGCCCAGCATCAGCTGGTTGATGTGGGTGATCTCGCTATAGCCGTCCCTGATGCAGCGGTCGGGCGTGTCGAAGGCCGGCACATGGCCGGTGACGGTCATGCCGCGCTTGTGCGCCTCGTCCGCGATGGGGCGCACCCAGTCCGGCGTCATGGAATTATAGATCTTGATCTGGAAATAGCCGCGGTCGGCGTACCAGTCCACGGCCTTGACCGCGTCGGCCACCGTTTCCGGGATGATGCCATAGCGCGCGGAATAGGGGCTGCGGCCTTCCAGGAAGCCATTGGGCGTGATGCGCGGGCCCGCCAGTTCCCCGGCTTCGATGCGCGGCATCAGGTCCTGCAGGAAGGCGTTGTCGTTGCCCATATCCCGCGTCTCGGTGACACCGGCGGCCAGGTAGAACAGGCCGGAGTTGAGCGTGGTGTGGGAATGCATGTCGTGCAGGCCCGGCATCAAGGTACCGCCCTGCCCGTCCACGATCACCTGGTCGTCAACCGGGCTGCCATCCTGCTCCGCCGGCAGGACGGCGGTGATGCGGTCGCGCAGCACGATGACGGTGGACAGGCCGCCCGGCGTGCCCGTGCGCGGGTCGAAGACATGGACGTTGCGGATGCGCACCGGCTGGCTGTAGCGGTGGGCCAGGGCCTTCTGCCGGTCCTGGGCCAGGGTGCGCTCTGCTTCGGTGCCCAGGGCCTGGATGGCGTGCGCCTCCTTCTCATGGCCCTGGCGGATGGTCAGTTCGTGTCCGCCGAAGGTGGCGAACAGGCGGCCCGCCTTGTCCAGCAGCACATAGTCCGGCGCCAGGTTCACGCCTTCGATCCGGTAGAGCGTCAGGGGCACGGCGTCCTTGCCCTGGCCCAGCGTGGTGGCCTTGACCTTGATCAGGCGCATGCTGCCGGCCGGCAGCAGCGGCAGGCTGTTGCCCGGCGCCTTCAGCAGGGCGCGGGCGTAAACGCCCAAGGCCCAGGGGCTGTCATCATTGACGACATAAAGCGGAGGCTTGGCCGCGGGCACCGTGCCCTTGTCCGCCTGGCTGATCCAGCTTGCCTGGCCCCCTTCCCACGTGAATCTCTCATTGACCCCGCCCCCCATAAGCGAGGTGCCGGCCACCGTCCAACGGGTGGGGATGCCGCCGGCGCCGATGGTCAGGGTCTCCTTATGCTTCGGGCCGCGGCCGTTGTCGTCGACGTAGTAGTCGACGCTGACCGAGGCGCCATCGGTGACACCGGTGACGGTGCCCACCGTTTCCCCGTTCTGGATGATGACCAGTTTTTCGGTCACCGGCGCGGCCTGCGCCCCGGCGGCGGCACCCATGGCCAGGGCCAGCAGGACGGCCTGGACCTTCCAGGTGCCGGATGCGGCACGGTGCGGGTAACGGCTGGGGGGAACGCGCTTTTTCATGCCCGGTGCTCCTGCTTTTCCCATCGGGGCGTCACCGACCCGAGGGCGGCCCAGGCATCGCCCAGGCCGTAATTCCCTGTGTTGGCAAAAGCCTATCGCGGGCTTGCCGGATAGATTATGCCGATATGGGATGAACAGGACCGGGGCCGCATAAACTATGCCGCCCCGGTGCCACTTCGGGCATAGCGGTGCCGGTCATGGCGCTGCCGGTCAGGGCTGCGCCCCGCCATGGGCGCCGGCGGTTCCGCCGGTGGTGCCGATGTGCCGCTCGAACCAGTCGATGGTGCGGCGGTTCAAATCCTCGATGTTCTCCGCCTTCTGCATGACATGGCCCTCGTCGGCGTAGACGATGAAGCTGGTCTCCACGCCCAGGGCGCGCAGCGCGTGCCAGAACTCCCGCGTTTGCATTACCGGGGTTTCGATGTCGCGTTCCCCCACATGCAGCAGGGTGGGCGTCTTCACGGCGCGGACGTGCCGGATGGGCGACAACCGGTCGTAAATCTCCGGGTCCTCATACGCCGACGCGCCGAAGAAGGGGATCATCCAGCGGTCGATGCCGTTCTGGCCGTAATAGGAATACCAGTCCGACAAGCCGGCGCCGATGGCGGCGGCCTTGAAGCGCTGGGTCTGGGTGATGGCCCACATGCTCATGAAGCCGCCATAGCTGCGGCCGAAGATCATCAGCCGCGCGTCGTCGATGGGGGCCTGCGCTTCCGCCCTGTCGATGCCGGTCATGATGTCGCGTAGGTCGCCGCCGCCGAAGTCGCGGATGTTGGCGCGTGTGAACGCCTCCCCCTGCCCGAAGCTGCCGCGCGGATTGGGCAGGAACACGGCATAGCCGGCCTTGGCGAAGGCGGCCATGATGTCGCCCCAGACGAAGCGCGGCGTGTGCGCGGCGGAGGGACCGCCGTGGATGTTCACCACCATGGGCAGCTTGGCGCCGTCAGCAGCCGGTGCTCTGGGCGTCACCAGCCAGCCCTGGACGGCCATGCCATCGTTCTTCCAGGCGAGGTCGGTGACGGTGACCAGCGGCGCCAGGGCGTCGTTGTCATGGGTGATGGCGGCCAGATCGCCCAGGCGGCCGTATTCGATGCGCGGGCCGAAATCGAAGCCTTCCGCCACCCAGGCGGCGCGGGTGCCGGCACGGTCCAGCGCCACGCGGCCATCGCCGGCGCTGCGGGTGGCTGGCGCCGTCCTGACCTCGGTGACGGTACCCTTGGCCGGATCGACCACGGCGCTGCCCGTCTCGCCACCAACCGTGACGCCCGCCACCAGGCGACTGCCGCGCCACACCAGGGAGGTCAGCGTGCCGGCATAGCCGGCGGTCACGTCCTTGGGCTGGCCGCCTTGGAAGGGCACGGTGTAGACATCGCCCCCGAAGGAGCCGAAGTCGCTCATCAGCCCGCCGATGAAGGCCACGGTCTTGCCGTCGGGCGAGACGCGGGGAAAGGCGATCTGGGTGGCGGGGCTGGCGATGATCCGGGCGGAACCATCACGCCCGAAGGCGCGCAGGCTGGCGATCCACCAGTTGTTGTCGCCGTTGCCCTCCGCCGCCGTGGCGACGAAGCCCTTGCCATCCGGCGTCCAATCATATTCGTAGACGTAGGTCCGCTCCGGGCTGACCAGTTTCACGGCGCCGTTGGCGACCGTGACGATGGCGATGCGCTGGACATCGTCGCCTTCGCCCTGCTCGCCCACCTGGCGGGCGCCGGCTTGGGTGGCACCCGCCTCCTTCTTGGCGTTCTCTGTCACCAGCAGGGCGATTTCCCGGCCATCCGGCGACCAGCGCGGCGTGTGGGCCAGCCCCTGTATGGCGGCCAAGGGGCGCGCGGTGGCGCCATCCATCAGGTACAGCACCGCCTGCCCGCCGGCACTGCCGACGAAGGCCAGCGTCCTGTCGTCGGGGGACCAGGCGGGGTTGCCATAGCGGCAGGCGTCGCACGGGTCCACCTTCAGCGCCACCGTGCCGTCCATGCCGCGCACCACGACTGCGCCATGGCCGGCGCTGCCCGCGCCTTCCGCCTTGTCGGCCTCAACCGCGGCCAGGCGTTTGCCGTCACCCGATAGGGTCAGGCCGGAATATTGATGCAGGCTTTCCGCCCGCGCCCCCGCCGCCAACGTCACGCCGATGGCCGTTACGGCCGCCCACAGCCGGCGATCAGCGCCCCACCAAAAAGCCATGCATCATCTCCTGCATCCGACCCTGCCCCGCCTCCCCGTCAAAGGGGCTGTGACCCGCATCGAAGGCGGCAACGGTCACGCGGTCAAGAGGAATGCCCGCCCGCTCGATGGCGTAGCGGGCGGAAAGCAGCGGCACGGCCAGATCGTAATAGCCGCCGACCAGCAGCAGGCGGGTCTTGGGCTGGGCCCGCATGACGGGCGCGATGGCGGGCGCGGCGTTGAGGTAGAACTGATCGTCGCGCTTGGCCGGCCTGAAGTCCCACCCGAAGTTCACGTCCAGGGTCAGGGACACATAGTCGCGATCCACCGGTAGGTTCAGCTCATGCTTGAAGTAATCGGTGGCGACGGCGGAGGTGATGACGTTGCTGGATCCCAAGCCCAGCGCCGGGTCCTTGGCGGCGGCCGGGCGGTCGGCGGGGGTGTCCCTGGGGGCCGGCCCGGTAACACGGCCGTCCAGACGGCCCACCACCAGGCCCTGGTCGGCCAGCAGCGTTTCCAGGAAGGTTTGGGTGCCGACACGCAGGCTGGAGTCGGCGATGGTCTTGGCCGGCAGGCCGATCAGATCGGCCAGGCGGGTGGCCACGGCGTCGCGTTCCGCCGCCGGCAGCCGTCCGCCCTTCAGCAGCGCCAGGGCGTAGGGCCCTTCGGCATAGTCGGCGGCGATCTGGAACACTTGGTCCGGCGTCTGGGCGTCGATCTTGGCGCGGCCGTGCTTCCAGGCCGTCACCGCCATGGCCGGCAGCGCGAAGATGTAAGGCAGGTCGTTGCCGGGCGCCTCCGCCGTCGCCGTGAAGTCCAGGGCGGGGGAAATCAGGATCAGGCCGGCGATGGGCAGGTCACCCGCGAACTTCATCATCGTGGCCAGGCGGAAGCCGCCATAGCTTTCCCCGGCGATGTAGAGGGGGGAGCCGGCGCGGCCCTGATCGCGCAACCAGTCCCGGATCAGGCCCAGCACCGCCTGGGCATCGCCATCGGCGTTCCAATAGGGGTGGCCGTCGCCCCCGGGCAGCACGCGGCTGAAGCCGGTGCCCACGGGGTCGATGAACACCAGGTCGGCATCCGCCAGCAGGCTATGCGGGTTGTCGGCCATGGCGCGTTTGCCATCCGGCCCCTTGACGATGCTGCGCGGACCGAAGGCGCCGAAATGCAGCGGCGAGGATGAGGCGCCGGGTCCGCCGTTGAACACGAACAGCACCGGCCGCGTCTTCACCACTGGGCTCGCCACATAGGCGGTGGCCGAAAGGGTGGCCAAGGGCCTGCCGCTGGCGTCCTTCAGCACCGCTTCCGTGAACGTGGCGGTGTAGCGCACCGTCTTGCCGTTCAGCATGACGCCATGCGTCGTCGTCACCGGGCCCAGAACCGGCCCGGCGATCTCCGGCACGGGCACGCCCTGGGCGCCGGCCAATCCAGGGGCGGCCATAAGCGTCAGGGCCAGCCCCGCCACGACACACCGCATCAGCCCGCGCATGACAATCCCCCTGCCGCCGGCGGGCGGGAACGATGGTTCGTCACCCGCCAAGCCGGACTTTTTATAATGAACCCAACGGCCAAAACTCTCTTTTTAACAGGCCACCTGAACGCACGACCTCAGGCGTGACCGAGTGCGGCGAGCACCCGGTCGATATCGGTGTGGTCGTTGAACACCGAAGGGGTGACGCGGAAGCGGTTGGCGCTGACCGTCATCTTGATCTTGGCCGCTGCCAGCTTGGGCCCCAGCTTCTCCCGCGCGTTCTCATACGCGCAGGTGACCAGGGGCGTGGTGGCCTCTGGCGGCGTCATGAGGCTGTAGCCCAGCTTGGGCAGCTCCCGCTTCAGCCGGTTGATCAGATCCTGGGCATGCGCCTGGATAGCCGGCACGCCCATGCCCAGGATGTAATCCAGGGAGTGGTCCAACTGGGCGATGACCGTATGGGCGTGGGTACCGTGGGCAAAGGTGCCCTCCGCCGTATCGGCGTAGGCATAGTCGGCGATCATGTCGCCGGGCGGGTCGAAGGGATAGACGTGCGGCTTGAACGCGCTCATCCCGTAATAGCCGTATTCGGTGCGGGTCAGCAGGGCGCGGGCGGCCTTGGTGCCGTAGATGAAGCCCAGGCCGAAATCGCCCATCAGCCATTTGTAGCTGGCGCAGGCGGCGAAATCGACGCCGCTGCCCTTCAAATCCACGGGCACGCAGCCCGCGGCGTGGATGATGTCGGCATAGACCAGGGCACCGTGGGCATGCGCCAGGTCGCACACCGCTTTCAGGTCGTGCTGGAAGCCATTGATGGTGGAGACCAAAGACAGGGCCACCAGCCGGGTGTCCTTGCGGATGGCCTGCTTCAGGTCGGCCAGCAGGATGCGGCCGTCCTTGGGCTCCACCCACGTGACCTCCACCCCATGGCGCTGCATCTCCTCATACAACGGCAGGGAGCCGAAGAAGTGCAGCGTGTCGGTGACGATGTGCCCGCCTGACCCATTCGCGTTTGAATGGGGCAGCCCCAGGCCGCGCAGCACCATCTGCTCCCCCGCAGTGGTGCTCTGGACATAGGCGATGTCGTCGGGATCGGCGTTGACCAAGTGGGCGAACTTCTCCCGCACGCCATCGTCCGGCAGGTCATAGTGCGCGGCCGCCGGGTCCAGCATGCGCTTGGACAGGTAGGTGTCGACGGCGGCCCGGGCGCCGATGCTGATCGGATGCTGTGATCCAGAGTCCAGGTAGACCCCCTCGCCCGCCAGGAACGACGATTTGTCGGGCAGTTGTCGGGGCGGCGCGGGTTGCGCCGCAGCCGCAGCGGTCGGCTCGATATCAGCCATGGTCAGACCGGCGGTCAGGGTGCCTGCGGCCAGCATCACGTCCCTGCGCGTCATTCTCATCCATAACATCCACGGCTGGTGGGGGTGCCCAGTCAAGGCAGATTGGTTTTAAATCCAAGGGGATGTTAGCTGACCGCGCAGGGGCATTTTTGGCGAAGTTGCCGGCGTTTGCGCCATGGCGGGGAAAATTTTATCGGTCACCGCGCGGTCAGCGCATGGATATGCCCACGCCCCGTCCTCGTCGCTGACAACGGCAAGGCTGTGCGCGGTGCTTGTGACCCAATTTTGAGTGATACGCGCATAAAAATATCAGTAAGCGCCCGCCATTGTGAAAATATTACCGACTCATGGTGTGTAGCCCCCGAACTTCGGAAAGATAATTCCCAGTCGGTCCCGTAAGGTGAATCGGAACAGGATGACAGGGAAGACACCCATGGATACCGCGCCGTCCGCCCTTGCCGTTTTCGATGCCGCCGCCGTGCGCGCTGGCTTGAGCACGGAGGCCGCCATCGCCGCCGTGCGTGGCGCCATGGTAGCGCTCAGCACCGGCGGCGTGCGCCAGCAGTTGCGCAGCTTCATCAGCCTGGGGCCCGGCCGCACCTTCGCCATCATGCCGGCGGCTTTCGTCGGCGGCGGGCGGCCCGGCTATTTCGGTGCCAAGCTGGTCAGCGTCTATACCGACGGCCACGGCGGCAAGGCGCATGAGGGGCTGGTGGTGTTGTTCGACGGCGCCAGCGGCCGTCCCGTGTGCCTGGCCGATGCGGCGGAGGTCACAGCCCTCCGCACGGCCGCGGCCAGTGCCGTCGCCACCGGCGCGCTGGCCCGGCCGGATGCCGACACCCTGGCCCTGGTCGGTGTCGGCCGCCAGGCCCTGGCGCACGCCTTGGCGCTGAGGACCGTCCGCCGCCTGCGTCACATTCGCGTCTGGGGCCGCACACCGGCGAAGGCCCAGGCGTTCGCGGCGGCGGTCCAGGCCGCCACGGGCATCGACACCCAGGCCTATGACAGCGTGGCGGAAACGGTGGCCCAGGCCGCCATCGTCTGCACCGTCACCGCCGCCGCCGATCCCATCCTGTTGGGGGCGTGGATCGCCCCCGGCACCCATGTCAATGTCGTGGGCTCCAGCGGTCCCGCCCAGGCTGAGGTCGATACAGCCCTGGTGGCCGCCAGCCGCTTCATCGTCGACCATCGGGAACATGTGCTGGCCCATGGCGGGGAGTTCCTGCGCGCCAAGGTCGCCGGCGTCATCGGCGATGATCATATCGCGGCGGAGATCGGCGCCGTGGTGGCGGGCCAGGCGCCGGGCCGGCAGACGGCGGAGCAGATCACACTCTACAAGTCCCTGGGCCACGCCGTGCAGGATTTGGCTGTGACGGCTTGGCTGTATGAGACCGTCCCCCACCCCACCGCCCCGCTCCTGCCCCTCGTTGATGGCCCCGCCGTGGCGGCGCGCCTGGACTATGACACCTGCATCCCCCTCGTGCGCCAGGCCATGACGGCACTGTCGCGGGGCGAGACGCAGCAATTGCCCCGGGGCGTGCTGCCCCTGGACCAGGGCCACTTGTTCGGCGTCATGCCCGGCGCGCTGAATGACGGGCCCTTCGGGGCCAAGCTGGTGGCCGTGTTCCCGGATAATTTCGATAAGGGCCTGCCCTCGCACCAGGGCGTCATCGTGCTGTTCGACCGCGACAGCGGACGGCCCCTGGGTGTGGTCGATGGCGGTGAGGTCACGGCCATCCGCACGGCGGCGGCCAGTGCCGTCGCCACCGACGCGCTGGCGCGGCCGGACGCCCAGACCCTGGCCCTGCTGGGCTATGGCGAGCAGGCGCTAACCCACGCCCAGGCCATCGCCAAGGTCCGCCGACTGAGCCGCGTCACCGTCTGGGGCCGAAGCGCCAGCCGCGCCGCCGCCTTCGCAACGCGGCTGGGGCAGGAGCTTGGCCTGCCCGTGCGCGCCGCCACCAGCGCGCAGGAGGCGGTGGTGGACGCCGACATCATCTGTACCGTCACGGCCGCCAAGGATCCCATCCTGTGCGGGGCCTGGGTGCCGCCGGGCACCCATGTCAACGTCGTGGGGTCCAGCATCGCCGGCCCGGCGGAGGTGGATCACGATTTGGTGATCCGGTCGCGCTTCATCGCCGACTGCCGGGAGCACGTGCTGCGCCAAGGGGCGGAATTCCTGCGCGCCAAGGCGGCGGGCCTCATCGGTGACGGCCATGTCGCCGGGGAGATCGGGGAGGTGCTGGCCGGTCAGGTCGAGGGCCGGCAGTCGGCGGAGCAGGTGACGCTCTACAAGTCCCTGGGCCATGTGGTCCAGGACCTGGCCGCCGCCTGGCCCTTGCTGGCCAAGAAGGATTGACGCCATGGCGACCGCCGAACTCGACGCCATCGACATGAAGATCCTGACCCACATGCAGCGCGACGCCTCGCTGACCACGGCGGAGCTGGCGGAGCGGGTGGGCATCTCGCAGTCCCCCTGCTGGCGCCGGGTGCAGCGCCTGCATGACGAGGGCTACATCACCGCCCAGGTGATGTTGGTGGACCGGCAGAAGCTGGGCTTCGACATGACCATCTTCGCCCAGGTGAAGATCGCCCGCCTGTCGGAGGCGGAGCGGGAGACCTTTTTCCGCGGCATCCAGAACATTCCCGAGGTGCTGGAGTGCTACACCGTCTTCGGTGAGATGGACGCGCTGTTGAAGATCGTGGCGCCGGACGTCCGGTGGTATCAGGAATTCATCTTCAACACCCTGATGAAGCTGCCGGGGGTGGAGGACATCCGATCCATCGTCACCCTGTCTGAGGCCAAGAACACCACGGCCATCCCGCTGACGCCCCGCACGTTTCAATAAAAGGGGGGAGAAGCGGCACTATCGGTGCCTGGCCGCAGGCGGTAGATTTATGCCCGGCAGGGGCGCGGAACCCCATAGGCAATGCGATAAACGAACAGGGGACCACATAGGATATGCCGGCTGCGGAACTCGACGCCATCGACATGAAAATCCTGACGCTGCTGCAGAAAGACGCGTCGCTGACCACGGCTGAGCTGGCGGAAAAGGTAGGAATTTCCCAATCCCCGTGCTGGCGCCGCATCCAGCGCCTGCACGATGAGGGATACATCAAGGGCCAGGTGGTCATTGTCGACCGGGACAAGCTGGGCTTTCACATGCAGATCTTCGCCCAGGTGAAGATGGCCCGGCTGTCGGACGAGGAACGGCAGACCTTCTTCCGGGGGGTCGAGACCATCCCGGAGATCCTTGAGTGCTATACGGTATTCGGGGAAATGGACATCCTGATGAAGGTCGTGGCGCCGGACGTCAAATGGTACCAGGAGTTCATTTTCAACAGCCTGATGAAGCTGCCGGGTGTTCAGGACATCCGGTCCATCGTCACCCTCTCGGAGGCCAAGAGCACCACGGCCGTGCCGTTGAAGCCCCGCACGTTCCAGTGACTAAAATTGCCCCTCAGGGTGGAGGGGCGATGAACTTGGCCAGGTCGGCACTGAGACGCACGCGGGCCTCGGTGTTGCGATACATCATGTGGCCGCCGCCATAGCAATGGACGGACAGCCGCGCCGTCAGGCCAGGCGCTAGCCGGGTCTTCAGCGCCTCATTGGCGGCGCAGCTGTTCAGGCTGTCGAAAAGCCCGGCGGCGGCGAAAACGCGCAGCTTGGGGTCCATGTCCATGGCGCGGCGTATCCATGGTTCGGCGCCGGGCGGGCCCTCCCCTGCTTGGGCGGCCGCCATGGCGGCGGCGAACGCGGCGGGCGAGGTGTCGCCGGAATTGTAGTCCCACTGTTCGCCCACCGGCGTGGCCGTGGCATCGATGTCCTTTTCCAGGCCCAGATAGGGCAAGGCGGTACGGTAGCCCAGGGTTTCGCGCAGATAGCGCACCATGACGGGGCCGTTCGCCGGTGCCGCCTCACCCTGCCCCGCCGGCCGGCTGATCCGCATGTCGAAGGTGTCCAGCCGTTGGCCCGGCAGAAGATTGTTCAGGAATTGCCGGGAGGAGACGGTGAGCGTTGCCCTGTCGACCAGCGTTGGATCCAGGCCCATGTGGCGGGCCACATCCTGCGCCAGCATCGACCGCGCCTGCTCGTCAAGATCGCCGGGATGGGCGAGCGCCGGGGCGTAGGTCCGTATCGCCCAGGCGCTTGCGGCCTCGGCCGTCGCCGCCAGGTCCGCCCCCGCCAAGCTGGCCGGCAGCCGGCCATGGACCTGGGCGGCGGCGGCGCGGCCGGGGATCTTCAGCGCCGTCGCCAGTTCCTTGGGCAGCACCGGTCCCACCGGAATGCCGCCCGAAATCAGGACGACGCCCGCGACCGCGCGGCCCCGTTTCTCCAGCGCCTCCGCCACCCCGGCGGCGCGCCAGACGCCATAGCTTTCCCCCACCAGGTAAATGGGTGTCTCAGCGCCGGCATGCCGGCCCATCCAGGCCTGGACGAAATCGGTGATGGCGGCGATGTCGCCCAGGGTGCTGTAGAAGCGCTGGCCATCCTCGGCGGTCGCCGGGCGGCTGAAGCCGGTGCCCACGGGATCGACGAACACCAGGTCGCTATCGGCCAGCAGGGTCTGGGCGTTGTCCACCAGCCCGTCCCCCTCCAGCCGCTTGGGCCCGAAGGCCTCGAAATGCAGCAGGGTCGAATTGGCGCCGGGACCACCGTTCCAGAGGAAGGTGACGGGCCGCACGCCCCCGTCCTGGGTGCGCGTGCGATAGGCGACGTAGAACACATGTCCCCGCACCACGCCTTGCGCATCCGTGAGATCCAGCGTCGCCGCCTCGGCCGTGTAGCGCAGAGGCTTGCCCGACACGGTGATCTGCTGGGCGATACTGCCTGGTGCCGCCGGGCGATCCTGGGTGGCGCATCCAATGACCATAGCCAGGGCCACCGCGCTCACACCCGCGCGCATCATCGACCGCATGCCCGCCCTCCCCATCCTCGATCCATCAACGGTTCCGCCAGGCGCGCAGGCCCGCGTGCAGGCGGGTGAGCCCCTTGTCCAGCGTTTCGGCATCACCGGCGTAGCCCAGCCGCACATGCCCCGCCAGGCCGAAATAATCGCCCGGCGCCACCAGCAGGTCGGCCTGGTTCCACAGATAGCGGGTCAATGCCCAGGTATCCGCCACCCCGACGATGCGGGGGAAGTAGAGACAGCCGGACGCGGGCACCGCGCCCTCGATCAGCCCGTCCTGCCGCATGGCGTCGGCATGCCGGCGCAGCACCGGCGTGGTGGCCGTCATGACGGCCTGCCAGTGCCGGTCGAAGGTGTCCGCGTTTTCCAGAACATGGGCGGCCACGGCATGCGCCAGCTTGGATACGCCCACGTCCCCCTCCGGTTGTCGGGCGCGAATACGGGCCAGCACGTCCGGGTCGGCCACCATCCAACCGCATTTGAGGGCGAACAGGCCGAACACCTTGGTCAGGCTGGACAGGCTGATGATATTGGGCGCCAGCTTGGCCGCGAGGCCGGTGGATGGGCGGCGGGAGAAATCGCCGTAGACCTCATCCACCACCAGCAGGGCGCCAACACGCGCCGCCGCCCGCGCCACGGCCGTGAGGGTGGCGTGGTCCAGGCAGGTGCCCGTGGGGTTGTGGGGGTTGGTCAGGACGACCAGGCGGGTGTCGGGCGTCAGTTGGGCCGCCACCCGGGCCGGATCGACCCCGAAGTCCGGTGCCGGACGCTCCAGGTCATCCACCACCGCCCCGGCTTCCAGCGCCAGGTTGGACAGGATTTTGAAACCGGGGTTCTCGATCAGTACGCGCTCGCCCGGCTTGACCAGCGCGCGCAGGATCAGCTGCAGGCCGCCGGTGACGCCGGTGACGGTCTGCAACCGCTCCGGCGTTTCGCCATACCGGGCGCACAGCGCGTTCACCAGGAAGCGGTTGCCGTTGGCGAAGACGCTGACATAGCGGCTGCCGAAGCGCGGCCCGCCCTCGTCCGACGGGATGACCAGCGCCTTGGCCACCAGCTCCGCCAACAGGCCAGACGGCTCGCTGATGGTGCTGTCATACAGGGCGATGGCGTTGGGCCGGGTGGCCATCGCGTGCAGGGACCCGCGCACCCAGTCGGCATAATGGGTGGCCGCGAAGAAGTCGCCATCAGGCTGGGCGGCGGGCGCGGTTCCAACAGGCGTACCGGCAGATTTCAAGGCGTACTTCCTATCCGGGCGAGACCACGCGGGGCCTCGCGATGCCTAAATTCTAGTCGACTGAGCGGGTTCTTTTTTGCGTATGCCCGGTGCATTGGGGGTGCCGGTGGCTAGTTTATGCGGTGCCTGGATGGCGGGGCGCATAAGCTGACCTGGTTCAACCGGAGCGTGGGCTCAGCGGCATTTGGCTGGCGCTTCGGGGCGCCGAACCCACTGGTAGACCTGCACCGTCTCCCCTCTCGGCAGGTAGGTGATGGGGAAGACCTGGCCGTCGCGCCGGACCTGCAGCGTCAGCGTGGCGTGCTGGTCGCCCTGGATCATGTCCTGGGGGACAGGGCGCACGATTTCATCCCCGTCCCGCAGGCCGGCCGCCGCCGCCGCGGACCCGGGGACCAGGCCGCGCACGACGCGCTTGGGCTGGATCAGCACCTCCGGTTCAAACCCAAGCTGATAGCGGCGCAAGGGCGCGGTGGTGCGGGTGAAGCAGGGGCCGAAGGCGTCGTCCCCCGGCAGAACCAAGGCGCCGTTCAGCATGGCGTCCAATTCCAGCTTGCCGCGCGACCCCAGTTCCCGGGTGATGATCTCCACCCAGGCGGCGTGGTCCATGGGCCGCCCGTGCCGCCGCCGGTCGAGCATGGCCAGGATCAGATCATCCAGGGAGCGCTTGCCATGGCTGGCCTTGCGCACCTCCTCGTCCACCAGGGCGAAATACAGGGCGCCCCGGTCGTAAGGCAGGACGCGGATGCGGGTATCGGCCCAGAAGCGCGCCGGGATGTCCCGGTTGGGCGTGCCATTCAGGACGTTGGTGTAATAGCGGGCGGCGGTGCTGTTCAGGTCCGCCAGGAACTCCTCTGGCGTGACCATGCCGGCGCGCAGCGGCAGGCGGTTCTGGTAATAGACGGCGATGCCTTCGCTGAACCACGACGAGTCCAGTCCTTGCGACGTGTCCTCGGCCGCGGTGTCCAGCGACTGCACGAAGGTGTGCACCATCTCGTGCGCCAGGGTGAACTTGAAGTCCTTGATGTCGGTCTTCTGGTCGAAGGTGCCGATGAACGCGCCATTCAGCTCCACGCCACCGCCCGCGTTCACCAGATTGGGCCGCAGGAAAACGGCATAGGGTCGCGCGCCCGGGTCTTTGAAATAGCCCAGGTAGTGGTGGTACAGCCCCTCCGTCCATTGCATCAGCGCCTTGCCGTCGAACGGCGGCGTGCCCTGCCAGGCGGAGAAGAAGCCTTTGATCGGCGTGCCGGCGGGGGCCGCCTCGGGATAGCGGTGGATGGCGCCGCCCATGAAATAGGTGGCGCCCAGTTGCTCCACGTCCAAAGCCTCAGGTGAGGCCACATCCCCTACGCCGAAATTGGAAACACCCGCCGCGCCGGGACCGGCGGCCGACAGGTCCCAGCGGACCGTCAGGCCATACGCCGTCTGGGACTCCGGCATGATGAGAAAGGTCCCCGCCGCGCCGGAAAAGCCGCCGCCGTCGGTGCGCAATTCCAGGGGTGGCGCCGCGCCGCGCGGGTTGGCCTGCGTGGTGATGGGTGCCCGATACCGCACGGTCAGCGTGCCCTGGACCGGCCGCGCCGCCGTCCAGTGGCGGTAGGCCCGGGTCGGGGTGTCGGCGTCGTCCTTGGCGGTCAGCGTGACCGGGCCGTCCCTGTCGCTGGCCGTCAGGTCCGTCAGCGTTTCGGCCACGCTCTGCACGTTGTCGGTCACCAGCGGCAGGCGCAGCAGCGGCGCGCCGGCCGCGACCGCCAGGGACGGGATTTCGACCGTGACATCGACGAAGGGCACGGTGCCACCCCCCTTACCATCCGCACCCGCTACCGGCGCCGGCTTCAGCGTCACCGCCAGTTGCGGCGATGCCGCCAGCGCCACCGGTGCCGCGGACAGGGCCAGCAGCGCCGCCATTCCACCTATCGCCAAATGCCGCATCATCCCCGCCCTTTTTATGCAAGAGGTCGGCCCAGTATCACCGGACCGACCTCGCGACCCTTCCCGGTCGGGTTGGATCAGAAATCCTTCGATATGGTCAGGCCGAAGGTGCGCGGCTGAATGATGGCCGCGGAATAGACGCCGGTCCGGGTGATGGTATCCAGCGGCCCGCCCGAGACGAAGGCGATCTCGTTGCTCAGGTTCTTGGCATAGACTGACAGATTCCAGTCGTCATGGCTGACACCGGCCCGCACGTCCACCGTCTCATAGGACGGCATGAAGAAGCGCTGGCCCGTGGCTTTGGTCGGGAAGACGCTGTAGCGGTCGCCGACATAGGACACGGTGGCCCCGACGAAGCCGGTGAAGCCGTCCGCGATGCGGAACTTCTGGTCGGCCGACAGGCTGCCGGTGAACTTCGCGGAATACGGCAGGCGCTGCCCCTTCAGGCCGTACAGGCCGGATGTCTTGATGGTCTCGGTCAAGGTGGCGTCGGTGTAGCCCAGGTTGGCCACCACGCTCAGCCCCTCGGACGGCGTCAGGGTGACGCTCAGTTCCCCGCCGCGCGACCGGGCGGTGCCGCCGTTCTGGATGTAGGAGAAGCCGGTGGGCGACGCCGCCTGCAACTGGATATCGTCCCATTCGATATCGAACAGGGCGGCGTCCACCGTCAGCAGGTGGTCGACCAACACCCCCTTGAAACCCACCTCATAATTGGTGGTTGTGTCGGAGGTGTAGGCAGCGGGCTCACCCGGCGCGTCGTTCGGGCCACCGGGGCGGTAGCCGGTCGACACGCGGCCATAGACCATCATGTCCTTGGTGATGTGGTACTGCGGACCCAGCGAATAGGTGAAGACGCTGGTGTTGGAATGCAGGTCGCTGTAGGTGGTGTCGCCTTCCAGCACGCCGCCGACCGTGCTGGCGTCCTCCTGGAACTGGCGGCTGAAACGGCCACCGAAGGTGAAGTCCAGCTTGTCCTCGATGATGTGATACGTGGCCGAGCCGAAGCCGGCATATTCCCGGTAATGCGACGGGCCGAAGACGGTGTAGAGGTCGGGGAAGCCGACGTTCTGGCCGTTGGCCTTGTTGGCGACGTAGACCACCTGGCGGTTCAGATTGTCCTCATTGGTGGCGAAGCCGCCGACCATCCAGTCGATCATGCCGCCAGGCTGGGATTCCAGGCGGATTTCCTGGCTGAGCTTGTTGGTCTGGTAATAGTTGTAGATGCCGGTGCCCAGTGCCGGCAGGGCCGAACTGGGGAAGAAGAAGCCCAGGTAGCGGCCGAAGGTGCCGGTGGTGTCCTGCGGGCCGTTGAACACCGTGTGGCTGTAGGAGGTGACGGCCACCAGGTTGGCGAAGCCCAGGTCCGCCTTCAGGTTGCCGTTATAGATGCCCATGTCGAGATAGCCGGTGTTCAGACCGGAGATGGGCGCCTGGGTGTAGTCGCCGTAGGTGGGCACGCGGTCGATGGAGACGTATTCATTGGCCGAACCGCCGGCTGTCATGTGCTGGTAGGTGGCGGACGCCTGGTAGCTGACGCTGGGCGTGATCTGCCACAGCAGGGTGGCGCGGCCGCCTTCCGTGCGGTTGACATTGATTTCCGTCTGGCCGCTGTTGGCGTTGGTCATGTAGCCCGGGTCCATGCGGGCGAAGGCGCTGACCCGCAGGCCCAGCTTGTCCTCGACGATGGGCACGTTGATGTAGGCCCGGCCGCCGCCGCCCTCGCCGCCGTGGGCGACGCTGGACCCAGACACGGCCACCTGGCCGAAGGTCTCGGTCAGGTTGGGGGCCGCCGTCACATAGCGGATGAGGCCGCCCATGGAACTGGCGCCGTACAGGCTGCCCTGGGGACCGCGCAGCACCTCGATCTGCTGCAGGCTGGACGGGTCGATTTCCGGCACGACCGCGTCGCCCAGACCGCTGCTGGTGGCCGAGCCGATGGGAACGTCGTCGATGGTCAGACCCACGGTGGGGTTGTTGCCGCCGCCGGTGGTGATGCCGCGGATGGCGATGGTGCTGCGGCCGTTGCCGCTGGACGTCACGTTCAGGCCCGGGACCTGGCTGTAGAAATCGCGCAGCTGGGTTTGGTTGGACTGCAACAGCGACTGCGTGTTGACGACGGCGATGGAGGCGGGCACGTCCATCAGACGCTCCGTCTTTTTCTGCGCCGTGACCACGATTTCCTGCAGTTCATCCAGGCTGTCGTCCGCCGCCGCGTCGGCGGCGATGCCCGTCAATGACCAAAGAGAGAAAGTTGTAAGAACAGTCGTGGCAAGCAACGACCGAATTCCACGGTTTCCCTTCATTTCACTACCCCCTGTTCTTATGGGCTCCCACTGCCGCCATCACCCGTTTTAGGGTTTTGTTATTCGGCAAAGCCGGAAAAGATAATTAATGATATCGCCGCTGGTTGGCTTTTCTTCCCAAATTGCGCCTGCCGTGCCAGGCGGGAGAAAATTTTATTCCCCAGAGGGATGCTGCGGAAATTTTCTGCCCGCGCCTCCGGCCGCGCGTCGGCGGCGATCAGGGACGCTGTTGCACGAAGGCGCGGACATCGGCGCCGAACTTGCGGGCGGCGGGCTCCGCCGTGTACGCCATGTGCCCGCCTTCGTAGAAGGTCAGGTGCACCCGCCCCTCCGGCCAGCCGCCTTGGCGGGCCAGCAGTTCGGCCGCCCCCACGGTGGTTTGGGTATCGTAATAGCCGTTGCCGATCAGCAGCCGGAACGCCGGGCTGGCCTTCATGGCCTTCATCAGGCGGTCGCTGTAGGCCCAGTTGGCGAAGGGCGAGGCGTAACCCCATCCCCAATCGTCCAGGCCCTCGACCTCGGCGATCTCCACATAGGGTTCCGCCCGGTCGACCTTCAGGTCGGTATGGAGATAGTCCTTGAACAGGCGGGAGAACGGCGGCATGACGGCGGCCGCGAAGGGGTCGGGGCCAATGCCCTTGTCGGTGATTGGTGCGGCGTAGCGCGCGTCGGCCCGGCCCAGCAGCAGGCCCTGATCCTTCAGCAGTTCACCCCGGTACTGTTCCTTGCTGATGCGCAGGCCGTGCTCGCGGTAATAGGCGGCGGCGATGCCGGTCAACTCCTGTAGGCGCTGGGCGACGCGGTCGCGGTCGGCCGCCGGCAAGTCGCTGCCCTGGTAGAGGGCGGGCATGTAATCGCTCTGGGCGTAGTGCCGCGCCTCCTCCACGAAGGCCTCCAGCGACAGGCCGCGGCGATCCACCTTCTTGTGGTACCAGGCGATGGCCGCCAGCGTGGGCAGCGACACCACGTAGCTCATGATGTTCTGCGGCCGCTGGACATATTCGATGATGTTGACCGCCTGCCCCATCAGCAGCACGCCATTCAGCAGGATGGGTTTGGGCAGTTCGGCCAGTTGCCCCGCCACCTCCGCCGCGCGCATGGTGCCGTAGCTTTCGCCCAGCAGATACAGGGGCGAGCCCTCGCGATGATGCCGCGTCAGCCATGCCTGGATGAAGGCGGTGACCTGCTGGCCATCCGCCTTCACCGAGAAATAGCTCTTGGGATCGACGCCATCGGCCACGCGGCTGAAGCCGGTGGAGGCCGGGTCGATGAACACCAGGTCGGTGGCGTCCAGCGGCGAATAGGGATTGTCCACCAGCCTGAAGGTGGCGGGATCGGCCGTCAGGTCATCCGGCACCGCCACGCGCTTGGGCCCCATGATGCCCAGGTGCAGCCAGAGGGAGGCGGTGATGGGCCCGCCGTTGAAGACGAAGGTCACCGGCCGCTTGGCCGCGTCCTTGGCGTCCACGGTGTAGGCGAAGCTGACGATGTGGGCGCCTGGCTTGGCGGCGGCATCGTTGACGTCCGTCCCCTCCACCGTCGCGGTGTAGGTCAGCTTCTGGCCGTTCAGGGTGGTGGCGTGGCGGGTCACCACGGGCGTTTCGGCAAAAGCCGGCAAGGCTGTCGCCAGCATCAACGCGGCCGCCAAGCCGCCCAGTTTCCGCCGGCTGAGGTGCCCGGTCATCCTTGTCCCCTTGTCGCAAAGCCCTGTCAGGGAAAAGAATACCGGCCGGCGGCGGAATGTTTTTGCGTAATGCCGTCCAGCGTGGGCCGGGCCGCAAATTTTATGCGTCGTTCGGTTTTATAGGGCCGTCAGCGGGTTGCGGTGGCCGTGGCATGGCGGGCCTGATAGGCCTGCAAAGCCTGCTGGTAGTCGGACGTCTGCTTGAGGGCCGGGGCGGCGCGCAGCTTTTTCCTCTGTTTCTGCATGAAGGTCTCCGCCGTCAGGCTGGCCCCGTCGTCACAGAACTTGGCGCAGGCGCCGGTGGGATCGTTGAATCCCAGCTCATCGCCGCTGAGGGACATGGTCAACAGGCACGCCTTCCCGGGCTTAGGGTCCTGGAAGACGAAGCCGCCGATCTTCTTGTATTCCGCGATGCCGGTGATGGTGCAGCTCCGCCCATTGTGAAAGGACAAGCGCATGTCGAGATAGGCGGCACCGTCCGCCACCGGCATGACCTGAAGAACATCCTCCGCCTCATGGGGGCCATCGGCGCTTCTGACCGGATGCCGGTAGACGCCGGCGATGCGGGCCAGCAGCGCCTTGGCGTCAGCCCGGTTGCCATCCGGAACGTAGGCCGTGGCGCGCTTGGCCGATTCCGCCTGCACGGCCTTGATCTTCTGGCGGTATTCCCGATCCAGGCAGGCGCGCGCGTCCAGCGTGGCATCGCACCGATTGAACATCTCGTCATCCACAGTCCAGGCGCGGCCCAGCCGGACATAGGGCAGGTCCTGCACGCTGTCCACCAACTGGCGCAGGCCCGGATCCGTGCAGAGGGCTTGCAAGGAGGCGGAGGTGGGCGCCTCACAGTCCGCCACCGTCAGGCCCGGCACCGGCGGATCACCGGCCGCCATCGCGCCGCCGCCTGACAAGGCGGCCACCAACACCAAAGGCCCGAGATACGATTTTTGCCGTTGTAGCCTGCGACCGCGGGCGCCGGAGCGAGTACCGCAGGGCGGAGCGAGGAAGCCAAGCGGGCGGGTGCCCGCGCCCGGCGTTTGAGGGGGCGTTTGGGAGGCCACGATCAAATGCCGCGCGTATAAGGTGATGATCGCCCATTTGCCCATGATGTCGCCCCGCTTCGCCCCCTGAACTGTGCCCAAGGGCAAGGATGGGCGCAAGGCATGCCTGTCGCCCACCCCTTTGCGTCAAACGCCACACACCCGCACATGGCGCTTGCGGCCCAGGGACAGGCGGATCGGCACCGCCGCCTGGGTGATACGGGCGTCCGTGTCGGTCACCACCCTGCCGTCCGTCCGCACCCCGCCGCCGAGGATCAGCCGTCGCGCCTCCCCTTTCGAGGTGGCCAGGCCGGCGCGCACCAGCAGATCGACCACCAGGGCGCCACCGTCCCGCACCTCCGCCGCGGTCAGCGTCACGTCGGGCAGGCCGTCGGCGACGGTACCGGCGAAGGCCTGCCCGGCGCTGTCCCGAGCCGCCTGGGCGGCGTCGGCGCCGTGGGCCAGCGTGGTCGCGGCGTCGGCCAGCGCCACCTTGGCCTGGTTGATCGCGGCGCCTGGCAACGCCTCCAGCTCGGCGATGCGGTCTAGGGGCAGGTCGGTGAACAGGCGCAGGAAGCGCCCGACGTCGGCATCGTCGGTATTGCGCCAGAACTGCCAGTAGTCGTAGGGCGACAGCCGGTCGGCGTTCAGCCAGACGGCCCCGCCGGCGGTCTTGCCCATCTTGGTGCCGGACGCCGTGGTCAGCAGCGGCGTGGTCAGGCCGAACACCTCCCGCCCCTCGATCCGGCGGACCAGGTCGATGCCGTTGACGATGTTGCCCCATTGGTCCGATCCGCCCATCTGGGCCAGGCATCCCGCGCGGCGGTGCAACTCCAGGAAATCGAAGGCCTGGAGGATCATGTAGTTGAACTCCAGGAAGGTCATCGGGTCCTGCCGGTCCAGCCGCGCCTTGACGCTATCGAAGGACAGCATGCGGTTGACGGAGAAGTGGCGTCCCACGTCACGCAGAAGGTCGATGTAGCCCAAACGGTCCAGCCAGTCGGCGTTATTCACCATGACGGCGTCGATGGGCCCGTTGCCGAAGGTGAGGAAGCGTTCGAATACCCGCCGGATGCCCCGGATGTTGGCGGCGATCTGGTCGTCGCTCAGCAGCGGGCGCTCGGTCGCCCGGAAACTGGGGTCACCCACGCGCGTGGTGCCGCCGCCCATCAGCACAATGGGTTTGTGCCCCGCCCGCTGCAGGCGGCGCAGCGTCATAATGGGCAGCAGATGGCCCACATGCAGGCTGTCGGCCGTGGCGTCGAAGCCGATGTAGACCGGCACCACGCCCGCCGCGAAGGCGGCATCCAGGCCGCCCAGATCGGTGCATTGATGGATGTAGCCGCGCGCCCGCAACACCTGCAAGGCGGTCGAGTGGAGGTCGTGTCGGGGAAGATCCAGCGTGTCCATGAACGGTTTCCTGTCGTCGGTGGGGCCGCCACCAGGAAGGAAGACCGCTTTCAGGAAAACGACTGCCGCCTTGGCGGCGGCATCGTTTCAACATGGTCGAACAACGCCGCTCCTATGAGGAGGGCGCGTAATACGTGCAGCAGAGGGGCAGCGTCGTGACCATGGGCGGATGGTGATCATGCCCTCCGGCCCTGTCAAGGCCGCCTGTGTGCGTTTGCTATTTAACAAATTGTAAAAGCTAAATATCAAGATTGACTCTTAATGGATCGTTAATTTAGCCTCAAGTTCAGTCGTAAAATATCATGCTGAAATTGTTAAATAGCATCAAAAACAGTGTTGATTCTGGCCGATCGGCCGCTGACCTGCGGGAGACAATGATGGGTAAAGCCTTGTCCGCCCTTTGCCGCCTGGCTTTCGCCGCAGCCTTGAGCCTGGGCATCGGCGCGGCCCACGCGGCGGAAAAGCCTGTGCGCATTGGCTATCAGAAATACGGCACGCTGCTGTTGCTGAAGGAAAGCGGCACGCTGGACGCCCAGCTGAAAGCACAAGGCATCACCGTGGAATGGCGGGAATTTCCCGGCGGGCCGCAGCTGCTGGAGGCGCTGAACGTCGGCGCCCTGGACTTCGGCACCACCGGTGAGGCCCCGCCCATCTTCGCCCAGGCCGCCGGCGCCCCCCTGGTCTATGTCGGCGTGGAACCCGCGGCACCCAAGGGTGAGGCCATCCTGGTGCCCAAGGACAGCCCGCTGAAAAGCGTGGCCGACCTGAAAGGCAAGAAGGTGGCGCTCAACAAGGGGTCCAACGTCCATTACCTGTTGGTGAAGGCGCTGGAGGACGCGGGCCTGAAATACAGCGATATTCAGCCCACATATCTGGCCCCGGCCGACGCCCGCGCCGCGTTCGAGCAGGGCAGCGTGGATGCCTGGGTCATCTGGGACCCCTACTACGCCGCCGCGGCGGCCGCGACAAAGGCGCGGGTGCTGACCGACGGCGTACGCGCCGATGGCAGCGCCCTGGTCGCCAACCACCAGTTCTACCTGGCCGAACGCGGCTTCAACGAGACGCGGCCCCAGGTGGTCCAGGCCATCCTGGCGGCGCTGCGGGAGGTCGACGCCGTCTCACGCGGCGATCAGAAGGGCGTGGCCCAGCGCCTCGCCCCGCAGGTGGGCATCCCCGCCCCGGTGCTGGAGGTGGCGCTGGCCCGGATGGGCTACGGCGTCCAGCCCATCACGCCCGATGTCATCGCCGCCCAGCAGAAGATCGCCGACACCTTTCATCAGTTGGGGCTGATCCCCAAGCCCATCACCGTTTCCGACGCCATCCCGGGATCGAAGTCATGAGCAGCACCGCCCTTCCCCCCGCCCAACCCGTCACCGAAGCCAATGTCTTCTGGTTCATCCCCACCCATGGCGATGGCCGTTACCTGGGAACGACCCAGGGCGCCCGCGCCGTCAGCTTCGATTATCTGAAGCAGATCGCGCAGGCCGCCGACAGCCTGGGCTATTACGGCGTGCTGCTGCCCACCGGGCGCAGTTGCGAGGATAGCTGGGTCATCGCCTCGGCCCTGGCCCCGTTGACGGAGCGGTTGCGCTATCTGGTGGCGGTGCGGCCCGGCCTACAGTCGCCCACCGTTTCGGCCCGCATGGCGGCCACGCTGGACCGCGTGTCCAACGGCCGGCTGCTGATCAACGTGGTGACCGGCGGCGACCCGGTGGAGAACGCCGGCGACGGCATCTTCCTGTCGCATGCTGAGCGCTATGAGGTGACGCGGGAGTTCCTGGATGTCTGGACCCGCCTGCTGGCGGGCGAGACGGTGCATTACGAAGGCCAGCATATCCGCATCGAGGATGGCCGCCTGTTCTTCCCCTCTCTGCAGCGTCCCCATCCGCCGCTGTACTTCGGCGGGTCGTCCACCGCCGGCATCGACGTGGCGGCGGAAACGGTGGACAAATACCTGACCTGGGGCGAGCCACCGGAGCAGGTGGCGGAGAAGGTGGCCGCGGTGCGCGCCGCCGCCGCCGCGAAGGGCCGCACGGTGACCTTCGGCATCCGTCTGCACGTCATCGTGCGCGAAACCAATGAGGCCGCCTGGCGGGCCGCCGATGACCTGATCCAGCACGTCGACGACGCCACCATCGCCCAGGCGCAGAAGACCTTCGCCCGCATGGATAGCGTGGGCCAGGCCCGCATGCAGGCACTGCACGGCGGCCGGCGCGACAAGCTGGAGGTCAGCCCCAACCTGTGGGCTGGTGTGGGCCTGGTGCGCGGCGGGGCCGGCACCGCCCTGGTGGGCGACCCGGAAACGGTGGCCCAGCGCATGAAGGAATATATGGCCGTCGGCATCGACAGCTTCATCCTGTCGGGCTATCCCCACCTGGAGGAAGCCTATCGCTTCGCCGAGCTGGTGTTTCCCCTGCTGCCGCTGGCTCCCGGCAACGGCCGCGACCGGGGCGAGGCCACCAACCACGGGCCCTTTGGCGAGCGCATCGCCAACACCCTGCCCCCGGTGGCCAAGGAGACCGTCGCCCTGCGCCAGGCGTCGGCATCATGACCGGGTTGAGGCGCGGTCTGTTGCCCTGGCTGCTGCCCCTGGCCCTGCTGGCGGGGTGGGAGGTCGCGGCCAAGATGGGGTGGCTGTCGGCGCGGGTGCTGCCGGCGCCCAGCGATATCGCCGTCGCCTTCTGGGCGACCCTGCGCGACGGCAGCCTGCCCCATCATGTGGGGATCAGCGCTGAGCGCGCTTTCCTGGGCCTTGTGATCGGCGGCGGCCTGGGCTTCGCCCTAGGCCTGATCAACGGCGCCCTGCCCCTGGCCGAGGACATCCTGGACAGCAGCCTGCAGATGCTGCGCAACGTGCCGCACCTGGCCATCATCCCCATGGTCATCCTGTGGTTCGGCATCGGCGAGGAGGCCAAGGTCTTCCTGGTGGCCGTCGGGGTGCTGTTTCCCATGTACCTCAACACCTTCCACGGCATCCGCTCCGTCGACCGGGGTCTGGTGGAGATGGGACGGGTCTATGG
This sequence comes from Nitrospirillum karajorum, assembly GCF_036348415.1. Lineage (NCBI taxonomy): Bacteria > Pseudomonadati > Pseudomonadota > Alphaproteobacteria > Rhodospirillales > Azospirillaceae > Nitrospirillum > Nitrospirillum karajorum. Next base: position 538,968 of record NZ_JAZBQB010000002.1, read on the forward strand.
CCTGGGGCCGGTGGCCCTGTACCTGCGCGTCATCCTGCCAGGCGCCCTGCCCAACATCCTGGTGGGGCTGCGCTATGCCCTGGGCATCATGTGGCTGACCCTGATCGTTGCGGAGACCATCTCCGCCTCCTCCGGCATCGGCTACATGACCATGAACGCGCGGGAGTTCCTGCAGACCGACATGGTGCTGCTGGGCATCATCGTCTACGCCCTGCTGGGCAAGCTGGCCGACATCGCCTCCCGCTGGCTGGAGCGCAGGGCGCTGGACTGGAACCCCTCCTTCCACACCGGGCTGGAGGCGGCATGATGGTGCCCTTGCGCGCGGTTCCAGATGTTGAAGAGCCGGCGGCCCCGGCGGCCGATGGGAGTGCCGGCCGGGGCCTGGAGCTGACCTTCGATGGCGTCACCAAGGCCTTCGGCGACGTCGGCGTGCTGCGGGGCCTGGATTTGACCATCCCGGCCGGGCAGTTCGTCGCCGTGGTCGGGCGCTCCGGCGGTGGGAAGACCACCCTCATGCGCCTGATCGCCGGGCTGGACAGCCCCACCGGCGGCACCATCCGTATCAACGGCACGGCGCGCAAGGGCTTGCAGCCCGACGTGCGCCTGCTGTTCCAGGAGGCCCGCCTGCTGCCCTGGCAGCGGGTGCTGAGCAATGTCGGCATCGCCCGTGGCCCCGGCTGGAAGGAGCGGGCCCAGGCCCTGCTGGCGGAGGTGGGCCTGGCCGACCGCGCTGGCGACTGGCCCTACGTCCTGTCCGGCGGCCAGAAGCAGCGCGTGGCCCTGGCCCGCGCCCTGGTGACGGAACCGGGCATCCTGCTGCTGGATGAGCCCTTCGGCGCCCTGGACGCCCTGACCCGGGCGGACATGCACCGCCTGCTGACCCGCGTTTGGCGCCAGCACGGCTTCACCGCCGTCCTCATCACCCATGACGTGGCGGAAGCCGTGGCCCTGGCCGACCGCGTCCTGGTGCTGCGCGACGGCGTGGTGGCCGACGATGTCGCCATCGACATCCCCCGCAATGCCCGCGCCGCCGGCACCCCGCGCCTGGCGGAGCTGGAACGCCGCATCCTCACCGCCGTCTAGAAGAAGGCCGTCAAGAAGAAGGCCGTCTAGAAGAAGGAAAGCACCCAATGACGACTAAGATGACGCCCCCGCCTTTCGCTCCCACGCGCCGTACCCTGCTGGCAGGCGGTGTCGCCCTGGCCGCTGCCACCCCGCTGTTGCGCCCGGCGTCCGCCCTTGCCCAGCCGGCGGCCAAGATCACCGAACTGCGCCTGGACTACGCCACCTACAGCCCTGTCAGCCTGCTGCTGAAGGACAAGGGCTGGCTGGAGGAGGAGTTGAAGGCCGACGGCATCGGCGTCCGCTGGGTTCAATCCTTGGGCAGCAACAAGGCGCTGGAGTTCCTGAACGCCGGCAGCCTCGATTTCGGTTCCACCGCCAGCGCGGCGGCGCTGCTGGGCCGCATCGGCGGCAACCCCATCCGGTCCGTCTATGTCTATTCCAAGCCGGAATGGACGGCGCTGGTGGTGCCGGCAGAGAGCCCGGCCAAGACCATCGCCGACCTGAAGGGCAAACGCATCGCGGTGACGCGGGGAACCGATCCGCACATCTTCCTGGTGCGGGCGCTGGCGGGCGCCGGCCTGACCCAGGACGACGTGAAGCTGGTCCTGCTGCAACATCCGGATGGCAAGCAGGCCTTGTTGCGGGGCGATGTTGACGCCTGGGCCGGCCTGGATCCGCTGATGGCGGCGGCGGAGATCGAGAACGGCGCCCGCTTGCTGTACCGCAATCCGGCTTTCAACAGCTGGGGCGCCCTGAACGTGCGCGAGGCCTTCGCGGCGGAGAACCCCGGCGTGGTGCAAAAGGTGCTGGCCGCCTATGAGAAGGCGCGCACCTTCGCCCAGGGCGATCCCGACGCCCTGGCCGCCAGCCTGACCGCCCAAACCAAGCTGGCGGACGCGGTGGTGGCCAAGCAGTTGCAGCGCACGGACCTTAGCCAGGGGCATCTGAAGCCGGCGCAGGCCGACAGCGTGGTGGCCTCCGGTCTCGCCATGCAGCAGGTGGGCCTGATCGAGGCCGGGGTGGACGTGCGCAAGGCGGCGGCCGAGCTGGTCGACAGCCGCTTCGCCGTGGGCTGAGCCATGACGGTGGAGGCGACGGCGGGGCTGGAGAACGGGACGTTGGCCATCGCCGCCGCCGGCCCCCGCCCCTGGCGCGTGGCCTGGCCGGACTGGCGCCCCCTGCTGCTGGGCCTTGCCCTGCCGCTGCTGGCGGCGGCGGGGTGGGAAATCGTGGTGCAGGCCGGGCTGGCCAGCGGTCGTCTGGTGCCCCCACCCAGCCGGGTGGCCGCGGCCCTGTGGAAATTGGCACGGTCCGGCGAGCTGTGGCCCCATGTCGGCGCCACCGCCGCCCGCGTTGGCGCGGGCTTCGTCCTGGGCGGTGCCGCCGGCATCCTGTCCGGCCTCGCGGCCAGCTATTCGCCCCTGTTCCGCCGCCTGGTGGACCCGGCCCTGCAAGGACTGCGCGCCATCCCCTCCCTGGCCTGGGTGCCCCTGTTCCTGCTGTGGCTGGGCATTTTCGAGACGTCCAAGGTGGCGCTGATCGCGGTGGGCGTCTTCTTTCCCGTCTACCTCGGCGTCATGGCGGCGGTGCTGGGGGTGGATCGCAAGATCGTGGAGGTGGGACGCATCTATCGGCTGTCCGGCCTGGCCCTCGCGCGGCGCATCCTGTTGCCCGCCATCCTGCCGGCGCTGGTGGTGGCGCTACGCACCGGATTGGGTCTGGGCTGGATGTTCGTGGTGGCGGCCGAGTACATGGGCGCGTCGGAGGGCATCGGTTATCTGCTGGTGGATGGCCAGCAACTGGGCAAGCCGGACCAGATCATCGCCGCCATCCTGGTGTTCGCCCTGCTGGGCAAGATGGCGGATGCCCTGCTTGTGGCACTGTTCAAGCCGGCCCTGCGCTGGCAGGACGCCTATCAGGGGGGACGGTGATGAGTGTCGCGGTGGAGATCGCTGGCTTGGCCAAGACCTACCCCAACGGCCTGCGCGCCCTGGGTGGCATCGACCTCAGCGTGCCGGCGGGCGAAATCCTGGCCATCGTCGGCGGCTCCGGCTGCGGCAAGAGCACTCTGTTGCGCTTGGTCGCCGGGTTGGAGACGCCCAGCGCCGGATCGGTTTGGGTGGGCAGCGACGTGGTGCGCGGGCCCCATCCGGCCGTGGGCCTGGTGTTCCAGGAACCGCGCCTGCTGCCCTGGCTGACGGTTGCGGAGAACGTCGGTTTCGGATTGTCCGCGCTGGATGCTGGCGAGCGCGCCGTGCGCGTGGCCCTGGCGCTGGAGCGGGTGGGCTTGGCCGAACATGCCCAGGCCTGGCCGCGGGAACTGTCGGGCGGCCAGGCGCAGCGCGCGGCGCTGGCGCGGGCGCTGGTCACCCGGCCGCAAGTACTCCTGCTGGATGAGCCATTCTCCGCCCTGGACGCCCTGACCCGCACCGCCCTGCAGGACCACCTGCTGGAATTGTGGGCCTTCGACCGGCCGACCCTGGTGCTGGTCACCCATGATATCGAGGAAGCGCTGGTGCTGGCCGACCGCGTGGTGACCCTGCGGCCCCGCCCCGGCCGGGTCGATGACATCCAGACGGTGGCCCTGTCCCGCCCCCGGGACCGCGACGCCCATAATTTTGAAGTTCATAAAAGGCGGCTACGTGCCGCCTTGAACCAATCGCTGGCGCCTGACACTCTGGCACCCGACAGCCTGACCGCCGCCGCCCTATGAACGGTATCACTTGATCGGGTTCCCCCATGTCCCTGGGTGACACGCCCTACCATCGCGCCGCGCCCCGCGTCGTCATCCTGGGCGGCGGGTTTAGCGGGGCCGTGGCCGCCCTGCACCTGGCCCGGGCAGTGACCGTGCCCGTGGACATCGACATCGTGGAGCCGCGCCCCTTGCTGGGCGGCGGGGTCGCCTATTCCACGCCCGACCCGCAGCATCGCATCAATGTGCCGGCGGCGCGCATGAGCGCCTTTTCCGCCGACATGGGGCATTTCGACCGCTGGCTGCGCCGCTCCGGCGTGCTGGCCACCGATCCCCAGGCCCTGGTCAAGGGCGGGCATATTTTCGCCAGCCGGCTGGAGTTCGGGCGCTATCTCGACGGGCTGGTGCGGGAACAGGCGGCATCGGACGGCCCCGCCCATATCCGGCATGTGCAGCGGCGCGCGGCGGCCGTCACTCCCATCCCCCGCGACGCGCCGCCGGGCCAGTCCATCGGTTACGCCGTGGCGCTGGAGAATGGCGCCCGACTGGTGGCTGATGTGGTCATCATCGCCACCAGCCATCCCCCGCCCGCCGCGCCCCGCATCCTGACGCAAGCCCTGGGCGATGACCCGCGCCTGATCGCCAATCCCTGGGCGCCTGGCGCCTTGGAGGCGGTGGCCCCCGACGCCCGCGTGCTGGTGGTGGGCTCAGGCCTCACCATGGCGGACATCGTCGCCAGCCTGGACGCGGGCGGCCACCGGGGGCCCATCACCGTCTTCTCCCGCCGTGGGCTGACGCCCCGGGGGCATGCCCTGGACGCGACCGATCTGGTGGGCGATTTCACCACCCGGCCGGAGCGGACGGCCCTGGCCCTGCTGCGCCGCATCCGCGCCACGGTCACGGCGGCGGAGGTGGAGGGCCGGCCATGGCAGGCGGTGCTGGACGCTGTACGCCGCGATGCCCGCGTTGTCTGGCAGGCCCTGCCCTTGGAGGAGAAGCGCAAGGTGCTGCGCCACCTGCGCCCCTTCTGGGACGCGCACCGCTATCGCATCGCCCCGCAGCCGGAGGCGACCATCCAGAAGTTGCAGGCGCGGGGACAGCTTGAGATTTTGGCGGCCAGCCTGGCCGACATCGCCGCCGGGCCGGAGGGGATCCGCGCCACCTTGCGCCCCCGGCGCGGTGGGGCGGCCTTGACGCGCACTGTGGACGTGGTGGTGGTGGCCACTGGCCCGGCGCACGACCACCTGATCGATGCCGTTCCGGCCCTCGCCCCCCTGGTCACCTCGGGCCGCCTGCGCCCCGACGCGCTGGGGCTGGGCATCGCGGTGGATGAGCACAGCCGCGTCCTGGACGCCCGCGGGCTGCCCGATGAGACGCTGTGGGTCGCCGGCCCCCTGGCCCGTGCCACCTTCGGTGAGCTGATGGGCCTGCCCCAGGTGCTGATCCACGCGGAGGAGGTGGCGCGCGCCGTCGCCAAGCGCCTGCCGGGTCAGGCCGCCCCCGAGAAATCGAATGCGGAGAAATCAACGGCGGGCACCCGGAGCCGGATGCCCGCCTGATCAGGCGTTACGGTCAAATGACCCGGCGCACCCAGTTCTCCACCAGCGGGGCCTGGCTGCCGCGCTGCATGCCGACCAGGCGCTCCCTTAGGTCGGCGGTGGTCGCCCCGCCCTCGCCATTGCCGATGACGAAGTCACCCTGGGCGGTGCGCACGGTGCCGATGGGGGCCAGCACGGCGGCGGTGCCGCAGGCGAAGGCCTCCCGCACGCGGCCAGTGGCGGCGTCTTCCTTCCACTGCGCCAGGGAATAGGGCTGCTCCACCACGGTGCGGCCCAGCGAGCGGGCCAGCTGGATGATGCTATCGCGGGTGATGCCGGGCAGGATGGTGCCCGTCAGCGGCGGCGTCAGCAGGCTGCCGTCGTCACGGACGAAAAAGACGTTCATGCCGCCCAGTTCCTCGATCCAGCGATGCTCCGCCGCGTCCAGGAACACCACCTGGTCGCAGCCGTGCTTGCTGGCCTCCAGCTGGGCGATCAGGCTGGCGGCGTAGTTGCCGCCGCACTTGGCGGCACCGGTGCCGCCGGGCGCCGCGCGGGTGTAGTTCTCCGGCGCCCAGATGGTGATGGCCTTGGCCCCGCCCTTGAAGTAGGCGCCCACCGGGCAAGCGATGACGCAGAAGATGTATTCCGACGCCGGCCGCACGCCCAGGAAGGCCTCATTGGCGAACATGAAGGGGCGCAGGTACAGGCTGCCTTCACCGCCGGGAACCCAATCCTGGTCGATGCGCACCAACTGTTCCACCGCCTCCAGGAACAGCTCTTCCGGGATCAGGGGCATGGCCATGCGCTCGGCCGATTCCCGGAAGCGCTTGGCATTGGCGTCGGGTCGGAACAGGGTCACGCCGCCGTCGGCCGCCCGGTAGGCCTTCATGCCCTCGAAAATTTCCTGGGCGTAATGCAGGACGGCCGAAGCCGGGTCGAGCGAGAACGGTACCCGCGCCGTGACCGTGGCATCGTGCCAGCCCTGCCCCTCCGTCCAGCGGATGGTCACCATGTGGTCGGTGAATACCTTGCCGAAGCCCGGGTTTTCCAGGATGCGCGCCAGGGTGGCGGCGTCGGTCGGATGGGAGGTGCGGTTTATCGTGAACGTCATCTTCTCAAGCCTTCGTGTCCCCAGGACGGTAGCCTAACCGATCCACCAGCCGGATACGGTCATGCATTTTAGGGTCGAGGTGGTACGGCGGATTTTCAAAGCTGCCTAGCGGCGGGATCAGATCGAAACCAAATCAGCCCCCCGGCACGCCGAAAAGAACGCGCGCGGGCACCGCGTGGGACGATCATTACCGGAACGGCTGGTCGGATCAGAGAGCCGCCGCCGTCGCGTCGTCCAGGCGCATGCGCCGGCCCCGGCGATGGTCCACGGGGGTGGCCAGGCGCAGCAGGTGGCGCTTGTGCTGGACGGACGCCACGGTCCTGCCCAGCGCCTGGGCGATTTCCCGGTCGTCCTGCCCGGCCGCGTTCATGGCGACCAGCCGGGCCAGGCTTTCCTCATCCCAGGAGCGGGCGGCACCCACTTTCACGGCACTACGCATGATCTCGATTCCAATACTGTGAAAAGCATGGGCCTGCCGGCCTGGAGTTCCCTCAGCGGCCCTTGAACTGGGGCGGGCGCTTTTCCGCGAACGCGCTCATGCCTTCCTTCTGGTCTTCCAGCGCGAAGGTGGAATGGAACAGCCGGCGCTCGAACCGCAGGCCCTCGGTCAGCGTCAATTCAAACGCCCGGTCCACCGCCTCCTTGGCCATCATCACCGCCGGGCGGGAGTAGCCGCAGATCTTCTCCGCCACCCGCACCGCCTCTTCCACCAGATCGGCCGCCGGCACAATGCGCGCCACCAGGCCGGCGCGCTCGGCCTCCGCCGCGTCCATCATGCGGCCGGTCAGCACCAGCTCCATGGCCTTGGCCTTGCCGATGGCGCGGGTCAGGCGCTGGGTGCCGCCAGCGCCAGGGATGGTGCCGATGGTGATTTCCGGTTGCCCGAACTTGGCGGTGTCCGCCGCCAGCAGGATGTCCGCCATCATGGCCAACTCGCAGCCGCCGCCCAGGGCGTAACCGGCGACGGCCGCGATGGTCGGCTTGCGGCAGGTGGCCAGCCGGCCCCACTTCTTGGTGATGAAGTCGCCCAGATAGGCGTCCATGTAGGACTTGTCCTTCATCTCCTTGATGTCGGCACCGGCCGCGAAGGCCTTCTCGCTGCCCGTCACCACGATGGCGCCAATGGCGTCGTCATCCTCCAGCCGGTCCAGCGCGTGCTGCAGATCCGTCACCAGGCCGTCGGACAGGGCGTTCAGCGCCTTGGGCCGGTTCAGGCGGATCAGGGCCACGGGGCCGCGCACCTCGACCAGGATGTTCTCGTACGTGAACTCGGACATGGGGGCATCCTCTCCAGGATTATTGGCGTCTTCCCGCCGGCGCCGGCGGGACCCCGGGCCGCGCCGGGTTCGCGGATGACATGCGCGCCTGCCCTGTCATCCCTACCCTTCGGTGACGGACGGGCAAGCGAAGATCGATGGTTGGGGGGGATTATTCAGCGATCCGCCGGGCCTGGCTAGGAAAAGGGAGTGAAGGCTGGAAAGGGGTATTGCGAAGTTTGCGAATTGCCCTCGGTCACCCGCGCGCGCCTTACGCGCGCGCCTGGTCCGCCGAAGGGTGGAGGCCCGAAAGGTTGCCTGTTAGCGCCAATCCTGAAATGATCCGGCGCGATCCGCGGGCTCTTCCACCCCAAACCGGTACCTGTGAACCTAGCAACGTGACCACCCAGACTGCAAAGACGTCCCGGACCCAACCCTCCCGGGGCGGGGCGCCGGCCCAGGCGGCACGGCGGATGCGTGATGAGATCCTGGCCCTGCCCGACGGCGCGCCCTTGGGCTCGGAGGAGGAGTTGCTGGCCCGTTATGGGTTGAGCCGCCCCACCCTGCGTCAGACCGCCCGTATCCTGGAGCAGGAGCAGCTGCTGGTGGTCCGGCGGGGTAACGGCGGCGGCTATTACGGCCGGCGCCCCGACATTGGCGCCGTCACCCAGGCGGCGGCGCTGTACCTGCGGCTGCGCCAGACCACGGTGCGCGACGTGCTGGACGCTTTCCAGCTGGTGAATGTCGAGGCCGCGCGCCTGGCGGCGCTGACCGACACTGTGGATGCCCGGCTGGATTTGGCGGAGTTCCGCCAGAATCTGGTCGACCGGCGGGAGGTGACCTACCTGGCCGCCGACGTGGTGCGGGACGAGGTGGCGCTGTACGCCATCCTCATGCGTATGGCGGGCAATCCGGCCCTGGAGCTGTTTCATCGCACCCTGTTCGAATTCGGCCAGCGCGATGCCAACCTGCGTGTCTTCCAGGGCCATCCCGACCGCTGCGCCCACTGGCGCACCGGCCGCCTGCGCATCGTGGACGCCATCCTGGCCCGCGACCCGGAGATGGCCGTGCTGCTGGCGCGGCGGCAGAACCGGCTGATGCTGGACTGGGTGTCGCCGGAGGTGGAGCGGGAGTCCATCGCCGAGCGGGATTGAAGGGACGAACAAAAGGACGGCCTATCTCGTTCCGCCTTCATAACAAGACAGGGAAGAAGCCAATGAACGGGCCTGTGTCACGCTTCTATTTCTCCGACCGTCTGCGCCTGCATTATGTGGAGTGGGGGCGGGAGGACAAGCCTACGCTGCTGCTGGTCCATGGCGGCCGCGACCACTGCCGCAGCTGGGATTGGGTGGCGGAGGAGCTGGTGCGCGACTTCCACATCCTGGCGCCGGACCTGCGCGGCCATGGCGACTCTGCCTGGTCGCCGGGCGGGGCCTACACCCTGGCGGAGGTGGTGGCCGACCTGGTGCAGTTGCTGCGCCAGCGGGCGGGCCGCAAGGTCGTGGTCATGGGCCACTCCTATGGCGGCGCGGCGGCACTGTTCCTAGCCAGCTTCTATCCCGAGCTGGTGGAGCGGCTGGCGGTGGTGGAGGGCACCTGGCCCTTGCAGGAGCTGCGGGAGCAGAAGCCCCTGCCCGAGCGTTTCCGCGCCTGGGTGGAGAAGGTGCATGAACTATCCGCCCGTGGCCCGCGCAAATACCAGACGCTGGAGGAGGCCGAGGCCCGCATGCAGGCGGAGAACAGCTTCCTGTCGGCCGAGCAGGCGCACCATCTGACGGTTCATGGCCTGCACCGGAACGAGGACGGCACCTATAGCTGGAAATTCGACAACTACGTCCGCACCGCCTTTCCCTTCCGCATCAGCGTGGATGAACTGACGGAGCTGTGGGCGGCCGTCGCCTGCCCCACCCTGCTGGTCACTGGCGCCAAAAGCTGGGTACAGGACCCGGAGACCAATGGCGCCGCCGCCCTGTTCAAGCAGGGGCGGACAGCCCTGATCCCGGATGCCGGCCACTGGCCGCACCACGACCGGTTAACGGAGTTCCTGGCGGTGGTGCGGCCCTTCCTGGTCGGCTGACCTGGTCGACCAACAAGAAGGGAAACCCTTGAAGCGTCGCGCATTTTTCAGCCGGGGCCGGGAACCGGAGCGGACCTGGAATGTTGCCTGCGTGGGCAGACACCATTCAGGGGGCATCCATGAAGCGCCTGGTCATCGTTTCCAACCGGGTCCCGGCCGCCGGCACACCACAGGCCGGTGGCCTGGTGGTGGCCCTGGCCGACCTTTTGCGGCGGCATAAGGGACTGTGGTTCGGGTGGAGCGACGCGCTGACCGAGAAGCCGGCGGCTGAACCGCGCATTGTCGACCGGCAAGGCGTCAGTTGCGCCATGATCGACCTGACGCCGGAAGAACACCGCAAATACTATCTGGGTTTCTCCAACAGCGTCCTATGGCCCTTGATGCACATCCTGCCCGGTGTGGTGCGCTTCCACCCGCATGAGCTGGAAACCTACCGCGCGGTGAATGCGCGCTTCGCCCAGGCGCTGAAGGGGCTGCTGAAACGGGGGGATCTGGTCTGGGTGCAGGATTACCAGTTGCTGGCCGTGCCGGCGGCCCTGCGGGAGCTGCGGGTGTCCAACCCCATCGGCTTTTTCCTGCACATCCCCTTTCCCCCGCCGGTGGTGGCCGCCATATCGGAGGGCCTGCTGGCCCTTGTGCGCGATGTCTTGTCCGCCGACCTCATCGGCTTCCAGACCGCGACCGATGCGGAGCATTTCGCGCAGACGGCGGCGCAGTACGCCGGGGCCCGGCGGGTGGGCCGGACGGGCCTGAAGCTGGGGGAGCGCACTGTGCGCCTGGGCGTTTTCCCGGTGGAGATCGACGCGCGGGAGTTCGCGCGCGTCACGGAGGGGGCCATGCAGCGCGCGCCGGCCCAGGATCTGGCCCACAACCTGCGTGACCGCGCCCTGGTGCTGGGTGTCGACCGGCTGGACCCCAGCAAGGGCTTGGCGGAGCGGCTGACGGCCTACCAGCAGTTCCTGGCGGTGGAGCCCGACTGGCGCCGGCGCGTCAGCTTCCTGCAGATCGCCGCGAAGTCGCGCGAAGGGGTGCAGGCCTATCGCAGCCTGCTACGCGAGTTGGAGAAGATCGCGGGCGCCACCAACGGCGCCTACGCCGACCCCGACTGGACCCCGTTGAAGCTGGTGACGCAAAGCAGCACCCGCAACACGGTCGCCAGCTACATGCGGCATGCCCGGGTGGGCTTGGTTACCCCTTTGCGCGACGGCATGAACCTGGTGGCCAAGGAGTTCGTGGCGGCGCAAGACCCGTCGGATCCCGGTGTGCTGATCCTGTCCCGCTTCGCCGGCGCCGCCACCCAGTTGCAGGCCGCCCTGCAGGTCAACCCCTACGACCCTGATCAAATCCAGGCGGCGCTACGCCGTGCGCTGACCATGCCGCTGGAGGAGCGGCGGGAGCGGTGGCAGAGCCTTTGGGACGTCATCAAGGACAAGACGGCGCTGGCCTGGGGCGAATCCTTCGCCGAGGCGCTGGCGGGCCGGGGCGCCGTTGGTCAGCGGGGCACCAGGACGAAACGGCCGCCCCCCGCGCGGTGGCGAAGGGGGCGGCCAAGGAGGGACTGTTGGAACGGGCGGGCCCCGGCTGACGCGGGAGCCCTGACCGGAACCGGCGGACTTATTCGGCGGCCATGGCGTTGATGTGGGACTTGGCCAGCATGGTCAGCTTCTCGTCCGTGGCCTTTTCCTCTTCCAGGTTCTGGTGCAGCAGGGCAGCGCAATCGTCGCGGCCCAGCAGCTTGGCCCAGGTCACCAGCGTGCCATAGCGGGAGATCTCGTAATGCTCCACCGCTTGGCCCGCGGCGACCAGGGCAGCATCCAGAACCTGCTTGTCATCGACGTCGCCGGCGATGTCGTCCGCCTCATCGATAATGCCGTCAATCGCGGGGCACTTCACGGCCTCGGGCTCCACACCGTGCTGGCGGAACACCTGCTCCAGCCGGCTGATCTGGCCCTCGGTTTCGCGCAGATGGGTTTGGAAGCCCTGCTTTAGTTCCGGGTTGGTCGCCTTCTCGATCATGTCAGGCAGCGCCTTCAGGATGCGCTTTTCGGCGTAATAGATGTCCTTCAGCTGATGAACGAACAGGTCGTTCATGGTCTCGATGTCCTTGGTGAACAAGCCCATGGTGTTCCTCCGGGATGGGACGGATGTGTCTTCGCTGGCCGGCGCCGTCAGCGCCGACACAAAGTCAATCGGCACGCCCCCGTAATGGTTCCGGGGGCAATGGCTCCGGCGCTCACAGACGGTTGACCTCGAACTCCTCGCAGGAGTGCCCCAGCGCGGCCAGGCCCTCCTCCAGGAAATCGCCCAGGGTGGGGATGCCGATGAGATAGCGGGCCGATCCCTCCCGGTGGCGCTCGGCTGCCAGGGCGCGCGCCTCATCCCATTCGGCGGCCGTGTAATCGCCTCGGCCGATCCAGGTCAGTGCGATCAGATCCACCACTTCATCGTCGTTCAGGCTGGCGATGGCCCCCACCAGTTCCGCCTGGGTGGGGTCGTCGGCGTAATCCTCCAGCACCGCACGCTCACCATCGTCGGCAGGATTGGAGCCCGGGTCCGGTTCCACCGGGTCGACCTTCACATCGAATTCCCGCGCCTTGACGATGATGAAGCAGACCTTTTCCGGGCTGATGTTCAATTCCACCGCCGGGGTGGTGTCGCCGCCCATGTCCTGCGTCGTGGTCATCTTGGAATAGCCTCCCTCCTGAATGTGGAAAGGAAACCGGCGGTGGCGCGGCAAAGTTCCGGTCGGCCGGCGCTAGGCGTCCGGCAGGAAGATCGGCCGCTCCGCCCGCACCGCCTCGACAATGAAGTCGGAGGTGATGCGCACCCGCGCCAGGGCGCGCAGGTCGGAATGGACGATCAGCCAAAAGGACCGGGTCAGGGACACCGTGTCGGGTAGGACTCGCCGCAGGCGCGGCTCCTGCCCCGCCATGAAGCAGGGCAGGACGCACAGCCCCTGCCCCGCTAGGGTCATGTGGTATTGGGCCAGCAGGTTGGAACTGGTGATGCTGGGCACCAGATCCTTCTCGATCAGGGGGATGTAATCCAGCTCGGGCGCGTAGATCAGTTCCCCGACATAGCCGATCAGGCGGTGGTCCCGCAGGTCGGCGCGGCGCTGCGGCGCCCCCCGGCGCTCCAGGTAATCGACGGCGGCGTACAGCCCCAGCCGGTAATCCGTCAGCTTGCGGGCATGCAGGCGCCCCTCGCGCGGCGGGGCCAGGCCGATGGCGATGTCGGCCTCGCGCTTGGTCAGGCTGAACAGGCGGGGGGTGGTGACCAGTTCCACCACCAGATCCGGGTGCGCCGCGCCCAGATCGCCCAGCCGGGGGGCCAGGAACACGGTGCCGAAGCCGTCGGGTGCGCCGATGCGCACCGTGCCCGCCACCTTGAGGCTGGAGCCCGCCACCTCGCCCAAGATGCCCAGCGCCACGGATTCCATGGCCTGGGCCGAAGCCAGCAACTTCTCCCCCTGCGGGGTCAGGGCATAGCCCTGGACGCTACGGGTGAACAACTGGGTCTGCAGGGTGCGTTCCAGGTCGGCGATGCGGCGGCTGAGGGTGGAATGATCCACACCCATGCGCCGGGCGGCGGCGGTCAGCTTGCCTGCGCGGACCACGGCCAGGAAGGATTGCAGGGCGTCCCAGTCAAAAGAGCTTTCCATGTGGGAATCCATGCACAACCAATGGCGAATATCCGCCCTGTACGTGCGGGAATATGAATGCTTAACTTCTGCAAAACAACAGCGGTCCCATAGCAGGAGAGGAAGCCCCATGGCCCGGGAATTGACCCATTTCATCGGCGGGCGCGCCGTCGCCGGCACGTCCGGCCGCTTCGGCGACGTGTTCGACCCCAACACCGGCGAGGTGCAGGCCAAGGTGCCGTTGGCCGGCCAGGATGAGGTGGAGGCGGCCATCGCCAACGCCGCGGCCGCGCAGCCGGCCTGGGCCGCGACCAACCCGCAACGCCGGGCCCGCGTGCTGATGAAGTTCGTGGACCTGGTGAACCGCGACATGAACAGCCTGGCGCGGTTGCTGTCCTCCGAACATGGCAAGACCATCGCCGACGCCAAGGGCGACATCCAGCGGGGGTTGGAGGTGGCGGAATTCGCCATCGGTAGCCCCCACCTGCTCAAGGGGGAATACACCGACAGCGCCGGCCCCGGCATCGACGTCTATTCCATGCGCCAGCCCCTGGGCGTGGTCGCCGGCATCACGCCCTTCAACTTCCCGGCCATGATCCCGCTGTGGAAAGCGGCCCCCGCCATCGCCTGCGGCAACGCCTTCGTGCTGAAGCCGTCGGAGCGCGACCCGTCGGTGCCCCTGCGCCTGGCGGAGCTGTTCCTGGAGGCCGGCCTGCCCGAGGGCATCTTCAACGTGGTGAATGGCGACAAGGTGGCGGTGGACACGCTGCTGACCGATCCGCGCATCCAGGCCGTGGGCTTCGTCGGCAGCAGCGACATCGCCAACTACATCTACGCCACGGCGGCCCAGCATGGGAAACGCGCCCAGTGCTTCGGCGGCGCCAAGAATCACATGATCATCATGCCCGACGCCGACCTGGACCAGGCGGTGGACGCGCTGATCGGCGCCGGCTATGGCTCCGCCGGTGAGCGCTGCATGGCCATCTCGGTCGCCGTGCCGGTGGGCAAGGGCACGGCCGACGCCCTGGTGGCACGGCTGGTGCCGCGCGTGGAATCCCTGCGCGTGGGCCTGTCCACCGACGAGGGGGCGGACTATGGCCCGCTGGTCACCCGCCAGGCGCTGGACCGGGTGCGCGGCTACATCGACACCGGCGTCAAGGAGGGGGCCAAGCTGTTGGTGGATGGCCGCGGCTTCCGCATGCAGGGACACGAGAACGGTTATTTCATCGGCGGCAGCCTGTTCGACCACGTCACCCCGGACATGAAGATTTACCAGGACGAGATCTTCGGCCCGGTGCTGTCCGTGGTGCGGGCCGACAGCTATGAGCAGGCCCTGCGCCTGCCCAATGAGCACGCCTATGGCAACGGCGTGGCCATCTTCACCCGCGACGGCGACACCGCCCGCGATTTCACCAGCCGGGTGAATGTGGGCATGGTGGGCGTGAACGTGCCCATCCCCGTGCCGCTGGCCTATCACACCTTCGGCGGCTGGAAGCGCTCCGGCTTCGGCGATTTGAACCAGCATGGGCCGGACAGCGTGCGCTTCTACACCAAGACCAAGACGGTCACCTCGCGCTGGCCCTCCGGCACCAAGGAGGGCGCCAGCTTCGTGATCCCCACGATGGGTTGAGGATGGGTTGAGGCCTAGGGAAGGACGGGGCCGGCCTCAGGTCGGCTGGCCCCGCCCGACCGCCAGTTCCATGAAGGTCAGGTCCAGCCAGCGCCCGAACTTGGTGCCGGCCTCGGAAAAGACGCCCACGGTGCGAAAGCCGACCTTGGCGTGCAGGGCGATGGAAATGGCGTTCTCGCTGGCGATGGCCGCGATCATGCGATGGATGCCGCGCTCCCGCGCGCAGTCCACCAGGGCGCGCAGCAGCGCCTGCCCCACCCCGCGCCCCTGCGCCTCGGGCGCCACATAGACGGAATTCTCCACCGAATGGCGGAAACCGTCGAAGGGCCGCCAGTCGCCATAGGCGGCGTAGCCCACGACCTGCCCCTGCCCCTCCCCCTCTGCCACCGCGACCAGCACCGGGAAATTCCGGGCCAGGCGCGCCTCGAACCATTGGCGCCGGTTCTCCAGATCCACCTGCACCTCGTTCCAGATCGCCGTCGTGTGCGCCACCGCGTGGTTGTAGATGACGCGGATGCCTTCCAGATCGTCCAGGGTGGCGGGACGGATGGAAACGGTCTGGGTCATGATGGGCGATCCGTTCACTATAGTTTCATCGCGTCTACTATGTGATACGATACCGCTTTCGGCAAGTGGGGTTCGGGCAGCCTATGACGGGAAACGGTGATGAGCTGGACGCGCGGCTGGGTGCCCGCATCCGGGTGGAGCGTGAGGCGCGCGGCTGGTCGCTGACCGACCTGTCGGACCGCGCCGGTGTATCGCGTGCCATGATCAACAAGATCGAGCGGGCGGAAAGCAGCCCGACCGCCTCCCTGCTTGGCCGGCTCTCGGGCGCCTTCGGCCTGACCCTGTCGGCGCTGCTTGCCCGCGCGGAGGATGACGGACGCCGTCGCCTGTTGCGCGCAGGGGAGCAGCGCAGTTGGCGTGACCCCGCCACCGGCTATGTCCGCCGCCTGGTGGCACCCCCGCCGGGGTCCGAGCTGCCGCTGGAACTGGTGCATATCGACCTGCCGGCGGGGGCCCGCGTGCCCTTCCCCGCCTCGGCCTACGCCTTCACCCGCCACATCATCCACGTGCTGACCAACGAGCTGACCTTCACCGAAGGCGACATCGAGCACCGCCTGGCGGCCGGCGACAGCCTGGAACTGGGCCCACCGGCCGACTGCGTGTTCGAGAACCGGGGCGACCGGCCCTGCACCTATCTGGTCCTGATCCTTCAGCCTTGAGGCAGTCAACGGCTGAGTCCACATTCATTTCAAACTGAAATCTCTGAAATAGAAATTCATATAATTATGTGATCATCAGGGTACCGCTATCCTCCCCCGCATCGCAGCCATGGGAGGAACCACCGATGTTGATCGCGCATTACAGCCACCGCCTGACGGCCGATTACGACCTGGACATCCTGCACCAGCGGGCCGCTGCCAATGCTGAGCGCTGGGCCGCCATTCCCGACCTGTATTTCAAGGGCTTCCTGTTGCGTCAGGCGGGGCGGCACGGCGCCATCGCCAATGCCTATTCGGCCCTGTACCTGTGGCGGCAGGATGCGGCCTTCCGCGATTTCCTGGTCCAGGACCGCTACAAGACCGTTACCGACACCTTCGGCCGGGCCGACATCGACGTGCGCGTGGCGCTGGACGCGCGCAAGGGCCCCGCCCGCGACGCCCGCTTCGCCGTGGTGGACAATGCGCCTATCGGTGTGGACGTGGCCCTGGGCCGGGTGTGGGCGGATGAGATCGCGCTCAACCGCGAGGTGGCGGAGGGGGCGGACATCGTCGCCACCGCCGTGGGCGTGGACGCCCGCACCTGGACCCTGACCCGTATCCGCCTGACAGCGGAGGAGCCCGCCGGCCTTCCACCCACGGCCGTGATCTATCAGGTGTTGCAGCTGGCCCGGCCGTTACTGGAAACCTTGCCCTCAAGCCGTCAGGACTGACGGCGCGGCCGCCTGGGGCGCCAATTGGAAGCGCTGGAAGCGACCCAGCGCTTCCTCGATGGCGGTCTTCAGGTCCGGCCGTTCCGGCACCATCCAAGTCCAGCGCTGCACCAGCAGGCGGCCGGCCTGGCGGTCGGTTTTCAGGTCCAGCGCGGCCACGATCTCATCCCCCACCAGCACCGGCAGGGCGAAATAGCCCAGCACCCGCTTGGCCGCCGGCACATAAGCCTCGAACCGGTGGGCGTAGCCGAAGATGGCCTCCAGCCGCTTGCGCTGGATGACCAGGGGGTCGAAGGGCGACAGGATGTGCACCAGGTCGGCCGGCACGGGCGGCAGCGTGCTTTCCAGCACCGCAGCTTCGGCCCAATGGGGCACTTTCTCCGCCCCGGCGAGGATCACTGGCGCCAGGCGGCCAGCACGCACCCCCTTCTCGATCAGAGGCAGGATCTGGGTCTTGAGGCTAAGATTGCCGTAGCAGATGGACTCCAGGCTGACGACGGCTTGGCTGCGCAGCGCCCGGGTCAACAGATAATCGGCCACCTGCGCCGCTGTCGCCGGGCGGGGCCGCCGCTCCCAGCCGAAATGGCGATCGGTCAGCTCATAGGCCTTCAGCATGCCGTCGCGGCGGGAGATGGCGAGGTCGCCGTTGTAAAAGCCGAAGTTCAGCAGGCGCTTGGACGGCTTGCGGCTGGCCCACAGATGTTCCTTCTCCACCAGCACCTCATCGTCGATGTCGCGGATGCTGAGCGCCCCCTCCTCCCCGATGCGGCGCAACAGGGCGGCGTAGTCGCGCCGGTTGATGGCGGCGTAGTGGGGCGGCGGATTATCCCGAATTTGGCGCATGTCGGGCGCGAAATAGCGATAGTCGGCCGTGGGGATGTAGGCCAGGGCGTGCGCCCAATATTCGAAGACGGACTTGTCCACCGACTGCGCCGCCGCCAGGTCCCCCCGGACATAGTCGGGGATGCGGGTCTGCAGGATGTGGTGGTGGCAGCGCTCGATGACGTTGATGGTGTCGATCTGGACATAGCCCAGATGCGCGGTCGCCCGGGCCACCGCCTCCGGCCCCGCGCCAAAGGGGGCCGCATCCAGCAGGCGCTGGGCCGCCAGCCACAGATGGCGGGCACGGGTGGTGGAAATCTCGACGGGGGTGGTTGGCATTGGGCCGCGATCCTGGAGGCACGGGAAAGTTGATCTTGTAGCGGTGGACGGACGCCGCCGCTGTGACGGCGGATATGCCCCTTGACGCCCGCCGCCCCACCTGGCCCATAGTCGCCCGCGTTCTGGCCTTGAGGAAGTCCCCCGGTGAGCGAACTGCCCTCCCACACCCTGCACATCTGCGTCACCTGCCGCCCCAAGGGCGCGTCCCCGGACGCCGTGCGCGACGGCCGCCTGTTGTTCGAGGCCGTGGCCGCCCTGCACGCCGAGTGGCCGGGGCGCGACCAGGTGGCCCTGAACGGGGTGGAGTGCATGAGCGGGTGCGACCGCGCCTGCACCGTGGCCCTGTCGGGCCCGGGCAAGCCCAGCTACCTGTTCTGCGACAAGGCACCCACGCCCGAAACGGCCGCCGCCGCCCTGGAACTGGCCGCGCAGTATGCCGCCAGCGACACCGGCGTGCTGATGCGGGGCGACCGCCCCGGCCCCTTCCGCTCCGGCATCCTGGCGAAGATCCCGCCGGCGGCGCTGTGACTCCAACAACATGAGGCCTAGCCTCATGTTGTTTAGGACGCGACTGCGTCCGCCGAAGCGAGCACCGCAGGGCGGAGCGAGGAAGCCAAGGCCACGGACGTGGCCGCCCGGCGATTGAGGGAACGCTTAGCGAGCGAACAGCGCGAGGTCGGTGCCCTCCGCCATCAGGCGATAGCCGGTGTCGCCGGGATGCAGGTGGTCACCGCCGTCGGCCTCCGGCAACAGATGGCCGGGATTCTTGGGATCCTCCAGCGTGCGGTCCAGGTCGATGACGGCGTCGAAGGCGCCGCTGCCGCGAATCCAGGCATTCACCTTCTGGCGGTTCGGCTCCATCGCCGGGGCGCAATAACCGATGCCTTGGCAGGGCAGGATGGTGGAGCCATAGACCAGCAGCCCGCGCGCATGGGCGCGGGCTATGATCTGGCGGTAGGCCGCGATGATGGCGTCCGGTGTCGCCGCCACCTCCTTGCGTTCCTCCGCCTTCAGGGCCGTCGCCAGGTCGTTGATGCCCTCCAGCACGATGACCCAGCGCACGCCCGTCTGGTCCAGCACGTCCCGGTCCAGGCGGTCCAGCGCGCGGGGGCCGATGCCGTCCAGCAGCAGGCGGTTGCCGCCGATGCCGGCGTTCAGCACGCCCACGGGGCTTTTGCCCCGCAGCAGGTTCCGGGCCAGCGCATCCGTCCAGCGGCCGTTGCCGTCGGTCGTGCTGTCGCGTCCGTCGGTGATGCTGTCGCCCAGAACCACGACGGCATTGGCCGCCGCTGGCGCCTGCACATCCACGCCGGTCAGGATGTACCAGTGGGTGACGGGAACGGCGCCGGGCAGGTCGGCGGCGGCCAGGGCGTCACCGGTGGCGATATAGCTGGTGGCGCGGGAACCGGGGTGCGCGGTGACCGTGGCCGGCACGTCCTTCAGGCGCAGGCTGACGGCCAGGTCCGCCATGTCGGGCACGGCCATGTCCACCGGGTCGGACCAGACCATGCCGCCGGCGGGAATGGTGACGGATGGTTGGCTGTTGAAGGTCAGGGCGTGGTCGCTGCCAGCGCGGATGGCGGCGCTGGGCGTCTTTCCCTCCTTCGCCGACAGGGCGACATGGGCGCCGGGGATGGTCAACGGAGCTGTGCCGAAGGCGTTGGACAGGCGGAAACGCACACGGGCGCCGCCCAAGGTCAGGTGCACCACCTGGCGCAAGGTGGCGTCGGTGAAGGCGGGCGCCGGCGGCGCGGAATCGGCGCCGCCCGCCAGGGCGGACGCCATCCAACTGCCCACCCACTTGGTGGCGTCTGGTTGGATCGCATTTGCCGCTTGGGCGACCCCGAAAGCAGAGGTCGAGGCCAATAGAACCCCGGCCAGGAAAAGGGAACGGAAGCGCATCAGGCGTATCCTCGATGTAGGGGCGTCAGCGGCATACGGTGTCCAGCCAGGGGGACGGATCGGGGCTGTGCGCCGACGGGGTCAGATGGCGGCTGGCCATCTCGCGGTCCAGCAGGCCGCCCGTGCCGTCGGACGGGGCGTCCGGGTTGGGGGCGTAGATGGGGTCCGCTTCCGCCTGGGCCAGCGGCACGAAGGTCGCACCCTGCGCCTTCATCAGCGACAGCAGTTCCGGCAGCATCACCGTCTCAAACGCGCCGATGTGCAGCAGCATGACATGGGGCACATCG
Organism: Nitrospirillum karajorum; assembly: GCF_036348415.1. Classification (NCBI taxonomy): domain Bacteria; kingdom Pseudomonadati; phylum Pseudomonadota; class Alphaproteobacteria; order Rhodospirillales; family Azospirillaceae; genus Nitrospirillum; species Nitrospirillum karajorum. Next base: position 559,266 of record NZ_JAZBQB010000002.1, read on the forward strand.
CGGCCGTACAGCGTCCGCGCCTGCTGCCGCCCGATGGTCAGCGATTCCGCCGCCCGGTCCAGGTAGTTCTGGCGCAACTGCGCCACCGCCGCCTGGTCACCCTTGGCCATGCAGCGGGCATAGGGCGCGTTGTAAAGGTAATCGTTGAAGCTGAGCGTCACCTCGGCCACGCGATAGCCGTGGTCCTTCAGGAAGGCCGCCACCACCCGCCGCTTTTCCGGCGTTTCCCCGATATGCAGATAGGGGAAACGCAGCCAGTGCCAGTCCGCGTCGCCCATATAGTGCTTCAGCGCCACCTCATCGGCGGTGACGGCGGCGGTGAAGGCGGCCACGTCGTGGCCGTGCAGGTCGTCATGGGCGTAAACATGGTTGCCCAAGGGATAGCCGGCCTGGCGCCACAGGGTCAGCACCTGGGCGGCATCGTCGCCCTCATCCAAGCCCTTGGCGTTGACGAAGCCATAGACCTCCGGCACCCCGGCGGCCTTGAACGCCGCCAGCACGCGGCGCGCCACCTCCGCCCGGGTCAGGCCCGGTGGCAGGGGGCCGTGCACCGGCAGATCGTCCATGGTCAAGGCCACCTGCAGGGGCGCTTCTTGTGCCAGAACTGGCGCGGCGGTTAGCATCAGCCCGGCGGCCAGGGCCAGCAATCGCTTCAGACACATGATGTTTTCTTCCCCACCCTGTTCTTATCGCGCCGCCACCCGGGCGCTTTCCGGCGGCCCCAGATAGCTGGGCTTCACCCCGCCCAGGTCCACCACCAGCTTGGTCAGCACAACCGCCGGATCCACCATCCAGACGTGGACGGTGTGATAGCCGGCGCCGGTCACCGTATGGTGGCTGGTGGGCTTGCGCGCATTGTCCTGCACCGCCTTGGACCAGTTGGCGACCCCGTTCATGGCCAAGATGTCCACCACCTGCGGCGCCTCGTCATCGATGGCGACGGCATAACGCAAACCGCGCCCCGGCACAAAGTTCAGCGTGGGGCCGACGATGGCCTGCACCGTCACCGGCCCCCCCGCCGGGAGGTAGACGCGATAGTCCAGGCGTGGCCCCTGGCCGGCCGCGAAGCTGGCCGAGGTCACGGGGAACGGCGCCAGGCCGGACAGGGTGCGGCCATAGTTCGGGATCTTCTCCCAGGCCGCCCCGCCGGCGTCGGCCTTGCCAGTATAGTGCTCCGCCTCCATGGACACATAGCCGTCGGCGGCGACAAAGGCCGGCTGGCCATCCTGCGGTGCTGGCGTGTTCAGGGCCCGCAGGTGGACGGTGACGCTGCCCCCGGCACCGCTAATCGTGACGCTGCCCGGGCTGGTCCCGGCGGGGACCTTGGCCCAATCCACCGCCACCTGCAGGCGGGTGTCGGCCGTCACTGTGCCCTTGGCCTGGCTCAGGATGATCCAGGGCGCACTGGCCTTGGCGGTGTAGGCGAAGGGCTTTGATCCCCGGTTGAAGATATCAATGTAACGGCTTGGTTTATTGGCGACATCCAGGTCGGGCAGGACGGCGGCATCCTTCACCGGCTTGCCGTCCAGGGCGGGCCAGGCCTGCCGGCTCCCCTCCACCGCCACACCCAGCTTCGCCCCGGCCGGCAGGGTCAGTTCGCGCACCTCCGGCATCACGTTGGCGTGCGGCTCCTGCCAATAGGTGTAGCCGATGTGGGTCTGATCCATCATGTGGTTCCACTTGCCGCCGTTCAGCGCGTGGTACTGCTTCGTCAGGTCGGCATCGGCCTGGAACAGGGCCCGCGCCTTGGCAGCCTCCGCATTCGCGGAGGCGCGTCCCTGGTCGGCATACAGGCGGTTGCGGCCGACGGCGACATACAGTTCCGTCACCTGGGCCGCCGCCTTGGCGGGATGCAGCACGAGCTGGAAGAAGGCGTCGCGGGCATCGGCCGGCAAGGCCTGGTGTATGGCCTCCGCCTTCGCCACCAGGTCCTGGTAGTCCGCCACCACGCGTTCCGCCTCGCGGTAATCGGTCAGGCTGAAGGTGTTGGCATCCAGCAGTTCGGGCTTACGGCGGCTGATCAGCATGCCGTAGCGGGTGACCAGGGCCGCGATCTCGGCCGCATGCTCCGGCCCGAACTCCCGCTCCGCCCAGGCCGCCGTGAATTCCGGCAACTTCTCCTTGGGCCAGCGGCTGGGGTTGCGGGCGTAATCCAGGAAGAACTCGATGGGCAATTCCATGGGCTTCAGGTCGCCCACGTTCACGATCCACACCCGGTCGGCGCCATACTCCAAGGTCAGGTTCATCTGTTCCCAGACCTTGGGCAGGGAGTTGGTGTTGATCCATTTGTAGTTCCGGGGATCGCCGACATAGTCGAAGTGATAGTACATGCCGGCCCCGCCGGGGCGCTTGCGTTCCTCCGCCGTGGGCAGGCGGCGGACATCGCCCCAATTGTCATCGCACCACAGCAGGGTCACGTCGTCGGGCACGCGCATGCCCTTCTCGTAATACTCCTGCACTTCCTTGTAGAGCGCCCAGATCTGCGGGATCTGGGTGACATCGGGGTTGACCTCTTTGGCCAGGATTTGGCGCTGGTCGGCCACGATCTTTTCCAGCAAAGCGGTGTTGGCCGCCGCCGCGTCGCCGGTCATGGGCATGTCGCCGTCGCCGCGCATGCCGATGGTGACGATGCTCTCATAATCCTTGTTGCGGCGGACGCCGTCCGTCCAGAACTGGCGCAGCACCGCGCCGTTCTGGGCATAGTCCCAGGGGCCGCTGCCGTGGCGCTTCCATTCCTGCTGCGACCGCAGCATGGGCTCGTGATGGGAATTGCCCATGACGATGCCGTATTCATCGGCGATCTTGGGGTTCAGCGGGTCATCCTCGTTGAAGGCGTTGCCCCACATGGCGGGCCACAGGTAGTTGCCCTTCAGCCGCAGGATCAGTTCGAAGACATGCTCATAGAACTGGTGGTTCAGGCCGCCGAACTTCTCCCGGGCCCAGCCGGTCAGGGCCGGCGCCTCGTCATTCAGGAAGATGCCCCGGTATTTGACCGGCGCTGGGTCCTCGCCATAGGTGCCGGCCTTGACGTAGAGGCTGTCGCGGTGGCGCACCGGCACGTCGGCCCACCAGGCCCAGGGTGACACGCCGATCTGTTCCGAGACGTCGTACAGGCCATAGATGGTGCCGCGCTTGTCGCTGCCGGCGATGACCAGGGCGCTGGTGATGCCCGGCGCCGGGTTGGCCACCACCTGGATGCGGAACGCCTCCCACTTGCCCTTGATGGCGGTGACGTCGATCTTCCCCTCCGCCGCCAGCCGGTCGATGGTGGGGCTGTGGCCCAGCGTGCCCACCAGGATGGGCAGGCCGCCGGTGCTCTTCCCCTCCGTGGCGACGGCGGGGGTGACGCCGGTGACCTTGCCAATGTCGGCCGCCAGGTCACGCGCGGCGCGTTGCACGCCGGCATAATCCTGGGCATCGACATGAAGGGGGGCTGCGATGCCGCCCTGGACGATGGCGAAGCCACCGGGCGTGGCCTCACCCTCGACATAGGAAACCTGCCCCAGGGCCCAGGCCTGGGGGACAGCGCGATGGCGGCGGCGGCCACCAGCAGCGAACGGGCGAGGCGCTTCATGGATCTCACTCCGTGACCGTCAGCACGGCGGTCTTCAGGTCGACGGAGTTGTCGCCCGCCATGATGTCAAAGGCCCCCGGTTCCACCACCCGCTTCATGTCCTGGTTCCACAGGCCCAGCGCCTGCGCATCGAGGGTGAAGGTCACCGTGCGGTTTTCGCCCGGGGCCAGGGTGACGCGCTGGAAGCCCTTCAGTTCCTTCACCGGCCGGGTGACGGAGGCGACCTGCTGGTGCAGGTACAGTTGCACCACCTCATCCCCCACCCGCTTGCCGGTGTTCTTCACATCCACCGACACGGTGACCGTGCCGTCCTTGCGGATGGTGGGCGTCGACAGGCGCGGGGCCCCCACGTCGAAGGTGGTGTAGCTGAGGCCATAGCCGAAGGGGAACAGCGGGTCGGTGGTGTCGAACAGATAGCCGCGCCGGGCGCTGGGCTTCTTGTTGTAGAACATGGGCAGTTGCCCGACAGAACGCGGGATGGTGACCGGCAGCTTGCCGCCCGGGTTCACGTCGCCGAACAGGACGTCGGCCATGGCGGTGCCGCCCTCCTGCCCCAGGTACCAGCCCTCGATCAGGGCGTTGGACTTGGCCGCCACGTCCACCACCGACAGCGGCCGCCCGTTCTGCAGCACCACGACCACCGGCTTGCCCAGGGCGAACAGCGCCTTCGCCAGGTCGTTCTGCTGCCCCACCAGGTCCAGGCTGTCGCGGTCGCCCAGGTGGTTCTTGGCCCAGCCCTCGCGGCTGGTCTGTTCATTGTCGCCGATGACCAGCACGATGTGGTCGGCGGCCCTGGCCACCGCGACGGCCTGTTGGATCAGCCGGGCGTTCTCCTGTGGATCGGCCAATTCGACGGTGTCGGCATACCAGTCGTCGCCCTTGGTGATGCGCACGCCTTCGGCATAGGTCACCTTCACGCGCGCGCCCACCTTGGCCTTGATTCCGTCCAGGATGCTGACGGTCTGCTTGGGCTGGCCGGAATAGCCGCCCAGATGGGCCACGGCGGCGTTGGGGCCGATGACAGCCAGTGTCTTGACCTTGGCGGTGTCGAGCGGCAGCACGCCATCGTTCTTCAGCAACACCACCGCCTTCTGCGCCGCCTTCAGCGCCACAGCCCGGGCCTCGCCGTTGCCGGTCAGGGCCTCGGCCTGGTCGGCGTCGGCATAGGGATGTTCGAACAGGCCCGCCTGGAATTTCAGTTCCAGGATGCGGCGGACGGCGCGGTCTATGACCTGTTCCTTCACCTTGCCGGCGCGTACGCTGTCCGCCAGGCTGGCATAGGACTCGCCGTCCGGCAGATCGGCGTCCACGCCGGCCTTGATGGCGCGGATGGCCGCCGCCGGCAGGTCCGGCACCACATGGTGGATGCTGACCAGCTGGTCGACGCCGGAATAGTCGCTGATGATGGCGCCCTTATAGCCCCATTCCCCGCGCAGCACATCCTGCAGCAGCCAGGTGTTCACATGGCTGGGCACACCGTCGATCTCATTGTAGGAGGCCATGACGGCGCGCACGTTGGTTCGGTGGATCACCTGCTCGAACGGCGGGAAAAACATTTCGCGCAGCGTGCGTTCTCCCAGCGAGGCTGGGCCCACGTTGGTGCCGCTTTCCGGCTGGCCGTGGCCAGTCAGGTGCTTCAACGTGGCGAAGACCTTGCCATCGGCCAGGGGCAGGCTGTCACCCTGCAGGCCCTGGACGGCGGCCACGCCCATTTCCCCCGCCAGGTAGGGATCCTCGCCGAAGGTCTCCTCGATACGGCCCCAGCGCGGGTCGCGGGCCACGTCCACCACCGGCGACAGCACCAGGCTGATACCGCGCACGCGGATTTCGCGGGCGACGACGCTGTCGACCTCGCGGATCAGGTCCGGGGCCCAGCTGCTGGCCTGGGCGATAGCCTGGGGAAAGCTGGTGGGCCCGATGGAGGGATAGCCGTGCAGCCCCTCTTCATGGAACAGCACGGGGATGCCCAGCCGAGTCTTTTCAACCGCCCAATGCTGGACGGCGTTCACCATGGCGACCGTACCCTTGGTATCGCGCCAGCGCTGCGTGCGCAGGGAGCCGCTGCCCTTTTCATCGTTGGGACGGGTGAACTGCCCCAGGCCGTTGGGGTAGACGCCGCTGGCCTTGGTGGGGTCGAAGTTCATGGACGCGTCGAAGATGGCGGGCTTGTGATCCCAGACGGCGATCAACTGGGCCACCTTCTCATCCAGGGTCATGCGCGCCAGCAGATCGTCCACGCGGGCGGCCAGCGGTGCGGCGGGGTCCTTATAAACGGTGGGCTTGTCCGCGGCTTGGGCGACGGCGCTGATGGCCACGGCGGCGACGCCGGCCAGGACCAGGCGGCGGATGGAGGTGTGGCGGGTATGCACGTTGGCTTCTCCCTATCGTTATTCTTTTAAGGCGTCCGGATGCCCGGACACCCGGCCCTGTCAGGGCCGCTATGGTACCGTTACCATAGTCACAAAACCTTGAACCGGCCAGGGCCGGCCCAGGCCAAACAGCCAAAGGGTTATCCAAAGGGTTTTGACGGTACGTCGTCGGCGAACAGGTCGGGGAACCGGGTCGCCAACTGCGGCAACGAGGTCAGGATTTCCTGAAGGTGCTGGCGCATCGCCGCCTCCGCCCGATCCGCGTCGCGGTCGGCGATGGCATCGACGATGGCCTGGTGTTGCGCGATCAGCAGCGAAAACGGTGTCGCCTCCGGCATGCTGAGATAGCGCACGCGGTCCATCTGCGCCTTGGTCTCCTCCACCACCCGCCAGGCGTACTCGCAGCCGACATGCAGCGCGATGTCGCGGTGGAAGCGTTCATCCAGATCGAGGAAACCGCCGTGGTCGCGGTCCTCCGCGGCGTGGGCCTGGGCGCGCAGGTTGTCGCGCAAGAGGTCGATGTCGCGTCCCTTCATCTCCGCCACGGCGCGGCGCACCACCGCCAGTTCCACCGCCTCGCGCACGAAGCGGGCGTCGAACACCTGGCGGACGGAAATCTTGACGATGAAGGAGCCGCGCTGCGGGCGGATCGACAGCAGCCCCGCCTCGCTCAGCTTGATGAAGGCTTCGCGCACCGGCTGGCGGCTGACGCCCAACTGGTCGGCGATGTCCTGTTCAGAGATGGCCTGGCCGGGGCGGAACTTCATGGCGACGATGGCGGCCCGCAATTCCCGGAACACGCGCCGGGCCACAGGCTCCGCGCTGTCCGCCTGGATACGGTTCAGGATGATACGGTCATTTTCCGCCAACACCAGACGCACCCCATTCTGTCCCGCGGGCCCACGCGTTCACCCTGCGGCATTTGACAGTCGCCTTCCAGAGGCGCGTTTCCCGAGCCGGTGTCTTTTTTTCCAACACCATTGCCCCGGCTCAAGACACATACTACCATACTAGACTACAAGCAAGGCCGCGATGGCGGCTGAAACAGGGAGGGGGCCGCATGGCGGCGGGCAAAACCTTTATGGCGGAGCCGGGCAAGGCCACGTTGCAAGACGTGGCGCGGTTGGCGGGCGTGTCACCGGCCACGGTGTCGCGGGTGCTGAATGACCCGGACAAGGTGGCGGAGGGGACCACGGCGCGGGTGCGCCACGCCATTCTGGAGACCCAATTCGTCCCCAACGCCGTGGCTGTCAGCCTGGCCCACCGCCGGGCGCGGGATGGCGAGCGTACCCCCGCGCCGCTGGACACCGGGCGGGAACCTTCATCCACATCCCCCGGCATTGTCGCTGCGGAAAACGCAAAAATGCCCCTTGCCCAGCGTATGGCCCGTCCGCCGGGTGTGATCGCCGTTATCACCCCGGCGCTTGCGGATGAGGCGGTGACGGGCGTGGTGGAGGAATTGGCGGCCCATGCCATGGCCGCCCTGGTGGTTCCCGCCGGGCAGGAGGATGCCGGCCTGCGCCGGGCCGTGGATGCCGCGATGGCTTACAGCCCCGCCGGGCTCGTGCTGGCCGGCCTGCACGGCGACGCCCCGGTACGGCGGCGCTTGGTCCGCACCGGGGTGCCGATCGTGGAAATCGGCGACCTGCCCGGCGAGGCGATCGACATGGCGGTCGGCTGTTCCCATCGGGCGGCCGGTCAGGCCCTGGCGCGGCTGCTGGTCGGGCGCGGCTACCAAAGCCCCTTGCTGATCCTGGAACGGACTGGTCCGGCCTTGGCATGGCTGGACGGGTTCCAGGCGGGATACGGCGCCCTGGCGTCCGGCCCCCTGCCCCACCATGTCGTGCCCGCCGGCAACCCTTATGCCCATGGGCGGGAGGTCGTGGCGGATATGCTGGATTTGGCCGATGGGGAGCAAGGCCGTGCCGATGTCGTGGCATGCAGCAGCGACGGGCTGGCCCTGGGCGCCCTGACCGAGGCCACGAGCCGGGGCCTGCGCGTGCCGCAGGACTTGGCGGTGGTGGGCTTCGGCGATGCCGACTTCGCGGCCCACACCCATCCCCGGCTCAGCACCATCCGTCTGGACGCCCGCGCCATGGGGCAGCGGGCGGCCCGGCTGCTGCTGCACCGTCTGGAGGGGGGCCGGCCGCGCCAGGGCCCAACCCCGCGCCCGGTGGATTTGGGATTTTCCATCGTTTCCCGGGACAGCGCGTGACAGGGGACGGGCACGATTGCCCTGTTGACCTAACTGGTATGGTAGTATACATGAATGGTAACAGACAAACGGCGGCGCCTGCCGCTCAGGGAGAGATCGCCGCCCCCAGGGCGCCCCGAAACACGACCTTCTAGCCTGCCCGCGACCGCCCCGCGTGTCGTCGGCCCCGCGCCCGCCTGGACCCCGCCTTCGGAGCTGAAGATATGAAAATCACGGACGCCTATGTCATCGTCACCTGCCCGGCGCGAAACTTCGTCACCCTGAAGATCCGCACGGACGAAGGCGTTTATGGCATCGGCGACGCCACCCTGAACGGGCGGGAGCTGGCGGTGGCGTCGTACCTGACCGACCATGTCATTCCGTGCCTGATCGGCCGTGACCCGCACGATATCGAGGATATCTGGCAATACCTGTACAAGGGCGCCTACTGGCGCCGGGGCCCGGTGACCATGTCCGCCATCGCGGCGGTGGACACGGCGCTGTGGGACATCAAGGCCAAGGTGGCCGGCCTGCCGCTGTATCAATTGCTGGGCGGCAAAAGCCGCAACGGCGTCATGGTCTATGCCCATGCCAACGGCCAGACGGTGGGCGACGCCCTGGACCAGGTCCAGCATTATGTCGACCTGGGCTACAAGGCGATCCGCATCCAGGCGGGCGTTCCCGGCCTGAAGGGGGTCTACGGCGTCGCCAAGGGCATCAACTACGAGCCGGCGACGCGGGGGCTGCCGGCGGAGTCCGCCTGGTCGACGGAGGCGTACCTGGACTTCGCCCCCACCCTGTTCGCCGCCGCCCGCGACCGCTTCGGTTGGGACCTGCACCTGCTGCACGACGTGCATCACCGCCTGACACCCATCGAGGCGGCACGCCTGGGCAAGAGCCTGGAGCCCTATCGCCTGTTCTGGATGGAGGACCCGACCCCGGCGGAAAACCAGGAGTCCTTCCGGCTGATCCGCCAGCACACGACCACCCCCCTGGCGGTGGGTGAGGTGTTCAACAGCATCTGGGACGCCAAGGATCTGATCCAGAACCAGCTGATCGACTACATCCGCACCACGGTGGTGCATGCCGGCGGCATCAGCCATCTGCGCCGCATCGCCAACCTGGCGGACCTGTACCAGATTCGCACCGGCAGCCATGGCGCCACCGACCTGTCGCCGGTGTGCATGGGGGCCGCCCTGCACTTCGACCTGTGGGTGCCGAACTTCGGCATCCAAGAACGCATGGTCCACGAGGACGTGACCAACAGCGTCTTCCCCCACGCCTACACCTTCGACCAGGGCTACATGCATCCGGGCGAGGCGCCGGGCCATGGCGTCGACATTGATGAGACCGAGGCCGCGAAGTACCCCTACCAACCCGCCTACCTGCCCGTGGCCCGTCTGACCGACGGCACCTTGTGGAGCTGGTAAGCGGGAACCGGGCGCGGCCCTGAACGCGTCCAGCGCTAAAAAGGCCGCGCCCAACGGTGGCGTGGCGACAAACGGGAGTGAGACGTCCATGGCGTGGCCAGCGGAAGCCACCATCGCACCCAGTCCCCCGCCGGCCCGGATAGGCCGGCGGCGCTGGATCGTCGTGGCCCTGCTGTTCGCCGCCACCGTCATCAACTATGTCGACCGCCAGATGCTGGGCCTGCTGAAGCCTTTGCTGTCGCGGGAGTTCCACTGGTCCGAAACCGACTACGCCGACATCATCTTCTGGTTCCAGGCGTCCTACGCCGTGGCCTACCTGGTGTGCGGCCGGATCATCGACCGCATTGGCGCCCGCTGGGGCTATGCCCTGACCTTCGTCATCTGGAACCTGGCCCACATCGCGCACGGCCTGGCCAGCGGCCTGGTGCAGTTCGTGCTGGTCCGCGTGGCGCTGGGCGCGGGCGAGGCCGGCAACTTCCCCGCCGGCCTGAAAAGCGTGGCGGAATGGTTTCCCCGGCGCGAACGCGCGTTGGCGGTGGGCGTCTTCAACGCGGGGTCCAACGTCGGCGCCGTGATCACGCCCCTGGTGGTTCCCGCCATCGTCGCCGTCGCCGACTGGCGCATGGCGTTCATGGTAACCGGTGTCATCAGCTTCGCCTGGCTGGCCGCCTGGCTGATCTTCTATCGCCGTCCTGAGGAGGACCGGCGCCTGTCCGCCGCCGAGCGGGCGCATATCCTGTCGGACGCCATTGCCCCGACCGTATCCGCGAGTGGCCCGCGTCTGGCCTGGATTCTACGCCAACGCCAGACCTGGGCCTATGTTCTGGCCAAGTTCCTGACCGACCCCATCTGGTGGGTGTTCCTGTTCTGGCTGCCGGATTTCCTGGGCCGGCGCTTCGGTCTGGACCTTCGCGGCTTCGGCCCGCCGCTGGTCGCCATCTACCTGATGTCCGATATCGGCAGCGTCGCCGGCGGCTGGCTGTCCTCACGCCTGATGCGCCGGGGCCTGGGGGCCAACCGCGCGCGCAAGGTGGCGATGCTGATGTGCGCGGCCTGCGTCATTCCCGTGCTGACCGCGCCCTGGGTTGGCGGATTGACCGCCGCCGTCCTGATCATCGGCCTGGCGACAGCGGGCCACCAGGGCTTCTCCGCCAACCTCATGACCCTGCCCTCCGATCTTTTCCCACCCTCTGCCGTGGCCACGGTAGTGGGGCTGGGAGGGACAGCGGGCGCGGTGGGCGGCATGCTGATGGCCAAGTTCACGGGCTGGATACTGCAGGGGACCGGCAGTTACGGCCCGGTGTTCCTGACGGCGGCGCTGGCCTATCCATTGGCGTTGCTGGCGATCCAGGCCCTGAGCCCCCACCTGCGTCCGGCCATACCGGACGCCACCGGCGGAGGCGCCCCATCCTGAAGGCCGCAGGACGAATATTTTAAAATATGACGATTAAACGCCAATGATTCGATGCTTTGGCGATGAGTCGTCTATTTTTAAAATATAGATTTCAATCATATTTGGGTCATTGAAATAAAAATCTTGACAATATTGCGCTTCTGGTAAAATGGTAACGCTATCATCAAGGCGCCACGAACGCGCCGCTGCGAGGGAGGGGAGCAAATGGGACGCCTGCGTTCGGCCACCGGCCGGCACACTTGCCCCCGGCGGATGAAATTGGCCGGCGGCCTGGCCGCCCTGGCGGTCTTGGCCGCCTCTCCCCTCGTTGCGGGGACGTCCCCCGTCACGTTGGAGCGCCAAGGCACGGCCGCCCACTTGTCGGTGGACGGCAAGCCTTTCCTGGTGCTGGGCGGTGAACTGGGCAATTCAAGCGCGTCCAGCCGGTCCTACATGACCAAGTATTGGCCCAAGCTGAAGGCTATGAACCTGAACACGGTGCTGGCCCCGGTTTATTGGGAGCTGATCGAGGACAGGGAAGGCTCCTTCGATTTCTCCAGCGTCGACGGCCTGCTGGCCGATGCCCGCGCCCAGGACATGCACCTGGTCCTGCTGTGGTTCGGCGCCTGGAAGAACAGCATGTCGACCTACGTGCCGGGCTGGGTGAAGCGGGACCAGGCGCGGTTCCCGCGCGTGCGTGCAGCCAATGGCACCAGCGTGGAAATCCTCTCCGCCTTTTCCCCCGCCGTGCGGGAGGCTGACGCCAAGGCGTTCGCCGCGCTGATGGGCCATCTCAAGGCCGTGGACGCCAAGGGCACCGTGCTGATGGTGCAGGTGGAAAACGAGATCGGGATGCTGCCCGTGGCGCGGGAATGGGGCGATGCCGCCCAGGCCGCCTGGGCCCAGCCCGTGCCGGACGCCTTGCTGCGCCCCTTGCGCGAGGGCGCAGCGGTGGAACCGGAGTTGCGCGCCCTGTGGCAGGCCCACGGCGCCAAGGCCGCCGGTACCTGGGACCAGGTCTTTGGCGACGCCGACGCGGGCCAGGAGGTGTTCACCGCCTGGCATTATGCCCAGTACACCGACGCCATCACCCGGGCCGGCAAGGCCGCCTATCCCCTGCCCATGTATGTCAACGTGGCACTGAACCGCTTTGGCAAGGCGCCGGGTGAGTATCCCAGCGGGGGCCCCCTGCCCCATCTGATCGACGTGTGGAAGACCGGCGCGCCCAGCCTGGACCTGATCGCGCCAGACATCTATTTCCCCAATTTCAACGACCTGGCCGGTCGCTACAGCCGTGCGGACAACCCGCTGTTCATTCCCGAGGCCAACAACGTGACGGCGCCCGAGGTGCCGGCCAACGCCTTCTACGCCATCGGCAACCTGGACGCCTTTGGCTTCAGCCCTTTCTCCATCGAGAACGCGGATCCCAAGAGCCAAGCCGCCGTCACCGAGGCCTATGGCCTGCTGCGCCAGTTGACCCCGGCCATCCTGAAGGCGCAGGGGCTGGGCCGCGTGGCGGGTTTCAAGCCCCGGGTGCTGGAGGACGGCACGGTGCTGGACGCCCCCGTCACCCGAGCGCTGGGCGACTATCGCTTCACCGTCAGCTTCATCGACAGCTGGACGCCCAAGGCTGAGCAGGACATCGCCAGCCACGGCGGCATGATCATCCAGACGGGCCCTGAGGAATACCTGATCGCCGGCCGCGGCTTGATCGTCACCGTGGCCGGCGAGCCTGGCGCCAAGGGGGATGGCCCCACCCTGGCCGGCATCGATAAGGCGGTCGAGGGCACCTTCGACGCCCAGGGCCGCTGGGTTCCGGGTCGCGTGCTGAACGGCGACCAAACCCATCAGGGGCGGCATATCCGCCTGCCTCCAGACCAATTCCAGATCCAGCGGGTGACGTTCTACCGCTACCGCTGATCCGCACCCGCGCGAAACCAGAGCCTTAACAACAGCCCGCCTGAACCCGGAAAGGGGCCGTGGGCGGCCAGGGAGGAAAAAATGGCACATTCAAAGAACTGGAAGGCATTACTGACCACCACCGCCCTGGCCGGCTCCGCCCTGCTGGGCATGCTCTCGCCTCAGGCCAACGCCCAGACGGCATCCCCCCCGGCCGAATCTCCCATGGCCGCGTCGCCCGGCGACGACCCCACGCTGGAGGAAATCACCGTCACCGGCATTCGCCGCAGTCTGTTGGATGCCACGGAGCAGAAGCGCAATTCCGTCGCCTTCGGCGACAGCATCTTCGCCGAAGATATCGGCAAGCTGCCGGCCACCAACTTGGCCGAAACCCTGAACCGCATCCCCGGCGTGAAGCTGAACCGCGACATCAACGGCGAAGGCGTGCAGGTGTCTATCCGCGGCCTGGGCCCTAGTTTCTCCAAGGTTCTGTTGAACAACACCCAGGTCGCCGTCGCCTCCGACGGCGGCACCAACGGCGGCAACGCCAACCGTGAGGTCGACCTGGACCTGTTCCCGTCGGAGCTGTTCACCCGTCTGGACGTTGAGAAGACACCGGTCTCCTCCACCCTGGAAGGCGGCATCGCCGGCACGGTGAACCTGCACAGCGCCCGCCCCTTTGACAATGAAGGCACCCACGTCACCCTGATCGGCCAGGGCCAATACACCAATGCGGACGACCAGGTGAGCCCGCGTGGCGCTCTGGTGGCCAGCCATACCTGGGGCCCCTTCGGCATCCTGGTCGGTGTGTCTGGGGTGAAGACCACCACCCGCATCGATGGCTTCGAGACCATCGGCTGGACCGATGGCAACCTGCCGGCCGGCAGCGGCGACGTCGGCACCGGCAACGGCTTCGTCTACGCCAGCACGGCCCCCCGCAACGTGGCGGGCCTGACCGCCGGCCAGCCGGTGAACCTGGCGCAAACCTCCGGCCTGACCCTGCCGCAGCTGGGCAGCGCGCAGATCCCGCGCCTGGGCCGCAACAGCTACACCTTCGGCGACCGCTCGCGCGTCTCCAGCCTGCTGTCGCTGGAATACCGGCCCAGCGACGAATGGCACTTCGCCATTGATGGCCTGTGGGCCCAGTCCGACCGCGACTACCAGCGCCTGAACATGAATTGGTACGTCCGCAACTCAGGCCCCGGCACCAGCCCCACCTCCACCGGCGGCATGGTCCCCTTCAACCTGACCGTCGACAGCAACAATGTCGTGACCCAGGGCACCTTCGCCAATTCCAGCTTCTTCCTGGAAAACGACATCTTCAACCAGCATACCGAGTTCTACAACATCAACCCCACCCTGACCTGGAAGCCGTCCAAGGACTTCAAGGTCGACGCCCAAGTGAACTACGGACACAGCACTTTCTTCCGTGAACAGCCGCAGTTCGACGTGCAGACGCCGGCGCAGTCGGGCCTGACGGTCAGCTACCAGGCCAATGGCGCCAACGGCCAGCCCATCATCGTGCCCAACCGCGACCTGAACGACCCCAACCTGGGCTGGAAGTGGTACCGCGTGAATGTGCAGAACGTGTACCGCGAGACCACGACCCGGGGTGCCCACATCGACACCCAGTACGGCGACGACACCGCCAACATCAAGGTGGGCGGCGCCTATGACATGGCCAGCCGCATCATCCGCGCCTATGACAACAGCACGGCCTTCCAGACGGCCGTCTGCGGCGCAACCTGCGACGGCAACTCCGGCCTGGTGCCCAATTCCCAGATCGGCCAGTACCTGCTGCCCATGAACATCAGCGATTTCGGCAAGCTGGCGGGGGGCAACGTCGGCTACACCCAGTGGATCATGACCAACGTGTCGGCGCTGGAGAAGGCCACCAACTACGAGTATTACAAGGACACGGCGCCGCAGACCCGTAGCGCCGTGACCGGCGGATCGGTCGGCAACATCTCGGAGAAGACCTTCGGCGGCTATGCCGAGGGCAACGCCAGGGACACCCTGCTGGGCCACGAGGTGGCCATCAACATGGGTCTGCGCTACTTCCATACCGACCAGACAGTGACCAGCCCGTTGGTGACCGCGTCCGGCGCGCTGGTCGACCAGACGCTGAGCACCGGGTACAGCGACGTGCTGCCCTCCGCCAACGTGGTCTACAGCCTGACGGACGATATCAAGCTGCGCGCGTCCGCCTCACGCAGCATGACCCGCGCCGACGCCAGCCAGTTGCTGCCCGGGACCACCTTCTCCGACATCTCGGCGCAGGTGGCCAGCGCCGGCAACCCGAACCTGAAGCCCTACACCTCGAACAACATCGACATCGGCGGCGAGTGGTACACCGGTGGCCTCGGCTATATCGGCGCCGCCCTGTTCCGCAAGGACATCGACGGTTTCACCGTCACCACGCAGAAGACCGTGCCCTTCACCGCCCTGGGCATCAACTTCAGCGACCTGCAGACCAGCCAGCAGCAGGCGCTGATGCTGCGCGGCGGCCCGAACGTGGCCACCGTGACCCTGACCCAGCCGGTGAACCTCAGCAAGCTGCTGCTGCAGGGCATCGAGCTGACCTGGGTGCAGCCCCTGGACTTCATCGTCGAGGGCCTGGGCTTCTCCGCCAACGGCACGCATATCGAGCAAAGCTCCGACAGCGGGCTGTTCGCCACCGGCATCGCGCCCTACAGTTACAATCTGCAAGCCTATTATGAAGGGCATGGCGTGTCGGTCAGCGTGAACTACGTCTGGAACGACCAGTCCACCGCCGCGAACGCCCCGCAGAACAACATCAACGAGGCCCTGATCGCCGAGGCGCGCGGCCAGTTGGACCTGTCGCTGGGCTATCAGTTGCCCTGGCTGAACGACAGCATCCGCCTGACGGTGGACGCCCTGAACATCACCAACGAACCGCTGGTGACCCAGTTCGGCCACTCCAATTCGCCCTACAGCATCTACTACCCCGGCGCGCAGGTGATCTTCGGTGCCCGCGCCAAGTTCTGATCGGCGGCCCGGCATCCTTCCCCCGGACGGGTTTTCGAGGGGTAGCCCGCCCCTGGTGCCACCCGTCCCAACTTGAGTTTTGGCAGTAACAAAAATCCCCGGGTGGTCGATGCCGCCCGGGGATTTCTTTGAAAATACGGAATTAAAGGGCGCTTAGCTTGCGGTAGCCGCCGTCGGCGTAGAGCAGCGGATTGACCTCCACCCGGCTGCGGGTCCACAGCACTTCCCCCACGATGACGCGATGACTGCCATGGGGCAGTTCCGCGGCCCGGCGGCAGACCAGGGTGGACTGGGCGCCGATCAGGCAGGGGGCGCCCATGACGTCCTCCCATGCGCCCGGCTTGAAGCAATCGGCGGAGCGGTTGGGGGCGCCGAAGGTCCTGGAGACATCCTCCTGGTCGGCATAGAGGATGTTGATGGCGTAGGTGTCCACCGCCAGGATGCGGTCATGCATGCTGCCCGACTGGTTCAGCGCGATCAGGACCGAGGGCGGGTCGAAGCTCAGGGAGCACAGGGCGCTGACCGTGGCCCCCGCCGCCCCTTGCGCATCCCGTAGTGTAACCACGGAGACCGACGCCGCCAGGCGACGCATGGCATGGCGCAGGCCATCCACCAGCGTGGTGTCGTCATCGGCGGGCGGTAGGGCGGTGGAAGTGGACATGGGGCCTCAAATCACAAGCGCGGTCGAACGGGTCACCTTAGCCATCGGCGACGATGTTGCCAGCCCAATGTTTCGGCGAACCACATACAGGGGGCATAGGACACCGCTTCGCCCGTCATGACAAGGCGGGTTGATGCCCTTCCGCGGTAGCATGCCGGGCTATCCCGCCGTAATTGAATAGTTCTCAACATCCGCTTGGTGGCGCCCAAAGGGTCAGCGGCCGCCGGTGGCGCCTGGGCGGTCCACACCCGGGCGGTCCATATCGAAACGGCTGTCGGGGGTGATGGCGGCATAGGCGGAGGGGCCGCCGCCGCGCAGGATGATGCCGGCGCCAAACGTATCGAAAACGCCATCCACCAGCAGCGACCGGGCGATGTGGATCACCACCGCCTCCCCCATCACCAGCCAGGAATCGACCGCCGTGCCGTCATGGCGGCGCAGCCGGTGGATATCCGTCACCCGGCATTCGAAATGCACCGGGCTTTCCCCGACACGCGGCACGTCGATCAGCGTTCCCGGCACCTGCGTCAGGCCGGCGGCCTGGAACTCGTTCACACCATACGGCAGGGGCGCGCTGGTGGCGTTCATCTGCGTGGCCAGGTCGCGGGTCGCCAGGTTCCAGACGAAGACGCCGGTTTCCCGCGCGTTGCGCAGGCTGTCCTTCGCGCTGGTGCTGCAAAAGCCGATGATGGGCGGGCGATAGTTGAAAAGGTTGAAAAAGCTGTAGGGCGCCAGGTTGACGCTGCCATCCCGCCCCTTGCTGGAGATCCAGCCGATGGGGCGCGGCCCGACGATGGCGTTCAACGGGTCGTGTGGCAGCCCATGACCCTTCGACGGCTCGTAGGAATGAAGGTCGTCATACTGGCGCATGCGGCACGTTCCGGCGATGAGGGGCGGTCCTGCCGGACCGCCCAGTGATTCATCGCCCGACCATAGCGGGCTTGGCGCCCGGTTTGAACGCGGCGTCGACGCACGGGACTATTGCATGACCATCAGGCAACGCGCCGCGGGCGGCCGGCGCTGGCAACGGCCCCACCGTCAGCCTTGTCCTTGCCGGCCGGGACATCCCCCAGGGCGCCGATGCTGACCTGCAGCAGGCGGCTGATCCCCTCGGCATAGTCCTGGCTGGCCTTCAGGGCGAAGCGCTGGCCGACAGTCTGCAGGTCCTGCGGCGTCCGGCAGGTCAGGAATTCGGCGCAGGCCTCGCGGTCCTCATGCATCCGCTGTTCCCAGAAACGGGCGAGTTCCTGGAAAAAGGCCAAGCTACCGTGGGTCACGCGACCATAGACATGGTGGATGTCGTCCATCCAGGCGGCGTTTTCCGACAGCAGGGTGCCGAGCGGGGCGTTCGTGGCCCAATCCATGGGCGGAAACGGTGTTTTGGCGGCGTCAGGCATGGCGTCCTCCCCTCTGTTGCGATCCCGGGCACGGGGGAAGCGGAGGTTCCGGCCCCGGTGCGGCGGGCGAGACGAACGAATAATCGTAACCGACCGCGGGCCTGGCACGCCTTGAGGTGGCTCAAGTGCTGCCCCTGATGATGCCCATGGGGGACACGATGGCGGAGTGGCGCATGTACAATACCACAGGGCCCACCGTCCCCGCAGTCCCGGGACAGCGGCGGTGAAGCGATTTTTTGAGGTGGGTTCTTTCAGGCCAGGTGCCTTGCGCTGGCGGCCCCGGTATGGTGCGCGGCGCAATCCCGGAGATCTGCCCGCCATGGCCAGGATATTGGTGATCGAGGACGAAGCGCGGACGGCGCGCGAGATTGTCGACGCGCTGACGGCGGAGGGCTATGCCGTCACCCTGTGCGCCGACGGCCCCGCCGGCCTGGCGGAGGCGCGGGCCGGGCTTTACCACGCCATCACCCTGGACAGGCTGCTGCCGGGCCTGGACGGCCTGGCGCTGCTCGCGGAACTACGCCGCGAAGGGGTGACGACCCCGGTCCTGGTGGTCAGCGCCCTGGATGGGGTGGACGACAAGGTGCGCGGCCTGCGCGCGGGCGGCGACGATTACCTGACCAAGCCCTTCGCCCTGGCGGAGCTGGTCGCCCGGGTCATGGCCCTGGCCCGCCGCCGGGCGGACAAGCCGGCGGGCACCCTGTTGCAGGTCGGCCCCCTGGTGATGGACCTGGTGGGGCGCCAGGCCACCCGGGGGGCGCGTGAGCTGGACCTGACCCCGCGGGAGTTCCAGTTGCTGGAGTATTTCGTGCGCAACGCGGAACAGACCCTGACGCGGTCCATGCTGTTCCAAGCGGTCTGGGAGTACGGCTTCGCCCCCGGCACCAACGTCATCGACGTCCATGTCGGCCGCCTGCGCCGCAAGGTGGACGCGGACAATGAGGAAGCGATGATCCGCACGGTGCGCGGCGGGGGCTGGCGGCTGCATGCCCCGGATTGACCGCTTTCGCCTCGCCGACCTGCCCCGCACCACGGCCTTCCGCATGACCGTGCTGTTCGGGGCGCTGACGGTCACGGTCGTGCTGTTGGCGCTGGGCGTCGTCTACTGGCGCGCGGGCGTGTTCCTGACCCGGCGGCTGGATGAAACCCTGGTACGCGAGGCGGCGGAGTTCCTGCGCGCCTCCGGACCTGAGCAGGCCACGCACATCGACAGCCTGGTGGACAGCGACCGCCGCGGGCATTGGCGGGCGGCGCTGCTGGCGCCCGACGGGCGGCGCCTGGCCGGTGACCTGACGGGCGTGCCCGAGGAACTGCGGGCCCTGGACAGCGGCATCCACGCCCTGCCGCAAGGGCCGGCCCCCACGCCTGAACGCCACCACGCGGCCCGTGGCTTGGCGGAGCGCCTGGCGGACGGCCGCATCCTGGTGCTGACGGTGCGGACCAATGAGGTGCATGAGGTGCGGGAGCTGATCCTGCGCGCCATGGTGGCAGGCCTGGTGGGCGGCATCATCCTGGCCCTTGCGGGCGGACTGGCGCTTAGCATCGGCACCTTACGGCGGATCGAGGCCATCCACCGCGCCAGCGCGACCATCATGGCGGGTGACCTGTCGCAACGCCTGCCTGTGCGCGGATCGGGGGACGACTTCGATAAGCTGGCGGCCATCGTCAACGCCATGCTGGCCAAGATTGAAGGGTTGATCGGCGACATGAAGGTGGCGGGCGACAATATCGCCCACGACCTGCGCACCCCCCTCACCCGGCTGCGCACCAGGCTGGAGGGGGCATTGCGCCGGGGCGGGGACATCGAGGCCCACCGCGCGGCCATGGAGGACGCCATCGGCGACGCCGACCAGATCCTGGCGACCTTCCGCGCCCTGCTGCGCATCGCGGAGGTGGAGGACGGACGCCGCCGTGCCGCCTTCGCCCCCGTGGACCCGGGCCCCCTGGCCCTGGCAGCCGCCGACCTGTATGAGCCGCTGGCGGCGGCCAAGGCCCTGACCTTCATCACCGACATCCGCCCCACCGCGACCATCACCGGCGATGCCGACCTGCTGTTCGAGGCGCTAGGCAACCTGCTGGATAACGCCATCAAGTTCACGCCCAGCGGCGGCACCGTCACCCTGGCCTTGCGCCAAGAGGCGGGGCAGGTGCCGGAAATGATCGTCCGCGACACCGGCCCCGGCATCACGCCGGCGCAGCGGGACATGATGTTCCGCCGCTTCACCCGGGGCGATCACGCACGCCACACCTCCGGCAACGGCCTCGGCCTCAGTCTCGTGGCGGCGGTGGTGCAACTGCACGGCTTCCGCCTGGCGGTGGAGGACGGTCAGCCGGGCTGTGTCATGCGTATCACCTTGGGCGAGGGCGTGGGCTAATCGGAGGCCAGCAGTTGCCGGGTCATGCCGTCGCAATCGATATCGTCGGCGCCGCCGAAGTCGGGCAGCGGAATGGGGATGAGCCGGCCGATGCTGATGCGGGGTGATCGGATCTTGCCCCTGACCACCACGGGGGCGTGCAGGTCCAGCAGGTCGAACTTCTTTGTGTCGGCCGTGACCTCGGTGTCGACCTCCTGGGTCTTGAGCCGCACCTCGCCGTTGACATGGACCACCGACTTGCGGGTGTCCATCAGCGTGCGGTCGAAGACCACCAGGCCATGATTGAAATTAAGCCGCCCCAGGGCGCAGCGGATGGGAATTTGATCATCGCCGGTGATGTACAGCACCAGGGCGTCGGCGATCTGCAGGCCCGCCAGGCTGACCATCAGGGAACTGATGGTGCCGCCGGACATGGTGACCACCACGTCCCCCGTGGCCGTGCCCATGACCTCCGCCAAGGAATGGCCCTGGCCCACCAGTCGCACGCGTCCCCGGAGCTTGCCCTTGGTCGTGTCGAAATAGTCCGAGCCCCGGAAGAACGCCTTCAGGTCCACATCCTGGTACGTCAGCGCGGCGTGGGCCTGCGGGGCGTTCCCCCGCACGTCCAGCGCCATCTCACCGGCCAATGTGCCGCCGGCCACCTCCATGCGCAGGGGGTTTACCGTCGCCTGGCCGTCCTGGACACGGACGCGGAAGGCCAAGGTCCGCACCGGCAGATAGTCGGGCGCCACCACCCTATTGGCGTCCAGGGTGACATCCATGTTCATGGCCCGCAGCTTTTCCATCTGGAGGGGCACGTCGGGAAACAACTCCCCCTTGGCTTCCAGCGCGGCCTGGGTCTTTTTCTGGTCGGCGGAGACGTTGCCTTTCGATTCGGGGGTGGCACCCACCAGGGGCGCCAGGTCAGCGAACGCCAGGTGGTCGGAGGTGAGATGCGCCGTCAGAAACGACGGTTTGGCATGGTGGTCGATGGCGATGTCGCCCGCCAGGTCGCTATCGCCCGCGTGCCACGCCAAATCCACCACCCGCCATATGCCGGGTTCATGCGTCAGCTTGCCGGCAAGGCGATAGGGTGGTGTGGGCGGTCCGGGAATGCCCAGAAGGGGGAAGATGTCCGCCAAGTTTGAGCCGGACAACGCCACCCGGACATTGGATCCGGTGAACTGGAAAGGGTCTTGCAGCGTGCCCTGGACCGTCAGCAGAGTGGCACCATAATTGACCTTCAGATCAACCGGATAGGGCTGGTTCGTGTCACGCAGCATCAATACCGACCCGCCCACGAAATGGACGGCCAGTGGCTCTTTCCCGATGCTGCCCTGGAGGTCCAGGTTGGCCGTCGGCTCCGCCGGCGCCTGGCCTGTCGCCGTTTGCACCGTCCCGTCCAGGGCCAGTTTGCGCTTGGCGTCGCGGTAGCTGACGCGGCCGCCGTCAATCTCCAGCCGGCCGATCAGCGGCACCTCATCCCGGTGCTCGGGCTTCAACTGGTTCAGGGCGCCGGTGGCCACCGGGCTTTCCTCGGGGCTCCAGTTCCACTGTCCCTGCTCGTCCTTTTCCAACGCGACCACCGGCTGGTGCAGGACCAGGGTGGGGAACACCAGGTCACCGTGCAGCAAAAGGGGACGCAGCGCGATATCCAGCTCGATCTGTTTCGCCGTGAACAGGTGGGACGCCTGCCCCCAGTCGGTGTTGGACACCTGGACATCGTCCAGCAGCACATGGGTGACCCAGCCCCAACGGACTGACACCTTCCCGATCCGCGTTTCCCGCCCCGAGAAGGCAGTGGCCCGGTTCTCCAACTGGGCGCGGACATAATCGGAGGTGACGAAGAGATAAACGCCGGTCACGGCCAGCACCAGCAGCACCGCCAGAACGCCCAAGGTCCAACCCGCTATTTTGACCGCCCGTCGCATGGTCACGATCCGTCAAGCGAACACCAGCGGGGCGATGGCGCCCCTCCTCCCGTTCTCAGCCAACCGTCCAGATGCCGTCACGGTTCCGCTCCTCGCTTTTGGGGTGCCTTTGGCGGCGCGCCCTCCTATGGTGGCGGCCAAACAGCCTGCCTGAGGAACGAGTCCATGCTGCTGCACCTATCCACCTGGTCCGAGGTCGAGCGCTTCCTGCAACGCTCCAAGACCATCGTCATCCCCATCGGCTCGAATGAACAGCATGGCCCGACCGGCCTGCTGGGAACGGATTGGCTCTGTCCAGAAATCATCGCGCATGAGGCGCACAAGGGCGGCGCCGACATCCTGGTGGCCCCCACCTTCAACATCGGCATGGCCCAACATCACCTGGGTTTTCCCGGCACCATCAGCCTGCGCCCCTCCACCTTCATGGCGGCGATCGGCGATTGGGTGCGCTCATTGGCCGTGCACGGCTTTGAGAAGATCTATTTCCTGAACGGCCATGGCGGCAATGTCGCCACCATCGAGGCGGCGTTCTCCGAACTCTATGCCGAGGCCAGCTTTGCCAAGCGGCGCGCCGGCTTCGCCTGCAAGCTGCGGAACTGGTGGGACCTCCCCGGCGTGAACGCCCTGGCCCAGAGGCAGTTCCCCGCGGGCCACGGCAGCCACGCCACCCCGTCGGAGATCGCGGTGACACAGTGGGCCTATCCCGACGCCATCAAGACCGCCGATTACGCGCCCAAGATCGCCGGCTCCGGCCCTATCCGCGAGGCGCTGGACTTCCGCGCCCGCCATCCTGACGGGCGCATGGGCTCCGACCCCGCCCTCGCCACCCCGGAAAAGGGCGGGGAGCTGGTGGCGCTGGCCGTGACCGGCCTGGTGGCCGAAGTCGCGGCCTTCGGTAACGAGCCCGCTGTTTAAGAATTGAGGGGGGGGGCCTGCGCCATGACGCGCGGGCCCCCCGCTTACGGCGCCGTGTCGTCCAGCCATAGCGCCACCCAGGCCAGCGGCGCGTTCCAGTTGATGGTGACCTCGTTCATGGTATAGGCGCGGTAGTCGTCGGCCCAGCATGTCTGGGGGGCGCAATTGCCCTTCATGGTCTTGGCCACCGGGTCGTCCATGGCCGATGAATTCGGTCCACCCGAGAGGACACCCGACGGCGGCGACGGATAGCGCGCGTCCGCCTGATGCGCCCAGAAGCGGTGATGGGGGTTTTGCATGGGCCGGGCGCCGAAACCCGTGACGTAGGAACGGTCCAAGGGATTGCGGCCCAGCACATAGTCGGCGGCATCCACCACCGCCGTCCGGTAGGCGGCCTTGCCCGTCAGGTCATAGGCCGCGCCCAAGACCATGGCGCGGCTGAGAAGGGCGCCGTTGGATCCCCAGGGGTAGGCCGCCAGCGCGAAGGGCAGCCGGTAGCCGGTCTTTCGCTCATCCGCAACATAACCGTCGGCCAGGGCGATCACCTGTGCACGCATCCGGTCCCGGTCTGCGTCGTCCAGGCGGCCGGGCGCCAGGGCCAAGGTCAAGGCGCCCGCCGTGGCGACGGAGCCCCAACTGAGATCGCCGGTCCCCTCCGCACCCGTGAAGTACGGCGACGCGCGCAGCACCGCCAGATAGGCGGGCTCACCCGTCGTGGCGTACAGTTCCGCCGCCGCCCAGTAGACCTCATCCGCCAGGTGGGCATCGCCATAGCCGCCGCTGCCGTCGAAGCTCACCTGGGCCAGGATGTCGGGATGGCGCTGCGCGGCGGCGAAGGCGCGGCGGGCGGCATCCAGGCACCGCTGGGCGAACGCCGCGTCGATGTCCTTCCACACCCGCGCCGCCTGCGCCGCGACAGCGGCCAAGTTCAGGCTGGCCGCCGTGGTGGGATAGTAGAGATAGCGGGTGACATGGTCGTCCGCCGGTGCTGTGGGCAGGCCCGTCCAATGGGCGTCCGCGATCTTTTGGTGAACCAGGCCGCCGGCGTCGATGCGGGTCAGGATGTAATGCCCGGCGTTGTCCTTCTGGTCACCCAGCGGCACCTCCAGGCTCTTCCCCTCCGGCACCTGCATGGCCAGCAGGAATTCCAGTTCGAACCGGGCTTCGTCCAAAAGATCGGGTACGCCGTTGCCCCGTTCCGGCACCGCCAGGGTGCTATCCGCTACCTCCGCCAGGGCGCGGGGGCGCTTCAGCACCTGCGCGCGCTCATAGGCGTCCACCAGTGTCCAGACGGAGATGCCGCCGTTCACCACGTACTTGCCCTGGTCGCCGGCATCGTACCATCCGCCGCTGGCGTCCAGGGTATAGTCACAGCCGGGCCAGACCTGGCCCTTGGGGTCGGCCAGGTTGAAGCAGGTGGCCTTGTCCGGCCGATGCCCCGCCGGCCGGGCGAGATCCGGCCGCTCCACCAAAGCCGCCTCGATGGGCACGCCGCTGCGCTGCTGGTAAAAGAAGGACAGGCTGGCCCGCAGCAAGCGGCCATCAGGCGTCGCCGTCAGGGCGAAGGGCCGGCTGGCCTTGTCGCCCACCGTCAGCCGATATCCCTGGCCGGCCTGGCGGACCTCGGAAAAATCGATCTGGTGCACATGCTGGCCCGACGCGGCGTCATCGCCGAACGGCTGGGTCTTGCCCGTCGCCACAGTGCGTCCCTGGGCATCGGTCAGGCGCCAGTCCAAGGGCGTGGTCGCGGGGTCGGCCAGGATGGCCAGTTTGGGACCGGCGCTTTCCAGGCCCGTCTGGTTCAGGACGATGGGGCTGGGCGCGTCCTGTGCCACGGCCGCGCCGGCCATCATCATCACCGTCAACGCCGAGAAAAGCAGACCTGGCCGCATCGTCCTCACCCATCCTTGCGGTCGCGTTACCAGGGCCTTGTACGGGGCCGCGCGGGGGAAAGGCAATGGCGGGCTGTGTCGCTAGGCGATTTCCGGCAGGTGATCCAGCAGCTTGTCCAGGGTGATGGGATAGTCGCGCACCCGGACGCCGGTGGCGTTGTAAATGGCGTTGGCCACCGCCGCCCCCACCCCGCAGATGCCCAGTTCCCCCACCCCCTTGGCCTTCATGGGGGAGGAAATCGGGTCCACCTCATCCAGGAAGATCACCTCCTGGTGCGGGATGTCGGCATGCGCCGGCACCTCATATCCCGCCAGGTCGTGGTTGACGAAGAAGCCGCGGCGCTTGTCCACCACCAACTCCTCCATCAGGGCCGCCCCCGCCCCCATCGTCATGGCGCCGATGACCTGGCTGCGCGCCGACTTTGGGTTCAGGATGCGGCCGGCGGCGCACACCGCCAGCATGCGGCGCAGGCGGACCTCGCCCGTGGCGGCATCCACCCCCACCTCCACGAAATGACCGGCGAAGGTGGACTGCTGGTATCGCTTGTGCAGGTCGGCGTATTCAATGCCGTCCTCCGCCACCATCTCCCCGTCCTTGGCCGCCTGAGCCAACGGCACCGCATGTCCGCCCGACGACACGTGGCCGTCGGCGAAGCGGGGCTCGGTCGCGTTGAAACCCAGCTTCTGCGCCACGGCCTGGCGCAGCTTCATACA
Organism: Nitrospirillum karajorum; assembly: GCF_036348415.1. NCBI lineage: Bacteria > Pseudomonadati > Pseudomonadota > Alphaproteobacteria > Rhodospirillales > Azospirillaceae > Nitrospirillum > Nitrospirillum karajorum. The sequence continues at coordinate 584,998 of NZ_JAZBQB010000002.1, forward strand.
GGCGGCATAGACCCCCGCCGTCGAATTGTTGGCGCCCCACTGCCCGCCCGACCCGCAGGACACGGGGAAGCTGCTGTCGCCCAGGCGCACCACGACCTTGTCCAATGGCACGCCCATGGTTTCCGCCGCCGTCTGGGCGACGATGGTGTAGGTGCCGGTGCCGATATCGGTCATGTCCGTTTCAACCGTCACCACACCCTGGTTATCCAGGCGCACGCGGGCGGCGGACTTGGTGACCAGGTTGTTGCGGAATCCGGCGGCGACGCCCATGCCCACCAGCCATCGCCCCTCGCGCACGCTGGCGGGCAGCGGCTTGCGGCGGGCCCAGCCAAACCGCTCCGCCCCCTGTTGCAGGCAGGCGATCAGTTGGCGTTGCGAGAAGGGCCGCTCCGGCTGTTCCGGGTCCACTTGCGTGTCGTTCAGGATGCGGAACTGGATGGGATCCATTCCCAGCTTTTCCGCCATCTCATCCATGGCGATCTCCAGCGCCATGAGGCCCGGCGCCTCCCCCGGGGCCCGCATGGCGTTGCCTTCCGGCAGGTCCAGCACGGCCAGGCGCATGGCGGTCAGGCGGTTGGCGCCGGCATACAACAGGCGGGTCTGCTGCACCGCCGTCTCCGGCTTGCCATCGGGCAGGTCGCCGGACCAGCTTTCATGGCCGATGGCGGTGATCTTGCCATCCTTGGTGGCGCCAATGCGGATGCGCTGGATGGTGGCCGGACGATGCGTGGTGTTATTGACAATCAAGGGGCGGTGCAAGGCCACCTTCACCGGCCGCCCCGCCGCCTTGGCCCCCAGGGCGGCCAGCAGCGCGTCACTGCGCACGAACAGCTTTCCCCCGAAACCGCCGCCGATGTAGGGCGAGATCAGGCGGATATTTTCCTCTGGCATGTTAAGGGTTTGCGCGACGTCCTTGACACCCCACCTGATCATCTGGTTGGAGGTCCACAGCGTTAGCTTGTCCCCGTTCCAGGCGGCGATGCTGGCGTGCGGTTCCATCATCGCGTGGCTTTGGCCGGGAGTGGTGTAAGTGGCGTCCAGTTGCACCGGGGCTGCGGCCAACGCGCCGTGGAAGTCGCCGGCGCCGGTGTCCGGCTCCCCCTTCGCCTCGGTGGCTCCCTTCCGGGCGGCGGCCAGGTCATAGGCGCCCGGTTCCGCCTGGTAGTCCACCTTGATCAGGCTGGCGGCATCGCGCGCCTGCTCGAAGGTTTCGGCCACGACCAGGGCCACGGCCTGATGGTAATGCTGGATGTCTGGACCGCCCAGCAACTTGGCGGTGTTCCATTTTCCCTTGCCCAGCGGCCCGGCGGTTTCCGCCGTCACGATGGTGATGACGCCGGGGGCGGCCAGGGCGGCGGCAAGGTCCATACGGATGATGCGCCCCTTGGCGATGGCGGCCCCCAGGACGTGGCCATAGGCCTGGCCCGCCACCACGTCGTGTCGTTCGTAAGCGTAGGGGGCGGTGCCCGTGGTCTTCAGCGGGCCGTCGATGCGGTCGGTGGGTTTGCCCACCACGGTCAGTTGGTCGATGGGATTGGTGCCGGCGGGGGTGTCGAACTTCATGGCTCAGGCCCTCGCCTCTCTAAGCACGGCGGCCAGCGAGCGCTCCGCCAACTTGATCTTGAAGGCGTTGTCCGGTGTCGGCCGCGCACCGGCCAACAGCAGGGCGGTCGTCTCCTTGGCCCCCTGCTTCAGGTGCGCCTCCGCCGCCTCCACCCGCCAAGGCTTGGGTGCTACGCCGCCCAGGGCGACGCGGCCCCACGCGACCCCATTGCCGCCGTCGGGCTGCACGATGGCGGCGACGGACACCAGGGCGAAGGCGTAGGAGGCCCGGTCTCGCACCTTGTGGTACAGATGCGTCCCGCCGACCGGCCGGGGCAGCGTCACGGCGGTGATCAGTTCCCCCGCTCCAGTGCGGTTTCCACATGCGGGGTGTCGCCGGGCAGCCGGTGAAGGTCGGCGATGGGGATGGCGCGGCTGCTGCCGTCCGGGAGGACGGTTTCGACCGTCGCGTCCAACACGCGCATGGCCACCGCCATGTCGCTGGGATGGGTGGCGATGCAGGCATTGCTGGTGCCGATGACGCCCAGGCTTCGCGTGACGCCGCCGATGGCGGAGCAGCCGCTGCCGGGCTGGCGCTTGTTGCACGGCTGGTTGGGGTCGTAGAAATAGGGGCAGCGGGTCCGCTGCAGCAGGTTACCGGCGGTGGTGGCGACATTGCGCAACTGTCCCGACGCGCCGGCCACCAGGGCGCGGCTGAGCACCCCGTAATGGCGGCGCACCCGTCCATCGGCCGCCAGGTCGGTGTTGCGCACCAGGGCGCCGATGCGCAAGCCGCCTTCGGACGTGTCCTCGATCTTGTCCAGGCCCAGGCCGTTCACATCGATCAGATGGGCCGGCGTCTCGATCTGCAGCTTCATCAGGTCCAGCAGGTTGGTGCCGCCGGCGATGAAGCGGGCGCCGGGAATGCTGGCCGCCTTGGCCGCGGCCTCGGCCGGGGACGCGGCCCGCTCATAGGTGAAGGGCCTCATGCCGGGCCTCCCGCGCTCTGTAGGCCCGCCACCTCGGCCATGGCGTCCAGGATGTTGGAATAGGCGCCACAGCGACAAAGGTTGCCACTCATCCGCTCCCGCATCTCGGTGGCGTTCATCTGTGGCGCCGCCGTCAGGTCGCCGGTGACGTGGCTGGGGATGCCGGCCTTGATCTCCTCCAGCACTGCGACGGCGGAACAGATCTGCCCTGGGGTGCAGTAGCCGCACTGATATCCGTCATGTTTCACGAAGGCGGCCTGCATGGCGTGCAGCCGTTCCGGCGTACCCAGGCCCTCTACTGTCGTGACGCTGCCGCCCTCATGCATGACCGCCAGGGTAAGGCAGGAATTGACGCGCCGCCCATCGACGATGACGGTGCAGGCACCGCATTGGCCATGATCGCACCCTTTCTTGGTGCCCGTCAGGCGCAGATGCTCACGCAAGGCGTCCAGCAGGGTCGTACGGGTGTCGACCTCCAGCGTCTCGGCCTTGCCGTTCACGGTGAAGGAAACTTTGCCTTTTACGGGAGTCATCACGGGTACCGGACCGTTGCTGGTGGCGGCAGCGCCATCGCCGCTGGTGGATAGAGCCTGGCCGCCAACCACAGGCGTCGTCAAGGCAACGGTCGCGGCCGCGCCAAGCAACACGCCGCGCCGGCTGACATCGGCATCACATCGCGTCCCCATGCCCCCTCCAGCCAAGCTGTTGAACGTCATCGAACCCGTCAGCGCGGGCTTCGGTTCCATGGATACGGAACTCAGGGGATACGGAACTCAGGGGATACGGGGCCTCAGGGCCCACCATGCCCGCCCGTCGCGCCGAAGACCTGGCCGGTAGAAAAGCTGTCCTCGTTCGTCGCCAGCAACACATACAGGCTGGCCAGTTCCGCAGGCTGGCCCGGCCGGCCCAGCGGCGTGTCCGATCCGAAGGACACCAGCTTTTCCGGCGGTTGGCCGCCGCTGGGCTGCAAAGGCGTCCATACCGGGCCGGGCGCCACCGCGTTCACGCGGATTCCCTTCTTGGCCAATTGCTTGGCCAGGCCCTTGGTGAAGATCATGATGGCCCCCTTGGTCGCGGCATAGTCCAGGATGTTGGGCGATGGGTCATAGGCGTTGACGGACGTGGTGTTGATGATGGCGGCCCCTTTGCCCAGGTGCGGCAGGGCCGCCTTGGTGATCCAGAACAGCGCGTAGACATTGGTCTTGAACGTGTCGTCGAATTGCTGGGTGCTGATGTCGGTGAGGCTGTCCACCGAATGCTGCCGTGCGGCGTTGTTCACCAGGATGTCCAGACCGCCCAGGTCCCGCACGGCATCGGCCACCAGGGTACGGCAAAAGGCCTCGTCGCGGATGTCGCCCGGCAGGGGCACCGCCTTGCGGCCCGCCGCCTGGATCAGCTGCACCACCTCTCGAGCGTCCGGTTCCTCCACCGGCAGGTAGCCGAAGGCGACATCGGCGCCCTCGCGGGCGAAGGCGATGGCGGCGGCGCGGCCGATGCCGCTGTCGCCCCCGGTGATCAGGGCCTTGCGTCCCGCCAAGCGGCCACTGCCCTTGTAGCTGGTTTCGCCGTGGTCGGGCCTGGGGTTCATGCGGCTGGCCAGGCCCGGCGGTTCCTGCTGTTCCTGACGGGGGAACGGTGGGCTCGGATAGTCCGGTGGCCGTGCGCCGGTGGTCGCTTCAGCCGCTTGGCCCGGCCCAGTGCTCAAGCTCGCGGCGGCACCGGCGGCCAAGCCGCCGATGACGGCGCGGCGGGAGGTGCCGTTATCGTCCATTTTCATGATTCCGCCTCCGCGATGGGTCATGGGCCCTCAACGGATACAGGGGGTACGGGTTCCAACCGGACAAGGCCCGGGAACGAGCGTGAATTTTGCCGCTTGTGGCAGGGTGCCCTTACTGGAGGCCCGATCCCATGACCAAGCCCCTGCTGACCCCCGGCGATCCCGTCGGCATCCCCGTTCCCCTGCGCGCCTATATCCGCAAGCCCTCGCCCGCAACGATGCAGAACGCCCCCGGTCGCAAGGCCGCCTGGCTGTTGACCTATGAGGCCAAGCCCACCCACGAGATCGACAGCGTCACCGGCTGGGCGGGCGGCGGCGACCCGCAGCAGGACGTCCTGCTGGCCTTCGACACGCTGGAAGAGGCGGTGGCTTATGCCGAGCGTCACAACCTGCCCTATGACATCAGCGAGCCGGAACCCAGGGCCCGCCCCCTGCCCCGCCCGCAGACCCACCAGATGCGCCAGGTGCTGAGCGGGCCCACCATGGCGCCCGCGCGGCAAGAGGATCCCCGCATCCGTGGCCACCAGACGGTGGTGACGACGCCCGGCCCGGTGGTTCCCGCCGCCATGGCGGCGGGGCAAGCGGCGCTGATCGACAAAGCGAACACGCCGCCGCCCTATCAGCCGGACCGGGACGTGGTGGAGGACGCCAGCGCGGACTCCTTCCCCGCCAGCGACCCTCCCTCCTGGACGCCGGTGACCGGGGCGGTGAAGAAGGCGCCCTGATCGGCCTTCGGTAAGCCTGCGGCCCCGTCCTTCGGGTAACGCTGAAAAAAAGTCGGCTCCCGGCGTTTTTTTCCCTGGTCCGGGGAATATCCCGCCGCCCCCACCCGTCTGATGGGACAGGGATTGAGGGAGCCGACCTATGACGCCGAAACGAAAGCTGGTTGCCGCCGTGCTGATGCTGGTGGGATCATCTGCGGCCGCGCATGCCGCGGGCGATCCTGCGGCTGGTGCCGCTGTGTTCAAGAAATGCGCGGCCTGCCACGCGGCGGAGCAAGGCGTGAACAAGGTGGGGCCCAGCCTGTACGGCGTGGTCGGCCGCCCCGCCGGCAGCATCGCCGGCTACAGCTATTCCCCCGCCGTGAAGCAGGCGGCGGCCAAGGGGCTGGTGTGGACGGAAGACGCCATCGTCGCCTATCTGGTCAACCCGCACAAATACCTGGGTGACTTCGTCGGCGATCCCTCGGTTTCCAACAAGATGCCCTTTAGCCTGGCCGATGAGCAGCAGCGCCAGGACGTGGTCGCCTACCTCAAATCCCTGGCGCCGCAATGATGCGCGCCCTTTTCCTCAGCCTTCTGCTGGCCGTCGCCGTGGCCGGGTCCGGCGCCGCGCCCGCCCGCGCGGAAACGCCCGCCCTGGCGCCGGACCAAGCCGCCCTCCGGGCGGAGATGGCCCGCATCCACGCCGGCCATGTCGACGCCGATGCCCTGCAACGCATCGACAGCGACATCGCCACCCTGCACACCGGCGTCGCCGCCATGGATGCGACCTCGACCAGCGGCATTGCCGGCGGCGACCTCCCGCAAGGCCATTACCCCAGCCTGAAGGCGGCGCAATTCACCACCCCCGCCCCGTCTGGCATCCCATCTGGTGGCACCCCATCTGGCGCTGTCGCGGAAGCGTCCGCGCCCAACGCCGCCAAATGGACCCGGCTGGCCAGCTACGCGGCTGAAACGCCCAAGCCTGAAGCGGCGAAGCCCGAGCCAGCCGCCGCCTCCGTCGTCGCCCCCGTCGCCGCCAAGGCCGCCGACAAGCCCCAGCGCACCTATGTCGGGCGCGAGACCTGCGAGAGCTGCCACCAGCAGGAGGCGACCAACTGGGCGCATACCATCCACGCCAAGGTCTTCCAGCAGAACCCGCGCACGGAGCTTCAGGCGCAAAATTGCGAGGCCTGCCACGGCCCGGGTTCGGCGCATGTGGAGGACCCGTCCGACCTCACCACCATCATCAGCTTTTCCAAGAAAAGCAAAACGCCCATCGCGGAGCAGAACGGCCAATGCCTGGGCTGCCACGCCGGCGGTCAGCGCATTTTCTGGCACGACAGCGTCCACGACAGCAATCAGCTGGGCTGCGCCGACTGCCACAACCCCATGACCACCTTCGGCGCGCGCGGTCTGACCGCCCGGGAAAGCATCAACGAGACCTGCTTCCAGTGCCACAAGGCCCAGCATGCGGAGTTCGCGCGCCGGTCGCACATGCCCCTGCTGGAAGGCAAGCTGAGCTGCACCGACTGCCACAACCCGCATGGGTCGACCACGGCCCCCTTGCTGAAGGCCGACAGCGTGAACGAGGTTTGCTTCACCTGCCATGCCGACAAGCGCGGGCCCTTCCTGTTCGAACACGCGCCGGTGCGTGAAAGCTGCCTGAACTGCCATTCGCCGCACGGCTCCAACTTCGAAAGCCTGCTGACCGCGCCGCGTCCGGTGCTGTGCCAGCAGTGCCACTCGCAGTTCGGCCATCCCTCCGGCCTGCTGACGGCGGGCAACATGGCGCGCGGGCCGGGGCCCGACCCCCGCCTGATCGCCACCAGCTGCCAGACCTGCCACGTGAACATCCACGGGTCCAACAGTCCCTCCGGCGCACGGTTCGAACGATGAGACAGCGTCAGAAAAAGTCCACCCCGCGGCTGCCGACGCGCTATCTGGTCACGGCCGCCCTCTTGGAAATGGCCAGCGCCCCCATCGCGGCGACGGTGGCCCGGGCCGACAGCGGCACCACCGGCTATGGCGGGCCCGGCAACGTCCTGAATCCCACCGGCCAGATCATGAACCGGGCCCGGGACGATGACGGCTTGTCGGTCATCGACGACGTGACCCGCACGCCCACGGGCCTGATGTATCCCGTGCCCTACCGCACGCCGGAAATGACGCAGAGCCAGAGCAACCCCGATTGGTGGACCCTGGGCTGGTTCGAGGCCGGCATCATGGGCACCTTCGGCCAGGACAGCCGGTCGGCCTCGCTGAACCGGTATGGCGACTGGAAGAACGGCTTCACCGTCACCAGCCTGGGGTTCGAGGCGGAGGACCGCAAGACGGCCCTGCATGTCTCCGCCTTCGCCCAGAACGTCGGCCGCACCGACCAGTATTACCAGGTCGATGTCGGCCGCTACGGCGTCTATGACCTGCAGGCCTATTTCGACAGCATTCCGCACACCTTCTCCACGGTGGCCAAGTCGCTGTGGGATGGGGCGGGCACCGGCAACCTGACCCTGCGCGGCGGTCTGACGCCAGGCGCCTCCACCCCGGCGCAGGTCAACGCCGTGGCGGCGGCGGTGGGCCCCAGCACCCTGCGCATCCTGCGCGAAAAGGCCGGCAGCTCGCTGACCTACACGGCGGATGAGCATACCGAGCTGTTCCTGAAAATCTCGGACGAGCGGCGCAACGGCACCCAGCCCATCAGTGCCACGTTCGGCATCCCGTTCCAGAACGGCGCCACCCAGCTGATCCAGCCCATCCACTATCAGACGGTCGACGTCACGGGCGGGGTGCGATACCGGGAGGAGAGGTTCCAGGCAAACCTGGCCTATGCCGGTTCGTTCTTCCGCAACGACATCCTGGATCTGACCTGGCAGAATCCGGGCCTGACCTCCAACACCGCCCCCGGCGCCTACATCCCCCAGACCGGGCGCCTGAGCCTGGCGCCCAACAACGACTATCACACCGTGAAGGGCGACCTGGCGATGCAGCTGTCGCCCTCGTCGCGCTTCACCGCCAGCCTGTCCTACAGCCTGATGCGCCAGGACGACGCCCTGCAGGCGCCCACCACCGGCAGCGCCGTGATCACCAGCGGCGCCGACACCATCAATTTGAGCCAATGGAACAGCGCCTCGGCCCTCAGTCAGCCGACGGCCAACGCCGCCATCAACATCCTGAACGCGGTGGCGCAGTACCACTACACCGTCAACCCCGACCTGGGCCTGACGCTGGAGGTGCGCGACCGGGATGAGTCCAACCGCACCAATTATGTCGCCTTCAATCCCCAGACGGGTCAGTACGGCTACATCGCCATTGATGGCGGCCTGGCGCCCTTCGTGCCGACCTTGAGCGGCGTCTACCAGGTGAAAACCCCGGGCAGCCTGGTCCAGATCCGCAACATGCCGTTCGCCAACAACAATCTGCAGGTGACGGCCAAGGCGGCCTATCGCCTGGACACGCATTGGAAGCTGGATCTCAGTTACGAAAACGACACCATCGACCATACCGTGCGTGAGATCACGGACGCCCACGACAACATCGCCCGGGCCCAGTTGAGCACCACGGGGTATGAGTGGGGCACCGCCCGCCTGTCGTATGAGTTCGCGCGGCGCATCGGCAGCGACTACCAGTCCAACCCCTATACGCCGTATTATTCCGCGACCCTGCCCGGCTATATCCCGGCCACACCGTCGGGCGATCCGGCCTTCGCGCTGGCCGACCTGCGCAAGTTCGACATCGCCAACCGGACGGAGCATGTGCTGCGCGGCCAGGCCAACTACATCCTGTCACCGCGCAGCGACCTGCAACTGACCGGCAGCCTGAAGGTGGACGATTACGATGCCGCCTATGGCCTGCGGTCCACCCACGCCTTCGACATCACCACCGCCTATACCTACCAGATGTCGGCGGCGACCACCCTGACGGGCTATTTCACCTATCAGAACCAGGATCGCGGTGTCGCCAACATCGCCGCCACCGGTGCCGGCACCAGCGGCAGCGCCGGCGGGGCGGGCTACCCCCTGGCCAACGCCTGGACGGAAACGGTGGGGTCCGACAATTACACGGCGGGCCTGAACGCGCACCACAGCTGGGGTGTCGTCTCGGTGAACGCGGATTACACCTTCACCCGCGCCAGCACGGCCCTGGACTACGCCTACGCCGGGACGGGCGCCTTTTTCGGCGTGCTGTCGCCGGCGCAGGCCGGCAACCGCTTCCCCGCCATCACCTATGACAGCCACGCCGTGCAGACCGACGTGCGGTGGCAGATGTCGGAGGCGCTGTCCTACCGCCTCTACTATCGCTTCAATTATGAGCGGTTGGTGGACTTCCATTACACTGGGCTGGCGGCCGGCGCGATCAACAACAACACCTATCTGGGCGTCATTCCGGAGAACTACACCGTCCAGACCATCGGTCTGCTGGTCCAATATGTTTTTTAATGCCCAGGCTCGGGCGGCGCCATGGTGACGCCGTTGGAGTTCTTCATTGTTTCCAAGGTGGGCTGGTATCTGGTGGCGCCCAGCCATCTGCTGGTCTGGACGGCGGTCGCCACCGTCTGGCTGGCAGCCCGGCGCCATGCGGCGGCCCTGTTGCCGGCCGTGGCCGGCGCCCTGTCGCTGCTGATCCTGCTGATCCTGCCGGTGGGCGACTGGGCATTGCGGCCTATCGAGAACCAGTATTCCCGGCCCGGGACGGAACCCGAGGCCATAGACGGCATCCTGGTCCTGGGCGAAGGGCTGAATGGCGAGGCGCTGCGCAGCCGGGGCGTGCCCGGCGTGGGGCCCGACGGGGGCACCCTGCTGGCCGCGGCGGCGTTGGCCCGCCGCCACCCAGAGGCGCGCGTGATCTTCAGCGGCGGGGCCGGCGACGTCGGCGGCATCGGGGTGGCGGACGCGGTGGTGGCCCGGCACGTCTTTTCCGACCTGGGCCTCGACGACGCCCGGGTCAGTTATGAGGGGCGATCGCGCACCACCCTGGAGAATCTATTGTTCGCCAAGGATGTGGCGCAGCCTCAGGCCGGGCAGCGCTGGGTGCTGGTGGCGTCGGCCTATCATATGCCCCGCGCCATGCTGTCGGCCGCGCGCGCCGGTTGGCAGGTGACGCCCTGGCCATCGAACTACCTGACGGCGGCCCAGGGACGGCAGCATCACCTGTCGCTGGCCGCCAATCTGGCCCACCTGGACCTGGCGGCGCATGAGGCCTTGGGGCTGCTGGCGTACCGCCTGACCCATGGCACACCCACCCATACCACCCAGGGGCCGGCGTGACAGCCCCCCTCTGGATCGGGCCCGCCCCCGCCCCACCGCTGCTGACGGAACTGACGGCCTCCCATGGGGCGCTTTGGGGAGAGTGCATCGCCTTTCCCGGCCTGATCAATTCCCACGACCATCTGGTCTTCAACTGCTATCCCCCCACCGGCGCACCGCCCTACGACGACTTCCTGGGGTGGAGCCGGGACGTGCAGGCGGATCGGGAACTGATCCGCCGCATCGAGGCCATCCCCGCCGCCTTGCGCCGGCAGGTCGGCCTGCTGAAAAACCTGCTGTGGGGTGTGACGGCGGTGGTGGACCATGGCGGTGCCCCAGGCGACGGACCCATCGGCGTGCTGGCCCCCTATCAGGACCTGCACTCGCCGGAACTGGCCAGTCCCTGGCGCTGGCTGGGTGGCCTGGGGCCGGCGGTGCTGCACCTGGCCGAGGGGGTGACGGCGGACAGCCGCCGCCGCGCCTTGGACTTCCTGAGGGAAAACCTGTTCCGGCGGCGGGTCGCCGGCGTGCATGGGGTCAGCCTGGCGGGGGAGGACTTTCGGCGGCTGGCCGCGTTGATCTGGTGCCCCGCCAGCAACCTGTTCCTGTTCGGCCGGACGGCCGACGCGTCGGCGGCCCTGCGCCATACCCCGGTGCTGTTCGGCACCGACGCCACCATCTCCGCGCCCGGCACACTGTGGGACCATCTGCGCCAGGCCCGGGGCCGGATACCCGACACGGCGCTGTTCGACAGCCTGACGGGCGCGGCGTCGCGCTTCTGGCGGCACGCCGCCCCGAACGACCTGGTCATCGCCCGGCGGCACGCGGTCGATCGCTGGGACGCCTTTTTCGCCCTGACGCCGGCGGACATCCTGCTGGTGGTCCGGGCTGGCCGGCCGGTGCTGGTGGACGGGGACTTAGACGCCCCGTCCGGCTACGGCCGCCTGACCGTGGGCGGCCGTATCAAGCATGTGGATCTGGCGGTGGCGGAGATGCTGGCGGCACTTGCGCCTCAGCTGGACACGGCCGCGCTGCTGGACCGGTTCGGCGCGGTGGCGGAATAGATCGCCAGCGTCTCCACGCCGAAATGCCGCCACAGCACCCGCTCGACCACCAGACCCGCCTGGGCCAGGCCGTCCAGCATGCCGGCGCAGTCGCCGTGGCTGGTCAGCACGAAATAGGCCTTGCCGCCGGGCTTCAGCATGCCGGGCAGGCCGGCGGCAAGGCGGTCGATGACGTCCGGGCTGCGCCAGGAGCGTTCGAAGGTGGTGGCGGGCGTGCCCCGGAACTTCGGCAGGGAGAACAGCACCAGGTCGAAGGTGCGGCCGGCCACCGGCGCGAACAGGTCCCCCTGCTGGACATCGACCGCCAGGGTGTTCAGCAGGGCGTTGGCGCGGGCGCAGGCCACCGCCTCCGGCACCACGTCCACGGCCGTCACCTGATAGCCGCGCGTGGCGGCGAAGATGCCCAGCACGCCGCAGCCGGTGCCCACGTCCAGCGCCGTCGCCCCCGCGCCCGCCGGTTCCAGCAGCGGGCTGGTGGCGATGAACTCCGCCAGGAAGCGCCCGGTGCGGAAGATCACGGGGTTGAACACACCGGGCCAGACGGCGAAGGACCGCCCCCGGATGGTTTCGAACACCGGCCGGCGCAAGCGCCGGCGCAGCACGGCGCGCTTGGCCGCCATCCAGGGCGCCCACAACAGGCGGGTGGCGGGGGCGACGGACGGGGGCGGCGGGGCCGGCCGGGGATGGGGCATGACGGGGCTCATAGCTTGAGGCTGCAGACGCAACGCCGGCAGGTCGGGTCGCTGTGCATGTCGAGGCCGGCGCGAAAGGCCCGCGCGGCCGGACCGTTCAGGATTTCCGGCAGGGTCCCATCGCTGCCAAGCGTGCCGATGGGCTCATGGAAAAAGCAGGGGCGCACGGTTCCGTCGGCCTCCACCACCGTGGAGACCCAGGGCGCGTTGCAGCGCACCGGCGGCGGCGGCGCCAAGCCCAGCGCGGCGCGGTAGTGCGCGACGATGCGGCTGAGCCGGGCGGGGCTTTCCTGGATGAAGCGGCTGGCGAAGTCACCGCCATGGCTGGCGGCCAGCGCGCCCAGGACGGCGTCCAGGGCGTCGCACTGGTCCGCATCCAGCCCCACCTCCTCCACGCGCGGACCTTCCCAGCCCTGTGGGCGGTTGAAGGCGGTGGAACTGAGGTCGGCCCCCAGGAAAGAGATGCTGTCCAGGCCCAGCGCCTTGGCGGCGTCGACCGTGGCCGGCAGGTCCAGGAAATTGCCCCGCTGGACCACGCAGCGCCCCGCCACCGGATAATTCGCCCGCTGCTGGCGCAGCGCGTCGACGCCGGCGGCCAGCGACGCATAGGCGTCCTTGATGCCGCGGATGCGGTTGTGCGTCGCCTTGGGCCCGTCCAGGGAGACGATGACCTCATCGCACCAGGTCACGATGGCGGCGGCATGCCGTTCCAGCAGCAGGCCGCTGCTGAGCAGGGTGATCTTGAGCGGCAGCGTCTTGAGCGCGGCGCATAGGGCCCAAAGATTGGGATGCAGCAAGGCCTCCCCCCCGACAGCACCACCCAGCGCGCGCCCAGGGACTGGAGGTCCGCCACCAGCCGGTCCACCGTCGCCGGGTCCAGGCTGCTGCCATTGCGATTGGCCTTCCAGATATCGCACATGACGCAGCGGCAGTTGCAGCGGCTGTGCGGCATCAGGGTGACCACCGGCACCCGCGACAGGCGCCGGCCCCGCCAAGCCCGCGCTATGGCGAAATCGCCCATGGCTCAGAACCCCTGGATTTCGGGGCGCCGGTGGGGGAACAGCTTGTTCAGCAGGCGCAGTTCCACCGGGAAATCATAGAACTGCGCCCTGTAGCGCCAGGACGCCAGGACGCGCAGGGCGACACGGCCGATGCCGCCCAGGCGGGTGTCGGTGATGGTGGGGTATCGGGCGTGGAGCACCCGCTGGAAATTCGCGATCTTGCGGCGAATGCGGTCGTTCATCCACGGCAGGTCGGATGACAAATGCTGGGCGAACTTCTCCCACTTCGCCTCCGTCCAGGTCGTGACGTCCTTGGGGTATTCGAAGCCGGCGGCCTCCGCCTCCTGCGACATGGCGCCTTCCACCGGCACCGGGCTGTAGATGTAGATGACGATCTCAGTCGCTGGATTAACGTTCTTCAGCATCCGTATGAATTGGATGGTGTTTTCCGCATCCTTTTCCGGATCGGGCGGATTGCCGATGATAAAGGACATCTCCGGCACCACGCCAAAGCGGCGCATCTTCTCCGCCACCGCCAGGATGGTGTTGCCGTCCTGCTTGCCGCCCTTGTTCATGCGCTCCAGCATCGCGGCGTCGCCGGACTCCGCCCCCATGAACACCATCTTCAGGCCGCTGCGGCTCAACTTGGTCCAGGTGTCGTCGCTGAACTTCAGCATGGTGTCGGCGCGGCCGAAGCCCCACCAGCCGATGCCCAGCGGGGTGATGCGCTCCGCGAACTCGGCGCAGCGGGCCTCGTTGACGAAGAAGTTGTTGTCGTAGAACTCCACCGCCGTGGCGCCATGGTCGCGCACCAGCCGTTCTACCACGGCGGCGGCGCGTTCCGCCGTCTGGGCGGAATAGCGACCGTTCACCTTGTGCACCACCGCGCAGAAATTGCACTGGAAGGGGCAGCCATAGCTGGCGTGGTGGGCCATGGTGCGCGAGCCCAGGAAGGACGGCCGGGCGTAAACGTCCATGTCCACGCGGTGATAAGGGAAATCCGGCAAGGCGTTGATATCGGGCACCGGCGGCTTCGGGTTCAGGTGAACCGCACCTTCCGCGTCGCGCCAGCCCAGGCCGGGCAGTCCGGTGACATCCTCCCCCGCCCGGATCTTGCGCACGAAGTCGCTGAACGCCAACTCGCAATGGCCGCGGAAGAGATAGTCGACATAGGGCTCCCGCATCAGGATCTGGCCGTGCAGGGTGGGGAAATAGCCGCCCCAGACGATGATGAGGCTGGGGAATTCGGCCTTCAGCGCCTTGCAGATGGGCACGGCGTCGGTCAACTGCGGCCCCGGCATCACCGTCAGGCACAGGATATCGGCCCCGGTCTCCACGATGGCCTGGCGCAGGGCGGCCAGCCCCTGTGGCACCAGGTTGCCGTCGATGATGCGGTAGTCCTCCCACCCCTCCAGCATCGCGCCCACGGCCAGCAGCGCCAGGGGCATGACCGGCTTCCGCGAGGGGGAACTGACCGGATTGTAGAACAGGATCATGGCGCGGGCGCTTCCCTTAGATGTGCCGCAGCAGGGTCAAATGATGATCGGCCAGACCGGCCAGGCCGGACCAATTGGCCGCCCCCTCTCCCACCGCATCAGACGGGTCAGGCGGCGCGGATGGCGTTCCAGTCGCGCGAACAGGTCGGACGGCGGCAGGAACAGGCCCACCGGATGCACGGACAGGACCTGGAAGGACGGGGCGAAGGCGCGGACGATATCCCCTGGCGTACAGTAGCGGATGGGGATGGTCGTGCCGCCGATGTCGGCGGTGGACCGGCCGGACCAGCGCCGCACCGCCGTGCGCCGCAGCCGCGCGCCGTACCAAAGCGTTTCCCAGACGCAAAACCGCCCCATGACCACCAGGGCCACCACGCCCCCTGGGACCACGGCGCGGTCCAGGGCCTGGACCACGGGCGCCAAACCCGTGGCGCAGTTCAGCGCGCCGAAGTTGGACAGCACCACATCGTGCGGGCCGCCCAGATCGCCTGGCGCGTTCAGGTCGACGATGCGGGGGGTGATCCGGTCGCCCATGCCGAAGCGCGTGGCCTTGTCGGCGGTGACCCGCAGCATGGCGGGGGAGCCATCGGCCGCCGTCACCCGGGCGCCGGCATGGGCCAGCCACAACGAGTCCTCCCCCGTGCCGCAGCCCAGGTCCAAGGCCCGCATGCCGTGCCGAACATGGGGGGCCACCCGCCGCCACACCGCGTGGCGCAGCCAGCGGCCGGGGATGCTGTGGGCGAAGCCGGTGTCGTAATCGTCGGCGAAGCGGTCGAAAGCCGCCGCTTGGGCCAGTGCCTCAGCCATGTTCCACCTCATGCCGGGTGGCGTACATGGCGAGCCGGCTGACCAGGGAGGAGGCCCGCGCCCGCGCCTGGCGCAGCAGGTCGCGGCGCGGCGCCGCCTCCAGCCGGCCCAACCGGCTCTCCGCCGCCAGCCAATGCTGGGCATGGCGGTAGAAGCGGCGGGACCTGCGGCCCACCACGGTCAGGGCCCGGTCGCTGCTTTCATGCCAGGCGCCGCCGCCCGCGATGCGATCGGCCACCTTGTCGTAATAGGGCGTCCCCTTGATGGGATAGCTGATGGTGGTCAGCACGTCGTCGGGGGCGGACAGGCGCAGGTGGCGGGCCGTCTCATCAATGTCCTGCCACGTCTCGCCATCGTAGCCCAGCATGATGAAGGTGCCGGCGCGGATGCCCCGGCTTTGCACCAGGGCGATCATCTCGCGCATACGCACGGCGTTGGTGCGGCGCTGCATGGCGTCCAGGATGCGCTGCGACCCGCTTTCGGCGCCAATCCAGATGCGGTAGCAGCCCAGTTCGGCCAGCAGGTCGGCCACCCGCTCGTTCAGCCTGTCCTCCCGCGTGATCGTCTCGAACGGGTAGCGCAGGCCTCGGCGCTTCATTTCGGCGGCGAATTGCTCCAGCCATTTCTGATTGATGGTGAACACGTCGTCGGCGAACCACAGCTGGTCGGGCGCGTAGGTGTCGCGGATGAACTCGATCTCATCCACCACGTTCTGCGGTGACCGCCGGCGGTGGCTGTGGCCGAAGACGGAATGGCTGCACCAGTTGCAGGTATAGGGGCAGCCCCTTGCCACGATGAGGGAGACGGAACGGACGCCGTGATGCGTCTTCCAGGTTTGCAGATAGCGTTCCAGATCGATGGCGCCCCGGTCGGGGAAGGGCTGGGCGTCGAGGTCGGCGATCTGCTTGCGCGCCGGCGTGCGGCGCACCCCGCCATCCTCCCCGCGATAGGCGATGCCGTGGATCTGGTCCAGACCGGTCAGGCCGTGGCGGGCCAGATGGGGGATCAGCTCCGCCAGGGTCAGCTCCCCCTCCCCGGACACGACGATGTCGCCGCCGCGCGCCAGATACTCCTCGGCGTAGTTCGCCGGTTCCGGCCCGCCGAAGATGACCGTGGCGCCCGCCGCCTTGGCCGCCGCCGCCAGGCGCAGGGCGTTGCCCCGCGTCATGAGGTTGACATAGATGCCCACCACCGGGGGCCGCTTCGCCGCGAGGGTGGCCATGGCCGTGGCCATGTCCATGAAGGTGCTGTCCATCACCTCCACCGCGAAGCCCTGGGCCTTGAGGTGGGAGGAGATGTAGAGCAGGCCCAGCGGCGGATAGGGCTTCATCACCGCCCGTTCCGCCGGATCCTCCATCAGGAAATAGCCGTGGGTCAGCAGGATGTCGGTCACGGCGCCGCCCTGCGTGCCGTGACGGGATGGGGCATGAGGCGCAACAGGTGCAGGCGCGCCCAGGACAACGGGATGGCGATGCCGCAATAGGCGACAAAGGCCAGCGCGCGCAGGTGGCCGCCCTTCGCTGTCCTACCCGCCAAAACGTCCCGCAGGTGCGCCAGCGTGCGGCGCAGCCGGAAATCCCGATGCACATAGGTGTGCAGGTGCCGGTAAAACGCCGTGGTGTAGGGGCCGCGATACAGCATGGCCATGTCGGACGACACGTCCCAATGCCGCTTTTCCCGCAGCTGGTTCCGCACCCGGTCGTGAAACACCGTCCCCGGCAGGGGGTAGGACACGGAAATGCCGATCTCATCCGGCCGGGTGGTCCGCAGCATGGCCAGGGTCTGCCCGATCTCCGCCATGCCTTCGCCGGGATAGCCGAACTGCAGGAAATGGCCGACGCGGATGCCGGCCGCCTTGAGACGGGCGGTCGCCGCCGCGATCTCCCCGGTCGACAGGTCCTTGTCCATGGCGTCCAGGATCTTCTGGCTGCCGGACTCCGCCCCCAGCCAGACGACGTCGCAGCCCGCGCGCCTCAGATCATCGACCGCCCCATCGCGCAGCACCAGGTCGGCGCGGCTGAGGCACTTGAAGGGCACCTTGACGCCCAGTTCCTCGATGGCGTCCGCGAACTCCCCCCACCAGCGGGGCTTCAGCCCCATGATGTCATCCATGAACCAGATGTAGTCGGGTGCCGCCAGATGGACCAGGCGGGCCAGTTCCTCCGCCACCGGGCGGGCGCCACGCACGGCGTAGCCCTGGCCCCAGATGGGCTTCGCGCACCAATTGCACGCATACGGGCAGCCGCGCGACGTGACCAGGTTCAGCGCGAAAAAGCCGTGGTGGTGATGCCAGATCTGGCGGTACGCCGCCATGTCCACCAGCTCCCACGCGGGCGTGGGCAAGGCGTCGAGGTCCCGTATCACCTCCCGCCGGGGATTGCGCACCGTCTCCCCGGCGCGACGCCACGCCAGGCCTTTGAGGGCGGACAAATCATCGATGCCGCCGCGCCAGGCGGCCGTCAGCTCGGCCAGCGTCGCCTCCCCCTCGCCCACGATGACGGCGCTGGCGCCGGCGTCGAGGTAAAGGTCGGGGTGGTCGGCGGCGTCGGCGCTGCAAATGGCGACCTTGGCGCCGGCGGATTTGGCCGCCGCGATCATGTCCAGCGCCGCCAGCCGCATGGCCGACAGGCACATTTTGGACAGGTAATTGAAATTGTCGTCGTAAAGGACGGCGATGTCCGGCCGCACCTCGGCCACCCGCGCCGACCATTCCGCCACGCTATCGGCGATCATGGCATCGAAGAAGTGCACCTCATGCCCGGCCGCCTGAAGCGTGCCGGCGGCATAGAGGGTACCCAGGGGGGAACGGTTGATGTTCCGCCCAGCGTACCGGGTCCAGGCGCAGGAAATAGACACTGCCGACTAATATGCGAAGCATCCGCCATCCCATCGCGGAGGAAGAATGGAAACGGGCCCCGGCCCGTCCCTCTAACCAAGGACGGAAACCGGGGGCCCTTTATTCCCTGTCGGTTTACCGGGAAATCACCGCCAGCGAAGCGCCGGTGATGGCCAACTGGCTGGTCACCTGGACTATGTCCATCAGGATGCTGTCCCAGGTGAAGTGGCGCAGCTTGCGCGGCACGACGATGACGGAGCCGGGCGCCAGCTTGGGCGCGGCGGACAGCCAGCCCCCGCCGTTCACCTGCACGGCGGAACCATCGGGCTGCACCACGAAGACATGGTCGTCGTCGGCGATTTCCGTCATGCCGCCGGCCATGGCGATGTAATCGTCCACGCTGCGGTCGGTGCGGAACTGGATGCCGCCGGGCGCCATGACCTCACCCGACACCACCACGGCGCTGGGCTGGCGCGGCACAACCAGCTGGTCGCCCGGTTCCATGACGATGTCCAGTTCCGGATGGGCCGCGATCTCGCGCGGGTCGACATGCACCGACACCCGGCCGCTGGCGGGACCGGTGCCCTGGCGCAGCCGGTTGATCATCTGGGTGACGTAGGCGATCTCCCCATCCGTGACCTGCACCTTGCTGCTGGTGTTGCCGACGATGGACACGATCTGGCGTTCCAGGGCGTCCGCCTCCTTTTGCAGGGTGTCGCGCTGGGATTCCGCCACCGACTGGCGCAGGAAGACCACGCCCGCCGGGTAGGCGGCGTCGGTGAATCCCCCGGCCCGCGCCAGCACGGACGACAGATGCTCACCCCGCAGGATCTCGTACCCGCCGGGGAATTTGACCTCACCCGCCAGGGTCACGTCCCCGGTGTCGCGGTCGGAGAAGACCGGGTTGAAGCGCACGCGGTCGAACGGCTTCAGCGCCACTTGCGCGAACTGCGCCACCGGCAGGCCATAGGTGTGCCGCACGGTGCGCGACAGGCCGGAGGCGTTGTCGATCTCCGCCGACGTCACCTCGAAGGCATGCAGATCCACCTTGGGCGTCAGGCCGCCCGACGCCTGCACCAGCTTGTCCAGCGTGGCGCCGGGCATGACCAGGAAGTCGCCGGGGCTGTTGACCTCGCCCACCACCGTGACGTGATAGTTGGCCAGCGTGCCCACCAGCAGACGGCGGGCGTCATCGTCCAGGCCCACGAACAGGCGCAGCGGCGGCCGCTTCGGCCGTTGGGCCAGCGCCTGGGCGGCACCCAGTTGGCTGGGGCTCAGCGCGCCGGCGCCGATGACGGGCGGCGCGCCGGCCTGCTCCTCCTCGTCATCCGCGCGGGTGGTGGTGCCGTCCTGGCTGGTGATCACTTCGGGCGGTGCCACGATGCCGGGATTCAGCCGCTCCTCCTCCGGCCGGGGCGGGCCCTGGTCCTGGGCGGATTGCGCCTGCTGGCCCATCTGTGCGGCGGCGAAGGCGGCGGCATAGGCGGGGTTGGCGCCCGCCAGTGCTGGCGCTCCCTGGCCCAGCACGCCGCCGGACGGCATACCCTGCCCGGCCGGCAACTGCATGCCTTGAAGGGCGGCCAGTTGCGCCAGGCGCGGATCCGCCACGGCGCCGGGCGGCAGGGGGCGGCCTGCGCCTGCAAGGCCATGGCCGTGGCGTCGGGCGCCGGCGGCGGGGCCACCGGATCGGGATGGTCGTTCACCTTGCGCGTCGGGTTGCGCTGCTGCTCGCCGGCCTTGCGGGCGATGTAGCGCATCTCCGCCACGTTGGTGATGTAGACGACGTCATTGGATTGCAGGGCCACATCGGCCTTGCCTTCCAGAACGTCGGAGACGGCGAACGGAATGACCGTGCGCTGCAGGGTCGCCGGATCCAGGCGGATGACCGCGTCAGCCAGCAGATAGGGCAGAGGCCGCCCCACCGTTGGCGTGAACATATCGCTGGAGGCGAGAAGGCCGCGCAGGGAGCGCACGGTTTCCAAAGGATAACTGCCGTTCAGCGTGGTAGCGCCGCGCAGTTCCACCTTGGCCAGGGAGACGTCGGCGGTGGGGGCCACGAAGACAACATCGCCGTCCCGCACGGTGGCGGAGCCGCCAGCCCCCACCTGGACCATCTCACGCTTGCCATCCTCCCGCGTGCGCAGGATGGAATAGCGGTAGCTGCCCCGCACCTCGGTCCCGCCGGCCATGGCCATCAGCGTGGTCAGCGGGGTGGCCTGCTGACCGGCCGGCAGCTCATAGATGGCCGGCCGCTTCACCTGGCCGACGATGGCCACGGCGCTGGTCTGCAAGGGGACGACGATGCGGTCCCCCTCCGCCAGCGGGATGTCGTGGCCGGAGGCGTCGCCCATCAGCAGGGTGTAGAGGTCCAGGCGGAAGCTGCGGCCGCCGCGCACCACCTGCACGTCCCGCAGGGACCCGGTGTTCTTGACCCCGCCCGCCAGGCTGAGCGCGTCCATGGCGGTGGCCAGGCCCGACAGGGTGAACAGGCCTGGCGCATTGACCTCGCCCGCCACGCGCACCGCGATCTGGCGCACCGCGCCCACGGAAACCAGCACCTCGGTTCCGGTCAGGGCGCGGCTGGCGGCATCTTCCAAATCCTCACGGAAGGCGCCGAAGGGGCGGCCCGCCCCGGCGATAGGCGGCAGGCCGGGAAAGACCACCCGGCCATCCCGGTCCACCCGCGTCCGATAGCTGGCGTTCTGCTGGCCGCGCAGGGTCAGGACGATCTCATCCCCCTCCCCCAGGACGTAGCTGTCCTGCAGGGCGCCGCTCTGCCGAACCACCACCGGACCGCCCCGGCCGAAGACCTCATAGCCGTACTGGCGGATGGGCTGTCCCGCCCGGGCGCTCATCAGCCGCTCGATGGCCGATGGCGGGCCATAGGCCTGGGCGCCCAGCCCCTGGGGGCCATAGCCAGGAGGATTTTGCACCTGAACGTCGGGTTGCAGGGATGGCACGGTGGACTGGCCGGTCAGGCGCTGCTGCACCGTGCGCAGCAGGTCGCCCGTCAGGTCGTTGCCATTGCCCCCGCCCAGCAATTGTGCCAAGCCCTGAGCCTGCGCCAGGCCCGGCGTCACGCCGGACGCCAGCGCCGCCAGCAGCAGCGCGCGGTGCGCCCATATGCGGCCAGACCTCATCGTCGCCCCATTCCTTTTCATCATCGTTTCAGGCCTTTACCAGCCAGGGTGTCTTGTGCAGCGCCTGCCGGAACAGCAGGCGGAATAACCAGGACCAGGACGGTGTCGCCGGCACCAGGGCGCCGGACCAGGCCCACGCGGCGCGCAGGTCGCCCCGGGTCAGCCAGACCGCGCGCAGCAGCAGGCTGGCGCGGATGCGGGGAGGATCGATCGCGATGCCGGCCGCCTGGCACGCGCGCTCCATGACCCGTAGGTCACTGGCCAGCCGACCGCGCGGCTCCATCCCGCTGTGGAAACGGCCGGGCCGCGCCCGCCAGCGGGAAATGGGCTGGTCCAGATAGGTGACCACTCCCCCCGCGCCGCCGGCCACGCGGGTGAAGACGGCGGTCGCTAATTGGTCGGTGTGGCTTTCATCATTGGGATCGAAGCGCAGGTGCCCCCGCCCGCCGCCCAGCCAATAAAGGTTGGCGCCCAGCGGGCCGTAAAGCATGGCGCCGGTGGCCAGGGATTGGGCCAGGAAGTCCCGCGCCGACAGGCCGGCGGCCCCCCGCCACAGGATGCGACGGGCCACGCGCTGGGGCCGCAGCGCCTCATCCACGATCTCGTAACTAGCGATTCCCAGGCAGGCGCCAGCGGCCACCATGTGATCGCGCAGCGCGATCAGGCCCGCGCCGTGCACCAGGTCACCCACCATCAGGAACAGGGCGAAGCCGAAGCCCATCTGCTCCGCCACCTCGATGGCGCGGTTCCAGTTGGCGACACGGCCCAGGTTATGGGCGTTGCGGCAGAGCGTGATGGCGGCGCCCTGCGCGTCGCGGGCCGGCAGGGCATCGGCACTGCGGTCGGTGGAGGCGTTGTCGCACACCACGATCTCATAACTGTCCGGCGGCAGGCCGGCCGCCGCGGCGGAGGCCACCGTCTCGGCCAGCAGGGCGCCGCCGTTGTAGCTGGGCACCAGGATGGCGATCTTGGAGGCGCGCATTTGTCAGCGGTGCCCCGCCAGCGCGGCATCCGCGGCCCGACCGCGCAGGTGCACGGCGGCGGCGGCCAGCAGGGCCCCGAGGATGACGCCCAACGCCAGGAACAGGGGCCGGTTGGGCCACACCCTCTCCCGCACGTCGGGCACGGTTGGGGGATCGATGATGCGGAAGGCGAAGTCCGTCTGCCCGTTGGCGTACATATAGTTTTGCAGCGTGCGCTCGTACGCGCTGACCAGGGCGGCGTTCAGGGCGTTGCTGTTGCCCTCCTTCTGGGCGTTGGCCATGGCGCCGCGCAGATAGGCCAGGTTGCGGTTGGCATCGGCCAGCGCGCGGTCCCGCAACTGGGCATTGGTCAGGGCGACCAGATCACGCGCCCAGCGCACCGCCAGTTCGCGGTCTTTCCAGGTTATGGCCAGGGTGACGATGCCGCTGCGCCGGTCCAGCGCGATGTCCCGGATGCTGCGGTTGAACAGCTTGAAGCCGCGCCGCAGGGTCGGCACCTCGTCCGCCGGCACGGTCCAGCGCTTGGTGTCCGGGTCCCATTTGCTGGCGAACAGCACCGGCAACAGGTTCTGCTGGGTGGCGTAGGTGTCGAACAACTCACGCGACCCCAGGACGGCCATGGCCTCATCCTCGTTGGAAGAGGACTTGCCCAGCAGGCCGGCGACACCGCCCAAACCACCCAGTCCCCCCAGCATGCCCGAGGCGCTGCCCAGGTCCAGGTTGCCGAAACCGGCGCCGCTCTTGGACACCGGCATCACCATGACCTCCACCCGCCAGTAGGACGGCAACAGGAAGGCCAGCGCCGTGGCGGTTGACGCGCTGAGCAGGAAAAGCGTGACGGCCAGGGCCCAATGGCGGCGCAACCGGCCGAGGAACAGGCCCAGGTTATCGCCCCCTTGGCCATCGCCCCCCTGGCCGCGCGGCACCCAGGCAGCATCGATGTCCGGCCCGCGTGGGGAAACGGTGCGCCCGGCCCACGCTAACTCTGGAGTATCCACGCCCACTATCCACACCCACTATCGTCTGAGACTGGCAGAACGACGGATGGCGGCGGGCCGATATTCCCCAAACGGGCAAAAATATAGTGCTTTCCAGCACGGGCATCCCCGGACCACTCTGCCCCCACTTCGAAGGTTTTCAGCGCATCGGGTGCAACAGTGGGAAGGACGGGGCTTGGACTTGCCGGCGGGCTGGCCGATCAGGCCATCGTCAGCTTTGGCAATTTCGCGATGAACGTGACGCTGGCCCGCGCGCTGCCGGCGGCGGACTATGGCGCCTACTCCGTGGCGCTGTCCTTCATCCTGGTGCTGAACACGCTGCACCAGGCTCTGGTGACCTACCCCCTGTCGGTACAGCCAGCACCGGGCGGGCGGCCCTTGCTTGTGGCGTTGATGCTGACGCCCCTGTGCGCCCTGGCCTTCCTGCCCCTGCTGGGGGTGGCCACGGTCAGCATCGGCCATCCGGGCCTGCTGCCCGCCGCCGGGGCGGCGCTGGTCTGCTGGCAGATGCAGGAGGTGGTGCGGCGCGGCTTGCTGGCCGATGGCCGGCATGGGGCCCTGATCGCCCTGGACGCCCTGCGCTATCTCGGGCCGCTGGCAGCGGTGTGGGCGCTGCGCGCCCACCTGGACATCGGTGGCGTCTTCCTGTTGGTCGCCGCCGCGTCGGCCCTGGCCACCCTGCCGGTGGCGGGGCGCCAAAGGACCGGATGGGTGGTCGCCCTCCGCGACCTGCCGGACGAGGCCCGGGGCAACTGGCGCCTGGGCGCGCCGGTGCTGGGGGCCAACCTGCTGGCTGCCCTGTCCACACAATGGTTCCTGTGGCTTCTGGCCTGGCATGACGACGCGCCCGCCGCCGCCGCGCTGGTGGCGCTGGCCAATGTCGCGGCCGTGGCCAGCCCCGTGATCTTCGGCATGGAAAACATGCTGGTGCCGGAGGTGGCCCGCGCCCGGGACCGGCTGAGTTTTCCGGACCTGCTGCGCCTGGTGGGACGGCGGGGCCTGGTGGCGGCCGGGCTGGTCGGTCCCCTTTTCCTGGCCATCGCCGTGGCGCCCGACTGGGCCGCCCGCATTTTCTACGGACGGGACAGCGCCTATGCCGCCCATCCCGGCGAGTTGCGCCTGCTGACGCTGGCCTATGCCTGTTATCTGGCGGCCACGCTGTGCAGCGCCACGCTGCGGGGATACCGCGCCAGCGGCGCCGTTTTCCGCATGCAACTGTACCCCGCCCTGTTCGGCCTGACCCTGGGCAGTTGGCTCACCTGGCGGTTCGGCCTGACCGGCGCCTGTGTCGCCTCGGCGATGGCCGGCGCGCTGCGCGCCGCCGTTGGCCTCTTCCACCTGCTGCGTTTGCGGCCCTTGACGGCG
This sequence comes from Nitrospirillum karajorum, assembly GCF_036348415.1. Classification (NCBI taxonomy): domain Bacteria; kingdom Pseudomonadati; phylum Pseudomonadota; class Alphaproteobacteria; order Rhodospirillales; family Azospirillaceae; genus Nitrospirillum; species Nitrospirillum karajorum. The sequence goes on from NZ_JAZBQB010000002.1 coordinate 609,632, forward strand.
GCGCCGGCCGCCCTGGCGGCATCATGACCACCGATCCCATCGCCCCCATCGAGCGCCGGCTGTGGCAGGCGCTGCTGCTATGCGTGCCGGTCTCGGCCACGCCCCTTCTGCCCTTCGGCAACGGCACGCTGGCGCGGCCGCTGGCCATCGTCCCGGCGGCCCTGTTGCTGATCCTGGCCGCCTACCGCCTGCTTGTCCTGGGCCAGCGGCCCCGCCTGGTCGCCGATGGCTTCGCGGCCCTGAGCCTTTTCACCCTCTACATCATCATCAGCGGGCTTGGCGTGGTGATGATGCAGCCGCCCGACGCCTTCAAGGGCCAGACACCACTGGACAGTTTCATCCGGGCCCTGCTGACCTGGGGCGTCGGCGTGGCCTTCTACGTCACCGCGCGCCTGCACATCCGCACGGCGGCCGACATCCGCATGACGCTGCGCTATCTCTTCATCGGCATGGCCGCGTCCATCGCCTTCGCCGGGGTGCAGGTGGTGGCCATGGCCCAGCATGGGGAGCTGCTGCGCGTCGTCCAGGCCCTCACTGACCTGATCGCGGTGCGCTATGATGGGCTGGTCAGCCGGGCCCAGGGCATGACGTTCGAGCCGTCGTGGCTGGCCACCCAGATCATCGTGCTGCTGATCCCGGCCCTGATCGCCCGCGCCATGGCGCGACAGGAAGGGGTGGGGCTGCCCGCCCTGCCCGGCCATGCCCTGCGCCTGGGGGTCGGCTTCGCCGTCGCCATCGGCGGGCTGCTGTTCTCCGGTTCCCGCTTCGGCCTGGCCTGCATCATCGCCATGCTGGGGCTCAGCGTCTTTCTGGCCGCCCTGCGCGGGCGCATCCTGGCGGCGGTGACCTTCCTGGGTGTGCTGGCGGCTGGCGGCGGCGCCCTGGCGGCGATGAGCGGACTGGGCACCGGGGCCGGCGCCAGCTATGTCATGGGGCCCGTCGCCTATCTGACCCAGTCCGCCGATCTCAACAGCATCGCGGGCGGCGATCTCGCCACCGGGGTCACCGACGCCCTGGCCCTGGCCGGCCGGTTCGCGGCGGCCGAGGCGTCCGCGCTCACTTGGCTGGACCATCCGGTCTTCGGCGTTTCCCTGGGCAACAACTATCGTTATTTCGGGGAGTACGCTCCTGACTGGGCCTTCAGCACCCAGCTGTTCACGCAGGGCGCCAAGGAGGGCATCGGCTGGCTGGACCCCAATTCCCCGGAAAAGGGCAACGCCAAAAACCTGTTTCTGCGCCTGCTGTCGGAAACAGGGGTGGTGGGGTTCGTCCTCTTCACCATCTTCTTCTGGCGTCAACTGTTCCGCAGTCCGCCGCACGACGCCTTCCATGGTTATTTCCGCCTGGCCAGCGCCGCGGCGCTGGGCTTCAGCTTCCTGAACCAGGACACTTTTGTTGACGCGGGGTTGTGGATCCCGCTGGCGATCTGCTGCGCCATGAACCACCTGAGGCCGCAACATTCGGCGCCGGCCAGGGAATAGAGACAGGTCGCCATCCGTCATGGGTACAGGGGCACGCTTCCGCCCCCGACCCAGGTAGACCATGGACAGCCTCTTCAGCCCGCCGCCCCCCAGCGCGTCCGCGTTGCGCATCGCCTTCGTGACGACCCGCGACCTGGCTCAACGCAACGGCCGCACCCCGATCATGGGCCATATTCTGGACGCCCTGCGCCGCCGCCACACGGTGGAGGTGCTGACCCTGCGGTCGGTGCTGCAAGGCGGGGCGGTGGACCGCCTGGGTGCGGCTGGCATTTGGCTGGCCGGCATGGCATCCGGCCGCCCCCGGCCCCTGCAATGCCTGTTGTATGCCGGCCCGCGGGAGGTGGAGCGGATGGTGGCGCATATCCGGCGGGGAGCGTTCGATGCCGTCTATCTCGACACCGTCCGCTGCCAGACCCTGCTGCGTGCCCTGCGCCGGGCCCTGCCGGACCTGCACATCGTCACCGATTTCGACGACCTGATGTCACGGCGCATGACCTATCTGCGCCATCACCGCATGCCCTTGCTGACCGGCCACGTCGGCCCGCATTTTCCCCGCTGGGCCCGCCGCCTGGCGGAGGGGCCGCTGGCCCGCATGGTCACCGCCTATGAAGCCGGCACCCTGCCGGCGGCGGAGCGGGAGGTGATGCGGGCATCCAGCGTCACGGTGCTGCTGTCGCCCGTGGAGCGGCAGATGTTGTGCCAGCGGGCGCCAGTGGATGCGGGGACGGCCCCAGCGGTGCGCGCCATCCCGCCCGGCGTGCCGTTGCGGGCCCAGCCCTGGGCACGGCCCCCGGCACCGGGTGAGCGAGAGACCGCCCCCGCCCTGCGCTTCGTCTTCATCGGTAGCGACCGGCAACTGCAAAACCGCACGGCCATCGATTTCCTGTTGGCGGAATGGCGGCGGCTGGCGCCGGCCACCCCGCTGCACATCCACGGTCGGCAGACGCGGCCGCTAGCCGATGTGCCCGGGGTGCACTGGCACGGCTATGCCGACGATCTGGCCCAGGTCTATCGTCCCGGCAGCATCGCCCTGGTGCCGGCGCTGGTGGCGGGCGGCATCAAGACCAAGGTGGCGGAGGCGTGGGCCTGGGGCTGCCCGGTCCTGGGCAACCGTATAGCCATGGAGGGATTACGCCCCCCCGGCTATCCGCTGACGGTGCCAGAGGACCAATGGGGGCCTTACCTGACGCAACCGGAGGTCTATGCCGAGCTGTGGGCGGACGCCGCGCTCAAGGGGGCGGCCTTCGTCGCCCGCGCGCTCTCGCCCGCCGGGTTCGAGCGCGCCTGGGAAATGACCCTGCGCCCCCGGGCGACAGCGGCGGCGGCTGGCATGGCCTGGGCCGACGCGGAACAGGCATCTGGATAGGAGGCAGGGGCCCCGATGCTGAACGAAGAACCTCAGGGCCATCAGGCGCCAGGCGGCGCGGCGGGCCCGGCGCACTGGGCGCGGAAAACGGAAGTCATGACCATCGCGCGTACGATGAACCCGCTGGAAACGGCGATCTATTCCACCATCGCTTACCGCGACATTTTCAACTTTCCGGTGACCGTTCCGGAAATCCATCGCTACCTGCACGGCATCCGCTGCACACCGGGCGATGTGCAGCAGGCCCTGGACGGCCCCGCCTTGCGCCGCTATCTGGAAAGCGACGGCACCTATCACGCTTTGCGGGGCCGGCCTGAGCTGTTCGCCATACGGCGCGCCCGGCGGGATCTGTCACGGCGCCAGTGGCCCGCCGCGCGGCGCTACGCCCGCTTCCTCGCCAGCCTGCCCAACGTGCGCATGGTGGCGATGACGGGATCGCTGGCCGCCGGCAACTTTCCCCCCGATGGCGACATTGATTTCCTGCTGGTGACCGATGCCGGCACGATGTGGCGCACTCGCGCCCTCTGCCGTCTGCTGGCGGTGCTGGACGCCAAGCTGGCGCGGGGCCTGTTTTGCCCCAACACCTTCCTGTCCATGGCCGCCCTGCCCCTGGCGCGCCGCAGCCTCTACGACGCGCAGGAACTGTGTCAGATGATTCCCCTGCATGGCATCGAAACCTACGAGGCCGTGCGCGAGGCCAATGCGTGGACGGCCAAATGGCTGCCCAACGCCGCAGGCGCGCCGCCCGTCGACGCACCGGACGGCTGCCAGGACTGTCCTCCCTATGCCAACGGGCTGAAGCGCGCGGGCGAATGGCTGCTGGACAGCCCCCTGGGCCGAGGGGTGGAAGCGCTGGAAGCCCGGCGGAAGATCCACCGCTTTAACGAAACCGACCGGCTGAAGGGCGCCTGGACGCGGTCCACGCGGGAGTCCCACAGCCTGTGGGATGAGATGCGCCTGCGCATCGAAGCCGCTTGGCAGGCGCGCCTGGATGAACTGGCCAACCCTTAGCTGAAGGGCTTGGGCTAAAGCGGCTGGGAAGGAAGCTGCTTGGCCACGTAATCAAGCGCGTCCCGGGTGATGTCGGCCGGTGTCTTCGCCCCGATCAGCGTCATAGTGACTTTCATGTCGGCGGCGAACAGATTGAGCAGGTGCGAGACCGCCCGCTGCCCACCGGCGGCCAGGGCGTAGACGTAAGCCCGGCCCAGCAGGACGCCCTTGGCGCCCAACGCCAGCATGCGCACGACATCCACCCCCGACCGGATGCCGGAATCGACCAGCACGGTCAGATCGTCTCCGATGGCGTCGACCACCCCGGGCAAGGCGTGGGCGGTCGGGATGGCGCCGTCAAGCTGACGTCCGCCATGGTTGGATACGATGACCCCATCGGCGCCGAGCCGCTTGGCATCACGCGCATCCTCGGGATCCAACAGCCCCTTAATGATGAGCTTGCCCTTCCAGCTGTCGCGTATCCATTCCAGGTCATGCCAGGCGATCGACGGATCGAAGTTGTTACCGATAAAGCCCATGTAGTCGTTCATCGTCATCCGGTGACCGGTGTAGGCTTCGATGTTGCCGAAGGACAGCGGCCGGCCGGCAAGCCCCACACCAAGCGCCCAAGACGGGTGCGCCACGGCCTGCAGGTATTGCCTGACCGTGGCGCCCGGGCCGGACATGCCGGAATGGCGGTCGCGGTAGCGTGACCCGGGCACCGGCATATCGACCGTGAAGACCAGCGTCTTCATACCCGCCGCCCAGGCCCGTTCCAGGGCGTTGTTCATGAAGCCCCGATCCTTCAGGACATAAAGCTGGGACCACAGTTCGCCCTTGGCGCCCCGCGCGACCTCTTCGATCGAGCAGACGGAAACGGTGGAGAGCGTGTAGGGGATGCCGGCCCCGGTGGCGGCGCGGGCGGCCTGCACCTCGCCCCGCCTGGCGTACATGCCGGTGGCGCCCACGGGGGCCAACGCGATCGGCATGGCCCAGGGGCTGCCCAGGATGTTGGTTTCCAGGGTTGGCGCGCCGACACCCTGAAGCACGCGCTGGCGCAGCGCGATCGTCTGCAGCGCCCCGGCATTGTTCCTCAGGGTGCTTTCGGTGACGGCACCGCCGTCAATGTAATCGAACAGGAAACGCGGCAACCGGCGGCGCGCGGCTTCACGATAATCGGACGGGGCGGAGATGATCATATCGCTCTTCCAGGGAACGTCAGGCGGCAGGGGTGGACAGCGATAGAGGTAGGACCGAAAGCTTTATTAGAAAAATGGAACGTTCGACTGGTTTCCAGTCGGATTTGGAATGTCAATCGGAGGGTTGGCGCGCCATCGCCAGCCAGGCCCGCGCCGCATGGGGCAAATATCCCCCCTGTCGCCAGATCATGGTTAGCCGCCACTCCGTCTCCGGCTCGGTCAGCAGCAGGGCCCGGATGCGGCTATGCGGCCTGTGTTCGGCCAGCACGCGGGGCAGAAAGGCCACGCCCAGCCCAGCCGCTGCCAACTCCATGAGGAAGTCCACCTGGCTGCTGCGCGCGGCCACGACCGGCTCGATGCCCCGCCGGCGGCAGGCGTTCCCGATCAGACGGTTGATCGCGAACCCTTCGGCGAAGAGGATGAAGGGTACATCCTTGAGCGCGGCGATATCCGTTGAACTCGCCTGTGCCAGGGGGTGGTCCGCAGCCAGCACCGCGACCAGCGGTTCCCGTTTGACGTCCTGCCATTCCAAATCGTCCGTCTCCGGCCGCAGGCTGGCGGCCAGATCCAGGTCGCCAGACCGGACCCGCTCCATGAGCTCGTCCCCGCCGTGCTCGATCAGGCGGACATCGATGCCGGGATAAAGCCGCCGGTAACGCACCAGCAAGGGCGCGAAGATGCTACTGCTGGCGACAGGCGGCAGCCCCAGCCGCAAGGTGCCGCGCTTCAATCCGCGCAGTTCATCGAGTTCCGATAGCAAATCGGCCCGGTCGGCCAGCAGCCGGACGGCGCGGGGGTAGACGGCCTCCCCCAGGTCGGTGAGCCGGACGCGATGGCCCAAACGCTCAAGAAGCGGCGCCCCTATCTCCTCCTCCAGCTGCTTCACCGCCTTGCTGACGGTTGACTGGGTGGCGAAGACGGTTTTGGCGGCATTCGAGAACCCGCCCTGGCGGACCACTTCGACGAAGACGCGCAGGTTGCGCAACTCCATGAAACACCATTCCGATATGGAAATTATCCTGTCAAAATATTCTTGTCAGGACTGCGCTTGTCCAGCGTCAATCGCGCGCGCCGACGGGTGCGGGTCATCGGCGACGACGCGACCATCGGCGAATTCCAGGACGCGGTCGCACAACGCCAGGCTCTCCCGCCGGTGGGCGATCAAGACGATGGTGGGCCGCCACGGCAAGGACGCCAGGCTGGCCAGCACGGTCCGCTCCCCCGCGATGTCGATGGCGCTGGTGCTTTCGTCCAGCACCAGCAGCGGCGGCCGGCGCATCAGGGCGCGCGCCAGCGCCAGGCGCTGACGCTCCCCGCCTGACAGCAGGCCACCTTCCGCCCCCACAACGGTATCCAGCCCTTGCGGTAGTCTGTCGACCAAGGCCGTGGCGCCGGCCAAGGCCAGGGCTGATCGCATATCCCCCTCCGTGGCCGTGGGATGCGCCCACGACAGGTTGGCCCGGATGCTGTCATGGAACAGGAAGGTTTCCTGCGGGGCATAGGCGATGGCCGCCGCCCAGCGCCGCCGTAGGGCCCCCTCCAACGGTTGGCCGCCCACGATGACGGTGCCGGTATCCGGAACCGTCAATCCAACGATCAGATCGGCGAAGGTGGTCTTGCCAGCGCCCGAGGCCCCCACGATGCCCACGAAGCTGCCGGCCTCCAGGGTGAGGTCCAGCCCGGATACGCCCCGGCCGCTGCCGGGATGGCGATAGCCGACCTGATGGAAACGGATGGGCTGGGGACGGGCCGAAAAATGGGGGGCATCCGCCCCGTCGGCCGCCATCACCGCATCCTGCGCCAATTCCACCCCCAGCGCCCGCACCTTTTCATAGGAGGGAAGAAAGTTGGCGAACTGCTGCGCGCCCTGTTGCAACTGCGCTGCCGGTGCGCTCATCCGCGCCAGCAGCAGGACGAAAACGATCAGGACGGCCGGTGGCACACTCAACGCCCAGACACCCATGACGATGGCGGCGGCCCCCGCCAGGGACGCGAGCGTGGTGAAAGCCAACTGCGACTTGCTCTGTTCCTTGACCAGGGCGACCTGCTGATCCAGCAAGCGATGCAGGGTGTCATTGAATTCGGTGGCGAAGCGGTGCTGAAGATTCTGGCTGAGGGCCAGCTTGAGCCCACCCAGGAACTGGGCGCCGCTGGTGGCCAGGTGCAGGTTGGCGTCCGCGACATCACGCGCCAGCCGCCGCGACCGGATCAATTGCGGCATCAGCGCCACCCCCGCCCCCACCAGCAACACCCCCGTGAGCGCCGCCAAGGCCGGGGAAAACAGGCAGGCCAGCCCCCACTGCATCATCAGCACAAAAAGCGATGCGGCCCCCTGCAGCATGAAATGGACACAGGCGCCGGTCAGGATGATGTCGCTGCCCAGCAAATGGTTGACCCTGGGCTGGGACAAGGTCGCCAGCCGGGTCCAGGGGGCCGCGATCAGCCGGGCCACCAGGCGACCGCGTAGCTCCTCGACGAAACCGAGGCGCAACTTGGCCAGCAGCACGTCGCGGTGCCACAGCACCACCGCCCGCAAGACGACCAGGGCCGCGAAGCAGGCCAGCATGGAGAGCAGGCGGACCAGCGGACCGCCATCGGCGGAGGACCACGGCAGATGCGCGGCCAGCGTCACCGCCCAGCCGGTACGGGCATCCCCAATCACCAGCCCCAGTAAAGGCACCAGCAGAACCAGGCCGACGCCCTCAACCCCGGCGCCCAGGACGATCAGGGCCGCGACCCGCAGGCCGTCGCCCCGGGCGTGGGCGCGGAAATCCTGAAAGAAGTCCCGGGTGGAACGGAGTAGTTCCCAACCCGCGCGGTCTTGGTCCATGACGGTGAGACGTCCTTGCTGGCCAGTTATGGAGAGAGAACGGGCCGGTTTAAAACGTACGCTCCAACCCCAGGGCCACGAAATCGCGGTCGGCCAGCAGTTGCCGGCTGGCCGCACCAATGTAGTGCGTCAGGGTCAAGCTTGCTTTCCACACACTGCGGTAGGTCGCGCCGATGCCGACCGTGATGTCACCAGCCCCGGCGTTCTGAGCGTAGTAACTGAGGCTGTGGCCGGTGACGTTGTAGCCGCCGCCCAGCGGCAAAGTCAGATCCAGGTTGGGAAGGACCTGGAAGTAACGCGGCTCGAACAGCACGCGCACCTTGGTCGCGGGGTGCTGCCACTGGCTGCCGTCGTAATCGCCTTGCGCGTCCAGCACCCCATCCACCACCGCCTCGGCGTTCACCTCGGCGCTGTCCCATAAACTGGTGCCCCAAAGGGTGGAGCGGCCCAGGGCCGTGGTGAGGGACACCTGGCCATGCAGGGTGTCCCCCCGCACGAAGGCTGCGTATTGCGACGTCACCGGCCCGCTTCCCGTCAACGGGGGCAGCAACAGCGGCATGTTGCGGCGGGCGGAAACCTCGCCCGTGACCGTGCTGTCGCCGACCATCGCCGCGACACTGGCGCCATAGAGTTGAATGCCGCCGGGATAGATCAAGCGATAATAGCCATCCGCCCCCGGAACAGGAATATCGCTGTCCGGGGCCACTTCGTATTGCGGCTCCGTCGCGTTGTACCGCAGGGCATAAAGGCCATAGTCCACCCCGTCCAGGGTGGCATGCAGGGCGACCCCGAACCGCGCGCCTCCGGGTGTGCGGTCGTCCCGACGGGCGGCGTAGCGCAGCCCGTCGATGTAAAGACGGTCTGCCCCAGCGCCCATATAGTCCATATAGCTGAAATAGCTGCCACTGCCCGCCTGGCGGGCGGGGCGCCATTCAAACTGGTCATAAAACGACAGGGAAATGTCGGGCCGTGGTTGCAGTGTCACCACCGCCTGGGCCACGGGGCGATAGATGTCGCTGCTGTAGGCGCTGGGCCCGCCGACAGGGCGGGTGTAGTCGGCGGGCGCCATGGCGGCGGCGATGGAATTGGGGTCGTAAAACAAACTCTCCCCCCACGCCAAGGCCTGCCGCCCAACCCGCAGAGATAGAGGCATGTCGGCGATGGTGACGGCACCGCGGGCGAAGGCCTCGCGCAATTCCAGATGCTGGCCCTGCAGGTCGCGGACGGCGCGGGCGAAATGGCCCCGGGTGGCGGAGGAGGCGTTGATGGCGCGCGGAGCCGCGTCATCCGTGCGGCCTTGATAGACGGTGTCATACCACCCGGCGGCACTGGCATGCAGCCCCCATTCGCCCCAGCCCAGGTCCAGGGCCGACAACAGGTCCAACCGGTTGGAGATGAGGCCGGGCGCGAAGTTGCGGTCGCCGTCATCCCAATTCAGGTTGGTCAGCAGGGCGTCCTGCCGGGGGCTGATCCGGTTGGCCAGGGTGTAGCGCACCGTATTGTCCCAACGCAGGTCCGTTTCGCCGCCCGAATATAATTCGGCGCCCGAAGCAGCCGACACCCACAGGCCGAATGCGGAAAGGCAGCATCTGCGAAGGGGGACGGAAAGGCGGAATGCCATCGGCTTTTTTCCCGGTCCATCAAGGGCTTGGGGGCAGGATGCTAGCATACTTGCAATAAAATGGGCTGTGGCCACATGCCGCTTGTGTCCGAGGGGGGCGGCAAGCCATGATCCCGACGGTCCGTCCCATCGGGGCGATGCCCCTCTAGCCAACCCGCCCCGTCCGCGAGCCCATGCGATCCACCGCCGTCCTGTCCGCCGCGTTGTTGGCCACCGTGGCGTTGACCAGCTTTTCCACCCGCCCGCATGCCCAGGTGACCGAACAGGAGGCCGCGCAGTTGAAATCGCGCCTGACGCCGGTGGGGGCGGAGCGCGCCGGCAATGCCGATGGCGGTATCCCCGCCTGGACGGGCGGATTGGCGACAGCGGGATCGGGCGCGCCGCTGACGGGCCCGCGGCCTGACCCCTTCGCCGGGGAAAAGCCGCTGTTGTCCATCACGTCCAAGAATTTCAGGGAATATGCCGACCGCCTGCCCGAGGGGGCCAAGCACCTGTTCGAGCGTGACCCCGACTATCGCATGGACATCTATCCCAGCCACCGCACCGCGGCCGCGCCGGACTGGGTCTATGACAACATCTATCGCAATGCCACGCGGGCGCGGCCGGCCCCGGAAGGAATCGCCTATGGTGTCGAGGGGGCCGCGGGCGGCGTTCCCTTCCCCCTGCCCAAGGACGGGTTCCAGGCCATGTGGAACCACCTTCTGGCCTTTTGGGGACAGGCGCGGGAAGTGACGGTCAGCACCTATGTGGTGCCGGCGGACGGGGTGGCGGAAAAGGCCAGCGGGTACAAGGAAATCGCCGACTTTCCCTATTACTACCGGGATGCCACGCCCGACAGTTACGGCGGCTATTACTTCAAGACGCTGCACATGGCGGTGGCACCCGCATCCCGGGTGGGCGAAGGCTATCTCAACTGGCAGCCCATCAACATCAAGCGGCATGACTTCGCCGCATGGCGATTGCTGCCGGGTGAACATCGCGTGCGCAAGGCGCCGGCCATTTCCTACGATGTCCCGAACACCGACGCCGCCGGCTATATGAGCGAGGATGAGTACTACATCTTCTTCGGCGGCCTGGACCACTATGACTTCAAGCTGGTGGGCAAGGCCGAGATGTTCGTGCCCTACAACAACAACCGCCTGTACGCCAAGCCGGTGGCGGAGGTCCTGGGCCGTAGCCACCCCAACCCCGACGCGCTGCGCTATGAGCTGCATCGCGTCTGGGTGGTCGACGGCACCCTGGCCGCTGGCGCGCATGACGTGGTCCCGCATCGGCGGCTCTACCTCGACGAAGACACTTGGATGGCGGTTTACGGGGATTCCTGGGACGAGCAGGGCAATCTGTGGAAATTCGGCCAAGCCACCATGTACCTCATGCCCGACGTGCCGGCGGTGGTGATCGGCAGCCAGTTCATCCACGACTTCGAACTGGGCGGCTATGCTTACACCTTCGCCTTCAATGGTGAGGCGACACCCTACACCGTGACCGCCCCGCATCCCGCAACCCTGTTCAGCCCCGAAAGCCTGTCGGCCCGCTCCGTCCGTTAAACCAGGCAGTCAGGCCGTCAGGCCAACATAGGCCATGCTGGCCAGCTTCTGCATGACGGCGGCCGACATCTCGCCGGCCATGACCATGCTCAACTGGTCATCCTGCCAGACGCAGACACGCAGGTTGTCGCGCTTGAACTGGTCGAAGCGAACCGTGCCGTCGGAATGGCGCAGATAGATGGTGAACAGCCGGTCGGCGGCGTCGCGGTAGGCCACGGTGGCCGCACCGTCCGCGACCTTCACGCCGGCCAGGCGGTAACCGGCCCGGCTCAGGTCCGGTACCTTGATGTTGAGGGCGACGATGCGGCTGAGGGCCGCGTTGTAAGGACTGAGGTCGCTGGGCACCGACGCCGGTACATCCCGCGCCGCCAACGCCATCTGCACCACGTCCCCAGCCGGCCGGTGGGCCATATAGGCGCCACCGCTGACCAGCAGCAGCACCACGGCCGCCACGGCACCCAGACGGCGCCAATCAGCCCAGGGGCGGTACGCCGGCGCATCGGCGGCGGATTTGGCCAAGTCGATCAGGTGTTGGGGCACCGGGCGCTCGATCAAGGGGCTGTACAGGCGCTTCATCATGGCCTTGTCCGCCTCATAGGCGGCCAGTCGGTCCGCCAGGGCGGGGTCCGCGAGGATCGCGGCCTCGACAACGCGGGCGCGGTCTTCCGGCAGCTCGCCATCCAGGAAGGCGTGCAGGTCGACCTCCGCGATGGGAGGATGGTTGGGGGTATGGTCGCTCACTTTCAGTCTTTCGATCCTGGGGGCAGCGGGCTCGGGGTCAGCGGGATGATCTCCGCGCCCTCACCTTGCATTACACTCCGTAACCGCTCACGGGCCCGCGCCAGGCGCGACATCACGGTCCCCACCGGGATATCGAGTTCCTCCGCGATCTCGCGATAGTTCAGTTCCTCAACGCTGGACAGCAGCAGGATTTCCCGATGCTCCGGCGTCAGCCGGCTGACCGCTTTGACGAAGTCCCTAGCGGCGCCGACATCGGTCGGCGGGGCGCTCAGTTCCACATGGTCGGCCAGCTCGGTTATGTCCTGTTCCTCCCCCCGGCTGTTTCCACGGCGAAGCTCGTCGGTATAAAGGTTCCGCAAGATGCGCCGCAGCCAACCGGAAATGCGGGGTAACTCGCGCAGCTGTGCCGATTGGCGCAGCGCCCGTTCAACACAATCCTGGACCAGATCATCCGCCAGCGCGGCATTGCCCACCAGCGCCAAGGCATACCGCCTTAAAGCCGGAAGTTGCATGACCAGGGCGTTCGCGAACTGTTGGGGGCGGGTCACGGCCTAGGGTTCTCCGACACGGAATCGATGAACCATAGGGGGGGCCCGTGCCTGTGCCGCATCAGCTTATGTCCGTCCAAGCTGGCATCCCAAGGGCCAATTCCCTGGTGGATGCGCTGTCCTCTCTTCCCTAAGACGAATGGTCTTAAGGGTTTATTCCCCTGACCACATATTATCCTTAAGAATAGGATTTTTTCGGGGATGGAGAGGCCCCTCAGCAGGCCTTGCGGCGGCTCAGCACCACGAGGGGGGTGAGCGCCAGGATCTTCAGGTCCAGGGCCAGGCTGGCATGGTCGACATACCAGGCGTCCAGGTCGACACGGGCCTGCATGTCGGCGACTTGTGGTGTGGCCCCCCGCGCGCCATTCACCTGGGCCCAGCCGGTAATGCCCGGACGCACGTTGTGGCGATACAGGTAATTGGGAATGCGGGCGCGATAATAGTCGTCATGGGCGGCAGCGTGGGGCCGCGGGCCCACCAGCGACATTTCCCCCGACAGAACGTTCAGCAACTGGGGCAGTTCATCCAGGCTGCTGACCCGCAGCAATCCGCCCACCCGGGTCACGCGCGGATCACCCTCCCGCGCCTGCACCACATCGGCGCCGTCTTCCAGCACATGCATGGTGCGGAACTTGATGATGTGGAATGGCTGGCCCGCCAGGCCGATCCGCTGCTGTCGAAACAGGATGGGGCCCCGGCTGTCCAGGCGGATCAACAGCGCGATCACGGCCAGCAGCGGCAGGCAGGCGAACAGCAGCGACAGGCTGAGCACCAGGTCCAGGATGCGCTTGACCGTCAGGCGGGGACGGATGCGGGGAGGCGGCGCGTCCTCGACCGCGCCCCGCCGCGGGCGCTCGGCCATCCGCAACGGCTGCGGTGCCGTCATGGTCACGCGGCAACTCCGGCGCAGGCGATGGTCAGCGCGCGGACGGCGTGACGCAGCGCCTCCCCAAGGTCCACCTGCGGCAGTTGGCCGCCCAAATGCAGAACGGCCACGCCGTGCAGCGTGGACCATAGCAGGCGGCCCAGGGTCGCGGGCTCGGCGCAGCTCAGGCCCGCCTCCGCCAATCCTTGGACCTGGGCGGTGAAGGCCGCCTCCACCCGGGCTTCCTGGCGTCGCACCTCAACCACGCCCGGCGACCGGGCGGGTGCCGGCCCGAACATGAGGCCATAGCGCGCCGGCTCCGCGAGGGCGAAGGCGCCGTAGGCGGCGGCCAGGGCCGCGATACGCTGCTCCAGCGCCCCCTCACCCGGCACCCTATCCAGGGCGTCAGCCAGACAGGCGAAGCCATGCGCCCGCACGCAGGCCAGGATGGCCTCCTTATTCTCGAAATAGCGATAGGGCGTCATGACGCTGACGCCCAGGCGCGCCGCCAAGTCCCGCATCTTGAACCCATCCAGGCCCCGATCAGCGAAAAGGCCGGCGGCGACATCCCGCACGCGATCGCGCGGGGGGGTGGTTTTGGCACAGGCGACGATGGACGGCATGGGCACCTCCGGCAGGCTGACGCGGGACCGGCATGGCGAACCACCAGTCCCTCATCCCCATGACGGATGGGCGGGGCGGAATTATTCCCTGCGGCCGTCCATTTTTCTGGTCACAGCGCGATGCGCACCGCCGCCTCCACGGCCGGCAGGAAGCCGTGATCCGGCCGGGTCTGGTCGTCCTGGACACTGGCGCGCAGATCCAGTGTGAAGCAATGGAACGGCAGGCTCAGCCGCCCCTCCAGGATGTTCACCTTGATGGGCACCGGGCTGACGATATTGGCGCCGGCCGACTGCGCCGTGCCGATGACGGCGTGGTGCAGCGTCATCTCATAGGTCCAGCCGTCGGCGTCACTCCAACTGCCCTGCAGCGACAGGAGGCGGGAGTCGTCGTCCAGGCTGAAGCCGATGGTGCGCCCCCGGTAGCGCATGCCGTCGGGATAGCCGCCATTGGTGTAGGAAAATCCATAAATGCGGCTGGCGAAGCTGAAAATGTTGGTGGTGGAGATGCTGTCGGCGTATTCCGCCGTGACGCGCAATGGCCGACCAGCCACCGGCACGAAAGCCGTGGCGCCGAACAAATGGCTGGTGCCGGAATGGGTGATGGGCGACGTGTCCTCGTTCATCAGTTGGACGTAGACCTGGGCCGGCACGCCCCACAGGTCATGGCTGTACTTGATATCCACCACGCCTTCATCATTGGTCTTGTTGACGTCGGTGGGGGAGTTGTTCAGCTGAAAATATTCGGCCGGATCGCAAGGATGGCCCTGCCCGCAAATCTCCCCGGTGCGGGCCAATCCAATCTCCAACCCGGGCGCGGGATTGACCGTGACGCGCAGAGCGTCGAACACCGTGTTCTTCTGCAGGCGCGGGCCGTCCAGCAGGCCCAGGAAGAACTCCGCCTGCCACGGCCCCAACCACTCCAGCACCGGCCAGGTGGAGGGTGAGGTGTCCAGGCGTTGAATGCCCAGCTGCGGCATGGGGCGGGCGTTGTTGGACAGGGTCAGCGCGGAGATCCAGCCGGGACCCCACCAGTGGGTCAGCCAGCCGCCATAGACCAGGGCGTCATCGGCCTTCACCGCCACGTAGCTGTCGTCCAGCACCAGCTTGGTGGCGCCGCTGTGAAAGTCTTGAGTGAGGCTGCCCACCGCCAAGCGGGCGGCCACGGCGTCGGAACTGTAGGACAGTGCCACCTGCGTCTGCCCCTGCCCCCGGCCCAAGCTGTCGAAACCGCGCACCAGGGCTGGCGCGTTGGTCAGGTCCAAGCTGGCGCTGGTGCTGAAGCCCGGCCTGTTCTCACGCGTGGCCCGGCCCAGGATGCGCAGGGCCGCCGCCTGCACCGCATCCGGTTGGGCATCCAGGTCGGCCGCCCGCAAGGCGGGGACCACGGCCGTCCATGGCAACGGCCATGGTGTGGTGATCCCGTCGAGCAGGCCGGCCGCCGCCAGCACCTCGATATCGCCGCGCAGTTGGGCGTCGCCCACCTCGCCCCAGGGGGAGGCGGCGGCCCACCCCGCCGTGCCCATCAAGAAAAACGCCGCGCCGGCCAGCCGCCGGCCCATCGCCCCGGTCCGCATCCTGGTGTCCACTTGGCCAAATCCGGCCCCGCCATCGGGGGCCGGCGCAGCTTAAAGCCAAGCGAAAACGGGCGGATAGGTCGTAACTTCGTAAACGCCGGGGATCAGCTTTCGGCCGCTTCCTTCGCGGCCGCCCGGCGGCTGGACGCGCCCCGGCGCTTGGGCTCCGCCGGTGGGATGACATCGGCGGTGGCGCCCTGTGGCGCGGCCGCAGGCTGTGCATGCTCCGCCCGCAGGGAAGCGATGACCCCGGGCCAGTCGCCCAGGGCGGGCTGACGATGAATGCGGTGGTTGGGATACCAAGGGGACGTGGTGTCGCCAATGCCCCACCGCCAATCGACGGAGTGGGCCAGCAGCAGCGACACCGGCTTGCCCATACAGCCCGCCAAGTGGCCCACGCCCGTGTCGACCGCGACCACATGGTCAAGGTTGGCGATGATGGCCGCCGTGTCGATGAAGTCCTTCAACTGCGGGCTGAGATCGTGCAGGCGGCCCTTGAACGCCAGGGCATCCCCGGCGCGCGGGCCTACTTGCAGGGAAAACCACTCGGCGTCGGGGATGGCGTCAAGCACAGCGCCCAAGTGGGCCAGAGGCAGGGACCGGCGCGCATCCTCCGAATGCTGCGGCCGGCCGGCCCACACCACACCGATGCGACGCTTGCCGCTGGGAGGCGGCAGCAGGCCGCGGCCGCGCGCCACCTGCTCCTCCGGCAGCACCAGCCAGCCGGGCATCAAAGGCAGGTCCGGTACACGCAGCGACAGCATGTGGGGCAAGCTCAGGAGCGGAATGTGGTAATCGAACGCCTCTTCCACCCCGAACCGATGCGGGTTGTCGGGCCGCGACACGACCCTGATGCCCAGCCGCGCCAGGGCGATGCCCAGGATGCCCACCAGGGGGGATGACACCTCCAGCACCACCTCCGCCGGGGCATGGCGATCCATGAGGATGCGCGCGAGGGGGGCGAATTGCAGGATATCGCCGAACCCCTGCTCTCCCCAGACGTAGATGCGCTTGCCCGCCAGTTCTTCCCCGCGCCACTGCGAGGCGGCCAGGATGCGCCGGGGTTCGGGGAACTGGTCCCACACCCAGCGCCACTCATAATCCGCCCAGCCGGTGGCGAAGTCGCCGCGGGCCAGGCAGGCCAGGGAATGGTTCCAGCGGGCCAGCGCGTTGCCAGGCGCCAGCTTCAATGCGACATCCAGCGCCATCACCGTGGCGTCGATGAAACCAGCGGTACGAAGGGCCTTGTCCAGAGTTTGCAGGACTTCCTCGAGGCGCTCCAGCCGGCCATCGGGCATCCCCTCCGGCAGGGTGGCCAGCGCGGCCGTCAGCTCCGGCAAGCGGTCGCCAATTTCCTCGATCAAAAGCTTCCCGAGGTCCCGTGCCTCCGGCAAGACGCGACCGAACAGGATGACGCCCACGATCAGGGGCACGACGGCCTCGCGGGACTGCCCCATCCAGGCCAGGCCCGTACCCATGTTGACCCAGGCGGAATAGTTCAGCGGGGAAAGGGCAAGGATACGGCGGTAAAGCGGAATGGCATCGGCATGCTGTCCCCGCGTCTGCAACATTACCGCCAGGTTCACCATAATGCCGGCCGCGTGGGGCAAATCGCCCATACGCTCGAACACCGTTCCCAGGGAGCAATAATACAGCGTCTCCCCCGGTTCTATCTTCAGGGCATGCTCGAACAGTCCGGCAGCCCGCAGGTTGTCGCCCTCGTAAGCCGCCATGACGCCCAACTGGTGCAGGCTGGGGGCGGTGAGTTCCGGGCGCTCCGTCAGTTGCAGGAACACCTGCCGCGCCTCCGCCGTCCGCCCGGACGACTGCAATTGCAAGCCCTGGGCGAAGGCGGGAACGCGGCGCCCGATCTCCATCAGCACGTCGCCGCTGCGTTCCACCACGGGAATGGAAAAATCGCCGTTATTGCTTCCGCTCATCCTGCTTCGTGCCTTGAATGGGTGCCGATGTCATTTGCAGCTGATTATAGACACCACCCTCGCCTCCGGAGGAAGAAACCGCAAAGGTCTGCGCCGGCGCCTGGCCGCCGCCAGCCCCGTTATCCCCGCTACGCGACGAGGTGCTGGAGGAAACGGTGGTGCCGGACGACGAGGAGGAGCCGCTGTCACTGGACGACGTTCCGCTCGTCCCCGATGCGCTTGAAGACGTTCCCGACGTGCTCTGGCCCGACGTGCTCTGGCCCGACGTGCTCTGGCCCGACGTGCTCTGGCCCGACGTGCTCTGGCCCGACGTGCTCTGGCCCGACGTGCTCTGGCCCGACGTGCTCTGGCCTGACGTGCTTTGCCCCGACGCGCTTTGCGTTGCGGTGGTGGTGCTGGCGGTGGTGGTGCCGGTGGACGCGCTGACGCTGGTCGTCGTGGCCCCGACACTGGTGGCGGCGCTGGTCAGCGACCCGGTACTTCCCAGGCTTGAGGTGGTGGCCACAACCGAGGTAACGGCCGCGAGGCTGGCGGTCGGCACCACGGCGGCGACCACCTGACGCTGCAACGTGCTGGTGGTCAGCACGGCGGGGGCCGTGACGCTCAGCACTCCGGTCTGGTAGCGGATGTCATAGTTGCTGAGCCCCGTGCCAACGGCCGCGCTGGGCGTGATGGTGTAATTGCCGGGGGCCGCCGATGCCGTGGCACCCGGGCTGCTCAACGCCACCTGCGTCACGCTATCGCTGTTCAGCAGCCCACTGATGCCATAGCCGGCCAGGATCAACTCCAGACCCGCCGTCTTGGTCGCGTCGTTGGCGGTAATGGTCAGCGCCGCCGGGTTGACCGTCAGCGTGCCGGCGACATAGCTCACCGAGTAGTTGCTCAGCCCCGTGCCCGTGGCGCCATTGGCCACAACGAGGTAACTGCCCACCGACGCCGCCGTGCCGGCCCCGCTGCTGGCCAAGGTCACGCCCGTGACGCTGTCGCCGTTGACCAAGCCGCTGCTGCTGTAGCCCGTCAGGGTGGCGCTGGTGCCATATGTCTTGCTCACCCCACTGGCCGTGATGGTCAGCGCTGCCGGGTTGACCGTCAGCGTGCCGGCGGCATAGCTCACCGAGTAGTTGCTCAGCCCCGTGCCCGTGGCGCCGTTGGCCACAACGAGGTAACTGCCCACCGACGCCGCCGTGCCGGCCCCGCTGCTGGCCAGGGTCACGCCCGTGACGCTGTCGCCGTTCACCAGCCCGCTGGCGCTATAGCCCGTCAGGCTGGCGCTGGTGCCGTAGGTCTTGCTCGCCCCACTGGCCGTGATGGTCAGCGCCGCCGGATTGACCGTCAGCGTGCCGGCGGCATAGCTCACCGAGTAGTTGCTCAGACCCGTGCCCGTGGCGCCATTGGCCACAACGAGGTAACTGCCCACCGACGCCGCCGTGCCGGCCCCGCTGCTGGCCAGGGTCACGCCCGTGACGCTGTCGCCGTTGACCAAGCCGCTGCTGCTGTAGCCCGTCAGGTTGGCGCTGGTGCCGTAGGTCTTGCTCGCCCCGCTCGCCGTGATGGTCAGCGCCGCCGGGTTGACCGTCAGCGTGCCGGCGGCATAGCTCACCGAGTAGTTGCTCAGACCCGTGCCCGTGGCGCCATTGGCCACAACGAGGTAACTGCCCACCGACGCCGCCGTGCCGGCCCCGCTGCTGGCCAGGGTCACGCCCGTGACGCTGTCGCCATTGACCAGCCCGCTGCTGCTGTAGCCCGTCAGGTTGGCGCTGGTGCCGTAGGTCTTGCTCGCCCCGCTCGCCGTGATGGTCAGCGCCGCCGGGTTAACCGTCAGCGTGCCGGCGGCATAGCTCACCGAGTAGTTGCTCAGACCCGTGCCCGTGGCGCCATTGGCCACAACGAGGTAACTGCCCACCGACGCCGCCGTGCCGGCCCCGCTGCTGGCCAGGGTCACGCCCGTGACGCTGTCGCCATTCACCAGCCCGCTGCTGCTGTAGCCCGTCAGGTTGGCGCTGGTGCCGTAGGTCTTGCTCGCCCCGCTCGCCGTGATCGTCAGTGCCGCCGGATTGACTGTCAGCGTACCGGCGGCATAGCTCACCGAGTAGTTGCTGAGCCCCGTGCCCGTGGCGCCATTGGCCACGACGAGGTAACTGCCCACAGACGCCGCCGTGCCGGCCCCGCTGCTGGCCAGGGTCACGCCCGTGACGCTGTCGCCGTTCACCAGCCCGCTGGCGCTATAGCCCGTCAGGTTGGCGCTGGTGCCGTAGGTCTTGCTCACCCCACTGGCCGTGATGGTCAGCGCCGCCGGGTTGACCGTCAGCGTGCCGGCGGCATAGCTCACCGAGTAATTGCTCAGACCCGTGCCCGTGGCGCCATTGGCCACGACGAGGTAACTGCCCACCGACGCCGCCGTGCCGGCCCCGCTGCTGGCCAGGGTCACGCCCGTGACGCTGTCGCCGTTCACCAGCCCGCTGGCGCTATAGCCCGTCAGGCTGGCGCTGGTGCCGTAGGTCTTGCTCGCCCCACTGGCCGTGATGGTCAGCGCCGCCGGATTGACCGTCAGCGTGCCGGCGGCATAGCTCACCGAGTAATTGCTCAGACCCGTGCCCGTGGCGCCATTGGCCACAACGAGGTAACTGCCCACCGACGCCGCCGTGCCAGCCCCGCTGCTGGCCAGGGTCACGCCCGTGACGCTGTCGCCGTTCACCAGCCCGCTGGCGCTATAGCCCGTCAGGTTGGCGCTGGTGCCGTAGGTCTTGCTCGCCCCGCTGGCCGTGATCGTCAGTGCCGCCGGATTGACTGTCAGCGTACCGGCGGCATAGCTCACCGAGTAGTTGCTGAGCCCCGTGCCCGTGGCGCCATTGGCCACGACGAGGTAACTGCCCACAGACGCCGCCGTGCCGGCCCCGCTGCTGGCCAGGGTCACGCCCGTGACGCTGTCGCCGTTCACCAGCCCGCTGGCGCTATAGCCCGTCAGGTTGGCGCTGGTGCCGTAGGTCTTGCTCGCCCCGCTGGCCGTGATGGTCAGCGCCGCCGGATTGACCGTCAGCGTACCGGCGGCGTAGCTCACCGAGTAGTTGCTCAGCCCCGTGCCCGTGGCGCCATTGGCCACGACGAGGTAACTGCCCACCGACGCCGCCGTGCCAGCCCCGCTGCTGGCCAGGGTCACGCCGCTAATGGTGTCGCCGTTGACCAGCCCGCTGGCGCTATAGCCCGTCAGGCTGGCGCTGGTGCCGTAGGTCTTGCTCGCCCCGCTCGCCGTGATGGTCAGCGCCGCCGGATTGACCGTCAGCGTGCCGGCGGCGTAGCTCACCGAGTAGTTGCTGAGCCCCGTGCCCGTGGCGCCGTTGGCCACAACGAGGTAACTGCCCACCGACGCCGACGTGCCGGCCCCGCTGCTGGCCAGGGTCACGCCCGTGACGCTGTCGCCGTTCACCAAGCCGCTGCTGCTGTAGCCCGTCAGGTTGGCGCTGGTGCCGTAGGTCTTGCTCGCCCCGCTCGCCGTGATGGTCAGCGCCGCCGGATTGACCGTCAGCGTGCCGGCGGCGTAGCTCACCGAGTAATTGCTCAGCCCCGTGCCCGTGGCGCCGTTGGCCACAACGAGGTAACTGCCCACCGATGCCGACGTGCCGGCCCCGCTGCTGGCCAGGGTCACGCCCGTGACGCTGTCGCCGTTCACCAGCCCGCTGGCGCTATAGCCCGTCAGGTTGGCGCTGGTGCCGTAGGTCTTGCTCGCCCCGCTCGCCGTGATGGTCAGCGCCGCCGGATTGACCGTCAGCGTGCCGGCGGCGTAGCTCACCGAGTAATTGCTCAGCCCCGTGCCCGTGGCGCCGTTGGCCACAACGAGGTAACTGCCCACCGACGCCGCCGTGCCGGCCCCGCTGCTGGCCAGGGTCACGCCCGTGACGCTGTCGCCGTTCACCAGCCCGCTGGCGCTATAGCCCGTCAGGTTGGCGCTGGTGCCGTAGGTCTTGCTCACCCCACTGGCCGTGATGGTCAGCGCTGCCGGATTGACCGTCAGCACGCCATCGGCGTAGCTCACCGAGTAATTGCTCAGACCCGTGCCCGTGGCGCCATTGGCCACAACGAGGTAACTGCCCACCGATGCCGACGTGCCAGCCCCGCTGCTGGCCAGGGTCACGCCCGTGACGCTGTCGCCGTTCACCAGCCCGCTGGCGCTATAGCCCGTCAGGTTGGCGCTGGTGCCGTAGGTCTTGCTCACCCCACTGGCCGTGATGGTCAGCGCTGCCGGATTGACCGTCAGCACGCCATCGGCGTAGCTCACCGAGTAGTTGCTCAACCCCGTGCCCGTCGCACCGCTGGCGGCGATGCTGTAGCTTCCCACCGACGCCGCCGTGCCGCTGCCCGTGCTGGCCAAGGTGACAGCACTGATGCTGTCCCCGTTCAACAGGCCGCTGCTGCTATAGCCCGTCAGGCTGGCGCTGGTGCCGTAGGTCTTGGTGGCGCCGCTGGCCGTGATGGTCAGCGCCGCCGGGTTCACCGTCAGCGTGCCGGCGGCATAGCTCACCGAGTAGTTGCTGAGGCCCGTGCCGGTGGCGCCACTCGCGTTGATGCTGTAGCTGCCCGCCGCCGCCGCCGTGCCCGAACCGCTGGACGCCAGGGTCACGCCCGTGACGCTGTCGCCATTGACCAGCCCGCTGCTGCTGTACCCCGTCAGGTTGGCGCTGGTGCCGTAGGTCTTGGTGGCGCCGCTGGCCGTGATGGTCAGCGCCGCCGGGTTCACCGTCAGCGTGCCGGCGGCATAGCTCACCGAGTAGTTACTTAGACCCGTACCCGTGGCGCCACTCGCGTTGATGGTGTAGCTGCCCACCGACACTGCCGTGCCCGAACCGCTGGACGCCAGGGTCACGCCCGTGACGCTGTCGCCATTCACCAGGCCGCTGCTGCTGTAACCCGTCAGGTTGGCGCTGGTGCCGTAGGTCTTGGTGGCGCCGCTGGCCGTGATGGTCAGCGCTGCCGGATTGACCGTCAGCGTGCCGGTGGCGTAGCTCACCGAGTAGTTGCTCAGCCCCGTGCCCGTGGCGCCACTGGCGTTGATGCTATAGCTGCCCACAGACGCAGCAGTACCGCTGCCCGTGCTGGCCAGGGTCACCGCGCTGATGCTGTCGCCGTTCACCAGGCCGCTGCTGCTGTAGCCCGTCAGGCTGGCGCTGGTGCCATAGGTCTTGGTGGCGCCGCTGGCCGTAATCGTCAGCGCCGCCGGGTTCACCGTCAGCGTGCCATCGGTGTAGCTCACCGAGTAGTTGCTCAGACCCGTGCCCGTCGCCCCGCTGGCCACAACGCTGTAGCTGCCCACCGACGCCGCCGTGCCGCTGCCGCTCGATGCCAGGGTCACGCCCGTGATGCTGTCGCCATTGACCAGGCCGCTGCTGCTGTACCCCGTCAGGCTGATGCTGGTGCCATAGGTCTTGGTGGCGCCGCTGGCCGTGATGGTCAGCGCCGCCGGATTGACCGTCAGCGTGCCATCAGCATAGCTCACCGAGTAGTTGCTCAGGCCCGTGCCCGTGGCGCCACTGGCGTTGATGCTATAGCTGCCCACCGACACCGCCGTGCCAACACCGCTGCTGGCCAGGGTCACACCACTGATGCTGTCGCCATTGACCAGGCCGCTGCTGCTGTAGCCCGTCAGGTTGGCACTGGTGCCGTAGGTCTTGGTGGCGCCGCTGGCCGTAATCGTCAGCGCCGCCGGGTTCACCGTCAGCGTGCCATCGGCGTAGCTCACCGAGTAGTTACTTAGACCCGTACCCGTGGCGCCACTCGCGTTGATGGTGTAGCTGCCCACCGACACTGCCGTGCCCGAACCGCTGGACGCCAGGGTCACGCCCGTGACGCTGTCGCCATTCACCAGGCCGCTGCTGCTGTAGCCCGTCAGGCTGGCACTGGTGCCGTAGGTCTTGGTCGCTCCGCTGGCCGTGATGGTCAGTGCCGCCGGATTGACCGTCAGCGTACCGGCGGCGTAGCTCACCGAGTAGTTGCTCAGCCCCGTGCCCGTGGCGCCACTGGCGTTGATGCTATAGCTGCCCACAGACGCAGCAGTACCGCTGCCCGTGCTGGCCAGGGTCACCGCGCTGATGCTGTCGCCATTGACCAGGCCGCTGCTGCTGTACCCCGTCAGGCTGATGCTGGTGCCATAGGTCTTGGTGGCGCCGCTGGCCGTGATCGTCAGCGCCGCCGGATTGACCGTCAGCGTGCCATCAGCATAGCTTACCGAGTAGTTGCTCAGGCCCGTGCCCGTGGCGCCACTGGCGTTGATGCTATAGCTGCCCACCGACACCGCCGTGCCAACACCGCTGCTGGCCAGGGTCACACCACTGATGCTGTCGCCATTGACCAGGCCGCTGCTGCTGTAGCCCGTCAGGTTGGCACTGGTGCCGTAGGTCTTGGTGGCGCCGCTGGCCGTGATCGTCAGTGCTGCCGGGTTCACCGTCAGCGTACCGGCGGCGTAGCTCACCGAGTAGTTGCTCAGGCCCGTGCCGGTCGCACCACTGGCCGCGATGCTGTAGCTGCCCACCGACGCGGCGGTGCCGCTGCCCGTGCTGGCCAGCGTCACCGCGCTGATGCTGTCGCCGTTCACCAGGCCGCTGCTGCTATAGCCCGTCAGGCTGGCGCTGGTGCCGTAGGTCTTGGTGGCGCCGCTGGCCGTGATGGTCAGTGCTGCCGGGTTCACCATCAGCGTACCGGCGGCGTAGCTCACCGAGTAGTTGCTCAGGCCCGTGCCGGTCGCACCACTGGCCGCGATGCTGTAGCTGCCCACCGACGCGGCGGTGCCGCTGCCCGTGCTGGCCAGCGTCACCGCGCTGATGCTGTCGCCGTTCACCAGGCCGCTGCTGCTATAGCCCGTCAGGCTGGCGCTGGTGCCGTAGGTCTTGGTGGCGCCGCTGGCCGTGATGGTCAGTGCTGCCGGGTTCACCATCAGCGTACCGGCGGCGTAGCTCACCGAGTAGTTGCTCAGGCCCGTGCCGGTCGCACCACTGGCCGCGATGCTGTAGCTGCCCACCGACGCGGCGGTGCCGCTGCCCGTGCTGGCCAGCGTCACCGCGCTGATGCTGTCGCCATTGACCAGCCCGCTGCTGCTGTACCCCGTCAGGTTGGCGCTCGTGCCGTAGGTCTTGCTCACCCCACTGGCCGTGATGGTCAGCGCCGCCGGGGTCACCGTCAGCGTGCCGGCGGCATAGCTCACCGAGTAGTTGCTGAGGCCCGTGCCGGTGGCGCCACTCGCGTTGATGGTGTAGCTGCCCACCGACACTGCCGTGCCCGAACCGCTGGACGCCAGGGTCACGCCCGTGACGCTGTCGCCATTCACCAGGCCGCTGCTGCTGTAACCCGTCAGGTTGGCGCTGGTGCCGTAGGTCTTGGTCGCCCCGCTGGCTGTGATCGTCAGCGCCGCCGGGGTCACCGTCAGCGTGCCATCGGTGTAACTCACCGAGTAGTTGCTAAGCCCGGTGCCCGTCGCCCCGCTGGCGGCGATGCTATAGCTGCCCACAGACGCGGCGGTGCCGCTGCCCGTGCTGACCAGCGTCACTGCGTTGATGCTGTCGCCGTTCACCAGGCCGCTGCTGCTGTACCCCGTCAGACTGGCACTGGTGCCGTAGGTCTTGGTGGCGCCGCTGGCTGTGATGGTCAGCGCCGCCGGGTTCACCGTCAGCGTGCCATCGGCATAGCTGACCGAGTAGTTGCTCAGCCCCGTGCCGGTCGCACCGCTGGCCGCGATGCTGTAGCTGCCCACCGACGCGGCGGTGCCGCTGCCCGTGCTGGCCAGCGTCACCGCGCTGATGCTGTCGCCGTTCACCAGGCCGCTGCTGCTGTAGCCCGTCAGACTGGCACTGGTGCCGTAGGTCTTGGTCACCCCGCTAGCTGTGATGGTCAGCGCCGCCGGGTTCACCGTCAGCGTGCCATCGGTGTAACTCACCGAGTAGTTGCTAAGCCCGGTGCCCGTCGCCCCGCTGGCGGCGATGCTATAGCTGCCCACCGACGCGGCGGTGCCGCTGCCCGTGCTGGCCAGCGTCACCGCGCTGATGCTGTCACCGTTCACTAGGCCGCTGCTGCTGTACCCTGTCAGGTTGGCGCTGGTGCCGTAGGTCTTGGTGGCAGCGCTGGCCGTAATCGTCAGCGCCGCCGGGTTCACCGTCAGCGTGCCATCGGTGTAGCTCACCGAGTAGTTGCTGAGGCCCGTGCCCGTCGCCCCGCTGGCCACAACGCTGTAGCTGCCCACCGACGCGGTGGTGCCGCTGCCCGTGCTGGCCAGCGTCACCGCGCTGATGCTGTCGCCGTTCACCAGGCCGCTGCTGCTGTAGCCCGTCAGGTTGGCACTGGTGCCGTAGGTCTTGGTGGCAGCGCTGGCCGTAATCGTCAGCGCCGCCGGATTCACCGTCAGCGTGCCATCGGCATAGCTGACCGAGTAGTTGCTCAGACCCGTGCCGGTCGCACCGCTGGCCGCGATGCTATAGCTGCCCACCGACGCGGTGGTGCCGCTGCCCGTGCTGGCCAGCGTCACCGCGCTGATGCTGTCACCGTTCACCAGGCCGCTGCTGCTGTACCCCGTCAGACTGGCACTGGTGCCGTAGGTCTTGGTGGCAGCGCTGGCCGTAATCGTCAGCGCCGCCGGATTCACCGTCAGCGTGCCATCGGCATAGCTGACCGAGTAATTGCTCAGACCCGTGCCGGTCGCACCGCTGGCCGCGATGCTATAGCTGCCCACCGACGCGGCGGTGCCGCTGCCCGTGCTGGCCAGCGTCACCGCGCTGATGCTGTCGCCGTTGACCAGGCCGCTGCTGCTGTAGCCCGTCAGGTTGGCACTGGTGCCGTAGGTCTTGGTCGCCCCGCTGGCCGTGATCGTCAGCGCCGCCGGGTTCACCGTCAGCGTGCCATCGGTGTAGCTCACCGAGTAGTTGCTCAGACCCGTGCCGGTCGCACCGCTGGCCGCGATGCTATAGCTGCCCACCGATGCGGCGGTGCCGCTGCCCGTGCTGGCCAGCGTCACCGCGCTGATGCTGTCACCGTTCACCAGGCCGCTGCTGCTGTACCCCGTCAGGTTGGCGCTGGTGCCGTAGGTCTTGGTCGCCCCGCTGGCCGTGATCGTCAGCGCCGCCGGGTTCACCGTCAGCGTGCCATCGGTGTAACTCACCGAGTAGTTGCTCAGCCCCGTGCCCGTGGCGCCGCTGGCCGTGATGGTGTAGCTGCCCACCGAGACCGCCGTGCCAACCCCGCTGCTGGCCAGGGTCACACCACTGATGCTGTCGCCGTTGACCAGGCCGCTGCTGCTGTACCCCGTCAGGTTGGCGCTGGTGCCGTAGGTCTTGGTCGCCCCGCTGGCTGTGATGGTCAGCGCCGCCGGGTTCACCGTCAGCGTGCCATCGGTGTAACTCACCGAGTAGTTGCTAAGCCCCGTGCCCGTCGCCCCGCTGGCGGCGATGCTATAGCTGCCCACCGACGCCGCCGTGCCGCTGCCCGTGCTGGCCAGCGTCACCGCGCTGATGCTGTCACCGTTCACCAGGCCGCTGCTGCTGTACCCCGTCAGGTTGGCGCTGGTGCCGTAGGTCTTGGTCGCCCCGCTGGCCGTGATCGTCAGCGCCGCCGGGTTCACCGTCAGCGTGCCATCGGTGTAGCTCACCGAGTAGTTGCTGAGGCCCGTGCCCGTCGCCCCGCTGGCCACAACGCTGTAGCTGCCCACGGACGCGGTGGTGTCGCTGCCCGTGCTGGCCAGGGTCACCGCGCTGATGCTGTCACCGTTCACCAGGCCGCTGCTGCTGTAGCCCGTCAGGCTGGCGCTGGTGCCGTAGGTCTTGGTCGCCCCGCTGGCCGTGATCGTCAGCGCCGCCGGGTTCACCGTCAGCGTGCCATCGGTGTAGCTCACCGAGTAGTTGCTCAGCCCCGTGCCCGTGGCGCCGCTGGCCGTGATGGTGTAGCTGCCCACCGAGACCGCCGTGCCAACCCCGCTGCTGGCCAGGGTCACACCACTGATGCTGTCGCCGTTGACCAGGCCGCTACTGCTGTAGCCCGTCAGACTGACGCTTGTGCCGTAGGTCTTGGTGGCGGCGCTGGCCGTGATCGTCAGCGCCGCCGGGTTCACCGTCAGCGTGCCATCGGTGTAACTCACCGAGTAGTTGCTGAGGCCCGTACCCGTCGCCCCGCTGGCGGTGATGCCGTAGCTGCCCACCGACGCCGCCGTGCCGCTGCCGCTGGACGCCAGGGTCAGGCCGCTAATGGTGTCGCCGTTCACCAGCCCGCTGGCGCTATAGCCCGTCAGGCTTGCGCTGCTACCATAGGTCTTGGTGGCGCCACTGGCCGTGATCGTCAGCGCCGCCGGGGTCACCGTCAGCGTGCCGGAGGACAAGAACTGGTAGACACCGCCGGAATAGCTGGCGCCACCCAGGCCAAGCAGACTGTAGGAACCGACGGCGGAGCGAGCCTCGCTCGTGGTCCAGACCATGCCGGACGCGGATAGGCCGCTGCCCACACTACGGCCGAGTTGATCATAAGCGCTGGTGGTGGTGGCCGAGACGGTGGCGGCGCCATAGACAGCGCTGCCCGAACCAACGATCACGATATAGGGCAGCGCCTTCAGCAGCGGATAGGGTGAGCCGTTGAACCAATCCGTCGTGCTGAACACGGACTGCGCGATGGGCCCGTTGGTCAGCCAGGCGGTGGTGGCCAAGCCGGTAGCGTCCGCGGCCGTGCCCGTGCCACCGCCTATGCCCACCGTCATGCCCGACGTGGTCGTGTCCCAATAGCTGGTGGTCACGGCGTTCTGATTGTCGCCCAGGAAGGCGCCGACGGAAACCGCCGAGGGGCCCGCCGTGACACTGCCGGTGGAATAGCTGTTGGCGATCAGGCCCTGGTTGACGCCCGCCAACCCGCCGATGGCCGTGCCGCCGGCGGTGCCACTGGCCACGGAGACGTTGACCATGGCGTAGCTGTTGCTGACGGTGCCCGCGACCTGCCCCACCAGGCCGCCGATGTTCAGCACACCGCTGCCGGCGGAGATGGTGCCGGTGGCGAAGCTGCCGGACAGGAAACCGGAATTGATGCCCACCAGGCCGCCCACCTGCTGCGCGGCGAATCCAACCTGCAGGTTCACGGCGGCGCCGCTGTTCACCACGGTGCCGCTCATGAATCCGAACAGGCCGCCGATGTAGGAGACCGCGCCGGAGGCGATGAGGGTGCCGCTGGCATAGACGTTGCTGACGGTCGCCACGCTTTCGCCCGCGACGATGCCGACGTCGTTGGGGCCATCGACGTTGATGCGGGCGCCCAGCACGCTCAAATTGCGGATGGTGCCATTGTTGTAGCTGATCAGGCCGACATTGTTGGAAACGGTGTTGTTGATGGTGAGGCCGACGATGCTGCGCCCAAAGCCATCGAACGTGCCGTTGAACAAGGTCGGGCTGTTGTTCGCATTGGCGGTATTGAGACCCAGGGGCACGAAGCCGGCGGAACTCCACAGGCCACCGGCCTGCGTCAGCTCGCTCATCGTGATGTTGGCGCCCAGGACATAGTTGGCCGTCATGGCCAGGTTGATCAGCTGCAACTCGTGGGCGTTGCTGATGACCGTGCCGTATTCCATGCGCAGCAGCGGGCGGGTGTAGCCGCTGACCATGTACCAGGTGTTGGTGAGGTCGAAACCGCTGTAGGTCGCCGACGCGTAGGCCGCCGTACCGCTGACGTTGGTGGCGCTGAACGTCCCCGTCCCGCCGCCATAGCCCACGGTCTGGCCGCTGCTGGAACCATCCCAATAGGCGCCAGCGATCACGCCGTCGTTACCACCGGCGAACGCCCCGACGGCGCCCACGCCCGTCCCCGCCGTCACGCTGCCGCTGGCATAGGCCACGGAAACCCGGCCGGTATTGTATCCCACCAGCCCGCCGACGTCCGCCGCGTTGGCGCCGGCGGTGATGTCGGCGGTGGCATAGGCCACGCTGATGGTGCCGGTGTTCCCACCGACCAGCCCGCCCACATATTGGGCGCCGCTGCCGGCCGTGACAGTGCCGGTGGCATAGGCGCTGTAGATGGTGCCGGCGTTGCTGCCGGCCAGCAGCGCGACGTTGCCGCCCCCGCCCACCACCGTGCCGTTGTAGACGCCCACGCTCTGCACGACGCCGCCGGTGCCGATGGCGCTGAACAGCGCCATGTTGCTGGCCGTGGCGTTGGTCATGACCAGGTTGTTGATGGCGTGGCCCTGGCCGTTCAGCGTGCCGGTGAAGCTGCTTGGGCTGGCGTTGTTGCCGGCGGTGCTGAAGCCGATGGGCAGGAAGCCGGTGGCCGTCGCCCACAAGCCGGCCGTGCTGGTGGCTTCGCTGACGTCAATATCGCGCCCCAGCGTGTAGGTCGCCGTCAGGTTAAGGTTTACCAGTTCCAACTGGTGGGCGTTCACGACGGTGGTGTTGTACTCGGCCCGCAGGAAAGGCCGGGTGTAGCCGTCGACCATGTACCAGACGCTGGTGAAGTCGAAGCCAACGTACGTGGCGCTTAGATAGACCGAGGCGCCGCTGATGCCCGTGACCGAGGCGCTGCCGGTATTGGCGCCATAGCCCACGGTCAAGCCGGTGGTGGCCGTATCCCAATAGCCCGACACCGTGCCGCTGTTATCCCCCACCAAGCCGCCAACCAGGGTGGTGCCTTGGCTCGCGAGGACGCTTCCCGTGGCATAGGCCGCGGTGATGGTCCCCGTGTTGGCGCCCGCCAGGCCGCCCACGGCCGTGCCGGCGCTGCCAACTAGGATGCCGCCGATGGCGTAGGCGCCGGTCACCTGGCCGGCGTTGGCGCCGACCAAGCCGCCGACATCCACCGCGCCGGCACCGGCGATGACCGTGGCGGCGCCATAACTGCCGCTGACGACGCCCGCCGCGGCGACGGTTCCCGCCAGGCCACCGACATACTGCGCGGCACTGCCGACAGTGACGGTGCCGCCGCCATAACTGGCCGTGACCAGCCCCGCCTCGTACCCGACCAGGCCACCGACGGCCTGCGCCCCGCTGCCCACCTGGACGATGCCGATACCATCGCTGGCGCTGATGGTGCCGGCGTCATAGCCCACGGCGCCGCCGACGGACTGCGCGCCATCACCGACAGTGACCGCGCTGATGGCGTGGCTGTTGGCGACCGTGGCGCTGTTGTAGCCGACGATGCCACCCACGCTCTGGGCCGCCACGGCCGACACGGTGCCGCCCGCGTACGCCGCCGTGATGAGACCGGCATTCACGCCGGCGACCCCGCCGAGGCGCTGGGCGCCCGACGCCGCCAGAATCGTGCCGTTGGTCTGGACGCCGCTGATGGTGCCGCTGTTCTGCCCGGCGACGAGACCGACCCCGCTGACGGCACCGACGCTGATCCTGGCGTTCGTCAGCGTCAGGTTGGTGACCGTGCCGCTGGCGCCGATGTCGCTGAACAGGCCAATGTTGCCGCTGGCGGCACTGACGATGGTCATGCCACTGATGCTGTAGCCCCGGCCGTTCAGCGTGCCGGTGAAAGCGGTGGGGCTGGCGTTGCCGCCGGCGGACGTGATGCCGATGGG
Source organism: Nitrospirillum karajorum (assembly GCF_036348415.1). Classification (NCBI taxonomy): domain Bacteria; kingdom Pseudomonadati; phylum Pseudomonadota; class Alphaproteobacteria; order Rhodospirillales; family Azospirillaceae; genus Nitrospirillum; species Nitrospirillum karajorum. Next base: position 640,476 of record NZ_JAZBQB010000002.1, read on the forward strand.
GGCGAAGCCGGTGGCCGTGTTCCACAAGCCCGAGGTCAGCGCCAACTCCGCCATCGTGATGTTGGCGCCCAGGACGTAGCTTCCGCCCGGATTGGCGCCGATCAGTTGAAGCTGGTGGGCGTTGATGATGGTGGTCCGGGCTTCCGCCTTCAGGAAGGGCCGGGTATAGCCGTCCACCATGTACCAGGTGGAGGTGAAGTCGAAGCCGCTGTACGTGGCGGAGGCATAGGCGGCGGTGCCACTGACCCCCGTGGCGGAAAAAGAACCGGCCGAACTGGTCCCATAGGCGTTCGTCTGGTTGGTGGAGACCGTGTCCCAGAAGCTGGTCATCACCGTGCCGGAGGTCATCCTGCCGACCAGACCGCCCACGCTGACGCCCGCTGCCGCGGACACCGACCCGCTGGCCCAACTCTGCGCGATCGTGGGGATGACGGTGCCGCTGACGGCGTTCTCGCCCACCAGGCCACCAACCCCGTTGGATAGGGTACCGGCCCTGACGGCCCCCGTCGCGTAGGCGCCCCGGATCAGGCTGCCATAGTTGCGACCGGCGAGGCCGCCGATATCAGTGCCCGCCGTGCCGGCGATGACCGTGCCGGTGGCATAGCTGCCCAGCACGGACGACGATGTGAGGTTGAATGCCTCGGACGCCCCGACCAAGCCACCGACGTAGAAGGTGGTCCGGCCAACCGATACCGTGCCGGTGGCATAGCTGCCGCTGATGATGCCATTTTGCTGGTGACCGAGCAGCCCGCCGATATACTGCGCCATGGTGCCGACACCCGTGGCCGCCCCGACCGACAGGTTGCCCGTGGCGTAGCTGTCGGCGATGAGCGCGGACGCCGAACCGGCCGTGGTTTGGGAGTTCACCCCGACCAAGCCACCGAAATACTGGTTGCCGGTGCCGGTGGCGGTGATCGTTCCGGTAGCATAACTGCCGCTGACGGTGCCTGAGTTGGAACCGACCAAGCCACCGATGCGCGCCGCGGCACTCGACAGCAGTATATTGCCGGTGGCGTAGCTGCCCAGGATTGAGCCAAAGGTGTTGACGCCGACCAGGCCGCCGACATATTGCGCGCCGCTGCTGCCGGTGCTGACGCCGCCGGTGGCATAGGAATTGACCAGCGTCATGGTATTGGCGTCGCCCACCAACCCGCCGATGCGCTGGTTGAAGGAGGAGAGGCTGAAGCCGCCGGTGGCATAGCTGCCGCTGATATAGGACTGGGCCGAGACCTGCCCCGCCAAGCCGCCGACCGCCGTCACCGAAAGGCCGTTCAGGAAGCTGACACCGGAATAACTGTTCAGGATGGTGCCGCCCGACATATAGCCGACCAGCCCCCCCACGCCCGTGGTCTTGGAGACAAAGACCACACCGGTGGCGTAGCTGTTGGTGACGGTGCCGGATAACTTGCCCGCCAGCATGCCCCAGCCGGTGACCTGGGTCCCCGCCGAGGAGTTGATCATCGTGCCGTTCACCAGCCCCAGGTTGGCGACCGAGCCGGTGGGGCCGATGCTGGAGAACAGGCCGACGCCGTGGGAGGTGGTCGCCCTCAGGGTCAGATTGCTGATGGTGTAGCCCTGGCCGTCCAGCGAACCGGTGAAGACGGTGGGGGAGGCATTGCCCCCCACCGTCGTGAACCCGATGGGCGTGAAGCCGCTGGTGGACCAAAGACCGCCCTGAACCGTCGTGCCGCTCATGTCCAGGTTTTTGGCCAGGACATAAGATGCCGTCGGGTCCATACCCATCAGTTGCAGTTGATGGGTGTTGGTGATGGTGGTCGCGTATTCGCTGCGCAGGAACGGACGGGTGCGGCCGTCGATCTCATACCAATCGTTGCTGAAATCAAAGCCGACATAAGTTGCGGTGGTCAGCGTGTTCGCGGCGATGGCCGTGGCGGACACCGTGCCGGTATTGCTGCCATAGGCGACGGACAGGCCGCTGGTCGCCGTGTCCCAGAAGCCGACCGTCACCAGGCCGGCATTGGAACCGACGAAGCCGCCGATATTGGTGGTGCCGGCGCCGGCGGTGATGGACCCGGTGGCATAGGCGGCACTGACGGTGCCGGCGTTATAGCCGGCCAGGCCACCCACGCTGTCGGACGCGGTGCCAACCGAAATGGGGCCGATGGCGTACACGGCGCTGACCGTGTTGGCGGTGTCGCCATATCCCAGCAGCCCGCCGACATACTGCACCCCGCCGCCGGCGGAGATGGTCTCGCTGGCGTAGCTCTGGGTGATCAACGCGTCGCCGTAGCCGACCAGGCCGCCGACGCGGTTGCCGCCATCGCCAACGGTCAGGCTGCTGTCGGCATAGCTGCCGGACACGGTGCCGCCGCCGACCCATCCGGCCAGGCCGCCGACCGCCGTGGCGGCCGAGCCGGCCGTGACGGCGCCGGTGACAGAGCTGTTGGCGATGAGCCCTGCCGTCTGCGCGCCCACCAGCCCGCCCACCTTGGACACGCCACTGCCGACGGAAACGGCCACGGCGGCGGAGGAGGCCGTGACCGTGCCGCTGTTGCTACCGATCAGGCCGCCCACCCCGCTGCCGCCATCACCGGCGGTGACGGTGCCGGAGGCGGTGACGTTGCGCACCGTGCCCTGGTTCTGGCCGGCCAGGAGACCAAGGTTGGCGCCCGTGCCGCCAAACAACTTTCCACCGGACAGCGTCAGGTTCTGCACCAGGCCGCCGCCGCCGATGACGCTGAGCAGACCCAGGTTGCTAGCACCGCCCCCGGCGGCGTTGACGGTCAGGCCGGTGATCGTATGTCCCAGCCCCTCCAGCGTGCCGGTGAAGGCGGTGGGCGATGCGTTGTTGCCCGTGGCGCTGTAGCCGATGGGCGTCCACGCGCCGGTCAACGCCAGGTCGCTGGTCAGCGCGTAGTTGCCGCTACCGGTGATGGCGGCGAGGGCCGCCGCCGACGTGACCAGCGTATAGGCCGTGCTATTGACCGTCAGAGCGGTGGTCAGCGACACCGGGGCGGTCACCCGGAACACCCCGCCGCTGCCGCCGTCGTTGGTCAGGACCACCAGGCTGGTGCCCGACAGCGCGGCGTTGATGGACACGCCATGATAGGCGTCCAGGGTCAGGCTGTTGGCCGAGGACCAGGTGATGCCGGCATTGACCGCGATGTCGCCCAGGCCGCTGGCCTTGGTGACCCCGCCGGCGGTGACGCCGGTGTACCCCACGCTGGTGTTGGTGGTCTGCAAGGTGACGCTGCCGCTGGCCAGCGCCGTCTGGATGGCGGCGGCATAGGCGGCGTTCACCGTGAGGTCGACGGGATCCAGCAGCCAGGTGCCGCCCTTGCCATGGGCCGCCCCCACATCCACCGTCGCCCCGTCGAAGGCCAGCGCGTGGCCGGAGGTCTCAATGGCGCCGCCGTCGCCCCACAGGCTGCCGCCCCGGGCCAGCAGCACGCCGTGGGCGGCGGTGTCCTGGCTGTTGACCGTGACCGACCCGCCCTTGCCCGTCTCGGTGGCGGAGGCGTCGATGCGGCTGGCGGCATCCATGGTGACGGAGGCCGTCTCCGCCGTTCCCACCGTGACCGTGCCGCCGCCGGTGGCGCCCTTGGCGCTCAGCGTGGCGCCCTGCAGGGTTATGGGGCCGCTGGCGTCCAGCACCACCTTGCCGCCCTCGCGGCTCAAGGAGTCAGCCTCGATGACGCCGGTGGCCTTGATGACCCCGCCGGCCACGACGTTCAGGGCCTGGGCCGTGAGGTAGACGGTGCCGCCGGGGGCACGGATGATGCCGCCCGCCTCGATCTGCGCCTCGACCGTGGCGGGATCCACCTTCAGGGACGCGCCACCGTCCGGCGTCAGCGTCACGGTCTCACCCGCCGCCAGGACCACGGAGCCAAGCTGCGCCTGGATCAGGCCCATGTTGCGGATTTGGGACGCCAGCAGAACCACCGAGCCATGGCGGGCGGTGATGGTGCCCCCGTTGACCACGGCGCCGGTGGCGGAGCCGCGGTTGAAAACCAGCCGGCCTTTCTGGAAGTCCTCGTCCGCGATGTCCATGGTGGAGGCGACCAAGCCGCCCACGTCCACCGTGGCACCGCCACCGAACACCACACCGCCGGGATTAACCAGGATGACCGTGCCGGGCGCCTTGATAGCGCCCTCGATCAGCGAGGGATCGCCGCCGCGCACCCGGTTCAGCGTCATGGCCGAACTGTTGGGCTGCTGGAAATTGACGGTGGCACCGGCGCCGACGTTGAACTGCTGCCAGCTGATGATGGCCTTGTCGGTCGTCTGCGTGACCGTCATGACCGGACCGCTGGCACCGATGCTGGCGGCGCCCGACTGGACCTGCCCCCCGTGGGCAACGCGCCCTGAGCCACCGCCCCCTGAGCCACCGCCCCTTGGGCCGGCGTGGCGGCGACGGCCGGCAAGGTCAGCGCCTGCATGACCGACAGCACGGCGGTGCAGCCCAGCAGGCGGGCCCGCAAGAAGGAACGCTGGGGGAGAGGTGCGCGGCTGGTCATCATTCCCCCTAGACCGACAGGACCATTTGCATCCAGGCCCGCAATTCACGCCGCCGGCCGTCCAAATCCAAACCGTCGGCGTTCCGGCCCGCATCGGAGCCGATACGCCGGGCGACGGTGGCCTTCATCTGCACGTTGCTGGCGGGTGTCCACTGCACGCTGGCGCCGACGCCCTGAAGGACATAATGGTTGTGGGGAGAGCCCACCCCCTCCCAGCCGCCCCAGGTGGTCTTGTGCTGCTCCACCCAGCCGCCGTCCCAGAAGGCGGAAAAGCGGACGCTGTCGGACACCATCTGCCCGATCTCGATATTCAGCATGGCGCCCTGGTCGCCGCCGCCCTGGTTCAGGGGATAGGCGCGCACGCCGCTGGGGCCGCCGAGCGAAAATTGTTCGGAGCTGTTCAGGTTCTTTGACGCGATCTGCGCCGCCAGGGTGACCAGCGCGTCGCCGCCCCGCCACAGCACCTGCGCGCGGCTGATCGAGGCGGTGGCCTTGACGAAGTGCCCCGCGGTTCGGGCGGTGGCCTGGTCGATGGCCTGGTTGGCCGCATTATGGGACAAGTCGACGTTACCAGCCTTGACCTGGGCATCCAGGGTAAAGGCCCCGCCGCCCTGCCAATCGTCCCGCATCAGACGGTGCGCCGCCAGGATCATGGCCCCCAGACGGTTGGACGCGGTCACCACGTCCACCAGCTTGTCGCTGGTCCATTTGTGTTCCAGGCCGAAGGCCAAGTTTACGGGTGCCGCGGAACTGCGCAGCGCCAGCCAGCGCAGGGTCAGGGCGGCCGTCTGCGCGTCGCCTGACGGCGTGCTGGCGTTGATGTCGGCGGGCACGTCGTATTGCAGGACGGCGCCGCTGGCCTCCAGCCACAGTCCCTCATGCCAGACGGGGGCGCCCACCATCATCTGGCCGTATTTGGACGACTGGCTGACCTGACCGGTGAAGGCGACCTGGTCCCCAACCCCCGCAGCGTCCGTCATGGTGGCGAGGATCAGACCACGCACGCCGCCGATTTCGCGCGGCGCGTTGTTGTCGATCACCGTCGTACCCGTCACCAGGGGTGGCTCACGCATCTTGAGATGGATGTCGGTGGTGCCCTCATCAGCCCCGGCGTCGAGGACGCCGAGCGCCTGCATGCCCGGAATCAAACCCAGGTTGGAGACACCGGTGGCCACGGCGCTGGGACGCAGCGGATCGCCTGGGGCATTCTGGGCATAAATGAAGTCCTGAGCCTGGTCGGCATCCAGGCGGACCTCGCTGGAAGGGTCGATGAGCACCCGGCCCATGCGGGCCTCCAGCACCTGGATGGTGACCACGCCGCCTTCCAAATCCTGACGTGGCAGGACGGCCCGAGCCAAATAGTCATGCTGGGCATAATAACGGCTGATGCGGGCGGCGGCCTCGCGCAAATCACCCAGGGTGCAATCGCGCCCCACGTACGATGTGAGCTGCGCCCGCAGTTCCGATTCCGGGATCAGCGTGGCGATGAAACGGAAGCCGGTGACATGCACCGTCTCGCCCGCCTTCAGGAATTCCCCGTCGGGGGGAGGCGGCGCCAGATCAGGCAAGGTGGGGGCGCGTGGAGCCTCACGGGGGATGTTCCGCTCCACATCACGCAGAATCTGGCCGGTATCCTGGGCGTCGGCCCGCTTGGCCAACACCGGCGGAATCACGGCCATTGCGGCGATGATGGCTCTTAACGTCCGCAAGTTGGCACCAAGCTGTAATGACGATGGTCAGTCAAAAACATATCCCGCAGGTTCTTAACCAAAGGTTTAAGCGCATATGATGTAGAGCCAATTGTATGTTCTTACCACTATATGGCGCATGCGGGTGACGCAAGCGGAGGAGAACACCCTATCCACATGGTTAGGTTCGCCCCTTTTCGGCTAAAAAATTCCCCAGCGGAAAATCATGGGTCGATTCCGGGAAATCCTGACGAAAACTGACTATTCCGGCAGCCCCGGCCTGACGGTCGAATACACGCCGTGACTGAGGCGATTTCGCATTTACCGCGGGGCCGATTCGGGAGAAGGTCAGTGATATTGGGTCCCGTTGCCAGAATTCGCAATTCCGTGCCGCGAATAATGTTGCATTTGCGATACATCAAATACGCCGCCGGTTTGCGCCAGCGCAATCTTTCCGCGCTCGTTCTCTGTTCCCCTGGGGCCATCCCCCCACGGCAGGAGAACGCCCATGGGTTCCTTCAGTATCTGGCATTGGTTGATCGTCGCCGCGATCGCCTTGTTGCTCTTTGGCAACCGCCTGCCCCGGCTATTGGGCGACTTGGGCGCCGGTATCCGGAACTTCAAATCCGGCCTGGCGGACCAGGACACGCCGCCATCCCGGCCCCTGGCCCGCGACTGAGCGCCATCACGGCGTACCGCCCCCTGGCACCTTCCATAAGAACCTTGCCATAAGAACCTTGCCATAAGAACCTTGAAGGCCTGGAGATTCCATGACCGACCACCCCCTGATCATCGCCGCCGACGGCACGATTTCGCTGTCCTCCCCCACCGCTGGCACCGCAGCCCCACCGCCCGGCGGCCTGGTGATGACCATCACGGACTGCCCGTCCACCTGGGGCGCGGAGGATGTGCTGGCCTTGGCCCGTGACTGCCGCCTGCCCGACCATCGGTCCAGCGTACCGTTTGAAAAACTGCTGGCCCGGCACCGCGGCTCATGCTGCGGCGGCCATTGCGGCTGACGGCCGCCCCCATCGCCCGAGGAACAAGCGCCATGCCCCTGCTGTCCCAGGAGCCAAGCGTGCCCGTCGCCTCCATGGAAGAGTTGCTGGCCATCGCGCTGGCCATGGAGGAGGAGGCGGTGCGCCGCTATACGATGTTGGCGGAGCGTCAGTGGAACACGCCGCCCCTGGCAACCCTGTTCCGCCGTTTGGCGGCGGAGGAAAGCCACCATGTCACAGCGGTCGGCAACTGCGCCGGGGCCCTGCTGGGACATGTGCCGCCGGCCGCGCCGGTGCGGTGGCTGCTGCCCCCGGACATCGCCCGATCCTGGGAAGAGGTGGAGGCCAGCGCGACCCTCAGCCCTTACAAGGCGCTGTCCATCGCCGTGCTGAACGAGGATCGCGCCTTCGCCTTCTACAGCTATGTGGCGGCCCATGCCGCGGCACCAGCCGTCGCGCGGCAGGCCGAGGCGCTGGCACAGGAGGAACTGGCCCATGCGGCGCATCTGCGGCGGGCCCGCCGGCAGGCCTACCACCAGGAACGCGACACGCTGAGCCCCTTGCCCAGCGTGGAGGACGCACGGGACCTGCGTGACCTGGCCATCACGGTGGAGGATGAGGTAGACGCCGCCGTCGCCGCCGCCGACGTCCGCGCGCTGGCCTTGGCGGAACGGGCCGTCGACATCTATTCCCTGGCCCTGGACCGCATGGCCGATACTGAGGGCGTTACATTGGCGCAAGCCTTATTGAAGGCCGCCATCGAACGCCTGGTTCGCCTGCACGGCCATTCAGCGACGCAGGCGAAATAACATTCATATTTTTTGTATCTTTTGACCCAGCGCAAAGCTGAACCCCCACTACCCAGGTAAGCCTGCCCCCATCGGAACCGACGCCGGTTCCAGAACCAGCCAAAGCCGCATTCGACAATGCCGTCACCCGCCCTATCCCATCGGCCTCGGCCGATAGCGCCCCCGCTTGCCCGCGTGGCGCCCGGCAAGACGCCGGCCCCGTCCCGGCGAGGGGCGATGCTGTCGCGCTTGATGGCCTTGGCGCTGGCCTGCGTCCTCCTGGCATGGCAAGGGCCCGCCTGGGCCGTGCCGACTGTCAACCACGTAACGGACTACTTGGGCCAAGCGACCCCCGAAGCCTTGGTGCCCGGCGCCGACCATTACGGGCCCGCTCAGGGGACGCCGGCGGTGGTGCCGGCTCTGACTGGCGACAAGGTCATCGGCTATGTCTACCTGAACAGCGACGTGGTCAACGCCGCCGGGTATTCCGGCCGCCCCATCTCCATCCTCATCGGCATCGACACCAACGCCCGCATCACCGGCGCCAAGCTGGTGGACCATCACGAACCCATCGTGCTGGTCGGCATTCCCGTGGCCAAGATCGACCATTTCATCCAGGGCTATGTCGGCCGCAGCGTGCCGGAAATGATGGCCGACACGGGCGGCAAGCCGCCGGTCGACATCGTGTCCGGCGCCACCGTGACCGTCATGGTGATCGGCGACACCATCGTCCGCTCCGCCATCAAGGTGGCTCATACGCTGGGCTTAGGCGGGCTAAGCCACGACGAGGCCACCGCCGACGCGGCGCGCCCGGTGGTCAACATGGGCCTGATCGGCGCCGCCGACTGGAGCACCCTGCTGGGCGATGGCTCCATCCGCCGCCTGCTGTTGCCGGTGGGCCAAGTCAACGCCGCCTTCCGCGAGGCGGGCGGGCCCGCCGCCGCCGCCCGGCCGGAAGCCGGCCCCGACGACGACACCTTCATCGATCTCTACGCCACCGTGGCCACCCTGCCGATGGTGGGCCGCAGCCTGCTGGGCGAAGACGGCTACCAGCGCCTGACATCCGGCCTGAAGCCGGGACAGCAGGCCATCATCGTCGCCGGGGTTGGCCGCTATTCCTTCAAGGGTTCGGGCTATGTGCGTGGCGGCATCTTCGACCGGATCGAGCTGATCCAGGGCGAGAACACCATCCGCTTCCACGACCGCAACCACACCCGCCTGGGCTCTCTGGCCGGCGACGCCCCTGACTTCCCCGACATCGCCCTGTTCACCATCCCCGACGGCAGCACCTTCGACGTCGCCCAGCCCTGGCGCCTGCGTCTGCTGGTGCAGCGCCAGGTGGCCACCCTGGACAAGGCCTTCATCACCTTCGACCTGGACTATACCCCGCCGCAGAAATACCTGAGCCTGCCGGCGCCCAAGGCCGCGCCCGTTCCCGCGACGGCCGCGACCACCCCAGCGGACGCCCCCGCCGGCGGCCAATTGTGGCGCCGCATGTGGGCCGCTGACCGGCCGGGGGTGGCGCTGCTGGCCGTGCTGCTGGCCGCCGTCACCGGCATCTTCTTCTTCCAGCATGAACTGGTCCGCCGGCCAGTCCTGTACGACCGGGTTCGCCTGGGCGTGCTGGCCACCACGCTACTGTGGCTGGGCTGGTGGAAGCATGCGCAGCTGTCCGTGGTCAACGTCCTGACCTTCTTCAACGCCCTGCGCACCGACTTCAGCTGGGATTACTTCCTGATGGAGCCGCTGCTGTTCGTGCTGTGGTTCGCCGTGGCCGCCTCCTTGCTGTTCTGGGGGCGGGGCGCCTTCTGCGGTTGGCTGTGTCCCTTCGGCGCGCTGCAGGAGCTGACCAACCGCCTGGCCAAGCGCTTCAAGGTCCGCCAAATCAAGGTGCCGTTCAGCGTCCACCAGCGCCTGTGGCCCATCAAGTACGTGATCTTCCTGGTCCTGTTCGGCCTGTCGCTGAACGAACTGGCCATGGCGGAAAAGGCGGCGGAGGTGGAGCCGTTCAAGACGGCCATCGTCCTGATCTTCTGGCGGTCCTGGCCCTTCGTGGTCTTCGCCGTGGCCCTGCTGCTGGCCAACCTGTTCATCGAGCGCTTCTTCTGCCGCTACCTGTGCCCGCTGGGGGCGGCGCTGGCCATCCCCGCACGGCTGCGCATGTTCGATTGGCTGCGCCGCTACCGCGAATGCGGCAACCCCTGCCAGCGCTGCAGCAATGAATGCCCGGTGCAGGCCATCCACCCCGAGGGGCACATCAATCCCAATGAATGCATCCAGTGCCTGCACTGCCAGCTGCTGTACCACCACGACCAGAAATGCCCGGTGATGATCCAGCGGCGCCTAAAGCGCGAGCGCCAAGCCGGCATGGCCACCCCCGGCCCCCTTCCCGCAACCCCGCCTAAAACAGCCCCGCCCCAAAACGGCACGCCGGCGGAGTGACCTTTCCCCCGATTTCCAGATCACCCAACAGAGAAGACGCAAGATGTCGAACGAAGATCTGAACAAAGTCCCGGTCGCCGCCAACAGCAATGGCGAGGCTTCGCCGGGCCTCAGCCGCCGCGGGCTGATCGGTGGATCGGCCAAGGCGGCGCTGGCCGCCGCGGCGGTGGGTGCCGTGGGCACCGGCGGCGCCCTGGTGGGCGCCGGCACCAGCCAGGCCGCCCCGGCAACGGCCAAGAACAAGGTCGAGGTGAAGCCCGGCGACCTGGATGAGTATTACGTCTTCGCCTCCGGCGGTCAGTCGGGCGAGATCCGAATCCTGGGCATGCCGTCGATGCGCGAACTGATGCGCATCCCGGTGTTCAACCGCTGCTCCGCCACCGGCTGGGGTCTGACCAACGAGTCCAAGAAGGTACTGACCGAGGGCCTGCTGCCGGAAACCAAGAAGTTCCTGGCCAACCGGGGCGGCCTGTACCAGAACGGCGACGCGCACCACCCGCACATGTCGTTCACCAACGGCACCTACGACGGCCGCTACATCTTCATCAACGACAAGGCCAACACCCGCGTCGCCCGCATCCGTTGCGACATCATGAAGTGCGACAAGATCATCGAGATCCCCAACGCGCACGACATCCATGGCCTGCGGCCGCAAAAGTACCCGCGCACCGGCTATGTCTTCGCCAACAGCGAACACCGCGCCCCGCTGGTGAACGACGGCAGCGTGCTGGATGAGCCCAAGAAGTACGGCTGCGTCTTCACCGCCATCGACGGCGACGCCATGAAGGTGGCCTGGCAGGTGATGGTCGACGGCAACCTGGACAATTGCGACGCCGACTATCAGGGCAAGTACGCCTTCTCCACCTGCTACAACTCCGAGGAAGGCACGACGCTGGCCGACATGACCGCCAGCACCGAGGACTGGGCCGTCGTCTTCGACATCAAGCGCATCGAAGAGGCGGTGAAGAAGGGCGACTGCAAGGTCATCAACGGCGTGCCCGTGGTCGATGGCCGCCATGGCTCGCGCTACACCCGCTACATTCCCGTGCCCAACAACCCGCACGGCTGCAACGTGGCGCCCGACGGCATCCATGTCGTCTTCAACGGCAAGCTGTCGCCCACCGTCACCGTCATCGACGTGCGCAAGCTGGACGATCTGTTCGCCGACAAGATCAAGCCGCGCGACGTGGTGGTGGCGGAGCCGCAGGTGGGCCTGGGGCCTCTGCACACCGCCTTCGACGGCCGGGGCAACGCCTACACCACCGTGTTCCTGGACAGCCAGTTGGTGAAGTGGGACCTGGAAAAGGCCAAGCGCGCCTTCAAGGGGGAAAAGGTCGACCCCATCATCCAGAAGCTGGATGTGCAGTACCAGCCGGGCCACAACCACTCCTCCATGGGTGAGACCAAGGAGGCGGACGGCAAGTGGCTGATGTCGCTGAACAAGTTTTCCAAGGACCGTTTCCTGAACGTCGGCCCGCTGAAGCCTGAGAACGATCAGCTGATCGATATCTCCGGCGACAAGATGGCTGTGGTGCATGACGGCCCCAGCTTCGCCGAGCCGCACGACGCCATGATCGTTCACCGGTCCAAGGTGAACCCCATCAGCGTCTACAAGCGTGACGACCCGATGTGGGAGGAGGCGCGGCAGTGGGCCAAGAAGGATGGGGTGGAGCTGGAATCCGCCGCCAACGTCATCCGCGACGGCAAGAAGGTCCGCGTCTACGTGTATTCCGTGGCGCCGGCCTACAGCCTGGAAAAGTTCGAGGTGAACCAAGGTGACGAGGTCACCGTCTTCATCACCAATATGGACGATGTCGACGACCTGACCCACGGCTTCACCCTGTCCGGCCACGGCATCGCCATGGAGATTGGGCCGCAGGCGACGGCGTCCGTCACCTTCACCGCCGACCGGCCGGGCGTGCACTGGTATTATTGCCAGTGGTTCTGCCATGCCCTGCACATGGAAATGGTGGGCCGCATGCTGGTCCACCCGGCCAAGGCCTGACCCCATGCGCAGGACCGCCACCGCTCTGCTGTACTTGTCCCTGACCTGTCTGGGGGCTTGCCCCTGGGCCCTGCCCGCGCGCGCCGATGTGCGGGAGGTGCCCGCCGGCGGGGACGGGCTGGCCCGCGCGGTGGCGGCCGCCGCCCCCGGGGATGTCCTACACCTGGCGCCGGGCATCCACCGGGGCGGCATCACCATCGGCAAGCCCCTGATCTTGGAGGGGGCGCCCGGTCATGTCGCCATCATCGACGCCGGCGGCGCCGGCAGCGCCCTGACAGTGACGGCGCCCGACGTCACGGTGCGGGGCCTGACCCTGCAAGGCTCCGGCCCCGAGCAGCACGCCATGGATTCCGGATTGCTGCTGCTGCCCACGGCCACCGGCGCGCGGGTGGTGGGCAACCGCCTGACGGGCAACCTCTACGGCGTTTACGTCCAGGGCCCACGCGACGCCACGGTCGAGGACAACGACATCGCCGGCCGCACCGACCTGCCCATGAGCCAACGCGGCAACGGCGTCACGGTGTGGAACGCCCCCGGCGCCCGCATCATCGCCAACCGCATCACCGGCGGACGCGACGGCATCTTCGCCAACGCCAGCCGGCAAGACCTGTTCCAGGGCAACCGCATGGAAGGCGTCCGCTTCGCCATCCACTACATGTACACCAACGACAGCCGCGTCCTGGACAACGTGTCGGTAGGCAACGACATCGGCTTCGCCCTCATGTTTTCCGACCGCCTGGAGGTGCGCGACAACCAGTCGGCGGGCGACCGCGATTATGGCCTGCTGCTGAACTACGCCAACGCGTCCACCATCACGGGCAACCGGGTGGAGGGCCGCTTCCGCCAAACGCGAATGGGACCAGCCACCGGGGAGGATGGCGGCGACGGCGCCATGATGCCCCGTGTGGCCGGGACCGAAGGCGGCTTCCGCGCCGGCACGGCCAAGTGCGTCTTCGTCTACAACGCCAACAAGAACCGCATCGCCGAGAACCGCTTCGACGGCTGTGACATCGGCATCCACTTCACCGCCGGGGCGGAGCGCAACACCCTGACCGGCAACGCCTTCATCGGCAATCGCACCCAGGTCATGTATGTCGGCACCCGGTCGCTGGACTGGTCCGATCACGGCCGCGGGAATTACTGGAGCGACAACCCCGCCTTCGACCTGAACGGCGACGGCATCGCCGATGAGGCCTATCGCCCCAACGACCTGGTGGATCGCGTGGTCTGGCGCTTCCCGGCCGCCAAGCTGCTGTTGAACAGCCCGGCCATCCAGGTGATCCGCTGGGCCCAGGCCCAATTCCCGGCCCTGCATCCCGGCGGGGTCATCGACAGCGCCCCCCTGATGAAGCCACCGACGATAACCGGCGACACGCCAGTGGACTCCGACGCCCCCCTAGCCACGGCGAGTTCCCAGCCATGAGCCCCTCCGTCACCATCGACCAGGTCAGCAAGCTGTACGGCGCCCGCGCCGCCCTGACCGAGGTCAGCCTGCACCTGGACCCCGGCCAATGCGTGGCCCTGGTGGGCCACAACGGCGCCGGCAAGAGCACGCTGATCAAGCTGATGCTGGGGCTGATCCGGCCCAGTCGGGGCGGCGTCCGCCTGCTGGGGGAGGATCCAGCCGGGGCGCATGCCGCCCGCCTGCGCCGGGCAGTGGGGTATCTGCCGGAAAACCTGGCCTTCCACCCCTCCCTCACCGGGCGGGAAACGCTGGATTTCTACGCCCGGCTGAAGGGTGTTGACCGCGCCGGCAACGCCGGTCTGCTGGCCCGCGTGGGGCTGGAGGCGGAGGCGGCGCGGCGCCGCGTCGGCACCTATTCCAAGGGCATGCGCCAACGCCTGGGCCTGGCCCAGGCGCTGCTGGGGCAGCCCAAGGCGCTGTTCCTGGATGAGCCGACCACCGGCCTGGACCCGGCCCTGCGCCAAGTGTTCTACGAGATCGTGCAGGACCTGCGCCGCGCGGGCGTGACCGTCCTGTTGTCCTCCCACGCGCTGACGGAGCTGGAGGGCCAGACCGACCGCATCATCGTCATGAACCGGGGGGTGAAGATCGCCGACGGCACGCTGGCCGGCCTGCGCCACCTGGCCGACCTGCCTGTGCGCATCCGGGCCACGGGGGCCCCGGCGGCCATGGTGGCGGACGCCCTGGGGACGCTGGGCCAGGTCTCAACCGACGGCCACGCGGTGGAGTGCCGGTGCGCCGGCGGTGACAAGGTGGCGGTGCTGCGCCGCCTGACCGGCCTGCCCCTGGCCGACCTTTCGGTGGTTGAGCCCAGCCTGGACGAGCTTTACGCCCATTTCCTGCGACAGGAGCAGGCCGCATGAGCATTCCCCTCATTCTCGCTGGCAAGGAAATCCGCGACGGCCTGCGCAACCGCTGGGTCGTGGCCGCCACCCTGCTGATGGCCACCCTGGCACTCAGTCTCACCTTCCTGGGCAGCGTGCCCACCGGCACCGTCGGGGCGGGTGCTCTGGACGTGGTGGTGGTCAGCCTGTCCAGCCTGACCATCTTCCTGGTGCCGCTGATCGCCCTGCTGCTGTCCTTCGACGCCATCGTGGGTGAGGTCGATCGCGGCACCATGAGCCTGCTGCTGTCCTATCCCGTCTCGCGCGGGCAGGTCGTGCTGGGCAAGTTCCTGGGGCACCTGGCGCTGCTGGGCTTCGCCACCCTGGTGGGCTATGGCGCGGCGGGCGCGGCGCTGGCCCTGACCTGCGCCGACACCGGACCAGAAGGCTGGCGCGCCTTCGCCGGGCTGATCGGGTCCAGCATCCTGTTGGGCGCCGTGTTCATCGCCCTGGGCTATCTGGTCAGCGCCGTGGTGCGCGACCGGGGGGCCGCCGGCGGCATCGCCATCGGCCTGTGGCTGGTGTTCGTGCTGGTGTTCGACATGGCCCTGCTGGGCATCCTGGTGGCGGACCAGGGCAAGACCGTCACCGTGGGCCTGCTGAACTGGCTCATGCTGGCCAACCCGGCCGACGCCTTCCGCCTGTTCAACCTGACCGGTACCGCCCAGGTCAGCCAATTCGCCGGCATGGCCGGCATCGCGGGTCAGATTCATCTGGGCCCCGTCACCCTTCTCGCCGTTCTGGCCGGCTGGACCGCCCTGCCCCTGGCGGCGGCGGCCCTCATCTTTTCCCGGAGGCAAATCTGATGCGCGCCCCTTACCTGTTCGCCGTGCTGGCCGTCCTGGCCATGGGCGGCTGCAAACCCAAGGCGGAGGTCGGGGCCATCCCGGCACCGCACAACCTGACCGACGGAGACCTCGCCCATTTCTGTAACATGGCGGTGACGGAGCACGGCGGCCCTAAGGGTCAGGTCTTGCTGAAGGGCGATCCCATGCCGGTGTGGTTCGCCTCCGTCCGCGACACGGTGGCCTATACCCTGCTGCCGGAGGAGCCCAAGGACATCGCCGCCATCTATGTGACAGACATGGACAAGCTGAACGACCAGCACCACCCGGCAGCCGGCAGTTGGATCGACGCGCGCGCCGCCTTCTACGTGGTGGGCAGCGCGGAGCATGGGGCCATGGGCGGCCTCGAACTGTTCCCCTTCGGCACCGAGGCGGGCGCGCGGGCCTTCGCCCAGGCGCATGAGGGCACCGTGGTGCGGTATACCGACATCCGCAAGGACCAGGTGTTTGAAGAGGACGATCGGGGCCCGGCCGGGCAGGAAACGGCTGGGCGCACGGCCGGCGGCGCGTCATGAACACCCCCACGCGCCGCCGCGCCCTGACCCTGCTGGCCGCCGCCGCCGGCCTGCCCTTGCTGGACCTGCCCCTGATGGGCTTGCGCCCGGCCGCCGCCGTCGAGATGCCCACGTTGCGCCATTGGTCGGGCGTGGCGCTGGGGGCGGACGCCCGCCTGGTCATCAACCACCCGAACCCGGCCGAGGCCGACGCCCTGATCCAGGCCAGCCTGGCGGAGGTGGCGCGGCTGGAGGCCATCTTCAGCCTGTACCGCCCGGACAGCGCCCTGAGCCGTCTGAACCGCGACGGCGTGCTGGTCGACCCGCCGGCGGAGCTGGTGGCGCTGCTGGCCCAGGCGCTATCCATCGCCCACCGGACGGATGGCGCTTTTGACCCCACGGTGCAGCCGCTGTGGGCCCTCTATGCCGGCCATTTCGGCAGGCCTGGCGCCGATCCCGCCGGCCCGCCGGACGCCGCCGTGCGCCAGGCGCTGGCCTGGGTCGGGTATCACAAGGTGACGGTGGAGCCCGACCGGGTGGCGTTCCATCACCCCGGCATGGCCCTGACCCTGAACGGCATCGCCCAGGGCTATGTCACCGACCAGGTGGTGGCCCTGCTGAAGGCGCGCGGTGTGGCCCATACGCTGGTGGACATGGGGGAGATACGCGCGGTGGGGACGCATCCGGCGGGACGCCCCTGGACCGCCGGCATCAAGGCGCCGGGGGAGGGCGACCGCACGCTGTTGACCCTGCCGCTGCAGGACCAGGCGCTGTCCACCTCTGGCGCCTATGGCACGCCGTTTGAGCCGACCGGCCGCTTCAACCACCTGTTCACGCCGGCGACCGGGCGGTGCAGCGACCCGAGGTTCAGCGTCAGCGTCAGCGCGCCCACGGCCACCCTGGCTGACGCGCTGTCCACCGCGCTCAGCGTCACGCCGGCGGGGGCCCGCGTCCTGGCCCGGTTCCCGGAGTGCCGGGCCTGGCGCGCGGGCGCCGACGGGTTGGTCACCACGCTCACCGCAACGGGGCGAGCCTGAGCCGCCTCACAGGAGGCCCCACATGGGAGCTATGGGCCAGAAAGCCCTCGCCGGGCTCCCGGCGGCGCGATATCAAGGCGCGATGGACGATACGACTGAATTCGACATCTATGTGGTGACCACCCCCGGCCTGGAATCCGCGCTGTGCGCGGAGATGCAGGCGGCCGGTTTCACAGGCTTGCTGGCCGGCAAGGGCGGCGTCAGCACCCGCGGTGGGTGGCGGGAGGTTTGGCGCGCCAACCTGGAACTGCGCGGCGCCACACGCGTGCTGGTGCGCATCGGCGCCTTCCGCGCCCTGCACCTGGCGCAGTTGGACAAGCGCGCGCGCCGCTTCCCCTGGGCGGACTTCCTGCGCGCCGACGTGCCGGTGCGGGTGGAGGCCAGCTGCACCAAGTCGCGCATCTACCACGCCGGCGCCGCGGCGGAGCGCATCACCCGCGCCATCACGGAGGAATTGGGCGCCGCCATCGCGGATGATGCCGACATCGTCATCAAGGCCCGCATCGATGACGACCTCTGCACCCTGAGCATCGACACCTCTGGCGAAGCGCTGCACAAGCGCGGCCATAAGGAGGCGGTCAACAAGGCCCCGATGCGGGAGACCATGGCCGCCCTGTTCCTGCGCCAGTGCGGCTATGACGGCCAGGAGCCGGTGGTGGACCCCATGTGCGGGTCCGGCACCTTCGTGATCGAGGCGGCGGAGATCGCCGCCGGGCTGAAACCGGGGCGCAGCCGCACCTTCGCATTCGAGAAGCTGGCCGGTTTCGATGCCGCCGCCTGGTCCGCGCTCAAGGCATCCCCCCCGGCGGTTGCCGGCACGCCCCCCACCGTCCGCTTCCACGGCAGCGACCGCGATGCCGGTGCCGTGGAAATGAGCCTGGAAAACGCGACGCGGGCCGGGGTGGAGGATCGTGTCCAGTTCCGCCATCACGCCATCAGCGACCTGACGGCACCGGAGGGGCCGCCGGGATTGGTGATCGTCAATCCCCCCTACGGCGGACGCATCGGCGACACCAAGCAGCTCTACGCCCTGTACGGCGCCCTGGGTAAGGTATTGCGGGAGCGGTTCGCCGGCTGGCGCGCCGCCATCATCACCAATGAGCCGGCGCTGGCCAAGGTGACCGACCTGCCCTTCCTGCCGACCACCGCCCCGGTGCTGCACGGCGGCATCAAGGTGACGCTGTACCAGACGGCCCCCCTGCCCCCGGCGGCGTGACAAGAGGCGTCAGGGGCAGGGCAATTCCGCAGGACTCGACAAAACTCCACAATTGGAACCGCAGCCCGGGGATATACTGGGATCGAAGCAAAAACGCGACCGAACCGATCCCCGTTTCCCGGAGTACCCATCATGAGCATTTCCTCCATCGGCGGTTACGCCAGTTCAGTTTCCTCGCTGTACCGCCCCGCCGCCCCCGCCGCGGCGACGGACAGCGCGTCCACCCAGGCCACCCAGACCGCACCCCAGCAGCCGGCCACGCTGGACCGGGATGGCGACGGCGATGTCGATACCGGTTCGGTCGACAACGATCGCGGCAAGCTGCTGAACATCAAGGCCTGATCCGGTTCAGGCGACGGCTGGTGCCGTCCGCGCCCCCAGGCGCGGCGGCCCGCCATCGACTTCGGCCCCCCGTTAGCCGATAAGTGGGTATGGACCGAATACTGATCGTTGATGACGATATCGCGCTGGCCGAGATGCTGCGCGAATATCTCGAACAGGACGGCTTCGCCGTCGACCTCGCCCATGACGGCGCCGCGTGTTTCGACCATGCGCCCGAGGGCCAGGATCTTATCGTGCTGGACGTCATGCTGCCCCGGCTGTCCGGTTTCGATGTCCTGAAACGCCTGCGCCAGCGCTCCGACGTGCCGGTCATCATGCTGACCGCGCGGGATGACGATGTTGATCGCATCGTCGGCTTTGAAATCGGCGCGGACGATTATGTGCCCAAGCCGGTCAACCCGCGTGAACTGGTGGGCCGCATCCGCGCCGTCCTGCGCCGCGTGAACGGCGGCACGGCCAAGGCGACCGCTGACCTGCAGGTGGGCGGCGTGCGCCTGAACCCGACCGCCCGCACCGCCTGGCGCGGAGAGATCCGTCTGGACCTGACCTCCGCTGAATTCAGCCTGCTGGAGCATATGCTGCGCAACGCGGGACGCATCATTCCCCGCGACGAGCTTTCCACGGCCGCCTTCGGCCGGCACCAGGCGGCCGGCGCCGACCGCAACGTCGACACGTTGGTCAGCAAGGTCCGGCGCAAGCTGGACGCCGTCACCGACGATGCCGACCAGCCCATCAAGACGATCCGCAACGTCGGCTATCTCTACGCCCTGCCGCTGTCGTGACCGGGCGTGGACCGATACGCCATGCCTGAACACCCTTCACCGCCCCGCCCCCGCTCCGCCGCCGCCCTGGTCGCGGCGGTTCTGGCCGTCGCCGGGACAACCAGCGCGGCCCGGGCGCAAGACATTGAATTGGTGGAGAGCTACGTGCTGGGCCAGGGGTTCAACGTCGGCCCGGTCAATTTCGCCGGGTATTCCAGCATGGTCCTGGCCGCCCCCGACCAGGGCCGCAAGACCTTCAGCCTGGAGGACCTCAGCCTTTACGCCAGCGCCCATGTCGGCGCCCTGTTCAACCCCTTCATGGAGGCGGAACTGACAGGGCTGAACCTGGTGCCCTGGGGCAAGGAAGGCGCAGGCGAGGGCGGCAAGGGCTATCTGGTGCTGGAGCGGCTATATAATGACATCCAGTTGCCGGACGGCTTCACCGTGCGCTTCGGCAAGATGCTGGCGCCGGTGGGGGATTGGAACCAGATCCACGCCGCCCCCTTGGTGATGTCCACCATCCGTCCCGCCGCGACATATCGGGGCTCCAGCCAATACGCCACCGGTCTGTCGGTGCTGTACAGCGACCCGCAGGCGCGGTGGCCGGATGTGCAGGTCTACTGGCAGCCGATGGATGAGTTCTCAGCCCGGCCCGACAGCATCGTCGACGACCATTATCGCCTGGTCGAGGGGCTGCATGTCAGTTTCCCCCTGGCCTTGCTGGACAAGGTGGGGTTTTCAATCCAGCGCTCCATCGACCGGCAGGGGGTGGAACAACATCTGTTCGGCACCGACTTCCGGTATACAATGGACCAATGGAGCCTGCAGGGGGAGTGGGTGGTTTCCACCCTGTCCCAGCCCGCCAGCCTGCACTCGACCCGGGATTTGGAGTGGAGCGGCTACGTGGCACCCTCCTACGCCATCAACGACCGATGGTCCGTCTACGGCTGGTACGAGGTCTATGACGGGCGGGGCTCCATGCCCCTCCTGGGCGCCACGCAGGAGCTGACCGCCAGCACGGCGATGACCCTTGGAAATGACCGTGTCGCCCGGGACGTGCTGGCGGGCTTCGCCTTCCGTCCGCAGCCCGCCATGGTCTTCCGCCTGGAATATCTACAGAACGTGGGGGGCCGGCCGATCAACCCGACCGGCCTGTTCGCCTCTTGGTCCGTGCTGTTCTGATGCGGCGGCGGCGTTCCCTGCTGGCGTTCCTGATGGGACTGTTGCTGTCGGACTTGGCGCGGGCGGAGGATATCCTGGTGGTGGCCAACCCCTCGGTCACCCTGGGCCGATCATTGAGCACCGCCGATGTCGCCGCCATCTACCTGCTGCGCATGACCCTGTGGCCCGACGGCAGCGCCATCATTCCGGTGAACCGTGAGATCGCCAGCGACGTCCGCGCCCGCTTCACCGCCGGCGTGCTGCACCAGGACAACGCCAGCCTGATCGTTTATTGGAACGAGATGCACTTCAAGGGCAAGCTGCCCCCGGTGGTGCAGGAATCCGAGCAGGCACTGCTGGCCTTCATCCGCCGGGTCCCCGGCTCCGTCGGCTATGTCAGCGGCGGGGGCGTACCGGAGGGCGTGGTGGTGCTGGCCCGCCTGCCCGTCGCGGGCACCGGCGGGGGCGGTCCATGAGGGCACGCCCATGAAGGCCATCATCGGCAGTTCCATCGGCCGCAAGATCGTCAGCGCCCTGCTGGCCATCTATCTGCTGACCTATGGCCTGACGGCGGCGGTGGTTTATACCGGCGTGCGGCGGTCGCTGCTGGACACGGCGGCGGACAACCTGGCTCAGGTGGCGGACCTGAAATACCAGCGCCTGTGCAACCGCATGGACGAACTGGCGACCGACCTGACGGCCTGGGCACAGCTGGAGGTGATGAACGACCTGGTGTCCGGGGACGTCGATCGCCGCATCGGCACGACGCTGGAGGCGTTGCAGCGTCTCTATGGGCTGAGCGGCGGCATCTATGCCTTCGACGCGGCCGGGGCACTGATCGCCGATGCCGATGGCGTGGACGGCTCTCCCCCGCCGGGCACGCGGTTGCCGGCGGGCTGGAGCGTGACGGCGCGCGGCGCCACCCTCCTGGACAAGCACCGGAACCCGCTAGGCGCCGGCGACATCGTCGCCCTGGCCATTCCGGTGTTCGGCACCTTCGCCCCGGACTATCGGGTGGGCACGCTGGTCATCGCCCTACCGTGGAGCGCCATCGAAACCTTGCTGAACGGGGTGGAATCGCGCACGGCCCTGGTGCGCCTGGCGCCCCATCCCGCTCTGCTCTCCACCGCCGCGGAGCCCGCCGGCGATGCCGGGAACCGCATCGTCGGCCGGTCCCTGCCCCGCGACGGACTGCTGCGCTCCTGGCAGGTGGTGGTGTCGCAGCCGGCATCGACGGTGACACGCTCACTGCGCCAGGTGGCGCTGGAACTGGCCCTGCTGGGCCTGCTGCTGGCCGCACCCATCATCGGGTTCGTGCGCTGGACCGGCCGCCGGCTGACGGCGCCCATCATGGACCTGACCCAGGCGGTGCGCGCCATTTCCGAGACCGACAGGCTGGACATCCAGGTACCCGTGACCAGCCGGGATGAGCTGGGGTTCCTTGCCCGCTCCTTCAACCAGATGACCGCCGGCCTGCGCAACGCGCGGGAGGAGCGCGACCGCAGCATGCGCGACCTGGAACACCTGAACCTGACGCTGGAAGGCAAGGTGGCCGACCGGACGGCGGAGCTGGAGGCGGCCATCACCGCCCAGCGCCGGCTGCTTAGCGACATCTCCCATGAGATCAAATCGCCCCTGGCGCGGTTGAGCATGGCCCTGGGCCTGGCCCGGCGCCAAGTGGCGCCCCAGGCCCCGCGCCATTTCGACCGGATGGAGCAGGAGATCACGGCCATCGCCGCCCTGGCCTCGGAGCTTCTGACCCTGGCGCGGCTGGAGGGCCCGGCCGGCGCCTTGCAACGGGCACCAGTAGACCTGCCGGACCTCTTGCGCACCATCATCGCCGATGCCGCCTACGAACGGCCCGACCGGCAGGGGGACATGACGCTGACCGTGGCGACCGACCTGCCCCAGGGTGGGGTCTTCCCAGGCAACGCCGACCTGTTGCGCCGCGCCATCGAGAACGTCATCCGCAACGCCCTGTTCTACACCACGGCTGGCGTGCCCGTGGCCGTGACCCTGGACGCCACGCCGGCCGGGCTGCGCCTGGCGATCGCGGACAAGGGGCCCGGCGTGCCGGCGGACGCCATCGGGCAATTGTTCGATCCTTTCTATCGCGCGGACCCGGCGCGGGCGCGCGACACCGGCGGCACGGGCATCGGCCTCACCATCTGCAAGCGGGTGGTGGAGGTGCACGGCGGCACGGTCACGGCGGCCCACAACGTCCCCCATGGCCTGGTGGTGGACATCACGCTGCCAGCCCTGCCGGAAACGCCGCAGGACTGGCAGGCGGCAACGCCGCAGGACTGGCACGCGGCAACGCCGCAGGACTGAAGGAAACTGGGGGGCAAGTCCACACAACTCCACGCGTCACCGACCTAGGATGATTCCCGCGTCACCGCCCTGGCGGCGGTTGAGGCGCGGTTCCCCCAGCGAAGGCGCGTGTCCCCCATGAACGCGGCAATCAACGCGGCAACGAACGCGGCAACCCAGCCCGCCCCCCCTTACGATCCCTGCCCACCCCCACCGGCGGTGACCGGCTTTCCGGAGGTTGTGAGCCTACCGACCGGCCATCCGCTGCGGCCCGCGGTTGAGGCCTTGGTCCGGGATATTTACGCCCGGACCTACGGCGCCCGGATCACCCGTTTCCCCCGCCTGATGATGGCCGCCCTGGACGGCACCGGCGCGCCGGCCTGCGCCGCCGGCGTCCGCACCACCGCCGACGGCTTTTTCTCCGAGGCCTACCTGGACCAGCCGGTGGATCGCGTGCTGAGCCGTCACACCGGCCGCCATGTCCACAGGGCCCGGGTGTTCGAGATCACCACCCTGGTCAGCCGGCGCCCCAGCCTGTCGGCGGGGTTCTTTCACAGCATGGCCCTGCGCGGCGCGGCGGAGGGCTATGACTGGTGCTTTTTCACCGCAACAGCACGCCTGCGGCGGCTGTTGCAGCGGCTGCATCCGCCCCTGCTGGTCCTGGCCCAAGCCGACCCCAGCCGCCAGGCCGACGCCGCCGCCTGGGGCCGTTACTATGACAGCGCCCCCACCGTGTGCGCCGCCGATGACTGGCCCGTCCTGGAGCCGGAGTGGCGCGATGCTTGACCTTCTGCGCGCCATGCGGCGGCATGCCGCCGTCACACCCCACCGGCCCGCGATCACGGATGGGACCACCACATTGGACTATGCCAGCCTGGCCGCCCGCGTGGCCGGCGCGGCGCAGGCCCTGAGGACGCTGGACGGCCAGGGCGGCCCCTGTGTGATCGGCATCCTCGGCGGCAACGGCGTGGACTGGGTGGTGACCCAGTTGGCGATCTGGCAGGCGGGCCACACCGCCGTGCCCCTGCCCCCCTTCTTCTCACCCGCGCAACGGCGGCACATCGCCACCGACGCCGGCATCACCCACATCGTCCATACACCGGACGCCGATGCCGCATCCGCCGCAACGCTGGGCCTGCCACTGCACCCCGTCCCCAGGGCAACGGCGTCCGCCGCCGCCCTGGACCACGCCGCCAGCGCACGCCAGTTCATCTACACCTCCGGCAGCACCGGCACGCCCAAGGGCGTCCTGCTGGAAGCACGGCAACTGGGGTGGAGCACCACGGCCCTGGCGCAGGCCATTGGCGCGCGTTCGGACGACCATTACGTCAGTCTCTTGCCGCTGGCCCTGCTGCTGGAGACGCTGTGCGCCGTGACCATCCCGCTGTCCGCCGGGGCGCATGTCACCCTGGTGCCCGATCTGGCCGCCCGCATCGGCGGCCCGGTGGCGCCGGGGTTGGCGGCCACCATCGCCGACCTGGCCCCCACTTGCCTGATGCTGGTGCCGCAATTGCTGTCGGCCTGGGTGGCGGACCTGGAGCGGCGGGGCGGTGCCGTCCCCGCGCGACTGCGTTACGTGGCGGTCGGTGGTGCCGCGGTGCCGCCGGCGCTGGCGCAACGGGCCTGGACGCTGGGCATACCGGTGCATGAGGGCTACGGGTTATCGGAATGCTGTTCCGTGGTCGCACTGAACCGGCCGGGGGAACGGCGCCCGGGCACCGTGGGCCGCCCCCTGCCGGGCCTGCGGGTGACCATCGACCAAGGGGAAATCGTGGTGGCCGGTCCCCCCGTCATGTCGGGATATGTGGGCCAAGCCCCTCTGCCGTCCGGGCCGGAGCAACCGGCGGTATGGCGCACCGGCGACCTGGGCAGCTTCGACGATGACGGCCACCTGGTCATCCACGGACGCCGCGACGCGCTGATCGTGACGCCTTGGGGGCGCAACATCAGCCCGGAATGGGTGGAGGCGCATTTCCTGGGCGACCCCCGCCTGGCCCACTGCCTGCTGAGCGACGCCGGACCAGAGGGTGGGCCAGGTGGCGGACCAGAGGGCCTGGCGCTGTTGCTCGTTCCCGCCCCGGCGGCGGAGGCTTGGTTCAAGGCCGCCAGTGAGACGGCAATCGACAGCCTGGTGACGGCCGCCGCCGCCGGCGTGCCCGGCTACGCCCGGCCGCGCCGGCACCATGTGGCCTTCGCCCGCGACATGGCGGCGCTGGGCCTGTTCACCGCCAACGGCCGGCTGCGCCGCCGCGAGACGGCGGCGGCCTATCGCCCGCATCTCCATCCCCCCGGCGCCATCCCAGCGCCCGCCATCGATGTTCCTTCCCCTTTGTTGACGGAGGCCCCGTGACCGACGCCGCCCAAACCGCGTGCCCCCACCAGACCGCCTACCAGCAACTTCTGGCTGAAACCGCCCAGGCGCGCGGCGCGTTTCTGTCCATTCCCGTCCTGAGCATGGCAATGGACGGGGCCGTGCCCCTGCCCCTGTACCGTGATTTCCTGGGTCAGGCTTATCACCATGTCCGCCACACCTGCCGGCTGCTGGCGCTGGCGGCGGCCCGCACCGACGACGACCTCTATCGGGATGCCCTGTTCGCCTACATCCAGGAGGAGCAAGGGCACGAGCGGTGGATCCTGGACGACATCGCCGCCTTAGGGGGCGATGCCGGGCGGGTGGCCGCCTCGCCACCCGGTGCCGCCTGCCGCGCCCTGCTGGCCTTCGCCTATGACGCGATCGAGCGCGTCAGCCCCTATGCCCTGCTGGGTATGGTCCATGTGCTGGAGGGCATGTCCACCCTGCTGGCCTCACGGGCGGCGGATGCCCTGCGGCGGGCCTACCAGTCCGACGCCAATGGGTCCGGATTCCGCTACCTCACCTCCCACGGCGCCCTGGATGAGGAGCACGTCGTCTTTTTCCAGCGGCTGGTGGACAGCCTGGACGCGCCGGAGGCGCTGCCGGTCATCATCGATGCGGCCAACATGGTCTATCGCCTGTATGGCGACATCTTCCGGGACCTGAGCCGTGGCCTGGATCATGGCCAGGGGAGCGTCGGCCATGCCGCGTGATCCCGTGCACTACGGCCAGACCGCCCTGATCACCGGCGCCGGTGGCGGCATCGGGCAGGCCCTGGCCGTCGAGGCGTCGCACCGGGGCCTGGGGGTCATCCTGGTGGGCCGGCGCCGCCCAAACCTGGAGGCCACCCAGGCGCTGTTGCGGCCGGGCAGCCCCTGCTTGGTCAAGACGGCTGACGTGACCGTGGCCCAGGACCGGCAAGCCCTGACGCAAGCGGTGCGGGATTGGGCGGGGCAATTGGATTTCCTGGTGAACAACGCCGGCACGGTATGGGCGGGCCCGCTGTCCACCATGGACGACCAGGTCCTGTCGGCCCTGGTGGCCACCAACCTGACGGCACCCATGGCGTTGATCCGGGACCTGCTGCCGCTGCTGTCCGCCGCCGGCGGCCGGGTGGTGAACATCGGTTCCCTGCTGGGGGACATCCCCTATCCCCTGTTCGCCGCCTATTGCGCCACCAAGCATGGCCTGCGCGGCTTGTCCGACGCCCTGCGCCGGGAATTGCGGGGACAGGGCATCGGCGTCACCTATGCCGCCCCACGGGGGGCCAAGACGCCGGGGACGGAAGCGCTGAAGCCGGTGCTGGCGCTTCTGGATATGCCGGCGGACCCGCCGGTGGATATCGCGCGACGGATTTGGGACGCCGCCCAGGCCGGCGCCGACACCGCCTATCCACCGGGTGCGGAACGGCTTTTCGTCCTGCTGCAGCGTCTTTTCCCGAAACTGGTCGACGCCGCCGTCCGCCACCAACTGCGGCGCATTCGGCTGGACGCGCCAGCGGCTGATGGCGGCCAAGCCTTTGACCGTCCGGCTGTCGACCAACACCCCCAATTTTGAGGTACCACCCCATGACACGGTCCGTTCCCGCCCTGCCACGCCGGCTCGCCTTCCTCATCGCCCTGTCGCTGCCGGCCGCCCCGGCCGCCTGGGCGGCCGACACCCTGCCCGTCGCCCAAAGTGGTGCCACCGAGGCCACCGCCCCCGCCATGATGACGGCCCTGGCCACCGTCGAACGCGACTGGTCCCACATCACGTTCGAGATGACGGACCGCGACGCCCGCACCCAGGCCATGACCGCGCTGGTGGCGCGGACGGTGCAGTTGGCCGCCGATTATCCGGGGCATGCCGAGCCGCTGATCTGGCAGGCCCTGGCCATCAGCAGCCAGGCCGGCCTGCAAGGCGGACTGGGGGCGCTGCCCCTGGCCCGACAGGCCCGCACCCTGCTGGAAACGGCGGGGCGCCTGGACTATCGCGCCGTCGGGGGGGCCGTGCCCACCAGCCTGGGCTCCCTCTACTACAAGGTGCCGGGCTTTCCCTTGGGCTTCGGTGACGATGACAAGGCGCGGCGGTATCTGGAGGAAGGGCTGGCCATCAACCCCGACGGCCTGGACGCCAACTATTTCTACGGCGACTTCCTGGCCGAACAGGGGGAATACCGCAAAGCGGCGGAGGTGCTGACCCACGCGCTGGCGGCGGCGCCCACGCCGGACCGCCCCGTCTGGGATGCCGGACGCCGGGTGGAGATCCGCGCGCTGCTGACCCGTGTGCAGCAGAAGCTGGCGGCCGGTTGATGGATGCGCCCGCCCCGCCCGACATGATCCACCGGCCCCATCCCTGGTGGCACAGCCTGGGCCGACAGTTGCGCCACCCCACCGGCCTGTTAGGGCACCTGCTCGGCCGGCTGATGAACCACCTGAACGCGGCACCCAACCGCGCGGCCGTCGGCGCCCTGGCACCCCGGCCGGGCGATACCCTCCTGGAATTGGGCTTCGGGCCCGGTCACGGGCTGGCCCTGGCGGTGGACGCGGTCGGCACCGCCGGCATGGTTCACGGTGTCGACCAATCGGCGGTCATGCTGCGGCAGGCGGGCCGCCTCAATCGCCAGGCATTGGCGGTGGGGCGGCTACACCTGCATCTGGGCCGCTTTGACGCGCTGCCGCTGGCCGCCGCGTCGGTCGATGGCATCCTGGCGGTGAACGTGGCCTATTTCTGGCGGGAGTCCGCGCGGGTTCTGGGCGAGGCGCGACGCGTGCTGCGCCCCGGCGGGCGGCTGGTGGTCTATGTCACCGACGCCACCACAATGCGGCGCTGGCCCTTCGCGCTGACCGGCACCCACCGCCTGTTCACCGCGGTCGACCTGATGGACATGCTGGTGGAGGGCGGCTTTCCCGCCGATGGCATCAGCGTCAGCCCCCTATCCCTGGGCCATGGCATGACCGGCCTGATCGCCGTTGCCGCCACCGGTCGCCCTTTCCCCTCTTTCGTGATGGAGCCCCAGCGGTGACCCTGACCAAGCACGCCATCGCCGCCTTCCTCGGCGCTCTTTTCGTCCATGCAGCAGCGGCGGCCGGCGACCTGACCGTCACCGTAGAGGGTATCGAGCCCGGCCCGGGCGCCGTGCGCGTGGTGCTTTATGACAAGGCTGACGGTTTCCGGCATGAGGACAAGGCGACGGCCGTGCAGAGCGTTCCCGCCACCCAAGCCAGCGTAACCGCCGCGTTCCTGGATCTCCCGCCCGGCCAGTACGCGGTGATCGCCTATCATGACGCCAACGGGAACGGGAAATTGGACCTGACGCTGGGCATGTTTCCCAGCGAGGGGTGGGGCCTGTCGCTGGACCCCACCGTGCTGGGTCCGCCCCGCTTCGGCGCCAGCGCCTTCGATGTCGGGACCGAGCCGGTCTTTCAAACCGTCCGGCTGCACTACTGATCCCATGGGCCATGACGCCCCTTCCCACAGAAGGAAGGGGCGTCATCGCGGGTCGAGCGGCCTCAGGCCCGTTTGCGACCGGTGAGCATGGACTTCACCAGGTTTTCCCGGTGCAGCACGCTGGACAGGATCACGCCGCCGACGTGCAGGACCACCAGGATGAGGGTCACCGTGGCCATCGCGCCATGGATATCCTCCATCGCATCCTCGCCCAGGAGGCCGCCGCCCGTATCCAGGACGACGCCGGTGGCCACGGTCAGGAGCAGGCTGGCCAGCAGTGCCACAATCATGGCGCCGCCCGCCGGGTTATGGCCCACATACCGGCCTGCCCGCCCCTTGACCAGGGCCCCCATGTAGGAGAGGAAGCCGCTTGGGCTGGGTACGAAGTCGGCGAACCGGGCATGCGGGGTGCCGATGAGGCCCCATAGGGACCGCAGCCCAACCGCCACCAGGATCACGAAGCCCGCCGCCTCATGCACCGGCATGATCTCCTCGGCCGACAGCCAGGCGATGGCGAAGGAGGCGGCGATGGTCCAATGAAGGAGGCGTATGGCCGGATCCCACACTCTCACCGTGCCGGCGAGGGGTGTGGCATCGGGGGAGACGGCGCCCTCTGGGGCGCCGTTGGAGGGGATGGACATGGTCATCAGTCCTCATCCTTCTCCGTCTTCAGGATGTCGCCGGTGTGGGCGTCAACGGCCAGCTCGACGCGCTTACCCTGGGGATCGCGGGCTTCGACCTTGTAGTTCTTGTCGCGGTGCCGCTTGATTTCGGTGACATCGGAATATCCCTGGGCGGCCAGTCGCTCGATCACCTGAGAAACGGTCAGGGCGCTGGCATCCCCGGCCTTTCCCGGCTGAGCCTGGCTGGCCGGCACGGTCTCGACGGCCAGCGCGTAGCCGCCGATGGCGAGAGAGCCCGTCAGCAGTGCCGCGGCGACGATTTTGCCATACATCATGGTGTTCTCCGTATTGGGATTGGATGGTGGCATCATCCTGGCGGGGTTCCGTTGAACGGAGCCTGAACAGCGCGTTCAGCCTGCGTTCAGGAAAGGGACGGTCAACTATGCCGATGAGATGGATCGCCGCCCTTTTGCTGCCCCTGTTGGCCGTGCCCGCTGCCCTGGCGGACACGGACCAGGATCAGGACCGCGCACGCGCCGCCGTGGAACAGGGCCGCGCGCTGCCCCTGCGCACCATCCTGGACCGCGCGGCGGAGCGCTTCCCCGGACAGCTTCTGGAGGCGGAATTGGAGGAGGAACACGGCCGATTGGTCTATGAGATCAAACTGCTGATGGATGGCGGGCGGGTCGTGAAGCTGCATTACGACGCCCGCACCGGCGACCTGCTCGCGGTCAAGGAACGGGGGGCGGAGAAGGACCGCAGGCCATGAGGATACTGCTTGCCGAGGATGATGCGGCGCTACGCCGCCAGCTTGCCGAGGCGCTGGCGTATGCCGGCTATGCCGTCGACCTGGCCCCTGACGGCGAAGAGGCCGCCTTCCTGGGAGAGAGCGAGCCCTATGACGCCGTGGTGCTGGATCTGGGATTGCCGCTGCGCGACGGCCTGTCCGTCCTGCGCGTTTGGCGGGCGGCGGGCATCAGGGTGCCGGTACTGATCCTCACCGCACGGGGCACCTGGCAGGAAAAGGTGGAGGGCATCGACGCCGGCGCCGATGACTATCTGGCCAAGCCGTTCCGGATGGAGGAGTTGCTGGCCCGGGTGCGCGCCCTGATCCGCCGGGCCGGCGGTCTGGCGGCGGCGGAACTGCGCTGCGGCCCGGTGGCACTGGACACCCGCACCGGACGTGTGACGGTGGATGGCCGGCCCATCGCCCTGACGGCGCATGAGTTCAAGGTGCTGTCCTACCTGATGCATCATCCGGGCAAGGTCGTTTCCCGCACCGAATTGACGGAGCATGTCTACGCCCAGGATTTCGACCGCGACAGCAACACCATCGAGGTGTTCGTCGGCCGGCTGCGCCGCAAGCTGGGCAGCGACCTCATCCGGACGGAACGGGGCCTGGGGTACCGTCTGGAGGCGGCCCAGTGATGCCCTCCTCCCTGACCCGGCGCCTTTTCCTGTTGGCGGTCCTGTGGATCGCCCCGGCGCTGGTCATCACCGGCATCATCCTGACCGACCTGTTCCGCACCCATGCCGAGGCGGAGTTGAGCCGGCGCATGGCCCAACACCTGGATGAACTGGCCGCGGTGCTGGAAGTGACACCGGACGGCGGCGTGGCCCTGGCCCGGGACTTGAGTGACCCCCGGTTCCGCCGCCCGCTGTCGGGGTTGTATTGGCGGGTCGATGGCCCTGGGGATAGGGTCTTACGGTCGCGGTCGCTCTGGGACCAGGCGCTGGACCTGCCGGCGGACCCCCTCAAGGATGGCGAGGTTCATCGCCACACCCTGAGGGGGCCGAACCACACCCCGCTGGTGGCGTGGGAGCGCAGCCTGCACCTGCCGGGCGCGACCGCGCCGGTGCGCGCCGCCGTGATCGCCGATGCCAGCGACGTCCAGGCCGCAACGGCGGGCTTTTCCCGGGCGCTGAGCCTGTCGCTGGCCGTCCTCGCCGCCGGCCTGCTGGCAGCGGCGGCCATCCAGGTGCGACTGGGGCTGGGACCGCTGCGGCGGATGCGGGCGGCCCTGGCTGATCTGCGCGCCGGCCGATCCAACCGACTGGAGGGCACCTTTCCCAATGAAGTCCAGCCTGTCGTGGACGATCTTAATCTTTTGATAGAAGAAAATCGGGCCATGGTGGAACGGGCGCGAGCGCAGGCGGCCGACTTGGCCCATGCGCTGAAGACCCCACTGGCGGTCATCGCCAACGCGGCTGCCGCGCCCGGCGGCATGGACCCGGCCGTCGTGGCGACCGAGGCGAACCGCATGCGCCATCAGATCGAACGCCACCTGGCCAGGGCGCGGGCCGCACCGGCACTGCTTCATTCCCCAGGCGGAACGGTTGTCCTGCCGGTGTTACGGCAGATCGCCCGCACCGTGGCGCGCCTGCATACCGAGCGCGGTGTCGATATCCAGGTCGATGGCGATGCGCAGGCTCGCGTCCGCGCCGACCCGGTGGACCTGCAGGAGATGGCCGGCAACCTGATCGACAACGCCGCCAAATGGTGTGCGGCGGTGGTGCGGGTGACGGCCGTCGCGGCCGACAGTGGCATTGTCATCACCGTCCAGGATGATGGTCCCGGCATCCCGGCCGACAGGCGGTCCGACGTCCTGGCCCGGGGGGCCCGCCTGGACGAGGCGGTGCCGGGTACCGGCCTGGGCCTGACGATCACTGAGGAGTTGGCACACCTTCACGGCGGAAGCCTCAACCTGGACACGTCCCCGAACGGCGGGCTCAGCGTCTCGCTCCATTTGCCGCGGGCGACAGCGCGCTAGCTCCCTCAGCAAATGATTTCGCTTCACCGCGACGCGTTCGCTTGCCATTAATATGCTTTATCGTTAAAGTTAACGTTAACTGTTGCGACGGCCCTGGTAGGTTGCCGCGTGAAAACAACGAATGCACAGGGGCTTGAGGGAAACGTGGCCGCCCGGATGAAGGATATCGCGCTGGATTTGGGGCTGTCGGTTGTCACCGTCTCCAAGGCCCTCCGCGACCACCCCGACATTGGCGAATCCACGCGCCGCCGGGTTTTGGAGCGGGCGTCGGAATTGGGCTACCAACCGAACCTGACGGCCCGGTCGCTGGTCACCGGACAGACGTGGACCGTCGGCTTGATCGTCCCCGACCTGCTCCATCCCTTCTTCGCGGGTATCGCCAAGGCCATCTCCAGCGACATTCGGCCCCATGGATATGGCCTGTTGATCTCTTCCTCCGATGAGGACGCGGAGGTGGAGCGGCAGCAGATCCGCCACCTGCTGGCCCGTCAGGTGGATACGATCGTGCTGGCCTCCACCCAGGCGACGGCGGATGGCCTGCGTGACATAGGGGGGCGGACGCCCCTCATCTTGCTGGACCGGCGTTTCGCGGATACCGACGCGCATTTTGTCGGCAACGATGATGAGGCGGTGGGCGGGCTGGCCACCCGGCACCTGATCGCGCAAGGATGCCGCCGCATCGCGCATCTGCGCGGGCCTGCGGTCAGCACGGCGGCCGGGCGGCTTGCCGGGTATCGCCATGCGCTGGCCAAGCATGGACTGTCCGCCACGCCGGACCATGTGGTCGATCTCGGTCCATCGGGCGATCACCGGGGTGAAGAGGCGGGGTATGCCGCCGCGCGGCGCTTGCTGGCGATGTCCCCCCGGCCGGATGGCCTGTTCTGCTACAACGACCCCTCCGCCTTGGGCGCCATGCGCGCGGTGCTGGAGATGGGGCTTAGTATCCCCGGCGACATCGCCATCATCGGCTGCGGCAACCTTTCCTACGCCGACTTCCTGCGCATCCCCTTGTCATCCGTCGACCAGGGCGCCGAGGCCATTGGCCGGCGCGTGGCCGACCTGGCCGTCAGCCGAAACCTGACGGGCCCCCGCCACATTGATTTCATACCGCCGCGCTTGGTGGCGCGCGCCTCAACCCTTCGCTTCACAGAGGAATAGCAGCCCATGGTCAGCCTGACGCGCCGCGATCTCGTCCGTTACGGCGGGGCGGTTTCCGCCCTGTCCCTGTCCACCGGCGCGCTGCCCACCAGGGCCGCGACTGCATCGGGCGGTGCTGCCGCCGGCCCGTTTCAGCCAACCTGGGAATCCCTGGCCGCCGGTTACCAGGCGCCCACCTGGTTCCGTGACGCCAAATTCGGGATCTGGGCCCATTGGGGACCGCAGTGCGCCCCGGAATATGGCGACTGGTATGCCCGCCGCATGTATGTCCAGGGAGATTCGGTCTACCAGCACCATGTCGAGACCTACGGCCATCCCACGCAATTCGGCTTCATGGAACTGATCAACCGCTGGAAGGCGGAACGGTGGGACCCCGAGGAGTTGACCAAGCTCTACAAGGCGGCGGGCGCCAAGTACCTGGTGTCCATGGCCTGCCATCATGACAACTTCGACAATTTCGACTCCCATCACCATGCGTGGAACGCCACGCGGGTGGGACCGGGCAAGGATATCGTGGGGGGCTGGGCGGCCGCCGCACGCAAGCACGGCCTGCGCTTCGGTGTCAGCAACCACGCGAGCCATGCCTGGCATTGGTACCAGACGGCCTATGGCTATGACGCCACCGGCCCCCACGCGGGCCAGCGCTATGACGCTTTCCGGCTGACCAAGGCCGACGGCGCCGGGAAGTGGTGGCAGGGGCTGGATCCCCAGGATCTGTACACCGGGCGCAACATGGTGATCCCGGACGGCATCACCGACCTGGCCGCCATGAACGCCTGGCATGAGGCGCACGACCGCATTTGGAACGAGTCCGTGCCGGCCAACAACCGCGCCTTCGCCGAAACCTGGCTGAAGCGGTGCCAGGACCTGATGGACCGCTATCAGCCGGACCTGGTCTATTTCGACGACACCGGCCTGCCTCTGGGCGAATACGGCCTGCGGGCCACCGCCCATTATTACAATCAGAGCGTGGCCCGGAAGGGCGCCGTCGACGTGGTCGTGAATTGCAAGGAACTGACCGACCTGCAACGCCGCGCCGTGGTCGCGGACATCGAGCGGGGCTTTGCCGACCACATCGTCGCCGAACCCTGGCAGACCGACACCTGCCTGGGCGACTGGCACTACAGCCGCCCCCTCTATGAACGCAAGGGCTACCTCACCGCCCTGCAGGTGGTGCAGCGCCTAGTGGACGTGGTCAGCAAGAACGGCTGTCTGCTGCTGAACGTCCCGGTGCGCAGCGACGGCACCATCGACGAGCTGGAGCGCGGCATCCTGCAAGAGCTGGTCGGCTGGATGGCCGCGAACAGCGAGGGGATTTTCGACTCCCGCCCCTGGAATACCTATGGCGAGGGGCCGACGGAGGTGGCAGCCGGCCAGTTCAACGAAGCGAAGCTGCGTCCCTTCACGGCGGAGGACATCCGCTTCACGGTGAAGGGCGACACCCTTTACGCCTACGCCCAGGAATGGCCGGCCGGGAAAAGCCTGACCATCCGGACCTTGACGCCCGCCACCCGCCCCGTCCATCGGGTGGACCTGCTGGGCGGCGGCCCCCTGGAGTTCAAGCAGGCCGATGACGGCGTCACCGTCACCCTGCCGGACCGGCGGCCGACCTTCACCCCCGCGTTCCGCATCCGATAAGCGCCGCCCCGGCCGTACGGGCGTCACAACAGATTGTGTGAGACGGATATGACATCGCGTATTCCAGCCGGCTTCGGGCGCCGGGCGCTGCGCGCGCTGCTGGCCACATTGCTGTGTACAGTATCAATGGGCATGGCCGACGCGCGGGAGGCCAAGACACCTGCCGGCTGGCCAGGCCCTGGCCAGTTATTCGTCGGCGCCTGCTATCAGCCGATCGACCGCACCCCGGCGCAGATCGACCAGGACATCGCCATCATGAAGCATGCGGGCTTCACCGTGGTGCGCATGGGCGACCTGTCGTGGGATTCGTTCGAGCCCGCGCAGGGGAAATTCACCTTCGACTGGTTCGACGCCGTCCTGGACAAGATGCAGGCGGCCGGCATCCGGGTGATCTTGGATATTCCGGGCACCCCCGCCCCCATCTGGCTGCACCGAGCCTACCCCGGTGTCGACATCGTCAACCAGGCGGGGGCACGCCTGCCGCCCGCGGAACGCTACATGGACAACATCAGCGATCCAGACTATGTGCGCGAGGCTGGCCTTCTGGCGGAGGCGCTGAGCAAACGCTACGCCCACCATCCGGCCATCATCGCCATTGGATACGACAATGAGATCGGCAACGGCTTCATGTCCTATTCCGAGGCCGACCGCCAGCGCTTCATCACCTGGCTGCGGCGGAAGTACGGCACCATCGACGCCCTGAACAAGGCTTGGGCGACGCAGCGCTGGTCACGCCGGCTCAATGATTTCCAGGATGTCGACCTGCCCCTGGCCGACGGCCCCGGCCCGGCGGAACGATACCTGGACCTGCACCGCTATTGGTCCGACGTCGCCATCGACCGCCTGCGGGAATTGGACACCATCCGCCGGCGCGCCATGCCGGACCTGCCCAGCATCTCCAACCTCTGGGACAACGCCCCCCGGCGCGGCTTCGACTATCTTTCCACCTACAAATCCTATGTCTCCTATGGCGCGGAGGGGTTCTATCCGGCTGACCCCATAAGCGGGGCCTTCGGGGCCCTGATGACCAAGGGGGACCTGCCCACTCCCATCTGGTTCAATGAGTTCACCGCTGGCGGCGGCGGCGATTACGGCACGCCGGGCCGCAGCCGGATGTACGCCTATCTTGGGCTGCTGCTGGGCGCGCAGGGCATCCTGGCCTGGACTTTCAACAGCCACCTGGGCGGGGAGGAGCAGGCCCTGTTCGGCCTGGTCGACCATGACGGCACGCCGTCGTGGAAAGTGGACGAGTTCGGCCGCATCGCCACGGAATTCAAGGAACTCGCCCGCTACGGCTTTCCCCGCTACACCCATCCCGAGGTGGCCATCGCCTATTCCTTCGAGTCCGCCATCGCCTCCCACCCCAACGGGCCGTCCAGCACCACGCGACAGTATTTCCAGGGGGCCTATGGCGACATGGTGCAGGGGGCGTTCGAGCCGCTGTTCCGGGCCAATATCGACACCGCCATCATCAACATCGGGCACGACACGCTGGCGCCCTACAAGCTGGTGGTCATCCCCGCCGATTATGTGATGGATGCCGCCAGCGCCAAGGCCGTCCGGGATTATGTCCAGAACGGCGGCACCGTGCTGATGACCGGCTATTCGGCCAAGGTGGACGAACACGCGCAATGGTTCGACACGCCCTTGCCGGGCCGGCTGTCCGACGTGTTCGGGCTGAAGACCAACGCCTTCTACCGGTCTGAGGCGCCACTGGCCTACAGCCTGGGCTCGGCATCGACCATGACCACCACCCACTATTACGAGGTGCTGGTACCCACGACGGCGGCGGTGCTGGCGTCTTTCGACAACACGCCGGATCATACCCCGGCGATCACCATCAACAAGTTCGGCAAGGGCACGGCCCTATACCTGGCGACGGAGCCGGCCCCCTCCGCCATCGCGCCGATCCTGCGCCGCGCCTATGACCTGGCCGGGGTGCAACCAGGGCCGCAAACGCCGGAGGGCGTCTACGCCCGCGTCGTGGACGGGCGAACCTTGTACGTCAACACGACCCCCGAAACGCAACGCATCCCCATCCAGGGCACCAAGACCGGCCTGGTCAGCCACCGGCGGCATGAGGGCACGCTGGTCCTGGGGCCGCAGGAGGCCGACCTGTTGCCCTGACCGGCTTGTGACCGGGGTCGTTCAGCGCCCGCCGGCGTCGGAGGGCGTTTGGCCGATATGTTCCCCGATATACTGCTCCAACGCCGTGGCGGCGTTCAGCATGTGGGCGCGCATGCGGCGGGCGGCGGTCTCCCCGTCCCCTTCGGCAATGGCGGACATGACGCTGTCATGTTCCTCGCGGGAGTGCGCCATACGGCTACCCTGGCGCAGCTGGGTGCGGCGGAAGGCGTTCAGGCGCGTGCGCACCGCCATGGCCTGTTCGGCCATGAAGCTGTTGTGGGTCGCACGATAGAGCGTTTCATGGAAATCGCGGTTGAAGGCGTCGTAGGCGTCAACGTCGCCCCGCTCCACCATCTCACGCGATTCCCGGTGCAGCCGCATGAGCCGGCTGCGCTCCAGCGGCGTCATGCGGTGCGTGGCCAGGCGCACGCACATGGCCTCGATCTCCGCCATGGCCTCGAACATGTCCATGATGCGCTCGGGTGTCAGGCGGGTGACGACCACCCCGCGCCGGGGCCGCATCTCGACCAGGCCGCTGACGGCAAGCTGGCGGAGCGCCTCGCGCACCGGCGTGCGGGAGGCGCCGAACCGGTCCGCCAGATCCTGTTCGTCCAGCTGCATGCCGGCCGGCAGATCGCCCCGGGCGATCTCATCGGTCAGCGCGTCGCGGATCCGGTCCGAGAGCAGCGTCCGCTCCTCGGGTATGTCCTCCGCCAGATCCACGACCGCGCTCATGATGTGTCAGCCCCCCACTATCGCCCGTACGACAAGATAAAGGATGGACGGGGCGACAAGGCAACCCAGACCGGTGTGAAAGGTGGCCGTCAGGGCGCCATAGGGCACCAACCGGCGGTCAGTGGCGGCCAGCCCGCCGGAAACGCCGCTGACCGTGCCCATCAGGCCGCCGAAGACCATCGCGCTGCGTGGATTGTCCAGGCCGATCAGTTTGGCGACCACCGGCGTGCCGATCATGACCAGCACTGCCTTGAAGACGCCGGTGGCGATGGACAGGGCCATGACGGCCGAACTGGCCCCCAGGGCGGCCCCGGTCACCGGGCCGACGATGTAGGTGACGGCGCCGGCACCGATGGTGGTGATGGACACGGCGTCCGTGTAGCCGAAGGCCACCGCCGCCAGCGAGCCGACGATGAAGGGCAGGATCGTTCCGAGCGCCAAGGCCAGCGCGCCGATGGCCCCGGCCTTGCGCGCCTGGACGACATCGACCTCGAACGCGGT
The DNA here is from genome assembly GCF_036348415.1 of Nitrospirillum karajorum. Classification (NCBI taxonomy): domain Bacteria; kingdom Pseudomonadati; phylum Pseudomonadota; class Alphaproteobacteria; order Rhodospirillales; family Azospirillaceae; genus Nitrospirillum; species Nitrospirillum karajorum. Next base: position 678,725 of record NZ_JAZBQB010000002.1, read on the forward strand.
GGCCACGATGGCGAAGTCGCGCAGCATGGCCCCGCCCAGGAGGCCGATGCCAGCGAAGACCGGGATATCCACCACCCCCTTGGTCCCGCCGGTCCACAAGCCGGCGGCGAAGGCGGCGCCCAGCCCGATGACGATGGCGATGGCCGAGCCATGAACCCGGCCGAACAGCAGGTGCTTCGAAATCGCGTTCGACAGCCACATCACCAGACCGACGATGGCGAAGGCGGTCAACAAGGCGTTGGCGGACAGGGCGTGGGTCAGCATTTCCATGGCGGCCCCCCTCAAACGGCGCGCTTGCCGGGGGGCGTCGCGTCCCCCTGGGCCTGAGCCTGGGCCTCGATCTCGTCCATCGTCTCGCCCTTCTTGCCCAGGCGGCTGATCACGGCGACGGTGGCGAAGCACAGCACCACGGCGGCAATGCCGGCGATCAACACCAGCGGCCCGCTGCGAGCGGCGACCAGGACGTTCTGCTGGGCGGCCATGGCCACCACGATGGGAATGTAGAGGGCGCCCCAGAACTCCACCCCGAACTTCAGGCCGGGGGTCATCAGGCCGCGACGGGCCATCCAGAGGCGGGCCGCGATCAGCAGCAACATGGCGATGCCGACACCGCCGACATTGGCCTTCACGCCCAGCAGCGACCCCAGCAGATCGCCCAGGAAGGTGCCCAGCAAGGTGCAAATGGCCAGCAGGGCCACACCCGAAATGGTCATGGACGCCCTCCCCACCCCGCCGGCCCACCAAAACGCGAAGTCGCCATCATATCCCTCCCGTGCATGCAGACTCTCCTGGTCCGCAGGATTCAAAATACACCATATTGAGTTTCCCGCAATTGTGGATACACTGACCGCGAAAAATCCCACTTGCGCATACGAAGGTCGATCATGCGGGACTGGAACACCAAGGGCCGGGACAGGCAGGCGCGGCTGGACGCGGGCCGGCACTTCGCCACCGGCAAGATCGTCGCCGCGCAGGACCTCGTCGCCTTTCTGGAGGCGGTGCTGCGCCCCGGCGACCGGGTCTGCCTGGAAGGCGACAACCAGAAGCAGGCCGACCTGCTGGCCAAGGCGCTGGCCAAGGCGGACCCCGCCAAAATCCATGACCTGCACATGGTGCAATCGGGCGTCGTCCTGCCGGAGCACCTGGACATCTTCGAAACCGGCATCGCCCGGCGGCTGGACTTCTCCTACTCGGGCCCGCAGTCGGCGCGCATCGCCCGCATGATGTTCGGTGGCCAGATCGAGCTGGGGGCGGTGCATACCTACCTGGAACTGTTCGCCCGCTATTTCATCGACCTGACGCCGCAGGTGGCGCTGATCGCCGCCGTCAGCGCCGACAAGGACGGCAACCTCTACACCGGCCCAAACACCGAGGACACGCCCACCGTCGTGGAGGCGACCAGCTTCGGCAAGGGCCTGGTCATCGCCCAGGTGGGCGAGATCGTGGACACGGTGCCGCGGGTAGACATCCCCGCCGACCAGGTTCACTTCGTCGTGAACGCCCAGCGGCCGTTTTATGTGGAGCCGCTGTTCACCCGCGACCCGGCGGCCATCACCGAAACCCAAATCCTGACGGCTATGCTGGCCATCAAGGGCCTGTACGCCCCCTACGGCGTGCGCCGCCTGAACCACGGCATCGGCTTCAACACCGCCGCCATCGAACTGCTGTTGCCGACCTTCGGCGAACGGCTGGGCCTGAAGGGCAAGGTCTGCACCCATTGGGCGCTGAACCCCCACCCCACCCTGATCCCCGCGATTGAAAGCGGCTGGGTCGAGCAAATCCATTGCTTCGGCTCCGAGGTCGGGATGGAGGACTACATGCGGGCCCGGCCGGACATCTTCTTCACCGGCCCCGACGGCTCGCTGCGCTCCAACCGCGCCTTCTGCCAGACCGCCGGCCTGTACGCCTGCGATATGTTCATCGGCTCCACCCTGCAGATCGACCTCGCGGGCAACAGCTCCACGGTCACCGGCGGCCGCGTCGCCGGCTTCGGCGGGGCACCCAACATGGGATCGGACGCGCGGGGCCGCCGTCACCCCAGCGCCCCCTGGCTACGCGCTGGTGGGGAAGCGGACCCCGACGGCACGCCCGCCCTGCGGCGTGGCCGCAAGCTGGTGGTGCAGATCGGGGAAACCTTCGGCGACGGCAACGCCCCCATGTTCGTGGAGCGCCTGGGCGCGCTGGAGCTGGCCGACAAGCTGCACCTGGATCTGGCGCCGGTCATGGTTTACGGCGACGACGTCACCCACATCGTCACGGAGGAAGGCATCGCCAACCTGCTGCTGTGCCGTGACAAGGACGAACGGGAACAGGCCATCCGGGGCGTCGCCGGCTATACCGAGGTGGGGCGCGCCCGCGACCGCAAGATGGTGGAACGGCTGCGCGAACGCAAAGTCATCCAACGGCCCGAAGACCTGGGCATCGACCCGCTGGATGCCGACCGTGGCCTGTTGGTCGCCCATTCCATCAAGGACCTGATGATCGCCTCGGGCGGGCTGTACCGGCCGCCCAGCCGTTTCCGCAATTGGTAAGGCCGCGCCCCCATGGAAAACCTGCGCTATGAACTGAGCACGACCAAGCCCGCCGGCGGAACTCGCGCCATGGCCCTGGTCGGTGTCGTCGCCTCCGGCAACCTCGAGGTGTTGCTGGAACGGGGGAGGCGGCCGACCGCTGTGTCATCGACATCGCCACCCCGGCCCATGGTTTCGCCGACCTGTGGCAGGCGGTGACGGCCGACTTCGCCGCGCGATCAGCCGCTGGCGGCTTGCGCATCACCATCAACGACGGTGGCGCCCGGCCGGACACGGTGGCGCTACGGCTGGCCCAAGGTGTGCGCCTGATGGAGAAACCGGAATGACCAGCCCCACCCCCGTCCCACCGCACGCCGATCCGCATCGCAGCTGGTATGAGGAGTCGGCCCGGGGCCGGTTGTCCCATCTGCTGGACACCGGCAGCTTCACCGAATTTCTTGGGCCCCAGCGCCGGGAACTGAGCCCACACTTGGCCCTGTTCAACCTGCCGCGCCAGTTCGATGACGGCATCGTCGTCGGCGCTGGCGCCCTGGCGGGCAAACCCGTCCTGGTGGCGGCCCAGGAGGGGCGCTTCATGGGCGGCGCCATTGGCGAGGTGCATGGCGCCAAGCTGACCGGCCTGCTGCATGCCGCCCGGCAGATGAAGCGGGACGTGGTCATCCTGTTCGATACCGGCGGGGTACGCCTGCAAGAAGCCAACGCCGGCGAACTGGCCATTTCCGAAATCATCCGCGCCACGTTGCAGGCGCGGGCGGCGGGCGTGCGCGTGGTCGGGCTGCTGGGCGGGCGCGCCGGTTGCTACGGCGGCGGCAGCCTGATCGCCGGCTGCTGCTCCGCGCTGGTCATTTCCGAACAGGGGCGGCTGTCCGTCTCGGGGCCGGAGGTCATCGAGACCAACAAGGGCGTGGAGGAGTTCGACTCCAAGGACCGGGCGCTGGTATGGCGCACCATGGGGGGCAAGCACCGCTACCTCATCGGCGGCGTCGACCTGTTCGTGGCCGACACCGTCGCCGCCTTCCGTGCCGGCGCCCTGGCGGCGCTGGACCGTCCCGCCACGCTGGACCAGACCGTTCTGGCGGCGGAACAGGCGCGGCTGGAACGCCGCCTGGCCCGCTTCGGCGATGCCGCCGATGGGACCGAGGTGTGGGCGCGGCTGGGTGTCAACCAGCCCACCGACGTGCCCGACATGGACCTGGACACCTTCCTGACCATCGCCAACCGCCAACGGGAGGGCGCCGATGCTGCCCGCTGAAATCCTCACCTCGCTGTTCCCTGCCGGCCACCAGGTGACCGAGGAGGGCGGCCTTCTGGCGGGCACTGGCCGGCTTGACGGGCAGACGACGGTGGATGTCATCGGCATCACCGGCAAGACCTATCCCGGCGTGGACGAGGCCCTGACCCTGGCCGGCCGCATCCTGGACATCGCCGCGCGGCCGGACCCGGCGCCGCTGCTGTTCCTGGTGGATTCCGGCAGCCAGAGGATGAGCCGCCGCGATGAATTGATGGGGCTCAGCGAGACACTGGCCCATCTGGCGAAGGCGTTGTGGCAGGCCGAGCGGGCCGGCCACCGGACCATCGGCCTGCTGTACGGCGGCAGTGCCGCCGGCGCCTTCATCGCCACCGCCCTGGCCTGTGGGGAACTGGCGGCCCTGCCCGGCGCCTGGCCCGAGGTGATGGACCTGCCCTCCATGGCGCGGGTGACCAAGCTGTCGGTCGACATGCTGAAGGAGAAGGCGGCCACCACGCCGGTCTTCGCCCCCGGCCTGGACAATTTGTTCGCCACCGGCGCCATCGCGGAAATCTGGGACCCGGCCCAGCCGCTGAGCGACCAGTTGAAGGCCGTGCTCGCCCGGCCCGCTGCCGGGGACGACCGGGCGCAGTGGGGACTGGACCGGGGCGGCCGGCAGAAGGCCGCTGCCATCGCGCGCGAAGTGGAACGGCTGGCGCTGGCCCATGGCTGACCCCGCTGCCGCCCGACGCCACGACCTGGCCTACCTGACCCCCGCCGCCTGGCGCAACCAGGTGGCCGGCCTGGAGGACGCGGTGCTGGATTGGGCGGACTTCGGCCGGCCGGCCATCTTCCGCCGACGGCTGTGCGGCGACCCGGCCGGGGCCGTTCCCCTGGGTCTGCCACTGCCGCCGGGCATGGGCCGCAAGCGCCTGGCCCTGTCCTGCCCCCCGGACGCGATCCGGTGGGTGGCACCGCCGCCGCTTTTGCGGGACGCCCGCGCGGCGGCGCCGGACGCCTGGCAGGCGGTCATCGACGCCTTGCTTTCCTGGGAACCCGCCTGGCGCTGTTTCGGCAGCCTGGCGTGGCAGCATTTGACCGGGCTGCCCTACCTGACGGCCACGTCGGACCTGGACCTACTGATCCCCTGTCCGACACGGGCGGAGGCCGCCCGGCTGACGACCGCGCTGGCGGAGATCGCGGTGGATGCGCCGATGCGCCTGGACGCCGAACTGCTGTCCCCCGCCGGTGCCGGCGTGCAGTGGCGCGAGTGGCTGTCGGACGCGCCGGACCTGCTGGTCAAGACGGCGGACGCCACCACCCTGGTCCCGCGAGAGGGCGTGTTTCCATGACATCCCTTCCCCAGACACGGACGCCCTACATTCGGGGAACGGATCCCCGCTGGATCGGGTGTCAGGCGACGCGGGCGCTGGTCCTGGAAGTGGAAACCTGGCCCAAGCCCGGCCTGGTCAGCCACATCGACACCGGCGCCCACCGCGACATGAACGCCGACCTGCTGCGCCTCAGTGCTTGGACGCTTGAGCCCTTTTTCGTGGCCTTGGCGGAGGCTGGCGCCGCTGATGCCGGCATGGACCGGCTGCGCCAGATCGGGCTGGCGGCGGAACGGGCCATGCGCCAGGCCACGGGTGGAGTGAACACCCACCGCGGCGCCATCTTCGGGCTGGGCCTGCTGTCGGCGGCGGCGGGCCTGGCCACGGCCCGCCCCTGGCAGGGGTCGCTGGGCGCGCTGATCGCCCAACGCTGGGGCACCGAGATCACCGCCACGCCGCAGGAAACGGACAGCCATGGCGGCGTGGTGGCGCGACGGTATCGCGTCGGTGGCGCCCGGGAAGAGGCCGCCGCCGGCATGCCCTGCGTCTATGACATCGCCCGCCCCGCCTTGGCCGAGGGGCGCCGGCTGGCGCCGCTGGATGAGGAGGCGGCGCGCGTCCACGCCTGCATGGCCCTGATCGCCGCTGTGGACGACAGCAACCTGCTGTATCGCGGTGGGGCGGAGGGGCTGGCGTTCGCCCGGGACGCCGCGCGCGGCTTCTTGCGCGAGGGCGGTGTGGGTCACCCGCGCTGGCGTTGGCAGGCCAAGGCGGTGCATCAGGATTTCGTCGCCCGCAATCTCAGCCCCGGCGGATGCGCCGACCTGCTGGCCATGGCGCTGTTCACGGAAATGGTGGAAGCGTGACCCTGGCGCTGCTCTGCTCCGGCCAGGGCCGGCAGGATCGCACCACCTTCGATGTGCTGGCGGAGGTGCCGGCGGCCGGGGCGGTCCTGACGGCCGCCACCGTCGTGCTGGGCGTCCATCCCGTTGAGTTCTGCCGAACGGCGCCCGACGCCGCCCTGCATGCCAATCGGGAGGGGCAGATCCTGTGCGTGACCCGCGCCCTGGCCACCGCCGCGGCCCTGTTCCCCGAGAGAGCGCCGGCGGAAACCATCGTGGCAGGCTACAGCGTCGGCGAAATGGCGGCCTGGGGCGTCGCCGGAGTATGGAGTGCCGCCGACACCTTGGCCCTGGTCGATCAGCGGGCGCGCGCCATGGACGCCGCGGGCGGACCGGACGACCAACTGGCCTATGTGCGCGGGCTGCCCCGCGCCGTCGTCGAAGACTTGGCCCGGCGCTTCGATTGCGCCATCGCCATCGTGAACCCCGACCAGTTGTTCGTTGTCGGCGGGACACGGCCGGCGACGGAGGCGTTCTGCGCCGCTGCCCTGGCCCAAGGGGCGGCGCGGGCGGCACCCATGGCCGTGCGCGTCGCCTCTCACACCCCCCGCCTGGCCGGGGCGGTGGCACCGTTCGCCGCTGCCCTGGAAGCGACGCCGGCGGCACGTCCCGCCCTGGGCCTGATGACGGCCAGCGGAGCCCGGCGGGTCATCACCCCCGGCCAAGCCCTAGCGGGGCTGGCTGCCCAGGTGGCGGAAACCATCGTGTGGGCGGATGTGCTGGACGCCCTGGGCGAACGGGGCGTGACCACCGTGGTGGAATTGGGCCCCGGCCGCGCCCTGGCCGACATGGCGGCGGCCGTCCTACCCAACGCCGATGTGCGGGCGGTGGACGATTTCCGCACCATCGGCGGCGTGCGGGCCTGGCTGGCCGCCCGCTGACAGCGGACGGCCAGCCCATTTGCCTTGGAAAAAGCCCCCTCAGAACTGATAGGCGGCGGTCAGCGTGATGAAGCGCCCGGTTTCCACATAGGAACCGTTACCGCCGCCATCTTGGGTGCCCAGGTACTGCGTGGTCTTGCCCAGGGTTTTGTAGAACTGGACATTGTCCGTCAGGTTCTTGGCGGCCAAGGTCACCGTTACGCCGGCAAAGGGATAGCTGACGCTGAAGTCCAGGCTTTTCACCGGCTGCAGGTAGGTGTCCAGGTTGTTGCTGGTCAGGCCCACCAGTTGCAGCCCGGTGTACTGGAAGGACAGGTCGGCCTTCAGGCCATCCTTCTCGTAGAACAGGTCGACGTTGTACATTAGCTCCGGCGCGCGCGGCAGCCAGGAGTCGCGGCCGAAATGGTCGGGCCGCCGGCTGTCGGCGGAGCTGTGCTGCACCGTCACCGAGCCGCCGAGGCCGAAGCCGCCCCACACGCCCGGCAGTTCCGTCAGCTTGCGCCGGGCATCCAAGGTCAGGCCCATCAGGTCGGCGTTGCCGCCGTTCTCATACTCGCTGACGACGATGCCGCCATTGTTGGCGGTGGCGACATTGGCGCTGGGCGCCGCACCGGAGGAACTGGCGGCGTAAATGAAGTCGCGGATGGACTTATAATAGGCGTTGACCTCCACCACCATTTGGTCCGGCCCGTAGTATTCGGCCGACAGGTCGTAGTTGGTCGCCTCCGACGGCTTCAGGTTGGGGTTGCCCTGGCTGATCCCGTTGATCTGGCCGGTGACGTCGTTGCGGGAAATGGTCACCGGGCTGGCGATCAGGCCGAACGCCGGGCGGGAGAAGGACTGGCGTACGGCGGCGCGGTAAACGAAGGCCTCATCCGGGCGGTAGGTCAGGATCAGGCTGGGCAGGACCTCGCCATAATGGTTGGAGCTGGTTTTCCAGGCGCCACCGTCACCATCCACCTGCCACTGCCGGCTGGCGAAATCGGTATCCTCATAGCGCATCCCCACCGTCGCGCGCAGATCGCGGTATTGGAAATTCGCCTCGACATAGGCGGCGTAGATGTCCTCGGTGCCGTAGACCGTGTTGCGGATGTAGTCGTTGTAGGTGTAGGCGCCCGGATTGCCGGTCACCTGGCCAGTGCTGGGGTCCAGGCCGTACTGGCTGGTGTATTTGTACGGCAGGGCGCCGTTCTCATAGGTGGAGCGGTCCAGGACGCGGAACCGGCCGGCGTAGGTGCCGTCCAGGAAGGACGACAGGTTGCGTCCCGCCAGCGCCTGCACCGTCGGACCCGCCGGATTGTAGTAGGGGCGCACGGCGCCGCTGGAGTCCAGGATGACGAAGTTGTCACCGTTGTTGCCGAAGAACTGGTGCTGATACTGGTAACGGTCGGACCGGCTGAGGCTCAGCCCGCCCCGGATAGTGTCCAGAATCCCTTGCTGCACGCTGTAGTTCAGGTTCACCTTGCCGCTGTACATGGTGTTTTCCTGGGAGCTGTCCGATCCCTGGAATTTCCACAGCCGGTCCGAGGTCTGGCTCAGGGCATAAGCCTTGTCCGCCGGCGTACCGTAGGTGACCTTGGTCGCGGCTGGATCGCTGAGGTCGAAGGAGGTGGTCCCCGTCGTGTCGACGGGGCCGTAGGCGCTGCCCTCGACATAGTTGGGCCGCTCGATCCGGCTGTAGCCGTAGGAGAAATCATAGTCGGCCGCCAGCCGGTCCCAGACGTTCCGCCCACCGACCTTGGTGGTCAGCAGTTCCTCATTCTGGTCGCGCAGCTGGAAATAGGTGCCGGGCAGGATGCCCTGCTCGCTGAAGGTCGTGCCGTTACAGTAATAGCAGACTTGGCCGCCGTTGATGCTGTGCTGGGTGTCGGTCCCCTTGACCTGGTATTTCGAATAAGAGCCCAGGATGTAATAGCGCTGGTCCTGGTCCTGCTTATCCAGGGTGAAATTGCCGCCGTAGCGGGTGATCTCATCCTCGTAATAGTCGTAGCGCACGCCGGCCGCCGACAGGCCGTGGACCTTGGTGAAATCGGTCTGTGTCGCCTCCGACGCCAGCGTCGGCCCATAGCCCGTGGCCTCCACCGTTTCGCCCGCCGTGTTCTTGCGGGTGAAATAGCCGGTGGCGTACAGGCCGATGTTGTTGGCGAAGCGTTGCGCCGTTTCGATCTGGCCGCCGCCGCCCATGAAGTCGGCGCCAGTCTTGCTGGCCAGGTCAGAATAGTCGCCCTGCATCGTCACCTTGGTCATGGGACCGGCGAAATCGAAGGCGGACGGGGTACGGATGTCGATGGTGCCGCCGATGCTGTCGCCATCCATGTCGACGGTGGGGGTCTTGTTCACCGTCACCGCCTGGATGCCATAGGGTGCGACCATTTTCAGCGACAGGGCGCGGCTGTTGGCATCCGCCGCCGGCACCCGCACGCCGTTCAGCGTGTAGGCGTTGTAGGATGAGTCGATGCCCCGGATGGAGACGTATTCCTGTTCACCCGTGGCCGCCTGGCCCAGTCCCATGTCGCTGAACGCCGACAGGCCAGGCAGATGGGTGATGATGTCGACGATGTTGCCACCGGGATGCTGGGCGATCTCCTCGGCCGACATGACGCTGGTGACGGCGGTGCTTTCCCGCTTTTCGTCCAGCGCCCGCTGGGTTCCGTCTACGCGTTCGCCTGTGACCAGCACATCGCTCATGGGCTGATCCGCCGGGGCGGCCCCATCCGCAGCCCGCGCCATCGCCGCCAACCCCACTGGCGCCAACAGGGCCAACAGCACCGTACCGCTCACCGTCCAATGAAGCGCCTGGCGGCGCCCCGCGCCCACCCCACCAAAGCCGATCATCCCCTCGCTCCTTCATCATCGGCGCTGGCTGCGTTCGACGTGCGCCAGCTGTTGTTCGAAGGGGCTTGTCCGTTGTCTCCGTTGCAGTTTCGATGCGGGGCCGTGAACATTGCATAATGTATAACTTTTGATATTCCGGGTGCCGCCCCCTATGCCATTCGCTCATTCCCCTGCGGTTGAAGCCCTTATGGCAGCCGGAAATCTAAGGCGGCAGAGGCCAAGCAACCGCCCTGCGCGCTGTCGACGCCGGTGGGACGCCCGGACGAATCGGGTATCGATCGGATGAGCCGGCCGGCCCGGGCGATGCCCAGGGCGTCCACGGGTTATCAAGAAGGGGCGCCCGGCAACCACAGGCGGAACACCGCACCGCCGCCGGGTCTGTTACCGGCGGAAATGTCCCCGCCCATGGCTTGGGCGAACCCCCGGCAGATGGCCAACCCCAGGCCGGTGCCCGTCCGCTTGGCGTCGCCCGCCCGCAAGCGGCTGAATTTGTCGAAAATCGCCTCCAGGGCATCCGGGGGAATGCCCGGCCCCTCATCCTCGATGCTGATTTGCACTTGCCCACCCTGGGATGTCGCCGAAACGGTCATGGCGGTGCCCGGCGGGGTATGCTTCAGGGCATTGTCGAGGAGGTTGAACAGGATCTGCTCCATCAGCAAGTAATCGGCCATGACCATGGGCAGGTCCGGGGCCACGGCGATGGTCAGCGGCCGCCCCGTGCGCGCGGCGGCGACCCGTTCCAGGGCGGCGTCCACCACATCCGCCACATCCACCGCCTCACGCCTGCAGCGCAGCCCGCCGGCCTCCAGCCGTGTCATGTCCAACAGGTTGCCGATGAAGCGGTCGAGCCGATCCGCCTCTTCCTGGGCGCCGGCCAACAGTTCCTGCCGTTCCGCGGGGCTGTTGCCCGCCTCAGGGTCCAGCAACACGGAATGCACCCCCATGATGGTGGACAGGGGCGTGCGCAGGTCATGGGAAATAGAGGTCAGCAGGGCGTTGCGCAAACGCTCCGTTTCCGCCTGGGCCTGCACCTGCTGCACCTGCGCCGTCAGCCGCATCCGCTCCGCCGCGTGGGCGGCCTGATCGGCCAGGGCGTGCAACAGGTCGAACTCCGCCGGCAGAAAGGGCGACGTGGCCGGCCGGAAGACCGCCAATACCCCCAACAGCGCTCCCGACGCCCACAGCGGAACCAGGCACGCCCCCGGCCTGCACAACGGCCGCAACCGCAGGCCGGCCGCCTGCTCCGCCCGCCACTGCACCATCAAGTCCCGCAATTCGGTGTCCGACGCCGCGCCGGACACCGGTTCGCCGCCAGTGATGAGGCCGTCCGCCCCCGACCATTGTAGCGCGGCCTGGCCGCCGAGCAGGCCCGCCACTTGCCGCGCGATGGTTCGGCTCAACGCCTCCTCCGTGTCGACGCTGGTGATCTCGCGATAAAAGGCGAACAGGGCGGCCGTGGTGTCCGCCTGCAACTTGATGGTCGCTGTCTTGCTTCTGATCTGGGACACCAACTCGCTGACCACCACGGCCACGATACAGAACAGCGCCATGGCCAACAGGTCTTCCGGGCTGCCGACCTCAAAATGATAGACCGGCGGGATGAACAGGAAATCCCAGGCGGTGATGCTGAGGATGCTGGTCGCCAGGGACGGCCCCCAGCCATAGCGCAGGGCGCTGAAAACCACGGCGCTCAAGTAGATAGTGGCAAGGCTGGCGGGCGCCACCAGCCGGTCCGCCAAGTACGCGACACCGGTGGCCATCAGCACCATAGCGAAACTGATGACATAGGGCCCGAGCAAAATCGGCAACCGCGTCAGCAATTTCCGAGGGGCCGCAGCAAATATCGGACCGTTACCAGGCGCCATGAGTGTTTCCACTTTTACTTGGGTATCGTTCATGTCATTCCCACATGCGGGCCGTCCGCCTTGAACGGGCCCCAGACAATTTGCCGCGCCCTAAACAATCGCCTGTCGTTGCAATGATGGGCGCGCTTCGCCATCACCCATGAACGCGATCGCGCCGCCCCGCTTGTCAACAAGATCCTGGGCCCGTCCCCCGGCGCCGGGGGACGGGCGAAGCCCCTCCCCTCGGCCCCAGGAAACTCCCAGCCTGACGATGTCCCTGAACCCCAGCATCCTCGCCATTGATGATGAACCCCAGATCCAGCGCCTGCTGCGACTGGGCCTCAGTGGCCACAACTTCAAGGTCACAGAGGCCCGCCTGGGCAGGGCCGCGCTGGACAGGTTGGGCAAGGGCGGCTTCGATGCAGTCATCCTGGACCTCGGCCTACCGGACATGAGCGGCTTTGACGTGTTGGCGGAAATCCGCCGCAGCTCCCCCGTGCCGGTGCTGGTGCTGTCCGTCCGCGACCATGAGGCCGACAAGATCAAGGCCCTGGACCTGGGCGCCGACGACTATGTGACCAAGCCGTTCAGCGTGGGTGAACTGGCGGCGCGCCTGCGTGTCGCCCTGAAGCACAGCTATCAGATGAAGGGAACCGAGGCCCGCCTGCGGGTGGGACCGCTGGAGATCGACCTGGTGGCTCAGCGCGTCTATCGCGACGGGGCGGAGGTCCGCCTGTCACCAACGGAATTCAGGATCCTGAGGGTGCTGACGGAACACCGGGGCAAGATCCTGACCCACGACTTCATCCTGCGGAAAATCCGTGACGAGGCGGAGGCGCCCGTGGACCCGCAGTATCTGCGCGTCTATGTGCGACAGTTGCGCTTGAAGCTGGGGGATGAGCCGGGCCGCGGCCGGCTCATCCGCACTGAGATGGGTATCGGCTATCGGCTGACGGCCGACACCTGAAGGGCGCCGGGACTTATGTCCGGGGCGCCGCCCCGGAAAAGCGACTGGGTGATACCGACGGCCAAACCGGGCGCGGCATCATTCCAGGTGTCGTGTCACTGCTCCGGGGACAGACCCAGCTGGGCCAGACGGTGCCGCATCGCCGCGATATGGCGCAGCGCATCGCTGGTGTCCCCTGCGTCGCATTCGTGGGACGCAAGCACCAACTGGTTCTTGAGAAAAGCGTAATCGATTTCCGAAACTTGGCGGCCCGCTTTACCCACGACATAGATTTGGGCTGGCTTGGCGGGTACCTGGAAGCCCACGTCATCCCATTGCCGTGTCACGGCGGCCAGGGGGGCGGCGCAAGCCGCGTCGGGCTGGGCCGGCGACGCCAGGGTCCCAGCGGCGCACAGGATCACCATGGCTACGCCAGCAAGGGGCAGCACCTTTTTCATGTCAGTCTCCATTTTTGTCGGCGGCGCACGGAGCGAGGATGGTTCGCGCCGGCCATTGCTCATATCCCCGGGCCTGGATCGACAAGGCGAAGGCCTTGTCCTGCCTCTTCTCCACCCGGGATATTGAAATTCTTCTTCCGGCGCGGCTTGCCCGCAGGCACTCCTCCATCCACACCGTGTTATCCCGCATGGGACCTTCCAGTGAGAATCGTCGGGTGTCATGGTCAACCACGGCCAGGAAATGGCGGGGGCCGATCCGTCGCGGTTTCTTTCGCGCCGACATCTTGATCGCCCCCGCCCCTCCCATTTCTAGAAGTGCAGGATCACGTCCATGGCCCCCATGACCGTGTATTTGCGGTCCGGAGCAATGCCGGCGTTGGCGTTGCCGTTGAAGGCATTCACGCCCAGCGACCGATCCCAGTCAATTTCGGGCCGAATTTCGACCTGGGGAGACCACCAATGCTGCCAGCCAATACCCAGGTTGAAGTATTGGGCCTTCGTACCAGTGCGCTGCCCCTGTTGGTCATCAAAGAACTCCGGCCGGAACGAAATGTTGTCCCGCGGGGTAATCTGGTAATTCAGGTAGGCCACCGTGCCGATGGCGGTGGCACGGCAGGTCAGCGCGTTGGGGTTGGAGCAATTGGCCAAACCAGGCGCGTTGTAAGGCATGTATTGCGGCGAGAAGGGTGTGCCCCCGGCGTTATAAGCGGCCATGGCCGTGGGGTTGTTCAGATTGGGCACGCCATTCTGGTGCAGGTCATAGATTTCCCAGGACAGATGCCACTTATCATTGAACTTATGATAGTAAGTCACGCCGTACCATTGGAGGTTATTGTACCCCCAGACGCCATTATTGATCCCGTTGGCGCAGGCATAGACGTTGTCATTACCACTGTCCGTGGTATAGCGGACGCAGCCCGTCAGCGACGGCTTGGCCCCCGGATCCTTCAGGAAAGTGTTGCCGGGGTAGAGCGGATTGGGCGCCGGGTTCTTGACCCTTTCCCCCCAATGCCAGAACGGCGCCTCGGTGCCGATACTGACACCCAACTGCAGGAACAGGTTCTTCGTCGCGGCCAGCGTGGCCTGCACGCCCTCATTCGTGTAGTTATCAAACGTATACGTCATCGAATGCGTATACATGTAGTTGTTCGGGGCGAGCTGCGCCTCGATATCGGGCAGCGAAATATAACGCCCGGCGCGCAGCATCAGTCCCTGCGCCACTTGCGGAATGTACAGCTCCCCATAAAGCATGGGGAAATCATAGCCATTGACGTTGTTTTTCTTCAGAAGCTGATAGCTGGCGATGCCGTATGACGTCGTGTAGCGGTAATTCTCGCCATAGATGGCCGACAGGCGCATACCCCAGTCGATATGATCGGTCTGCACCGTGTCAGGGAAGCGGTCGAGGTACAGGACGACCTGGTCCAACTGCACGGTGTTGGGCGTGTAGGCATAGGCGATGGGCGCGTTGCCACCGGGACGAACGGTGTTGCTGCTGACGTTGAAGCCGGCGTTGACCCAGCCGTAGAGCTGGAAATTGTGATCCTGCAGCCATTCGCCGGGCGCGGTGTTGCCCAAGGCGACCATAAGGGGGGAGTCGACCGAGTTGGGGCGGGTGACGCCCAGCGCGGTCGCGCCACCATAAGGCCATTCGGTGAAGGGCATGGGCGGATTGGACTGCGGCGTGGCGGGCCAGTCATCACGGCGGCTGGCTGGCGCATTGGGATCGGACGGGGCGGCCGCCTGTCCCCATTCCAGCGCGTAGTAATTAGCGAGCCGCTCAAAGAAACCGGTACCTAAATATCCGTCCAGGCATGAATAGGTCGTGTAAGGATCGCACGACGCCCCCGCCGACGCGGGAGCGCCGGGCGTGGACGGGTCCGCGACTTCATCGGCCAGGACCGCCGACGACATCAGCAGCGACGCGGGCACGGCCGTGGCAAGAAGCAGAGTCCGCGCTGACCCGCCCCGGGCGCGGCGGACAGGACCACCTTTGAACATTTCACACCAATCCATAGCTGAGTTACCCCCTTCGTCAATTGCCGCCTTGCCCGATCAGGAGCGAGCCTGACCGCTAAGCACTTCCACCATGCCGAATACTGAATGACAGCACCCGGCACGAAGGTGAAAGGACAGCAACTGCCGCGCAAATGCGACGGCGAGGGAAGATAACCGCAAAGGACGATAAAATTTCTATGGCATAGGCCCGTTATGTTTATAAGAACACTTTAGTGATTTTGCCGGAATTTAATTATTTATTATTTTGCAAGGCATCTTAAATTTCCCCAGCATTATTTATTTTTTTGGATCATTGAAACGTAATATCTTTATGGGGCATTTATAAAGTCACCCCACGGAAATCTGCATCTCATTGTTTACAAAAGATTTTTCCGTCCATCTGCCTTTCCGCCCGGGACGCTTGGGTGGTTCCCCCATCATAAGCGTTTTGCAAATGAAACGGTGAGGGCACGCGGGATGGACGGTAATGCCGAGATTGGGATGCCGACATGTTGCCGGCAACTCCCTCAAAACCCATCGGAGGCGGCAGGGCCACACCGGCACTCGCGGCGGCCGGTGTGGCGGGTACCGTCAGGTGATCTATCAGCGCAGCCCGGTTCGGCCCTTCCTGAGCGGCGCCGGCCATCGCTTAAAAGGCAGAGTCAGGTCCCGTGACCACGGCATCACGGCCCCCTCTCAGGATGGAGTTGCCGGCGAAGGAGGTCCGCTGATCAATGACGGCCGGCCCTGCCCAGTCGGTTTCGGAAATTTGACCACTCGGGGCGAAGGCCGTCAGGGCGTTGGCATAGCAGGCCAGACTCACCTGTTCGGCCGGAACCCCCTGCTCCAGCGCCAGGCGCGCGGTTTTGGGCACCGCCAGGGGATCGGAAATGCCCCAGTCGCAGGCTGAGTTGACAATGATCCGGTCGGCACCGTAGCGCTTCAGTATCTCCACCATGCGGGCGTCGCCCATCTTGGTGCTGGGATAGATGGAGAAAGCGGCCCAGAAGCCCTGGTCCAGGACGTCGCGCACCGTCTCTTCATTGTTGTGATCCACCACCACCTGGGCCGGCGACAGGCCGTGTTCCAGGCAAACGGCCATGGAGCGCAGCGTGCCCTGCTTCTTGTCGCGGTGTGGGGTGTGGATCATGACCGGCAGCGATAACTCCCGCGCCAGATCCAGTTGCAGGCGGAAATAACGGTCCTCCAGCGCCGTCTGTTCGTCATAGCCGATCTCGCCAATGGCGACGACACCGTCCTTTTGCGCGAACAGGGGCAGGATTTCCATCACCGCCTCAGCCAACGCCTCATCGTTCGCCTCCTTGGAATTGAGGCCGATGGTGCAGTAATGGTGGACGCCGAACTGGCTGGCGCGGAACCGCTCGAAACCCAGGATGGCGGACAAATAGTCGGCATAGCTGGCGACATGGGTGCGGGGCTGGCCCAGCCAGAAGGCGGGTTCGATGACCGCGACCACACCGGCGGCCGCCATCGCCTGGTAATCATCGGTGGTCCGCGAAATCATGTGGGCATGCGGATCGATATACTGCATCAGAAGTGTTCCCTTTCCATCCACGCGCCGGCCGCGGCGCGCTCCTCCGGATCGTCGCTACGCGCCGCCAAGGCCAAGTCGTCAACCGCCCCGATCTCGGCGGCGAAGGGGCCGAGACACCGCCACAACTCCACCGATATGCGTCGGCCCGCCGCCCGCCGTTCCCGGGCGTAATCGCGCAGTATGCGGGCCAGATCAGGGTTCGCCCGCGCGTCCAGCCCCTGGATGGGGGCCAGCGTGCTGTCGACGAACAGCGCCTTCAGCACCATGTGGTTCCAGCGATGCTCATCCATATGCTCGCGCGGATAGGGGCTGTGATGGGCGATGGCCTCGAAGACGGGGCGGATGTTGGTGCGCAGGCCCTCCCCCACCTCATCCACCAGCGCGTGGGCATCGGGATAGAGCGGAAGCCCCTGGAAAAGGGCGACCTGTTCCGCCGGGTCCGCCGCCCGCCGCAGCCGTTGAAAGCGCGCGTGGAAGGTATCAGGCGTGGCGGACGGGCAGCGCAGCAGCAGCAGGATGCGGGCCGCCCCTTCCAGGCTCCATGACTGGGGCCGCCAGCCGGGCCGCACCGCTTCCGCCGCAGCGATGTCGTCGGCCGTCAGGGCCAGGGGACCGCGCCCCAGTTGGCGCGGGACCTGGCCAAAGGCGATGGCCAAGGCCCTTTCGGCGGCCGGATCGCCCGGGGGCATGGCGCCGATCTGGCCCAGCCGCGCGTCCAGCCATTCCCGCCCCGCCGCCGGCGCCTGCCGGGCGGTCCAGTCCCGCAACAACTCCTGAGCAGCGTCGTTCATGCGCACAACCAC
The DNA here is from genome assembly GCF_036348415.1 of Nitrospirillum karajorum. Lineage (NCBI taxonomy): Bacteria > Pseudomonadati > Pseudomonadota > Alphaproteobacteria > Rhodospirillales > Azospirillaceae > Nitrospirillum > Nitrospirillum karajorum. Next base: position 696,037 of record NZ_JAZBQB010000002.1, read on the forward strand.
GTACTTAAGGTTTTAATCTGTTCCTTATGCATATCATAATGATACATGTTGCAGGATGATAGCACGCGAAAAACGATCCGACGCGGCGGGGTATCCCAAAAATATGCATCGTACCGTTGTTCTTCTTGTGGTGGGGCTCACCCCCGATCTGGTGGGGGCCGACACCCCCATCTCGCGGCTCTGGCGTCGCGTGGCGGGCTGCGGCCCCTGGCGACGGTGACGCCGGCGGTGACCTGCACGGTCCAGTCCACGCTGGTGACCGGCCTGCCGCCTTCCGGGCATGGCGCCGTGGCCAACGGCTGGTATTTCCGCGACCAGGCGGAGGTGATGCTGTGGCGTCAGTCCAACCGTCTGGTCCAGGGGGAAAAGCTGTGGGAGGCCGGCAAGGCGCGCGATCCGGGCTTCACCTGCGCCAAGCTGTTCTGGTGGTACAACATGTATGCGTCGGCGGATTGGAGCGTGACACCCCGGCCCCTGTATCCGGCGGATGGCCGCAAGATACCGGACTGCTACAGCCATCCACCGGAATTGCGCGACACCCTGACCGAACGGCTGGGCACCTTCCCCCTGTTCCGTTTTTGGGGGCCGATGGCCGACATCACCGCCAGCCGCTGGATCGCGGAGGCCACCCGCCATGTCATGACGGCGCACCAGCCGACGCTGACCCTGACCTATTTGCCCCACCTGGATTATGATCTGCAGCGCTTCGGGCCCGACCCTTCCCACCCGGCGGTACGCCAGGCCCTGCGCGATGTCGACGCCCTGGCCGGTGATTTGATCGCCGACGCCGAGGCCGCCGGCGCCCGGGTGGTCGTCGTGTCGGAATACGGCATCACGCCCGTCACAGAGGCCATCTTCATCAACCGCGCGCTGCGCGAGGCCGGGCTGATCGCCGTCCGGTCCGAACTGGGCCGTGACGTTTTCGACGCCGGCGCGTCCGCCGCTTTCGCCCTGGCCGACCACCAGGTGGCGCACATCTATGTCCGCGCCCCCCAGGATATCGACCGGGTCAGGGATCTGGTCTCCGGCCTCGACGGGGTCGAGGCGGTGTGGGGGCAGGCGGAAAAGCGCGCCCAGGGGCTGGATCATCCGCGCGCTGGCGAACTGGTGGCGATCAGCCGGGCTGATCGCTGGTTCGCCTACCATTACTGGACGGATCCCGCCCGCGCGCCCGATTACGCCCGCACCGTCGATATTCACCGCAAGCCGGGCTACGATCCGATGGAGTTGTTCTTCGATCCTGCCCTGCGGTGGCCGAAGCTGGCTTCGGCCTGGCGCCTGGCCTTGCGCAAGCTTGGCCAGCGCCGCCTCATGGATGTCATCTCCGCCGGCGACAAGGCGCTGGTGCGTGGGTCCCATGGCCGCCTCACCGACGATCCGGCACAGGGGCCGCTGGTCATCAGTTCGGCCCCCCATCTGCTGCCGGAGGGGGCCGTGGCCGCCACGGATTTCAAGGCGCTGGTGCTGGCGCATGTATTCGACTGACCGCCCGACGGCCACGCCGTCAGGTGCCTGGGATCACACGCTGCAGGATCAAGGTTAGGGGGAAGCATAGGACCGCCACGGCCACCGCCGCGACGTCGCCCCCGGCGGCGGCGATCAACGCGGCGTCATACAGGGCGATGGCCGCGATCAGCAGCGCCACCGCCCGGGGCACATCGCCGGGCGCGCGGCGGAAAAAACGGCGCAGGCCGGCGGCGCAGGCCAGCCCCAACGCCAGGCTCAAGGCCAGGGCCAGCGGGACGGCTCCCTGCCCCGTCAGCGCGGCGCCGATGGCGATGATCAACGGCATGGCCAGCACGGCCAGCGGCCAGGCGGCGCCCAAGCGGTCATAAGCCTCCTGCCGGGCGGCGTAGGTCAGGCCCACGACCAGGCAGAACAGCCCCGTGCCGCCGATCCACAGACCGTGGGCGTCCAGGCGTCCACCGGCCATGGCTGCCGCCGTGCCATAGCACAGCAGGCGGCAGAGCCCCATGACCAGGGGGGCCGCCGCCGTCCGCTTGTGTATCCAGTCATAGAGCAGGATGGCGCCCACCAGGGCGCCCGCCACGACACCGGCGCGCGGGCCCGCCGCCGCCGCCAGGACCAGGCCCAAGCCCAGCAGGGCGAAGCCGGCGGTGAACACCGCCGCGCGTGAGGCGTCGCCCTTGGGAATGGGGCGGCCGGGCCGTTCGCGCGCGTCGATCTCCACATCCATGGCGTCGTTCAGGTACATGCCGCCGGTGTAGAACAGGACCAGCGCCAGCAGGACGGCGACGGCGGCGCCAATTCCCGGGCCCCCCGCGGATAGGATGATGCCGGCCAGGGCGTTGGACAGCACCGTCGGCAGGTTGGAGACCCGGCCCAGGATCAACACGGCGCGCGGCCGGATCAGGACAGCTGGCGCAGGACCCATTCCAATTCCCTCTCAATGCCCCCGGTGACGTCCGCAACCCCGCCGAAATCCTCCATGAGGCCGGTGCCGGCGGGCAGCACGTCCCAGGTATAGGTCTCTATCTCCAGATGAGCGGAGATCGGTCGCGCCCGGTGCAGCGCCAGCACCCGCTCCAGTACCGGCCGGGTGGAGCCCAGCGGCGGGCGCGGCTCCGTGAAGACGGGCACATGGAAATGGATGCGCCATTCCTCGCCATCCCCAGCGGCGGCCAGCGCCTCAGGCAGGTCCAGGAAACGGCGGGTGGCCCCGTCCGGCGCCCGGGTCACCACCTGGTGCAGGTAGACGGCGTCCCTGAAGGCGGCCACCTGATGCCGCGCTTCCGCATCCATGCGGTCAATCCGCAGTGCGGCGCTCAATTGCACCTTGTGGATGGGAATGCCGGCCTGGGCCAGGGACGCGAAGGTTTCCTCCGGTGTCTCGAACGCCACCGCCATATGGCACACGTCCAGGCACAGTCCCAGGTGCCTGGGCAGGGCGGCGGCGGCTTCGTCGGGCGTGAGGCCCGCCAGCGCCGCCAATTGCAGCACCGCCGTCGGGGTGAACAACCAGTCCTTGAAGAATCTCACGGCATCCTGCGTGGTTTCCAGCAGGCACCAGGGCTCCGGCTCCAGGGCCAGCGCCACCGTGCGGCCGGTCTGGCGCCACAGGGCCACGAGGTCGGCGACGCTGCGCAGCAGGCCATCGGCCACGCGGTCCTGCCGGTCGCGGGTGCTGCCGGCGAAGCCGCCGGGCACGGTGCTGATGGTGGCGGTGCCGCCGGCCGGTATCAAGGCCGCCATGATGCGGGCCAGATTGGCCGTGTAGTGCCGCCGCTCCGGCGTGGTCCAATCCGGTTGATATACGTCGGTCTTGACGCTGACGCCGTGGAAGGGACCGTAGGGGAAACCGTTCATGGTGTAGGCGACGTACCCCTCGGCAGCGAACAGGTCGGCCAGTTCGGCCGCCGCCGCATCCGGATCGGCGGCCGCCTCCGCCGACAGGCGCAGCCCCACGGCGAAGGGCGCGTCAGGACACAGCCGCCGCTTGATCTCGCGCACCGGGCCCAGCAGCGCCGCTTTGACGTCGGCCATGGTTTGTGTGGGGTGGACGTTCAGGCAGTAGCCCAGCCAGCCTTGTCCTCCGGGCAGGCGCATCAAGGGGTCTCCCGTTCGGCCAGCCAGTCCAGCGCCTGCGTGATCAGCGCCGTGTCCATCTCGTGCACCTCCACCCCGTGGCCGATCCCGGCCAGCAAGGTGATGGTCAGTTTCCCGCCCAGATGTTCGCGGAACTCCTCCAACGCCGCCAGGGCAAGGGCCCGTACCTCCGCCGCCGGCCGCGCCAGGATGGGGTGCCACAGGCGAAAGCCCAGATGCTCCAGCAAAACGGCGACGCGGGTCTCCGCTCCTGGGGGCAGCATGCCCGCCAGGACGGAGTAGCGGGTGTCCAGCGCCAGGCCGATGGCCACCGCCTCGCCATGGCGCAGATGGTGGCGGGTCAGGCTTTCCAGCTTGTGGGCGATCCAGTGTCCGTAATCCAGGGGCCGGGCGCTGCCTTGCTCGAACGGGTCGCCGCCCCCGGCGATCTGGGCCATGTGCAGCTCGGCACAGCGCCGGATCATCCAGTCCATGGCCGCCGGTTCGAACAGGGCCAGGGCGTCGGCGTTGCGTTCCAACCACTGGAAGAAGGAGCCGTCGCGGATCAGCGCGACCTTCACCGCCTCCGCCATGCCGGCAACACGGTCGCGGGCCGGCAGGGTGTCGAGGAACGCGGAGTCGTTCACCACCGCCCAGGGTGGGGCGAACGTACCGATCTGGTTTTTGGCGCCATTGCGGTTGATGGCTGTCTTCACGCCCACGCCGCTGTCGTTTTGGGCCAGGACGGTGGTGGGTATCCGGATCAGACGCACACCGCGATGGGCTGTCGACGCCGCCAGGCCGACCGCGTCCAGAAAGGCGCCGCCCCCCACGGCCAACACATAGGAGTGGCGATCGATGCCAGCGTCGAAAATCGCGTCGTGCATGCGGCCGATATAGTGCGCCTCATTCTTCACCCCCTCCCCCCGGCAGTGGGATGGGCGCCCGCGTCAGGGCCGGCACATCGGCGCGGGTATGGAAATAGGCGCTGATGGCGTCAGACAGGCCGGGGTGTCCCTCCATCACCCCCATGTCCAGGAAGACCAGACAGCGCGCCCGCGAGCCCGCCCCGGCGGCCATCACGGCGGCCAGGGTCCCGTTCCGCGGATGGAAGCAGTCCCGGGTGAAGGCGACGGCGTAATCGTAGGTCACGGCAAAGCGCTGACGAACGATGTCACCGGTGCCGCTGATGTGCGCAGGCACAGCCACACCTTTGGATTGAAGGTTCATGCGTGCAAATACCTTTTATAGTGCTCGATAAAATGGTATAGCCACACAGACAATCAATCAATGGCGTATGCCGTTTCCGCACAGATCTAGTCGTATGTGACGCATAGCGCGACCCCATACGCTTTAATTGAATTTTCCGAAGCGCCGGGATGGTGGTCGCCGATGGCTCCGCCGCCGGTCGTCTTCCGTGCCGCAATCTTCTTGCCGTAGCGGTTCATCCGCATTGGCGCACCTTCACGACAGGGGCCAACGCCATGAGTTATTTGAACGCGACCCGATTGGTGTTTTCCGGCCGATTCCAGGCGGATCCGTCGACGGTCAACAACGACGTCCGCCACTACGACAGCGCCAGCTTCTTGCCCGAGTATCAGGAATACGGGCACGGCGACAAGGCGGATGGCTGGTGGAATCCCTCGGGATCGGGGGCGTTCCGGCTGATCGACTGCGTGGTGCGCGGCGTGCATTACGCCGATGGGCGCAGCACGGACGACCCCAGCGTCGACCCCATTGTGGGCATGGCGGTATTGGATTCCAACACCCGCACTAGTGGCAAGATCGTCGACATCGACCCGCAATGGCAGCTCGCCTCGCAGTTGTGGGGCCTGGTGGTGCGCCTGGCCAAGGTCGACGCCACAGGAGCCACGACGCTGGTCGGCGGCAAATACGCCCCCAACCCCTTCCGCGACCTATGGTTCACGCGGGTTTCCGGCCTAGGGGGGGATGCCGCGGCCTCGGCTCTGTTCCAGTCGGTGCTGACGGGGGTGGAATGGGCGGACGATCTGCCCGACAGCGCCTTCCTTAAGGAGCTGCGCGACAAGACCGAGGGGGATCAGCTATCGATCCGACTGGTCACCTACGCCTACCGTGATGACCATACCCAGCCCGGCTTCACTTTCGGCACCGTTTCCGGCGTCATCGGCCCCTATTTCGTGGGGGAGCCAGAATCCTTCGTGGTGGGACGCCGCTTCGCGCCGCAGAGCGGTTCCACCTCGTGGAACAACATCAACTTCTTCACCGGCACGCTGGGCAACGACCACCGGCTGCTGCTCGACCTGGGCAACGCCCTGCCCATCGACAAGAACTATCAGCCGCTGGATCTCGGCACCATGACCGTGGGGTCGCTGCTGGGGCCCAACACGGCGGAAGGCGGGCCCGCCGGCGTCGGCAACTTCCAGTCCATCGGCACCGTCCCCTACCAGGACCCCGACTGGCTGCTGAGGGCGGGCGGCATCGCGGAGTTCACGCTGAACAAGACCCAGCTGAACAACCAGTCACCCGGCGTCTATACCCCCCTCGCCTTGGCCACCCAGCCCCAGAACGCGCCCGTGCCCCTGGTCGCCATCCGCGAAACCGCCGGCGGCCAATTCGTAGGCGCCGAACCCTTCGTGCTGCGCATCGACAGCAGCGAGGATGGGCCGGTCGGCGTCACCACCACCCTCTACGCCGCCAGCTATGGCCAGCCCACGCCCTTCACCAGCCTGGTGCTAGCCCAGACCGGCGAGATGGACGGCCTGGGCGGTGGCTACGGCATCGATCAGCCCGCCGCCCCCATCCCAGCGGCGGGCATTCCCATGTCGGCCCTCAATTTTCCCACCACGGTGGCGACCGGCGCCGACGGCACGGTGACCATCACCGTCCAGGGGTCGCCGCCGAACAATCCGCGCGGCTACATCGATGGTCAGCTCTACAACATCACCTATCAGATCGCTGGTGAGAGCCGGCAGAATTTCGGCCCCTTCGAGGTCATCGCCGTCCATCTACGCGACGCCTATCCGGTGCCGCAAACCCCGACCTGGGCCGCCAACATCGAGCCCATCTTCCAGCAGTACGCCAACCTTTACCCCATCATGAGCCGGCGGCTGGTCAACCTGAACAACCCGCTGTCGGTTTTCCACAACCGGGAAATCCTGTCGCTGGCGTTCTCGCTGGATATCACCGACCCCAACTACATGCCGGTCACCCGTGACCTGTCGGAGGGCAAGCGGCAAACCATCGTCAAGTGGCTGGGCGTCCTGGACCAGGATGCGGACTTCCAGGCCGCGCTGGCCCACGCGACGACACCGACGACCCCGGCCCCGGCTCCGGCGACGGACCTGAAAACGGCAGCCGCCCCGGTCGAGGGCGTGGCGCCCGCCGGTGGCAAGACCACCTTCGCCCGCGCCTATGCCAAATCCAAGGCGGGCTCGAAGGCCGGCGCCTGACCGGCGCCGACACCTGTTCCCCGCTGGCCAGACCCCGCTGGTGCGCGCCAAGAACACGCTCTTTGGCGCGCCCGCCCCCCGATCGGAGATGCCCGCCCATGTCGACCAACGCCGCCCGCCACCTCAGCCTCCGCCCCGACATCCTCCAGCGTCTGAAGGGGGCGGCCTGCGCCGCCGACCTCTGGCCTTTCCTGCAGTCGGCGGTGGAGCTGGAGCACTCCACCATCCCGCCCTACCTTTCGGCCCTCTACTCCATCAAGAAGGGCCACAACGTCGCGGCTGCGCAGATCATCCACTCCATCGTGGTGGAGGAGATGCTGCACATGACCATCGCCGCCAACGTGCTGAACGCCATCGGCGGCAGGCCGGTGATCAACCATCCCAAGTTCATCCCCACATATCCCGGGCCCCTGCCCATGAACGTGGATGACGGCCTGATCGTGGGGCTGGCGCCGCTGAGCCTGGATCTGGTCCAGAACGTCTTCATGCGCATCGAGTTGCCAGAAACGCCGCAGCATTTCCCCCGCCTGCTGAAGGCGCCGGGCGAACGCGGATACGCCACCATCGGCGAATTCTACGACGCCATCATCGCCCGCATCGTGGCCCTGGGCCAAGGCATCTTCACCGGCGATCCGGCGCGCCAGGTGGTGGACAACGCCTGGTTCCCGCCTGATCAGCTTTTCCCCGTGACCGACGTGGCGTCCGCGGTGCGGGCGCTGGAAGTGATCAAGCGCCAAGGCGAGGGAACATCCCACAATCCCTTCGACGGCGACGGTCAGCCGGCCCACTACTACCGCTTCGAGGAGATCGTGGCCGGCCATCGCCTGGTGCGGGATCCGATGGCGCCCCAGGGTTATTCCTTCACCGGCGCGCCAGTGCCCTTCGAGCCTGAGGGCGTTATCCAGTTCGTGGAAAACAGCCACCTGTCCGACTACGCGCCGGACACGCTGGCCTACAGCGGGGTGGCCCAGGCCAATTACACCTACACAAGCCTGCTGAACGCCCTGCACACCACCTTCAATGGCGAGCCGAACAAGCTGCGCGCCTCCCTGGGCTTGATGTTCGAGTTGCGCCTGGTGGTGCTGGAAAAGGTGGTCAACCAACCGGCGGATGGTTCGGCGCCAACCGGCGACACACTCTACGCGGCCCCAGCCTTCCAGTTCGCGCCTGCCGGCGCAACCGCCGATTTCGCGGCCGCGCCCATAGTGACGGCGGAGACCGTGGCGGCCCAGTCCTGACCACCCCGCCGGCGATCGCGGCGCAACATCCTGTATACAGGGGGCTTTCATGAAACGGACAGCAATCGCGGCAGCCGCGGTCTTGGCATTGGGTCTGGGCGCCCTTCCGGCCCAGGCGCAACAGGCGGGCGGCAACGCCTGCCAATTCCCCGCCACGCCGCCGCCGCCCAGCGGCGACGCCGGGACATTCGCCACCTACGCCTGGCAGATGTTCATCGCCCTGAACTGGACGCCGCAGGTGGGCGACCGTGGCGTGCCGGACTGCACCAAACCCCTGGGAGGCAGCACGTCGGGCACCGTCTGGCAGACCTACAAGACGGTGGACGAAATCTTCCTGCCCAACGCCCAGAACCCCGGGCCGTGGAACTCCTCCCTGACGCCGACGCTGTTCAAGCAGACGGCGAAGGCCTCCACCGCCGTTATGAAAAGCGCGATGGGCACCGTCCTGCAGCCGGTGGGCGGCTGGCTGATCGATCAGGCGGGCAACCCCACCTACTACGAGATTGCGGCCAACCGCGTGTCTTACGACTACATCGTCGCCAACGGCTTCTATAACGCCAACACCGTGAACGCGGCCCGCAATATCGCCTTTCCCGAGGGGGCGACCGAGATAAAGGCCAGCTGGCGCATCCTGACCGCCCAGGACGACATGTCCCGCTACCTGACCCTGGCGACGACGGTGGAGACCTTCGACGCCAACGGCAAGCCCAATGGCACCAAGGCGGCGACCTTGGGCTTGGTGGGCTTGCACATCATCGTCAAGGCCAAGGGGTATCCGCAGTGGATCTGGTCCACCTTTGAGCAGGTGGACAATGTGACGCCGGCCCCGAACGGCAAGGCATCCTATTCCGACCCCAACGCGAAGCCCAGTGACGTGAACCAGTCGCCCTGCCAGGTCGGCGTGCTGCCCTGCACGCCCAAGCCGGGCAAGACCTTTCAGACGCCGGACCCCCTGACCCGCGTGACCGCCATCCCGTCGGCCGTGGCGGCCGTCAACCAGCAGATCCAGGCGCAGTATGGCTCCACGTTCGTGAAATATTATGAGCTGGTTGGCACCCAGCATCCCGCTGATCCTGGCGATCCCGGTAACCCGCTGGGCACGCCGACCCCCAACCTGTTGGCCAACGTGACCATGGAAAGCTACCTGCAGCCAACCAGCAGCTGCATGGCGTGCCACTCCACGGCCGTATCCGGCCCCAGTCGCTACAAGTCCGACTTCTCCTTCCTGTTCATCCATGCCCAGGCCCCCAAGAGCGGACACTGAGGCGGCACCAACGCGGGTAAAGGGAGCACCAACATGGGTATTTTGAACGGCCCCCGGATCAACTTCTGGGGCGGCATCCGCGCCAACGTGTGCACCGCCAATAACAGCGACCAGGTGGGCGACGTCAAACTGTTGGACCTGGCCAATTCCATGGTCCGGCCGGGGTACACCGACGAGCAGGCGATCGACCTGATGCGCACCCCCACCACCAATAACGGCGTGCCCTATTACACCAATGGCGGCTGGAATTACTACGGTGATCACCAGGTCAATTTCGTCAGCGCTACCGTCAGCAGCCAGGGTCCCGCGGGGGGCGTGGTCGACAGCGGCGATCTGGTCGGGCTGCCGGTATACCTGCTGGGCTCCATTGACCCCGTGACCGGTCAAGGGCCGTTCTTCGGACCCGTCATGGTCGATCTCGACCCCACCAGTTCGCAGGCCACCCAGATTTACGTGGGCGGCTTGCAGATCGGTGACAGCACGTCACCCAAGCTGCTGATCCGCCATGACACGGTCTGTTCCAGCCAGAGCCTGAGCAGGCGCGTTCTGACCTTCGAGACGGACGCCCCCCGCTCCTCCGGCTTCAACGGGACCTTCCAGGTGACTTTCCCGAAGTCGGCGGTGACTCAGTACGATGCCAGCAGCCCCATCATCGCGGCCCTCATGAACGATGCGAAGGCCACGGGCATCGTATTGCGCTTTTCCATGTTCGAGATGGCGCCACCGCTGACCACGGATGAACTGGTGGCGGCATATAACGCCAATACCAATCCATCCAATCCCAGTTCCGGGCGCGTCGTAGGCACGCTGGGCCCCCATTATGAGGGCGAGCCGGACACCTGCCCGCCGGGCCGCCTGCTGTCCAACCCCGCGCTGCCGGCACTGGTCCCCGGTACGTTCGCCGAGGGCTACGCCTTGGTGGATGCGGCGGCGGCGCGCCTGAGCATCGACACGCTGAACCTGTTCCCCAAGCCGTCCTTCCGGGCCGACCGCACGGACATCACCAGCCCCCTCACGCCCAATGTCGACTATGGCCCCATCGCCGTGGGGGCGGGAAGCCATGACACTCCCCTCGGTGTCACGTTCGATGCGCGGCCAGCCGACTATTACAAGTTCGGCGGCATCGTCGATGTGCCGCTGAGCCCGCAGCAGGTTCAACTGGCGCAGTCGATGCCTTTGGTCCTCTCGGGCAGCAACGGCGGCAACAGCGTCAAGATCACCGAACAGCCGTTGCGCATTTACGGCGACCCCCGCAATATCTATCTGGATGATACGGTCAACCGTGAGGTTGTGTGCTCTTTCACGGTGGCCTATCTGGGTGGGCCGCTGCCGGTCGATATGACGTTCGCCATCATCAGTTCAACCCCCGGAACCATCGCCGATCCGTATTATCTGACATTCCCGCCCAATGTGGTGGTGCAGAAGGGGCAAAGCCTTCTCAGCTTCACCGTCGGCGACTATGGCAGCGCGAATTTCGGCTTTGAATGCCTGACCATCAAGAACGGCACCAGTTCCTATTTCGTCAATTTCCGCAAATATCCCAAGTCGGATTTTGGTATTTCCAAGGGGGCCACGATCACATGGCAGCAGGCCTACGACATCGCCCTGCGCTTCCACTACATCGTCTTCCCGGCCATGTCGCTGCGCTTGCCGCTCAACGACATGGGGACGGTGGTCGCCACGGCGGAGCAGTTCCTGGCCCGCCTGTCACCGGCCTATCGCAACACGACCCTGTGCATGCCCATCACGCGCAGCCTGTCGCCCAGCCAGATCCAGTTGCTGGACTGCTTCTTGTCGAATAAGCCTTGGGAGCCGCTTCCCTGAGCGGTCGCTGATCATTCTTATGGCGATGACCCGCTGTCGGTCGCCGGCATCGAACTACAACACCGCCTTCAGCCGAAGACCAGCAGGGAGCCAGACTGGCCCCCTGCCCGGCCACCTGCAAGCGGATCGGGTAGGAGGGAGGCTCGCCCCTTCCCCTCCCGCACCACCTCCCACACCACCTCCAAGTCACGAGCCGGCTACCAACCTGGCTCTCGGTGCTTACGCACCCCGCACCATGCCTGGCCCACCTAGAGCTGGCTGCGTAAAACCAGACGCAGCCAGCTCTCGCTGAGTCTGTCCCACGAGCAGCTTCACGCCCAAAGGCGATTCCGCCTTTGGGCGATCTGCTCTAGAAAAAGCCCCGCCGGATCGCTCCGGCGGGGCTTGGTTCCGATCACGATGACCGGGCTCAGAAGTTCCAGCTGGCGCGCAAGACGCCACCGTGGCTCTGGTAGTCGCGGCGGTATTCGCCGTTGTATTCCAGGCGCAGGCTGAAGCCGTCCGACTTCTCCAGGGTCGCGCCCAGGTTGACGGCCAGGCCGTCGGTGTTGACCCGGCCGGTGGTGCTGGCGAAGGCGACGCCGGCCAGCACGCCCGTGGTCGGGATGGGGGCGTCCTTGAAGTCGTGCACCCAGGCCACCCGCAGGTCGGGCAGCAGCGTGCCGATGCCCGTCTCCCACGCCGTGTCCACCTTCACCCCCACTTCCTGCGTCAGGGCGCTGGTGCCCAGCGTGTCCACCTTCAGGTTGGCCGCCCCGGCGTCACGCTCCTCATAGCCATGGTTGACCAGGCGCACGGCCCGCAGGCTGTACTGTGGCGTCAGGGTGAAGGCGCCCTGCTTGGGCAATTCATAGCCGACGGTGACCTTGCCCAGGTACTGCTCGCCGCCGTAGTTGGCGTTGGCGCGGGCGCCCAGGAACTGGATGACGCGGCGCTGGTCGAAGTGGTTGTAGCCGAAGCCCAACTGGCCCTCGACCGACAGCTTCTGGTCCGCCCAATCGGGGCGGTAGACGCTGTAGGCGGTGAGCTGGTAGCTGCCCACGCGGGTGGTGCTGCCAGCCATGACGCCCTGGCCGACCGAGGCGCTGTTGATCCAGCTGAAGGCCATGCCGGCCATCACTTCCGGATCGGCGAACCAGTCGGCGCCCAGCACCAGGCCGGTACTGCTGGCGCGATAGCCCGCGGCCTCCGTCGTGGTGCCGCGCAGCACGCCGGCGCCCACGACCTCGCCCCACAGCACGCCTTGGCGCCCGGCCGAGCCCGCGGCCAGCCCCTTCTCCCCGCCGTCCATCAGGCTGGCCACCGTCTCCTGGTGCTGGCTGATGGCCGTGGTGGTGGGCGTGACCGAGGTCGCCGTCAGCTGCGGCGTCAGCTGGCTGGGCGACAGCTGCGCCACCGCCACCCGCTGAGCCGCCGGCGTCAGGGTGGCCAGCGGCGCCAGCACCTGCTGCGTGAACGCCGCCACCTGGGCGTTGGTGGTGATGCTACTGCTGGCCAGCGCCGCGATCTGGTCCAGGGCCGCGCCCGTGCCCACCGCCGCGCCACCCTGGGCGTTGCCCACCGCCGTGTAGTTGGTGGCGGTGCCCGCCACCTTCACCACCAGGTCGGTGGTGCCGCCCACCGTCACCACGTCGCTGGTCACGGTGTAGCCCGTGGCGCTGAAGCTGACGCCGCTGAGGCTCAGCCCGCCGCCCGCCGCCGCGATGGTGTAGGTGCCGGCCTGCAGGGCGTTGCCGCCCGCCCCCTGCAGCGTCACCGACCCGCCCGTTAGGCTGGCGCCGCCGCTGATCACCAGGTTGCCGTAGCTGCTGGTGCTGCTGGCCCCGATCACCAGGCCGCCCGCCGTCTGGCTGTAGCCGCCGGTGATGTTCACGGCACTGGTCACCAGCAGGGTGGCCCCGCTGTTGACCACGCTGTGGCCGGTCACGTTGACCGCGTCGGCCAGCCGCACGGCACCACTGGTGAAGCGCAGGTTGGACAGGCGGTTGTCGATGGTGCCGCCGGTGAACACGCCCGGCGCGCTGGTCGTGGCGCCACCGCTGACCACCAGGTCGTTGGCGCTGAGGTTGACCACATTGCCGCTGATGGTGCCGCTGTTGGCCAAGGTGCCGAGCGTGCCGGTGCTGGCGATGTACAGCGCCGTGTTGGCCCCCGCCGTGTTAATAAGCGTACCCGTGACGTTCAGCGTGGCCAGGCTGGCGCCGATATAGTCGTTGCCCGCCGCCGCCAACAGGGTGCCGCCGCTGGTTACGGCATTGGCCGACAGGCCGGTGACGCCGCTGGTGACGGTGGCGCCGGTGTAGGTGGAGCCGGTGCCGCCCTGGATCAGGGTGACGCTGTCGCCCACCAGATAGTTGGCGATGCCCGCCAGGCCGGCGTTGACCACGCCGCCCGTCACGCTGGCCGCGCCGCTGACGGCCAGCACATGGCCGCCCGTGGCCAGCGTGCCGCCGCTCTGCGCGAAGTTGCCCGTGATGCCGACATTGCTGGCCAGGGTGAGGCTGGCGCCGGCGTTGCTGACCGTGTGCGTCGCCACGTTGAGGGCGTCGGCCAGGCTGATGGCGCCGCTGGCGAACACCACGTTGCTGGCGGTGTTGGTGATGGTGCCGCCGCTGAAGCGACCCACCGTGCCGTTGGCCCCGCCGTTGATGGTGAGGTCGCGGGCGCTGGTGTTGACCACGTTGCCGACGATGGCCCCGCTGTTGGCCAGGCTGCCCAGGGTGCCGGTCGAGGCGATGTACAGCGCCGTGGCGCCGCCGGCCGTGTTGGCCAGGGTGCCCGTGACGTTCAGGGTGGCCAGGCTGGCGCCGATGTAGTCGTTGCCCGCGACCGCCAGCAGGGTGCCGCCGCTGGTGGCCCCGGTGGCGCCCAGGCCGGTCAGGCCGCTGGTGACGGTGGCGCCGGTGTAGGACGACCCCGCCCCACCCTGGATCATCGTCACGCTGTCGCCCACCAGGTAGTTGGCGGTCCCCGCCAGGCCGGCGTTGACCACGCCGCCCGTCACGTTGGCGGCGTCGCTGACGCTCAGCACGTGGCCGGCCACGGCCAGGGTGCCGGCCGTCTGGCTGTAGTTGCCCGTGACCGCCACATCGCTGGCCAGGGTCAGGCTGGCGCCGCTGTTGCTGACCGTGTGGCCGGTAACGTCGATGGCGTCGGCCAGGCTGACGGCACCCGCCGCGAAGGTCAGGTTGCTCAGGCTGTTGCGGATGGTGCCGCCCGAGAAGCTACCCACGGTACCACCAGAGCCCCCGACGATGACCAGGTCGTTGGCGCTGGCGTTGACCACGTTGCCGATGATCGCACCGCTGTTGGCCAGCGTGCCCAGGCTGCCGGCGCTGGTGATCAGCACCGCCGTGGCGGCGTTGATGGTGCCGGTGTTGGTCAGCGTTCCCAGCGTGCCACTGACATAGTCGCTGAGCAAGGTCAGCAGCAGGTCGGTGGCGGCCCCGTTGGCGCCCGTGCCCAGGGTGGCACTGAAGCCGCTGGCGGCGGCGGTCAGGCCGCTGGTGGTCAGGGCGCCGCCGACCTCGGCGATGGTGTAGCTCTGGCCGGCGATCAGGTTGCCGCCCGACAGCGCCGTGACCGCCACCGTGCCGCCGGTGAAGGCGGCATCGCCGCTGACCAGCAGTTCGCCCGCCGTGCCGCTGCCGATGCCCATGGCCAGCGTGCCGGCGCTTTGGGCGTAGTTGCCCGTCACGCTGATAGCGTTGGTCACCAGCACGTTGGCGCCGCTGTTCACCAGCGTGCCCGTGCCGACGTTGACCTGGTCGTTCAGAGCCAAGTTGCCACTGGCCAGCACCACGTTGGCGCCCGTGCTGGTGATCGTGCCGATGCCGCTCTGGCCGGTCAGGGTGCCCACCACCGTGCCCGTGCCGCCGGTGAAGACCAGGGCGTTGGCGCCGCTGTTGACCACGTTGCCGGCGATGACGCCGCTGTTGGCGATGGTGCCGATGCTGCCCTGGTTGTACAGGGCGGCAACACCGGCAATGGTGCCGCTGTTGCTGATCGCCCCGATGGTGCCGCTGTTGAACAGGCCATAGGCCGCACCGCTGATGGTGCCACTGTTGGCCACCATGCCGATGCTACCGGCGTTGTTCAGGCCGGCAGCCTGGGCCGAGGGCGCGTCCTTCAGCAGGCCGCTGTTGACGACCGTGCCGATGACGCCCTGGTTGTACAGGCCGATGAGGCCGGTGGCGGTGCCGCTGTTGCCGACCAGGCCCACCGTGCCCAGGTTCTGGATGCCGTACTGGGCGCCGTCCAGCAGGCCGCTGTTGGCCAGGGTGCCCAGGCTGCCGCCGGTGGCGATGTAGGCCGCCGTCACGACGCCGCTGATGGTGCCGGTGTTGTTCAGCGTGCCCAGGGTGCCGCCGATGTAGTCGTTCACCGCCGCCAGCACCAGGTCGACGTTGGACCCGATGGTGGTGACGCCGGTGCCGATGGTCAGGCCGGTGATGCCGGAGGCCACGGTGACGCCGGTGTAGCTGGAACCCGCCCCGCCCTGGACCAGGATGACGCCAGTGGACGCGCCCACGACGTAGTTGGTCTGGGTGTCCAGTGTGGTGCTGACCAGGCCGCCGCTGATGCTGGCCACACCGCTGACCGAGGCCGACAGGGTGCCCAGGGCCAGCGTGCCGCTGGCCTGGCTGTAGTTGCCGGTGATGGTCAGGGCGTTGGCCAGGCTGAGCGTGGCGCCGTTGTTGACCACCGTGTGGCTGCCCACGTTGAAGGCGTCGGCCAGCACCTGGGCACCGCCGCCGGAGAACACGACGTTGCTGGCGGTGTTGGTGATGGTGCCGCCGGTCAGGGTACCGCCCGCGCCGCCGATGACCAGGTCGGTGGCCGACAGGTTGACGATGTTGCCGCTGATGGTGCCGGTGTTGGCAAGGCTGCCCAGGGTGGCGCCGGCGGCGTTGTACAGGGCCGTGGCCCCCGCCAGCAGGCCGGAGTTGGCCAGCTGGGTGATGGTGCCGGTGTTGCGGACACCGATGCCGCCACTGGAGACCTGGCCGCTGTTGACGAACAGGCCAACAGCGCCGGCGTTGTTCACGCCACTGGTGGCGCCCAGCAGCGCGCCGCTGTTGGTGAAGCTGCCCAGGCTGCCCGTCGCCGCCACGTAGACCGCGTTGCCGGCGTTGATGGTGCCGCTGTTGCCGAGCGTCCCCAGCTTGCCGCCGATGTAGTCGTTGACCCCGGCCAGGTACAGGCTGTTGCCCCCGACGCTGCCCGTGACCTCCATACCCGTCACGTCGCTGGTATAGCTCAGGCCGGTGTAGCTGGAGCCGGCGCCGCCCGCCACCAGGGCCACGGTGTCGCCCACGCCCGCCAGCATGTTGAGGGTGCCCGGCACGCCGGTGGCGGCGATGGTGCCGCCGCTCAGGACGGCGGGGCCACTGACCGCCAACTGCCCGGCGCCATAGGCCAGCGACAGCGTGCCCGCCGACTGCTGATAGGCGCCGGTGACGCTGATCAGCGTGCCCAGGCGCACGCTGGCGCCGCTGTTGACCAGGGTGCCGCTGCCGACGTTCACCAGGTCGTTCAGCCACAGATTGCCGCTGGCCAGCGTGACGTTGGCGCCAGTGCTGGTGATCGTGCCCCTGCCGCTCTGGCCGGTCAGCGTGCCCACCACCGTGCCGCTGCCGCCGGTGAAGACCAGGGCGTTGGCGCTGTCGTTGGTCACGTTGCCGGCGATGACACCGCTGTTGGCGATGGTGCCGACGCTGCCTGTATCGGCGACATACAGCGCCCTGACGCCGGTGATCGTCCCGCTGTTCGCGATGCTCCCGATGCCAAGGACATCGTAGATGGCACCGGAAATGAGACCTGAATTCGTAAAGCTGCCGATGCTGCCGTAGTTATACAGCGCGGTGCCGGCGCGGCCGTTAAGCGTGCCGCCGTTGTCGATGATGCCGATGCTGCCCCCCAATTGGTGAGGGCGGTTTTGGCCGATATCAAAAGCGCATTGGCGATGGCGCCGATGGTACCACGGTTATAAAGGCCCACCGTTTGGCCCAAAACGGTGCCGGTGTTGGTGAACGTCCCGATGGAGCCACCAGAGGCGTTCAAGACGCCGTTAAAAAGACCAGACAAGACAGCGGTGTTGGTCAGCGTCCCGATACCGCCGCTGTTCCTGACCGCATAGGAACCGCCGGTTATGGTGCGGCCATTGGCGAGGGTGCCGATGTCCCCCTTGTTATTCACACCGAAAGTCTGGCCGCTCAACACGCCGCTGTTGACCAGGGTGCCCACGCTGCCGCTGCCGGCGACATAGAAGGCGGTGTTGACCCCGGCGATGGTTTGGGAGTTGACCACGCTGGCAACGCTGCCGCCGATGTAGTCGTTGTTGACGGCCAGCAGCAGGTCGACATTGCCACCGATGGTGGCGATGGATGTGCCGGCGCTGAGCCCCGCCAATCCGCCCGTGACGGTGAGCGCCGCGCCGGTGTAGTTGGAGCCGGCGCCGCCCTGCACCAGGGTGTAATTGCCGCCCGCCAGATAGTTGCCCGTGCTGGACAGGCTGGCGCTGATCTTGCCGCCGCCGATGCTGGCGACCCCGCTAACCACCAGTTGCCCGGTGCCGGGGTTGATCACCAGCGTGCCCGACGATTGGCTGTAGTTGCCGGTGATGGTCAGGGGGCTGCCCAGCGTCAGGGCGGCGCCGCTGTTGACCACCGTGTTGCCGCCGACCGTGATCTGGTCGTTCAGCAGCAGGTTGCCGCCGGCGAAGACGATGTTGGCGTTGGAGCTGTTGATCGTGCCGATGCCGCCGTTCAACCCCGTCAGCGTGCCCACCGTGGCGCCGGCGCCGCCGACGATGGTCAGCGCGTTGACGCTGGCGATCGTCACGTTACCAGCGATCACCCCGCTGTTCACCAGCGTGCCGATGGCGCCTGAATTGCCGAGGGCGTATTGCCCCCCACCGATGGACCCGCTGTTGACCAGCGTGCCGATGGTGCCGGTGTTATAGACGCCAGTGGCATTCCCGCTGATGGTACCACTATTGGCCAGGGTGCCCAGGGTGCCGCTGTTTACGAGGGCGTTCAGCCAACCGCCAAGGCTGCCGGAGTTGTTCAACACGCCGACACTGCCGCCGGCTTGGTTGACAAAACCATTACCGTTCACAGCGACGATCACGCCGCTGTTGCCGATGCTGCCTATCCTGCCGCCGTTGACGACGCCAATAAACCAGCCGGAAATGTTGCCGCTGTTGCCCAGGGCGGCGATGGCGCCAATAGTGCCGTTATTGATGGCGTAATAACCGCTGCTGCCAGTGGCGATGGTGCCGTCGTTCGTCAAGGTGCCTATCAGCCCCTCGTTGACGATCGCAGTGATACTGCCGCTGATCCGACCGCTGTTGGTTATGGTGCGAATGTCGGCGAAATAATTGTAGACGCCATACTTGCCGCCGGAAATCGTGCCGCTATTGGCCAGCGTGCCGATTGTGCTTCTGCGGGGGAAGCTGCTGGAGGTGCCGCCCGAGGATATAGAGTTGTAAATGGCGGCGATACTGCCGCTGATCGCGCCGCTGTTGGTTATGCTGCCGATGACGGCGCCACTATTGAGGATGCCATCATTGCCGCCGGAAATCGTGCCGCTGTTGGCCAGCGTGCCGATCGTGCCGATGACGTTGGAGACATTGTTATAGATGGCGTTCTGGTCACCGGCGATGGTGCCGCTGTTGGCGATGCTGCCGATGACGGCGCCATCATTGAAGATGCCATCATTGCCGCCGGAAATCGTGCCGCTGTTGGCCAGCGTGCCGATCGTGCCGATGGCGTCTACGACATAGTTACCGATGGCGTTCTGGTCACTGGCGATGGTGCCGCTGTTGGCGATGCTGCCAATGGTGCCATAGTTACTGATGCCAACGAAGCCACCACTGATCCTGCCGCTAGCGCTATTGTTGAGCGATCCGATGCTAGATCCGTTTCCGTTCGAGACGCCGAACCAAGGGCCGTCAATGGTGCCGCTGTTGAACAGAGTATTGATGGCGCCGTAGTTGCTCAGCCCCCCATGCGAAAAAGGGTCACCATTAATTGTGCCGGCATTGGTGACGGTACCGCCGTAAGTGCTCCAGTTAAGGCCCGAACATTGGGCACCAGCATGCTGGCTCCACGTGGAGTTGGGGGTGTTTATATAGCCGCAAGAGGCTGCCACCGCCGGGCGCGGTGCCGCCAGCCCCATGCCAATGGCCAGGGCGGAAGCGCCCAGCAGCAGAACACGCCGCGTCTTCACAACCCCTTGGTCGCGCCCCATCCTTTCCAACGCCATGCCACCGAACTCCCCACCCCAGATATGAACCGGCGCCGGCTCGGATGCGGGGTGGGTGGGCATGCCGTCCGCCCCCTTCGTCCAAACCGACCTGCGTCTAATGGCCAAGACGCCGCCCCGGGCGCGCCTTGGACACCAATAATAGCGGAGCGGTTTTGCGGCATGGTTTAATTAAGTGTCAATATCCACCAGCTATAGAGGCGCCATATACCGCAGTATAATCTGTCAATAATGACTATTGTGACAAATTATGACGCGATTAATTGATTATTTTCGTGATGTTGGCGATCTTTTCCTGCAGATACTGGTCGCTCTTCGGGGAAAAAACTCTTAAAATGGGCCACGGCTTTTCCTATTGGCACGTGAACTGGATCACGGGTGGCCGGTGTGGTAGGAGTGATTCGGGTCGGAGGCGATGATGTCATGGACCACGGAACGGTAGTTCCCCCGCCCTCGCGGTGAGGACCGGGGGGCGCCTGCCGTCGCCACTGTCTGTGGGGTCGTCCAGTCCCGGCTCGTCATCGCCTGGAAGAAAAAACGAGACATGACGCGTCTGTTGATCATTGAGGATGAAGCGTCGCTGCGCGACGACTTGGTCGCTTTCCTTGAGGCGAAAGGGTATGCCGCCACCGGCACCGGTACCCTGGCCGAAGCCAGGCAGCACTTGGCGAGAGCCGCCTTTGACCTGGTGGTCCTCGATCTGGGCCTACCCGATGGGCATGGCGTGCGCCTGCTGACCGAAATTCGCGCGCAGCGGGGCCTGCGCTGCGGTGTGGTGGTGCTGACCTCCCACCAAGACGTGGAGGACAAGCTGCACGCGCTGGAGGCGGGCAGCGACGCCTATTTGGTGAAGCATGCAAGCCTCCGGGAAATCGAGTACACGATCCGGAACGTGCTCAAAAGGCTCCCCGTCGCGTCCCCCCGCCGACACCGGGGTGGACGCTGGATCAGCGCGGCCGGGTGCTGATCACCCCCTGCGGCCAGAAGGTGGCGCTGACACCGAAGGAACTCACCTTCATGGCCCTGCTGGCGGGGGTTGACGTTTGCGACCATGACCGGTTGGCCAAGGGGCTGGGGGACGGTGGCGACTTCAATTCCAGCAGCCTGACCACCCTGGTCCGTCGCCTGCGACAGAAGGTCGACGAGCGGGCGGGAGAGGAGCCGCCCATTCGCGCCATCTATGGCAAGGGCTATGGGTTCGCGGCGCCGCTCAGCCTGCGATGACAACCGTGATCGCCGCCGGCTGACGGAAGGAACGCCATGCTGGACATCGCGACGTCGATGGTTTTTGTCGGGGTGCTGACGGCAAGCAATTGCATCGCCGCCTTCCTGATGTGGCGGTCATACAAGGAACTCCATGGGCTGGCGTCGGTATCGGCGGGATGCCTGGCGCTCACCGCCGCCTTCGCCTTGATGGTGTTCCGGGACCCCCACCTCATCACCGCCGGCAACACCGCGATGACCTTGGCCATCGCGCTGGTGACGGATGGCATGGTGGAACTGCTTGGGGGGCGATCCAGGCGCGGCTGGGTCCTCGGCATGACGGTTTTCACGGCACTGTTCTGGGAACTGGTGCAGTGGGGCGACGGGGACAGCACACTCATTCGAGTGGTGGTCGCGACGGTCATATACGTTGGCTTTTACAGTCGCCTCCTGGTCGAGGTCATCCGCAACCGTGACCAAATCAGTGGCGCGCGGACATGTCTGATCCTGACCCTGATCGGCCATATGGCCGTCCTGCTCGCACGCGTGATGGTGGCGGTGATCAATCCAGACCCCTCCTTCGTCTTTTCAACCCGCTTCCTACCCTGGTTCCAGTTGGAAGGGGCCGTGGTGATGATGCTGACCTTTTTTTCCATCATGTTCATGGTGGGTGCGCAACTCAGCGCCACGCTCAGACAACGAACGCTGAGCCTGGCGGCGGAACGCCGCATGCATGCCCAACTGCGCCAGTTCCTAGGTATGCTGGGGCATGAATTGCGGACACCGTTGGCCATTATCGATCGGTCGGCGGAGATGAGCCTGGAATTGCTCGACCCGACGCAACCGCTGGTCACGCGCCGTCTGGACACCATCCGGGCCACGGTGGACCGGCTGCGGGGCATGATGGACAACCTGCTGATGGCGGAGCGCGCCGAGTTGGAGGTGTCCGACGCGGATCTCGTCGACCTTGCCCGCGTCGTCCGCGATCTGATGCGCCTCCTGGCGCAAAAATACGAAGATGGACGGATCATCGCGGTGCTCCCCGAAACACCAGCGCAAGTCCGGGGCAACCGCGAGATGCTGGCAACCGCGATCGGCAATCTTCTCGACAACGCGTTAAAATATTCCCCCGCTGGTCAACCGGTCCACATCACCGTTCAGCAGGGCAGTTCCATCACCATAACCGTCGAGGACAGGGGGATCGGTTTCCCGTCCCATCAACTCCCCCAGGTCGGACAGCGCTTCTTCCGCGCCGATAACGCCAGAACTGTGCAAGGGACCGGTCTGGGCCTCAGCATCGTGAAGACCATCGTCGACAAGCACAGCGGTCTTGTGACCTTCGGCAACGCGACCAACGGCGGCGCGGTGGCAACAATCATGCTGCCCAGTGCCCGACGCTAGAGTTGGCTGCGTAAAACCAGACGCAGCCAGCTCTCGCTGAGTTTGCCCCACCGGCAGCTTCACGCCCAAAGGCGATTCCACCTCTGCGCGATCTGCTCTAGAATTAGGCACTGATACAAATGAGCCGCGGTTCAGCCCCGCCAAAATAGTTCTGAATAAGGCCGGGGAGCAACGCTTTGAGGCGTCCGAACCTCAAGCAGACGCGGTGGAAATACTGATATTTGGAAAATAAAAGTCTACATACACCATTTCTAAAATTTCTTGCCGCCGCCCGGGTCGTACACTCCCGATCCAGAAGCGTGATTTTCAATTTTGGACACACCCGTGTGGCGACCGCCTCGCCACCGCAGGCCGGAGGCATGACATGAGCGCGGTTTCGTTGAGGCAAGCTGACAACAATGACCTTAGCCCCCTGACCATCAGGCGCTTACAACCCACCATCGGGGCGGAGATCAGCGGCGTGGATTTGCGCCAGCCCCTGGATGACGCCACCCGGGATGCCATCAGGGCCGCTGTGCTGCGCCACAAAGTCGTGTTCTTCCGCGACCAGGACATCAGCCGCGACCAGCATGTGGCCTTCGCCCAGCAGTTCGGCCCGATCTACGCCCACCCCACCACCGCCGGCGTGGACAATCACCCCCAAATCCACGGCATCACGGCGGCGGACTTCGCCAAGTACGAGAAGGCACGGAAAGAGGCGGCGGCCCAGGCGGGCAAGCCAGACACCGCGCACGAGGACAAGTACCATACCGACACCAGCTGGCGTCTGGTGCCGGCTTGGGGCGCGGTCCTGCGCGGCGTCACCATTCCCGATGTGGGCGGCGACACCATTTGGGTCGATGCGGAAGCCGCCTATAACGGCTTGTCGGACGACGTGAAGCGCCGCCTGGAAGGCCTGCATGTCACCCACGATTTCCGCGAGGCGCTGAACCGCGTGGGCAAGGACTATCCCATCATCGCCCACCCCGTGGCCCGCCGCCATCCCGAGACCGGCGCCACCATCCTGTGGGTCAACTTTTCCCAAAAGCCGCAGATCCTGGGCCTCGAACTGTCGGAGAGCCGGGAATTGCTGGCCCTGATCCTGAACCAGTACAAGCGCCCGGAATATCAGGTGCGCTTCTCCTGGCGGCCCCATTCCCTCGCCTTCTGGGACAACCGCGCCGCGGTGCATTATGCCGTGCGCAACTATGGCGACTTCCCCCGGGTGGTCGAGCGGGTGTTGATCGCGGACCAGGCCGATTATGCGGCGCTTTAAGGCCGTCGCGCTCGGGCTGGTGTTGGCGGTTCTGGCCGGGCACGGCAGCACCGCCGAGTTGGCCGCCTTGCGCGTGGGCGATCAGCGCGGCGCCGTCCAGGTCCTGCTGAAGGCGGCGGGCGAGCTGGAGCATGTGCCCTATCGTATCGAATGGGCGCTGTTCCCGGTGGGCGCCCCGCTGGTGGAGGCGCTGAACGCCGACGCCATCGACTTCGGCTATGTCGGCGACGCCACCACCACCTTCGCCCTGGCCGCCGGCGCCCGGCTGAAGACCATCAACGTGTGGGATTTCGGCCAGGGGGGTGCGGCCATCGTCGTGCCCGAGAAGGCGCCCATCCACGCCGTGGCCGACCTGCGCGGACGTCGCGTGGGCCTGGTGCGCGGTTCCCCGGGCCACCTGCTGGTGGTCGCGGCCTTGAAGCAAGCGGGCGTGCCGCTGGCCGACGTCACCCTGGTCTACCTGTCGGCGGCCGATGCCAAGGCCGCCTTGGGCAGCGGTTCCATTGATGCGTGGGCCATTTGGGACCCGTATGTCGCCGCCGCCCAGATCCAGGACCACATGCGTATCCTGGTGGGCAGCCAGGGAACCGTGCGCGAGGTGGAATGCGGCGTCGCCAGCGACAGCGCCATCGCCACCAAACGCGCCCAACTGATCGATTTCATCGCCCGCGTCCGCCGCGCCTATGCGTGGGCGGAGGCCCATCGGCAAGAGCAGGCGGAGGCCTACGCCCGCGACACCGGCACCCCCCTCGATGTCGCTGTGCTGACCTTTTCCCGCCAACAGGTGACGGTGCTGCCGGCCGTTACCGACGACGCCATCGCCGTGCATCAGGCCGTCGCGGACCTCTATTTCGACGCCGGCGTCATCCCCACCCGGGTGGACGTGGCCCCGACCTATGACCGCAGCTTCACCCTGAATCCCTGACCCCTTCCATGTTCCAGGAGATCCGTCCATGACGCTCGCCGCCATCATCCCGGCCTTCGCCCACCGAAGCGTGACCAGTCGCCCGCATCCGGCGGCCGACCTGCTGGCCCGCCGCTATGGCGCGGACAGCCCGCTGGACGCTGAAGCGCTGGGCCCCGACCAGTGGAACGAGGTGTTGACCGGCCTGCTGTCGCACAAGTCGGTGCGGGCGTACCGCGACGCCCCCCTGCCGGAGGGCACGCTGGAGACGCTGGTGGCGGCGGCGCAGTCGGCGCCCACCTCCTCCAACCTGCAGGCCTGGAGCGTGGTGGCCGTCACCGATCCCGCCCGCAAGGCGCGCTTCGCCACCTGGGCCCAGAACCAGGCCCATATCGAGCAGGCTCCGTTGTTCCTGGTTTGGCTGGCCGACCTGTCGCGCCTGGACGGATTGGCCAAGGCCACCGTGGGCGACGCGACCGGGCTGGACTATCTGGAAACCCTGATCGTGGCCATCACCGACGCGACGATGGCGGCGCAGAACGCCGTGGTCGCGGCGGAATCGCTAGGCCTGGGAACCGTCTACATCGGCGCCATCCGCAATGAGACGGAGGCGGTGGCGGCGGAGTTGCGTCTGCCGCCCAAAGTGCTGCCGCTGTTCGGGCTGTGCGTCGGCTATGCCGATCCGGCACGCCCGGCGGCGGTGAAGCCCCGGCTGCCGCAAAGCGTCGTGCTGCACCATGAACGCTATCAGGCGACCGGTGTGGAAACCGCTACCGCCGCTTATGACGCCCAGGTTCGCGACTTCTACGCCCAGCAGGGCATCGACGCCCCGGCGTGGAGCCAAACGGTGTCGGCACGGGTGCGCGGCCCCGCCGTCCTGTCCGGCCGCCACCGCCTGCGCCAGATCCTGATCGACCTCGGCTTTCCCCTGTTATGAGCGGCGGCACGATGTCCCTGACACTGGAAACCGACGTCTTGATCATCGGTGGCGGTCTGGCCGGATGCTGGGCCGCCATCGCGGCGGCGGAGGCCGGGGCGGAGGTCGTCCTGGCCGACAAGGGCTATTGCGGCACCAGCGGCGTCACCGCCACCGCCGGCCCCAATCATTGGTGGGTGCCGCCCGATCCGGAGCGCCGGGCCCAGGCGGTGCGGGAGCGCAATGCCCGCGCCCTGGGCCTGGCCGATCCGCGCTGGATGGCGCGCATCATCGACACCACCTGGCGCACCCTGCCCACCCTGGCGGATTACTACGACCATTCCATCACCGCCGGCGGCGTGCCCCATTACCAATCGCTGCGGGGGCCGGAGTATCTCCGCGCCCTGCGCCGCTATGCCGAGGTGCGCGGCGTGCGCATCCTGGACCACAGCCCCGCCCTGGAACTGCTGCTGCATGCCGACGGCGCCGTGGCCGGCGCGCGGGGCCTACAACGGCAGGAAGGGCCGCCGGCGGGCCGGGACTGGACCGTGCGCGCGGCCGGGGTGGTGGTGGCCACCGGCGGCTGCGCCTTCCTGGCCAAGCTGCTGGGCAGCCGCAACAACACGGGCGACGGCCACCTGATGGCGGCGGAGGCCGGCGCGCGGCTGTCGGGCATGGAGTTCTCAACCTACCACACGGTGGCGGAGCGGCATTCCACCCAGACCCGGTCCGCCTCTTACGCCTTCGCCGATTATTTCGACGCCGCGGGGCGGCCCATCGACACCGGCACCGATCCGGACGTGACGCTGCCGCTGGCCCGCGCCCTGCTGGCCGGCCCGGTCTATGCGACGCTGGCCCGCATGCCGGCGGACCTGCGCGCCATCCTGCACCAGATCCAACCCGCCATCCTGCTGCCCTTCCAGCGCCAGGGCATCGACCCGTTCACCCAGCGCTTCCCCATCACCCTGCAGGGCGAGGGCACGGTGCGCGGCACCGGCGGCCTGCGGCTGGCGGATGAGGACTGCCAGACCGACGTCCCGGGGCTCTATGCCGCCGGGGACGCGGCCACGCGGGAACTGATCGCCGGCGCCATTTCCGGGGGCGGGGCGCAAAACTCCGCCTGGGCCGTCTCCTCCGGCACCTGGGCCGGCCAGGCGGCCGCCCGGCTGGCGCACGGCCGGGGGCGCCGGACAGGGGACGCGGTGGACGCCGCCGGGGGCGCGGGCCTGCGGCCCGCCCAGGGCAAGGGCACCGACGCGCCCCAAGCCGCCCAGCTGACGCAGGAGCTGTATGACGGCGTCCGGTCGGAGATGCTGCCCTACGACAAGATCCTATTCCGCCGCGCACCCGTGCTGCGGCGATCGTCGGACACGCTGGCGGATCTGTGGCGTGCCGCGCGCGACCATCTGGCACCCAGCCGGGACGCCACGGCCCGTGTGCGGGCACGGGAGGCGGCGGCCCTGGTGGCCTGCGCCCGCTGGGTCACCGCCAGCGCCCTGGCCCGCACGGAAAGCCGGGGCCTGCACCGGCGGGAGGACGCGACGGCACTGGATCCGGCGCAGACCCACCGGCTGGTGAGCGGCGGCCTGGACGCCGTATGGGTGGCGCCGGAGAGCGCCGCCGTTTCCACTCAAGTCGCCTGACCCGGTGAGGCTGTCATGATCGAACTCATCTTCGCCGATCGCTGTACCGGCTGTAACGCCTGCGTCCGGATCTGCCCCACCAATGTGCTGGAACCGGGGAAGAATGCCCCGCCCGTCATCGCGCGGCAGGAGGACTGCCAGACCTGCTTCCTGTGCGAACTGTATTGCGAGGCCGACGCCCTTTATGTCGCGCCCAATTGCGATGAAGCGGTGGCGGTTGATGCCGGGGCTATCGCCGCCAGCGGCCTGCTGGGCCAGTTCCGCCGCGATTCCGGTTGGCACGAATGGGCGGGCCAATCCCCCAACCTGCATTGGCGCATGGGCGAATTGTTCGCCCGGGCGCGATCACGCTGACAACAGCCTTCCCGTCAGCGCGTCGGTGATTGACGAAAAAAGGGCGGCGGGCCCCGAAGGAAACCGCCGCCCTAGGAACCCGGGATGAACCGGGCGGGAGGATGGCCCGCCGATACGACAGGCGGGCCAGCCGAACCCAGCGATCAGAAATCCGCCGACAGTTTCACGTAGTAATAGCCGCCATTGAAGCCATAGGGCGTGTTCTGCGGGTAGGTGTCGACATTGATGCCGAACCAGCGCGTGGCCGGATTGGTCTTGGCGGGATAGCGGTCGAACAGGTTTTGCGCGCCCAGATCGACCCGGAAACCCTGCGTGACGCGATACCCGATGTTGAGGTCCGTCAGGAAGGCCGGGCTGACGGCGCGCGCCACATAGTCGCCCACGCTGCTGTAATCATGCGCCACGTAATAGCTGTGGCCCCAGCGCGTTTCCCGCAGTGTCACGTCCCAAGACCCCAGCGTCCAGTTGGCGGCCAGCGAAATCTTGCTGCGCGGATCGTAGGAGGTCAGCGAGGTGATGGCGGTGGCGTCCAGGATGGTCACGCCGGCCAGGGCCTTGGGCGCCGGCTGCTGCTTCAGGATGCTGGTGACATTGTAGTTGCCGGCCAGCGTCCACTTGATGGCGCCCAGGCTCGCCAGGTCGGTGGTGTAATCCAGGTTCAGGTCGGCGCCCTGGGTGCGGGTGTCGACGCCGTTGAGATAGAAGGTGACGGAGGTGTTGCCCGCCGATATGCCGGCCGGCAGGCTGGCGCCGTTGGCCAGGATGGCCGCCTGGGCCAGGGAGCCCGACAGGGCGCCGGAGTTGATGATCCGGTTCTGGATCTCGATCTGATAGAAATCCAGGGTGGCGTGCAGGCCCGGCACCGGCTCCAGCACCAAGCCGGCGCTGTATTCGGTGGACGTTTCCGGCTTCAGCGCCTGGACCCCCAGCAGCTTGGCGCCTGGGGAGTTCACCGGCAACTGCAGCGAGGCCGAGGTGGGGCTGACGTTCAGGGCCGAGAAGTATTGCTGCGCCAGGGTCGGGGCCCGGAAGCCGTTGCCGACGGCGCCACGCACCGCCAGCCAGGGCGTGATGTCATACCGGCTGATCACCCGGCCGCTTTCGCTGTCGCCGAAGTCGTCATAGTGCTCGATGCGGCCGGCCAGTTCGAACTGCCAGTTGCGCACCAGCTGGGTCGACAGGTCGATGTAGCCCGCGGCGCTGTTGCGATCCGCCGTGTGGGCGTCCGTGGGGGTGAAGCCGGCGTAGGAGGCGGAACCGCCCGCGGCGTAGGAGGCGTATTCGCCGGCGTCGACCTCATACACCTCATGCCGGTGTTCCAGGCCCCAGGCGACGTTCACCGGCTTGGCGAACAGGCCGACGTCGAACTCCCGCACCAGGTCCAGGTTGGTGGTCTGCTGGGTGGACACCAGCTTACCGGCGTTGAAGCTGGTCTGCTTGGCATAGGCGGCGTTGTAGAATCCGCTGCCGGCATTGGCCAGGTTGGGGTTGCCGGAATTGATGACGCCGATGGCCAGCCAGTCATGGCCATAGGTGCTGCTGAGGTCCCACCGCCAGCCGGCCAGGTTGTCGCCCCGGGCACCCAAGGTGAAACCGACGTCGTATTCGTCGGCCGTCTCCTCCGGGAAGAAGCCATTGGGCCACAGGGCGGGGATGCGGGAACCCGGCCGCCAGTTCTCGTAGGATTCGGCTGACCGGTGGCTGGCCGTGCCGAAGCTGTAAAAGGTGACGCTGGGGGTCAGCGGCGCCTCGGCGTTATAGCCGATGTTGACCACGTCGCTGAGCGGGTCGCCATAGATGCGCCCCTTGACCACGGTGCCCGACGGGGCGCGGGGATCGTCGCCCGTGCGGTTGGTGAAGTCGTGGTGGCGGTAATCGGCCGTCACGTTGATGAAGCCGCCGTCACCCAGGTCGAAGCCGTGGAAGACGGAGCCCTGGGCCGTGGCGCCATCGCCCCGCCCGGTGATACCGCCGAGGGTGGAGACATGGGTGCCGCTGTCCGCCTTCTTAAGGATGATGTTGATGACGCCGGCGATGGCGTCGGACCCGTACTGGGCGGCGGCGCCATCGCGCAGCACCTCGATATGGTCGATGGAATCCAGGGGGATGAAGTCCAGGTCGGCAGGGTTGGAGCCGCCGTTGGGCCCGCCGTCGGCGTAGATGTTGGCGGAGTTGTGCCGCCGCTTGCCATTCACCAGCACCAGGGTCTGCCCGGGGCTCAAGCCCCGCAGGCGCGCGGAGCGCACCAGGTTGCCGACGTCGCCGCCGAACTGGTCGGCGGTGAAGGACGGCAAGGTGCCGCGCAAGGCGTCCAGCAGGTTGGTCTGGCCGGTGGCCTGCAGCGTTTCGCCGCCCAGGACCTCGATGGAGGTCAGGCTGTCCTGCACCCTTTTTCCAGCCTCACGGGTGCCGGTGACGATGATTTCGTTAAGGTCATCAGCGGCGGCGGCGGGCGCCGGGTTGGCGTCGCTGGCGGCGGACCAGCCAGCGACGGGGAAGCCCGCCGCCAGCGCGAATAGGCCGCTGCCGGCCAGAAGACGGGCCGGAAGACGGACCAGAGGGCGTAATGGACGCGAGACGGATGACGGCATGAGGGGACCCCTTCGGATTTTCTTGATTGGATTTTTGGAATGGCTGGCCGCTGCCATGACGGGTCGCGGCGACCATGCCCCAGGGTTGCCGCCCCCGTGCCCACCGCACAAATTGCATCGCTCAATGTGTTCGTTAAGCGCCCGTCAAATTATGAGCGGGGATGTGCACATGGACCTGCCACCTGCATTTGATTTCACTTTATGGAGGGCGCCGACTCCGGAAATGGCTGTGGCATTTTTAAAATATTGAACAATCGAATAAACTGATAAGGCTGTTAATTTTAATTCAATATCGCCCCTATCCCCTCATCGGCACTGTCTCCCCCAGCAAAAGGATGCGTGGAGGACTCACAGATGGCCATAACCCGTCGGCGACTGCTGGCGCGCGCGGCGCAATGGGGCGGCTATGCCGCCGCCTATGGCACCATGACGGCACTGGGGCTGACGCCCGTGCCCACGGCTTACGCCGGCCCACCGGCCTTGCCCGCCGCCACCGGGACGGGGCGGCGCGTCGTCGTGCTGGGCGCCGGCATCGCCGGGCTGGTGGCGGCCTATGAGCTGGAGCGTGCCGGCTTCGATGTCGTGGTGCTGGAGGCCCGCGGCCGCGTGGGGGGCAGGACCTGGTCCATCCGCGACGGCGACCGCGTCACGCTGGCGGGGGAGGCCGACCAGACGGCGCGGCTGTCGCCCGGGCTCTACTTCAATGCCGGCCCGGCCCGCATCCCCAGCCATCACCAGGGCCTGCTGGGCTATGTCCGCGATCTCAAGGTGCCGCTGGAGGTGGAGGTCAACAGCAGCCGTAGCGCCCTGATCCAGACCAGGGCCGCCAACGGCGGCCGTCCCATCCAACAGCGCCAGGCGGTGAATGACGTGCGCGGCGAGCTGTCGGAGCTGCTGGCCAAGGCCACCCGGCGGGGCGCCCTGGACCAGGAACTGACGGCGGAGGACAAGGAACGGCTGCTGGCCTTCCTGAAATCCTATGGCGACCTGTCGCCGGAGGGACGCTATGACGGCTCCGACCGCGCGGGCTATGTCCAGCCGCCAGGAGCGGCCGACCAGGTGGGCACAAAGCGCGCGCCCCTGCCCCTGCGCGACCTGCTGGGGGAGGACACGGTGCCCCCCGCCATCCTGTTCGAGGAAAACATCCTGATGCAGGCGACCATGTTCCAGCCCGTGGGCGGCATGGACCGCATCCCGGTGGCGCTGGCCAAGGCGCTGAAGGCCCCGCCCCGCCTGAACGCGGTGGTGGACCGCATCCGCTCCGCCCCCACCGGTGTCACCATCCGCTACCGCGACGGGCGGACGGGACAGGGGCATGAACTGGCCGCCGACTATGCCGTGGTCACCATTCCCCTGCCCGTCCTGGCCGGCATCGACAGCGATTTCCCCGCCCCGGTGAAAGCCGCCATCGCCAGCGCCGTTTATGACGCCGCCAACAAGGTGGCGTTCGAGGCGCCGCGCTTTTGGGAGCGGGAGCAGATTTATGGCGGCATCTCCTACACCGGCGGGGACACCTCCCTGGTGTGGTATCCCAGCGGCGGCTATGACCAGGACCGGGGTCTGCTGGTGGCCACCTACAATGCCGGCGCGACGGCCGCCGCCTTCCAGAAGCGGCCGCTGGTGGAGCAGGTCGCCCTCGCCCGCGCCTCGGTCGACCGCCTGCATCCGGGCCATGGCGCCGACCTCGTCAAGCCGGTGGTGGTGAACTGGAGCAAGGTGCCCTTCAACCTGGGTCCCTGGCTGCACTGGGACCAGGACGGCAACGATCCGGCCGCCTACGCCCTGTTAAATCAACCTGCCGGCCGCGTCTATTTCAGCGGCGCCCATCTCAGCCAGTTGCCCAGTTGGCAGGAGGGTGGTGTCCTGGCGGCCCAGCGCACGGTGGTGGAACTGGCCCGCCGGGTCGCCGCCGATGCCCTGGCCGGCCGGGCCCCCAAAACCGCGCGACACGGCTGACACCTCATGAGGAGACCAAACAAGATGCGCCCATCCATCCTGCTGTCCGCCCTGGCCCTGTTGGCCGCCCTTCCGGCCGCCGTCGCTGATGCCAGGGCCGAAACCGGCATCGTGCGCACCCAGGGGCCCAACGCCGACAGCCCCATCGCCGCCGCCGTCACCGTGCCCGCCGGGGCGGAGACGGTCTATCTCAGCGGCGCGCTGCCCGCCGTGATCGATCCCAACGCCCCCAAGGGCAGCGTCCAGGCCTATGGCGACACGCAGGCGCAGACGCTGAGCGTCCTGTCGAAACTGAAGGCCACGCTGGAGGGCCTGGGCTATGGCCTGGGCGATGTGGTCCAGGCCCACGTCTTCCTGGCCGGCGACCCGAACAAGGGCGGGGATATCGACTTCGCCGGCCTGCAAGCGGCCTGGACGCAGTATTTCGGCACGGCGGCCCAGCCCAACAAGCCGGCGCGCAGCACCGTGAAGGTTGCGGCCCTGGTGCTGCCCGGCGCCCTGGTGGAGATCGAGCTGACCGCCGCCAAGGTTGGCGGGGGAAACACTGACGCCAGCGGGTTGCTGTCCAATAAGGCGGGGAGCGCACCAGCCAGCTCCGCCGCGGCCGCCTGACACGCCCATCAATACTGCCACAAGAGGCCGTGGCGGCCGGAAACTTCCGTTCTCGTGCGGCCAAACCTGTGCGGGCTGAGCAGCAAAAAGCCCGTAACCTATCGAGGTTACCGGCTTGATTTGGTTGCGGGGGCGCGCATATTCGTCGTAATGGGCGTTGAACAGCCGCAACTTCTGGTGGCCATGGGTAGCGTCGAACGTATCGTCGATATCCAGCACGATGCGCTGCGGCACCTGGCGGAAACTGGTGCAGTAAAGCTCGACCATGGCCCGGCCCATGCGCAGCAGGGCGCGGGCGTCCGGTCGGTTCTCCAGACGCGAGATGGTGGATTGCGAACAGAGATCCGGCGCCGAGGGCAATCGGCCGAGCGCCATCTTGAAAGCTGGATCGCCGCGCAGACTGTCGGCGTCGATGCCATCCTCATAGCCGCAGGCGATCATCAGCAGGCGGAAACGGATGATGTCGGCCAGACTGTGCCGGACCCGCTCGGGCTGACGGGTATCGGCGATGCAGGCCGCCAGCCGCGCCGCCACATTCAGCCGGATATCAATCTCCCGCAGCGCCAGCACTCCGGCATCCGACGACAGGCTGCCCCCGTCAAAACAGGCCTCCACGCACTTGCCCGAAATGGGTGACAGGCCGGGCAGCAGCGGCGTATTCTCCCGCATGGCGGGTGCAGCGTCCTTGGTTCGGGCGGATTTGTGTTTTGGCGACTGAATCCTAAAACTAATCAATGACTTGTGCTACACCGGCCAACCAAAATTACGGCCCCGATGCATAATCCGGGTTAGTACGTTGCCTGGCTTTTCCCAGGGGGCCCACTTCGATGCCGGTTCACATCGAAATTTCCGCGCGCCAGAACCTCAGCGAGCATCACCGTCAGCCCTTGTAACCCTCGCCCCCCTTGGAGCGGCGCATAGTTAGAAAATTCCCTTTTACAAACCGCCTGGTCGGTTTTATATGTCGTGCGACGTGTCGAACCCACCGGACCTCGGCACCGATTGGTGCGCAGCGAATTGCACAAGGGGAAATCACATGATCATCAAGACACTGGCGCCAGCCGCCTTGCTGGGCGTCACCCTGTTGGCGCTGCCTGCTTCCAGTGGCGCGTCAGCCGCGGACTGGCCTGGCCTTTATGCAGGCGTCAATGCCGGCGGAACGTTCGGTGCGGGCGGCGCTGCGTCAGCGGGCAGCGGCGGACGAACCAGCAGGTACAACAGCAACAATGCCTTCGGTGGAGCCCAGGTCGGCTATAATTTCGAATTGTCCCCTATGTTCATCCTCGGCATCGAGAACGACTTCGACTATGCGGGAAAGCAGTCGAAAAAGAACGGCACCACGTCATCCGATACTGCTCTGCCCTGGTTCGGCAGCGGACGGCTGAAGGCCGGTTTCACGCCGGCGGGCTTAGATATGCTGGTCTACGGAATGGCCGGCCTGGCTTTTGGACAAGTCGACAATAGGATCAACACCCGCATGCGCGGCGGGTGGACTGCAGGAGGCGGCATAGAATGGATGGTCTTGCCACACCTCTCCACCAAGGTGGGGTACCTCTACACTGATCTTTCCAAGAGCTTCAAAAATGACAATCTAATCAAGACGGAGGCCAGATTTCACGCCGTGCGGTTTGGTGTGAATTACCACTTTTAGAAGGGCAGCACGCTCATATTCCATGACCCAATCCAAGGGCCCACCAACGCGGACGGGCGGCCAAGACCAATTTCAACACGTCCTACTATTTACTGTGGATGGTCGTGCGCAGAGGTCACACCAACGCGCTATAGCCGGCTGCGTTTAATCGGAACCACAGCCAACTATGGCTGAGCCTGTCCGCGAGCAGCTTCACGCCCAGAGGCGATTCCACCTTTGGGCGATCTGCTTTAATGAAGCGCTCCATGGCGCCCACAGTCTCTGCGGACACCATGGAGCAATGAAAATGATTCAAAGAAGAGCCTGGATGAGAGTATAAACACCTTAATTGAAAAATAATATTCTATATTGCTATTTTTGTTCTATTTGATACAACGCGTTGAATATTTCCATTTTGGAGGCATCAAGTGGAAAATTCCACCCGCTCCGAACGCACCCGTACCGCAGTGATGGATACCGCATTGGCGATAATAATGCGCGATGGGCCTAAGCGCCTGACTTTGGATGCAATCGCCAAAGAAAGTGGAATTAGTAAAGGCGGTATAATGCACCAGTTCCGTACCAAAGCCGCAGTGTTGGCGGCCCTGTTGGATTGTCAAATTGAACACGGCACAAACAGCCTCCACAAGCGTCTCGCCGAATTTCCTCCCTGCCAGCCTGAGCCAACGTTGCGCGCCGAGATCGAGATTTTGAATGAGGTGGCGACGAACCCAAGCCCTATCGCCTATGCCGTTGTTGGAGCCATGGCGGAAGACCCGGCCTTGGTGACACACGTACGGAACGCGGCACACTGTGTGCTGGAAACGATCAAAAGGGAAGCGGTGCACCCGGACCTAGCCCTGTTGCGCTGGTACACCGCGCGGGGCTTGGCGCTCGCCGCCTTGTTCGGGCTTTGTCCGCTGTCCCCAGGGGAGCGCGCCCGCCTTTTCAGCTTGCTTGGGGTCGATGATGGTTTAAGGCGGATTGTCGAAGGTGACAACTGAACCTGACATTCCTTTGAGCGTGAATGGTATGCCAAGGCCTGACAAACAAACCGCCTAGATGTTTTGTTTATCAGGCCGTAGGGTAGCGTCCTCAGCAGGGGCCCCTCACAGCCGAAGGACGGCGCATGGGCCAATAAGGGAACAGCAACATGGCGCCCTGGACATCAATGGCAGATCGATATCAGTCCGATAGCATTGGCGCGGTATCGGCTCTTCCGCCCCCGCCATATGGCGCGCCCCGCAAGCGGGCGTGCCGATATTGCGGGCAGTTGTCATACACGCCCCCCTCCTTGGTGGACCAGCCTTGCCGCTGCCCGCGGTGCGGAATGGAATTGGCACAGCCTTCATCACGTTTAGGCGACTTTCCTTTGGCATTCGCTGCCGCGGGGCTTTTACTTTGCGGCATCACCGTCAGCACCCCTTTCCTCAGCGTACTGCTTTTGGGCGGCGCACAGGCCAGCCATGTGGGATCGGGCGCCTGGGCCTTCCTGGACGAAGGCTTGTGGATGCTCTCCCTCATGCTGTTGGTAACGGTGGTGCTCGTTCCACTTGCCCGCCTGGGGCTGAGGGTGGTGGTTCTGGGCGGCCTTCGTCAGGCTCGGCCACCCCGGTGGCTATTCCTGCCATTACGCTGGCACGAGGCGCTGACGGCATGGAGCATGCTGGAGATCTTCCTACTGGGGGCCTTGGTCTCCTGCATCCGCTTGGATGCTGTCGCCGATGTTCATTTCGGACTGGCGGCCTATGCGCTAGGAGCCACGGT
The DNA here is from genome assembly GCF_036348415.1 of Nitrospirillum karajorum. Lineage (NCBI taxonomy): Bacteria > Pseudomonadati > Pseudomonadota > Alphaproteobacteria > Rhodospirillales > Azospirillaceae > Nitrospirillum > Nitrospirillum karajorum. The sequence continues at coordinate 731,840 of NZ_JAZBQB010000002.1, forward strand.
CCTGGCGACGCTGGTCGCCGACGCCGCCTTCCAGTCGCAAGCAGCCTGGGACGCCTTGGAAGAATGCGGAGCGATCGCCATGCCTGGGCATACCCCGCCATCGGCGCTTGGCCCCTCGGCCGTCATTGCCTGCCCCTGCTGTCGGCGGCTTAGCCCCACCGTGCAGGGCGCACCCTGTGCCCGCTGCGGCACCCCCTTGCATCGCCGCACGCCCGCGAGCCTGGCCTGCACCACCGCCCTTCTGCTCGCGGCGGCGCTACTCTATCTTCCGGCCAATCTGCTGCCCGTCATGATCGTCACGAGCCTGGGCCAGGGGGGCGCGCACACCATCTTGGGCGGCCTGGCGGAGTTCGTGCAAGCTGGATACTGGCCCTTGGCGGTGCTGGGCTTCCTGGCCAGTGTGGTGGTGCCCCTGCTGAAACTGGTTGGGCTGACAATCCTGGCCTGGCTAACCCATCGTCGATCAACCTGGGCCCTTCCTCTTCGCACCCGCTTCTATCACCTGATCAAGGTCACGGGTCGCTGGTCCATGGTGGACGTCTTTGTCGCCGCCGTGCTGGTGGCCTTGGTGCGCTTCGGCGCTTTGGCATCGATCACAGCGGGGGCGGGGGCCGCCTTTTTCGGTGCGGTCGTTATCCTGACCATGCTGGCAACCGAGGCCTTCGACCCCCGGCTTATGTGGGACGCCCTGGATGATGGCGTCGCTCCGCTGGAAGGCGCGCGATGACGGCGCCGATCCCTTCGGCCACCGCGGCACGCCGCCACCTGCCGCCTAAAAGCTGGATCTGGCTGGCGCCCCTGGCCGCGGTGGTGATCCTGGCCGTGCTCGGCTATCGCGCTTGGGTGGACCGTGGCCCTTTGGCCACCGTGGAGTTCAGCAATGCCGAGGGTCTGGTCCCTGGGCAGAGCCTGGTGCGCCATCGCTCGATACCAGTCGGTACGGTGGTGGCCATGCGGCTGGCGCCCGATCTTTCCAAGGTCCGGGTGACGCTGCGCCTCGCGCCCCAACTGACCGATCGGTTGAAAGAGGGCGCCCACTTCTGGGTGGTGCGCCCCCGTCTGGGCCCAGGCGGGATATCGGGGATCGAGACCATCGTCGCCGGTGCTTATGTCGAGTTTGACCCTGGGCCGCGAGACGGCAAGCCCGTGCCGACCTTCACGGGCCTGGATGAGCCGCCGCCCGTGCGTGAAGGCGAACCTGGGCGATCCTTCACCTTGCTGGCCACCCGGTTGGGCGCCCTACGACCGGGGTCGGTTCTATTGTTCCGGGATGTGCCAGCGGGTGAGGTTCAGTCCATCGATCCGCCGGGTTCAAGTGGCGACATCACCGTGCACATCTTCGTCCGCGCGCCGTTCGACACCTACGTCCGCACAAGCTCCCGCTTCTGGAGCAGTTCTGGCATCAGTGCCAGTTTCGGGCCTGGTGGGTTGAAGCTGGAGCTGGCAAGCCTCAGCGCCGTGCTGGGCGGCGGCATCGCGTTTGAAACCCCGGCCGATCGGCTGAACGCTCCCCCGGCAACGTCGGCAACGTCTTTTCGTCTTTATGACAGCCCAGAGGAGGCCTCGGCGGCGCAAACGCGCCGGCTTGAAGTCCTGACGTATCTCGGCGGCTCGGCGGCGGGATTGTCCATCGGGTCGCCGGTGGAACTCCACGGCATTCGGATCGGAAGCGTCACCGCGGTCGATCTGGCTTATGACGCCGCCGCCGATCACTTCAGCGTGCCAGTGCGAATGGCTTTGGAACCTGGGCGTATAACGGCCGGCACCTCGCTTTCAACAGAAGATTTGGGCCCCGCGCTCGCCCGGCTCGTTGCCCGGGGCTACCGCCTGCGTCTGCGTAACGCGAACCTGCTGACCGGCCAAAAGGCGCTGGCGCTCGATCCGATGCCTGACACGCCCCCGGCCACCATGTATCTGGAGCGGGGCGTCCCGGTCCTGCCGGCGGTCATTGGGGACGGCGACCTGACCCAAGCCATCGGCACCCTGGCCGGCCGGCTGGAACGCCTGCCCTTGGACGAGATGGGCCGCAACCTCAATGCCGTCCTGGTATCTCTGAATGGCGTGATCGGCGGTCCGGAGTTGCAGGGCGTCCTTGTCCGCTTGTCAGACACCTTGGCCCAAGCGCAGACTTTGTTGCGGACGGCCGACGGCAACCTGTCGCCCGCGCTACGGCAATTGCCCGCCATCGCCGCCACCCTTGACCAAACGTTACAACGCGCTGACGCCCTTCTGGCGGCGGCCGATCGTGGATACGGCGGGGATTCGCCTTTCAATCGCCAGGCCAGCCACGCGTTGCGTGACGTGTCAGACGCCGCCCGCGCCATACGTCAATTGGCTGACGCGCTGGAGCGTCATCCCGAAGCCTTGGTCCGGGGGAAACCGTGATAAGGCGCAGAATATCTCCCTACCGCCGCCTCTTTCTGCTGCTGGCTTTATCGCCGCTGGTGGGGTGCGCCTCACCCGAACCAGACTGGTACCGCTTGGCGGTGGTTCCGGGACCGGTGCGGACACCTGTAACCTTGCGCATTGACCTGCGCGATGTCGTCGTGGCGCGCGCCCTTGACCAACCCGGCATCGCGCAAGCCACCAGCGATGTAAGGCTGATGATCTCGAATAATCAGCGCTGGGCCGCCCCCTTGGGTGACATGGTGGCGGAGATCCTGGCCCAGGATTTGGAGCAACGGTTACCCGGCGGCAGCGTACGGCGGGACATGGCGCCCATCATGGATGCGGCGGACGTCGTCATGGGGGTGGTCCTTGACCGGTTCGAAGCGGATGCCGCTGGACACGCCGTCCTGTCTGCTCAGCTTACCCTGCGCTTGGCTGGAATGAGGATTTTACGATCATGTCGGGTGGAGGTCGTCATTGCACCCGACGGTCGCAGCACGGCAGCCCTCGTGGCCGCACTCAGCCTCGCGCTGGGTCGCGTGGCGGATCGCGCGGCCAGCACACTTTCCATTACCCCGGCGGTGGACTTGCCCTGAAAAAGTGGAGAGCCATCACCCCAAAATTTGGGTCTGATGGAGGTTAATGATGGTTCGTGTGAAGCAGGCGAAGGTCACGGCGGCGTTCAAGCAGGAGGCGCTACGGATTTTATCGACAAGCGGGCGGACGGTCGCGGAAGTGGCTGGGGACCTTGGAATCGGGAAATCGACGTTGCAGCGTTGGAAGACGCAAGCGACAGAGACAGAATTACTTTCGGGCCCACACCCGGATGTTGAGAAAGAACTGGCGCGGCTTCGGCAAGAGAACAAGATTCTGCGCCAAGAACGGGATCTGTTAAAAAACGCGGCAGCCTTCTTCGCCCGGGAGACAAGTCGATGTTGGGCAGCAGCAGGCGTGTCCACACCACTAGGATGCGCGCAGTCCCGCGCCACCATGGCCAGGCACGCCAGCCCGCACTCCGCGGCTTCGGACTGAAAAACGGGCTCTATTCGACGCCTTGATTTGAAGATGATCAGATTCACGATCAGGCTTCCAAAAGCTACTGCGCCACAAGACAAGAGACATTTAATGTCGGCCGATAGGAAGATAAATTGGCCAGAAGGCATACACATTTTATTTATAATAGGCGTAAGTTATTTGTAAAATTGGCATGAGTATTCACGCCATGGGTAATGGCATAAAATACACTCGGTTACATTTTCATCTTTTTGGGGCGCTATAGGTTGAGAATACACTGCGTTCCGGCACATCCAACGAACGCGCCAACGTCACAAAACGCTGCCAGGCGAAACCAACCACTGGCGCTTTACGCCAACAACCCTTATAGACCGTTTGGTCAATAAGGGCTTGATAAGCTATAACTGACCGATCAGTCAATAGCCAATCGGAGAACACGAATGCGAGATTCCGCCAGAGGGAACCCAGTCACAGGCACGGGCAGGGTAAAAAGGGCGACACGCGGGGCAGCGCCGCAGCGCCGTCTACCACCACAAGAACGGATGCCGCTGATTTTGGAGGCCGCGCTGGCGGAATTCGCCCAACAAGGATATGGCGGCGCCAGCATGGCGTCCGTCGCAGCTCGGGTAGGCGTCACTAAAAGCCTGATATATCACTATTTTTCTTCTAAAGAAGATCTTTTCAGGGCAACCGCGCGCTCTTACATCCAGCCCGCCCATTCCGTGGCCGAACGCACGATGACAGAGGGCGCGGCAACGGCTTTGGATCTTATGCGGTCCCTCTTTGAAGTGGGTTATGACCAGATCGGAAAGCCTGGCCCCCACCATCAACTAATGAAAATGATCATCACGGAGGCGGACCGCTTTCCAGAACTGGCACAACTCTATCGCGAAGAAATTATGGTTCCCGCCACCGCCATCCTGCGGCGGGTGCTTCAGAACGGGGTGGCGTCCGGCGAGTTCCGGCAAGAGGTCACCAACCTGCCGTTCATAGAGGAAATCCTGATTGCCCCCGTCATGATGACCAATATTTGGCGACTGATCATGAATGAGGGAGAGGCACCTGCCCCCAACGGCATGCTGACCACGCATCTGAGCCTCTTGAAGCTCGCCATAAGCAGAAAGCCTTCCGATACAGAGCTCTAGTTGTGGAGTGTCATCAGGTTGTCCCGATCGAGGCCGATGCGGCTGATGGGCGGCAATGATTTTAGGCTGCTGTGTGGTCGATGCCAGTTGTATCGGTGCAGCCAGGCGGGCAATTCGGCGGCGCGCCCGTCTGAGGAGGGATACGCCTTTGCGTAGGCCCACTCCCGCAGGGCGGTTTGAATGAAGCGCTCGGCCTTGCCGTTGGTTTTCGGGGTGTAGGGTTTTGTCCTGATGTGTTTCAGGCCCAACTCGGCACAGGCGTCGCGGAAGGCGAAGGCCCTGTAGCAGGAACCGTTATCGGTCATGACGCGGGTGACCTTTATGCCCAGGCTGGCGTAGTAGGCGACCGCGGCCTTGAGGAACGGGACGGAGCTTTGGGTTGTCTCGTCTTTCATGATCTGGCTGAACGCCAAGCGTGAGGCGTCATCGATGCAGACGTGGACGAACTCCCAGCCGACGCCTCGGCTGTTGCTCTGGCCAGTACGGTCGCCGGTGATGCGATGGCCGACTTTCTCGAAGCGGCCCAGCTTCTTGATGTCCAGATGGATCAGTTCGCCTGGTGCCTTGCGCTCATAGCGGATGACCGGTTCCTGCGGTTGAAGGTCTTTGGCGCGGCTGAGTTTCGCAGCCCGGAGGACACGGCTGACCGTTGAGCAGGAGACCCCAGCTTCCTGGGCGATTTGCTTCCCGACCAAGCGCTGCCGGCGCGAAGCGATGATCTGTTCCACCACGGCCGGCGGTGTGGGCTTGCGCAGTCGGTGCGGCCTGGAGGACCGGTCCTCCAGGCCGGGCAGGCCCATGGCCTGGTACCGTTCAACCCATTTCCTGACGGTCTTCGCCGTCGTGCCGAAGGCTGTCGCCACGGCCTGAACGCCGTCGCCGGCGAGCACTCGCCGAACCAACTCGGCTCGACCCCTTGGCGTCAATCGGGCATTCTTGTGCACGTTCACTCGATCCTCCCGAGGATTGCTGAAGCTTCGCAACCTCAGCTTCCTCCGGCAGGATCGAGTGGACAACCTATTGGCAACTCACATCTAGTCTGGCTAATTCGCCGGGGCTGGCGGGGATCGTGTCCCCTGACGTGGTGTAGCTCGCGCTTTGGCGTCGTGCTCTCCGGCATATCTGGCCGGCTGTGTCATGCGGCCATTGTGGCCAGCATGATGGTTGGATCATCGCTGAGCGGAGCGATGGTCTCAAGGGTCATGTAACGGGCGCGTTGGACGGCCCATTCATCGTTCTGTTCCAATAGGATGGCACCGACGAGGCGGGTGATGGCGGCCTCGTTTGGGAATATTCCGACGACCTCGGTGCGGCGCTTGATCTCGCCATTGAGGCGTTCGATGGGGTTCGTGGAGTGGATCTTGGCCCGATGTTCCTTCGGGAAGGTCATGTAGGCCAGCACGTCGTTCTCGGCCTCGTCCAGCAGGGTGGCGAGTTTGGGCACCTTGGGGCGGAGTTGATCGGCCACCTGGCGCCACTGGGCTCTGGCCGCGGCGGCATCGTTCTGGGCAAAGGCGGTGGCGATGAAGGCGGAGACGACGCGGCGGCCGTTCTTGCCGGCGTGGGCCAGGACGTTGCGCATAAAATGCACCCGGCAGCGCTGCCAGGTGGCGCAGAACACCTTGGCGACGGCGGCCTTGATGCCCTCATGGGCGTCAGAGACGACCAGCTTGACGCCTTTCAGCCCCCGGCGTTTGAGCTTGCGCAGGAAGTCGGTCCAGAAGGTTTCCGCCTCCGACGGGCCGATGTCCATGCCCAGCACCTCGCGGCGGCCGTCGCTGTTGACCGCCATGGCGATGGTGACGGCGACCGAGACGGTGCGCTTGTCCTGGCGGACCTTCACATAGGTGGCGTCGATCCAGAGATAGGGCCAGTCACCCTCGATCTGCCGGTCGAGGAAGGCCTTCACCCGGTCGTCGATGTCGGCGCACAACCGGCTGACCTGGCTCTTGGATATTCCCGACATGCCCATGGCTTGCACCAGGTCGTCCACCGAGCGGGTGGAGATGCCCTGGATATAGGCTTCCTGGATGACGGCGGTCAGCGCCTTTTCCGCCATGCGCCGGGGCTCCAGGAAGCCCGGGAAGTAGCTGCCCTTGCGCAGCTTGGGGATGCGCAGTTCCACCGTGCCGGCCCTGGTTTCCCAGTCGCGGTCGCGGTAGCCGTTGCGCTGGACCAGGCGGTCGGGTGACCGCTCCCCAGGCGCCGCCCCGGTCAGGGCATGGACTTCCAATTCCATCAGCCGCTCAGCGGCAAAGCCGATCATCTGCCTCAGCACATCGGCGTCTGCGCCCTTTTCCAGCATGCTGCGCAGTGCCATCATCTCGTCGGTCATCGTGGTCACCCTCGGTTGGGGATAGTTGTGGTGACCAGACTTTACCGAAGACCCACGATGACCGCCCGCCGGGGCAGCCCTTCCGGCCGGCTACGCCGTCCTACAGGGCTGTTCCGGCACCGGTGCCTGCTACACCATCCGGGGGGACGTGACCCTGGCGGGCCTGTAACAGGGGTAAAGTCCCGGGCGGCCTGCTGATTGTCAGACTGGTTTGGCGACGAGCGCAGAGAGGTCAGGGATCTCGGCTGCTTCCGGAACGGCGAGCTGTGGCCAAGATAGTCCCAGAACTGGAGTGCGCCCCTTGGGGTGGACACAGCGGGTATAAAAGATTGACGGTGATGTCGGGCCTTGCAGGAGTGGGGTCATGGCGAAGCACCGAGTTTACAGCATCGCGTTCAAACGCCAGGTAGTTGCCGAGTACGCGGCCAGGGAAGCCTTGTCCGGCTTGGCGAGACGGCATGGCATCTGCCGCAACCTGATCCGGATCTGGGTCGCCAAGGTGGAGGCCGGCGAATTCGACGAGGAGGTTGAGGCGTCGAACCTTCTCGTGGAATACGAAGGGCGGATCGCCGCCCTGGAAAGGCTGGTCGGCCGGCAGGCGCTGGAGATCGAGTTTCTAAAGGGGGCGCTGAAGCACGGACGCTCCAGCAAAAGCGGGACTACATCCGTAATTGCCGGCCCGCCGGTCTCAGCGTCGCCGAAGGCTGCCGGCTGATGGGGATCGCGCGCTCCACCTACTATGACGTGCCCGTCGAGACCGATGGCGACGCCATGATCCTGGACCGGATGAAGGCCATCTGCGCCGAGTTCGAAAGCTACGGCTATCGGCGGGTCGGTGCGGAACTGCGGCAGCAGGGGCTGGTGGTCAACAGCAAGAAGGTGCGCCGGCTCATGCGCGAGCACGACCTCCAACCCCGGCGCCGGCGGCGGTTCGTCGCCACGACCGACAGCGACCATGACGAGCCGATTTTCCCGAACCGGGCGGCGGACATGACCCTTACCGGGCCCGACCAGCTCTGGGTCGGCGACATCACATATGTCGCCGTGGCGGCCGGCTTCGTCTACGTGGCCGTGATCCTGGACGCCTGGTCTCGCCGTGTCGTGGGCTATGCGATCAGCCGCTCCATCGACACCCGGCTGACAATCGCGGCCTTGAAGGCCGCCATCGCCGCGCGAAGCCCATCCACCGGCTGTGTTCAGCACACCGACCGTGGCAGTCAATACGCCAGTGCCGCCTATCGAAAGATCTTGGCGGACAACGACTTGGTCGGCTCCATGAGCCGGCGCGACAATCCCTACGATAACGCCAAGGCCGAAAGCTTCATGAAAACCCTGAAGGTCGAGGCCGTTTATCCCATGGCCGAGACCTTCGACGACGTGGTGGCCGATCTGCCGCGTTTCATCGATCTGGTTTACAATGCCCGGCGCCGTCATTCAGCGCTGGGCTATCTCAGCCCTATTGCATTCGAAGAACAACACGCCCGATCATCGGTCAATTCTGCGGCTTGAAGCTGTCTACCCCGAGGGGGCCACTCCAATATCGCCCAAATTTTCAATAATATTTGGCACCGAACCGCTTGCAAACAGAGCGAGTACAAGCCATCTATTTCTTTATCAATGTGTCCAGCGTTAGTTCATCTTAGTCCGGAAGGACGTGATCACGGTCGGGCTCCAGGAACCATTGAAAACGCGGAGCGACATCCAATAGGTAGTATTTGGGGCAAGGTTGGAGAAAGACCAGTTGCTGGTGGTGAAACCACTGCTCGTCCCATTGATGGCCTTGCCCTGATAGGCATCGAGTTCGCTGGCAAACAGGGCCGCATAGGCGCCAGCGTGTGGCACCGTGCCACCGAAGACGGGCTGCGCGCCCTGGCTTTTGACGGTGAAGCTCAACGATGCGCCGGTGGCTGTCGGGGTGATCTGGATATTCGTCGGGATGCTGGGATCATGGGCGGTCGGCGTGACGCTGACCGGATCCGACGCGGGACTGCTGCCCGTCGCATTGACCTCGCTGACCTGCACCGTCACGGGCTCGTCATTCAACGCAACCTCGATATAGCCTGTATAGGCATACGCGGGCAGTTGGATCGGTCCATAATTCCTGCCGTGTTGCCGCGCCGTGATGGTGTAGCCCTGTTCCGATGGATTGGCGGGCCGGCCAGCCCAAGTCACCTGGACGTCACCGTTGCCGCCAACCTTAGCGGTGATGATCGGCGCCTTCGGCACGCCCGCCCCCGGCACGGGAACCGGAACCTGCTGGGTCGTGGTCTTTGCGTTATCAGTGACATGCGTTGGCTGCCACCCGTCGTTACCAGACAGGTAGATATCAGGCGCCAGCGCCGAAGCCTCGGCGGCCGTCAGCGATATGTTGCTCCGGGGGGATGTGGTCTCGCGCAGCGCGATATTGAACGGCGTTGCCCCCTGGCCATTCATGTCGGCGTAGCGCGTATTGTATTCCCTGTATGTCGACGTCGGCAGATTGTTAGTCCCGGATTGACCATTTAAGGGCGGGATGAACTCGATCCAACCGCCATCCGTGACCTGCGGCCCCATCGTCGAGTTAAGAAAATAGACGGTTGAATAGGCCCCCCAAGGCCGCCCCAACCAGACATTCGACATATAAGGACTATCAAATATCAATTTCGCGTTGCTGAAGACAAAGCCACTGTTCTCGCTGGCGCTTTCCCGCTCCTGCGCGGTAACCGTCGCTTCTCCTATTAAACTATCGTGTATCTTCGTTTTGATAGTGCAGTTGTCGAAGACAGCTTTGCCGTTACCGAAGATGTAGTCGATGTTTCCTTCGACATAGCAATTTGAGAAATAAGCCCGACCCAAGTTGCCGACATACAGCGTGTCCTGCCCGCCGAGAATGCGGATAGCCCGGTATACCGCCCTGTCCCCTTTAGAATAGAGGGCGACAGCCTGCCCGTTGGCACCGTAGTCTGGCCCTTCGTAGTCGGCGGTGTTTTGGATGGTGAGGTTACTCATGTAGACGTCGCCGCCCTCAACGGCGACAGTGTAGCTGCCCGAGGTGCCATATGGCTGGCCCGTATTGGGATTGGTCTTGGCCGCGGCATGATTGCCGGTGATAACGACCTCTGACGCGTCCTCGCCCGTGCCAATCAACCGGACATTGGATTGGGTGATATCCAACGTCTCATTGTAGGTTCCCGGCGGAATACGGATGGTCCCGCCACTCGCCGGAAGCGCGCTGATCGCCGCTTTGATGGTCGTGAAGCTGCCACCACTACCGTCGTTGGCGCTCAGGATCACACCTTTAATGTCGACATTGGTGTTCAAGCCGGCCTGGGCGACCGTGGCGACATTGGATGGGGGGCTTCCGGGGCCAGCGGTGCCGCAGGGGGTTCTGATCTGGCCCTCGATAAATTGGCCGCTGTTACACGGCAACATGTCCACGTCGAGGAAATAGCTGCCTCGCAGCGCCCCCTGATAGCCGACCACCTCCCGCTGAGAGAGGGGCGATGAGAAGATCGTGATTCCCTCGATCCCGGGAAGAGCCCCGACAGCGTCTGCAAAGGGTGATATGCGCCCCGGAACATTGACGGCGCCGATCAACCATGATCCGACGGAGCCGAAAACGACGGGTTGCGGGCGGGCTGTGGGGGTTCCCAATGAGTATGCCGCATGAGGAAACCCGCCATCCAACACTGCCTGATCCCATTGATAAGCCGTGAAGGCAAGGAAGTAGGTATAGGGTGCGAACCGATCTATACGAACCTTACCGTCGGGCGTGAAAGTGTAATACACCCACTCTGTTCCTGAGAAGGACCCGGTAGGACCGAGCAGATCCATGTCCCAGGCCTTTTGCCAGTAGGCATTTTGCGTCCTTCCGCTCTGAAAAAGTCCCTTTCCAAAAGACCATTTTTGCCCGGTATTATTATTCCTCGCACCAAGGCTGATAGAAAGATACGCATCATTACCGGTGGTGCTCAGCAGTGAAAGCGCACTTCCTCCGGCAGAGGCGGTATTATCGCGTGTCTTCTGGACAAGCAGGACCGTGAACCCGGTTTCGGGATCTACCGGTGCGATCTCCGACGACGTTATCGATGAAGCAGCAGGCAAATTGAAGGACGTCTTGTTCGTATAGAAGTCAAACGCCTGCCGGGTATCGGACGACACCGGATAATCCAGGTTACTGTATGAGTCGTGGATGTAGAGCTTGGGGTAGTCACCGAAGATCGGCACCACCTTCGGGGTGAGGGTCTGAACGATCTTCGCACTGGCCTTCTTGGCGCAGTCGGACTGGTCGGTGCAACTCTGCGCCGCAGCGGGTACGGCGATCGATAATGAGATCGATAATGAGACTGCGGCGACACCCGACAGCAAAGACAACTTGACGCCCATAGGAACAATCCTCCAGGAAATCGGGGTTCAGTTTCAGTGGGTCAGTCGGTCTATGTTGCGACGGCCAAGAGCGCGCAGCATGTCACCCACCACATCGGGCCAATCGGTCGTGATCAAATTGGTGCGGTTTATGACCGCCATCTCGGGGTCACCCCGGTAGTCGGGGATGATTCCGCCCGTGGCCGTGGATTTCGGATCGGTGTTGTGACCGAAGCAGCACTTACCAGCACTGTTGGCCACACCTTCCGGATAATAATTACTTTCGTGGTACGTTGCGGCCCCCTGCTTCTGATCGCTGTACAAGAAATATTTCTGCAGACCATCTCCTTTGTAAAACTGGTTCATTTCAAATTGGACTGAAAACGGTGCGGTATTCCACTGGTCGTAAACAACATCTTGATGCGGATCATAATTTGACGACTTGACGTTGGCATCATCAGGATTTTCAACAACGACAAGCCCGCCTACGACATCGGGATTGTAGGTTGTCCTATTCAGGAAAGTCCCGAGATCCACCGCATCCTTGGACTTTAATTTGAATACGATCGCCTTACTGAGATTCGCGTTATTTTTGGCCGCGAGAATATCCAGGCATTTCTGGGTCAGCTCGATCGGATCGCTGGGGTCTTGATCATCCACCGCGCCCTTCACATCGACGATCATCAAATACCCATACCCATCCGTGCTGATATAACGGGCCAGGAGATCCAATGCTTCGGAGAATGTCAGGAATTTCGCGGTTTTACCGTTCGCATCCTTGAAAACGCGACCATGCCGATCCCTCAAATCAACAGCCTTCACTTGGGCCAGCGATTGGCTGTACAGGAAGCCGCTTCCCGTGGAGACGCGATCGATCTTGTAATCATGGGAAAGGACTACCTGCTTGTCAGACGTGAAGCGCACGTCGATTTCGACGGTCTCAAAGCCTGAGTTCCAGGCGTCTTGCAGCGCATAGGCCGAGTTCTCTGGGTACACTTCCCAAGAACCGCGATGCGCCGAAAGAAGAACGAGATCGGACGACGCATCGGGAAGTTGGAACATCACCTTATTTATTGAACTGACCAAATATGGTGAGGGAGTTACGGGCAGAACAGTCTGGGCGAAAGCTGGACATTCCAAAAAGAGCGCGAGCGCAAAGGGCGCCACCACTGAGAATTTCATGCGAAAGCCTCCTCGCAGCTGATACCTCGCTGGGAAAAATTAAATAATTTGTTTAATTAATTTGAAGGGCGCACGCGGTCGTTCATCGGCACCCCGCCAGTCGCTGACTGCGGACGCATTACCGATACCATCAAAATGGAGATTATTTAAGTCAATCTAACTTAATTAATGTGACATCCTGGGGACGCCCCTCGTCCAGGTGTCACGGCAGGAGGAGATCAAGGATGGGTATCGAGGCCGCGCCAACGGCACCGGCCTGCGCTCCCAGCCAGGATGCTCGCACAACGGGCGGCGCACCGGCTGCCCGCCCAGGACAAGGCTGGTCCGGCAATCCGGTCGCCTCGACCACAGCGCTGAGGATCGACGCGGGAAGGCGCCCCCCAATGATGATCATCTCGGGGTCGATAATGTCGGACACATGCTGCAAAGCTGGCGCCAATTGCTTCCCCGCCCGTTCGCACCATGCGGCGAGAGGGGGCATCGCACTTGGATCCAGCGTTTCAAGGATATCGAAATCCGCAGCGGCGATCCCCTGCCCGCGCAGCGTCTCCAACAGGTCCTGCCCGGACGGACGCGGCGCCCCCATTGGAAAAAAGGTGCCAAGCGGTCCCGCATTCCGATGCGCGCCGCGGTAAAGCCGGTTGTCCAGGAACAATCCGCCACCGACGCCATGCCCCAGGTGGACCAGCATGAAATCCCGGCACCCGCGACCGAGACCAGCCAGACGCTCCCCCATCGCGCAGGTCCGACCGTCATTCTCGGTGAATACAGGTTGATCGAAATGCTGTTGGAAGAAAGCCTGGGCATCGATCCGATCGAACGCCGGGAAATACCGGTGCGCGATTAACATTGACGTCCCAACTTGAAAGTCGCCCGGCAAAGCGAATCCCACACCGATAAAAGTGCCGTCGAAAGAACCAAGCCGCCCCCGCACTTCCAGCAGCGCCATTGTCGCGGTACAGGCGACAGCATTGGGGGTCGGTTCATCCAGTGCCAGGCGGCAACTGTCCAGGACGGCACCGGTAAGATCGATAATCGCCAGGTCAAGATAGCTGTGGGAGAAACTGACGCCCGCCGAGTAGCCAGCGCCAGTGCGAATGCCAACTGGGCGGGCGGGCTGGCCTCTCGCGCCCTTTCGGCTTTCCAGTTCCTCAACCAGGCCGAACCGCTCAAGGCTGGAGATCATTTGGGTCACGGCCGGACGGCTGACCCCAATCAAATCGGCCAACTCCGCACGGGATAGGGGCCCGCGCTCCACCAATATCGAGAGGATGCGTCGATCAGACGGAGTTAGAAGATTGAATTTCATATCTTTTTCTCAAAGCGCCTCTCATTCACGCCTTAGAATAGCAGTCTCAGTTCACGCGACAACACTAAGATTAAGTTAAGTTGACTTAAATTAGTAACAATCATGGGGTATGTAGGCACCCATCATTCAATTCCAATCGATTTCATGGGGCTTCCAATGATCAAAGGGTCTCGCGCCTTCGCGGTGTTGCTGGCCGGCACCGCGATGTCCGCACACGCGGCGTACGCTCAAGCGGAGACGCCATCCGCCATTAAAATGCCGGCCGACGCGGCGGCGGTCGCCGACACCCTGGACGAGATCATCGTCACCGGCACGCCAGGTCGGCAGCGTAAATTCGACGCGCCCTATTCTGTGTCGACCGTTGATCGGGCCCAGATTGATGAACAAGCGCCCCACAGCGTCGCGGCCTTGCTGCAGGCGACCCCCGGCATAACGGTGGAGGCGTCCGGCGGTGAAGGCGGCGGGGAAAACATCGTCATCCGCGGATTGCCATGGAGCGGATGGCGCTTGATCGACCTCAACAAGGACGGCATGCCCCTGTTCGAGAGCAACACCGAACGCTATCTCAACATCGATGAACTTTACCGCGTCGACCTGGACACCCAGCGTGCGGAGATCGTACGTGGCGGCACGGCGCCGATCTATTCGAACAATGCGTCGGGGGGCGTCGTCAACTTCATCACCGGCCATGGCACCCCCTCGCCGGAAGGTGCCATGCGGATCGAAACCGGTACCGGAAACCGTGTTCGTGGCGATGCCAGTGTTTCCGGGCCCATCACCGATCGGTTGATGGCGACCGTCAGTGGCTTTTACCGCCGTGATGACGGCTTGCGCGCCACCGGCTACCACAACGCCGACCTGGGCGGACAAATCAAGATCGGCGGGACATATAAGCTCGACCAGGGGAAGGTCTGGGCGGACGTGACGTATCTGAACGACCGCTCGGTCTTCTACACCGCGGTCCCGCTGACCAACCCGCTAACCGGCGGGTCGCTGGAATCACTGATCGACCCCCGGGACGGCACCCTGTCCTCGAACAGCTTCCGCACCGTGACCCTGCGGACGCTGGACGCCAATGGCGCGCCCATCAGCGTCCAGCGCGATCTGCGGGACGGCATCCACCCCAAAATCACCACCACGACGGCCGGCGGCGAGTACGACCTGGGGGGCGGGTTTACGGTGTATGACACTTACCGCCACATGGAGGGGACGACGGTCTTCAACGGCCTCTTCAACGGCGCCCCGGCGGGAGCGTCCGCTTACCTCGCCAGCCGCCTGGGCGCGGCACAAAGCGCCTTCGGCACCGGCGCCACATCCTTGCGCTACGTCGTCGCGGGGACGAATACCGTCTATGATCCGGCGACCACCGCCAACCTCGTGATGGCCAACACCTGGGGCAGCGCCACGACAAAACTCCGCTACGACGCCAACGACCTGCACGTCACCAAGGCGCTGGACACGCCCATCGGTCTTCACACGCTGACTGCGGGGTTCTATTTCAGCGACTATCGCTACGAGCAGCAGCAGTTGCTCAACGCCATCCTCACCAACGTGAAGACGCAACCCATAGCGCTCGACATCCAGGCCTTGAACGCCAGCGGGCAAGTCCTCGGCAACGTCACTGAAAACGGCTTCATCAACTACGGCAGCGGCAGCCAAAGCGGGGCGCTCGACGGCCGCGCAACCGCCTACTACTTCGCCGATACTTGGCAAGTGACGTCCGACTGGTCGATCGACGCCGGCGTTCGCGCCGTCTCACGCGATCAGGATGGCGAGCAGGGCATCCTTGGCACCGCCGTGGCGAACGCCAGCGGCCCCATCCCGGCGCGGTCCGTGTTGGGCGTGGTTCGCAACGTCGCGCGATCGGAGGATCTGAACGGCACAAGCTGGACCGTGGGAAGCGGCTACGTGTTTTCACCGGCAGAGAACATCTTCGCACGGTACACACGGACGTTCAGCTATCCGCGTTTCGACACCATCCTGGGCGGGGCGGTGCTGCCGGGCAACGGCCAGCCATTGCCGGTCGCAACCGTGCATCAGGCCGAAGCCGGGTTCAAATACGCGACGCCCTCCTTCCATGTCACCGCCACCGGCTTCTGGTCCAAGTTCAACCGTCTGAACGGGGGCACGCAGGTGGCCGATGCGAATGGCCTGATCACCAACTCGAACATCATCTTCGACACGCGCACCTATGGCATCGAACTGGAAACCATGGTGGCGCCCATCACGGGGGTGGAAATCCTGGTGACCGGCATGGTGCAGAACCCGACCATCATCACGGTCGACACCTTGACCGGCCTCAACGCGCAAAGCTCACGCGGCGGTGATATCCCGCGGACCCCCCGCTTCCAGTTCACCGTTCAGCCATCCTACCATTTCCAGGCCGCCGGCCTTGAAACGCGCGTCTTCGCCGACATCTTCACGATCGGGCGCCGATACCAGGATTTCTCCAACCTCAGCCGCCTGCCCGGCTACACCAGCGTCGATTTGGGCGCGTCGGTCACGACCGCGAACGGCGTCGAGGTGCGCGGCGTCATCAACAACATCTTCAACGTCATCGGGTTGACGGAAGGCAATGCGCGCGCGGCGGCGCTGGCCGCAGGTCCCGTGGCCGATGCGACGGTGGGGCGGTCCATCTTCGGTCGGAACTTCACCTTGTCCCTGACCAAGCGGTGGTGAGACCCATGGCACGCTGGACGTTGATGGGGGCCGCGCTGATGTTGACCATCGGCGCGGCCTGGGCGGCCGCCCCGGGCGACTGGGCGGCCCAGCGGGAAAGGATGATCCATCCGCCCAAGGGCGACGTGATCGTCATAGCGCATCGGGCCTGTCATGATGAGGCGCCGGAAAATTCCGTCGCCGCCGTTCGTCGCTGCATCGCCTTGGGCGCCGACGGCGTCGAACTCGACGTGCGTCACACCAATGATGGCGTGGCGGTCATACTCCATGACCATACCGTCGACCGCACGACCGATGGCCACGGCGCCATAGCGGACTTGACCTATGCCGAGGTTTCGCGGCTGCGCCTGCGTGCCGGGGCGGGTGGCCCGGCCGCGCCGCTGACCGCGGAACATGTACCGACCCTGGACGACTATATGACGGCCGCCAAGGACCGGTTGTGGCTGGTCATGGACGTGAAGGACGGTACCATCCCGCAGACCTTCGCCGCGATGGAACGGCAGGGAATGGCGGGTCAGGGCATCTTCTTCTATGAATGCGCCTCAGGCGCGCTGCGCGCCTCCGTGACGCCGTTCTGGTCGAAAGCGATCATCTTCCCCATCATCTTCCAGGAAGATGGGTCGCTGACCGACGCGCTCGCCCACTGCCCCTCCCCCACTGGCCACATGGCGCACGTGAAATGGCAGACATCCGGCTATCTCGAACAGGCCGCGCCCGTGCTGAAGGATGGCAGCGTGCGGCTCTGGGTCGCGACGATGTTCAGCAGCGATACCGACCAACTTGACGACGGGAAAGCCGTGATGGACCCGGCGTCGGTGTGGGGTAAGCAGATCGATGCCGGCGCCAACATGATCATGACCAACGCCCCGCGCGAATTGATCCAGTATCTGCGGGATCGAAAAAAATAGGCCCTCTGGGATGGGGCACGTGAATGGCTTCCGGCACACCTATCGCGTAAGGTTCCTCGCGCCCGCACAAGGCGCCCGACCCGGAAACCAAGCGACGCCATGATGCACGACGCGCGCTCCATCCCGGCCTTGCGCCGCCAGACACATGGCAAGGCTCCCTTGATCTCCATGGGGGCCGTCGCTCCTGTTCCAGACGATGACGCCCTCGCCAAAACGCTCGTCTCCGCCCCGGTGTCGCCAGGCTGGGTCCTGTTCCTTTACTATGCGGTCCAGTTCGGGAAGACGATGCTGTGGGTCGCGGCGGATCTCATCGCTTTCTACGTGCTCGCGACTGTTCAGCACCTGCCGCCACAGGATATCGCGCTGGTGCTGATGGGTGGCCTGGGCTGGCACGCGCTGAGCGACCTGGCCGTCGGCCTGTGGCTGCAGCGCCCAAGGACGATTGCCCGCGATGTCGCCGCCATCGCCGGCCTCGCGGTGCCAATCGCCTGCGCAGCGTTCGTCACCGCCCTGATGGTGGCGGCGGCCAAGCCCTGGGCAGCCCTGGGCGCCATGATGGTGAGCCGCAGCGCCTATGCGCTGTTCGACGTGCCGCACCACGCGCTGGTCGGCCGGATGGCGCGGCGCGGATGGCCGGCGGTGCGCATTGTCGGCCTTCGCAACTTATGGGGGCAGTTGGCATCGCTGGCGCTTGGCCTCTGCCTGGTTCCGGCGCTGGGACCGGCGATGACAAGACCTGGATTGTTGATTGTCCTGGTGGTGATCGCCTTGGTGGCGGGGATGTCGTCACTGCCGATTTTCATCCTCGTCCGCCGCCTATGGGACATGCCGGAGGCGGCTGCGGCATCCGGCCTGGACACCACCAACGGCCGGTCAGGCGGGGGGCTTACCGCCGTTCTGGCGCTCCATCTGTGCGCCACGCTGCTGGTTGCCACCACCAGCAAGATCGCGCTGGCCGCCATCACGCCGGGAATGGCGTTGGCTGCGCTTTCGGCGGGGCGGATCGTCGCGTCGATCCCGCTGCCCACCCCCTGGCGGGAGCGGAACGTTGGGACAAAGCTGTGCGGGGCCGCCCTGTTCCTGATCGCTTCGGTCATCGCGTTGATCTCGTTACCGGGACCGATCACCGCGTTTGGCTTCGGCTGGACGAGTGGCTGGATCAATATCCTGACCTGGGCATGGCTGGGCCGCGCGACCAACCACCCGCGTGCATTCGGACTTGCCGTCATGCTGAGCAAAATCGGCCTGCTGGCCTCGATATTCGCCGCCTGCAGGCTATCGCCCTAATGATCTCTGCCTGTCTCCCCGCGCTGGCCGCCACAAGGCCGCTCGCCTTCGCGTGCGGAACGGCGGGGGGTGGATTTCGTGAGCCCCGATGCGATCTATTCCCCTTGGAATGCCGGGCACCTGTCGTGATCGGGTATGGGCCTCAGCCACTCCAGGACCAGCCAAGGCGACACGGGGTCATCCTCCGGTGCCGCACGTGGCACTTTACCGCGGAACAAGGCGACCGTCCGGAAGCGGTGCCCGGTCGCCGGGTCATCGGCGATGATACGGAACATGGAACCGACGGTTAATCCACCGTCGGAACCGAAGCTGAAGATACCCCGCTGTTGCAGGGCGCCACGCCCCAGGAACGATCCCTGAGCGTGGACATAGACGGTGCCCCAAACCTGCAAACAGGCCCGCACCCCATCATCCAGCCCGGCAATGGAGTCCAGGTCCTCCAGCGACCAAAGCGCCGTCCGGCCATTCATTCTCAAGTTCTTGCCGTTGGAGCCCGGGGGGTCCATCCCCCGCCATGTCGCGATGAGGTCGGCCGACGCGATCGCTTGGCGTTCCGAAAACCCCAGGTCGTGTATCGCCTCCGCCAGGGCCTTCCGGGACAGTCCGTTCAGATCGATGCGTCCCGTTTCCGGCAGGATCGCCATATCGACCTTTCGGTCATCAACGGAAACCGGGGGAGATTGAGGCTCGCTGGGCACCTTGCCCGACTCAGCCAATCCATCCAGCACCTGCCACGTCGCCAAGGCCGCGCGCTCCTCGACGGCCAGCGCGACCGAGGCGGAACGGGCCAGCTTACGCGCGGCCAAGCCATTCCCCACGACGGTCACCGCGACCGCCGTGGCGATGGCCAGGAGAAACAGGGTCAACAGCAGGGCATACCCACGCTGCCCAGCCCGCGCCCCGTCCAGGTCAGGGGGTTGGCGCATGCGATCCCGCCAACGCTTCCAATTGGTTCATGCGGGCTTTCAGCGCGTCGGTCACTTCGCGCGCTTGGATCACATTGCGCACGATCACCGGCCGCAGGAAAACCAGCAGCTCCGTCCGGCCATGGCTGTTCTTATCGCTGCCGAACAGTTTCCCCACCACCGGGATATCGCTGAGATAGGGGATGCCGCTGCCCGACTTGCTGGACGTGTCACTGATCAGGCCGCCGAGGGCCACGGTCTCCCCGTCCTGGACATTGACGATGCTGCTGATCTTGCGCTGCTGGATGGTGGGACTGTCAATGCCGGAGGTCGTGGTGGTGGCCACGCTGCTGACCTCCTGGTTGACGTCCAGCACGACGGCGCCGCTGTGGTTGATGCGCGGCGTCACCTCCAGGATCACGCCCGTGCTTTGATACTGGATGGAATTCACCACGGCGCTGTTGCTGGTCAGCGTGCTGGTCGCCTGCTGCACCACCACCGGCACCTCGTCACCCACCTGCAGGCGCGCCGTTTCATTGTTCAGCACCAGCAACCGGGGCGCCGACAGCACCTGCACATCCGTGACGCTGGACAGGGCGTTCAGCACCACCTGGGTGCTGGGCGTCAGGAACGTGTAGTTGAAGCTGGGATAGCTGGGGCTGAGCTTGGCGGCCGTGCCATAGCCGGCGGTGCTGCTGCCCCGGTCCAGAAACCACTGGACACCGAAATTGAGATCGTTGTTCAGGGTGACTTCGGCGATGGTCGCCTCGATCAGCACCTGTTCGCGCGCCACGTCCAGGCGGGTCAGGGCCTGTTCCAGCATCGTATATTGCGCCGCGTTGGCATAGATCAGCAGGGCGTTGCGCCGCTCATCCGCAACCACCCTGACCCCCTTCAATTCCGGAATCTCCTCCCCATCCTCAATGGCGTCACTCGGCGACGGCGACGCCAAGGGGCTGGCCGGCGCGTTACTCAACGCGCCGTTGGCGCCGACGCCCCCGGAGAGGCCCCGCTGGAAGGACCCGTTTTGCGTCAGGGCGGAAGTCCCGCCCAAGCCCGTCCCGCCGGCCGCACCGATTGACGCGTTTATCATCGAACCCCGTGAAACCAGGCGGGCGCTGTCGCCACGACCATCGCTTGACGCCCCTCCCCGCCCCATGAAGCGGTTCAGTGACATCGACAATTCGGAAGCGGCACCGTTCTGCACCTCATAGTAATGAACCATTCGCCCCCCTTCCGAGGGGGCGCGATCCAAGCGCTCGACCCAACCGCCGATGGTTTTCAGAAATTCCGGTCGTTTGGCGGCGACCAACAGGGCGTTCAGGCGCGGCAGGGGCACAAACTCCACCATGCCCTCAAGCGGCGCCGTGTTCAGCTGCAGTACCTGCCGCAATTCCTCCTCCAGCTTGGCGGGCTCGACCGACTGCAAGGTGAACAGCGAGAAAGACAAACCCGCCAACCAGTCAACGTCGAAACTGGCAACCAGCTGAGTGAAGGAATTGATTTCCCGCCCGGTGCCATTGACGATGAAGATGTTGCGGTTGGCATCGACCATTTGGATCAGGCCAGGTCGGGTCAGGGGGCGGACGATCTTGTCGATATCCGCCGTGGAGATGAAACGCACCGGCACGATGGCGGTGCTGAACCCCGCAGCCCGCTCAGCGTTGGACAGCCGCTGGAATGGCGCCTCGGCGGCCGCCTCGGAAACCGGCACGACTTGGTAAAATCCATTGCCGGAGACGATGGCGAACCCCTGGGCGCGCAGGGCCGCATCGATCGCCGCCAGCGCCTGCGCCCGCGGCAAGGGCCGCGTGGTGCGGATGGTGACCTGGCCCTGAACCTTGGGGTCTATCGTATAGTTGAGGTTCAGCATGCCTCCCAGAACCGCATCCAGAACCGCACGAACGTCCGCATTGACGAAATTTACATCGATGGGTTCGCCTGCGTCGTCGTCAGGACCACGCACAGTCCCGCCAGCCCGAACGAACTGTCCGCTGCCGGTGATGGTCTGGGGCGCTTGCCGCGGCGCGGCCGCCTTGGGCGTGAACAAGGACGCATCCGGTCCAGTGCTCGGCATGGCGGGCGCCGACGGCAAGGGCACGCCGCCGCCGGTCCTGTCAGGCGCCCCGGAGCAAGCGGCCAATGCCAAGGTGGCAAGCATGGATAAGGTGGTGAAGGGACGGGTCATGACGGCGATGCTTTACCTGGGGGGTGGCGACGGGGGGATGGGGGGCGGGGTGGCAAGAGGGTAGTCCTGCACTTGGTCCTCGTGCCGCAGCCGCAAGCGGGTCTTGGTGATGGAGTCGACCTGCCATTCCCCCAGCGTATCGCCGGTCCGAAGACGGAACGGCTTCTGGAGGCGTTTGTCAGTCCCCGTGGCGATGCCGCTGCTGGCGCCGGCGATGATGCCAACGACCAGCAGGTCCGGCGCCTGAACCTGCGTGGGCGGGGGAAGAGATGGCTTGGGCGGCGGCGGTCGACGGCTTTGCGAGAACAGGGGCCGGCGAAGGGCCTCGCCCCCATCGGCCGCAGGCCGGGCCGCAGACGGCATGGGAAGCGTCACCGTCGGCAGTGGCGGTGGAAGGGCCAGCGCTGGCGCCTCGGCAATGGAAAGGGCACCGGCCAGCGCAATGGCGGCACCAGCCATCGCGCTGACCACCACCGGCACCAGGACGAGGCGGTCAAGGGTGGGTAGGGTCGGCATAGGCGTCGATTTCCAACTCCAATGTCAGCATCACCGGACCATCGGACGGTTGTGCGGCGGCTGGGTGCAGGCGCAGGGTTTGAATCAGCCACCGGGGTCGGGCAGCCTCCACCTCGGTCAAGGTGTTCTGGATGGCCGCGTCAGTTCCATTCAGGGCGACATGGCAGGTCAACCGCTGGCGGCCATTCGCGATCGTCTCGGTGACGACGTCGATGCTTTGGATTGCGCCCCCGGCTTCCCGGATGGCCGTGCCGATCCTCTGGCGCAACGCATCGGCATCCAGCCCCTTCTGAAAAAGCGCCGCTTCATCCGCCACCCGCTCCATCACGGGGACCCGGCCGGCCAGCTCGGCCCGCCCTGCCGCAATCGAGCGCGCCATAGCCAACTGGGCGGAGCGGGCCTGCCGGCGCTCCATCGCCTCGCCAACCCGCTCCGCCAAAGGGGGCGCCAAAACGTACAGGGCGCCCGCCGCCATGCCGAACAGCAGCGCCAACACGAAGCCGGGACGCAGGTGGGTCGGCGCCATCATGGGCCTTCCCCGTCCCCCTTTCCGGGGGATGTCGATGCGGGGCCGCCGCCCGCCGCGATGGACAATGCCAGCCTGAAAGTCCCGCGCCCGGGTTCGGGGGCGGCGACGTAGCGCACATCGGTGAAGAAAGGGGCGGCTTGGAAACGTTTCAGGATCGCGTCCGGATCGGCGGCCTGGATCTGCAGATCCAGGCCATTCGGCCCCAGAATGAGGTCCTTGAGCAAGGCGTCATCTGGAAGCGCATACGCCACCTCATCCAACAGCTGACGCCGTGACGGTTGCGTCAGCGCGGCACCGCTGCGCCGCAGCACATCGGTTAGAACGACAAGACGATCCCGCGCCGAACGCGCGGCTTTGACATCGTCCGACAAGGCTTTGAGCTTTCGCTCCATATGCGCGGTCTGCTGATCCAGGGTCCAGGCCACCAGCAGCGGCGGTACGGGCAAAACCAACGCCATCACGGCGAGCACCCCGGCCATACGACTGAGCCGCCGACGCAGGCGCCGGCCGTCCAGACGCAGGAACTGGGGTTGTGGGCCGCTCCCCTCGGCGGTCACCGCCACAGCCCGCTCATTGACTTGCAACGCGGCCGCCAGCACGCTTCGCCGCACCATGGAAACCCGGGCGATGGACTGCCCCCCCTGGCGAAGCGTGACCAAATCCCACGCCAGCAGTTCCGGCTTCAGGGGCATGTAGCGATGGGCCAGCATCGCCGCCTGACGCCAAGGATCCACGCCGAAACCGGGCGGCAAGGGCAGGTCAACCGTATAGACATCCCGCGGGTCCAGCACCAGGACCACCGGGCCGGGCGGGGCCGAAGCCGGACCAGGGCCAGCCGGCCCCGAGGCGCCCGGTCCCAGATGCAGGCGCGACATCGACACTCCCATGCGCCGCGCCAGCGGCGGGGGCAAGGTCGCGGCAAGGGCTTCAGCCACGCCGTCCACGATAGCGGCGACCATGGCCAGCGGACGGCGGTATTTCATGCCCCACCGCGCCGACAAGCGTTGGCGACCGTGTCGAATTCGCAGAAGATGCCGCCGCCCAGCATGGGCCCCTGGATCATGGGTGGCCACCAGCCCGTTCCAGGCATTTGCACGTCCAGCCGAACGAGGTCAGGCAATTTGTCGACCCGGGTCCAATGATCCGACCAGCGGTTCCGCGGCCGGTCGAAATAGGACCATGCGATCTGGACAGCGTCCTCGACCAACGTGCCTTCCATGGCGGGGGGCGCATCCGGCCGCAAGCCAGCCACCCGTAGACGCAGACGGCGATGGCCAGGTGTTCCATCGACTGTGATGGTGGTCCGGTATAGGCCCCCCCCGCCCAGCCCGGGCGGCAATGTGGTCAGCAGATCCAGGCAATCGGCGTTGACCACGAGGGGGGCGATTTCTTCCCCCACCTTGCCCAAGGTGACGGTGGGCAGGGCGTTGCGCACGGCGACGCGCGTGAAATCATGCACACGTTCCATTGCCGCAGCCCCTTTCTGTAACGATCCGCTGCGCGCCGACATGCGGTTCAACAGCGGAAGAAGTTCCACGCCGGCCAGGGCAAGCAGGCCAAGCAAGGCAAGCACGACCAAGGCCTCCACCAACGTCACGCCTCGCTGGCCGGCCACCCCCGGGATGACGCCACTCAAGGCGCGCGCTCCGGCGGAACGCGCGCCACCGACGTGGCCAGCGTTTGGCCGGTGGGGCTGGACACCTCCGCCGCGTAGGTTGGACTGGTGCCGTAGGTACGGCGGCCCTTCAGGCGGAAAGGCAAGCCGCTGATCACGGGATCGGATGTGGCCATGAGATCCGCTTGGGTATAGGGCATGGCGCTGCCGACCACCGCCATGGACTGGGCCAGGCTCAGCGCCGAGGCTTCCGTCCAGGCCTGGCGGGCCGCCCAGACACCCGACCACGTGTTATGAGCCAGCATGGCCGTGACCAAGCCAAAGACGGTCAAGGCCACCAGCATTTCCAGCAGGGTGAAGCCCCGGCTTCCATTCATGGCTGACCCTCCGTATGCACGGTGCCCAAGGGCCAATCGACGAGAACGACCTTCTCCCGTTCAGCATACCGCAGCGACAGCCGCCCGCCCTTGGACCATCCTCCCGGCAAGAAGTGAATGGCGTCCGGAAAAGCGGGGTCCGCCCCCGCGATGCGTACCTCCACGGTCGCGATACGACGCAAGCGGATGCTCCCGGGGGAGAAAGCGCCGGCCTCGGCCAGATCCCTTATTGAGAAGGTGACTTCGCGGCGGGAGACGAGAGCGTCGGATTGGCGATTGCGCAACTCCTCTTCCAAGGCGGAGGCCGCCGCGTCCAGGCGCAGGGCGGGCAACCGTCGTTGCACGCCAAGCGAAAGCGCGCTTCCGATCAGGCCGATGACCGCCAGGACCACCAACATCTCCACCAATGTGAAGCCGGCGTCGCGCATGCCTACCAGTTCGTGACGTCGCGGGCATCGCCCTCGCCGCCTTCCTTGTTGTCGCTACCCCAGGAATACAAATCGTAGGTCCCATGCTGTCCCGGTACCTTGTAGCGGTAGGGATTGCCCCAAGGGTCGATCAGGGCCTGGCGCTTGCGCAAGTACGGTCCACGCCAGTTGGCGTCGCCGGCAGGGGCCGTCACCAGCGCCTCCAACCCTTCGTCGCTGGTGGGGTAACGGCCCATGTCGACGTAACAGGATGCGGAAAAACCCTTCCGTCTGAGTTCCTGTCGTGATTCGCTTCCTCATGACGCTGAGGAGGATGGGATGCGTGGCGGAGACATTCGGACGGAAGGCTTGTTTTCGTACGTGAGTTGCGAAGCGCGTGTTCCGCCAAGGCATCCGCTTCGGGCGATCCGGGCGATCTGTGACGAGGCGCTGGAGGTTTTGTCGCCGGACTTTGAGGCGATGTACGCGAAGGTGGGTCGTCCTTCGATCCCGCCGGAGAAACTGCTGCGGGCGCTGCTGCTCCAGGCCTTCTATTCGGTCCGGTCGGAGCGACAACTGATGGAGCAGATGGACTACAATCTGCTGTTCCGCTGGTTTGTCGGGTTGGCGATGGACGCCCCGGTGTGGGACGTGACGGTGTTCACCAAGAACCGTGAGCGGCTTCTTGGAGGCGACGTCGCGGCGAAGTTCCTGGGGGCGGTGGTGGCCCAGGCGCGAGGCCGGAACTTGCTGTCGGACGACCACTTCTCGGTGGATGGCACGCTGATCGAGGCCTGGGCGTCGATCAAGAGCTTCCGGCCCAAGGATGGCGGTGGCGACCCGCCGGGCCCCGGTCGCAACGGGGAGCGCGACTTCCACGGGGAGAAGCGCTCCAACCAGACCCACGCGTCCACCACCGACCCTGAAGCCAAACTGTACCGCAAGAGCAATGGCCAGCCATCGCGCCTAGCCTACATGGGGCATGTGCTGATGGAGAACCGCAACGGCCTGGTGGTTGGTGCGACGCTGACCCAAGCGACCGGCACCGCCGAACGCGAGGCGGCGTTGGCATTGGTCGACGGGCTGAAGCCGACGCGGCGGATCACCTTGGGCGCCGACAAGGCCTTTGATGCGCGTGAGTTCGTCCGGGAACTCCGTGCCCGCAAGGTGACGCCGCATATCGCCCGGAATGATCACCTGACCAAGACCGGGGCGCGGCGCACGTCCGCCATTGATGGACGCACCACCCGCCACCCCGGCTATGGCGTGTCCTTGCGTATCCGCAAGCGTATTGAGGAGGTCTTCGGCTGGATCAAGACCACCGGCACCTTGCGCAAGACGCGCCACAAGGGAACCGATCGCGTCGGCTGGGCCTTCATGTTGACCGCCGCCGCCTACAACCTCGTCAGACTGCCCAAGCTGATGGTGGCGGCCTGACCATGCCCGGATTCCGCCTGCAAACGGCGGAAGCCGGGGAAGATGGCCGCAAAAGCGGCCCGTAGCCCCTCGATCAAGCCTTCAATCGGCTTGGCTCATGGGGAAAGGGGCCTTAACGCTCCATTCTTCCGCACCCTGTTAGAGCCCGGCCCATAAATCAGAAGCGCCATCCAGAACGGTATCTAGGCACCACTCTTGAGGTGCTTTTTAGTATCGATTTTGGCCTCGAAAGCACCCTGCTGGAGCTGGGGGATGATTTATGGGCCAGGCTCTTAGGCGAGAGCTACTTGCAGAATGACATTTATGATATGTGGGTACATACCAAAATGACTTGCGACCTTAAACAATATTCCTATCAGCCGAAAACCAACAGTAGCGGCCAGCCCATAAAACATAAAGGAGCCAATTCTAAACCAGAATTCTTTTACGGCAATGACAACCATCCTGAAGGGATGTGTCCCAGCACGATTAAACTGGACACGGCGGCAGAAATTCTACGCGATGGAATTCCCTATTCACCACAAGGCTGGTCAAAGTCACATCCCAAATGGGTGTTTAACATTTATGAAGGCGCGGTATACAAAGCCGTCGAAACTGTCCCTGGGGCATCGTACCATGGCTTCCCCTGTCCAGGGCCCAGAACACATCCCCGGAAGCCCGATATGCCCAAGCTCATAAAAGACAAGCTTTTTGAGCGGGCTCGGGAACGTGACTGTTTAGCTGATATCGAAGCTTGGTTCGGGAAATATCCATAATGGATACGATAACCTTCGACCTGCGCATCGAGTGGTGCAACCCTACCCCCGAGGGAAACGCCTTCGAAGCAACGGAAGGGCTTGCCAGCCTAAGGATTGGCGATAAAGACATATGGACCAACGTTCACTGGCATTGGGTTGATCTACTGGCGTTTTTCGCCGAGAACTGGCTGTTCCTGAAAATGGAACAAACCTATCCAATTGGCCTAAAACCGAAGATGCCCCATCTATTGAGGCATGAAGCGGAGGAACGCTGGAATTTGGAGAAACGAAGCAAAATCATTAGTGACAAACGAATAGAAGCTGAGGAAGAAGATGTCTTCGGCTTTGAGTATCGACATGATCTCGCCTGCGCACTGGAAGGCAAATGGGTCCCATCGGTTTTCATGCTCCGTGAGGGAAACCATATGCTAATTTCCTGTGATCAATTTCTGAAGCGAGAGAAATATTCATTGGCAATGTCGCTGTTAAACCGTATTGGCCAAGAAATTGCTGAGCGCCTACGAAAGATTGACGATGATATCGCACGCCTTCGGTTGATGGAATGGGAGCAAAGAGAAAAGCGCCCTTTCTCGCTGGAACTGGCTAGCTTAGTAACTGGAGTACCGGT
Source organism: Nitrospirillum karajorum (assembly GCF_036348415.1). Lineage (NCBI taxonomy): Bacteria > Pseudomonadati > Pseudomonadota > Alphaproteobacteria > Rhodospirillales > Azospirillaceae > Nitrospirillum > Nitrospirillum karajorum. The sequence goes on from NZ_JAZBQB010000002.1 coordinate 759,770, forward strand.
AACTTTTCTTAATGAAATCTCGAGCAACATAGGAGAATACATTAGCCTAAACGATAATTACTCGGAGATTCAGGATACGGTGTTTATGGCTGCTGCGCGAATGGCATATGGCGCCTCATTGTCATCTCGTAGCGCAACCACAATCCTGTCAATTGTCGCAAAAACCTCAAAATGTGGATCATTAGAACTTCGCTCCCTATCGCAAGAAGCTCAAAATAGACTAACTATTCTATCCAGAAACTTATCCCCCGCTGATGAAGGCCGTTTGTTGGGCGAATGGGCACGTGAGCAAATTCTGCGGCATCACAAAGAAACAAAACTTCCTGAACTGGAGAATCTGTTCGCTCAATGGAAGGTACCGATTGAGAAAGTTGGGTTATCCCACGGCGAGGTAGATGCAATGCTCTGCTGGGGAGATAGACATGGCCCTGTTATTATCATGAATTCGCTGAGCATTCGTAATCAGAGGTCAAGCGGTTACAGAGCAGCCCTCGCTCATGAGCTATGCCATCTACTTCTGGACCTGGAAAAATCCCTACCATTCGCTGAAGTTATTTCTGGCGACAGCGATGAATGGACAGAAAAACGAGCAAGAGCATTTGCCGCCGAATTCCTTTTCCCGCGCCAGATTTGTGAAAGATTTCCTAAGTACGCATCTATTTCGCAGTTCATTGGAGAAATGACCCTGGAATTCGATGTCAGCCCTGAAATCGTCGCTTGGCAACTTTATAGATCAGCAATCGGAAAAACGCTTTCATCCACACAAAAAAGCGAACTTAAAAGGTTCGTTTCCAATCCTGATGGCCTTGAATGACGCTTTAGGATTGAATTTCAAAAAAAATCCGCATGTCATCAAGTAAATCTACTGCGCTATGAGGAAATACAAACTTCGCCTCTCCTTCTGACCCGGCACCAGAAATTTAGGATTACGGCACTACATTTCCACCCCCAAACCTTGTCCCCCAGACAATCCCGCCCTTGCCCTGCCCGCCCGCCGCTCGTATCGAACCAGGAGCCCCTTGCCTGCGGAGAGCGCCCATGGCCGAGATCGACACCCGCCCCATGACCGTCAGCCCCATCACCCTGACGGGGGCCGTGGTGCGGTTGGAGCCGTTGAGCCAGGATCATCTGCCGGGGCTGATAGCCGTGGGGCTGGACCCGGTGCTGTGGCGCTGGGTGCCGACGCAGGTGACGACGCCCGATGAGATGCGGGCCTATGTCCACACGGCGCTGGAGGAGCGGGACCGGCATGTCAGCCTGCCCTTCGCCATCGTGCACAGGGCCTCAGCCCAAGTCATCGGCAGCACGCGCTATGGCAACATCGACCGCGCCAACCGGCGGGTGGAGATCGGGTGGACGTGGGTGGCGCGGTCGCACCAGCGCACCGGCGCCAACACCGATGCCAAGCGCCTGCTGCTGACCCACGCCTTCGAGGTCTTGGGCGCCCACCGGGTGGAGTTGAAGACCGACGCGCTGAACCAGCAGTCCCGCGCTGCCATCGCCCGCATCGGCGCCACGCAGGAAGGCATCTTCCGGTCCCACGTCGTGGTGCCGGCCCGCGTGGGGCCGGAGGGCGAGGCCATCCCCGCCCGGCTGCGCGACAGCGTCTATTTCTCCGTCATCGCCGCCGAGTGGCCGGCGGTGAAGGAACGGCTGGCGCACCTGGCCCGGCCCTGAGCCTTCCCCCTAGAGCGGAACGCGATCAGGTGGAGTCACCTGATCGTGTGAATCCGCTCTATCATGAACAGGTTAAGAGCAAGATGCGATCACGACTGATCGCATCTTGCTCTAGGCGGCCCTACCCGGCGCCAACACCCCACCAACACCGCCGCGCGCCCTTGACAGGGAAGGCCGCCGGGACACCGCGCGTCACCGTCCCCCGTCGCAATAGTCAGGCGCCGCCTGTTCGCGGCCTGTATAACTCGCGATCGTCCAGGGCGGCGCGCGCGATAGAGAAATGCATGGTAAATATTTGGCGGACTTGCGCGTATTAAGCGAGATGCGAATACAGCATTTCCCTTCCCTACGCGAGTATACCATTAACCAATGATGAACAGCGCGAATTAATAGGCCGCGCGGCCTTTGCCGGCCAAGACAACCGCCCGGCGCCCGGCCAATACCAAACGCTGGAAACAACAGCCGGCCAGGGACTTAGCGGGCCGGCCCCCGAAATTACTCATGCACGCGACCGTGAGATTGTGATAAATTCTGATGCCGTCGCCGAAACTTTTTCATATTTCGGCGCGGTGTTCCCATAAAGTAAATAATCCACGGTCTTGGCAGACGGATAATGACAGGGTAAGCGAACCCGGTAGCAGCGACGCAGCGTGACGTACCCTTACCCCCTTGGCTTATCCTGGCGCCACCGGTGCCGCGGAACGACGACCCGACGATGACCGACCTGCTCTCGCTCATTCTCATCCTGACCATGCTGAACGGGGTCGCGTCCGCCCTGATCTGGAACGCCTATCGCCATCTGGCGGGGGTGCGCACCATCGCGTCCAGCTTCATGATGGGCGGGTGCGCGGCGGTGCTGGGGCTGTTCTATCATCCGGGGCCCGGCTTCCTGAACGGCATGACCGGCTATGTCCCCAACACGCTGGTGTTCACGTCGCTGGGCCTGTGCCTGAACGGCGTCATGATCTTCCTGGGGGAACGGCCGCGCAAATGGCTGTTGGGGTTCTGCCTCGGCTTCCCCCTGCTGTACTGGCCGCTGTCCCTGTACCTGTGGCCGGACTCGGGCGCCCCCCGGTCCGCCATCAACGCCTTCACCACCCTGATCGCCTTCGCCTCGGTGATGCCGGCGCTGTGGCGCGCGCGGGGGGATTGCGCCTGGCTGCGCTGGACGCTGCTGCCCGTGCTGGTCCTGCATGTGGTGATCCAGGGGGGCTGGTCCATCCACCGCCTGGATCAATGGCTGTCGGGCACCGCCGACCCCATCATGTTCTATCCCTGGACCGTGGTGGAGACCGCCGTCGCCCACCATCTGTGGTTCGTCTGCTTCCTGATCATGCTGGGCGCACGGCTGCAGAGCAACGTGACGCAGCGCAACCGGGAACTGGCGCACGAGGTCGACACCCGCCGCCACCTGGAGCAGCAATTGGCGGCGACGCTGGCGGCGGAGCGCCAGATTCATGCCGAGCACCGGCAGTTGCTGGACGTGGTGGTGCATGAGATCCGCACCCCCCTGGCCGGCATCGACCGCGCGGCGGAGATGCTGCAGGTGCTGCCGGGCAGCGTGCCGGAACCGGCGCGCCGGCGGCTGGGCGCCATCCGCGACGGCGTGCGCCGCGTGACCGGCCTGGTGGAACGCATCATGGCCAGCGAGCGCGAGGGCCACATGGCGGCCCAGCCGCAGCCCGTGGACCTGATGGACACCATGCGGACCGTGGTCCAGGGCCTGAGCCACCTGAACGCCGGGCGGGTGACGGTGGTGGCGCCGGACAGCCCCATCCTGTTCATGGCCGACCCCGGCATGCTGATCGCCGTGCTGCGCAACCTGATCGAAAACGCCCTGAAATATTCACCGGAGGGGGCGCCCGTGACGGTGGCGGCCAGCGAGGACACGGCCACCGTGGTCATCCGCGTCACCGACCAGGGCATCGGCATTCCGGAAATGGAGCGCCAGTCCATCGGCCGCCGCTTCTACCGGGCGTCCAACGCCAACAACCACCCCGGCAATGGCCTGGGGTTGTTCATCGTCCGCCGCTTCCTGACGGAGATGGGCGGAACCTTGAGCCACAGCGGCGGCCCCAACGGCGTCGGCACCGTGGCGACGGTCGTGCTGCCCCTGCGGCCGGCCCAATGGGAAGACCCGGATTACGGGCGGGAGAAGCATCATGCATAGCGTTCTGGTCATCGAGGATGATGAGGGCCCGCGCACCGACCTGGTCGATTACCTGGCGCTGAAGGATTTCCAGGTCACGGGCGCCGGCACCACCGCTGCGGCCTGGGCCGTGCTGGACCAGGCCGAACGGGACGGCGCCCTGCCCGCGGTCATCGTGCTGGACCTGAGCCTGCCGGACGGCCACGGCTTCGACTTCGCGCGGGAGGTGCGGCGGCGCCACGGGCTGGCCTGCGGCATCATCATGCTGACCGGATTCAGCAGCGTGGACGATAAGGTGGAGGGGCTGGCCAGCGGCGCGGACATCTATCTGGTCAAGCATGCCAGCCTGCGCGAGATCGAGGCCAACATTCGCAGCCTGCTGCGCCGCGTCGATGAGTCCGCCCCCGGCGGCGCGCCCGCCGCCGCTCCCCCGTCCCCGCCGCCCGCCCCCGACTGGCACCTGGACACCACGACCTGGCGCCTGACCAGCCCGCAGGGTGCCACGACTCTGCTGACCGCGACGGAATACGCCTGCGTGGCCAAGCTGATGGGCAACCGCGGCGCGGTGACGTCCCGCGCCGACCTGATCGCCGCCCTGGACCGGCCGTCCATGCGCTATAACGACCGCAACCTGGACGGGCTGATCAGCCGCCTGCGGCGCAAGGTCGTGCAATCCCTGGGGGAGGAGTTGCCGGTCAGCGTCATCTACGGCGTCGGCTACACCTTCCGGCCGGCCACGGGCGCCGCCGCGGGGGCCCCCACGGGCACTGCCACTGGGGACGTAACGGCGTCGCCCTGACAGGTGTGCGCAAGTCCATCGCACCCCCATCCACAACCAAGGTGATGCTTGCGCTGACGCGCCGTCGCGCCTAAGGGTGTCGGGGTGTGAGCACATGCAGCATGACAGCCATGCGCCGCCATTGCGGCGGTCGCGCGGCCCCCGGCAATTTACGCGATTGACCGGAGCGTTATTCCCCTTGTTTACTGCTGTTACAGTGTTGTTAATAAAATAACACACCGAAATAACGTGCAATTCGGCATGCCAAAAAGAGCCCACAGGGGCCGCGCCGGAGAAAATGGGGGAGTTGCGAAGGATGAAGGCTTCGTTGGTCCGCGCCGTCATCGGGCGCATCATGACCGGCGGCATCATGATCGGTGGCGCGCTGCCGGGGGGCATGGCCCTGGCCGAGGGGCAGGAGGGCGGCGCCGGCGGCATTCCCGAGATCATCGTCACCGCCCAGCGCCGCGAGCAGTCGGTGCAGGACGTGGGCCTGTCCGTGTCCGTGCTGTCGGCGGCGGACCTGGCCGCCCACCATGTCACCTCGGTCAACGACCTGCAGAATGTGACACCGGGTCTGGAGGTCACCAACGCCTTCGGCGGCGGCCAGCCGCAATTCCGCATCCGGGGCGTGGGCTTCAACGACTATGCCTCCAACAACACCCCCACCGTGGGCGTCTATGTCGATGAGGTCGCTTATCCCCTGCCCATCATGACCCAGGGCCTGGTCTATGACGTGGACCGGGTGGAGGTGCTGCGCGGGCCGCAGGGCGTGCTGTACGGCCGCAACACCACGGGCGGCGCCATCAACATCCTGACCGCCAACCCCACGGACACGGCCAGTGCCGGCATCACCGGCGACTATGGCAGCTACGGCGCCGCCAAGGTCGAGGCCTATGTCTCCGGCCCCGTCAGCGACACGGTGAAGGTGCGCCTGTCGGCCATGACACAGCAGGGCGGCGCCTGGCAGACCAACCGCGTGACGGGCCAGGACCTGGGCAATGCCAACCGCACCGCCGCGCGGGCCAAGATCGCCTGGGCGGCCACGCCGGACACGGATGCGACGCTGAACCTGCATTACGGCCGCGACCTGTCGGATGGCAGCGGCGGCTATCTCTTCAACCCCGTCGTCCAGCCCGGTGTGGGCACGCTGCCGGCCGACACCGACCCGTCGAAGACGGGGTGGAGCCTGTCGCCCGCCTTCGCCAAGCTCATCGGCGCCGACCCCACCGCCAAGCCCTTCCGCAACAACACCAGCGGCGGCGCCGACCTGACGGTGACGCATCGCTTCGAGGATGTGACGCTGACCAGCATCACGGCGTGGGAGGCGTTGAACCGCAAGGAGTTCAACGATTGGGACGCCACCGCCTACCGCGACGCGGATGAGTATTTCAACAGCCGCGCCCAGGACGTGTCGCAGGAGCTGCGACTTGCCTCCAGCGGGCCGGGCCGGCTGCAATGGGTGGGCGGCCTCTATTACTCGCATGAGACGCTGCGCGAAGCCTTCCTGTCCGACTTCACGGACGTCTATGGTTTCATCGCCAACACCCGCTATGCCCAGACGGCGGAATCCATCAGCGGCTTCGGCCAGGCCGACTATGCCGTCACCGACCGGCTGAAGCTGGTCCTGGGCCTGCGGGAGGAGCATGAGGACCGCACCTTGCGGACCTTCAGCACCAGCACCATCCCGGACACCAGCCTCGGCGTGTCGGCGGACAAGGTGCCGACCGGCTTCACCCAGACCACGGGCAAGGCGGGGGTGGAATTCAAGCTGGACGACGCGGCGCTGCTCTATGCCAATGTCAGCCGGGGGGTGAAGTCCGGCGGCTTCACCGCCTATAACACCCTGGCGCTCAGCGGCCTGACCCCGTTCCGGCCCGAGGTGCTGTGGGCCTATGAGGCGGGCGTGAAGTCCGACCTGGCCGACCACACCGTGCGTCTGAACGCGTCGGCCTATTACTACGACTATCATAACCAGCAGGTGCAGTCGGTCATCATCGACCCCACCTTCGGCGCCATCGGCAAGATCGTGAACGCCCCCCGGTCGGAGATTTACGGCGCCGAGCTGGAGGTGCAATGGGCCCCCGCCCATACCGGCCTGCGCGTCACCCAGGCGCTGGGCCTGTCGCATGGCGAGTTCACGGAATTCAACGCGGTGAACACGGCGGCCTCGCTGGCCACCTGCTATCCCTGCCGCGCCATCTACACCGACCAGGCGGGCGGGGATTTGGGCTTCCCCCGCATCACCTACAACGGCGGCGCCAGCTATGACTGGACCCTGTCGGGCTATACAGTGAAGGCCGAGGCGGATTACAGCTATCGCAGCAGCGAACGCTCGCTGCTGGGCAGCCGGTACAACGTCGCGGGCTATTGGCTGGTGAACGCCGCCGTCACCCTGGCGCCGGAGCGGGGGCCGTGGACGGCCACCGTTTACGGCCAGAACATCCTGGACCGCCGCTATGACCTGCTGCGCAACTTCTTCACCAACGCCGACATCGCCATTCCCGGCCGCCCGGCAACCTGGGGCGTCCGCCTGAGCTACCAATACTGAACCGCCCCCCCAGCCGGGACCGAGACCGCCATGGACGAAGATTTCCTGGGCAACCCCATCACGACGGACGGCGCGCACAGCGCTGGCCTGATCGACGATTTCGTCGGCGGCCTGCTGTCCTATGAGACGCGGGCCGTGAACCTTCTGGCCGTGGCGGACGAGGCGGTGGATCTGCCCCTGGTGCAGACCTATGCCGGCATGCTGTGGATGTTCCTGGAATCCACCGAGGGCCCCGGCCGCGCCACCCCCTATGTCGGCCGCGCCCTGGCCGCCGCCCGCCATGGCACGCGGCGGGAGCGGCTGAACGCCGCCATGCTGGAGGCCTGGTGGCGGGACGACATCCCCGGCGCCCTGGCGCTGGGCGACCAGATCGCGGAGGAGTTTCCCCGCGACCTGGCGGCGGTGAAGGTCCACCAATACCTGAACTTCAACCGCGGCCAGTCGCCGGACATGGTGCGCATCGGGTTGAAGGTCCTGCCCCGCGCCGGCGACGTCGCCTATCTGCATGGCATGCTGGCCTTCGGCTATGAGCAATGCCACCTGCTGGATGAGGCGGAGGCGGCGGCCCGCCGGGCCATCACCCTGAAGCGCAAGGAGCCCTGGGCCCACCACGCCCTGGCCCATGTCATGCTGACGCGGGGTGAGATCGACCAGGGGGCGGCCTTCCTGCGCGGCGTTCACGACAGCTGGACCGACCTCAACTCCTTCATGTCCACGCACCTGTGGTGGCACTACGCCCTGTTCCTGCTGAGCCAGGGGCGGGAAGCGGAGGCGCTGGCCACCTATGACGCCCGGGTGTGGGGCGTCGACAAGGGCTATTCCCAGGACCAGGCGGGGGCGGTGCAACTGCTGAGCCGGCTGGAGCTGGCCGGCGTGGAGGTGGGCGACCGCTGGATCGACCTGGCCGATCACCTGGCGGCCCGCGCCACCGACACGGCCCAGCCCTTCCTGGCGCTGTTGTACCTGATGGGCCTGGCGCGGGCCGGGCGGGCGCAGGCCGACACCCTGCTGGCCGCCATCCGCGTCCAAGCCGACACAGCGCCGGACCACAGCCGCGAAACCTGGACGGACGTCGCCATTCCCGCCGCCGAAGGGCTGATGGCCTATTACCGGGGCGATGGGCGCACGGCGGTGCGCCGCTTGGGTCCCGTGCTGCCCCGCCTGGTGGAGATCGGCGGCAGCCACGCCCAGCGCGACCTGTTCGAGCAGGTGGTGCTGGACGCCTATCTCAAGGACCGCCGCTGGACGCCGGCGCAACAGATGCTGGAACTGCGCCGGGGCCATGACCCCGACGGCGTGCCCGTGAACCGCGCCCTGGCCCAGGTCTACGACGCGCTGGGCCTGCCCAGCCTGGCGCAGCAGGCGGCGGCACGGGCGCGCGGAACGGCCGAGGCGCACCGCCATGACACCCCTCTGTTTTCCGTGTAATACAATGGCTTGGCCAACCATCCTCAAGCATCTGATCAGGTCCGTGGTGCTGCTGGCCGCCCTGGCCGGGGCGCCCCTGGCCGCCGCGCGCGACAGCGTGACCCTGGGCCTGCAGCTGGAACCGCCGGGCCTGGACCCGACGGCGGAGGCGTCCGCCGCCATCCCTGCCGTGGTCTTCCCCACGGTGTTCGAGGGCCTGGTGCATCTGGGCGTGGGCGGGACGGTGGCGCCGCTGCTGGCCACCGACTGGACGGTGGCGCCGGACGGCCTGACCTACACCTTCCATCTGCGGCCGGGCGTACGCTTCCAGGACGGGGCTGATTTCGATGCCGAAACGGTCAAGTTCTCGCTGGAGCGCGCCATCGCCCCCGCCAGCACCAACCCGCAGAAGGTGGCGCTGTCGCACATCGACCATGTGGAGGTGGTCGATGCGCTGACCGCCGCCATCCACCTGAAGGCGCCGTACGGCAGCCTGTTGCAGGTGCTGGGCTGGCCGGCCGCCGTCATGGTCTCGCCCGCCAGCGCCGCCGGCAACGTCACCCATCCGGTGGGCACCGGCCCCTATGCCGTGGCGGCGTGGCAGCGGGGCAATGCCGTCACCCTGGCGCGCAATCCCGCCTACTGGGGCCCCGCCCCCCACCTGGCCAGTGTCACCTACCGCTTCATCGCCGACCCGGCGGCGGCCACGGCGGCGCTGAAGGCCGGCGACATCCAGGGCTTCCCCGCCTTCCCCGCGCCGGAGGCCATCACCGCGCTGAAGGCCGATCCCCGCTTCACCGTCGACGTCGCCCCGTCGGAGGGGGAGACGCTGCTGGCGCTGAACAACAAGCGCCCGCCTTTCGACAATGTGCTGGTGCGCCGCGCCCTGTCGCACGCCATCGACCGCCAGGCCGTCATCCAGGGCGCCATGTTCGGCTATGGCGCCGCCATCGGCAGCCATTACCCGCCGCAGAACCCCGGCTATGTCGACCTGACGGGCCTTTACCCCCACGACGTGGCCAAGGCCAAGGCCCTGCTGGCGGAGGCGGGCTACCCCCACGGCTTCACCGCCACCCTGCGCGTCCTGCCCCTGCCCTACGCCAGGCGCGCGGCGGAGATCATCGCCGCCCAACTGGCGGAGGCGGGGGTGACGGTGGTACTGGAGGATGTGGAATGGGCCACCTGGATTTCCCAAGTCTATGGCCGCCACGACTATGACATGACCATCGTCGCCCATGTCGAGCCCATGGATTACGACATCTATGGCCGCGACGATTACTATTTCGGCTATTCCAATCCCGCCTACAAGGCGTTGCTGGCCACGCTGGACGCCACGGTGGACGAGAACCGGCGCCTGGCCGTGCTGGGCGACATCCAGCGCACCCTGGCCCGGGACGCGGTGAACGTCTTCCTGTTCGAATACCCCTATTTCGGGGTGTGGGACGCCCGCCTGCGGGACATCTGGCTACCCACCCCGGTGCAGTTGGTGGACCTGGCCACGGCGCGGTTCGACCAGACCGGGCCGGGGGCCGCCACCGGCGGCCTGTCCGGCGCGGGCGGGGTCGCCTGGCTGCTGGGCCTGGCGGCGGCGGGCGCGGCCATCCTGGCCGCAATCAAGGCGGGGCCGCGCTATGTCGCCGGTCGCCTGGCCGTGCTGCTGCTGACGGCGCTGGCCGCCAGCCTGGCCATCTTCCTGGTGCTGCAGGTCATCCCCGGCGATCCCGCCCGGGTGATGATGGGCATGAGCGCCGACCCCGCGGCCCTGGCAGCATTGCGCCATCAGATGGGATTGGACCTGCCGGCGCCGCAACGCTACCTGGCCTGGCTGGCCGGCCTGGCGCGGGGCGACTTCGGCCTCAGCTACACCTACCGGGTCGATGTCGGCACGTTGATGGCGGAGCGACTGGCCGTGACCCTGCCCCTGACGCTGTACGCCGTGGCGCTGTCCACCGGGCTGGCCGTCGTCCTGGGTGTGACGGCGGCCTTGGGCGCCGTGCGGGGGCGGACGGGCCGCATGGTGGACAGCCTGCTGAACGGCATCGCGCAACTGCTGATCGCCGTACCCAACTTCTGGGCCGGCACGGTGCTGGCCCTGGTGTTCGCCGCCGGTCTGCACTGGTTCGCCGCCGGGGGCTTCCCCGGCTGGGATGCCGGGTTCTGGCCGGCGCTGAAGTCCCTGACCCTGCCGGCGGTGGCCCTGGCCGCGCCCCAGGCTGGCATCCTGGCCCGGGTGCTGCGGGGCGAGCTGGTGGACCAGATGGGCCAGGATTATATCCGCACCGCCCGCGCCAAGGGCCTGAGCCTACGCCAGGCCCTGCTGCGCCATGCCCTGCCCAACGCCGCCGTACCGGCACTGACCATCCTGGGCATGCAGTTCTCCTTCCTGCTGGCGGGGGGCGTGATCATCGAGAACGTCTTCTTCCTGCCGGGCCTGGGCCGCCTGGTATTCCAGGCGGTGGCCCAGCGCGACCTGATCGTGGTGCAGGGCGTCACCGTCAGCCTGGTGTTCGCCGTCGTCATCGTCACCTTCCTGGTCGATCTCGCCAACGCCGCGGTGGACCCGCGCCCGACCGGGGGGCGCCGCCCATGACCGTCATGATCACGGTGGAGGCCGCGACCGACGGCCGCCGGCATAGCGCGGCGCTGGTCGCCGGCCTGGTGCTGAGCGGCCTGGTGGTGGGGGCCGCCCTGCTGTCCCTGGCGTGGACGCCCTACGATCCCACGGCGATCAATGTCGCCGGCCGGCTGGCCGCGCCATCGGGCGCGCACTGGTTCGGCACCGACGCCTATGGCCGCGACGTCTTCTCCCAGGTGCTGGCCGGCGCGCAGAGCGCCCTGGCGGTCGCCCTGGCCGCCGTCGGTGTTGGCCTGGGGTGCGGCGTGCCGCTGGGCCTGCTGGCGGCCGGGCGCCGGGGATGGGTGGAAGAGGTGGCGATGCGCGGCAGCGACATCGTCTTCGCCTTCCCCGCCCTGATCACCGCCGTGCTGATCGCCGCCCTGTGCGGCCCGGGGGCGATCGACGCCATCGCCGCCATCGGCCTGTTCAACATACCCGTCTTCGCCAAGGTCACCCGGGCGGCGGCGCTGGGCGTCTGGGCACGCGACTACACCCTGGCCGCGCGCCTGGCCGGGAAGGGTGCCGGCCGCATCTCGCTGGATCATGTGCTGCCCAACATCGCCGGGCTGCTGCTGGTGCAGGCGACCATCCAGTTGTCGCTGGGCATCATCGCCGATGCCGGACTGTCCTTCGTCGGGCTGGGCACCCAGGCGCCCCGGCCCAGTTGGGGGCGCATGCTGGCGGACAGCCAGACCCTGGCCGACCTGGCCCCCTGGCTGGTGCTTTTTCCCGGCCTGGGCGTGGTGGCCGCCGTCCTGGGCTTCAACCTGCTGGGCGAGGGCCTGCGCGCCCACCTCAACCCCAGGCGGGGGGCCTGAGCCATGACCCTGCTGGACATCCGCGACTTCAGCCTGTCCGTCGATGGCCGCGCCGTCCTGAACGCCGTGTCGCTAACGGTGGACCCGGGCCAGATCGTGGCCCTGGTGGGGGGGTCGGGCTCCGGCAAGTCCATGACCGCCTTGTCGGTCCTGGGCCTGACGCCACCCGGCGCCCGCGCCCAGGGCAGCATCCGCCTGGAGGGGCAGGAACTGACGGCGCTGACCGACCGGCGGATGGACGCCGTGCGCGGCCGCGATGTGGGCCTGGTGTTCCAGGAGCCCATGACGGCGCTCAACCCCGTCTTGTCCATCGGCGCCCAGGTGGCGGAAACGGTGCGGGTGCACGGCATGGCCAGCCGGGCGGAGGCCGCGCGCGTCGCCGACGCCATGCTGGCCCGCGTGGGCCTGCCCGCCGACCGCTTTCCCCGCAGCCGTCGCCCGCATGAACTGTCCGGCGGGCAGCGTCAGCGCGTCGCCATCGCCGCCGCCCTGGCAGCCAAGCCCAAGCTGCTGATCGCCGATGAACCCACCACCGCCCTGGACGTGACCACCCAGGCCCGCATCCTGGATCTGCTGGTCGATCTGGTCCGTCAGGATGGCCTGGGCCTGCTGCTGATCAGCCACGACCTGGCCCTGGTGGCCGGCGTGGCGGACCGGGTGGTGGTCCTGCAAGAGGGCGCGGTGGTGGAATCGGGCCCACCCGCCATCGTCCTGCAGTCGCCGGAGCATGCCTACACCCGCCGCCTGCTGGCGGCGGCGGTGCCCCCCCGGCAACGGCCGGATACCCCTCCCGCCCCGGTTCAGCCGCCCGTGCTCGCCGCGGAGGGGATCGTCCGCGACTACGCCCTGCCCCGCCCCACCCTGTGGGCCAAGCCGGGCACGCTGCGCGCGGTCGATCGCGTCAGCCTGGCCGTTCACCGGAGCGAAAGCGTCGGCATCGTGGGTGAATCCGGCTCCGGCAAGTCCACCCTGCTGCGCACCTTGCTGGCCGCGGACCAGCCCCAGGCCGGTACGGTGCGTCTGCTGGACCGGGACTGGTCAGCGGCCAGCGAGAGAGATCGCCGCCCCCTGCGCCGCCATGTGCAGATGGTTTTCCAGGACCCGGTGGGCAGCTTCGACCCGCGCTGGCGGGTGGAACGGCTGGTGGCCGAGCCCCTGGCACTGCTGGACGACCCGTTGACGCCGGCCCAGCGGCGACGGCGCGTGGAGGAACTGTTGGGCCAAGTGGGGCTGGCGTCGGAAGACGCCGACCGCTACCCCCATGAATTCTCCGGGGGCCAGCGCCAGCGCATCGCCATCGCCCGCGCCCTGGCGGCGCAACCGGACCTGATCGCCCTGGATGAGGCGACGTCGGCCCTGGACATGCTGACCCGGGCCCAGATCCTGGACCTGCTGGCCGACCTGTCGCGGCGTCTGGGCCTGGCCTATCTGGTGGTTTCCCACGACCTGGCGGTGGTGGGGGCCCTGACCGACCGCCTGTTGGTCATGCAGGACGGCCGCGTCGTCGAGGAAGGGCCCACCGTCCAAGTCCTGAGCCAGCCGCGCCACCCCTATACCGCCAGCCTGGTGGCGGCCACGCCCACCCTGCCGGTTCAGGTCGTCTGATGGCCGTCCTCACCCGTTTGACCATCCCCGGCCCTGTTACCATCCCCGGCATGGAACACCGCGCGGGCGATGGCGCGGGCCAGGCAGTCGGCGGCGGCGGAGCCGATGCGGGCCACCTGGGCCCAGCGGCTGCCCGCGTCGGTCGACAAGGCTGGCCCCCGCGCCACGGCGAACACGGTATCGCCGTCGAAGGGGGTATGGGCAGGACGCGCGGCACGGGCGATGCCGTCCTGCGCCATCATCGCCACCCGCTTGCACTCCGCCGTGCCGAGGTCGGCGGAGGCGGCCACCACGGCGATGGTGGTGTTGGCGCCGGCCGTGGGATGGCGATGCACCCCCAGGCGCGACAGATCCGGCACCGGATCGCTGGCGTCCATCGGGGCCTGGGGCGTCCGCCCGCCGAACTCGCCATCGATCTCGAAAGGCCAGGCCCAGTAGGTGCGGCCATCGGGCATGAAGACCGAGCCCAGGGGGTTGGCCGCCACCAGCGCCCCCACCACCAAACCATCGCCCAGGTCGATGGAGGCGGTGCCGATGCCGCCGGGGATCAGCCCCGCCATGGCGCCCCGCCCAGCACCGACCGACCCCTGGGCCACGTCCAGACCCGCGGCCGCCACCGCGTGCATCCCCAGGTCGCGGTAGGGTGGGGTCAGGCCCCAGTCCTTGTCGCCGCCATTGGCCAGGTCATAGAGCACGGCGGCCGGCACCAGGGGCACCGCGGGCGTGCCGGGCCGCAAGGTCAGGCCCATCCCGCGCCGCGACAGCACGGCCGCCACCCCGTCCGCCGCCGCCAAGCCGAAGACGGACCCGCCGGTCAGCACAACGGCATGGGCGCGCGCCACCAGGTTCTCCGCCGCCAACATCTCGGTCTCGCGGGTGCCGGGGCCGCCGCCGCGCACGTCCACGCCGCCGGCCCAGCCAGCGGCCCCCTTGGCCCCGCCGCACAGCAGGACGGTGACGCCGCTGCGCACCCGTTCATCGGTGGCGTGTCCCACCGTCAGGCCGGGAACGTCGGTGATGGCGTTGCGGGGTCCAGGGCTAGGCATGGTACGGTTTTCCAGCACATCGTTAATGCGGTCGCGGATAGTCCCCCTTCGCCCCTGAGCCTTCAACGGGAAACGCCACAAGGGGAACGCCCCAAAGGAAAACGCCATGCCCGACGCCCCTGATCTGCCGCTCGCCACCACCCGCCTGGTGGTCACGCCCGACACGGTGGCGGTGCGCGATGGCCGCCCGCCCCTGAGCCTGCTGGTGCATGAGGGTGGGGCGCGTCCCGACACCACCGTCTTCCTCTGCCACGGCAGCGGCGGCAACAAGAACCAGTGGCGCCACCAATGGGCCGCCCTGGTGGCAGAGGGCGTGCGCATCGTTGCCTGGGATTTCGTCGGCCATGGGCAGAGCCCGCAGCCGCGCGACTGGGACGCCTATCAGGGCAGCCACCTGGTGGCCGATTATCGCCAAATCCTGGACACATACGGCCCGCCGCCCGGCCAGGGCCGCATCATCCTGGCGGGCCATTCCTACGGCTGTCGCCTGAGCTTGAGCCTGCTACAGGGCCTGGCGGCGGAAGGACAGCTGGACCGGGTGGCGGCGGCCCTGCTGCTGGGCCCGCCCAGCCCCGTCGCCCAACTGGGGGCCAACCCGCTGGGCTGGCTGCCGCCCTTCATCCTGGAATGGATCCGCCCCCTCATCTCCGCCAAGTTCCGCTCGCTCGCCTGGCACCCGGACACCGACGCCGCCCTGATCGCGTTCGAGGAGCAGGCGACCAAGGGCAACAGCCTGTTCATGATGAAGGCGCTGATGAGCCAGGCGGCCCACCCCGACCCGGCGGCGTTGTCCGCCCTGACCCTGCCCATCACCGTGGTGGCCGGGGCCAATGACGGCCTGACGCCCCCGGCCGGTGCCCGAGACTTGGCCCGCCGCCTGCCCACCGCCACCTATGTCGAGCTGGAGCGCTGCGGCCACCAGATCATGCTGGAGCGGCCGGCCGAGACCAACGCCCTGCTGCTGGACCTGGTAAGGGGCTGACGGGCGCGCGGTCACTCATACCGCAGCGCGCCCACCGGCGGAGCGCTGGCCACGCGGATGACGTGGACGGCCACGGTGGCCAGCGCCACAGCCAATGCCAGGGCACCGGCCGCCATGAAGGTCAGCGGCGCCTGGTCCACCCGCACCGTGAACTGCATCAGCCACTGGTGCAGGCCCCACCATGTCACCGGCCAGGCCACCAGGTTGGCGAGCAGGACAGGCCGGGTGAACTGCCAGGCCAGCAGGCGCAGGATGTCCCCCACACGGGCGCCGACGACGCGGCGCATACCGATTTCCTTGGTGCGCCGCGCCGCGGTCAAGGCGGTCAGGCCGAACAGGCCCAGGTTGGCCAACACGATGGCCAGGCCGCCGAAGGCCGCGAACACCCAGGCCTGGCGCTCTTCCGATTGGTAGAGGCTCTCGATCCGCTCATCCACGAAGGCGCGGCGCAGATACTCGGCATCGGGGTAGAGCCGGTCGACCACGGCGTTCAGCGCCTTGACCGTGGCGCGCTGGTCGCCGGCGGCCAGGCGAACGGTCAGGTGCTGACCGTTGGGCTTGATCAGGAACATCAGGGGTCGGTCGGACTCGCGGGCGGAGCTGAAGCGCATGTCCGCCACCACGCCCGCCACCTCGGTAGGGGTCTCCCCATTCACCAGCAGGCGTTCGCCCACGGCATCCTCGGGCCTTTTGTAGCCCATGCGCCGCGCCGCCGTTTCCGTCAGGATGGCATAACGCGGTGCCTTCTGGTCGCCCTCGGCCGGCTTCCAATCGTGGGGTAGGCCCTTGCCCGCCACCAGATGGGCGCCATAGGTGGCGAAAAAATCCTCATCCGCGGCGAAGGGGTGGATGCCTTCCGCCCGGCGCAAGGTGCTGCGGGTGTCCGCCGGCAAATCAAAGACGGAAATGCTGCCTGAGGGGTCGGCCGGCACCAGGGTGGACAGGCTGGCGGCGACGACCCCGGGCAGGCGCGCCACCTCCGCCTTCAAGGTGGCGGCCCGGGCGGTGTCGGTCGGCAGGTTGCTGAACAGATAAAGATTGGCGGGCTGATAGCCCAGGCCGACCGCCTGCACATGCGCCACCTGACGCTGCACGGTCAGGGTCGCCACCATCAGCGCGATGGACACGGCGAACTGCGCCACCACCAGCACCGCCCGCACCCATCCGGCGCCCGGCGCCTGCGCCCTGCCCTTCAGGATCTCTCCCGGGCGGTAGCCTGATAGCACCAGCGCGGGATAAAAACCGCCCAGGACGCCCACGACCAGCGGCGTGGCCAACAGCAGGGGCAGCAGGTTTCCATGGGTAAGGGGCGCGAGCGACAATTCCCGCCCCACTAGGATCTGAAACGCCGGCAAGGCCAATTCCATGAGGGCCACCGCCGCCACGGTGGCGAGGGCGGCCAACAGCACCGCCTCACCCAGGAACAGCAGGACCAGTTGCCGGCGCCGGGCGCCCACCAGCTTGCGGATGCCGACCTCCCGCGCCCGGCTGATGGCCTGGGCCGTGGCCATGTTGGTGTAGTTGGCGATGGCGACGCCCAGGATCAGCAGCGCGACGCCGGCCAGAATCCGCAACGTGTCCACATCGCCACCGGGTCCGTTACTGCCAATCGCCTTGATACCCATATAAATGTCCCTCACCGCATCCAGCCTCAGGCTGAGGACAATTTCGTTGCCGCCGCCTTCGTTGGCTTTTGGCGCGGTGTGGCGCTTCACGTAGGCGGGCAGGCCAGCGGCGACCGTGGCGGCGGATACCCCCGGGCTAGGCGAACATAGGTGAGAACGCCCTCTACATCGTTCCAAGGCCGCGCCTTGGCCTTTGACCAGGATTGCTCGCCCCGCGCGGCGTCAGCGGCGATGGCCGCGAACACCAGGTGGCTGCGCTCGATGGGCGCCAGCACGCCGGTGACGGTCAGTACCGGCCCATGGCGTACCTGTATGGTGCGCCCGATAGGATCAGCGTCGCCAAACAGGGTGCGGGCCAAGGACCGCGTCACCACCACCGCGTCCGGCCGCGCCAGCGCCGTCGCGGCATCGCCCTGTTCCAGCGGATAATCCAGCACTTGCAGAAAATTGGGATCGGCCCACAACAGGTGCTGTTCAAAAAAACGGCTGCCCTCCCCCAGCATCACCCGGTCGGGTTCCTCCCGGGTGACGGCCTCGACCTCCGGCAGTTCCTGCCTGACCGTCAACGCCAAATCCGTGGGGCCGGAATCCATGATGATCGACTGACCGCCAATGTCGAAGGCGCTCCCCAGGCGATAAAGCCGATCCGCATGGGTGAACCCCCGGTCCACCGACACCTCCTCCGCGACATAGAGCCCGACCAGCAGGAAGGCGGCGATGCCCAAGGCCAGACCCACCCCATTCAGCAGGGTGGTCAGGGCCTGGCGGCGCAGGACGTGGAAGAAGGCGAACATGGGCATCGATTACCCCCTTATTCGTACCGCAGCGCACCGGCGGGGGGCGCCAAGGTCAGGCGGAGGACATGGACGGCGACGGTGGCCACAGCGATGGCCAGCGCCAGGGCGCCGGCGGCCAGGAAAGTCCCTGGCCCCTGGTCCACCCGCACGGCGAATTGTGCCAGCCAGCGGTGCAGCGCCCACCAGGCCAAAGGCCACGCCAGCAGGTTGGCGATCAGGACCGGCCGCGCGAACTGCCAGGTCATCAGCCAGACGATATCCCGGGCCCGGGCACCCGCCACCCGGCGGATGCCGATTTCCTTGGTGCGCCGGGCCGCCGCCAGCGCCGTCAGGCCGAACAGGCCCAGGTTGGCCAACGCGATGGCCAGCGCGCTGAACAGGGCGAAGACCTTCGCTTGCCGTTCCTCCCCCGCATAAAGCGCCGCGATCTGGTCCTGGGCATAGCCGCGCCGCCAATGCTCGACCTCCGGATACAGGCGCCGCACCAGGGCATCGATGGCGGCCACGGTGGCGGCTTGGTCGCCGGGTGCCAGCCGGGCGCTCAGGAACGACGCCTCCCCACCCACGGTGAACAGCAGCGCTTCCGGCCGTTCGCGGGCAGAGCGGAAGCGCATGTCCGCCAGCACGCCGATGATGCGTGTCGGTGGATCGTCATCCAGGAAGCGGATGCTGCGGCCCACCGCGTCCTGTGGATGCGCGTAGCCCATGCGCCGGGTGGCCTCCACCGTCGCCAGGGCGTACTCGGTGGCACCATCGGGACGGGCCGCCCCTGGTTTCCACCCCGCTGGCGTGCCCGACCCCGCCACCAGGGTGGCGCCATAGGTGGCGATGAAATCCTCATCCACGACGAACCAGGCCAACGACACCCGCTGGTCCCCGCCCGCCCCGGCTGCTCCTTCCGGCGGCCGGATGGAAAGGGTGGCGCGCGATTGGTTGGCCGGGAGCAGGCTGGTCAGGCTGACGGACCGGACGCCGGGGATGCGCGCCACCTCCGCCTTCAGCGTCGCCGCCCGCGCATCCCCCAAGGGCAGGCGGCCCAGGGTGTAGAGGTCATCGGCGCGGTATCCCAAGTCCGCCGCCCGGGCGTGCTCCACCTGGCGATGCACCGTCAGGGTGACGATCATCAGGGCGATGGACACGGCGAACTGGGTCACCACCAGCACGGCGCGCACGCGGCTGGCGCGGGGTGGCTGGGCCCTCCCCTTCAGCACCTCCCCCGGGCGGTAACCTGAGAGCACCAGGGCGGGATAGAAGCCCCCCAGGCCGCCCACGACCACAGGGGTCAGCGCGACCAAGAGGGGCAGTGGTGCCTGGCGCAGTACATCTGGGGGCAAGGGCCGGCCCAGCAGATCCTGAAAGAAGGGCAATGCCAGCTCCACCAAGGCCAACGCCAAGAGCGTCGCCACCAAGGACAGCAGCATCGCCTCGCCCAGGAACAGCGCCACCAACTGGCGGCGGCGCGCCCCCACCAGCTTGCGCACGCCCACCTCGCGCGCCCGGTTGATGGCCTGGGCCGTGGCCAAGTTGGTGTAATTGGCGACGGCGACGCCCAGGATCATCAGGGCGACGCCGGCCAGGATGCGCAGCATGGCCATGTCACCGCCCGGCTTGTGGTCGCCCAGCGCCGACACGTGCAGATGAATGTCACCCACCGGGTCCAGGCGCAGGGCCAGCTTGACCAACCGGGGTGACAAGGTGTTGTGACGGTCGAGGAAGTCCGGCAGGCGCGCCCGCACGGCATCGACCGACACGCCCGGGCGCAGCCGGACGTAGGTGTTGATCGTTGGCTGGCTCCAATCCTCCACCGTCTGGCGCGCCCAGGATTTCGGCCCCCGCGCGGCTTCCGCGGCGATGGCGGTGAAATCCAGGTGGGTTTCCGCCATAGGCGCCAGCACCCCCGTCACCGTGAGCGGGGTGCCATCGCGGGTCTGCACGACGCGCCCCATGGGATCGGCATCGCCGAACAGGCGCCGGGCAAGCTCCGGACTGACGACCAGGCCGTCGGGCCGGGACAGCGCCGTGGCGGCGTCACCCCGCGCCAGGGGATAGTCCAGCACCTGAAGCAGGTTGGCGTCGGCCCACAGCAGCGGCACCTCGAACGGCCTGTCCCCCACCTTCAACACCACTTGGTCCTGGTGGACGCGGGTCGCGGCCCCCACCTCCGGGAACTCGGCCATCAGGGGGGCCGCCATCTGCGGGGCGGAGCCCGCCGCCAGCATGGCGCCTTGCCCCGGCACGGTCAGCGTGGTGGCGACGCGGTATAGCCGGTCGGCGGCGGTGAACCCCCGATCGACCCGCAGTTCAGCGACCACATACGCCAGCATCAGGAGGACGGCGGCGATGCCCACGGCCAGGCCGGCGATATTGAGCAGGGTGATCAGCGCATGGCGGCGCAGGAAGGCCGGCAGCAGGTGATACATGGCGGCCTCCTTACTCATACCGCAGCGCGCCGGCGGGCGGCGTTTGGGTCACGCGGACGACGTGCAGGGTGATGGTGGCCAGCGCCACAGCCAGCGCGATGGCGCCCGCGACCAGGAAGGTTCCCGGTCCCTGGTCCACCCGCACGGTGAACTGGGCCAGCCATCGGTGCAGGCCCCACCAGGCCAGGGGCCAAGCCAGCAGGTTGGCGGCCAGCACTGGCCGCGCGAACTGCCAGGCGAGCAGCCAGGCGATATCAACCACCCGGGCGCCCACCACCCGGCGCAAGCCGATCTCCTTGGTGCGGCGGGCCGCCGCCAGCGCCGTCAGACCAAACAGGCCCAGGTTGGCCAGCACGATGGCCAACGCGCTGAACAAGGCGAAGACCTTGGCCTGCCGTTCCTCCGTCCGGTACTGGGCCTCCAGCTTTTCATCGGCGAAGCCGCGCGGCGCGCGGCGCGCCTCGGGATACAGGGTGTCCACCAGGGCGTTGACGGCCGCCACGGCGGGCCGGGGATCGCCCGCCGCCAGGCGCACGGTCAGCGTGCCGCCGGTGGCGCCGATGCCGAACATCAGCGCCTCATCCACGTCGCGGGCGGTGCGGAAGCGGACATCGCCCAAGATGCCAGCGACCTCCACCGTCCTGTTTTCCTCATCGGTGTAGCGGTCGCCCACCGCGTCGGCGGGATGGCCATAGCCCAGGCGGCGGGCCGCCGCCTCCGTCAGCCAGACATAGCGCCGCCCCCCTCCGCCGGGGGGCGCCAACCGGGCGGCAGGGCGACACCGGCCTTCAGCTCCACCCCATAGGTGGCGATGAAATCCGGGTCAGCGGAAAATTCGGCTATATAGGTCTGGCCCGGCGTGGCCCCATGGGCATCGGCGGGCACGGTCATCAGGGACATGCTCTGGTCGATGGACCCGGGGGCCAGGCCGCTGAAAGTGGCGCCCAGGATGCCGGGCAGCTTGGCCAACTCCGCCTTCATCGTGGCCGCGCGGTGGGCGTCAAACGGCAGATCGCTGACCATGTAGAGGTTCTCGGGCAGGAATCCCAGCTTGGCGGTGCGGGCGTGCTCCACCTGGCGCAGCACCGTCGCCGTGGCGATGATGAGGGCGATGGAGATGGCGAACTGCGCCACCACCAGCACGCCGCGCAGCCGGCCGGCCGCGGGTGCCACGCTTCCCTTCAGCACCTCCGCCGGGCGATAGCCCGACAGCACCAGGGCGGGATAAAGCCCGCCCAACCCGCCAACCGCCAGAGGCGTGCCCAGCACCACGGCCAACAGGCCGCCATGAAGCAAGGGGGCGATGCCGAAGGACCGGTCCACCAGCGCCTGAAAGGCGGGCAGCGACACCTCCACCATCGCCA
Organism: Nitrospirillum karajorum; assembly: GCF_036348415.1. Lineage (NCBI taxonomy): Bacteria > Pseudomonadati > Pseudomonadota > Alphaproteobacteria > Rhodospirillales > Azospirillaceae > Nitrospirillum > Nitrospirillum karajorum. Next base: position 781,606 of record NZ_JAZBQB010000002.1, read on the forward strand.
GGGCGGCCAGCGTCGCGGCCATGGCCAGCCCCACGGACTCCCCTGTGAACAACGCCACCAGTTGCCAGCGCCGCGCCCCCGCCAGCTTGCGGATGCCGACCTCACGGGCGCGATTGATGGCCTGCGCCGTCGCCAGGTTGGTGTAGTTGGCGATGGCGACGCCCAGGATCAGTAGGGCAGCCACCGACAGGATGCCCAGGGTGCCCACGTCGCCACCCATCTTGCGCTGGTTGAAGGTCTTGACTTGCAGGTGGATGGCCGGCACCGGGTCCAGGCGCAAGGTCAGGAAGCCGGCCCGCACATCCTCCGGCAGCTGTGTCAGGACGGCGCGACGGCGCACGAAATCCGCCAGCCGCGTCTCCACCGCCGATGCCGAAGCGCCAGGACGCAAGCGGGCATACACGGCGGTTTCACCCACATGGGACCATTGTTCCCCCACCATGTGGGCCCAGTTCTTCTCCCCCGGCCGCTGTCCGCCGCGATGCCGGTGAATTTCAGATGGGTTTCGGCCAGCGGCTTCAATACGCCGGTGATCGCCAGGATCTGGCCGCCCGCCACCTGTACGGTGCGCCCCATGGGATCGGCGTCACCGAACAGGGTGCGGGCCAGTTCCGGCGTCACCACCAGCCCATCGGGACGGGACAGCGCCGTCGTGGCATCCCCCCGCGCCAAGGGATAGTCCAGCACCTGAAGCAGGTTGGCGTCCGCCCACAGCAGGGGGACGGTCAGCGTCCGGTCCCCCTGGCGCAGGTCGACATCCTCCTCCGAGGCGCGGGTGACCGCCTCCACCTCCGGAAAGTCCTGGGCCAGCGGTTCCGCCAACAGCGGGGTGGACGCCCCCAGCACCACCGTATTGCCCCCCAGCGACAGGGTGCTGGCCACCCGGTACAGCCGGTCGGCCCCTGTAAACCCCCGATCCACCGTCAATTCCCCGGCCACATACAGGCTGACCACCAGGAAGCCGGCGATCCCCACCGCCAGGCCGAAAAGATTGAGCAGGGTGACCAGCGCATGACGGCGGAAGAAGGGTGGCAAGACGGTCATTCAGCATTTCCCCCGTGGCAGAATGAAGCCTATCGCCAAAGCAAAAGGCGTGCCCAGGGGGAAATGGCAGTCAAATCATTGTTTTTATTACAAAGTGTGCTGGGCCGGCGCTGTCCGCCCACGAACAGTGTCCGCAGGCGGACACCTGGAGCGTCCCCGTTGCCGGACACCTGCTGTGTGCATCACAAGCCCAAAGCCGCTTTGGTCACCGCCGTGACCGCTCAGAGCGTGTCGCCTTTGTCTCCAGCCCGGATCATCTGCTTTTCACATACGTCGTCTCGAGCAACGCATCGGCCAGATCGCCAAGTTTCTGATAGTCCCAACTGGCGTTGTTGAGTGTTAAGACCGTATGCTCATCCGCCAGCACCCGGCGCGCGACCATCCGAAAGCCGCCATTGCTGCCATCCTCCCAGGCGAGTTCGCGCATCGCGCCACCGACTTGGGCGGACCGGATCCGACCGCCCAAAGCATAATGCTGCTCAGGCATTTGAATGGTCGTCAGTTCCCTGCGACTTCGCGCGGTGAGAAGGTCTCCGCTCAGCACCGCGTTCATCAGGGTCAGCAGATCGGGGGCGCTGGTATAGAAGCCGCCCGTCATGGCCATATAGCCGGGGATGGGATTGGGTTTCGGCTGCGGCGAGGGAGTCAGCGTCGCATAGCCGACCGCCATGCCGTCCGTCTTTGCGGAATTGCCGGAATAGATGCCACTGTCCTTGAGCCCCAGAGGGCGCACCAGCAGCCGGTCGACAAGTGCCGGGTAAGGCATGCCGCCGATACGCTCGACGATAGCCTGGACAAGAATCCAGTTGGATTGCGAATAATCCCACTGCGTCCCCGGTGCGAACGCCAGGTCCCCGCTCGCGTAGCGACGCACCGCCTCAGGCATCGGCAGTTCGACGCCGCGGCTCGCGGGATCCGCCTGACGCGCTTTCAGCACGTCGTTGGGCAGACCGCTGGAATGGCACATCAGCCGCCGCAGCGTCAGCCGCGCGCCATTATCGGCGCGATAGTCGGGCAAGTACCGCCCGATCGGCGCATCAAGATCGAGCCTGCCCTGATCTACCAGCTTCAGCACGACCACGGACGCAACCCATTTTGACATGGAGCCGATCTCGAACCGCGTGCGGGTGGTTACAGGGACGCCATTGGCAGCATCGGCGATACCGATCGCAGCGATGCCATCGATGGTCCCGCCGTGACCGATCAGCGCGACGCCGTTGAACCCGTCGTCCCGCGCCTTGTCGATGACCTCCCGCCAGCTTTGCGCCGACGCGGACGGCCAGGTGGTGTCTGCCAATACCGGCATCGATGGGATCCGGCTGTGCGAGGATGGCATGACACCGGGCAATGGCGTCACCGCACAGTTCACGGTGGTCAGACAGGCGACGAGCGCGGCGACAGACGATATACGGCGGTATCGCAAGACCGACACCGGCGATATTGTCCGTAGGCTCATTGCCAACCCCTCTCCCATGGATCAGGCTCCAGCCACGCGGCTGGCGGCCACGTCCTTTATCCGCCAAAGTCGCAGTACAATGAACAAGGGGTACTGGGCGTCAATCCCCATAGGCATCCGGCCCGAATGAAGGCGGTCCCGGTTTGGCCACCACGGTCGGCGGCATCTGGTCCGTGTCAGGCACCACCCGGACCAGGGTGCAGGGGTGGCCTTGGGCGTCGGCCGCCAGCAACGGCGGCGGACGGCGCATCACCAGGACGATGAGGGCAAGCATCAGCAACGCCAGCAGCGCGCGGGAAAGCACGGCGCCGACGCCGCCGTGAAGGCGGCCGGTCATGACGACAGTCCTTGATTGTGGGTCGGGTACCAGGGTGCGGGCCTGGCGGAGAAGCGCCCGTTTGGCGGGATCGCTCCGTCACCAGCGAAGTATCGGTCGCCGAACCCTTGGCAACAATGCGTATTACGCGCAGTCTGCCTTCGCTAACGGCGAAGGCAGTTCTGGGAGCGAACCATAATGCAATTCGACCTGACCGACCTGGCCCTATTCCGCGACGTGGTGGAGGCGGGCAGCATCACCTGGGGCGCCGAACGGGCCCACTTGGCATTGGCCGCGGCCAGCACGCGCATCCGCAATATGGAAGTGTCGCTAGGCGCCACCCTGCTGGACCGGGGCCGGCACGGTGTGACCCCGACAGCGGCCGGCCGCGCCCTGCTGGCGCATGCCCGCGCCATCCTGGGCCAAGCGGATCGGCTGCGGGAGGATTTGAGCGTTTATGCCGGCGGAGCGGCGGGCAATGTCCGCGTCCTGTCCAACACCAACGCGCTGACCGAATTCCTGCCCGAGCTGCTGGGCAGCTTCCTCACCGCCCACCCCTTGGTGACCGTGGATGTGGAGGAGCGCTTAAGCGATGAGATCGTAGCGGCCATCGCCGATGGCACCGGCGACATCGGCATCGTCGCCGGCACCGTTGAAACGGGCGACCTGGAAACCTTCCCCTTTCGCCAGGACCGCTTCGTGCTGGTGGCATCCCCCACCCATCCCTTGGGCGGGCGCGACAGCGTGACCTTCGCCGAGGTGCTGGATCACGATTTGGTGGGTCTGGACCGGGCGGCGGCCCTGCAGCGCTTCCTGTCCGATCGGGCCGCGCGCGCAGGGCGCCGCTTGCGCCTGCGCGTGCAGTTGCGCAGCTTCGACGCCATCTGCCGCCTGGTGGAAGGAAACGTCGGCATCGGCATCGTGCCGGAAACGACGGCCCGCCGCGCCGCCCGCACGGCCGACATCCGCTGCATCGCGCTGAGCGACGCCTGGGCGGTGCGGGACCTGAAGGTTTGCACCCGTGGCCGCTCGCGCCTGCCCCGCTTCGCCAAGCTGCTGGCTGATCACCTGCTGGCCGAACACCCGTTAGGCGGAACGCCGGGAGTGTCGATCGACGACAGCGACCCGACGCCGGGGGCATGAGGGGAGACGCCCGGCAGCGACGGCGGAGCAACCGACGGTTTCACAACATCGCCGAACCCGGCTGCCACCCGCCGTCGATCCAGCATCGAATGCGGCTGCGGCCCCACCGCCTTTCGCACCGCCCCACCCCAGCCAAAAGGCATATGGCAAGCCCGCCGAACGTTGATACTAAGGGATAACTTACAGATGCGTTACTAACGGCTTGTTAGGTTTATAACTTCATGGCCGGTTTCGACAAATCACCGCAATAAGTTGGTTGGTTTATGCAATATCCAGATAACAAATGAGTCTCACGCCACGCCGTCGGGCGTTAACCTTAATGCCCTGGCCAGATGCGACAACACGTCACGGAATATGCCTTAGGCAATAAGATTTCAAATTTTGACGGCTTTACGTTTCTGCCGTTAGCAAAAATGTGACAAAATTCGCACACTATCCGGTTGATACAGATCGTTACAAAATCGGCCGTTTACTCAGTCGCTCTTCTGCAAAAGAAATTGGTCGCAATCCTGCCCCGATATGGGCGCGGGGCTGGCCGGGAGCCCCAATGACGGGACCGGCCAACGATCAAGATAGAAGAGAGATTGAGGAGAGGCATGAGGGAGATTTCCGTCGCCGCCCGCCGCAAGGTGTGGCGCCATGGCATCGCAGCGGGCGCCCTGATGGCGCTGGCCGCGACCACCGCCCAGGCCCAGCAGCAGGCCGCCGCCGATGATTCCCTGGAGGAGATCGTCGTCACCGGATCGCGCATCGCGCGTCCCAACCTGACGCAGCCCACCCCCGTCCAGGTCATCAACGCCGAGGCCATCCAGGCGTCCGGCCTGACCTCGACCGTCGACGTGCTGAGCCAGCTGCCGCAGACCCAGAACGACATGGGTCCGTCGACCAACGCCCGCTTCATCAATGGTGCCGGCGTCAACTTCGCCAACCTGCGCGGCCTGGGCGAATACCGTACCCTGACCCTGGTGGACGGCAAGCGCCACGTCGGGTCGCTGTCCGGCCGTAACGGTTCCGGCGGCACCTCGCTGGTCGACCTGAACAGCCTTCCGCCGGCGCTGATCGAGCGCATGGAGATCGTCACCGGCGGCACCTCGGCCGTGTACGGCGCCGACGCCGTGGCCGGTGTGGTCAACGTCATCCTGAAGAAGAATTACGAAGGCGCCGAAGCGACCATCCAGCACAACTGGTCGCAGGGTGACGGCTTCCAGTCCACCGACGTCAGCGCCATCATCGGCCACAACTTCGACGGCGGTAAGGGCAACATCACCTTCGCCTTCGACTACAACCATGACCTGGGCCTGTACGGCCGCGACCGGCCGGAAGCGCTGTACAACTACTCTGCGGTGGCCTACCCCCGGCCCGACGGCAAGCCCAACTTGGCCAATGATGGCTACCCTGATCGCATCACTATCTCCCCGACGCTGTCGTCGGTGCTGGCGGCCAGCGGCGCGCCCGTTATCCGCACCTGGCTGGACGCGGCACACCCGCAGTACAGCTACACCTTCAAGCCCGATGGCTCGGGCCTGATCCCGTTCAACCGTGGCACGCTGATCAACGGCATTCCGGCCGGCAACAAGACCAGCGCCGGTGACACGGCCTCCATCGGCGGCGACGGCTACAACTCGTCCAAGTACCTGACGCTGCGCACGCCCAACATCCGCCAGGTGGCCGACACCCTCGTCAACTATCGCCTGGGCCAGGACCTGGGCCCCATCGACACGCTGAACTTCTTCAGCGACCTCAAGTATTCCAACAGCCGTGGCACCAGCCGGTCCACGCCGATGGCCAATGGCACGGGCACGCCCTCCACGGGGTCGAACGGCGTTTCCGCCACCGGCGCCATCACCATCCAAGCCGACAACGCCTATCTGCCGTCCGACCTGAAGAGCCTGCTGGCGACCGACAAGATCTCCAGCTTCACCATGACCCGTCTGAACGACGACTGGTACGGCCCGCGCGAGTATTCCTATGAATACGAGGTGATGCGCGGCGTGTTCGGCCTGAACGGCGACCTGACCAACGGGTGGCACTACGAGGCCTTTTACGACTACGGCCGCAACCGCACCACCTTCGTGAACACGGACCGGGTCACCAGCCTGTTCAACCAGCAGCTGGACGCTGTGAACGTGGGCGGCCAGATCGTCTGCCGCGACACCACCGCCCGGACCAACGGCTGCGTGCCCATCAACCCGTTCGTCGTCGGTCCGCTGACCGCCGCGCAGAAGGCCTACGCCTACACCTACACCAAGGAAATGGCGACGCTGCAGCAGCACGACGCCGCCTTCAACCTGAACGGCGACCTGTTCAAGTTCCCGGCGCTGTTCAGCGGCACCGTGGCCCCGGTCAGCTTCGCCGCCGGCTTCGAGTACCGGAAGGAAGAGTCGGTGGACAAGACCGACTTCCTGCAGAACCAGCCCACCGGCACCATCTACGGCAACCAAAACGGTTCCGTGGCCGGCAGCTACGATACCAAGGAATGGTATGGTGAGCTGAGCGTCCCCGTCCTGCGCGACATCCCGTTCGCCAAGGCCGTGGACCTGGACCTGGCCTACCGCTATTCCGACTACAGCCTGGCCGGTCCCGCCAGCACTTGGAACATCCAGGCCGGTTGGGCCGTCAACGACGATGTGAAGCTGCGCGGCGGCATCGCCCGCGCGGTGCGCGCGCCCAACATCGACGACCTCTTCACCCCGGCCGGCGACAACTTCCTGAGCGTCAGCGATCCCTGCAGCATCCAGAACATCAACGCCAACGCCACCCGCGCCGCCAACTGCGCCAAGGTCGTGCCGGCGGGCTACAACTCCAACGACTTCAGCAACCCGTCCACCCGCACGGGCGGCAACATCAACCTGAAGCCGGAAATCGGCCGCACCCTGACGGCCGGCGCCGTGTTCACGCCGACCTTCGTGCCGGGCCTGAACATCACCGCCGACTATTGGCTGGTGAAGATCACCCAGGGCCAGGCGGCGCTGACCTCCAACTCCATCCTGACCAACTGCTATGATCTGAGCGCCGCCGCCCAGTGCAACCTGATCACCCGCCGTACGGACGGTTCCATCGCCACCATCTATGGCAACACCGTCAACATCGGTAAGGAAGTGGTGCGCGGTCTGGACTTCCAGGTCGACTACGCGTTCGAGCTGGATAAGGTCGGCCTGCAGAACATGGGCGGCCTGAACCTGGGCTTCACCGGTAGCTGGGTTCCGGAACACATCGTGATCCAGGACCCGGCCCATGCCGAGAACAAGCTGTACTATGCCGGCGCCGTTGGTTATCCGCGCCTGAAGGGCCGCTTCACCGGCACCTGGGATTGGAACAACCTGACGGTCACCTGGTCCAGCCGCTTCATCGGCGAGTCCGAGACCTTCCCGAACTCGGCGCCAGATGTCGCGGATTTCAACAAGATCCCGACCTACTGGTACCACGACATCTCCGCCCGCTACCGCTGGAAGAACATCACGGTGTTCGGCGGTATCAACAACCTGGCGGACAAGATGCCCCCGGCTGTGCCCTTCCTGTACCTGGGCTCATCCCAGAGTGGTTCTTATGCGACCTACCCGGTTGTCTCCGGCGTCGGCGGTTCGTACGACATCGTCGGTCGTACCTTCTTCGTCGGCACGACGGTGAAGTTCTGATGAGGTTGGGGGGCCAGGCGGCAACGCCGGGCCCCCGTTCTCAAAGCGTCCGGGCCGCGATCGGGAAACCGGTCCGGCCCTTTTTCGCGTTAAGCCCTGCGCCCGATCACGGCCGCCGAGCCCTTGGGAGAAGATGGATGAGGCACGCCCACATTGCGGCCCCCTTCACGGTGGCCCTGCTGACCTTGGCCGGACCGGCGCATGCCGCCGTACCGAGTGCCGCCGGCGACGTGGTGGCCTGCAAGAAGATCGCCGACCGGGACCAGCGCCTGGCCTGCTTCGACAAGAGCAGCGACGGACTGGAGACGGAATTGAAGAAGGCGGTGGAAGCCACCTTCGGCGGATCGGCCGCCGGCAAGTCCGACCAGACCGAGGCCACGTTCGGCAAGCATGAGCCGCCCCCGCCCCCCGTGGCGGCGGAACTGGACAACATCAAGTCACGCATCGTGTCGGTGCGCCCCGACCCCGCCGGCCGCCCCATCTTCGTCCTGGAGAACGGCCAGGTCTGGCGGTCCCAGGAAAGCGCCCGCCTTCATCTGAAGGGCGATGAGATCGCCACCGTGTCCCATTCCATGCTGGGCATGGGCTATGAGCTGCAGGTGAGCGACATGTCCTATAGCCTGAGCGTGGTGCGCGACCGGTGAAAATGGCGGCGGCTTGAAAAATGGGCGGGGAAGCCATCCCCGCCCACGCTTTTTCCGATTTCGCGGCTCAGTTCTGCGCCGGGCTGCCGGCGACGATGAACTTGCGGATGTCCTGGGTCATCTTCTCGATGGCCTGGGGTTGCACGTACATCATGTGGCCGCCGGGGTAGTAGTTGAACGACACCCGGTTGGTGGGCACGCCCGCGTCGTTGAAGCTGTTCTCCGTATGGAAGAACGGTGTCGCCAAGTCGTAATAGCCCATGGCGACGAAGGCCCGCATGCCCTTGTTCTGGCGCATGGCGTCGCCGACAAAGGGGCCGACGTCGGTGCCGCGATAGGGCTCGCTGCCGCCGCCATCCACCTGGGCGTAGTTCCAGCGGCGGTAGAGGGAGCCCAGCACCTTGTACTCCCGCCCGCCCATGTCCAGGCCCAAATCGTTGCGGAAGTAGGTATTCACCACGGCGCTGAACGCCCCGCTCATGCCGTTCAGGGAGGGGTCGTTGTCCGGCCGGTCGCCGGAGGCGTCATAGTCGTCGCCCAGGTAACGACCATCGATGCGGCCGATGCTCTTGCCCTGGTCGCGCAGCAGTTCCTTCATGAAGCGGTGGTCCTGAATCTTCAGGTGCGATTGCTCGATGAAGGCCGGGGACAGCCCTGTGAAGTGGGCCAGCTTGGCCACCACCGCCTTGTGCTGGTCCGGCGGCAACCGATTGCCCAGGATGAGGGCGGAGGCATACTCCGTCGCCGCGAACTGGCGGGCGTCAGCCAGGAACCTGTCGAAGCCCATGGAGGTGTCGGCCACCTTCTTGTGGTACCAGGCCGTGGCGGCATAGCTGGGCAGGAAGGACCAGTACGGCACCAGGTTGCCCCGCGCGAAGGTCAGCGAGGTGTAGTCCATGGCCGGCGAGATCAGGATGATGCCGTTCAGGGACACAGTGGAGGTGGTGCCGCTCAGTTCCGGCAGCATGGCGCCGGTGCGGATGCCGCCATAGCTTTCGCCGCCTAGGAACTTGGGGCTGTTCCAGCGCTTGTTGTCGCCCAGCCAGACGCGCACGAACTGGGCGATGGATTTCGCGTCCTCCCGCACGCCCAGGAAGTCCTTCTCCTCCCCCTTGCCGATGGCTCGGCTGTAACCGGTGGCGACCGGGTCAATGAATACCAGGTCGGTCACATCCAGGATGGAATAGGCATTGTCCACCAATGGGAAGGGCGGCGGTCCGGGGTTCTCGGCATCCGCCGGGATCTGCACGCGCTTGGGCCCGAACACCCCCATGTGCAGCCATAGGCTGGCGGAGCCGGGGCCGCCGTTATAGAGGAAGGTCACCGGCCGCGTGGCGGGGTTGGCGCCCTTCTTGGTGTAGGCGACGGCGAAGATGCTGGCGACGGGTTCGCCCTTGTCATCGCGCAAGTAGGTCTCACCGGCGGAGACGGTATAGTCGATGCGCTTGCCGTTGAAGGTGCCCGTGCGGTCGACCGTCACGCGCCTGGGCGCCTCCGGCTTGGCGGCATCGGGGCCCGCCTTCGGGGCGCCGTCCTTGTGGTCCTGCTTGTCGTCCTTCTTCTCCTGCGCGACACCGATCACGGCAGGAGCCATGACCGCCGGCACCGTCACGGCCAACACGGCCGCCACCAGCAGTCCCCAACGCCTGTTCTTCACTGGAACCCCCATTCTTCATTATGGCGGCCAGCGTAACAAAAGCCGCGGCAAAAGGGGGCCCGGATAAAAGTTTTAAGCGAGAGCATAGCCGGCCTGCCGCGATGGGCCCGCGTGCGTCGCCCAGCGTCCATCGTCCCGCGTGCATCACCCGCGGCGATTTCCCACCAGGGGAACCTTTGGGCCCCTCAAGCGTTTCCGGCGGTGGCGCCCCGCGCGCTTTTCCCTGGTAGCAAAACACCCTCTCCCCTGGAGGCAAAAACAAATCATGGATAATCCCGGCGCCCCAACCTTGCGGCGGCCCCTCCGCCGCCCCGCGCTGACCGGTCTGCTCCTCAGCCTGGCGCTTTGCCTGTTCTGCCTACTGCCTGGCAAGGCCCGGGCGCAAACACCGTCCCCCCTCAGTGAATGGCAATATTCCGCCGGCGTCCTGCTGCGGTCCAAGTTCGAGAACCCGCTGCCCACCTGGGATGTCAGTGTCGGCGCCGCGACGTCGTTGCAGCCGCGCTATGTCGGCTCTTCCGAGTACCATGTACAGCCCGGCATCAACCTGGACGTGCGCTACAAGGACATCGCCTTCTTCTCCATGGGGGAAGGAATCGGCGTCAACCTGCTGCGCGGGGAGAATTTCCGCGCCGGCGTCGCCCTGGGCTTCGATGTCGGCCGCGACCAGGACGACAGTTCCCAGCTGCACGGCCTGGGTGACATCTCCCCCGCGCCGGAGGCCAAGGTGTTCGCGGAGTACACCCTCTTCCCCGTGGTGCTGCGCACCGCCGTGCGGCGTGGCTTCGGCGGCAACAACGGCTGGGTCGGAGATATCAGCGCCTATCTGCCCGTCGCCGGGTCGGAGCGGTTCTTCGTCTTCGTCGGGCCGACCGCGACCTATGCCGACGCCTCCTACATGCGGCGCTATTTCGGCATCAATCCCAACCAATCCATCCGCAGCGGATACCGGCAATTCACGCCCGGCAGCGGCTTCAGCAGCGCCGGCTTCGGCTCCAGCGCCGTCTGGTTCTGGACGGAGCATTGGTTCATGACGGCGGACGGCGCCTATCAACGCCTGCTGGGAGACGCCGCCGACAGCCCCATCACCCGCGCCCATTCCCAGCTCACCCTGAACTTGAGCATCGCCTACCGCTTCTGAAAGCCACCGCCCGTGCCGACCTCCAACCCCGTTGGCGGCGCCGTCCATCCACCTTAAGATGGCGCCGCCACGGGAAATACAGCCATGACGGCAGGCGGCAGGGGCCGCCGCCCGGGTTGGGGGGATACTGGCATGCCACGCGTGATCAAGGTTTTCGATGCGACGGCGCAGGCTCTCGCGGCCCTGCCCGGCGTCCGCCTGCTGCAAAGCTATCCCGCCTTCCGCATCGTCGAGGCCGATGACGACACGGCCGCGGCCGCCGTGCTGGCCACCGGCCTGACGGAGGACATCAGCGCGCTCTATACCCTGGCCATGCCGCATGGCGGCGCGGGGACCATCCACACCCATATCCCGCGCGTCACCGCCGATGGCAGCCATGGGCCCCATCCCGCTTATGACAGCCAGGATGCCCTGCCACCGGGCACCCACCATTATATCGTCCAGTTCGTGGGGCCCATCCAGGATGCTTGGCTGGCGGCCGTGGCCACGACCGGGGCGGCGGTGGTGGAGCCCTTCCAGCATTTCGCCGTCATCGTCCGCGCCACCGCTGACCAGGCCGGCGCCGTCAGCGGGTTGGATGCCGTCCGCTGGGTCGGCCACCTGCCCTATGCGGCCCGCCTGGCCCATGAAATCGATGAATTGGCGGCCCCCCCGGCACCGGGCGACCATCATGGCCATGCCCTGGCGGACGCCTACACCGTTGAGTTCTTCCAGGCCACCCAGGCAAGCCAGGGCGCGGGGGACATCACCTCGGCCGGCTTTACCGTGGTGGAGGAGGCGCCGGGCAGCGCCCTGATGGTGGTGCAGACGACGGCGCCCGGCGAAGGCGACCTGCGCGACAAGCTGCGGGCGCTGGCGCAGGTGCACGGGGTGAAGCGCATCGGTCGCCAGGTGCTGCCCCTGCTGTCGACGGACCAAGCCACCCGCATCATCGCGCCCGCCAGCGCGCTGGGCGGGGTGCCGGGGCTGGACCTGTCCGGCGCGGGGGAGGTGGTGGCCCTATGCGATACCGGGCTGGACACGGGCGACCCGTCCACCATCCACCCCGATTTCGCGGGCCGCGTCCTGGCGCTGAAAAGTTATCCCATCAGCCCCAGCTATGCCGCCCGCGTCAACAATCCCGGCGCCGACGACGGCCCCGCCGACGTCAACCGGGGGCACGGCACCCACACGGCCGGGGCGCTGCTGGGGGACGGAAGCGCCAGCGCCGAGCTGCCCAACCGGGGGGGGCCGGTGCGCGGGCTGGCTCATCGAGCACAGGTGATCATGCAGGCGGTGGAGCAGTTCCTGGACTGGAAGCCCGACCAGAAGACGCCGACCAGCCCCGCCTATGGCTTGGCCGGCCTGCCCAGCGACCTCAAGGTGCTGTACAGTTGGGCCTATGAGCAGGGTGCGCGCATCCATTCCAATTCCTGGGGTGGCGGCACGAAGCAGGCCTATAATTCCTACTGCACCGACATCGACACCTTCGTCTGGAACAACCCCGACTTCTGCATCGTCTTTTCCGCCGGCAACGACGGGGCCGACAATGACGGGGACGGCAAGATCGATCCCGGCAGCGTCACCCCGCCGGGCACCGCCAAGAACTGCATCACCGTCGGCGCCTGCGCCAACAGCCGCCAGGACATCGCCATCACCAACGGCAAGAAATGGGGCGCAAAGGCGGCCCCCGTCGACGCCCTGGTGGCCGGCGGCCCGGACCAGATGGCCCCGTTCAGCAGCCGGGGCCCCACCCAGGACGGACGGGTGAAACCCGACGTGGTGGCGCCCGGTACCTTCATCCTGTCGACACGCTCCCAGCGGCTGACCAACTACAACGGCCAAACGCCTTATTACGACCCCGCCACGCAATTCTACATGTATGAAAGCGGCACCAGCACGGCGGCCCCCTTGGTGGCCGGGGCGGTCACCTTGATCCGCGAATACCTGCGGACCCGCGTCGGCCTGCCCTCACCCTCGGCCGCCCTGCTGAAGGCGGCGCTGGTCGCCGGTGCGGTGCCACTGAGCGGCACGGAAGGCCCGCTGCCGGACATCAACCAGGGCTTCGGCCGTGTCCACCTGGATACCCTGCTGGCCCCGGTCGCCCCGGTGCGCGCCACCTTCCTGGACGGGAACAGCGTTGGGACGGGCGATCTTTACGAGTACCGCCTGGACATCACCACCGACGGGCTGCCCCTACGGGCGGTGCTGGCCTACAGCGACTATCCCGGCGCCAACCTGGTCAACAACCTGAACCTGGTGGTGCGCGGACCCGACGGGGCCGCCCGCACCGGGAACACCGGTCCAGATGGCCAGACACCGGATGGCAAGACCATGGACAGCGCCAACAACGTCGAGGCCATCACCGTCCCGGCGGCGGTGACCGGCACCTGGACCATCCAGGTGATCGGCGCCAATGTGCCGCAAGGGCCGCAACCCTTCGCCCTGGTCCTGCTGGCAGCAAGTTGAGCGAGAAAAAGGGCGGCGAGCCCCCCGGCTGCCGCCCTTCCCCCATCATTCACAAAACCAAAGTACCGTCTGGACAACAGCATCCGATCCCTTTCCCCGGGGTCTGATCGCGGGGAAAGGGACATCGGGCGCCGATTGGGAACCCGGTTGAAGGGTACCCGTTTGGCCGCGGCCTTACAGCGCGTCGGCGTCGGTCTCGCCCGTACGGATGCGGACGGCTTGCGCCAGTTCCAGCACGAAGATCTTGCCATCGCCGATCTTGCCGGTGTTGGCGGCGGCCTGGATGGCCTCCACCACCTTGTCGGCGAGATCATCGGGCACCGCCACTTCGATCTTCATCTTGGGCAGGAAGCTGACGGCGTATTCGGCGCCCCGGTAAATCTCGGTCTGGCCCTTTTGCCGGCCATAGCCCTTGACCTCGGTGACGGTCAGGCCCTGCACCCCCAGGCCGGTCAGGGCATCGCGCACCTCATCCAGCTTGAAGGGTTTGATCACCGCGATAATGAACTTCATCAGACCACTCCCTGATTGGATATTCGTGATCGCCGTGAGGCGGGCCGGCCGGATCGGGTTTTTCCCTTGCCGGCCGGCCGTGGACCCCACGGTTCCGGTTAGACTTCAGTCCCTTGGGGATAGCTTACGGCATCCCCGGGGCACGCGCCCAACGCTTAGTGGCCAGGGCTCGGTGGCCAAGGGCTCAGTGGATGGACTCGCCGTGCAGGGCGATGTCCAGGCCGTCACGCTCGACTTCCTCATCGACGCGCAGGCCGATCACCAGGTCGATGATCTTCAGCAGCACGAAGGTGATGACGCCGCACCACACAATGGTGAAGGCGACGCCTTCCAACTGGGTGACGACCTGGGCGGCATTGCCCTCGATCAGGCCCAGCTTGGTGTCCGGCGCGTCCTTCAGGGCGGCGGCGAAGGCGCCCTCGCTGTTGCCGATGGACATCTTGGCGAACACACCCGTCAGGATGGCGCCGACGATGCCGCCGATGCCGTGCACGCCGAAGGCGTCCAGGCTGTCGTCATAACCCAGAGCCTTCTTCAGCGAGGTGGCGGAGAAGAAGCAGATGATGCCGACGGCGATGCCGATGGCGAAGGCGCCAACGGTGTCGACGAAACCGGCGGCCGGGGTGATGGCCACCAGGCCGGCCACGGCGCCCGAGATGATGCCCAGGACCGAGGGCTTGCCCTTCACGGCCCATTCCACGAACACCCAGGCCAAGGCGGCGGCGGCGGTGGCCACCTGCGTGACCGTCATGGCCATGCCGGCGCGGGGGCCGGCGGTCAGGGCGGAGCCGGCGTTGAAGCCGAACCAGCCCACCCAAAGCAGGGAGGCGCCGATGAGGCTCAGCACCAGGTTATGCGGGCTGAAGTCGGCGTTGGGGTAGCCTTTGCGCTTGCCGATGACCAGGCAGGCCACCAGGCCGGCGATGCCGGCGTTGATGTGCACCACCGTGCCGCCGGCGAAGTCCAGCACGCCCAGCTTGGCCAAGTAGCCGTTCGGGTGCCAAACCGTATGGGCGATGGGCGCGTAGACGACCAGCGACCACAGGGTGATGAACACCAGCATGGCCGAGAACTTCATGCGATCGGCGAAGGCGCCGGTGATCAGCGCCGGCGTGATGATCGCGAAGGTCATCTGGTACATCATGAACACCGGCTCCGGGATCGTCGGGGCCAGGGCGTGGGTGCCGGTCGGGTCCATGCCCGCCAGCAGCACGCGGCTGAAGCCGCCGATGAATTCCTTGGCGTCGGCGGCGTCGCTGGCCGCGGAGAAGGCTAGGCTGTATTCAACCAGCGCCCACAGCACGGTGACGAGGCAGGTGATGGCGAAGCTCTGCATCACCATGGCCAGCACGTTGAACTTCCGAACCATGCCGCCGTAGAACAGCGCCAGGCCGGGGATGGTCATCATCAGCACCAAGGCCGTGGACGTCAGCATCCACGCCGTATCACCACCGCTGATGGTGGGTGCGGCGGGTGCGGCCGCCGCCGCGGCCGGCGCCGCGGCGTCCTGAGCGAAGGCCAGCGCCGGCGCCATGCCGGCCAGCACCATCACCGCCAATCCTAGTAAACGGTTCCCAAGCAAACGGTTCATCTGGCTCCCCATTCCCGTTCGTTTAAGCCGGTTCCGGCACCCCCGGGTCTGCCCCCAGGAACCGGTCCGGCCATCAGCCAACCTGTTCCTCCTTTCAAAGTCCGTGCCGCAGCCGCGACAGGCATACGAACGGCGGGAATACTGGCTCCCCGCCGGGCGGATTTGTTGCCAAAAGGTTAAAAAAATCGCAGCGATTCGGGGCTGATGAGGCGACCAGAGTGGCGATTGCCCACTTTTTGTGCACAGCCCCTCCTTCCACACGCTGCGGTTTCAGCTTATTTTTGAAGCTGTTTCAAGCGGCTGGTCGTGAAGGTTGATCATCTGCGGCCGACAACGAACGAAGGATTTCGTCGAAAGCACAAAAGATGTGCATATTTTTCAAAATCGGCAGTCGATCCACAACTTATGGAAACCAGTTTCACGCCGCCGGCGGCATCTTACAACCCAGTGGCGTAAAAAGGGCTTCTTCCAGCCCGCCCCCGGCAAATCAACCTTTTGTGGCCACCCTGGCCACCCTGCGGCCAAACGCCCCGGCCCGAACACGCCGAGGCGTTGCCCGGTTTATGGGCATTAGCCTGGAACTGGCATCGATCTTGCTGCGTCGCAATACGCAGTCATCGCTACATAACAACAAGCCTCACGGAGAATAACCAATGGCCTCAGTTCGGGAGATTGAAGTCGGCTGTCCGATTGCCAACCGCGCGCCGGCCCCGCGCGGACGCACCACCAAGGCTTTCCTGCTGTCGGCCACGGCCGCCGCCGCGGTCGGCCTGATGGTGGGCCTGTCCGCCATCGCCACGCCGGCCCTGGCGGACGAGGCGGCCCCCACCGAGCCGCCGGGCATCAAATGGTCCGCCTATGCCGAAGTCGGCGCCACCTTCAACAGCAACGGCCCCACGGGCGGCACCAACTATGGCCACCTGTTCACCGACAAGACCAACCAACTGGTCCTGAACCAGCTGTCCGGCACCATTTCCAAGGATCTGGATCCGAAGGCCGAAGGTTTTGATTGGGGCTTCAAAGTCCAGGCCTTCTACGGCACCGACGCGCGCTACACCCATTTCCTGGGCATCCTCGACACGGGCATCAAGGAACGCACCCAGCTCGACCTGGTGGAAGCCAACGTCCTGCTGCACTTCCCCAGCCCCGGCGCTGGCGGCCTGGACCTGAAGGTCGGCGCCTTCTCCACCCCCTTGGGCGCGGAAGTCATCGCCGCCCCGTCGAACCTGTTCTACAGCCACAGCTACATCTTCAACTTCGGCCTGCCGCTGAAGCACACGGGCGCCTTGGCCACCCTGCACCTGACGCCGGACATCGACCTGTATGGCGGCGTTGACAGCGGCGTGAACACGACCCTGAGCGACGGCGACAACAACGGCGCCGCCGCCGGCATCTTCGGCATCGGCCTCAACAACCTGCTGGACGGCAAGCTGACCGTCCTCGCCCTGACGCACGTCGGCCCGGAGAACCCCAGCCTGAAGGCGCCGCTGGGTTATGCCGACGCCAATAATGAGAACCGCTGGATCAGCGACATCACCGCCACCTTCAAGGCGACGGATGAACTGACGCTGATCACCGAGCTGAACTACATCAAGGATGATCTGTTCAACGTCGACGGCGGCGGCATCGCCCAATATGTCAGCTACACCCTGACGCCGGAGCTGACGGCCAATCTGCGCCTGGAATACTGGCGGGATGGCCATGGCTTCTTCGTGGCCGCCTTTCCCGGCAACCGCGACTTCGTCTACCTGGAGAAGGGCGAGCCGCTGGAAAAGGGCGCCATCGGCACCGGCGTGGGCACCAGCTATGGCGAGCTGACCGTGGGCCTGACCTGGAAGCCGGCGGACCTGGGCGTGCTGGATGGCCTGACCCTGCGGCCAGAGGTGCGCTACGACAAGGCCAACCACAACGCCTACGACAACCTGACCAAGGATGACCAGTTCACGTTCGGTGTTGATTTGATCCTGCCTTTTGGCGGCTGATCCGTTACCATGGCTTGGGCGGGCGGTTCCTGGAGCCGCCCGCCCTTATAATTCAAGGATGAACAGGATGCGGCGCGGGCCTGGGCCGGCGCCGGTTTCATTTGGTGCGTTTGGACTTGCCCGCGGATGCCCCTTCGCGACCGGAGCCAGGCAGTCGGGGTCCTATTCTTTCCCATGGCGGCGAGAGCCCTTGCGGAGGCGTGGTTTGTTGACAGGTTCGCCGGTTTCCTCGCGCATCGAGCCCCCATCGGCCATGACCGTTCCCAGCCCGGTTCCCTTGGACACGCCGCCCGCGCGGCCGCCGGCCGAGCCCGCGTTCGCCGCGGGTGACGAGACCCATTCCGGCGACCGGTACCGCCGCCTGTTCGAGCAGGCGCCCTGGGGCCTGTTCCAGACCACGATCGACGGCCGCTACCTGGATGCCAATCCCGCCCTGGCCCGGCTGTATGGCTATGACAGCCGCGAGGACATGCTGGGCGCGCTGACTGACATCGGAGCGCAGTTGTACGTCGACCCCGGCCGCCGCGAGGCCTTCGTGACGGAAATGCGGGCGCGAGGCGTCATCCAGGGCTTCGAATCCCGCATCCGGCGGCGCGACGGCACCATCATCTGGATCGCCGAAACCTGCCGGGAGGTGCGCGACGCCAACGGCCAGCCCCTGTATTACGAGGGCACCGTCGAGGAGATCACCATCCGCAAGGAGGCGGAGCAGGCCCTGCGCGCCGCGAATGAGAAGGCGCAGCGCGCCAATGAGGCCAAGGAGCGCTTCCTGGCCCTGGTGACCCATGAGTTGCGCACCCCCCTGCACGCCATCCTGGGCTTCGGCGACCTGATCGCCCAACTGGACCAGGACGAGGTGGCGGAGCGGGACGATTACCTGCGGGAGATCACCGGCGCGGGCAACCGGCTGCTGCGCACCATCAACCGCCTGCTGGACTACACCCGCCTGGCCTCCGGCGCCGCGGCCAGCGAGTTGCAGCTGATCGAACTGGAGCCCTTCATCGCCCGCCTGATCCGTCAGTTGGGCGGTGGGCAGATGGGCAGCGGGCAGATGGGTGGTGGGCGGGAGAAGCGCGTGCGCATCCAGCACGAGGCGGAAACGACGGCGCCCTGCGTGCTGGAGGTCGACGGCAATCTGCTGAACCGGGCCCTGACAGAACTGCTGACCAACGCCCTGGCCTATTCCCCGCCCGAGCAGGTGGTGGTGGTGGAAATCGGTCAGCGGCGGGAGGGCGTGACCTTGCGCGTCATCGACCAGGGCCGCGGCATGTCGGCGGAGGAATTGCAGGCCGCCGCCGTCCCCTTCGGCAGCGTCATCCTGCAGGCGCGCTCGCGCCAGCAGGGCTTGGGCCTGGGCTTGCCCATTGTGCAAAGCATCGCGGCGATGCTGGGCGGCCATCTGGACCTGACCAGTTCGCTGCTGAACGGTACCGTCGCCACCCTGTACCTGCCGACGCAGCCGGCCCTAAGCCCCTGACGCGGCGGCGGCGCACAGCGCCTCCACCTTCCCGGCCAGGCGCTCCACCACCACCGGCTTCAGGAAAAAGGCGTCGGCGCCAGCGGCCAGCACCGCCTTCTCATCCGACCGTTCGCTGTAACCGGTGTAGAGCACGCAGGGCAGATCGGGCCGCCGGGTCTTCAACAGCGCGATGAGGGCAAGGCCGGTCATGCCGGGCATGGTCTGGTCGCTGACCACCGCGTCGAAGGCGTGCGGGTTTTCCTCGAACACCTCCAGCGCCTCGGCCGGGGTTTCGCAGATGGCGACCTCGTGCCCCCGCCGCGACAATCCCTCCAGCAGCATGTCGCCCATCTCCGCCGCATCGTCCACCACCAGGATGCGCAGCCGGCGGGGGGGCGCCACCTTGACGATGGGTGCCGCCGCCAGGGGGGTCGCGACGGTACCCGGCCCGCCGATCGGCAGCAGGATGCGCAGCAGGGCGCCCTCGCCCTCCGCCGACATCACCGTCATGCCGCCGCCATGGGCGCGGACGATGCCGTAGACCACGGGCATGCCCAGGCCGGTGCCGCGCCCCTTGCCCTTGGTGGTGAAGAAGGGCTCGAACAGGCGGGTCATGACCTCCATGGTCATGCCATGGCCCTCGTCCTCCACCTCCAGCACGACATGCGGGCGGCCCTTGTCGAAGGGCAGCGCCTCATGCTCGGCCCACCGCCCCTCCCGTACGCGGACGTCCACCGGCGCCGGGCCAGGGAACAGGCGGATGCGGATGCGCCCCCCTTCCCCCCGCCGGGCATCGTGGGCGTTCAGCACCAGGTTCATCAGCACCTGGACCAACTGCGCGGGATTGGCGCGCACATTGGGTACGGTCCCGGCGATCTGGAAGATCATCTCCGTGGTCGCCGGCACGGCGGAGCGCAGGATGCCCCGCGCGTCTTCCAGCACCGCCACCGGCGACACCGCCTGCAACTCCCCCTTGTCGGAGCGAGCGAAGGTCAGGATTTGGCCCACCAGCTCCTTGGCCCGCTTGCCCACGGCGCTGATGCGGGCGACGTAGCTGTGGGCCTTGTCGTTGGGGTCCAGGTCGTCCAGCAGGAATTCGACATAGCCCAGCATGGCACCCAACAGGTTGTTGAAATCGTGCGCGACACCGCCGGCCAGCCGGCCGATGGCCTCCATCTTGTCCTGCTGCAGGACCTGGCGCTGCAACTCCTCCCGCTCCCGGGCCGCCCGGCGGGTGGCGGTGACGTCGCGCAGCACCATGACGATGTCGCCATTGGGCCGCAGGCTCAGCGTCGTCTCATACGCCTCCATGGCGCGACCCCAGACGCTTTGCCAGCTTTCGCCGATCCAATGGGCGTAGCCGGTGGACATCAGGCCGTCACGCTGGCGCCGCTGGTCCTCCTCCACCGCGCCCCGGGTTTCCGGCGTCAGCAACGCGGCCCAGCGGTGCCCCACCACCGCCGCCTCGTCGGGCGCGCCCAGCAGGGATATCGCAGCGGGGTTGGCATAGATCACGGTGTAATCCGGGTCGAACAGCACGATGGCGTCCTTGGCGGCGCCGACCCCGGCCAGCATGCGTTCCAGCGCCGTTGTCCGCTCCTCCACCTGGGCGCGCAGGCGGTCGCGTTCGGCCAGCGTTCCGCGAAAGCGGACCAGCGCGCGGGCGATACCGCCGATCTGGTCCTGCCGGTCGGTATCCGGCATGGACGCCGTCTCATCCCGCTCCAGCGTGTCGATGGCCCGCGCCATGCGCGCCAGCGGCACGCCGATGATGGCCCGTACGGCCGCCACCAGCACCAGGCTGACCAGCAGGCCCGACACCAGGGCCGCCACCATGATGGCGGTGCCGATGCCGGCGAAGGGCGCGCTCAAGCCTTCCACCGGCACGTCCAGCAGCAGCAGACGGCGGTTGTCGCCCTGGAAGAAGGTCATGGGCACGGCATAGCGGCGCACACGATGGCCGGCGGTGTCCACCCGCTCCACCTCATAGGGCTGGACCTTCAGCACCCGGTCCAGTTCATCCGGGCTCAGTTGGAATTGCGGCCCATCCCCCACCGTGGCCTTGGTGGCCAGCAGGGCGTGGTCGGGATGGTAGGTCCAATTGCCCTCGCGGTTGATCATATAGATGCTGCCGCCCAAGGGACGGCGGGCGTCCAACTCCCGCGCCCGCTGTTCCAGCGACAGGTCCGTCCCGGCCACGCCGATCAGCCGGCCGTCCACGATGACGGGGATGGTGTAGGAAATCATCCAGGTGGGCTGGCCCAGCACCGGATAGAGATAGGGGGGGACCGCCTGGCGCTTCCGGCTTTGGGCGGGAAGGGCGTAATAGTCGTCGCGGTAGAAATCCGGCCGGACCTCGCTCAGCTTAACGTCGGATGGGCCGTCGGGCACATAATAGACGGCGAAGCGTCCGCTCTCGGGCAGGCCCAGGGCCGGGTCGCCGTTCCTGAAGGCCTGATCCGGCCCCATGAAGTCCGGTTCCGCCAGGAACCAGAAGCCGACCATGTTGGGGTGGGCCAGGGCGGTGCGCGCGATATAGGTGGCCACCACGCGCCGGTCGCTGGCCCCGGTGGCGACCATGCTTTCCACCTGGCGGGCGAGGCCCTCGACGAACGCGATCTTTTCCCGGGTGATGGCGGCGATCTCGCCCGCCTGCTTGTTGGCCAAATCCTGGCCGTAATCGAGCGCGAACCGCTGCACCACGGCGCGGCTGCTGCGCACCGCGACGAAGGCGGTGCCGGCCGCCGCCAGCAGGACCAACGGCACCAGGATGAACAGCAGGCGGGTGGTGATGCTGCCCCGGATCAGGGAAACCCGTGCGGGGGCGTCAGGCGGCAGGCTCACATGCCTCCTTCCCTGGCTGGGCCAGGAACTGAGCCAGCGCGTCGCCCAAACCACCGCCGCTCTTTTCCGCGATGGCGGCGCCATAGATCAGCTGCGCGGCGCGCAGGCAGGGCCCGGTGATGACCTCCGGCCCGTCGCTGAGGATCAGCAGCGGCATGGCGGGGTGCATCACGCGAACCTCACGGGCCATTTCCAATCCATCCATCTCCGGCATCAGCAGATCCGAAACGACGGCACGCACCGGCTGGGTCGCCAGCAGAAGAAGCCCCTCCCGGGCCGAGGCGGCCATGATGGGGGTTTCACCCAAACGCCGCACCGCCTCGCACAGATAGTCGCGGAAATAGGGGTTGTCGTCGACGATCAGGATGGCGCTCATTGGGATAGGCTTTCGGGCGATGAACTGGAACGGGCGGCGCGGGGTCGCGGCCCGCATAAAACCGCAACCGTTCGCCGGCGGCATCTGTCGTTAAGGCTATCGGTCTGGGGATTTGGGATAGTGGGGGGATAGCGCGCCGCTATCCCACGATCCGGCATGGGCGCCATGCGGGGCCGGGGTCACGCGCCCCCTATGAGGCCAAGATCGCGGGCCCGCGTCACCGCCTCCACCCGGTTCTTGGCGCCCAGCTTGCGCAGGATGCGGCGGGTGTGCAGCTTGATCGTCACCTCCTGCAAATCCAGGATGCGGCCGATCTCCTTGTTGGTTGCGCCGCTGGCCAGGTGGGCCAGCACCTGGCACTCCCGTTCCGTCAGCAGGCCGCCATCGGACCCGGCACCATGGGCAGGTGCGCCGTGGGGCACCGGCGTAAGGGCGCCCGCCATGCGCAGGGCCACGTCCACCGGCACCACGCTGCCCCCGGCGGCCACCACCTTCAGCATCTGCACCAGGGCGGCGCTGGGCAACGTCTTGGGCAGGAAGGCGCAGGCGCCCCGGGTCAGCGCCTCCCGCGCCACGGCGGCATCGTCATGGCCGGTCACCACGGCGACGGGCGCGTCGATGCCGGCGACGTCCAGCCGGTCCAGCCCCGCGCCGCCCTCGCCCCCCGGCAACTGCCAATCCATGACCACCAGGTCGAAATCCTGGTCCTCCGGCCGTTGCGCCAGGGCGTCCAATTCCTCCAGCGAGCCGACGGAGGTCAGGCTGACCTCCGGCCAGTCGCGCATGAGGTACAGCTCCAGCGCGTCGCGGTACATGGGATGGTCATCGGCGACCAGCACCCGCAGCGGTCTTTTCGCGGCATGTTCCACGGCATCCCCCCGTCAGCCCCACACACCAACCGGTGGCGTCCGTTGGCCGGCGCCCTTCTTGGCCGCCATCATCCGCCGATGGTCCCATCAAGACAACAGTTTCAAAACAGTACGTTGGCATAGGGTGCCCTGCCGCGGCGGCCGCCGTGTCCAAGCCATGGCGCCGCCGTTTACAGCCCTCGGCCGCATCGGATACGGTGCGGCGCAGCTTGGGTCTAAACCAGCGGCGCCGGCCTCAACGGCGCGCCGCCTTGGGAGGTCGATATGGGAATGGTGGGGCGCGCCAGCCGTGGCGGCGCGGGTATGGGGCTTTGGCGCCGGGCATTGGCCGGCACGATCCTGGCGGGCAGCTTGATGACGATGCCGGCGCTGGCCGCCGACGGCGCGGGCGCCACCCAGGGTCCGGCGGGCCCGGCCCTGACGGTGGAGCGCATGCTGGGCAGCCCGTCATTGACCGGCCCCCGCGCGCGCGGCGTCAAGTTCTCCCCCGACGGCACCCTGGTCACCTACCTGAAGGCCAAGGCAGACGACGCCAACAAGACCGACCTGTGGGCCTATGACCTCAAGGCCGGCACCGACCGCCTGCTGGTCGACAGCAACCAGTTCAGCGCCAAGGAAAGCGAGGAGGAGCGCGGCCGCCGCGAACGCCAGCGCATCCGCGACACCGGCATCGTCGACTATGGCTGGGACGATGAGGGGCGCACCCTGCTGTTCCCCATGGCGGGCGATGTCTTCGTCATGCCCCTGGGCGGCAGCCCGACGCGCATCACCAACAGCGCCGCCACCAAGGACGCCGCCATCGACGCCCGCTTCGCCCCGGGCGGCGCGCTGGTCAGCTACGTGCGCGGCAACAACCTGTATGCCTATGACCTGGCCCAGGGGCAGGAACGCGCCCTGACCCACGACGGCGCCGGCACCCTGTCCTATGGCACGGCGGAGTTCGTGGCGCAGGAGGAGCTGAAGCGCAACACCGGCTATTGGTGGTCGCCCGGCGCCCGCTACATCGCCTATACCCGCGTGGACGAGTCCGACGTGCCGCTGGTCAGCCGCTATGACTACGGGGCGGAGGGTGTGACGGTGGTGCCGCAGCGCTATCCCTTCGCCGGCGGCCCCAACGCCAAGGTGACCCTGCAGATCATGGACATGGCCAGTGGCGCTGTGACCAAGGTCAACCTGGGCGACCCCGCCGGCTATTACCTGGCGCGCGTGGACTGGCGCCGCGACAGCTCGGAGGTGCTGGTCCAGCGCCTGAGCCGGGACCAGAAGCGCCTGGACCTGCTGGCGGTCAACCCGGCCACGGGGTCGGTGCGCACCCTGTTGACCGAACAGAGCAAGACCTTCCTGAACCTGCATGAGGATTTGCGCGTCCTGGCCAACGGCAAGATCCTGTGGGCCTCGGAGCGCACCGGGTTCAAGCACCTGTACCTGTGCGACCATGAGGCCGCCAACTGCCGCGCCCTGACCAAGGGCGACTGGATGGTGGACGCCGTGGTCGGCGTGGACGAGGCCGGCGGCCGCGTGTTCTTCACCGGCTTCCGCGAGGGGCCGCTGGACCACCATGTCTATTCCGTGGGCCTGGCCAAGGGCGACGTGAAGGCCCTGACCACCGAAGACGGCTGGCACGGCGCCGTCATGGCGGCCAAGGGCGGCAACTGGCTGCACAGCTACTCCGGCCCGCACCAGCCGCCGCAATTGTCGGTGGAGGACGCCAAGGGCAACCGCGTGACCTGGCTGATCGAGAACAAGCTGGATGAGGCCCACCCCTTCGCGCCCTATCTGGCCGGGGAAATCGAACCGGAATTCGGCGTGCTGAAGGCCGATGACGGCAGCGACCTGCATTACATGATGCTGGTGCCGCCGGGCGCGCGGGAGGCGGCCAAGACCAGCGGCAAGAAGTATCCCGCCATCGTCAACGCCTATGGCGGCCCGGCGGCGGCGCTGGTCAGCCACGCCTGGGGCGACGCCCAGTCCGGCTTCGCCCAGGTGCTGGCCCGCAACGGCTATGTCGTCATGGTGCTGGACAACCGGGGCACGCCGCACCGGGGCCAGGCCTTCCTGTCGGCCACCTACCACCATTTCGGCTCGGTGGAGGTGGCGGACCAAGTGAAGGGCGCCAATTTCCTGAAGTCCCTGCCCTTCGTGGATGGCCAGCACCTGGGCTTCTACGGCCACAGCCACGGCGGCTTCATGACCATCATCATGCTGACCCGCGCGCCGGGCGTCTTCGCCGCCGGGGCCGCCGGCGCCCCGGTGACCGACTGGCGCCTGTACGACACCGCCTACACCGAACGCTATCTGGGCGACCCCAAGGACGGCACGGCCTATGAGGATTCCAGCGTGTTCAAGGATTTGAAGAACATCCAGGGTCGCCTGCTGGTGATCCACGGCATGGCCGACGACAACGTCTTCTTCGACAACACCACCAAGCTGCTGCGCGCCCTGCAGCAGCAAGGGACGCGGTTCGACCTGATGACCTATCCGGGCCAGCGCCACGGCTTCTACGACACCTACGCCAACATCCACCGCTACAACACCATGCTGGACTTCTTCGACCGCACCCTGCGGCCGGCCGGCAGCGCCAGCGCGGTCACGGCGGGCGGCGCCCCGCAGGCCGGGACGCCGTAAGGGCCCCCCATCCGGGCGGGCACCCCCCGCCCGGAAACGACCCCCGACATGACAAAGCCACCGATCCCGCCGGGTCGGTGGCTTTTCTTATGGGCTGATGTCGGATAAAGGCGCGGAAGGGAGACGCGGAGGGCCGGACCCGCTTATTCCGCCGCGCGCAGCACCGGCTCGGAGGAGTTGGCCGCCTGCCCCTCCTGGATCATCTCACGCATCGTGTCGAAGCACTTGCCGCAGCGGGGCGAACATCCCTGGGCCTTGAACACCGCCCCAACACTCTGCGCCCCCGCCCCGATATGAGTGCGGACGGTACGGCAGTTGATGGCGTTACAGACGCAGACATACATGGCGCGGGCACCCACCCAGAGGCTGATCTAGGGCCTAAGATAGTGAGAGGCGTTCGCATTGGCAAGGCTGATTCTGCGAGGCATTCGCGGATGAGGGATGGCGTTTAAGGCCCATTGACACAACATATATGTTGTGTCACTTATTGGCTTATGACTGCTAGAAACCTCATATCGAATGAACGTCAAGCTCGTGACGTGGAGTCCATTGTCACAGACTTAGATCGCGCTCTTTCTTCCGAGCAAATTCTGAAATCAATTGTAGAAGGACTCCCCCAGGAGATCATCGCAGGAGTTCAGCGAACTCTGACTACAGAGCGGAACGAGTTAAAAAATTTACTGAAGGCATACCAAGATGCCAAAACTGGGGACTTCACAGCTTTAAAAGAACAGACAGGTAATGATCCCGGAGCCTTTTTAATTGCTGCTCGCATTATGCGCGGCTTCTCGCAAAAGGAGTTAGCCAGAAAGCTAGGCTTGCGTGAACAAGCGATTCAACGCTGGGAAACTGAAAGGTATCGCTCTATTAGCCTAGCAAACTACCTTAAAGTTGCAAGGACTTTAGGCGTTCGACTGAGGCTCGATGATATCAGCGTCATAGGCGACGCTTGGGATGCGCCCTACGATGTCCCAAAAGAGGAAATGACAAAAGTATTGCGCCACGCACGAGACAAAGGCTGGTTTGAAATTGGAGAGGCAAGTGATGAAAATGCATCCTCAACACTAATACGCTATGTAGGGGATCATGTCATTCGATACGGGACTCCTTCTCTTCTAAGAACCGGCTTAAATATCGTTAACCACACAGGTGACTGGTCCCTGCTCTCCTGGAAGGCTCAGATCACACGCCAAGCGGAAGATAAGATAAATAAATTCCACCCGATCTACCGAGTTATCAATGTATCTTGGTTGATGGATTTAGTGCGCCTAAGCCGTCTTGAGAATGGGCCAAAGCTCGCACGAGACTTCCTGTTGGATCATGGAATTGTTCTGATAACGGAACCTCAAATACCTGGAATGACAATAGATGGTGCAGCATTCCTTATTGAAGACGTTCCCGTAATCGGAATGACCTTACGGAGAGACACAATAGACAACTTTTGGTTTACACTCCTACATGAAGTCGCCCATATTGTGCTCCATTATCGAACTGGCCTCTCCTCAGGCTTCTTTGACGACACCGATTCACCTGGAATTGATGAGTTTGAAGAAGAGGCGAACCAGTTTGCAAGCAATATATTATTACCAGAACAAATATGGGCGAGATCGACAGCTAGAATAGCAAAAACTCCCGAGCCGATTGAGAAGCTAGCCAATCAAATTGGGATACATCCCGCCATCATATTTGGAAGAATACAGATGGAAAGAAATGACTACAAAATATTTACCAACAGAATTGGAAGAGGGACAGTTCGCAAGCAGCTTTTTGAAACAGCTTAAGGAAGAAAAGCGATGGCCTCAAATAGCCTACTATACATTCCGGCGTTACGTCTGAAGAAAGGTGAACTTGCAGGCCTTCGCGACCTTGCACCGGATATCGCGACCCATATTGTGCCTCGTATGATTGTTCCACCACCTATGGAGCGAGATCCCTCGCAGGGAGACTTATTCACGAAGGGCAGTTTCCCAGACATCAGCAGTACGCTCGCCAGCCATTGGGCTAACAAGGAGGTGCTTATTGAAACAACACATATCCTTGACGAGTTTGGCCGCGATCAAATTGGCCTTTGGCTGCCGAAGATGTTTGAGCGGGCGAGAGATGCCTCTGTTCAAGCAATACCTTTAGTATCTCTTTCTGATTTTCTGAATGGTAATGTCGACGCTTATAGCGCATCGGCCAACCATAGCAGCCAGTTAAAAATAGGAATCATTGCGTCTTCTGCCGATCTTGCAGACAATGATTCTCTTAAGAGGGCTGTAGACCTCCTTCAGAAGAAGAATATCCAACCCGACCAGAGCCTTATAATTGCAGATTTTCACGATGCAGATTTTTCCCAAGTAGACCTTGTAGCTCCAATTATTAGTGCCGTCTTAGAGTCATTGCAGATGCTCGCTCCTTGGAAAAAAATTGCATTCCAAGGAACAAATTATCCAGAGAAGAACCCAGCGGAACCAGGTTCATATTATGTTGTGCCCCGAAACGAGTGGCTGGCTTGGCAAAAAGCGGTTAATTTCGACCCCCTCACAGCAGAACATATGATATTCGGTGATTATGCTGCCGATTGCTCCAATTTAAATTTTGGTACGAATAAGGCCATTGCAATTCGACACTACCGATACACGACAGGAGATTCCTGGCTTGTTCAAAGGGGATTAGATACCGGACCCCATAAAACGAATATGGAAAGTGTTTGTAGTGAGATATTAGCCAGCGGCCTCTTCTCTGGGAGGTCCTTCTCGTCCGCCGACAATTACATTTATCTGACCGCGAAAGGATTAGCTGGCCCTGGCAACGCGACTGATTGGAGAGCCATAAATACAACGCACCACATCACCCGCGTAGTCAATGATATAGGAAAAATAAAACACATTTCTTTCAAGAGAAAGGCACTTACCCCGCTAGCGGAGCAAATGATTCTGCCAATATAGAGCCTCCTTAGCAATATAAAGCATCCTCAGAATGGGTCGGAGTTAGACACTTCGGAGGGGAATGCAACTGCATCTCCGTGACGCACCAGAGAATACGGGCGGCCGTCTGGCGCGGATGTAGTCAGGGTCATTCGCGGCTCCTTACAGCCGGCCCCCCTCACCGCGCCGCGCACAGCGGCAGGGGGCGGGGCGGCGGTGGGGGATGGTCGCGGCGGTATTCGGCGATCAGGGGCGCCAGCGCCGCCTGGGGCCAGTAGATGGGGGAGCCGATGGTGCGCAGGCAGGCGGCGTTCCAGTAGGCGCCCGCCTCGCCATGGGCGACGGCGGCGATGTCGGCGGCCTCGGGATAGATGTAGAGCGTGGTGGGCGCGTCCTTCACCGTGCCGGCGATTACGGCGGCGTCGGCCGGTGACCAGCTGGTGCAGCCGTTGCTGCGCCCGCCGGTATAGTCCACCAACGTACCCTGGACGACATAGCCGTCCGCGTCGGCATAGGGGCTGCGCCGGTCCGGGCGGCGGCACAGGCCCTTGAGCGTCACGGCGGCGTGGCCGCCGATGGCGCGCTGCCGGGCGTTCGCCGTCTCCCCCTCCCCCTCGAACTGCACGAAGGGGCGCAGCAGGGGGACGTCCCGCCCCGGGGCGGCCTGGTAATAGCCCTTGAAGGACGCTTTCGTCTCCGCCGTCACGTAAGCGCCGCCGGTCGTCAGTTCCGAATCCTGGGCGTTGCCGAAGTGGCGCGCGCACTCCCGCCCATTGGCGAAATCGGCCAGCCCTTCCAGCCGGCGCCCGGCGCCGTGGCCGGCCGGCATGGCCTGGAAGGTGCGCGCCGCCTCGCAAATCATGTAGAAGCGGCGGCCGGGCTCCCCATCCTCCTCGGTGTTGGGGCGGGTGGCGTCCATGGCGAAGTAGCAGGGATTGCGCGCCACGCCCTCCGCCACCTTGCGCCGGTACAGCGCCCGCGCGCGGGCCAGCACCGGCGGGGCGATCTGGCCCGCCCCCTCGCCGATGTGGGGGGCCAGCCAGTCGGGGGCCTGCCCCACGGGTGCCTCCTCCGCCCTGGCCGGCGGCATCGCCAGCGCGCCCAGCACCCCCAGCGCCGCGCCCATCGCTGCCCGTCGCACCCTTCGCCTCCCGCCGCCGCCATCATCCAGGGGGGAAGTATAGCGGCATCGCGTCAAAGGGGCCTATGGGCCTACAGCCGCACGCTGGTGCGCAGGCCCAGCACCAGGCCATCGCCCACGGGCACAGTGCGGCCGGGTGCCAGGACGTTGCCGCCGGGGTGGATGACGTACTGGAGGTTGGGCTGCACCGTGGCCCAGCCCGCCACCACCGCCTGGTAGCTGAGTTCCAGCAGCACCTCATGGTCGCGCACTGGGTAAAACGGCCGGCCATAGGCGCGATAGTCCTGGTCCAGGCCGGCAGCGGCGGAGCCGATCTGGGCGTAGGCCCCGGCCAGGCCGGCGGTATCCTCCGGCCGGCCGGGCAGGATGCCCTTCCAGGTCAGGCCGCCATCGGCATAGAAGGTGATGAGGTTGCGGTCCGCCGGCGCGCCGGCCAGACGGAGGAAGGCGGACGGGCCGGCGTCCGGCCTGTCCCCACCGCGCCACAGGGGCACGTCCGCCACACCGTACAGGCCCCAGTCGTTGCGCCGGCGGGCGGGCACCCCGCTGGACCGGGGGTCGGCCAGGGTCAAGCCATCGCTGGCGTGGTGTTCATCATTGAAAGTGCCGCCGTGGAACCACGCGCCCAGCTTGAACACCGGCGCCATGCCACCCCCACCCCACAGGCCGGCCCGGTCGGCCATCGGCTGATACTGAGCCTCCAGGATGGTGAAGACGCCGCCGGAAAAGCTGAAGGTGGTGCCGCTGGTGTCCTGCGCCTGGGCATCGCCCCCGGCGCCACCGGCCGGATCGCCGGAGAAGACCGCGCCCAGGAAGGACAGTTCCGGGGTGGCGGACACCTGAAGGCGAGCGCCGGGCGTGGCCAGGGGATAGGCGGGGCCGCCGCCGGGCAGGTCGGCGCCGGTGATGGCCTGCCAGCCGAAGGTGCCGTTGACGAACAGGGCCGCCCCCCGGCTGGTGACGAACTCGTCATCCGCCGCCAATTGGCCCAGGCGGATGGACACCCGGCCGTCCCACAGCGATTGCTGCGCCCACAGGGTGAACAGGCGCGGGCCGGGCAACGCCTCGATATTGCTGACGGTGGCGATGTTCTGCAGGCAGCAGCGGCTGAGCCCATGGCCATGGATGCCGTAGGCGGTGGCATGGAACAGCAGGCCGTGCCAGTCGAACGCCGCCTGGGCGTCCAGCTCCACCGTCGCCTCCAGCCGGCCCTCCCCCACCGTGTCGCGCTTCACGCCGCCCTGGGCCAGGTCGAACGCCTCCCCCACATAGACCAGGGTCAGCGCCAGGCCATCATCCTGCAGGCGAGTCCGCGCGCCTCCCCAGTCACCTGTCAGGGAATCGCGGTCCCAGAAGCCGGGGGTGTCGGCGGCGACGGCTTCGTCCTGCGCCATGGCCGACCGGGCCAGGGCCGTGAGCAAAGCCATGAGGACGAGCGTGGACGGCAGCCTGGCGCGCATGGTCTTCATGGCCCTCCTCACTGCGCCGCCGCGTCCAGCAGACGACGGGTCATGTCGCTGACGAAGGTCTGCAGCTCGGCATCCCGGCGGCCGCCCTGCACCTCCGCCTGGCCGAAGACCTCCGTCTGATAGCGGCCGTCGCGGTAAAGCCGCAGTTCCACCGACAGCACGCGATGCACACCGAACAGCCGGCTGGCGGCGGAGCGGGGCGGCCCCACGGTGCGGGAGGCGCCGCCGGCGTATGGGTTGGGCCGGAAGGTCCATTCCACGCGGTCGGGCGCTGCGCCATCCGCGGCAAAGAAAGTTTGTCCGCCCCCCGGCGTATTCTTGCCGGCAGTGTTCATGACGATGGCCAGAAAGGGCGCCGCCGCCTGCGGCTGGAAGCCCGGCAGGTCGCCAATGACCGTCACGGCCAACGCCCGGTCCTGTGCCCACCCCTCAACGGCCCATCCCGGCACGACGCCCAGCGCAAGCACGGCCCCGCCGAGCAGCAGGCCCCGGCGGGAAGGCAGGTGGAAGGATTGCGGGCGGCAGGCCATGACGACATCTCGGAAACCCCGACATGCCGATGCATAGCAGAGCCGGCGGCAGGACGCCGCCACAACCTGCCATTGTCATGAAATGGCAACGAAGCCGGCCACCCACGGCAAAGAAAAAGGCCGGACGCGTCGGGCGGCCGGCCTTTCCTTCAGGAACTGGACGGAATGGGGGCTTACGACTCCGCGCCCATCTGCTCCTGCTGGTAGTTCTGCAGGCCCACGCGCTGGATCAGATCCTGCTGGGTTTCCAGCCAGTCGATATGCTCCTCGGTGTCCTCCAGGATTTCCCGCAGAATCTCCCTGCTCTGGAAATCGCGCACGGATTCGGCGTAGGTCATGGCGTCCTGCAGGCTGGTGCGGTTATGCCGCTCGATGGACAGGTCGCCCTCGAACATCTCCGGCACGTCCTCACCGATCTTCAGCTTCAGCAGGTCCTGCAGGTTGGGCAGGCCCTCCAGGAACAGGATGCGCTCGATCAGCTTGTCGGCGTGCTTCATCTCGCCGATCGATTCCTCATAGACCTTCTTGGCCAGGCGCAGAAGGCCCCAGTTCTTCAGCATGCGGGCATGCAGGAAGTACTGGTTGATGGCGGTCAGTTCGTTGGTGAGGATCGTGTTCAGGTGAACGATGACCTGCGGATCGCCCTTCATAATATTGTCTCCTTAGGCGCGCGGCGGAGGGTGCACGCGACCGATTAAACTTCGACTTGGGTTCCCAATTCCACCACGCGATTGGGCGGAATGTCGAAAAATGTGGTTGCGGACAGGGCGGTGGCCGACAGGGCGATGAACACCTGCTCCTGCCACCGGGTGAGATCGGAGCGAGAGGACGGCACCAGAGTCTCGCGTCCCAGGAAGAACGAGGTTTCCGCCAGGTCGATGGCCAGGCCCAGCGGCCGGCATTCGGCCAACGCGCGGGGCACGTTGGGCTGTTCCATGAAGCCGAAATGGGCGGTGACCGAGAAGAAGCCCTTGCCCAGCTTTTCCATCGAGACGCGGCGCTCCCGCGTCACCCACGGCACCTCTTCCGTCAGCACCCGCATCAGCACCACGCGCTCATGCAGCACCTTGTTGTGCTTCAGGTTGTGCAGCAGGGCGTGGGGCACCTTGTCGACGCTGCCGGTCATGAACACGGCGGTGCCGGCCACGCGCACGGGCGTGCGGTCCGCCCGTTCCAGGAACAGCGACATGGGCAGGGCGTCACGATAGATGCGGTCGTACAGCACCTTGCGCCCCAACCGCCAGGTGGAGACCAGCACGAACACCGCCAGGCCCACCGTCAGGGGCAGCCAGCCGCCCTGGGGATCTTCAGGCAGTTGGCGGTCAGGAAGCTGAAGTCGATGAACAGGAAGAAGCCGAAGACCACAGCGGCGCGCGGCCGGCTCCACCCCCACACGTCGCGGGCGGTGAACAGCGCCATGATGGTGGTGATGGCCATGCTGCCCGTCACCGCCAGGCCGTAGGCGTCGGTCAGCTTGGCCGAACTGCCGAACATGATGACCAGCGCCACCACGGCCACCAGCAGGGCCCAGTTGATGCGCGGCACATAGACCTGGCCGATCTCGCTTTCGGAGGTGTGGCGGATTTCCATGCGGGGCATGTAGCCCAGTTGCACCGCCTGTCGGGTCAGGGAGAACACGCCCGAGATGACGGCTTGGCTGGCGATGATGGTCGCCGCCGTGGACAGCACCACCAGGGGCAGCAGCAGGAATTCCGGCACCAGCAGGAAGAACGGGTTGTCGATGGCCTCGGGCTTGCTGAGCAGCAAGGCGCCCTGGCCGAAATAGTTCAGCACCAGCGCCGGGAAGACCACGGCCACCCAGGCGTGGCGGATGGGCTTGCGGCCGAAATGGCCCATGTCGGCGTACAGCGCCTCGCCGCCCGTGAAGGATAGGACGGCGGCGCCCAGGATGTAGAACACCGACCAGCCGTGATTGAACGCCAGATCCAGGGCGTAGCGGGGGTCCAGCGCCTTCAGGACGTGGGGGACCTGAAGGATGTGGACAAGGCCCATGGCGCCCAGGCAGGCGAACCAGAAGCACATGACCGGCCCGAACAGGCGGCCGACGGTGTTGGTGCCGCCGCTCTGGATCAGGAACAGGCCCACCAGGATGACCACGGTGATGGGCACCACCCAGTGCTGCACGTCGGGGGCGGAAATCTCCAGCCCCTCCACCGCCGACAGCACCGACACGGCGGGGGTGATCATGCCGTCGCCGTAGAACAGCGCCAGGCCCAACATGGCCAGCACGGTCATGAGCCGGCGTTGCGAGCGGGAACGGTCCTTGCCGCTGAGCGCCAGGGTGGAGAGGGACAGGATGCCGCCCTCGCCCTTGTTGTCGGCGCGCAGGATGAGGACGACGTATTTCAGCGTCACCACCAGCACCAGCGACCACACCACCATCGACAGGAAGCCGAAGATGTTGGCCTCGTTCAACGGCATGCCCGTGATGGCCGGGTCGAATGCCGTGTGCATGGTGTACAGCGGGCTGGTGCCGATGTCGCCGTAGACGACGCCCAAAGCCCCGAGGGTCAGGGCCCAGTGGCGGCGCCCAGCGTTGTGCTGGTCGCTAGAGTGGCTGGATTGCATCTGTGCGGAGGGGATCGGCGTGGACTGCGTTAGGATGGCGTGTTCGGGATTCGGTCGGGCGGTATGGCTAAAAGAGATAGAGGTCCAATAGCAACGAAACGACGGTTGAAACACGACATCGGTGGCAAAGCGGCCGGATCGACCACGCCTCCACCCTGGGACGGATTGCGGCGTCAGTCAACAACGTCATCGCAGGTGCAACATGCGGGTCCCTTCCCCGGGTCGGGAAGGGACCGGAAAAAACGACATTTCGCCTGGCTTCGGCTATGGTGCCGAACCACTGCCAACGCCAACTGAACCAACGGTTTTTCGCCCGTGCCGCCCCATAAACGACTGGCCCGCCTGCACCAACGCCGCATCACCGTCGACGGCCGCCCCTTCGCCACGCTGAAGGGGGTTCCGGCCTTGCGCTGGCAGGACCCCTACCACTTTTTGCTCAGCATCTCATGGGGGGATTCTTCGGTTTGGCGCTGGCGGTGTACCTTGTCGCCAACCTGGTCTTCGCCGGGCTGTATCTGGCCGATCCCGCGGGCGTGACCAACGCCCGCGTCGGGTCCTTCGCCGACGCCTTTTTCTTCAGCGTGCAGACCTTGGGCACCATGGGCTATGGCGTCATGGCGCCCAAGACCGTCTACGCCAACAGCGTGGCGGCGGCCGAATCCTTCACCGGCATGCTGGGCGTGGCCCAGATCACGGGCCTGATCTTCGCCCGCTTCTCCCGCCCCCGCGCCATGATCCTGTTCAGCCGCAACATCCTGTTCACCCAGCATGACGGCCATCCCGTGCTGATGCTTCGGGCGGGCAACACCCGCGGCAACCAGATCCTGGAGGCCCGGGCCAGCGTGTCGGTGAGCACCATGCGGATCACGGAGGAAGGGGCGCTGATGCGCGGGTTCGAGGAACTGACGCTGATGCGCGCCAAGTCGCCGCTGTTCGCGCTGTCCTGGACCATCGTCCACCGCATCGACGAAACCAGCCCGCTGTATGGCCAGACGGAATGGACGCTGCGGCAGGCCCAGGCCAACTTCATCGTGCTGCTGAGCGGGACGGACGACAGCTATTCGCAAACGGTCTATGGCCGCAAGATCTACGACATGGACGATGCCCTGTGGGGCCGCCGCTTCGTCGACATCATCAACACGCGCGACGATGGCTATCGCCTGCTGGACTTCGACCGCTTCCATGAGACGGAACCGCAGCGCCTGCCCGCGAAGCCCCCGGCTGACACCACCCTGGCCGACAAGTCGGAGCCCAGGCCCGATGGAGCCGCGCCGACGGCCTGAACCGGCGGCGCGGCCATACTCATACCGTCACTGGGCCGTGGCGGCGCAGGTGTCGCCGGCCCCGCCATTCAGGTCCAGGCACCGGCCATCAACCTCGCCGGGGGCCAGCTTGAACCCCAGCAGGGACGCCAGGGTGGGCATGATGTCCACCGTCTCGACGGACAGCGGCTGCTCAAAGCCCGTCAAGCCCTTGCGCCAGAACAGGATGGGCACGCGGCGGTCATAATCCCAGGGGCTGCCGTGGGTGGCGATATAGGTCGCCGGCTTGGACGGGATGGCGGTGATGCGCGGCTTCAGGAAGACGACCATGTCACCAGAGCGGTCGGGATCGAACGACGCCCGCGCGCGGTCCAGCAGGCTCCAGGCGTCCGGCGCGCCGGTGGGCACCGGCGCCGCCGCCACCTCGGCGGCGGTGTAGACGGCGGCGACCTGCGGATCGGCACGGTACAGGGCCAGCGCCTCGTTCACGACCTTGGTCCGCCAGGAGCCCGCGACGGTGGGGCCCACCCAGACGTCGCCGTTGCCGCCGCCGAACAGCAGTTCCGCCCCATCGACACCCAGGGGCGCCACCTTCTTGCCCAGGTTCTCGGACACCAGGCCATCGTCCACGCGCGCCGCCATCGGCATGCCGCGCAGGCGCTCACGCTCCGGAATGTCGTTGCCGCCGTGGTCGGCCGACAGAGCCAGGACATAGTCCACGCCGGTGGCGTCCAGGGCGGCGACCAGCTTGCCCAGCGTGCGGTCCAGGTTGGCCACCTGGATGCACATTTCGGACCCTTCGGTGCCATAGCTGTGGCCGATGTAATCGGTCGCGGAGGCGCCGACCGTCAGGACGTCGACGGACTTGCCGTGGCCCAGCTTCATATCCTTGATCAGGCGGACGGCGAGATCGACGATGGCGGCGTCGAAGGCGGGGGATGCCCGCCACTGCGCTTCCGCCTTGGGCCCGGGCTGGCGGGCGAAGCGGCCGTCGCCCACCGTCAGGACGTCGTCCTTCCGCTCCACCGCGACCGGCATGTCGATGGCCTTGCACCACTCCGGCTCGGCATATTCCTTGGCGGGCTTGGCGATCTCGGCCAGGGCGGCCTCGTTCACCGCCTTCACGGCCGCCGGCGCGGTCCGGCCTTCATAGGAGATGAAGCCCTGGCCATCCTTCCAGAACCACAGCTCATCCACCGCGTGGCCGCCCATCATGATGGCCGCCCGGTCCTTGCCGGCGACGGAGACGGTGCGCACGTCCGGGTCGGCGGCCTTCAGCCGTTCACCCAGGGTCGGCACCTTCAGGTGGACGTCGGAGGGGACATAGCCCTTGTAGCTGCCCTTGCTCTCATCCTCGGCGCAGTAGATCTTGCCCGGCCGGGGCCCGCGGAAGCTGTACCAATCGTTGGCGATGATGCCGGTGCGGGCGGGACGGTCGCCGGTCATCAGCGTGGAATGGCCGGGGCAGGTTTCCGTCGCCGCGTGGCTCTGATAGCCGTTGGGGAACACCACCCCCTCCGTCAAGCGGCGCAGGCCGCCGGTGAAATGGCTGCGGTACTGCTGGAACAGGTCGGTGGAAAACTGGTCGACCGACACCAGCACCACCAGCTTGGGCGCGGGCGTCGACGGGCCGGCGTCGGCAGCGATCGCGCCACCCGGCAGGGCGCCGAACAGGGCGGCGGCGGCACACAGGGCCGTCATCTTGGAATACCAACGCGTCACAGTTTTCCTCCTGCTCTTCCGCCTTGGCGGATGCGCCCGCCAGCGGCAGGGCCGTTGTTTGCCATCTCTTGCGCAATCGCAAGATGTGTTTAGCGATGCCATTGAAATGTCATATGGATCTTCTGCGACAGCGCATCGCTTGCCGCCACCCGGCCCCTGACTTAAGGTGAGGATCGGGGAAAACGAGGCCAGCGCGGGACTGGCGGCGGGGGGCTGAATGACGGCGTTGGAAGTGCGCGGGCTGGCCAAGGCGTTCGACCGGCCGGCAGTGCGAAACCTGGACCTGACCATCGCGCCGGGGGAATTCTATGGCCTTCTGGGGCCCAACGGTGCGGGAAAGACCACCACACTGCGCATGATCGTCGGCCTGCTGAAACCCGATGCCGGCAGTGTGCGCGTGTTCGGCGTCGACGCCCTGGCCGATCCCATCGCCGCCAAGCGGCAAGTGGCCTGGCTGCCGGACGAACCGCTGATCTATGACAAGCTGACGCCGCTGGAGTTCCTGGAATTCGTGGCCGGCCTCTGGGGCGTGCCCGCCGCCGCCGCCAGCGCGCGGGCGGAGGAACTGCTGCACCGCCTGGAATTGTGGGACCACAGGGCCGAGCGGTGCGAGGGCTTTTCCCGCGGGATGAAGCAGAAGGCGGCGCTGGCCGGCGCCCTGATCCACGATCCCCAACTGCTGATCCTGGACGAGCCGCTGACCGGCCTGGACGCCGCCATCGCCCGCGCAGTGAAGGATATCCTGGCGGAACGGGTGCGGGCGGGCGCCACCATCATCCTGACCACCCACATCCTGGACGTGGCGGAACGGCTGGTCAGCCGCATCGGCATCATCCAGGGCGGTCGGCTGTTGGCGGAGGGCACCCTGGCGGAACTGCGCGGCCGCGTGGGCCGCAGCGACAGCACCCTGGAAGAGGTGTTCCTGGACCTGGTCGCCGCGCCTCCTGGCCAGACCGCAGCCGAACAGGCGCCGGCATGACCGCCGGCACCCTGCGTCCCGTCGCCGCACGCGCAGCCCTCCTGCGCCCCGGCACCTTGGCCTGGCTGCTGCGGCATGAGCTGCGCCTGGCCGTGCGCACCATCAAGCTGTCGTCGACCGGTGTCTGGGTGTCGCTGCTGCTGATGGTCATCCTGTTCCACGTCCTGGGCGCCTTCCTGGCCCTGGGCGCCGAACAGAGTGAGGCCGCCGGCAAGGGGGGCGCCATGACGCTGCCGGCGATCGGCGCCATGGTGGCGGCGCTGGCCTGCTGCTTCATGGCCGGCACGGCCATCTATCGCGCCATGGACACCATCTACGCTCGGGGCGATTACGACCTGCTGCTGTCGTCGCCCCTGTCGCCCTCGGTCATCCTGCCGGCGCGCGCCCTGGCGGTGGTGGCCAGCGCGCTGGTGTTCCCGGCCGCCATGATCCTGCCCATCGCCAACATGGGCGCCGTGTTCGGCCACCCCAACTGGCTGGCGGCCTATCTGGCCCTGCCCGCCCTGGCCCTGCTGGTGACGAGCCTCGCGCTGCTGGTGGCGCTGGTGCTGGTGCGCTGGATCGGGGTGCGCCGCGCCCGTACCGTTGGCCAGGTGGTTGCCGCGTTCACCGGCATGCTCATGGGCCTGGCGGGGCAAATCCCCCGCCTGCTGGGCCAGCACATGGACTGGATGGCGCAAGGCCAGAACCTGGCGCACGGGGCCCTCGCGTCCGTCCTGCTGCTGCCGGGCCGCGCCATGGTGGGCGAACCCCTGCCCTTGCTGATCCTGGTCACCGTGTGCGCCGCTGTCTTCGCCGTGGTCACGACGCGCTGGGGTGCCACCTTCATCGCCGCGGCCACGGCGGCGGCGGGCGCCACCACGTCGCGCGCCAAGGCCCCGGTGAAGGCCCACCGCTTCCACGACACGCTGGGGCCGGCGCTGCGGCGCAAGGAATGGCGCCTGATGCGCCGCCACCCGCAACTACCCCTGCTGCTGTTCCAGCAGATGAGCGGCGCCATCATCCTGACCATCTCCATGCAGGCGCAATGGCGGGAGGAGCCCTTGCTGCTGGCCACCCTGGTGGTGCCCATGGCGGCGTTCGCCGCCGGCATGTTGGCCAAGCTGGCGCTGGCCGACGGGGTCGCCGACCTGATCAACGCCGCCCCCGTGCCGGCCAAACGCCTGCGCCAGGCCAAGGTGGAGGCCGCCAGCATACCGCCCCTGGCGGTGGTGATCCTGGCGGCCGGTGCCGTCGCCGGCGTCAGTCCGTGGGGCGGCTTGACCCTGTTCAGCTGCGGCGTCGCGGCCATTTTCTGCGCCGTGGTGGCCAGCCTGTGGGTGCAGCCGGTGACCGGGGCCACGATGATCAATGACGTGGTGAAGCCGGCCAAGGGCGCGCGGGGCAAGGTGGTGGGGCGCACCCTGCTGGAAATGCTGATGGGCTATGGCTGGATGGCCGCCACCGTCATGATGCTGCACCACAACCCCTTCGCCCTGCTGGTGGCGGGCGGCCTGCTGGGGCTGGTGGCCATCCTCCGCGCCCCCCTGTGACGACGCCTCAGCCCGCCGGCGCCCAGCCCCCGGCACGGCGCCGGTTGATGAACAGCACCATGACGGCCGTGACCACACAGGCCACGCCGGCAACCTGGAACGCCGGGAAGTAGCTGCCCCATTCGGTGCGAATGAGACCGGTGCCATAGGCCGCCAGCGCCGCCCCCATCTGGTGCCCCGCCCCTATCCAGCCGAAGACCACGGGCGCGTCACGCCGGCCAAAGCGGTCAGTCACCAGGCGCAGGGTGGGCGGCACGGTGGCGATCCAGTCCAGGCCGTAGAACGCGGCGAAGACGGACAGGCCGTAAAGGCTGAAGCCCGACAGGGGCAGATAGAACAGGGACAGGCCGCGCAAGCCATAGTACCAGAACAACAGCTTGCGGCTGTCCACCCGGTCGGACAGCCAGCCGGACCCGGTGGTGCCCACCAGATCGAACAGGCCCATGAGCGCCAGCAGGCTGGCGGCCATCACCTCGGGAATGCCCTGGTCGAAACAGGCGGAGATGAGATGGGTGCCGATCAGGCCGTTGGTCGACAGGCCGCAGACGAAGAAACTGCCGAACAGCAGCCAGAAATCCACCGACTTCGACGCCCGGGCAAGCGTGGTGAAGGCGATGACGATGGGGTTGCCGCTCTTTTGTGGCAGTTCATCCTCCAGCGTACCGCCCAGGGGCGCCAGGCCCACAGCCCGTGGGCTGTCGGGCAGCAGCAGGGCCACCAGGGGCGCCAGCACAAGGGCGGCGGCGCCCACGGTCAGGCCCACCGCCTGCCAGCCGAAATGGGTGGCCAGGGCGGCCATGCCCGGCAGGAACACCAGCTGGCCGGTGGCCGAGCTGGCGGTCAGCAGGCCCATGACCAAGCCGCGCTGCTTGATGAACCACCGGTTCACCACCGTGGCCGCCAAGGTCATGGAGGTAAGGCCGGTGCCCAGGCCCACCAGCAGACCCCAGGACAGCATCATTTGCCAGGGTTGGGTCATCAGGGTGCTGGTGATGGTCGTCACGGCCAGCAGGCCCAACCCTGTCAGGATGGTGCGCCGGACACCGATCGCCTGCATCAAGGCGGCCGCGAACGGGCCCATGAAGCCATAGAGGAAGATGTTCAGCGACACCGCGGCCGCGATGGTGG
Source organism: Nitrospirillum karajorum (assembly GCF_036348415.1). NCBI lineage: Bacteria > Pseudomonadati > Pseudomonadota > Alphaproteobacteria > Rhodospirillales > Azospirillaceae > Nitrospirillum > Nitrospirillum karajorum. The sequence goes on from NZ_JAZBQB010000002.1 coordinate 822,610, forward strand.
CGCGGTCCCAGCCCAGCGCCTGTTCCAAGGGCACGAACAGCACGCCCGGCGCCGCCCGTACCCCCGCCCCCACCAGCAGCGTAGTGAAGGCCAAGACCGCCGCCACCCAGCCGTAATGCAGGCGCCCCTCCACCCGACGGGACAGACGCCGCGCCAGGGCCGGGGCGGAACCATGGAAACGTCTGGGCGCGCTCGCGTCGATCATGGCGCACTTATCCAATGGAGGTACCAGAGGATTCCATAATACGGGCAATTACCCTTAATTCAAGGACCCTTGAAACATAGCGCCTTTCGGCGTGTCATATGGCTGTCATCGACCCGTCATAGCCGGCCGAACAATGGCTTAGTGTGTCCCTGCCGTTCGTCTAGCACTATCCAATTTTGTTGAAGACTTCGGCCTATGAGGGGCGTAAGCTTTTGAAACGCGGCATGACCGCTTCAAGGCGACGATCGTCGCCCAGTGACGGATGCGTCAATAAAAGCAAATATATGTCCGCGTCAACTTTGTTGCGCTGACAACAAGCGGGATGGAACCACTGCCAGAACCGGACCATCGTCTAAGGCACTCAAGGCACCGTCGCCTTTATCCCTTGAACAGATAGCTGGAGGGAACTATGGCCACTGACAATTTCGTCGAAAGCCTGCGCCAAAAGCATGCCAGTCTGGAAGACCGCATCCACAGCGAACTGGCACGCCCCTATCATGACAGCGCCCTGGTGCAGCGCATGAAGTTTGAAAAGCTCAGGCTGAAGGAAAAGATCGACGAACACACGCGGCACTAAGCGCCGCGGGCCATCACCCCCCAGGCAGTGTCCCGTCGAAGACGGGCGCCGGCCCTGGACAGTAAAAGGAGCCGACCGGATGGGAAATCCCATCCGGTCTTTTTTTGCCCCGATCTACTTGCGGTACAGGTCCTGGTATTCCTGCCGCAGCAGGTTCTTCTGCACCTTGCCCATGGTGTTGCGCGGCAGGTCGTCCACGAACAGCACGCGCTTGGGCTGCTTGAACTTGGCCAGACGGCCGTCCAGGGCGGCCAGCACGGCGGCCTCATCCACCGCCGCATCCTTCTTGCGCACCACCACGGCGGTCACGCCCTCACCGAAATCCGGGTGGGGAACGCCGATCACGGCGCTTTCCACCACGCCGGGCAGACCGTCGATCTCCGTCTCGATCTCCTTGGGATAGACGTTGTAGCCGCCGGAAATGACCAGATCCTTGCCCCGGCCGACGATGTGGACATAGCCGCGATCATCAATCTTGCCCAGATCGCCGGTGATGAAGAAACCATCGGGCCGGAATTCGGCCGCCGTCTTCTCCGGCATCTGCCAATAGCCCTTGAAGACGTTGGGGCCTCGCACCTCGATCATGCCGATCTCGCCCTGGGGTATGGCGGCCCCCGTTTCCGGATCCACGACCCGCAGGGCCACGCCCGGCAGCGGGAAGCCCACGGTGCCGGCCACGCGGTCGCCGTCATAGGGGTTGGAGGTGTTCATATTGGTTTCGGTCATGCCGTACCGTTCCAGGATGGCGAGACCGGTGCGGGCCCGCCAGCTGTCATGGGTTTCGGCCAGCAAGGGGGCGGAGCCGGAGATGAACAGCCGCATATGGGCCGTCGCCTCGCGCGCCAGGCCGGGATGCTGCAGCAGGCGGACATAGAAGGTGGGCACGCCCATCATGGTGGTGGCGCGGGGCAGCAGCCGCAGCACCTCATCCGCGTCGAAGCGGGCCAGGAAAATCATGGTACCGCCGGCCAGCAGCAGGGTGTTGGTGGCCACGAACAGCCCATGGGTATGGAAGATGGGCAGCGCGTGCAGCAGCACGTCATCGCCGGTGAAGCGCCAGTAATCCACCAGGGTCAGGGCGTTGGAGGCCAGGTTGTCATGGCTCAGCATCGCGCCCTTGGACCGGCCCGTGGTGCCGGAGGTGTAGAGGATGGCGGCCAGGTCGTCAGCGCCCCGGGCGACATCGGCGAAGGTGCTGGACTGGTCCAGCGCCGCCGCCAACAGGGTTCCGGCATCCGCCGCACCCTGCCCGCCCAGCGTTTCCACGGCGGCGACACCCTTGGCCCGGGCCAGCTCCGTCATGGCGGCCGCCTTGGCGGGATCGCACACCACCAGGTGGGGCGTGGCGTCCCCGATAAAATAATCCAGCTCCGCCAGTGTATAGCCGGTGTTCAGCGGCAGGTAGATGGCGCCCGCCCGCACGCAGGCGAGGTAAAGCACGATGGCCTCGGCGCTCTTTTCCACCTGGACCGCCACCCGGTCGCCGGGCTTCACCCCCCGGGCCACCAGCAGGTTCGCCATGCGCGCCGACAGGTCCACCATGTCGCCATAGCTCAGGGTCCGCTCAGGCTGGCCCTTGGTTTCCGGAAGGATGATGAACGGCTTCTCCCGCGCCGGCATGCGGCCCAGGATCAGGGAAAAGAGATGGTTGGCCATGACAGTCACACTCCGGATTCTTCTTGGGCGTTTTTTATCGTTGCTGGTGAACGGTGGCAATCAAACGGCTGTTGGCCAAACGGGGCTTGAGGCGTCGGCCGCGGCGGGGCTGGACCGCTTGGGCCCAGCGTCCAGCCGGCCGGGCTTGGACCCATCGCCCTTGGGCGGCTTGGGGTCGTCGGGGGCGGCGTCGGCCTTCAGATGACGGCGGACTGCGGCGGCGGCCACCACCTCCCCCTTGTCGGCATACCGCTCGTGGTTGGTTTCGATATCGTCCAGCTTATAGAGATAATTGACCATCAGGCCATGGGATTGGGCCAGGCCCTTGGACGACAGGTCACCCAGGAAGTTCATGCGCTCCAACCGGGCGCCATTGCCCAGGTGGAAACGGGCGACCGGGTCCACCGGCTTGTTGCCCCGGGCCTTGGCCTTCAGGAAATAGTGCGCCGCCGCCTGCATGAGAACGGGCGAGACGGTGGCGGCAACAGCGGGTTCCTGGTGCCAGCCCGGGCGGTCCAGCGCCGCCAGGATATCCTTGTCGGCCGGCGCCAGCAGCGTGGACGCCGGGTCGGCGCGCTGCTGCCCCAGCCACTTGGCGAAGGCCGGCACGGGCGACAGGGTGACGAAGGTGCGCAGGTTGGGCAACTCGGCCCGCAAATCCTCCACCACCTGCTTGATCAGGAAGTTGCCAAATGAAACGCCGCGCAACCCCTCCTGGCAATTGGAGATGGAGTAGAAGACGGCGGTGGTCGCCGCCTCCGCCGCCATGGGCGCGCGCCCTTCGGCCAGCAAGGCGTCGATGCTGGCCGGGATGTCGGGCGCCAGCGCCACCTCCACGAAGATCAGCGGATCGTCCAGCAACTGGGGATGGAAGAAGGCGAAGCAGCGGCGGTCCGCAGGGGCCAAGCGGCGGCGCAGGTCATCCCAATCGCGGATGGTGTGCACCGCCTCGTACCGGATGATCTTTTCCAGGATGTTGGCCGGCGTCGTCCAGTCGATGTGGCGCAGCACCAGAAAGCCGCGGTTGAACCACGACGCCAGCAGATGGCTGAAGTCCGCGTCCACCGCCTCCAGCGCCGTCTTCTCCACCCCCTGGGCGTCGGCCATGACCCGGAACAGCACCTCGCGCATGCGCACCACGGCCTCGGTCCCGCCCGGCGCCAGGTTCAGGCGCCGGAACAGCTCCTGACGCCGGGCCTCGGCGGCGTTGTGCAGGACCAGCGCCGTGCCGGCCCCCGGCGCGGCGCGGTAGGCGTCGATGGCCTTGTCCAGCTTGATCGGATCGGGACCGAAACGATAAGCCAAGTCCAAGAGGAAGGCCCGTTGGCCGGCGGCGTCCAGGACCGCCCACTGGTCCAGGATCTGTCCCGCCAACGCCACGCCCGAGGCCTCGCCCCGGCCGGACAGCAAGGTGTCGCACAGGCTGGGCAGGTCGCGGCGCGGCGGCGCCTTGCCCGACAGCGGCATCAGCTTGGCCGCGTCCTCCAGCAAATCCTCCACCGTCGGGCCATGGCGGCGCAGCAGGGCGCGGCCACGGTCGGCGATGGTGGTCAACATGGACCGGAAGAAGGTGCTGCTGCTCATGGGCTGGGCCTCGCGGATTGCGAACCAGGGGACGGGCCAGGGGAACGGAATTGCGCGGTACCGTCAGCGGACGATGGTAGGCCGGCCCAGCGCGCCCGCCAAGGCCGCCTGAGGGGGGGTCTGGGGGGCGGCCTGCGGCGTCGACATATTGGACACGAAGTCGGACAGGCTGTCGCCCTGGATGCCGATATGACGCCGCATCAGGGTTTCCGCCCGGTCCGGATCGCCTTCCAGCAGGGCACGCACGACATCGTCATGCTCCTGCACTGATTTGGCGACGCGGCCCAGCTGATGCAACTGGTTGCGGCGATAGGGTGACAGGCGGTTGCGCACGCGCCGCGTCTCCTCCTCCAACTGGCGGTTGTGGCTGCCGGCGTAGATGACCTCGTGGAACCGGGTGTTCATGGCGTAGTAGACATCGGGATCGCCCGCGACGGCCAAGCGCTGGCATTCGGCATGAACCGCGTGAAGGTCGGCCCGTTCCGCCGGCGTCATGCGGCGGGCGGCCAGCCGGGCGCACAGGCCTTCCAGCACGGCCATGATCTCGAACAACTCCAGCACCTGGCGCACGTCCAGGCCCACCACCACCGCGCCCTGGCGCGGCCGGATCTCCACGAATCCCTGTGCCGCCAGCATCTTAAGCGCCTCGCGCACCGGGGTGCGGGATGTGCCGAAGCGTTGGGCCAACACCTGCTCGTCCAGGCGCATGCCCGGCAGGGCGCGGCCGGCGCAGATATCGTCCTCAAGCGCGCGGGCCAGTTGCTCGGATCGGGTTTCGGGCAGGGCCATGATCATCCTTATCCGGGACGGGCCGGCATCTCACGGGCCGGCGGGGTCCCACGCAATCTCCCTACTGGTTACGCATACACCAGTGAACTCCATGCATGCAAGAAGCGCCATCTTGCGTTTCAAAGATTGACGCCCATAGGTTGCTCTGACATGCTTCGGGCATCCAAGCATCTGCAAATAAAAACTTTTTCGCAATTGCAGCATTCATTGAGCAATTGCGGAAGCGGGAGGATGAGCGCGCCTGATCTTAAGCGGCCTTGTGCTTGATGGGCCCGCCGCGCCCGGCTCCTTCTTTAATGTTTCCTTATTGAAACCGACACTTCAGGCCAACCCCAACGCCGGACCCGAAGAAGACCGGCGCTTGCCCACGGTGAGGAACACGCCCCCATGTCGACCGATCAGACGTCCACCATCGCCTTGTCGCGCCGCACCCTGCTGGGGGGCATGGCGGCCAGCCCCGTCGCCCTGACATTGGGCGGCACGGTGCTGGCTTCGGGTAGCCTGCTCCCCACCCTGGCCCGGGCCCAGGGCACGCTGAAGATCTCCCATCAGTTCCCGGGCGGCACGCTGACGGAGGGCGACTTCCGCGACCGGCTGTGTCGCAAGTTCGCGGCCCAGGTGGAGGCGGAAACCAAGGGCGCCCTGAAGTTCGAGATTTATCCCGCCTCGTCCCTCATGAAAACGGTCGCGCAGTTGCAGGCCCTGCGGAAGGGCGCCCTGGATCTCACGCTCTACCCCATGCCCTATGGCGGGGGCGAGGTCCCGGAAATGAACCTGGGCCTTATGCCCTGCCTGGTGACGACGTATGAGCAGGGCCTGGCCTGGAAGAAGAAGCCGATTGGCGAGGCGCTGACCAAGGCGCTGGAGGCCAAGGGCATAAAAATCCTGACCTGGGTGTGGCAGGCGGGCGGCGTCGCGGCCCGTGGCACCCCGGTGCTGCACCCCGCCGACGTAAAGGGCATCAAGATCCGCGGCGGATCGCGGGAGATGGACATGATGTTCAAGGCCGCCGGTGCCGCCGTCTCGTCCATCCCGTCCAACGAGATTTATGCCGGCATGCAGACCGGCGCGCTGGACGCCGCCGTCACCAGTTCCACCAGCCTGATCTCCTTCAAGCTGGAGGAGCAAAGCAAGAGCCTGACCGCCGCCCGGCAGAAGAGCTTCTGGTACATGCTGGAACCCCTGATGATGTCCAAGATCGTGTTCGACGCCCTGCCCGCCGCGCAGCAGAAGGCGCTGCTGACGGTGGGTGAATCGCTGGAACCGTTCGGGCTGGAGGAAGCCAAGAAGGATGACCAGCGCGTGGCCGAAATCTACGCCAAGGCCGGCGTGAAGGTCGTGGACATGGACGACAAGGTGATGGACGAATGGCGCGCCATCGCCCGTGATACCGCCTGGAAGGACTTCGCCGAGCGCTTCCCCGAGGGGGCCAACCTGCTGAAGTTGGCCGAGGACGTGGCATGAGGGCTGCGGAACCGGCATTGCCCGCCCCCCTGCGCTGGGTGGGCACAACCTTGGACTGGACCAACCGCGTCATCGCCACCGTGGCGGCGGTGGCCGTGGTCGCCGCCGGCATCGTCATGACGGAGGAGGCCATGGTGCGCTATTTCCTGCGCCAGGCCGCCGACTGGCAGGATGAGACCGCCATCTTCCTGCTGGTGGGGGCCACCTTCCTGTCGGCCGCCTATGTCCAGTCCCGCAGGGGTCATGTCGCCATCGAAGCCGTCGGCGGCCTGTTGCCGCCGGGGGTGGAGCGGGTACGGCGCTGGGTGGCGGACCTGATCTCCTTCCTGTTCTGCGGCTTCTTTTCCTGGAAGTCCTGGGTGCTGTGCCACGAGGCCTGGGTGGAGGGCTATGCCACCTTCTCCTCCTGGGCGCCGCCCTTATGGATTCCCTACCTCGCCATGTCGGTGGGCATGACCCTGCTGACCCTGCAGATCGCCCTGCAACTGCTGGCCCCCCAGCTGGCGGACGCCGCTATGGAAGGACGCGCCCATGGGCACGGTTGAGATCGGCCTGCTGTACGGCGGTGCCACCCTGGTGGCCCTGTTCGCCGGCCTGCCCATCGCTTTCGCGCTGGGCGCCGTTGCCGTGGTCTTCATGTACTTCTTCATGCCGGCGGCCTCGCTGGATACCGTTACCCAGAATGTCTATGAGGAAATGGCCAGCATCACCATGCTGACAATTCCCCTGTTCATCCTGAAGGGGGCCGCCATCGGCCGGTCGCGCGCCGGTTCCGACCTTTATTCCGCGTTGCATGTGTGGATGGGCCGGGTGCCGGGCGGCCTGGGCGTGGCCAACGTCTTCGCCTGCGCCCTGTTCGCCGCCATGGCCGGCAGCAGCCCCGCCACCTGTTCCGCCATCGGCAGCGCTGGTATTCCCGAGATGCGCCGCCGCGGCTATTCCCCCGGTTTCGCCGCCGGTATTATCGCGGCCGGCGGCACGCTGGGCATCCTGCTGCCGCCTTCCATCACCTTGATCCTCTATGCCGTGGCGGCGGAACAGTCGCTGGGCCGCCTGTTCCTGGCCGGCATCGGCCCGGGCGTGCTGATGGTCGGCCTGTTCGCGATCTATGCCGTCGTCCGCTATCGCCAGGAAAAGGCGGCGGCGACGGCGGCCTATGCGCAAGGCGGGACCTGGTCGGAAATACTGCGCACCGACACCTTCACGGCGCGGGAACGGTTCGCCGCCATCCCGCGTGTGCTGCCCTTCGTCATCCTGCTGATCGGCGTCATGTTCGCCCTCTATGGTGGCATCGCCACCCCGTCGGAAACAGCCGGTTTGGGCGCCGTGCTGGCCCTGCTGATGGTGGCCGGCATCTATCGCGTCTGGCGGCCGGCACAGATGGGTCCGATCCTGATGTCCACCCTGCGCGAATCCACCATGCTGATGATGATCATCGGCATGTCGCTGCTGTATTCCTACGTGATGAGCTACCTGCACATCAGCCAGGGCGCGGCCGAGTGGATCGTGGGCATGCACCTGTCGAAATGGGTGCTGCTGACCGCCATCCTGCTGCTGGTGGTGGTGCTGGGCTTTTTCCTGCCGCCTGTCAGCATCATCCTGATGACCGCCCCCATCATCCTGCCGCCGCTGAAGGCCGCCGGCTTCGACCTGATTTGGTTCGGCATCATCATGTCCATCGTCATGGAGATGGGCCTGATCCATCCGCCGGTCGGCCTGAACATTTTCGTCATCAAGAACATCGCACCGGACATCCCCCTGCGCGACGTGGTGATGGGGGTGTTGCCCTTCGTGGCCCTGATGCTGGTGTCCATCCTGGCGCTGTGCTTCGTGCCCGGCCTGGCCACCTGGCTGCCCGCCGCCGTCTACGCCGGGTGACCGTATCGCCAGCCGCAGCGGCAGGAGATTCGTCCTGCCGCTGCTGAGAGTGCTGGTCGGCCACCCGAACAGTGCCGGATCAAGCCGCGTCGGTGCGGATCTGCTTCACCACGCCATCAACCACAGTCTGCAGCTTCTGCACCCGGCCAGACAGCAGCTTGGACAGGTCGGCGATGCCGTCGGCGGAGCCGTTGGTGTCGGTCCAGGCCGACAGCGTCTCCTCACACCCCCGGGCGGCGGCACCGGCGCTCTGCACCGCCTCGGCCGCGCTGCGGGCGATTTCCTTGGTGGCGGCGTCCTGCTCCTCCACCGCCGCCGCGATGGCGGAGGTGGCGGCATCGACGTCGAAGATGACGGTGGCGATGGACTCGATGGCCTCCGCCGCCTCGTGCGTGCTGTCCCGGATGGCCGCCACCTTCTGCGCCACCTCGGACGTCGCCAGGCCCGTCTGGCCGGCCAGGTTCTTCACCTCCGACGCCACCACGGCGAAGCCCTTGCCCGCCACACCGGCGCGCGCGGCCTCGATGGTGGCGTTCAGCGCCAGCAGGTTCGTGCGCTCCGCGATCTCGCTGATGGTGGCCAGCACGCTGCCGATGCTGGACGCGGCATCCGACAGGCCGCTGATGATGGCCTGGGCGGACCGCGCCCGTTCCGCCGCCTGACGTGTCACACCCGAGGAACGCGTGACCTGGCTGCTGATCTCGGCGATGGCCTCGGACAGTTGCGAGGCGGCGTCGGCCACCTGCGAGGCGCTGTCCAGGGCATCGCCGCCGGAGGCCGCGATAGCGCCGGCATTATCGGAACCGCGGCGGACCAGCGCCCGCAGGTCGTCGGCGCAGCCACGGGCATCGGTGGCGGCCCCCGCCACCTCACCCGCCAGGCCCCCGACATCGCTTTCCAGGCGCTGAGCCAGGGCGATCATGAGACGGCTGCGTTCCTCCCGCGCCTGGGCGGCGACGGATTCGCGGGCGGCGGTGGCCTGGGCCAACTCCTCATGGGCCAGGCGGGCGTCGGCCAGGGCCTCGTCCGACCGCTGGAAGGACCGGGCCATGGTCTGGGCCAGCCACGCGAGCAGAGCGCCCTCGAACACCACCAGCCACACATACATGAGGATGCGCAGGTATTCCCCGCCGTGCACGCCCGCCGCTTCGGGCACCGCCAAGCCACCGACGACGAAGAACAGGGCCACGGCGGCGGCCGACGCCGCCAGCGTACGCGCGTCACAGAAGCCGGCGGAGACGGCGACCAGGATATAAACGTAGATCTGCATGCCGGTCTGCCAGGGGTTGCCGGCGAACGCCCAGATGGACAAGGCGCCCGCCAAAGGCAGGCAGGCCGCCAGCACCAGGCGACTGGCGGTGGCCGGCAACATCACCCAGGCGCCCGCCGCAACGATCACGACCAGCAGCGTCGCCACCGGCTGCCGCCAATCGAACCCGCCCAGAACCACCAGTTGGGCGGCGACCAGGACGAAAACCTGCGCCACCAGCAGCGTCAGGACCAATAGGGTAGTGGTACGGCGCACGCGCTCCAACGGGGACTGTTGGACATCGATTTGAGGGGTGGAGGCGATGGATGCGGCAGGCATTGGGCCAATCTCCCGGAAAAAGTTTTCCCAGATAATCGTTCCAAGGTACGCCCTGCCTTGACCTGGATCACTAATGCACAATGAATAGGTTCGCGAATTCACGCACCCGGGCGCCCCGGAAACCAAGGGGTGGAAAGAGGCCGGGGCCGCTCAGAAAAACGCCTGGCTCAGGTTCGGCTGCGGTGCCTGGACGGGGGTCGCCAAGGTTTCAACGGACGCCAGCCACTGGAAATAGCTGACGACCACCACGCGCACGGCGCTGGACAGGCTGGTCTCGGCATCGCGGGAGCGATCGATCACGTCCAGCAATTCCGAGATTCTGGCATCCCTCCTGGCGCGCCAGCAGGTCAAGACCGGTCCAAAACTGGGGCTCCAGCCGCATGGAGGTGCGGCGGGTGCCCACGCGGACACTGCGCGGCACCAGGGACCGCGGCGCCGTCGCCTGATGGACGGCAGCCATAACCGGAAACGGAAGGCGATGGCTGGTCAGAACGGTCATGTCCGTACTCCGTGACAAGTCCCCCGGTCGCGCCCACGCACGTCGTTGGGGAAATGTGATGGCAATCCTTATCAAAGCGGGCAAAACGTAGTTACATAACCTGTAGACTCATACAGGGTTGGACGCCTTTCAGAAAAACCTGGCGCCGCGACCCGCCAACCTATGCAGCCCCTGCGCCCCTCGGACGTTCCTCATGATCCTGGACGAAGCCCTCCACCGGTTGAGCCAGCCCGATAATCCGGACGATTTATTCGATACTTTCAGCGCCTTGGCCAGTGACCTCGGGTATGCAGCCGTCAGTTATATTGACGGCCGGCCCGGGCCGGCCCCGGGGGAACCGGAGCTTTTCGTGCGCACGACGGTGCGTGAGGACTTCCTCAACACCTATCTGTCCGAAGGGTATATCAACCATGACCCGCTGATCGCGATGGCGAAACGCCAGGCAGCCCCCCTGACCTGGGCCGACGTCCCGGAATACCATGCCAGCCAGTTGGCGACCCGACAGGCGGTGTCAAAACTTGAGTCGACCGCCCGGGGGCGAAGCAAGCAGGACGCGCAACGCGCCATCGCCGTCATGACGGCGGCGGCCGATCATGGCTACACGCAAGGGTACGTCATCCCGACGCACACCGTGGATCCGCTGGGCCGGCTGGCCTCAGCGGTGGTCAGCCTGTTCTGGACGCAAAAGCCGGAGGGCCTGGCCACCTCGGACTCGGCCCCTTCCTGGCTACGCCTCAGCGCCCTTTACATGCATGAGCGTGTGGTCAGCATGCGACTGACACCGGTAACCCAACTACCGACGCTGACCCAGCGCGAGCAGGAGGCCCTGGTGTGGGCAAGCCGAGGCAAGACGGTGGAGGAAACCGGTGAGATCATTGGCGTTTCCGGCCGCACCGTGACCTTCCACCTGCAAAACGTGCTGGAGAAACTGGGCTGCTATTCCAAGATCCACGCGGTGGCCAAGGCCATCCAGATGGGCCTGATCCATCCCTGAACCCCGCCTCGCGCGGTCCTGGCCGCACCAATCCGGCCGTGAACGGCAAAGGGCCCCCGGGACTCGGGGGCCCTTTTCATTTGGTTGTGGGCATGCCCCCGCGAAAAGGGCCCGGGTAGGACGCTCCGTCAGACCTGGGCCGCGCGACGGCGGCTGACCAAGCGTTGCAGATACTGGCCATAGGGGCTGTTCTTGTAGGCCTTGGCCTGAGCCAGCACAGCCTCTTCATCCACGAAGCCCAATTCCAAGGCGATTTCCTCGGGGCAACCGATCTTCAGGCCCTGACGGTGCTCAATGGTCCGCACGAATTCCGCCGCCTCCAGCAGCGAATCGTGGGTGCCGGTGTCCAGCCAGGCCGTGCCCCGGCCCAGGCGTTCCACGAGCAGGTCGCCCCGCTGCAGGTAGACATTGTTGACGTCGGTGATTTCCAGTTCGCCCCGGGGGAGGGCTTGATCTCCCGGGCGATATCCACGACCTGGTTGTCATAGAAGTACAGGCCCGTCACCGCCCAGTTGGACTTGGGGTCCTTGGGCTTCTCGACGATGCTGATGGCACGGCCCCGCTCATCGAACTCCACCACGCCATAGCGGTGCGGATCCTCCACCCAGTAGGCGAAGACGGTTGCGCCCTTTTCCACGCGGGTGGCCTGCTGCGCCTGGGCGCTGAGCCCGTGACCATAGAAGATGTTGTCGCCCAGGACGAGGGCGCAGGGGTCGTTGCCGATGAAGTCCTTGCCGATGATGAAGGCTTCGGCCAAGCCGTTGGGGGCCGCCTGTTCGGCGTAAGACAGGTTGATGCCCCACGGCGCGCCGTCACCCAGCAGATCCTGGAACAGCGGCAGGTGGTGCGGCGTGCTGATCACCAGGATGTCGCGGATACCGGCCAGCATCAGCACGGACAGCGGATAGTAGACCATCGGCTTGTCATAGATGGGCAGCAACTGCTTGCTGACGCTTTTGGTCAGGGGATGCAGCCGGGTGCCGGAGCCGCCGGCAAGGATGATGCCCTTCATATCAATAGCCTTATATCTTATATGGTTAAGGGAAAATCTTAAGGTCCAGCGTCAAATCAGGCTGGCAGCAACACGTCCAGGCTGCGGGCCAAGCTGTCGACCCAGGCCGGCGCGCGCCAGCCAAAGACCTGTTCCAGCAGCGCGCAGTCCAGAACCGAATTGGCCGGCCGCTTGGCCGGGGTCGGGTAGTCCGCCGTGCCGATCGCCACCAGGCGTGGCACCTTGGCGCCCCGCGACTGCGCCTGGGCGAAGATTTCCGCGGCGAAGCCATGCCAGGTGGTGGCACCGGTGCCACACAGGTGATAGGTGCCGAAGCCGTCGCGCTGACCATCCAGGATGCGGGTGCCGACCGCCACCAAAGCGTCGGCGATGTCCGCCGCCGCGGTGGGGCAGCCGTGCTGGTCCGCCACCACACGCAACTCTTCCCGCTCCGCACCCAGGCGCAGCATGGTCTTGAGGAAGTTGGCGCGGTCGGGACCATAAACCCAGGCCGTCCGCAGGATGACGTGGGCGGGCAGCGCCGCCCGCACCGCCTGCTCCCCCGCCTCTTTCGAGGCGCCGTAGACGCTGACGGGGCCGACCGGATCGGTTTCCACGTAGGGACCAACCTTGGTGCCGTCGAAAACGTAATCGGTCGACAGGTGCAGCAAGGGCGTGTCGCGTACGGCACAGGCGCGGGCCAGCGCCGCCGGGCCATCACGGTTGGCGGCGAAAGCCGCGTCAACCTCGCTCTCGGCTTTGTCTACCGCCGTGTAGGCCGCGCAATTGACCACCAGGTCGGCCGCCGATACCGCGGCCTGGACGGCGGCGGCATCAGCGATGTCCAGGGCCTCACGGCCTGGCGCCGTCACCTGCCAGTCGGCCGGCGCTACCCGCTGAAAGGCAAGGCCCACCTGGCCGGCACCGCCCAGCAACAAGACGCGAACGTTCTTCCCCGCACCCGTCATGGCCCCGCCCCTCAGCCGACGGCGGCGGCGGTGGGGGCGGATACGCCCAGACGCTGGCCGGAATACTTGCCCTCACGGATGGGTTCCCACCACCAGCGATTCGCCAGATACCAGTCGACCGTGCGCCGGATGCCTTCCTCGAAGGTCACCGACGGTTCCCATCCGAGTTCCCGCTTGATCTTGGACGCATCGATGGCATAGCGCTGGTCGTGGCCAGGGCGGTCGGTCACGAACGTGATCAGGTCGCGGCGCTTGGTGCTGCTGGGCAAGCGCTCGTCCAGCAGATCGCAGATGGTTTCCACCACGTGCAGGTTGCGCTGCTCGGCATTGCCACCGACGTTGTAGCGCTCACCCGGCACCCCCTTGCGCACGATCAGGACCAAGGCGCGCGCGTGGTCTTCCACGAACAGCCAATCGCGGATGTTGTCACCCTTGCCATAGACCGGCAGCTTCTTGCCCTCCATCCCGTTCAGGATCATCAGGGGGATGAGCTTTTCCGGGAAGTGGAAGGGCCCGTAGTTGTTGGAGCAGTTGCTGAGCAGCGTCGGCAGGCCATAGGTGTGATACCAGGCGTTGACCAGGTGGTCGGACGCGGCCTTGCTGGCGGAATAGGGCGAGTTGGGGGAGTAGGCGGTATCCTCGCGGAACAGCCCCTCTTCACCCAGGGAGCCATAGACCTCATCGGTGGAGATGTGGTGGAAGCGGAAGGCGGCCTTGCGCTCTTCCGGCAGGGCCTGCCAGTATTCGCGCGCCGTTTCCAGCATCACATGGGTGCCGTTGATGTTGGTGCGGATGAAGACGCCGGAGCCCTCGATCGAGCGATCGACATGGCTTTCCGCCGCCAGGTGCATGACGGCGTCGGGCTGATGGCGCTTGAAGACGTCGCGCATGGCATCGACATCGGCAACGTCCACCTTCTCCAGCACGGCGCGGCCACCGGCCAACACCTCGCCGATGGACTCAAGGCTGGCCGCATAGGTCAGCTTGTCCACGCACACCAGGTCGTCCTGACCTTCGGACGCCAGCAGGCGGCACACCGCGGACCCAATAAAACCGGCCGCACCCGTCACCATTATCTTCACGCGCCAAACTCCTTAAAGACCACGTCCTGCCATCCCGGGGCGGCAGATCTCTACATTGCGGCCGAAAATACAACTCAGTCCCAGGCAAATGCAAATCCGGCGAAGCGCATCCCCGGCATCCTATCCCGGGAGCGTCGCGACAGTGCGGCCGACACGTCGACCGGGAGGGACGGCCACCCCAACACAGGCCTTAGCCCGTCCGGCACCCATCCTGGCGGATAGAAAATAAAAATGGCCCACAGACCTAGACCAATGGGCAGACGTTATAAATCACAGCATTTTCACCCTTTATATTGACGTACGACAAAAGCATCCGTGACGAGAAGACGTAACCCGTCAATGATGGTAGCGGCAAATTAGCCCGCGAATATAGGGCAGCGGATACCACGACCAACACGGAAGCGGAGAACGACATGGCTGGGAAAAGTGGATTATTGATCACCGGCGCTGTTATCGTGGGCCTGGGTGTGCTGGCGCTGGCCGTGCCGATGTTCACCACCAAGGACACCAAGGAGCTGGCCAAAATCGGCGACCTGAAGGTGACGGCGAAGGAGGAGAACACCCACGTCATTCCCCCCTTCGTCGGTCCCGCCGCCCTGATCCTGGGCGTGGTGCTGATGGGCGCGGCGCTGGTGCGCCGCTGAACCAGGGAAGGTCCCGCCGCCGACAGAGTCACTTCCCCCCGCGTTCATTTCGCACCGACACGGCGGCCGGTGAATGGATTCCAGCCGGTTTCCGCCAGGGCGGCCCAGGCCGTGGCACCCAGGTGGGGCTGGTGGTAATAGCGGAAATCATCGGTGGTGGAGGATGGCCCCACCGCCAATCCGGTGCTGACCGTGCCGGCCGCGGTGGCATACAAAAGGCCGTCGGCCGCCCGGGCAGCCTGGACGACGGCCAAGGCGGCCGCAGCCTTCTGGTCCTGCCCCACCATCTTATAGGTCAGCGCCGCCTGGGCCGTGCCCTCGATCCAGACGCCGTCGCGGTCGTCATTGAAATCGAAGCCGCCGGCCACAGCGTGGTTGGTTTCGACCCAGGTTAAGGATCGCCGCCATTCCACCGGCGCGTCGGCGATTCCCAGGTGGGACCATAACTGGATGTCCAGCGCGGCGCCCGGCGCCCAGTTCCGTCCATCGGGCTTGGTGCCGATGCGAAAGCGCCCCTCTGTCCCATCCCAGGCCGCCGCCACGAAGCCGCGCGCCAGGGCGGCGTGGCGGGTCCAGGCGGCGTCACCCGTCAAGCGCGCCAGCCAAGCGAAGGCCGCCGCCGCATCGATGTTGTGCTCGGTGGCCTTGTAATTCAGGCGCCGTTGGGCGGGATCGAAACCATCCAGCCCGCCGATGAACCCGCCCGGCTGGGCCGGGTCGGCCATCAAGTCCGCCACCCAGCGCATCAGGCTGATGGCCCGGTCACGATAGATCGCCTGACCCGTCGCCTCATGCAAGGTCAGCATCGCCAGCGCGGCCCAGATGACATTGCCCGTGGCGCTGCCGTCCTGATAGGTGTCCTCCGCCCATTGGCCTGTCGCGTCATCCCACCATCCCGGGGGCAAGGGTGGCGTGGCGGCGGCCCCGGCGCGGTAGGCGTTGCGCACGCGCCCATCCTTGAAGGTGCGGTCACCGCCGGCCGCCCCCGCCAAGGCATCACCGACCAGCCGCGCGTCTTCGACATGGCCGCATGCCACCAGCGCGATCACCGCCAGGGCATTGTCATAGGTGAAAGCGCTGTGGGCCAGGGCCGGGTGGGAGTCACCGGGATAGCTGACCACGAAACGCGGCCCGGTTCCCGGCGCCGCAGAGCGCACACTATGCTGCAACGCAGCACAGGTCTGCGCCGCCGCCTGGCCATAAGCGCTTGCCAGGCAAAAATAAATCGTCGCCAGGGCAATTTTCCTAAAATGCACGGCAATCTCCCAGAACAAACGGCAAGTGTATTTCGCAATTGTTTCGATGCGGGGCAAGGACGTGAGGCGTGGATCAAATATATGGCACGTCCCCCTCAGAACCCCGCGCGCGACGCAGCCCAACAATGCACGCGCACCTTGTTTTCATCTTGGCAAGGTTTTGCTAATAAACCGCCCGTAAACAATTAGCCGCCGTCACAAGGGCAGCTTGAGGCCGTTGGTTCCACACCCCCTCGTGCTGCGCCGCACAGAATGGCGGACCACCGGGGCAGCAGAGAAGAGAGATTACGATGAACACCAAGTTCCTGGGCATTCTGGCCACCGTTTCCCTTTTTGTCGCCGGCCCCGCGCTGGCCGAGTGCAGCACGCACGCCAACCCGCCCGCCATCCCCGATGGCACCGGCGCCACCACCGAGCAGATGACCAGCGCCAGCGCCTCGGTGAAGGGCTACATGGCCGACATGCAGGACTTCCTGAAGTGCCTGGAGAACGACAAGGCCGGCGGTTCCGCCAAGTACAATGCCGCCGTCGACCAGATGCAGAGCATCGCCAACGAGTTCAACAAGCAGCTGCGCGCCTTCAAGGCCAAGGGCTGATTGTCGGCGCATCAGCGCTGAAGTCCCGAAAAGGAAGGATGGGCCGCCCCATCCTTCCTTTTTTATTGTCCCTGTGCAGGGTCGATCCCTCAAGCCGGGGCGTTCCAGTCCAGCCGGTCGGCACGGCGCAGCGCCGGGAACAGCACGCACCACAGGGCCACGACGGCCACGGTACCGATACCGCCCACCACCACGGCCAGCTCCGTGCCCAGCCAGGATGCTGTGAGGCCGGACTCGAACTCCCCCAATTGGTTGGACGCGCCGATGAACAGGCCGCTGACGGCGCTGACGCGGCCGCGCATCTCATCGGGCGTGCCCAGTTGCACCAGGGTCTGGCGCACGAAGACGCTGACCATGTCCACCGCCCCCATCACCAACAGGCTGAGCACGGCGATGGCGGGCGAGTGGGTCAGGCCGAAGACGATGGTGGCTAGGCCGAAGACACCAACGCAGGACAGCATGATGGGGCCCACCCGGCGCTTCAGCGGCCAGGCGGCCAGGGCCAAGCCCACCAGGATGGCTCCCGCCCCCGGCGCGCCGCGCATGACGCCCAGCAGCATGGGCCCGGTCAGGCCCAGCAGGCCGGCATCGGCGGAGAACTGGTCGCGCGCCAGCGCGGGCAGCAAGGCGGTGGCGCCGCCCAGCAGCACGGCGAACAGGTCCAGGGAAATGGCGCCCAGCACGATGGACTGCTGACGGATATAGCGGATGCCGCCCAGGATGCCGTCCCAGCTGACGGGCGCACGGGTCACCGCCCGGGACGGCGCGGAAATGCCCGCCACCACCAGGCCCGCCAGCACCAGGAAGCCGGCGCCCACCCCGAACACGCCGTTATGAAAGGCGGCGTAGAGCACGCCGCCCAGCGCCGGCCCCAGCACCCCTGCCACCTGCATGGCCGATGAACTGATGGCCACCGCGTTGGGAAAGTCGGCCTTGGGCACCAGGTTGGGCAGCAGGGCGGAAGAGGCCGGCGCCTCGAACGCGCGGGCGGCGCCGAACAGCATGACGGCGGCATAGACCAGCCCCACCGGCAAGCCGGGCGAGGCCAGCACCACCCCGGTCAGGGCCATGGCCGCCGCCTCCACCATCACGCAGGTGGTGATGATGATGCGGCGGTCCAGCCGGTCGGCGACATGCCCGGTGACCAGTACCAAGCCCACCGAGGGCAGGAATTGCGCCAGCCCGATCAGGCCCAGGTTCATGGTGCTGCCGGTGCGGTCGTAAATGGCCCAGCCCGCCGCTACCGCCTGGATTTGCAGGGCGCCCATGGACAGGATGCGCGCCAGCCAATAGCGCAGGAAGGCCGGATGGCGCAGGGCCCCGCCCCAGCCCCTGCGGGACGTCGCCGCCTCGGGCGATGGATCAGGGGCGGCGGCGTTGGAGGAATTGCTGCTCATCATTGCCTATCGGTCAAGGGCCGGCGGGATCGGGCACGGCGATGAAGGACCCGGCGGGGCCGGGATAGACCACCGGGCTGGCATAGCCATCCTTGGAAACGGCGGAGACGCCGAAGAACCAGTCGTCGATGACGACGTTGGCCAGGGTCATGGTGCTGCCGTCGCCGGCCCAGCGATCATGCTGCCAGGTGGGCGCCAGCGTATCGCGCCACCAGACGCGATAGCCCACGGCCCCAGGCACCTTGGCCCAACTGAGCGTGGTGTCATGCTTTACGGCCCCCTCGACCTTCACATCACTGGGCGGGGCCGGCGCCCAGGCCAGGCTGGCCATGGTCAAGGCGTTCAGGCGCGTCACCTGCGCCAGGTAGGGGAAGTCCACACCGTCGATGGTGTCGCCGTAGCGCACCCCGCCCTCGGTGCGCAGATCCTGGTGCTGGCGGGTGTAGTTCTCATGCGCCTCGGTCACGCGCACGGCGGGGAAACCCGCCTCCAGGAACGGCACCTGGTCGCCGCCCCGGCCGAAGCGGTCGGTGCGGTAGACCATGCGCACGCTGAAATTATCCAGATAGCGGGTGGCGATGCCGTCCATGTAGCGCGCCAAGTTGCGCGAGGGGCTGTCGACCTCGCCCCCGGAATAGCGGCGCTGGTTCGCCTGCTTCGCCGTCTCCACCGCCTTGGTCCCTTCGGAGAAGACGCGGACATGGGTGTTGTCCACCACACCGTCCTCACCCTGGGTATTGCCGACGATGTCGTTGTTGAGGTCCGCCTCCACCTGCCAGCCCTGTTCCTTGGCATAGTCGGCCAGCACCTTGCCGCCCAGCAGGCCCTGTTCCTCGCCCGACAGGGCGGCGAACACCAGGGTGGCGCGGAACTTGTGGTGGGACAGCACACGGGCCGCCTCGATGGCCGCCGCCACGCCGGAGGCATCGTCGTTGGCCCCGGGCGCATCAGCGGTCGCGTTCATGACATCCGTCACACGGCTGTCCAGGTGCCCGGCGATGACGATCACCCGTTGTGGTTCCTCCGTGCCCTTCAGCACGGCCACCACGTCCATCACCTCCGTCGGGGTGGGCACGCGCTTGCCGGTCACGGTCTGCGCCGGTGTCACCACGGTCAGGCAACCGCCGCAGTCCTTGGAGATGGCCTCGAACCGGCTTTTGACCCAGGCGCGGGCGGCACCGATGCCCCGGTCAGCTGAGGTCGTGTCGGACAGGGTGTGGCGGGTACCGAAGGACACCAGCTTTTCGATGGTGGCGTGCAATTGCGCCGGGTCCACCTGGCCGGCGATCTCCCGCAGCACCGGGTGGTCATCCACAGGCCCAACGGGCGACGCCTCCGGCATCGGCGCCTGCGGCTTGGCCTGC
The DNA here is from genome assembly GCF_036348415.1 of Nitrospirillum karajorum. Lineage (NCBI taxonomy): Bacteria > Pseudomonadati > Pseudomonadota > Alphaproteobacteria > Rhodospirillales > Azospirillaceae > Nitrospirillum > Nitrospirillum karajorum. The sequence continues at coordinate 842,142 of NZ_JAZBQB010000002.1, forward strand.
GCGTCGTGGCCGTGAACGGCCAGCAGGAGGGCGGCCAGCAGAGGCGCGGAGAGCGGATGCGCGGACCGGGGGCGCTGGGGCATGGGGCTTCCCTGTGTTCGATGATGAACTGCCAAAATCTTATGGCGCCACGATGCGGGAGCGTCCCGCCCCAGGCAAGGGCTGGTACATATGTCACGTCGCCACAAGCGGCAGTCCTGCCATGCCGTACCCGGCTGACTTGTGCTACCGTACCGTGGGGTAACGTTGCGGGGGCAATGCAGCGATGGGCGTATGGATACGGAAAGCCGCCCTGTTCATCGTCATGGTGGCGATGATCGGGGGTGGGGGATACATCATCGACCGGCAGCTTCTGTCCCATCACGCCATTTTCTGGCGTGGCTTTTTCATGGGCGGCTTCTTGCTGGCCTTCGGCCTGTATGTGCTGGTCGACGACTTCGTCGCCCCCCTTATCCGACGGGTACGGACCAGCGGGCAGAGCGCTTAATCATCCCCCCGCCAAGTGCCACACGGCCGCCCGCGCGATAGCCAGCAGGCGGGCGTCGGCGCCACGCGGGGCCAGCAACTGCAGGCCCACGGGGCACCCGGCGGCGTCCGTGCCCACCGGCAGGGTGACGGCCGCCATGTCACCCAGGTTGGCGACGCAGCAATTGCGCAGCGCCATCAGGTTGGCACGGCCATAGGCCGATGGCTCCGCCAGGTCGTCCAGCAGCGGGGGGGTGATGGCCACCGTGGGCAGCGCCAGAATATCCACGTCGTGGAACAGCGCCTGCACGCCGTTGGCGAAGCGGTCGAGGAAGGCCACGCGCGCCTCATAGTCCAGCACGTCGGCCGAGGCGCGGATGCGGGGGCCGACATAGGCGTCCAGGCTGGATAGCCAGGCCGGCAGTTCCTGGCTGAGGAAGCCATATATCTCCGCCCCCGCCAGGCCCCCCCGGCGGAACAGGGCCAGGGCCTCGTCCAACTCCGGCACCGTTACGGTGCCCACGGGGCGGAACAGCGCGTTGAGGCGATCCAGCGCGGCCTCCACCGCCGCGACCACGCCGGGGCTGCAGTCCTGCCACAGCACGTCCGGCGCCCGGCCGATGCGAATGGCACCGGCATCGGCCAGCGGATCGATGGCGGTGCCGGTCAGCAGCCGGTACCCCTGGACCAGATCGTCCGCCGTCAGCGCCAGGAGGCCCACGGTGTCCAGGCGCGGCGACAGGGGCACGATACCGTCCGTCGCCAGATGCCCGCGCGCGCTTTTATAGCCGTAGAGGCCGTTCCAGGCGGCCGGAATGCGCACGGAGCCCGCCGTGTCGGTGCCCAGCGCCAGCAGGGCGGAGCCCTCCGTCAGGCTGAGCGGCGCGCCGGTGCTGGATCCGCCGGGCACGCGATGATGGTCGCGGTCCCGGGGATTGCGCGGCGTACCCCAATGGCCGTTGGCGCCCAGGCCACTGAAGGCGAATTCCACCATGCGCGTCTTGCCGGTGATGACGGCGCCCTGGGCCAACAGGCGGCCGACCAGCCCGCCCGCTTGGTTCCACATCGGCGGCAAGCGACGGGGGGAGCCGGCGAACACCGGCCAGGTGCCGCCGCAAACCGTTCCGGTTCCGTAATTATCCTTCAGCGACAACGGGATGCCGTCAAAGTCGCTGAGTGGTTGCCCGGCCTGGCGACGGGCAACGGCGGCGTCCGCCTGGGCGCGCAACAGGCCGGCACTGAAGGCGGCATAGGGATTGTCGCGGGCGTCAGGCCGCTCCGCCCGGGCGGCGATGCAGGCCTCCGCCAGGTCACGGGCGGTCAGGGTGCCGTCCTTCAGGGCGGCGAGGGCGGTGCTGAGATCCATGGGGGCGCCTGCGCAAGAGGGGCGTTTATTCCAGCCGGCGGAACCCTGGCATGGGCGGCCCCCTGCCGGCAACCCGGCAAGAGGGGCGACAGCCGGACGCCATATCCGGCCGCTATCGAATTCATATCCCCCCTGCATTTCACAGGGTGGGGGGTACGGGGTTAGCGTCAGCCCATCGCAACCACCCATCAAACCTGAGGGATTTTGAAAATGCAGACCACCATCACCACCCGCCGTACCGCCTCCCACTTGGGCCTGGGCCTGATCGTCGCCACCGCCGTCGCCGGCGCCACCCTGGCCGCCGCCCCGGCCAAGGCGGCGGACATGGAGAAGTGCTACGGCGTCGTGAAGGCCGGCCACAACGACTGCAAGACCGACAGCAACTCCTGCGCCGGCCATGCCACCAAGGACCGCGACCCCGGCGCCTTCATCGCCGTGCCGGCCGGCACCTGCGCCAAGATCGCCGGCGGCAGCACCGAGCCCGCCAAGAAGTAAGGCGTCACCGCAGCGGCGTGGGTCTTCGGCCCACGTCGCTGCCCCACCCCGCCGCTGGACGCCCGAGGGGGCCGCCCGAGGGCAAACTTGAAACAAGGGGCGCCGTCATGGGCATCACCGGTATCGGCCTCAAGGCCCGCCACACCGCCGAACTGCTGGCTGGCCGCCCTGGGCTGCGTTTTCTGGAAGTGCATGCCGAGAATTATATGGGCTCCGCCATGGGAAGCGGGGGCCCGGCCCATCGCTGGCTCACCGCCCTGCGCGCCCTCTACCCCCTGTCCATCCACGGCGTCGGCCTGTCCCTGGGCGGGGCGGAACCGCTGGACACCGACCATTTGGCCGACCTGGCGACCCTGGTGGATCGCTATCAGCCGGAATGGGTGTCGGAACATCTGGCGTGGTGCCGCATCGACGGCACCTACCTCAACGACCTGCTGCCCATCCCCTACACCGACGCCAGCCTGTCCCTGGTGGCCGATCACATCGACCAAACGCAGACAACCCTGCGCCGCCGTATCCTGGTCGAGAACCCATCCAGCTACATGGCGTTCCCGGAAAGCGACTGGCCGGAGGCCGCCTTCCTGGCGGAACTGGCCCGCCGCACCGGCTGCGGTATCCTGCTGGACGTGAACAACATCCATGTCAGCGCCCACAATGTCGGGCTGGACGCGGGCGCCTACCTGGCCGCCCTGCCCGCCGACACGGTGGGTGAAATCCATGTGGCGGGGCATGAGCCCGTCGTCCACGAGGGCCGAGCCGTGCTGCTGGACACCCACGGCGCCCCCGTCACCGCTGCCGTATGGGATCTCTACCGCCAAGCCCTGACCCGCTTCGGCCCCGTCCCCAGCCTGGTGGAGCGCGACGCCAACATTCCGCCCCTGGCCGAGTTGCTGGCCGAGGCCGCCACCGCCGACGGCATCGCCGCGACCCTGTTTGGCGGGGAGGTGCCCGATGCCCACGCTGCTTGAGCGTCAACGCGGCTTGCGGGACTGGGTGCTGGCCGCCGGCGGGGCGCCGCCCTTGGCCAATGCCGGCCTGCACCGCGACAATACCCTGGGCGGCCTGGCCACGGTGCTGGCCGCCAGCTTCCCCGTGCTTCACCGCCTGGTGGGCGAGACGTGCTTCACCGGCCTGGCCCAGGCCTATGTCCGCCACCAGCCGCCCCGGGAGGCGCCGCTGTCGCGCTACGGCGCGGGTTTCCCCGCCTGGCTGGCGGGGCAAGAGGTGGCGCGGCAACTGCCCTACCTGCCCGATGTCGCCCGGCTGGAGGCGGCATGGACCCACGCCTACCACGCGCCCGAGGCCGACCCGTTGGACCCGGCCGCCCTGGCCGCCCTGGGGGACGCGGTGGAGGACGCCGCCTGGCGCCTGCACCCCAGCCATCGTTTCATCACCAGCCCCTGGCCGGTGGACCGCATCTGGCGGGCCAACCAGCCGGATGCCGGCGACGGGGCGGTGGACCTGGGCACCGACGGCGACACCCACTTGCTGGTGGTGCGGCCGGCGGCCGAGGTGCTGCTGATCCGCCTTAGCCCCGGCGCCTTCGCCCTGCTGATGGCGCTGGGCGCCGGCCTATCCTTGAGCGCCGCCTGGAACAACGCGCTGGCCCTGGACGCGGCCTTCGATCTGGAACACGAATTAACCGGCCTGCTCGCGGCGCAGGTCTTCATCGGAGTGGACCTGCCATGACCTTGCCCGTGACCACCACCGCCCACGAGAAACCGGCCCCCATCGCCCTGGCGCTGGCCCTTATCCACCGGTTGGAGCGGTTTCCCCGTGGGTTGGACGCGCTGCTGTGGCGCCTGGCCGCCGCCACGGTCTTCTGGCGGTCGGGCCAGACCAAGGTGACCGGCTTCCACATCAACGACACCACCTTCGACCTGTTCCGGGATGAGTACAAGGTGCCCCTGATCCCGCCGGAGGTGGCGGCCGTGCTGGCCAGCATCACTGAGAATTTGTGCGCCGTGCTGCTGGTCATCGGCCTGGCCTCGCGCGTGTCGGCCGGCGCCCTGTTCGGCATGACCCTGGTGATCGAGATCTTCGTCTATCCGGAAAGCTGGCCCGACCATTTGCTGTGGTCGGCGGCGCTGGTCCCCATCCTGCTGCGCGGCCCCGGCGCCCTGTCCCTGGACCATTTGATCCGCCGCCGGCTGGACACCAGTCTTCGTCACAACTTGTAAGACCATAGATATTGGAACAAACCCGCCTCGCGGGCATTCTCAGGCCATCTTCAGCCTGGGGAGCGACATCATGAGCATCCAGTACGGCACCCGCACCATCACCTTCCAACCCAGCATCGACATGGCGGGCACCCTGCCCGGCCTGTTTTCCACCACCCTGTTCTTCCCCAACCAGACCAGCCATGGCGTGAACATCGACACCGGTTCCGTCGGCATTGTCGTGCCCATCGCCGCCCTGCAGGACGGCCAAGGTAATTTCCTGCCCTGGGCCGTGCCCACGGATGAAACGCTGACCTTCATCTATGAGCCCAGCGGCAACACCCGCACGGGTCCCGTGGTGACGGTGACCGGCCTGCAGGTGGGCGACGGCACGCCTGAGCATACGGTGGTCCTGGGACCCGTGCGGGTCATGGCCTGCACCAACGTCGACGACGTCCACATGCTTGGGGTGGGCATCGGGCTGGAGGCCAAGGCGACCCTGGCGCCCTCCGGCAATGCCGCCACCGCCCTGGACAACCCTTTCCTGAACCTGCGCGACATGCTGGGCGACAGCCCCACCCTGCTGCCGGCCTATGCCCTGACGGCGGCCTTGCAGGAGGATGGGCGGTACGGCCTGATCACCCTAGGGCAGACGGCCGACAGCCTGCAGGGCTATCGCTTCCTGCCGCTGACCCCGGACGCGGACAGCCCCAGCGGCCTGCAACTGCCCTGGGTACAGCTGTCGGTGACGCCGGCGGGCGGCATCCCCATCGACACCCGGGCCCAGTTGCTGATGGATGCCGGCATCACCAACATGTTCATCGGCATCATCCCGAAGCCCGACACCCCAATCGACTGGCTGAACGCCGCCATCGCCATCCAGGCGCAGGACGGCGACGGCGAAACGGCGCTGGACTACAGCTTCGTCAACACCAACCCGGCGGACGGGCCGGGCCCCAACGTCAATTGCGACCCGAACCAGCCGGCCTCACCCAGCCGCATCCTGAACGGTGGTCCCAGCCCGCAGGGCGGCAGCTTCATCAACACCGGCGTCCATCTGCTGGCCGCCTATGACTATGTCGTCGACGCCGCCAATGACCGGCTGGGCCTGCGCCCCCGGTCCTGACCCCCGTGCGGTGACGTTTCCCCGCGACAGGCGGCGTCCGGCATGGTTCAACAAGGTTGGACGCCGCCTCCACGGAAATGTCGCTCTCAGGGACCCCCTCATGGAAATGAACCAGGTGCGCTACTTCGTGGCGCTGTGCGAAACCCTGAACTTCACCAAGGCGGCGGAGGCCTGCGGCGTGGCCCAACCGTCGCTGACCAAGGCCATCCAGAAGCTGGAGGAGGAGTTGGGCGGGCCGCTGTTCGTGCGCGAACGCACCCTTACCCACCTGTCCGACCTGGGCCGCCTGATGCGCCCGCACCTGGAGGCCGTGTTCCACGCCAGCGAGTCCGCGAAGCTGGAGGCGCGCAGCTTCGGCAAGCTGGAACGCGGCCGCGTGCGCCTGGGCGTCATGTGCACCATCGGCCCCACCCGCCTGGTGGGTTTCCTGAAACGCTTCCGCGCCGCCCTGCCCTCGGTGGAGGTGGAGTTGCGCGACGCGCCGGGGCGCGAGGTCCTGGCCAAGCTGATGGAGGGGGAGGTGGACTGCGCCCTGTTGGGCATCCCCAACCTGCCGGAGCGGGTGGAGGCCCGGCCGCTGTACCGCGAGCGCTACACCGTCGCCTTCGCCCCCGGCCACCGGTTCGAGGCCATGGCAGTGGTGCCGCTGAAGGAACTGGACCAGGAGGACTACCTGAACCGGGTGAACTGCGAATACCCCCAGCATTTCGACACCCTGGGCATTCCCGACCCCGCCGACACCCGCGTCTGCTATGAAAGCGAGCGGGAGGATTGGATCCAGGCCATGATCCTGGCCGGCTTGGGCTGCGCCGTCATGCCGGAGTTCCTGCCCATGCTGCCGGGCATCGCCACCCGTCCCCTGATCGAGCCGGAAATCTCCCGCACCATCAGCCTGACCAGCGTGGCCGGCCGCCGCCACTCCCCCGCCCTGCGGGAATTCATGGCGCTGGCCCGCCGGTATGAGTGGGGCCCGGCGCTGGAGGACGCCGCCCCATAACCCCTTCCACCACCCCGCCCGTTCTGTATATTGTATCCAATCATCGGCCCCAGCAAGAGGGCCAGGGGATTGGCGGAAGGGGTGAGGGTCATGGGGTCGACGAAGGACGGGGACAAGCGGGCGACGGCATCCGGGCCGCGCCGCCGCGATGTCATGGTGGCCGCCGGCGGGGCGGCGGCGGGCGCCCTGATGGCCGGGCGGGTACAAGCGGCGCAGGGAACGAAGGCGGCCCGCGCACACGCCTTCGCCCTGACGTTCAAGGGCCCTAACCTCACCAGCCTGCGCGCCGCCGGGGATGCCTTCGACACCGACTATCTGCAGCCCGGCCAAACGTTGGGCGCCGTCACCCTGGCCTATCGCCGCGACGCCGCGGCCCCCTGGCGCACCGTCACCACCGCTGACCTGACGCCCACCCACCTGGGGCGGGCCAGCCCCCAGGACCGCCGGATGGCCTACGACATCGCCGATGAGGCCGGGCCGGCGCTGGGCCTGGGCCTGCGCTTGGGGATTGAGGACGGGCAACTGGCCTGGCAAGTCACGCTCACCAACCGCGCGGGTGGGCCGCTGGAGATCGGCGACCTGGCCCTGCCCCTGCCCTTCCATACCGAATTCAAGGCCAAGCAGCCGGCCACGGCCGCGGTGCTGAAGCACAGCTTCATCTCCGGCCATGGCTCCTTCCTGTTCTGGATGCGGTCCAACAGCGTAGGCCCGTATCTGGTCATGACGCCCGAGCGGGAGACGCATTTCGAGTATTGGGAGCCGCGCGCCGGCGCCCGGCAGGATTCCGACAGCCCCATCACCGGCTATCGCCCCTACCGCGTCTTCATCCACGCCGCCGCCACAGGGGAGGCGATGCGGGCGGCGGGGGGCCGCTGGCGCCAGCCGCTGACCACCCTGACGCTGGCGCCGGGGGAGGCCCGCCGCTTCGGCGCCCGCTTCACCTGGGCCGACAGCTACGCCGGCGTGCGCGACACGCTGGTGACCCAGGGCGGGATGGATGTGGAGGTGGCGCAGGGCATGACCCTGCCCACCGACCTGCCCGGCCGCATCGCATTGCGCACCCTGGACAGCATTGACGCCATCGAGGCGGAATATCCCGATCAGACCACCATCCTGGACCTGGGCACCCGCAACGGCCGCCGCGTCTATGAGCTGCGCTTCCGCCGCCTGGGGGAGAATCGGCTCACCATTCGCCACGGGAACGGGCGCGCCACCCACCTGGAGTTCTTCGCCACCGAGCCGGTGGAAACCCTGATCAACAAGCGCGCCGCCTTCATCGCCGCCCACCAGCACCGCGACCCGGCCAAGTGGTACAATGGCCTGCTGGCCGAATGGAACATGGAGACCCAGACCCTGTTGGGCCCCGACAATTACGACCGCATCACCGGCTGGCGCATCTATGAGGTGACCTGCGACGACCCGGGGTTATCCAAGCCGGCCTATCTCGCCAGCAAGAACGCCGAGCATCCGGTGCAGGCGGAGGTGACGGCCCTGGACGATTATGTGCAGCACTTCGTCTGGGGCGGGCTCCAACGCACGACGGAAGAGGACGACAGCTACGCCCTCTATGGCATTCCCGACTGGAAGAAGAACCGGGAGAGCGCCGACCCCGGCCCCAAGGGGCGCCAGCATTACTGGCGGCCCTATGACTACCCGCACATCATCACGATGTATCTGGGCCTCTATCGCGTCGCCACCCGCTATCCCACGATCACCACCCGGCTGGATGCGGCAACATATCTGGAGCGGGCCTACGGCACCACCCGGGCGCTATTCACCATCCCGATGAAGATCGCGGAGTGGAGCGCGTATGAGACCGGCTTTTACAATGAGGTGGTGATCCCCGAGTTGATCGAGGCGCTGGACGCCGCCGGGCGGACCGCCCAGGCGGCGGAGCTGCGCGGCCATTGGGTGCGCAAGGTCGCCTTCTTCATCAATGGCAAGCCCGACCTGTTCGGATCGGAATACCCCTTCGATTCCACCGGTTTCGAATCCACCCAGGCCCTGGCGCGCTATGCCCTGGACCATGCCGGGCAGCCGGGCTTCCCCGTCACCCGCGCCGCCGCCCGGCGCTTCGCCGACGCCCAGATCGCCGCCAACCTGTTCTGCCGCGGCGTCATCGAGCCCGCCTATTATTACCTGGGCAGCGACTACCGCGCCGCCGGCGGCGACGCCTTCACCCTGACCTATATGGCGCAGATGGCCGGCTGGGCCCTGGCCGACCACGCCCTGAACGACACCGCCCTGAACGACACCGAGGACGCCGGCGCCGCGTCGGCCCAGTTGCGCCTGGCCTGGACCTCGTTCATGAGCGCCTGGGCCCTGGTCAACAGCGGCACGGCGGAAAGCGGTTATGGCTATTGGTATCCGGGCCAAGCCAACGACGGCGCCTCCGGCGGCGGGTTCGAGCCGGCGTCCCACGGCACCACCTGGCTGGGCCAGCCCCACCACCGGGGCAGCTGGTATTATTCCAGCGAAAGCGACCTGGGCTTCTGCGGCGCCCTGCGCATGGCCGCCACCCTGGTCAGCGACGACCCCGTGTTCGGCCGCTTCTGCTTCGGCGGCACGCTGGCGGAGGCCGACGGCTGGCTGACCATCACCCCGCGCGACGGCGTCCGCCGCCGCCTGCACGCCCGGCTGCAACACGCCCGCTTGGCCCGCCAGCGCCTGGACCTGGAGGTGCAGGGCGCCCGCTTCGCCCCCAGCGACAGCATCGCCTGGCACCCCACCGCCGCCCGCCTGCGCCTGACCCTGGACAGCGAAGCGCAACGCCAGCCCCCCACCCTGCGCCTGCGCGGCCTGCCCAAGGGGCGCTACCGGGTGACGGGGGGCGGCACGGTCGAGGTGGCCGCCGAGGCGGCCTGGGTGACGGTGGCGCTGCCGGCGGGGGTGCGGGAGGTGGCGGTGGAGCGGGTGTAACAAGCCCCTTACTGTCCTTTCGGGTTACACCATTGCTTTAAGCCAAACCGGCTCTATCTCGCGTCGCACGGCCCTACCTTGAAGAGGAGAAGTGCTAAGATGGACCCCGCCACCGCGAAATCAGGCTTCCGTCAAACGCATTTCCCTGACGCGCACGCCCTAATTAGCGTGGTGGACAGCGTTCCCGAAACTCAGGGAATGGGCGTGGTGACCATCCACCATGATCGGGTTTGCCGCTTTCGCGACCCGCGCGGTGATGGCTCCATAGCGGTGTTTGAGTATAGGGATAGCCCACTCGCCACCTTTCCAGGTCCACTGCCTGCCTCACCTCACCCCCAAAGCGTGCCCCGTGACGGAAGTACCTCCCCGGCAGTGGAATGGATAAGCCTGGGGCTGAACTGTGGCGGCGCTGTTTTAGCCTGGGTGGGAGTAGTGGGGACAGGCGCCTTGGCCCCCGTCACAGGCGGCACATCGGGTTTTGCGACCGTTGCCCTATGGGGCGGCGCGGTTGCCACCAGCGCTCAGTGTGTCGCCTCGGGATATCGTGCGGTCAATTTGATACGAGGGCGATCGGACATCAACACCGCATTGGACAAGGACTGGAAATACGTATGGGGCCTCTATGTGCTTGATGGTTTTGGCCTGTTAACAGCGAAAGGTGTGCTTCAGGAAGCATGGGCGGCGAACCGGGCCCTTGGAAAGGCGGGCGTGAGTTTCGAATCCGCCGCCGCCAAAGTAATTTCACGGCAACAGCGCCTCGCTATCACTGAAGAGTTGGGATTGCATGGCGCCAAAAGGGTTGCAGCCGCACAAATCGATGCGGTAGTCCGGCGCAAGCTGATGGATGCCTTGATCGCCGCCATCGGGATCAGTAGTAGCTCAATCAACGGCATAATTAAAGACATCATTGTTTGGGTTGTCTCTCTGGATAACGCGCAATGAAGCAAGTCAAGACCGCAAGAGGGCGCTCCGAATATTGGCAACGCCTTCGGCGGGATAAAGCCTCGAACTTTTCCGCCGGCGCGATGGCATTATCTTGCTTATTCGCAGTCGTCTGCTGGATTGGAATACTGGTTCCAGGCAATCAGGCGCACGGACGCGCCAGTCCGATTTATTGGATTTTCATGCTACCTTTCGCATGGTGGGGAGGATCGCTCATGCACTTCACCCCATGGTCCGTCCAAGTCATGCGCCTAATGTTCTGGATTGCGCCGTTAGGAGCGGCGGGAGCCGCAGTTTTCGCCGCCTTCAATACACCCGAGTTCGCAATACCCAGCCTTATTGCTCTGGGCCTGACCTGTGCCATGTCCGCCATCGGATATGTACTTTACCGTCACAGCCTGCTGCGCCGAGAGGGGCCATTCATCGAAACGGACTGACCTGGACGCCAAGCTCCTCTTCCCCAGCGGGAAATTGGATGCCATAGAGGGCAGGTCCTGCTCAACCTCCCGGCCCACCCCATGACCCGTCTCGACAAATTCTGCAAAGTCGCCCTGTGGGTGCTGGGCTTCCTGCTGATCGTGGGCGGGTGCATGGCCATCTTCCCCGCCCTGTTCCTGACGGTGGTGGCGGCCAACGACGGCGCGCAGGGCGGGGCAGCACCGGGCATGGTGTGGCTGTTGATGCCCCTGGGGATCGCCGGCGTGCCGGTGCTGATCCTGCTGTCGGCACGGAAGTTCCCGGCCCACGTCAAGCATCACGCCCTGGCCATGGTGCTGGCCTGGGTGGGGGCGCTGTATCTGCTGGACCGGTTCTGGCTGCATCGCTGAGGCGATGCGATAGGACTTACCCCGCACTACCCTCGTAATCGCCCCGCTTCAGCATCTGGCACAACTGCTTGCCGAACGTGCTCATGAACTCGTTGATCAGCGCCTCGTCGCGCCGATAGAAGGTCCACTGCCCCACGCGGTGGGAGGTCAGCAGGCCGGCGCGTTGCAGCATGGCCAGGTAGGTGGAGACGGTGGACTGCGACAGGTCCGTCTTCTCCAGGATGCGGGTGACGCACACGCCCTTTTCCAGGGGGTAGCCCTCGGGCTGGGGGGCGAAGTGGGTGGCGGGGTCCTTCAGCCACAGCAGGATGTCGCGCCGGACCGGGTTGGCCAGGGCCTTCAGGATCGCTTCCACATCCATCGCGTCGACATCCACACCCTATGAAACCGGGGAAGGCGGCGGCGCCCTCCCCGGTCCAACGATCACATCACCAGCCGGTCCAGCGACCCGCGGTCGAAGGGGATCACCTCGTCCACGCGGCCCTCACGGACCTTGATGGCCCAATCGGGATCGCTGAGCAAGACCCGGCCCACGCCCAGCAGGTCGAAATCCCCCCGCGCCAGGGCCTGGGCGGCCTGATCCACGTCGGTGGGCTTGACCTCGAAAGCGTCGCGGTTGGCGAACATGCCGACCTTGAAGGCATCGGCCAGGCCCACGCTGCCCACGGCGATGACGGGCTTGCCCGTCAGGCGCTTGGTCCAGGCGGCCAGGGTGTCGGGGGACCCGTCAAAGGCGGGTTCCCAATAGCGCCGGGTGCTGACGTGGAAGATGTCCACGCCGGCCTCGGCCAGGGGCGTCAGGATGCGGCCCAGCTCTTCCGGCGTTTGGGCGATCTTGGCGCCGTAGTCGCCGCCCTTCCATTGGGAGAAGCGGAAGACGATGGGGAAGTCCGGGCTGACGGCGGCGCGCACGGCCCGCACGATCTCCACCGCGAAGCGCGTACGGTTCTCCAGGCTGCCGCCATAGGCGTCGGTGCGCTGGTTGGTCTTTTCCCACAGGAAGTCGTCGATGAGATAACCGTGGGCGCCGTGCAGCTCCGCCCCGTCAAAGCCGATACGCTCCGCATCCGCGGCGGCCTGGGCGAAGGCGGCGACCACGGCGTCGATATCGGCCTGGGTCATGGCCCGCACCACCTCGACCCCATCGGTGACGATGGCGGAGGGGCCGTAGCCCGGGACGCTGGGGTCCGGCTCCACGCCCGGGCGGCGGGCGATGCCCACGTGCCACAGCTGCGGGATGATGCGCCCGCCTTCGGCATGCACGGCCTCCACCACCCGGCGCCATCCGGCCAGCGCGGCCTCGCCATGGAAGGCGGGCACCTGGGGATAGCCGTTGGCGGCCGGGTGGTTGATGGTCGTGCCCTCGGTGATCAGCAGGCCCACGCCGCCCTGCACGCGGCGGCGGTAATAGGCCACGACCTCATCCGTGGGCACGCCGCCCGGCGACTTGTTCCGGGTCATCGGCGCCATCACCAGGCGATTGGCCAGCACATGCCGGCCAAAGGGGAAGGGCTGGAACAAGGGGGCCACGGCCGGGTTCACCGACTGGGCCGTTGCCCCAGTTGCCGGAGGGGCTGGCGGAGTCGGGGCGGAAGCGGTGGCCGAAGCGGGGCCGGAGGACGGGGTGACGGTATCCATGGGTCTGCCTGCACGGGTTGGCAACGGGAGGGGTTCGGTATATCGCGTTTTCTCGATATCTCAAACCCCTGGTTTCCCGCCCTTTTTCCCAAAGTGGAATGTTGCGGCGCAAACCGACGCCCGGCGAACCATTCATTAACGAATGATGGCCTATGGTGGGGATCGTAAAATGCGCTACGCTTTCATGACAGGCCTCATCGAGACCAAGGAAACAAAAGACGCAGGTTGGGTTTACGCGCGCCCACGGGCGCTTCAACAGCAGGAGGACGGCAGGATGGCGGCACCCGTGTCAGCCCGTGCAAGCCTATTGGAAACCGGGCGTAATGATGCGCTGCAGCGGAACCTGATCCCCTGTTTCGACGCCTTTTACGGCGCGGCGCTGACCCTGATCGACGACTGGACAGCCCCCACCCGGCCCCGCGTCCTGGATCTGGGCGCCGGCGGCGGACTGTTCGCCTCGCTGGTGCGCGCCCGCCTGCCCCACGCCCATTTGCACCTGGTGGAAGAGACGCCCCAGGCCCTGGAGCAAAGCCGCCGCCGCTTCGCCGGCGACGCCCGGGTCAGCTTCGCCCTGGCCGAGCTGGACCAGGCCGACCTGGCCGGCCCCTGGGATCTGGTTGTCACCTCCCTCGCCATCCACCATCTGGCCCATGGCGCCAAGCGCGACCTGTACGGCCGCATCAACCAGGTGCTGGCCCCCGGCGGCCTGTTCATCAGTGCCGAGCAGGTGCTGGGCCCGACGGCGGAGGTGGAAAGCCAGTACGACCGGCTGTGGCAGACGGAGGCCGCCGACCTGGGCGTGCCGGCGGTGGAGCTGTCGCGGGCCCGCGACCGCCTGCGCCAGGACCATTGCGCCACCCTGGGGGAACATCTGATGTGGATGGCGGAGGCCGGATTGCGCGACGTGGACTGCGCCTTCAAATCCTGGCGCTTCGCCGTGATGAGCGCGCGGCATCACTGAGCAAACCGTGGTATAGGCCCCCGGCTCGGGGCCCCCATTGGGTTGCGCATCGGCGGAGGCGTGATAGTCTCCGCCTGATGCTGATGCTGCCGCCGAGAGGGGACCAATGATCAAGTCACTGGTCCGCCGACTCCATAATCGCGTGGAACGCTTCCTGGCCCTGGACAACTGGGGCGAGATTCTGCTGCTGGTCCTGTCGGTCGCGGGGTTGGCGGTGGCCAACTCCAGCCTGGCGCCCACCTATTTCCACGCGCTGCACGCGCCGCTGGGCGTCGGGCCCGCCACCCTGTCGGTGGAGCAGTGGGTGAACGACCTGCTGATGGCGCTGTTCTTCCTGCTGGTGGGATTGGAGATCAAGCGCGAGATGGTGGGCGGCGACCTGTCCAGCCCGTCGCAAATCGCCCTGCCCGGCATCGCGGCCCTGGGCGGCGTGCTGGTTCCGGTGCTGATCTACGTCGGCCTGAACTGGGGCCATGCCGACGCGCTGGCCGGCTGGGCCACGCCGGCGGCCACCGACATCGCCTTCGCCCTGGCGGCCCTGTCGGCCTTTGGCCGGGGCATGCCGCGCCCCGCCTTCCTGTTCCTGTCCTCCCTGGCCATTTTCGACGATCTGGCCGCCATCGTGATCATCGCCCTGTTCTACAGCGGCGGCCTGTCGTGGCCGGACCTGGGCCTGGCCGCCCTGGCGCTGGCCGTGCTGGTGGGCATGAACCGCCTGGGGGTGCGCCGGCTGGCGCCCTATCTGGTGGTGGGGCTGGTCCTGTGGGTGGCGGTGCTGCGCTCCGGCATCCATGCCACCATGGCGGGGGTGCTGCTGGCGCTGACCATCCCCCTCGGCGCTTCCTCCGATGACAGCGAGGAAGAAGAGGACGCCGGGCCGTCGCCGCTGCACCGCCTGGAAGAGGCGTTGCACCCCCTCGTCTATTTCGGCGTCCTGCCCCTGTTCGGCTTCGCCAACGCCGGCGTCAGCTTCCAGGGCCTGGACTGGTCCAGCCTGTTGGACCCCGTGCCGCTGGGCATCGCGCTGGGCCTGTTCCTGGGCAAGCAACTGGGTGTCTTCGCCTTCACCGCCGCCGCCGTGCGCCTGGGCATCGCCAAGCTGCCGGCGCAGGTTTCGTGGGGCGGCCTCTACGGCATCGCCATGCTGTGCGGCATCGGCTTCACCATGAGCCTGTTCATCGCCGGCCTGGCCTTCCCCGACGCGGGCTTGGCGGGGGAGGCCAAGCTGGGCGTCTTCGGCGGGTCCCTACTCTCCGCCCTGGGTGGCGGGCTGTGGCTGGCGCTGGCGCGCCGCCAGGGCTGATCAAAGGCTCGCCCCGGCCAGGGCCCCCTGGGCCAGCAGCATGTGCAGCATGGCCTGCAGGTCCAGCGCCGGCTCCACCGCCAGGCCGGCCGCCGCCGCCTGTTCCAGCGTCTCGCCATCCAGCAGGGACTGGATGGCCGCCGCGGCCCCCGGTGGCAGCGCCACGCAGACGATGCCATCAGCGGGGCGCAGCACCAGGATCTCAACCGCCGCCGCCTCAGGCGCCGACAGCGCCAAATCCTCATCCGCCTGCGCCTGCCGCCACAGCGGCAGCACGTCGTGGCCCAGCCAGACCACGCGGGCAGCGGGATGGGCGGTGAAGCGCAGCTGGGCATAATCGCCAGGCGGGAAGGCCGCGAGCTGTTCCGCCGTCAGCGATGACGCGTCGGCGGCGAAATAGGCCTCCATCACCGCCCATTCCAAACGGGCCATATCGGCGGCGGCGGCATCCAGGGGCACCAGCGCCGCCGGAAAATCCCCTCCATAAGCCGCCAGTTGCGGTCGCCCGGGCGGATGGGCGCGCACGAAATCCAGCGCCGCCGCGCGAAAGGCGGGCACGCCCATGAGCCGCAGGGTGATGGGAAAGGCGGCGGCCAACGCCTCTGCCAGGGATTGCTGCACATTGGCGCGGTAGATCTTCAGCCGCGCCTCGGCCAGCGGGCCGGTGGCGAGGTCCACGGCAATTCCGCTAGGTGCCAGCAGGGCCCGCTGCATCTGCGCCTGAAAGGCCTCAAGCATGCGCCACCTGCCCGCGGTGGGGGAATTGGTGGACGGCATCCAAGAGGGACTGGGCCCGCGCGGCCTCGCCCAGCAGCACGTCCAGCGGCGGCAGGTCCATGTCCCATTCCACCAGCACGGGCAGGGGACCGGTGCGGGCCAGCACCCCGGCCAGCAGATCCCACACGCCGTCGGACACCCGGCTGGCATGATCGTCGATCAGCACGACGCCGCCGGCACGGGCATCTGGCCCCACCCAGGGGGCGAAGGCTTCGCGCCGGTGGCCGGCCACATGGATTTCGCCCACCGCCGCCAGGGGAAAATCCGCCAGGTAACGCGCGGCGTCGAAGCCCAGATTATGGGCGCAGACCGCGACATTGTTCACGTCCAGCAACAGGCCGCAGCCGGTGCGCGCCGCCAGTTCCGCCAGGAACTGCGGCTCGGGCATCGCCTCCACCCCCGGCGGCAGGGTCAGGGGCATGTAGAGGGAGGGGTTCTCCACCAGCAGCCGGCGGCCCAGCACGTCCTGGGCATGGGCGACATTGGCCGCCACGACATCCAGCGTGTGCGCCGTCAGGGGCAAGGGCAGCAGGTCGTTGAGATAGGCGCCGTCCGTGCCGGTCCAGGCCAGATGGTCGGAGATCTGCTCCGGCTGCAGGCGATCATACAGGCGCCGCAGGTTGGCCAGGTGGGTGGCGTCCAACCCATGGGCGCTGCCCAGCGACAGGCCGACGCCATGGCAGGACAGGGCATGGTCGCGCCGGATGGCCTCCAGCGCCGCCAGGCGGGGGCCGCCCGCGACCAGGTAGGTTTCGCTGTGTACCTCGACCCAGGCGACGTCCGGCCGTTCCCCTTCCAGGAAGGCCGGCACGTGCGGGTGGCGCAGGCCGATACCGGCGCGGCGCGGCAACGCGACCAGGGAGGCGGTGCCCTCGGGCATCTCAGTCCTGCGGGGGCTTGGGCGGAACGGTCTTGGCCGCGTCGGCCTTGGGGGCCACCGCACGCGGCGCCTTGCCGATGCCCTTGAACGGCTTCAGCTTGCCGCCCATGGCGCGGCAGGTGCCCTTGTCCACGTCCAGGAATTCCTGGCCGTCATAATCCACCTTGGACAGGGCGCCGCAATCATGGGTGCCGGCGGCCGACGCGCAGGAATTCTCGCCCGCCTTGGCGATGCCGTAGCACTTCTCCATGCCCTCCGGCGCGGGGCCGACGTGCGCCTGCGCGCCAGTACTGAGGGCGGTCAGGGCGCCAGCCAACGCCAGGGCGGCTTTCAAGGCGGTGGTTCGTTCGGTCATCAGGCCATCCTTCGGCAAGACGGGCTCCATCGCGCGCCCTGGGAGGCCGCCCCAGGCGGGCGGGCAGCCAGACCCTACGCCCTTTGGCGGCGCCATAAAACCCCGCATGGCGTGTGAAATCGCCGCAAGGACGGCGGGATTGGTGCGACGAATGGAACAATGAATTCCAGGCTTCCTTGATTGTGGGCGGATGCGGGGCGACCTAGATTAAGCCCGTAACGCCGGCCATCGCCCTTCTTGCGGGTGATGGCCGGTCCCCCTTCCCCGGCCATCCGGCCAGCTTTTTCTCAAGGAACCATCCCATGAAGCGCATTCCCGCCCTGATGCTGGCCGCCGCCCTGCTGGCCGCCGCCCCCGCGACCGCCTTGGCCCAGGCCACGACCGACCTGACCAAGGTCGAGGGCGGCCACTTCACCCTGGACAAGAGCCACGCCAAGGTGGTGTTCGCCATCACCCACTTCGGCTTCTCCACCTATTACGGCGCCTTCCCGGACCTGGAGGGCACGCTGGACTTCGACCCCAAGGCCCCGGCCAAGAGCAAGCTGGACGTGACCATCAACGTGAAGGGCCTGTCCACCGCCAACCCGAAGCTGGATGAGCACCTGAACAGCCCGGACTTCTTCGACACCGCCAAGTTCCCCACCGCCACCTTCAAGGCCACCAAGATCGAGGTGACCGGCGCCACCACCGGCAAGATCATCGGTGAGTTGACCCTGCACGGCGTGACCAAGCCGGTGACCCTGGACGCCAGCTTCCACGGCGGCGGCACCAACCCGATGACCAAGGCCTATGTCGTCGGCTTCGACGCCAAGGCGCAGGTGAAGCGGTCCGAATTCGGTGTCGACAAGTACGTGCCCTACGTCAGCGACGAGGTCGAGCTGCTGATCAGCGGCGAGTTCGATCGCGCCCAGTAATTTGGTTATGCCCAGTAATGGGTTATGCTGGGCGACGTTTAACTGACTGAAGGGGGAGCCGGACCATGACCGTCGCGGCGCGTTACAACAGCGTGGCCATTCTGGTCCATTGGCTGACCGTCCTCGCCATCCTGGGCCTGTTGATCATGGGCTGGACGATGACGTCGCTGCCGCCCGGCTCCCCCGACCAGTTCAAGCTGTTCCAGCTGCACAAGTCGGTGGGCATCACCGTCCTGGCCCTGACCCTGTTCCGGGCGGCCTGGCGCCTGGCCCACCGTCCGCCCCCCCTGCCGGCCCACATGCCGCTGTGGGAAAAGGCCGCCGCCCATCTGGGTCATGCCGGCCTGTACGCCCTGCTGCTGGGCATGCCGCTGACCGGATGGGCCGTCGTCTCCACCTCGAAATTCAACATTCCGACCGTGCTGTACGGCGTCATCCCCTTCCCGCACATGCCCGTCCTGGCGGACCTGGAGAACAAGGCGCCGATCAACGACGTGGTGTCGGAGGCGCATGAGTTAGCCGCCTGGATCCTGGTGGCCCTGGTTGTGGTCCACGCCCTGGCGGCGCTGCGCCATCACTTCCTGGTCAAGGATGACGTGCTGCTGCGCATGGTTCCCCGTTTCGGCCGCCGGGCCTAAGTCCCCCGGCCGCCCTTTCCCAAGACTGAGGATGCCCATCATGAAGTTCCTCACCACCACAGCCTGGGCCGCCGCCCTGGGCGCCCTGCTGGCGGCCGGTCCGGCCGCCGCGGCCAGTTGGACCGTGGATACCGCCCACAGCAAGCTGGGCTTCACCGGCAGCCAGAGCGGTGCCGCCTTCAGCGGCCAGTTCACCCGCTGGGACGCCACCATCGACTTCGACCCCGCCAACCCGGCGGCGGGCCACGCCACCGTCACCATCGACATGGCCAGCGCCAAGACCGGCGACGTGCAGAAGGACCAGTCCCTGCCCGAGGCCGACTGGTTCAGCACCAAGGCCTTCCCCAAGGCGGTGTTCGAGGCCACCAGCTTCAAATCGGTCAGTTCCGCCAAGGGGGGCGGCAACCAGTATGAGGCGGTGGGCACCCTGACCATCCGCGGCATCAAGAAGGACGTGACCCTGCCCTTCACCCTGGACGTGGCGGGCGGCAAGGCCCACGCGGTGGGCAAGCTGGACCTGGTGCGTACCGATTACGGCGTGGGCCAGGGCGCCTGGTCCGACGGCAAGATGGTGGCCCTGGCCGTCAGCGTCACCGTGGACCTGAACGCGACCACCAAGTAAGCCGTAACACAGTAAACGGTAAGATAAGGGAACCCCGGACGCCATCGCGTTCGGGGTTTTTGCTTACGCTGTATGCTACGCAAGGTCGCAGACGGCACCGCCGACGCCTCGATTATTATCGGACAACCACCGCCAAATCGGCATGTCCTGGAGGTTGTCGCCCGTGACCCTGCGCCCGTCTTCTCTGATCCCCGCCCTGGCCGCCCTGTTGCTGTCGCCCCTGATGTCCACCCCGGCGGGCGCCGCGCCCTGGACCGTGGACAAGACCCAGAGCCAGCTGGGCTTCATCGGCCACCAGAGCGGCAAGGAATTCACCGGCCGCTTCGGCACCTGGGATGCCGCCATCGACTTCGACCCCGCCACCCCGGCCGCCGGACACGCCAAGGTGACCATCGCCATGGGCAGCGCCGTCATCGGGGATGCGGAAAAGGACGAGGCCCTGCCGGGCGAAGACTGGTTCAACGTCCACGCCTTTCCCGACGCGGTGTTCGAGGCCACGACCTTCCGCGCCATGGGCGGCAACCAGTATGAGGCCGTGGGCTCCCTGACCATCCGCGGCATCAAGAAGGACGTGACCCTACCCTTCACCCTGGACCTCACCGACGGCAAGGCCCACGCCGTGGGCCGGCTGGATCTGGTGCGCACCGACTATGACGTCGGCGGCCATGGCCTGTTCAGCAAGGGCCGGTCGGTGGACCTGGCCGTGGCGGTGACGGTGGATCTGACGGCCACGGCCCAACCCTGACGGGGGTGGCGCGCGGGCGCGGTCTTACCAAAGGACAGGCGTCCGGCGCATTGGGGGAAGTGCTCCCCTGGCTATGATGCAGCGCAAAGACGGCCGTCCTTTCATTGGGTTATCTTTTTCGGCACGGACCCATCGTGACCAGCCCACCGTGACAGGAAAGCCGCCCCATGCGCGCCCATGACGTAATGACCGAAAATGTGCTGACCGTGACGCCCGACACGCCGGTCAGCCGCATCGCCGCCTTGCTGCTGGAACGGGGCGTCAGCGCCGCGCCGGTGGTGGACAGCCACGGCGGGGTCATCGGCATGGTCAGCGAAGGTGACCTGATCGACCGGGAGGAAGCGGGTGCCGCCCATGAGGCGCGGCGCGACTGGTGGCTGGCCCTGGTGGCGGAGGGTGAGCAATTGCCCGCCTATTGGGCGGAGGTGCAGAAGCGGGAACGCACCGCCCGCGATGTCATGGCCGCCCCGGTCATCACCGTGGACATCAACACCGACACCACCGACATCGCCCGCCTGCTGATCACCCACGGCATCAAGCGGGTGCCGGTGGTGCTGGACGGATCGCTGGTGGGCATCGTATCGCGGGCCGACCTGCTGAAGGTGCTGGCGGCAGAACCGGCCGAGAAGACGGAGCCGGCGCACCGCTCCGGCCTGTTCCAGCGGTGGGAGCGGAAGGCCCCCCCGCGCCTGCGCCCGTGCGGGAACCGGCGCATGAGCCCCTGTTCCGCGCCGCCGACTTCCGCCACCTGGTGGGCAATTTCCATGATGAGGCCGCCCGCCATCTGGCCGAGCAGCGCAAGGAGGCGCTGACCCGCCGGCAGGAGAAGGTGCAGGAACTGATCGACCATCATGTGGCCGACCATGCCTGGCATAAGCTGCTGGAGGGCGCGCATGACGCCGCCGCCCGGGGCGAGAAGGAATTCCTGCTGCTGCGCTTCCCGGCCGACCTATGCAGCGACGGCGCCCGCGCCATCAACGCCCCGGAGCCGGACTGGCCCCGCACCCTGCGCGGTGAGGCGGCCGAGATTTACCAGCGCTGGCACCACGAGCTGCAACCAGCGGGCTTCAGCCTGATCGCCCGCGTCCTGGACTTCCCCAACGGCTTCCCGGGCGATGTCGGCCTGTTCCTGGTGTGGGGCGAGGCGGAGGGGTAAGCGCCCCCTCCTGCGGCGGCATGGGGGAAATCTCATGCCGCCGACATGCACCCGGTCAAATCCCCGACGTGTCCCGCACCGCCCCGCGCGAGGCGGAGGTGGCGAAGTGGGCGTAGGCCTTGAGCGCGCCGGAGACCTTGCGGTCGCGGGTGGCGGGCTTCCAGGCCTTGGCGCCCTTGGCCTTCATGGCGTCGCGGCGGCGCTCCAGCTCCGCATCCTCAACATCCAGGTGGATGCTGCGGTTGGGGATGTCGATGACGATGCGGTCGCCCTCCTCCACCAAACCGATGGTTCCGCCCTCCGCCGCCTCGGGCGAGACGTGGCCGATGGACAGGCCGGAGCTACCGCCGGAGAAGCGGCCATCGGTCACCAGGGCGCAGACCTTGCCCAGGCCCTTGGACTTCAGATAGCTGGTGGGATACAGCATCTCCTGCATGCCGGGACCGCCACGCGGGCCCTCATAGCGGATAAGAACCACGTCGCCCGCCTGAACCCGGTTGCCCAGGATGGCGGAAACGGCGTCGTCCTGGCTTTCGAACACGCGGGCCTTGCCGGTGAAGGTCAGGGCCGCCGGGTCCACGCCCGCCGTCTTCACGATGCAGCCGTCGACCGCCAGGTTGCCGTACAGCACGGCCAGGCCGCCGTCCTGGCTGAAGGCGTTCTCCTTGCTGCGGATGATGCCGTTCACGCGGTCACGGTCCAGGCTGGTGTAGCGTGACGCCTGGCTGAAGGCCTGGGTGGTGCGCACGCCACCGGGGGCGGCGGCGTAGAATTCGCTGATGTCGGCATCGTTGGCGCGGGTGATGTCCCAGCGGTCCACGGCCGCGCCGATGGTGGGGGCGTGCACGGTGGGCACGTCGCGGTGCAGCAGGCCGGCGCGGTCCAGTTCACCCAGGATGCCCATGATGCCGCCGGCGCGGTGCACGTCCTCGATATGCACGGTGGCGGAGGACGGCGCCACCTTGCACAGGTGGGGCACCCGGCGCGACATGCGGTCGATGTCGGCCATGGTGAAATCAACGCCACCTTCATAAGCCGCGGCCAGCAGGTGCAGCACGGTGTTGGTGGACCCGCCCATGGCGATATCCAGGGCGATGGCGTTCTCAAACCCCTCGAACGTGGCGATGGAACGGGGCAGGACGCTGGCGTCGTCCTGTTCGTACCAACGCTTGGCGATTTCCACCGCCGTGCGGCCGGCCCGCAAGAACAGAGCCTTCCGGTCGGCGTGGGTGGCCAGCACCGTGCCGTTGCCGGGCAGGCCCAGGCCCAGAGCCTCCACCAGGCAATTCATGGAATTGGCGGTGAACATGCCGGAGCAGGAGCCGCAGGTGGGGCAGGCGTTCTGTTCCAGCGCCTGGACCTCGGCATCGCTGACGCTGTCGTCCGCCGCCGCCACCATGGCGTCGATCAGGTCGACGGAGCGGATCTCGCCATGCACGGGGGCCTTGCCGGCCTCCATGGGCCCGCCGGAGACGAACACGGTGGGGATGTTGAGGCGCAGGGCGGCCATCAGCATGCCGGGCGTGATCTTATCGCAGTTGGAGATGCAGACCAGGGCGTCGGCGCAATGCGCGTTGACCATGTATTCCACGGCGTCGGCGATGACCTCGCGCGAGGGCAGGCTGTACAGCATGCCGGCGTGGCCCATGGCGATGCCGTCATCCACCGCGATGGTGTTGAATTCCTTGGCCACACCGCCGGCCGCCACCACCTCGCCCGCCACCAGCTGGCCCAGGTCCTTAAGATGCACGTGACCGGGCACGAACTGGGTGAAG
Organism: Nitrospirillum karajorum; assembly: GCF_036348415.1. Classification (NCBI taxonomy): domain Bacteria; kingdom Pseudomonadati; phylum Pseudomonadota; class Alphaproteobacteria; order Rhodospirillales; family Azospirillaceae; genus Nitrospirillum; species Nitrospirillum karajorum. The sequence goes on from NZ_JAZBQB010000002.1 coordinate 865,202, forward strand.
GAATTGGCGATGGCCACGATGGGCTTGCCGAAATCGGCATCCGTCATGCCGGTGGCGCGCCAAAGGCCGCGGGCGCCGGCCATGTTACGGCCATGGGTGGTGGTGCGGGAGCGAAGCTGGGGCACGGAACCAGATCCTGAAAGATTGTTACCTGACTGGGGCCAATTTCTAAAACTATCTGGCCGGAGAGGCAACCTTTCCGGTGTTGGTGGCGGCGATGCCCCGGCATGCCCGGCGCGCGGGTCAGCGCCTGGCCAGGACCCTCACCCCTGCCGCCACCGCCGGATGCGCCCGACATCGATGGCGGCGCGATAGGGGCGGCCGTTGGCGCCCAGGCGTGCACCCGGTGGCAGGCGCAGGATGTCGCGGTGGTAGAAGTCGATACCGGCATAGGGATCGCCCAGGAAGACCTTGCGGCCCTTTTCCAGCACCAGCAGGTTGTCGCACGCCTCCTCCAGCAGGGCGCTGGTGTGGCTGATGATCAGCACGGTGCGGCCCTCGCCGCACAGTTGCTTGATGCGGCTGCGGCACTTGTCCTGGAAGCGCTCGTCGCCCACCGCCAGGATCTCATCCAGCAACAGCACCTCGTTGCGGATATGGGAAGAGACGGCGAAGGCCAGGCGCATGTACATGCCGATGGAATAGTGCTTCACCGGGGTGTGAAGGAAATCCGTGATCTCGGCGAAGTCAATGATGGCATCCACCGCCTCACGCGCCTCGCTCTCGGTCATGCCCAGGATGGCGCCGCTGAAATCGATGTTCTCCCGCCCCGTCAGTTCAGGGTGGAAGCCGGAGCCGATCTCCAGCAAGGCGCCCACGCGGCCGCGCACCAGGGCCTCCCCCTTCGTGGGCGCAGTGATGCGCGACAGGATGCGCATCAGGGTCGTCTTGCCTGACCCGTTGCGGCCGATGATGCCCAGCACACCCCCCTGGGGCACGGTGAAACTGAGGTCGTCCAGCGCCCAGAAGCCGGCTGGTTCGGCTTGCTTCGATCGGCGTCCGGCCAGCAGGTCGTAAATCATGCCGCCCCGGCCGGCGCCGCCGTAGCGCTTGGACAGGTGGCGCACCTCCACCGCCGGCGGCGGCAGGGCGTCGGCCAACCGGTGGGACTCGCGGATCCTGGCGCCCAGCGCCCCGTTGAACGTATACAAGGCCATTTGGGAAACCCTTCAGATCAGATCGGCCATGGCGGGCTCGGTACGCCGGACAGCGCGGAGGCCCAGCATCAGCAGGCCGATGGCCAACAGCACGGACAACAGGGCGGGCACCAGATCCGGCGCCGGACTGCCCAACAGGGCGGCCCGCGTCCCCTCGATCACCGTCACCATGGGGTTCAGGCGGTAGACCGCCCCCATCACCCCGGGCACCAGATGGGCGGGATAGATGACCGGGGCCGCCACCATCAGCACCTGGGTCGTCAGGGGCAGCAGGTGGCCCACGTCGCGGAAGCGCAGTACCAGGGCGGACAACAACAGCGCGGCGCCGGCACCGGTGACCAGCAGCAGCGCCAACGGCCCGAGCAGCAACAGCCAGCGCGGCTGCGGCCAGACTTGGAAGGCGGCGAGCAGCACCACCAGACAGGTCAGGCCCGCCGCCATGTCAACCGCGGCCACCATCAATGAGGCCAGGGGCATATGCAGCCGGGGAAAGTAAACCTTGGTGACGAAATGGGCCTGGTGCAGGATGCTGGCACTGGCGTCCATCAGCGCGCGCGAGAAGAACTGCCACAGCACCAGACCGGTGAAGGCGAACACGGGATAGGGCACGTCGCCCCCCGTAGGCACGCCCAGCAGATGGCCGAAAATCCCCCAATAGACCAGCATGAGCAGCAGGGGCTGCAGGATGGCCCAGCCCGCCCCTAGCCAGGTCTGACGATAGCGGGCCTTCAGGCTGCGCCGCGCCAGCATCAGGGCGATGCGCCGGGTGCGCCAGGCCTCCGCCAGCCAGGGCAACAGGCCCGGCCCCTGGGGGGTGATCAGCGTCGCGTCGGGCGACGTCCTGGCGTTGAAGGAAACGGGGCTCATGGCTGAGCCGCCAAGGGATGGGATGGGGGGATCGCCGGCGCGCGACCCCTGACAAGTATGCCTTTCGACATGGCCGGACTTAGCCTTTGGATAGAGAGCCTTGTTAGGACCTATCACTGCGGCCTAGAAGCCTTCCTGTCGGCGGCGATGCTGTCGAATTGCCGCACCCCCGCCTCAGTGCGCGCCGCCGGCGTCCGCCCCGGCGGCGGCCTTTTTCAGGAACAGGATGGCGACGGCCGACAGGGCCATGGCGCTGCCCAGGAAGAAAAAGGCGTCGCTGTAGGCCATCAGCCAGGCCTGGGCGCGGATGCCCGCATCCACCTCCGCCACCGCTTGGCGCCAGGCGGTGAGGGCATCGGGCACGCCGTGATCCATGAACTTCCGCTGCAGCATCGCCAGATGCTGGCGGGTGCTTTCGCCAAACAGGCTGACCTGGCCGGTCATGACATTGGAATGGAACTGTTCACGCTTGGTCAGCCAAGTCTGGGTCAGGGCGATGCCCACGGCGCCACCCAGGTTGCGCATCATGTTGAACAGGCCGGAGGCGGAGCCTGCGTTCTCCTTCTCGATGCCGCCGGTGGCCACCACCGACAGGGGCGTCATGACCAGGGCCTGGCCGAAGGCGCGCACGATGTTGGGCCAGAACAGCTGGTCGGCGGCGCTGCCCAGCCACAGGTGGATGTTCATGAAATTACTGCCGGCGAAGATGGCCGCGCCCACCAGCGCCAGCCAGCGGGCGTCGAAGCGCTTCATGAGCATGGGCACCAGCGGGATCAGCACCAGCTGCGGCAGTCCCACCCAGGCCATGACGGACCCGATCTGCTGCGCGTTGTAGCCCTGGATCTGCCCCAGATAGCGCGGCAGCAGGTAGGAGGAGGCGTAGAGCACCACCCCCAGCAAGGCGTTGGCGACGATGCCCAGGCCGAAATTGCGCCGCGCCAGCAGGCGCAGGTTCAGCAAGGGCTTGTCGACCTTCAGCTCGATGACCAGGAAGGCGCCCAGAGCGACGGCAGCGATGACGGCCAGCCGCACGATGTAGGCGGAGCCGAACCAGTCATCCTTGTTGCCCTCCTCCAGCACCGTCTGCAGGCAGGCCAGGCCCACGGCCATGGTGGCGATTCCCCACCAATCGCCCTGGCGCAGCAGGCCGAGGCGCAGGGGCGCGCGCTCTAGCGAGGCCCACAGGGCCGCGACCATGAACACGCCCGGCACCAGGTTGATGTAGAAGATATATTTCCAGCCATAGGTCTCGGTCAGGTAGCCGCCGATGGTGGGGCCGATGGCCGGGGCGAAGGTGGCGGTCAGCGCGAACAGGGCCAGGCCCAGCGGATGCCGCGACTTGGGCAGCAGGGTAATGATCAGGGTGAAGGCCATGGGAATCAGCACGCCGCCGCAGAAGCCCTGGATGGCGCGCAGCACGATCATCTGCTGCAGGTTCTGGGCAAAGGCGCAGGCGACGGAGAAAACCAGGAACAGCACCGTGTTGGTGATCAGGTAGCGGCGCACGCTGAACACCTGGCTGAGGAATCCCGACAGCGGGATGACGATGATTTCGCCGATCAGGTAGGCGGTGGCGATCCAGCCACCATCATCCACGCCGGCACCGATGCCGCCCTGAATGTCGGCCAGCGAGGCGTTGACGATCTGGATGTTCAGCACCGCCATGAAGGCGCCCAGCACTGAGCCCAGCACCGCCAGCCATGTCTTGAACGACACGGTGTCGGCGGCGGGCGTCGAGGAAGGGGCGGCCCGGCTGCCGTCGTGGGACGGCGCCGGGCCGCGGGCCGGCGACAGGGTGCGGGGGAGGTTGCCGCCGGCGGCCGGGGTACCGTGGGTGTGGGCGTTGTCGAAGGGGGCCATGGCGTGAAGCGCCTTTAGCGATCGGAAGCGGCCCTCAGCGGGCCATGGGATAAAGACCGGAGGTGGACTTGGCCAATTGCGGCGTCTGGGGCGCCCCGGCGGGCTGTGTCCGGGTATCGATGACCGGTTCGGCCGACATGCCGGGCCGCAGCAGGCCCGCCAGCGGCTGCCCCTCATCCAGCACGATCTTCACCGGGATACGCTGCACGATCTTGGTGAAGTTGCCGGTGGCGTTGTCCGGCGGCAGCAGGGCAAAGCTGGTGCCGCTGGCGGGCGACAGGCTGTCGACCCGGCCCTTCAGGGTGGTGCCGGGGAAGCTGTCGACCGTCACCTGCACCGGCTGCCCGGGACGCACCTCGGTCAGCTGGGTTTCCTTGAAATTGGCAAGAACGTAGACCTGGGACAGGGGCACCACCGCCATGAGCTGGGTGCCGGCCTGGACCAATTGGCCCACGCGCAGGCTGCGTGCGCCCACCGTGCCGTCGATGGGCGCGGCGATGGTGGTGTAGGACAGGTTCAGTTCGGCCTGGCGGGCCACAGCCTGGGCGCGGTCCAGCACCGTGGCCGCCTTGGCCTCCGCCGTGGCCAGCACGTCCACCTGCTTCTGCGCCGCCACCAACGCCGCCTGGTCGCGCTGCAGGCCGGCGGCCTTGTCGGTCACCGCCGCCTCGGTCTGCTGGGCGCGCTGCACCGTGCCAAAGCCGGTCTTCATCAGGTCGCGATAGCGGTCGCGGTCCTGGCGGGCGAAGGTCAGGTTGGCCTGGTCGGCGGCCAGCGCCGCCTGGGCCTGGGCCACCACCGCCTGCTGCTGCACCCGCTGGGCCTGGATGTTGCGGATGTCCGCCTCGGCCGTGGCCACGTCGGCCTTGGCCTGGTCCAGCGCCGTGCGGAAATCACGGTCGTCGATGCGGGCCAGCACTTGGCCGGCCTTCACCGGCTGGTTATCCTCCACAAGCACCTCGGAGATGTAACCGGAAACTTTGGGCGCGACCGTGGTGTAATCCGCCTGGACATAGGCATCATCGGTGGATTCGAGAAAGCGCCCGGTCTTCCAATAGTAATTACCGCCCACCGCCGCCCCGCCCAAAAGCGCCACGGCGGCGACCGCGCCGGCCAATACTTTAACGGAAGACTTCTTTACAACCCCGCTCACGATTACTCTCCTTGATTCTGGAACCCGCAGGGACGACCGGGGGTGTTCCGAGCCACGAGCGGTGGCCGGATGACGAACCGGGGGTCGGCGGGAAGGACCATTTCGCTATGGTCCGTTTCGTAAGTGTAAGGTAGTGTGGAACCGGCGCCAGGAGCACTGCGACAAACGAAACGCTGTGTAGCGTTTCTTGTCCCAAACGGTGCGATGAGCGTCACAGACCGGCCCCGGCCAACAAGGGGTCGGCTTAATAACCGGGGCTTCATAGTGAGAGCGAGGAGAGAGGGTGACGGATAAAGCCATGCGGGGGCCAGGGCGGCCCCGATCAGACCAGGCGCGGGACGCCATCCTGGACGCCGCCTTCCAATTGCTGGAGGAAAACGGTCTGGAACGGTTCACCATCGAGGGGGTGGCCGCCCGTTCCGGCACGGCGAAGACGACAATTTACCGCTGGTGGCCAGGCAAGGGGGCCCTGGCCATGGAAGCGCTGCTGGCCCATGCGGAGCTGACGGTGCCCACCCCCAGCACATCGTCGGCGGTGGCCGACCTGCGCACCATGCTGCAAGGCATCGCCCGCAGCTTCGCCGGCGCCACCGGCCGGGTGGTGGCCAGCATCGTGCTGGCCGGGCAAAACGACCCCGCGACCCTGAAAGTCTATCATGAAAAGGTGGTGGAGCCGCGGCGCCAGCGCCTGCGCGACATCATCGAGCGGGGCAAAAGCAATGGCGAGTTCCGCGGCGACCTACATGTCGAAACGCTGGTCGAGGCCATGTACGGCGCGCTCTATACCCGCCTGCTGATTCGCTTCAGCCCGCTGGACGAAGCGGGCTGGATGGACCGGCACATCACCCAGTTGCTGGAGGGGGCCCTGCCCCGACCGCTGTGCGACCGCAAGGCGTGAAAAAATAAAGGGGCGCGGACTCGACGGACATCCGCGCCCCTTTATCGTGCCATGTAAAGGGCTATCAGGCCGCCAGCGCCTTGTGGGCAGGGGCCACGGCATCGCGGGCGGGACGCCGCCCCCGCTCCGCCGCCTGGTTGCGCAATGCCACCAGGGCGCGGGCCCAATCGCCCAGTTCATCACCCCGATCCGCCGCGGCCAGGACCGCGCGCAAATCGTCATTGCCGGCCCCGATCCAGCGCGCCAGCGGGCGGCGCAGCAACAGCAGCAGGAACAGGGCGCCCGCCATCAAGGCGCCCGTCATGCCCAGCACCGCGTCCCAGGCCGCCAGACGGTCAGCCTGCGCCCGCAGGCGACCGGCGTCCGCCGCCAAGCCGTCCATTTCCTGGCCGCGCGCGGTGATGAAGGATTGGGCCAAGGTGTCGGCCTGGGCGTCCGCCGGGCCCACCCGGATACGCAGCCGCGCCAGGGCGTCGGTCTCATCACCCGTCCGCACCGCCGTCACCAGGCCGGTCATCTCGGTCAGCGCCTGGGCCTGGGGCACCAGGAACGGCGCGTCGGCGGCGTGGTCGCGCAGGGCGGTGAGCAAGCCGGCCATTTCCGTCAGCCGCGACGAGGCGCGCTGCACAAAGGCGCCGCGATCCGCCCCCGGCTCCAGCAGGGTGTTCAGGGCGTCGCGCTGAACCGCGCGGCTGAGGGCCCGCACGTCGGCGGCCTGTACCAGCGCGGTGCGCGCCTGGTCCAAGGAAAGGGCTACCCGCGCTGTCCGGTCTTGACTCATCTGGCCGGCGGACACAAGGACACCGCCCAGCGCGGCGATACCAATGACGGGCAACAACAACTGGACCTTCAGGCGCATTTCTCAAATCCCCCGGATCGTTCACGCCCCGCAGGGCCTAACGCCCCGGGACAACCCACCTCGCTTGCTGGAAATTCAACCAACGGCATCCGAGTGACACCGCCAGCCTCTCCTACACTCATGAGCAGAGAGCATCCTGATCGGGAGGTCAATCAGTATTGAACCCGTATAACCCTACGGTCAGATGACCTTTTAGCGGGATCATCGGCCAGAGTACGGTCAACAACCTGTGTGCGGCGCAACATATACATAAAATACGACCCAAACTCCGGCCTCTCCAATCGTTAATATACCATTAAATACTTGCAAGACTGACCGGGGGCGGGCCTTGCGGAAGCGGGGCACCCCTGTGGCATACGCGCCGCAGCAGGCCAGCCATCCGCAGGGCGCCTGCGCCCAACCCTTTTCACTCCGCACCGCGGAAGTGATATGGTCCGCGCCGTTCGATGGGCGCCGATCGGGGCGTGATAGGGGACCGGAAGGCCAATGGCCGACAAGCAGCGACTGTTCATCACCGGGGCGACGGGATTCGTCGGCGCGGCCGTGGCCCGTGTGGCCCTGGCCCGGGGCCATGACGTCACGGTCCTTAAGCGGCCGGCCACCCCGCCCACCAACCTGGCCGGGCTGGATGTGCGGGTGGTGGAAGGCGACCTGAACGACCGCGCCAGCCTGGCGCGTGGGATGGCGGGGGCGGATGCGCTGCTGCATGTGGCGGCCGATTACCGCCTGTGGGCCCCCAACCCGGAAGAGATCGTTCAGAACAACCTGCGCGGCACCCGCGCCATCATGGAACTTGCGCTGGAACATCGTTTGCGACGGGTCGTCTACACCAGCAGCGTCGCCGTGTTGGCCCCGCGCACCGATGGCGTGGCGGTGGACGAGCGCGCGGTGATGGCGCCGGACGCCGCCATCGGCGCCTACAAGCGCAGCAAGATCCTGGCGGAACAGGCCGTGCTGGACATGGTGGCGAAGGATGGCCTGCCCGCCGTCATCGTCAACCCGTCCACCCCCATCGGCCCCCGCGACCTGCGCCCCACCCCCACCGGCCGCATCATCGTGGAGGCCGCGACCGGCAAGATGCCGGCCTTCGTCGACACCGGCCTGAACCTGGTGCATGTGGACGACGTGGCGGAAGGCCATTTGCTGGCCTTTGAGAAGGGCCGGGTGGGCGAGCGCTACATCCTGGGCGGACAGGACGTCTCCCTGCAGCAAATGCTGGCGGACATCGCACGCCTGGTGGGCCGCAAGCCGCCCACCGTGGCGGTGCCGCGTGGCCTGATCCTGCCCATCGCCGTGGTGGCGGAGGCCGTGGCCAAGATCACCAAGCGGGAACCGTTCGTGACCGTGGACGGCCTGCGCATGTCCAAGTACCGCATGTTCTTTTCCTCGGCCAAGGCCGAGGCCGAGCTGGGCTATACCGCCCGTCCCTATGGCGAGGCCCTGGCCGACGCCCTCACCTGGTTCAAGACCGCGGGGTATCTTGCATGAGCCTGATCTTCCTCATCGGCGTCATCAGCCTGGCGGTTTGGGTGGTCCTGGTCTTCGCCCGGGGCCTGTTCTGGCTGGGGCTGGAGCGCGACGACATGGCGCTGGCGCCAGCCAACAAGCCGGGGCAGCTGCCCAGCGGCCCCACGACAAGCCATGGCGGGCTGGAGGGCGGCTGGCCCTCCGTCACCGCCGTCATCCCGGCCCGTAACGAGGCCGACGGCATCGCCCAGGTCATCGCCTCCCTGGGAGCCCAGGACTATCCGGGTCACCTGAGCATCATCCTGGTCGATGACGGCAGCGACGACGGCACCGCGGAGTTGGCCCGCCATGCGGCGGAAACGTCCGGTTCCACCGCCACGCTCACCGTCCTGACGGGGGCGGAGCTGGCGCCCGGCTGGACGGGCAAGCTGTGGGCGGTGCGCCAAGGAATCGCCCATGCCCAGGAAGGCGACTTCCCGCCCGACTATCTGTGGCTGACCGACGCCGACATCGCCTACGCCCCCGACACGCTGACCCGCCTGGTCACGCGCGCCCAGACGGAAAACCGCGTGCTGGTCAGCCTGATGGCCAAGCTGCGCTGCCAAAGCTGGGCGGAGAGGGCCTTCATCCCGGCCTTCATCTATTTCTTCCAGATGCTGTACCCCTTTGGCCGGGTGAACGACAGCGGCTCCACCGTCGCGGCCGCCGCCGGCGGCTGCATGCTGGTGGACCGCCAGGCGTTGGCGCGCGCCGGCGGCATCGACAGCATCCGCGACGCCCTGATCGACGATTGCGCCCTGGGCCGTCGCCTGAAGACCCAGGGGTCCATCTGGCTGGGCCTCAGCGACCGGGCCGTCAGCCTGCGGGCCTATGACAAGGTGGACGACATCCGCCGCATGGTCATCCGCAGCGCCTACGCGCAGTTGAACTATTCCCCGGTGCTGCTGGCGGGCACCGTGCTGGGCATGCTGCTGACCTATGTGGCGCCGGTGCTGTTGGCCTTGTTCGACCGCGAGGCGGCGGGCATCTTCGGCGCGCTCGCGGTGGGTCTGATGCTGGCCAGCTTCGCCCCCATCCAGGCGTTCTATCGCCTGTCGCCTATGCGGGCCGTCACCTTGCCGCTGATCGGCATCGTCTATACCGTGTGGACCGTGGACAGCGCGGTTCAGCACTGGATGGGCCGTGGCGGCATGTGGAAGGGGCGCGCCCAAGCCCAACATGTACAGTCCGCCCCGGTAGCGGCGGCCCAGCCCGGTACGGGCGGGCAGAGCGCAGGACAGAACGGAAACCCCGCCCCATGACGGCAGCCAACCACCGCACCGGCAAGGGCCACAAGGACGAGAACTTCCCCGTCGCCTCGCTGATCATCCGCCGGGACGCGCGCGCGCCCGTCATGGCCTATTACGCCTTCGCCCGGGTGGCCGACGATGTGTCGGACAGCCCCGTGCTGGCGCCGGACATGAAGCTGAAGCTGCTGGACGCCATGGGCGCCAGCCTGCGTGGCGAGCGAGAGAACGAGCCCGAGGCCGTGGCCCTGCGCGAGGTGCTGCGGCAGCGCGGCCTGTCCGACCAGCATGCCCAGGATCTGCTGATCGCCTTCCGCCGCGACGTCACCCAGCTGCGCTATACCGACTGGGACGATTTGATGGATTATTGCCGGTATTCCGCCATGCCGGTGGGCCGCTATGTCCTGGATGTGCATGGCGAGAGCCGCGACACTTGGCCAGCGTCGGACGCGCTCTGCGCCGCCTTGCAGGTCATCAACCACCTGCAGGACTGCGGCAAGGACAAGAAGGCGCTGGACCGCGTCTACATCCCCTTGCCCCTGCTCATCGCCGGTGACCTGACCCCCGACGTGCTGCTGGAACCGCAGGCGCCGCCGGCCCTGCTGGACATCATCCGCCACCTGGCGAAGCGCACCGACGCCCTGCTGGACCAGGCGGAACCGCTGGCCAGCCAAGTGGCCGACCTGCGCCTGGCCATCGAGGTGGCGATCATCCAGCGCCTGGCCCGCCGCCTGGTGCGCCTGCTGCTGATCCGCGATCCCTTGTCCGACCGGGTGCATCTGAGCAAGATGGAAACGCTGTGCATCGCCGCACGCGCCACCCTGTCCACCTTGTGGCAGCGGCTGAGCGGCGGCACCCGCGCGGTGCCGGTGGGGAAAAAGCCATGAGCGTGGCCGCCGAGATGCCCGAAACCAATCCCAACCTTCCGGGCCAGAACGAAACCGCCGCCAAATCCGCCAGCGGCAGCTCGTTCTACACCGCCATGCGCGTCCTGCCGCCGGCGGAACGCGACGCCATGTTCCACATCTACGCCTTCTGCCGGGCGGTGGACGACATCGCCGATGGCGACGACCCGACCATAGCCGCCACCAAGGCGGCGCGGCGCGAGGCCCTGGACCTGTGGCGGCGTGACATCGCCGCCGTGTGCGAGGGCCAGGGCCCCGCCAAGCTGGCCGGCCTGCAGGCCGCGACGCTGCGCTTCGGCCTGCGGCACGAGGATTTCATCGCGGTCATCGACGGCATGCAGATGGACCTGGACGCCGACATCCAGGCGCCGGACATGGCGACCCTGGACCTGTACTGCGACCGGGTGGCCAGCGCCGTCGGGCGCCTGTCCGTGCGCGTCTTCGGCATGCCGGAGGACAGCGGCGTCGCCCTGTCCCACCACCTGGGCCGCGCCCTGCAGTTGACCAACGTGCTGCGCGACGTGGATGAGGACGCGAGCATCAACCGGCTGTACCTGCCGGCCGAGTTGCTGCGCCAGCACGGCATCACCGCCACCGACCCCGCCACAGTGGTGGCCGACCCACGCATCGACGGTGTGGCCCGCGACCTGGCGGTGCGCGCCGCCGAGCATTTCCGCGAGGCCGACCGCCTGCTGGCGGCCGCCCCCCGCCGGGCCGCCCGGGCCCCGCGCCTGATGCGTGACGTGTACAAGGTGTATCTGGACCGCCTGCTCGTGCGCGGTTGGGCCGGTGAACGCCCCAAGGTGCGCATCGCCAAGCCGCATCTGCTGTGGATCGTGCTGAAGGCTTTCCTGTTCTGATGACCATCCCCGTTTCTTCTCCCGGGCCGACCGTCCACGTCATCGGCGCCGGCCTCGCAGGCTTGGCCGCGGCCGTGCGCCTGACCCAGGCGGGGCGCCGCGTGCGCCTGTATGAGGCGGCGGCCCAGGCCGGTGGCCGCTGCCGCTCGTATGACGAACCCAACTTAGGCATCCGCATCGACAACGGCAGCCACCTGCTAGTCAGCGGCAACCACGCCGCCATGGCCTACCTGCGCGCCACCCACGCCCCCGGTCAGGAGCCAGCGCTGGAGAAGGTGGAATACCGGTTCTGGGATGGCGCCACCGGCCGGCGCTGGCAGGTACGTCCCAACGACGGCAAGCTGCCGTGGTGGGCCCTGGTTCCCTCGCGCCGGGTGCCCGGCACCAAGGCGGTTGATTACCTGGCGGGCCTGAAGCTGATGCGGGCCGATCCACTGGCCCCCATCGGCGAGGTGCTGGCCTGCTCGGGTACCGCCTGGGACACCTTCTTCCGCCCCGTGCTGCTGGCCGCCCTGAACACCGAGCCGGAGCAATCGGCTGCCGGCTTGGCCGGCGCCATCATCCGCGAAACCCTGGCCCAAGGCGGTGCGGCCTATCAGCCACTGCTGGCCAGTGGCGGTCTGTCGCCGGTCTTCGTCGACCCGGCCCTGGACTGGCTGGCGCGCAATGGCGCGGAGATCGTCTGGCGCCGTCGCCTGCGCGCCCTTACCCGCGTTGATCAAACGGTCACGGCGCTTGATTTCGGAACCGAAACGATTGAGCTGGCGCCTGACGACCGGGTGGTTTTGGCAGTGCCGGCTTGGGTGGCGGCCGACCTGCTGCCGGGCCTGACGACGCCAACGGAACACCGCTCCATCCTGAACGTTCATTTCCGGCTGGACCGGCCGGCGGGCATGCCCCGGATGACGGGCATGATCAACACCGTGGGCGAATGGGCCTTCGCCTACGATGACCATGTGTCGGTGACCGTGAGTGGCGCCGATCGCCTGATGGAGTCGGACCGGGAGGAGACGGCCCGCACCATCTGGGGCGAGATCTCGGCCTTGGCCGGCCTCGCCCCTGCGACATCTTTGCCGCCCTGGCAGGTGGTGAAGGAGAAGCGGGCCACCTTTGCCGCACTGCCAGAACAGGCAAAGCGTCGCCCGAATGCAACGGCCGCCGGAAAAAACCTTGCACTGGCAGGGGATTGGACCGCTACCGGGTTGCCATCAACCATAGAAGGCGCCATACGTTCGGGATTCACCGCTGCGGATGCGATCCTGACCGCACGGTGAGTTGCCTGAGCATTTCAGGCATGAGCCAGGGGTGTGCGCCAGCGCACAGCCCGACTTGGCGTTTACTGAATCATCCCGTTTTGAGTTAAGTCGCGTTACGCAGAGGTCGCTTGGTCATGGATGTTCGTATGGAAGCCGATTTCGTCGGCACCGGTGCCGGCGCGGCCCGTGTCAGCGAAGGGGTGCTGCAACGGTCGATCGACCGCGCCGCCCGCGTCCTGATGGACCGCCAGGCGGCGGACGGCCACTGGGTTTTCGACCTGGAGGCCGACGCCACCATCCCCGCCGAATACATCCTGTTGAAGCATCACCTGGGTGAGGAACCGGAACCGGAAATCGCGCGCCGCATCGGCAACTACCTGCGCCGCATCCAGGGCATCCATGGCGGCTGGCCGCTGTTCCACAACGGCGCCTTCAACATCAGCGCCAGCGTGAAGGCCTACTTCGCGTTGAAGGCCATCGGCGACGACATCGACGCGCCGCACATGGCCCGCGCCCGCCAGGCCATCCGCGACAACGGCGGGGCCGCCGCCAGCAACGTCTTCACCCGCATCATGCTGGCCCAGTTCGGCGCCGTGCCGTGGACCGCCGTCCCGGTGATGCCGGTGGAAATCATGCTGCTGCCGAAGTGGTTCCCCTTCCACCTGACCAAGATCAGCTATTGGGCGCGCACCGTCATCGTGCCGCTGCTGATCCTGATGGCGCTCAAGTCCAAGGCCAAGAATCCGCGCAACCTGCGCATCGACGAACTGTTCCTGGTGCCCGCAGACCAGGTCAAATCCTGGCCCAAGGCGCCGCACGTCAAGAAGCCGTGGGGCGAAATCTTCGGCGTCATCGACCGCGTGCTGCGCGTGGTCCAACCCTATTTCCCCAAGAAGAGCCGGGACAAGGCCATCGAGAAGGCCGTGGCCTTCGTGCGGGAGCGCCTGAACGGCGAGGATGGCCTGGGCGCCATCTATCCCGCCATGGCCAACACCGTCATGATGTTCGACCTGCTGGGCTGGTCGCCCAAGCATCCCGAGGTCGCCACCGCGCGCTATGCCATCGAGAAGCTGCTGGTCATCGACGAGGCGCGGGACGAGGCCTTCTGCCAGCCCTGCGTCAGCCCCGTCTGGGACACCAGCCTGCTGTGCCACGCCCTGCTGGAGGTGGGCACGGATGAGGCGCTGGCGCGCACCGGCCAGGCCCTTGAATGGCTGAAGGGGGAACAGGTTCTGGACGTGAAGGGCGACTGGGCGGATCAGCGCCCGGATGTCCGCCCCGGCGGCTGGGCCTTCCAATACGGCAATGACCACTACCCCGACTTGGACGACACCGCCGTGGTGGTGATGGCATTCAATCGCGCCCAGCCCAAGCTGGCTGCCGCCGGCCTGCCCGCGGACTACGACATGACGGTGGCCCGCGGCGCGGAATGGGTGGAAGGCCTGCAAAGCCGCAACGGCGGCTGGGGCGCCTTCGATGCCGACAACACCCATTATTACCTGAACTACATCCCCTTCTCCGACCACGGCGCCCTGCTGGACCCGCCGACCTCCGACGTCACCGGCCGCTGCCTGGGCATGATGGCCCAGCTGGGCGCCGACAAGGACGGCAAGGCCATGCGGGAAGGCGTCGACTACCTGCTGAAGGAGCAGGAGAAGGACGGCAGCTGGTTCGGCCGCTGGGGCGTGAACTATATCTACGGCACCTGGTCGGCGCTGAACGGCCTGAACGCCGCCGGCCTGTCCCCGGACCATCCGGCCATGAGGCGCGCGGTGGACTGGCTGGTGCAGATCCAGAACCCAGATGGCGGCTGGGGCGAGGATTGCGAGAGCTACGCCTTAGATTACAGCGGCTACCAGCCCTTCCCCTCCACCGCCTCGCAGACGGCCTGGGCCCTGCTGGGGATGATGGCGGCCGGCGCCGTGGAGCACCCGGCCGTGGCGCGCGGCATCGACTGGCTGACGCGCAACCAGGGCGAGGACGGGCTGTGGAAGGAAGAGTATTACAGCGGCGGCGGCTTCCCCCGCATCTTCTACCTGCGCTACCACGGCTACTCGAAATACTTCCCGCTGTGGGCCATGGCGCGCTACCGCAACCTGTCCAACAGCAACACCAAGCTGGTCAGCGTCGGGCTGTGACGAAAAGGTCGCCTGTAAAAGGCCCTTTTTAAAACTGTAAATCGCCGCGACTGCGGGTAATAAAGACGCCTGGAAGGTCAGCCTTCCAGGCGTTTTGTTTGCCAGGCGTTTTGCTTGGGCGTTCGGGAAAGTGGTCATGGGTCAGGCTCAGCGGCGCGTCATGGCGCGCCCCATCATCGTCGTCACCGGGTTGAAGCGTGAGGCGGACATCGCCCAGGCACGGGGCTGGCTGCCGCTGGTCAGCGCCGGCGACCTTGAGCGGACGGAGCGGGAGCTGACGGCCCATGCTCCCGGCGCTTGCGCTTTCCTGAGCTTTGGCTTGGCCGGCGGTCTGCAGCCGGGCCTGATGCCCGGCACCCTGGTCATCGCCAACCGCATCGTCACCGATGGCGGCGACTTCCTGCCCGACGCGGCCTGGACGTCGGGTCTGGCCGACGCCCTGCCCCACGCCATGGTGGCGCCGGTGGCGGGGCAGGAGCGCATCATCAACACGGTGGCCGGCAAGCAGGCCCTGTTCGCGGACACGGGGGCGGCGGTGGTCGACACCGAATCCCAGATCGCGGCCCGGGTTGGGGCCCGCTTCGGCGTGCCGGTGGCGGTGCTGCGCGCCGTGTGCGATCCGGCCCACATGACCCTGCCGCCGGCGGCAACGGCACCCCTGAAACGCAACGGGACGCCGGACCCTTTCCGGATCCTAGCGTCCCTATGGCGTCAGCCGGGCCAGATTCCGCAGCTGCTGCGGCTGGCCCGTGATTCCGAGGCGGCGTTTAAGGCCTTACTCTGCGGCTTTGCTGGCGTCGCGCGCGCGGATGTCAGCCAGCGCCTTCTCGACATGGCGTGAGAAGACGAACTCGGCCGGGCGCTGGTTGGCCAGGCTGATTTCCGGGGCCATGTCGCCGGTGGTCTTCACGCCGCGCAGGCCAACCCAGGCGGCCTTCAGCGGGTTGGTCAGGGTGTCGGTGACGGCGGTCGCCTCATAGCCGCAATGGACCATGCAGTCGGCGCACTTCTCATAGTTGCCGGTGCCGTACTTGTCCCAGTCCGTATCCTCCATCAGCTCCTTGAAGGTCTTGGCATAGCCTTCGCCGAGGAGGTAGCAGGGACGCTGCCAGCCGAAGTAGGTGCGGCAGGGGTTGCCCCACGGGGTGCAGTGGTATTCCTGGTTGCCGGCCAGGAAGTCCAGGAACATGGTGGACTGGTTGAAGCGCCAGTTCTTGCCACCATTGCCGCGCTTGAAGATCTCGCGGAACAGGTTCTTGGTCGCCGTGCGGTTCAGGAAATGCTGCTGGTCGGGCGCGCGCTCGTAGGCATAGCCCGGCGAGACGGTGATGCCTTCCACGCCCATTTCCATGACGCTGTCGAAGAAACGGGCCACGCGCTCCGGATCGGCGTCGTTGAAGAAGGTGCAGTTGATGCTGACGCGGAAGCCGCGATCCTTGGCCGCCTTGATGGCCGCGACGGCGCGGTCATAGGTACCCTTCTGGCAGACCGACTTGTCGTGAGCCTCGCGGTCACCGTCCAAGTGCACCGACCAGGTGAAGTACGGGCTGGGCTTGAACAGGTCCAGCTTCTTTTCCATCAGCAGCGCGTTGGTGCAGAGGATGGCGTACTTCTTCTTGGCGATGATGCCTTCGACCATCTGGTCGATTTCTTTGTGCAGCAGCGGCTCACCGCCGGCGATCACCACCACGGGCGCGCCGCACTCGTCCACCGCCGACAGGCAATCCTCCAGCGGCAGGCGCTGGTTCAGGATTTCGTCCGGGTAGTCGATCTTTCCGCAGCCGGCACAGGCCAGGTTGCACCGGAACAGCGGCTCCAGCATGAGGACCAAGGGATAGCGCTTCACGCCCGTCAGCCGCTTCTTGAGAAGATACGAGCCGATACGGACGACCTGATGCAGCGGAATACCCATGCCTTCAATCTCCTTGAACCCCAGCGCCCTTAACCGCAGCGGCGCGGGTTGAAACATTTTCTCTACCGAATTGGCGGCCAAAAGACCACCAACGGGCGTGCGCGTCAGGCCAGCGTTTCAGGCAGGCGGAATTGAACCTCTTCCACGATGCCCGGCAATGTCGACAAATCAATGGGGGCCAAGCGCCGCAGCGCCGCGACCACACCATCCACCAGTACTTCCGGCGCCGACGCACCGGCAGTGACGCCCACCACACCAACGCCCACCAGCCAGGCGGGATTGATAGCGTGTTCGTCAGGGACAAGGTAGCTGGGCACGCCCAGTTCCTCACCAATTTCCCGCAAGCGGTTCGAATTGGAACTGTTTGGCGACCCAACCACTAGAATAAGGTCGGCCACCTTGGCCAAATCGCGTACCGCCGCCTGCCGATTCTGCGTGGCGTAGCAGATATCCTTGGTCTCCGGCCCCACGATATCGGCGAATCGCCCCTTCAGCGCGCCGATGACACAGCGCGTGTCATCGACGCTGAGCGTCGTCTGCGTGACGTAGGCGATGGGGGTATCCGGCGCCAGGGGCAAGGCGTTCACGTCATCGACGCTGGACACCAGATAGGTGTGGCCCGGTATCTGGCCAAGGGTGCCTTCCACCTCGGCATGGCCGGCGTGGCCGATCAGGATGACGGTCCGTCCCTGCGCGACATAGCGCTTGCCTTCCATATGCACCTTGGACACCAGCGGGCAGGTGGCGTCGATGACGCGCAGTTCCCGCGCCTCCGCCTCCCTTTCCACCACTTGGGAAACGCCGTGGGCGCTGAAAATGGTCAGCGAACCGGCCGGAACCTCCGCCAAGTCTTCGACAAACCGGGCGCCCTTGGCCCGCAAACTCTCAACCACGTGCTGGTTATGGACAATCTCATGCCGCACATAAACGGGTGCGCCGTGGCGTTCCAGCGCGCGCTCGACGATGTCGATGGCGCGGACCACTCCGGCGCAGAAGCCCCGCGGCTGAGCGAGAACTACCTGCATTGCGGAAACCCCTGGAAGGCAAACCCCAAGTCCATCATCCGGATTGGACCCGCAGAGGCGCCCTACTTGAACATGTTAGCGATACCAACAGTCCCCCACCGGGCACCGCCCGTCAGGTCCATATTGGCTACGGATGGTAAAACCGACCCCCCGCCCCGATCGAACACCGGGGATTGATACCCGTGCCAATCGAATCCGCTACCGCCCTATGGTCACGCCAGACTTGCACAAAATTTAGGACGTGCCAATGCGCCACAATTGCTTGAGTGATCCGCCCTTCATGTGTGGCATCGCGGCAACGGGTGGCCTAGACCTTGAGGGCAGCATCTTTAGTAGATGAGAATGACAAACATCTTCCTAACAGCGCGCGGAAGCAGAGTTCGGCGGATCGATTTCGCGTAATGACACGCAGCCGGACGACGCGGGCGCAACAAAGCACCGCGTGCGGCGCAACCATCGCCGCCTTGAACGGGACCCTGCCCCGACGTGCATGATGCTTGATCTCCGCCATCGCAGCCGGAACGATGGCGAAAGAAATTGACATAGACCCTGTCGCGCCAGGCACCGACACCGTAGAACAGTCGCGAGACACATGCGGATCGGCCCCGGCAGCGGCCTGTTCCACCCCAGGCCCGATGGCCCCCCTTTCCCCGGGGATGGCCGCCGGGGCCCATTTCCGTTTCCGTGGTTCCCAGAGGAGAACACCCCCCGTGTTGACCGTACGGCCCCCCGCTTTCCGCCCCGCCGCCCGCCGCCTGGCCCTGGGCCTGCTGGCCCTGGCCGGCGCCGCCCTGGCGCCGCTGCTGGCCCCCCCACGGCGGAAGCGCACGCCATCGTCATCGACAGCAACCCCAAGGTGAACGACACGCTGGGCGTGGGCGGCAACATCCTGAAGGTGCATTTCAACAGCCGAATCGACCGTGCCCGGTCCAAGCTGATGATCATCGCCGCCGACAAGACCGAAGTGCCGGTGACCATGACCACCAGCCCGGACGACGAAACGCTGACCGGCCAGGTCACCCTGTCCACCATCGGCAGCTTCAAGCTGCGCTGGCAGGTGTTGGCCGTCGACGGGCACACCACCCGGGGCGACATCCCCTTCACCGTGATCCAGCCGTAATCGGGACCTACCGCTCGTGGATACCCTCGTCGATATTTTCGGTTACCTGACCGTCGTCCTGAACGGCATCAACCTGGTGGCCATGACCATGGCCTTCGGCAGCGTGCTGTTCCTGACCTGCCTGGCGCTGCCGCTGGCGTCCCAGCTGAAGCTGTCCGGCGAGGCGGTGGCGGAAGCGGGCGCGCGCTATGCCCGCTGGGGCGGGATCGCCACCGCCATCGCCACCTTGTCGTCGCTGACGCTGAACGCGCTGGTGCTGTCCGGCACGCTGGACATGCCGGTGCTGGAGGTGGCGGGCGCCTTCTTCATCGAGGCCGGCATCGTCCAGACGCTGGCGGCCATCGCCATCGTCGTGGCGGCCCGTGGCCACATGACCCGTCCGCGCGTCGCCGTGCTGACGGCCCTGGCGCTGGTGATGCTGGTCGCCTCGCTGGCCACCAGCCATGCGGCCGCGCGGCCGGGTGAGCGGGTGTGGATGCTGCTGGCGACCTTCTCGCACATCCTGGGCGCCGGCCTGTGGCTGGGCGGGCTGCCGGCCTTCCTGTCGTCGCTGGGCCAGGCCCAGTCGCGCGACGAGGGGGCCGCCATCGGCCAGCGCTACAGCCTGATGTCCATCACCGGCGTCATCCTGATCGTGCTGGGCGCCATCGGCATCAGCATCGGCTTCATCGGTGGGCTGCAAGGCTTCTACGGCACCGCCTACGGCGCCATGGCGGCCACGAAGGGCGTCATGC
Organism: Nitrospirillum karajorum; assembly: GCF_036348415.1. Taxonomy (NCBI): domain Bacteria; kingdom Pseudomonadati; phylum Pseudomonadota; class Alphaproteobacteria; order Rhodospirillales; family Azospirillaceae; genus Nitrospirillum; species Nitrospirillum karajorum. Next base: position 884,699 of record NZ_JAZBQB010000002.1, read on the forward strand.
TGGGCATCCTGCTGCTGCTGGGGCTGGGCAACTTCCGCACCATCCGCCGCTTCGCCGCCGGCCAGGGCGAAAGCCTGACCCGCGTGCGCCGCTTCGTGGAGGTGGAGATCGCCTTCGCCATCGCCATCCTGCTGGCGGCCGGGTCCATCACCTCGCAACCGCCGGCCATCGACCTCACGGACGACCGCGCCAGCTGGGCGGAGGTGGTGGAGCGCATGACCCCGATCATCCCGCCGCGCCTGGAAAGCCCCAGCCACGACAGCCTGGCCATTCCGGCCCTGCAAGAGAAGCTGGACAAGGAATGGCGGGAGCAGCAGGCCAGCAACCGGCCCCAGGCCTTCGTGCCCGGCGCGGGCGAACTGCCCCCCGCAACGCCGATGACATCGCCTGGTCGGAATACAACCACCACTGGGCGGGCCTGGTGGTCCTGCTGGTGGGCGTGTTCGCGCTGCTGGAACGGGCGGGCGTGCGTTGGGCCAAGCACTGGCCCCTGCTGTTCCTGATCCTGGCCGGCTTCCTGTTCCTGCGCTCCGACCCGGAAACCTGGCCCATGGGCAATGTCGGCTTCTGGGACAGCTTCCGTGATCCGGAGGTGGTGCAACACCGCACCTTCGTGGTGCTGATCGTCGCCTTCACCATCTTCGAATGGGGCGTGCGCACCGGGCGGTGGAAAAACCAGGCCCTGGCCCTGGTCTTCCCCGTGCTGACCACGGTGGGGGGCGACCTGCTGCTGACCCACAACCACGCCATCAGCAACATCAAGGAACAGCTGCTGATCGAGCTCAGCCACCTGTTCCTGGCGGTGCTGGGCGTGGCGGCCGGTGCGGCCCGCTGGCTGCAGATCCGGGGCACGGGGCGCGACGCGCGCTGGGCCGGTTGGATTTGGCCCACCTGCTTCGTGCTGGTCGGCCTGCTGTTGCTGGCCTACCGCGAAGCCTGATATCTACATAAGCACATGACGACGAAAGGGCGCCGGGAAACCGGCGCCCTTTTGGCGTGTTCGATAAGGGGATTCGGGACATGGTGCGCGCCGGAGGAACGATGGGTCTGAACGACCGTGTGGCCCAACTGGTAGCCGCCTGTTGCCGCCGCTGGCAGCTGACCCTGCTGGCCGGCCTGATCCTGGGGGTGGCCGCGTGCTTCCATGTCGCCACCCATTTCGCCATCGACACCGACGCCGTGAAGCTGCTGTCGCCGCAGCTGGCCTGGCGCCAGCGTGAGATCGCCTTTGACAAGCTGTATCCGCAGAAGGTGCAGCAGACCGCCATCGTCATCGACGGCGTGACGCCGGAACTGGCGGAGCGGGGTGCCCGCCTGCTGGCCGAGGCGCTGCGCAAACGCACCGACGTGGTGCGCAACGTCTTCCGCCCCGACGGCGGCCCCTATTTCGACCATGAAGGCCTGATGCTGCTGCCCACGGCGGAGGTGCAGTCCACCATGCAGTCGCTGATCCAGGCGCAGCCCCTGCTGGGGCCGCTGGCGGCGGACCCGTCGGCGCGCGGCCTGCTGGACACCCTGGGCACCTATCTGCAGGGCGTCAGCTATGGCCAGGCCAAGCTGGAGGATCTTCAGCGCCCGTTCGACGCCCTGTCGGGCACGCTGCAGGCGGCGACGCAGGGCCACATGGTGCCCCTGAACTGGCGTGGCCTGGTGTCGGGCCAACCGCCCAACCCCATGGAACTGCGCCGCTTCATCCTGGTGCAGCCGGTGCTGGACTTCAACGACCTGCAACCCGGCGCCATGGCGTCGGCGGCCATCCGCGGCACCGCCCAGCAGTTGGGCCTGACGCCGGAGAACGGCGTGCGCGTCCGCCTGACGGGCGAGGTGCCCATGGCGGATGAGGAGTTCGGCACCCTGGGCGAAGGGGCGGCGTTCAACGGCGCCCTGACGGGCATCGCCGTGCTGGTGCTGCTGTGGCTGGCGGTGAAATCCTTCCGCATCGTGGGCGCCATCCTGGTCACCGTGGTCATTGGCCTGGCCGTGTCCGCCGCCTTCGGCCTGATCGCCACCGGCCCGTTCAACCTGCTGTCCATCGCCTTCATCGTGCTGTTCGTGGGCCTGGGCGTGGATTTCGGCATCCAGTTCTCCGTCCGTTACCGCGCCGACCGCTTGGCCCACGACGGCTTGGCCGAGGCCCTGACCGCCGCCGGGCGCGGTGTGGGCCGGGGGCTGACCATCGCGGCGGGGGCCACGGCCGCCGGCTTCCTGGCTTTCCTGCCCACCGACTACCGGGGCGTGTCGCAGCTGGGCATCATCGCCGGCGTGGGCATGGGTGTCGCCTTCCTGCTGTCCGTCACCTTCCTGCCGGCCCTGCTGATGCTGCTGCGTCCCAAGGGGGAGCATGTGGAGGTGGGGTACAAGGCGCTGGCGCCGCTGGATCGCCTGGTGCAACACCGCCGCCGCTGGGTGCTGGCGGCCTCGGCCGTGGTGGCCGTGGCCTGCGCCGCCCTGCTGCCCCGCCTGTCCTTCGACTTCAACCCGCTGAACCTGCGTAGCCCCAAGACGGAAGCCGTGTCCGTGGTGCTGGAGCTGATGAAGGACCCGCTGTTCACGCCCAACACCATCGACGTGCTGGCCAAGTCCGAGGATGAGGCGCGCGCCCTGGCCGACAAGCTGTCCAAGCTGCCGGAGGTGGCGCAGGCCATCACGCTGGACGACTACATCCCCACCGACCAGGACGCCAAGCTGGCGGCCATTTCCGACGCCGCCATGCTGATCGGGCCCAGCCTGGCGCCGACCGAGGTCCGCCCCGCCCCCAGCATCGAGGATGTGCGCCAATCCATGACCGCCGCCGTGGCCGCCCTGGACAAGCTGGCGCCCGACGCCGCCACGCCGGGCGGCGCCTCCGCCCTGCGCTTCAAGGCGGCGCTGGAGGGCGCCCTGGCCGCACCGGCGGAAAAGGTGGTGCCCGTCTTCCAGCGGGCGGTGGAGCCAGGCCTGCAGACCATGCTGGCCCAGGTGAACGACAGCCTGCAAGCGACCCCCGTCACCTTCAAGGACCTGCCGGAGGACCTGAAGCGCGATTGGGTGGCGGCGGACGGGCAGGCCCGCGTGTCCGTCTTCCCCAAGGGGGACAGCAACGACAACCAGGTACTGAAGCGCTTCGTGAAGGCGGTGCGCACCATAGCGCCCGACGCGACCGGCACCCCCATCAGCATTCAGGAGAGCAGCGCCACCATCATCCACGCCTTCCTGCAGGCGGGCATCCTGGCGGTGATCCTGGTGACCATCCTGCTGGCCGTCACCCTGCGGAATGTCGTCGATGTGCTGAAGACCCTGGCGCCGCTGGCGCTGGCGGCGCTGCTGACCCTGGCGGCGGCCATCCTGGCGGGCAAGCCCATCAACTTCGCCAACATCATCGCCCTGCCGCTGTTGTTCGGCATCGGCACCGCCTTCAACATCTATTACGTCATGGCCTGGCGGCAGGGTCTCACCAACCCGCTGACCTCCAGCCTGACCCGGGCCACCATCCTGTCGGCGCTGACCACCGGCACCGCCTTCGGCAGCCTGTGGACCAGCCACCACCCCGGCACCGCCAGCATGGGCGAACTGCTGGTGTTCTCGCTGACCAGCATCCTGGTCACCGCCCTGCTGTTCCTGCCGGCCCTGCTGGGCCCGCCCAAGACCCCGGCGGAATAATTTACGGGCTTAATGTCGGCGGCGGCGGCCGCTGGCCGTCCTTGGGGAAGAGACGCATGGTCAGCCCGCGCCTTTCCCCAGAAGAAGGACGAGGACATGCCCACCATCACCCCTTTCCTGTGGTTCGACACCCAGGCAGAAGACGCGGCCCGCTTCTATGTCGGCGTCTTCCCCAATTCCCGTATCACCACCATCAGCCATTATGGCGAGGCGGGCCCCCGCCCCGCCGGGCTGGTCATGACCGTGGCCTTCGAACTGGACGGCAAGCCCTTCATCGCCCTGAACGGCGGCCCCCACTGGAAGATCAACGAGGCCATCTCCTTGCTCATCGACTGCGCCGACCAGGCGGAAGTCGACCGCTATTGGGAGGCGCTGACCGCCGATGGCGGCAAGACCCACGCCTGCGGTTGGTTGACCGACAAGTTCGGCGTCACCTGGCAGGTGGTGCCCAGGGGCTTCATCGACCTGGTCACCAGCCCGGACCCGGTCATCGCCGCCCGCGCCATGGCCGCCATGCAGCAGATGATCAAGCTGGACATCGGCGCCCTGCGCCGCGCCGTCCAGGGCTGAGCCAAAAAGCGAAGGGGCGGCCCAGATGGACCGCCCCGGCGCCTGATGCCTGGCTCATCCCCTCACCAGCGGCACGAAGCTGCGTTTCGTGCCTCTGTAGCCCGCGACGGCGGGCGCCGGAGATTTCCGGGAAGCCGAAGGCCAACTGGAAATCGAGGACGAGGACGCGGACGCGGATGCGTCCTCCCTCAGAACAGATGCCGGAACAGCCAGAACAGGCCGCCGGCCAGGGCGATGGAGGCCGGCAGGGTCAGCACCCAGGCCATGGCCATGTTGCGTACGGTGGACCACTGCAGGCCGGAGCCATTGGCCGCCATGGTGCCGGCCACGCCGGACGACAGGACGTGCGTGGTGCTGACCGGTAGACCAAAGGCGTCGGCCGCGCCGATGGTGGCCATGGCCACCAGCTCGGCGGAGGCCCCCTGGCCGTAGGTCAGATGTTCCTTGCCGATCTTCTCCCCCACCGTTACCACGATGCGCTTCCAGCCCACCATGGTGCCTAGCCCCAGGGCGATGGCCACGCCCACCTTCACCCAGGTGGGGATGAAGCGGGTAGCGTGGTCATAGCGGCCCAGCAGCTCCTTCAGCACCGGCTGGTCGGCGGCAGCGATGGCGGGATCGCCCTTCTTCTGGATAAGGCGCAGGGCCTCCGCCGACAGGTAGATGTCGTTGCGGACGTTGCGGACCTTTTCCTGCGGCACCTGGTCCACCGACCCATAGGCCCGGATCTGGTCGGCGATGCTGGCCGTCAGGTCGTGGATGCCGCCCAGGGTGCTGTCGGTGACGGTGCGGGTACGGACGAAGTCTTCCACCGCCGCGCGCGGGTCCGCCGGCGTTTCCTTGACATAATGGCTCAGCACGTCGCTGGCGCGGTCGAAGGTGGCGATGTAGGCGGGGGTGTCGTGAATGGTGACGGCGCGGTTCAGGGCGTAGGCGGTCGGAACCGTGCCGATCAGGATCAGCATGATCAGGCCCATGCCCTTCTGCCCGTCATTGGAGCCGTGGGCGAAGCTGACGCCGGAGCAGGTGAGGACCAGCAGGCCGCGAATCCAGGACGGCGGCGCCTTCTTGCCTTCGGGCGCGGTGAACAGCTTCTTGTCCTTGATCAGGGTGCGCATGATCACCAGCAGCGCCGCGGAACAGATGAAGCCCACCAGCGGCGACAGGATCAGCGACCAGCCGATCTTGGTGGCCTGGCCCCAGTCGACGCCGCTGGTCGCGGTACCGGAGGTCGCCATCAGCTGGTTCATCAGGCCGACGCCGATGATGGAGCCAATCAGGGTGTGGGAGCTGGAGGACGGCAGGCCCAGGTACCAGGTGCCCAGGTTCCAGATGATGGCCGCGATCAGCAGCGAGAACACCATGGCGAAGCCGGCGTCGCTGCCCACCTGCAGGATCAGCTCCACCGGCAGCAGCGAGACGATGCCGAAGGCCACCGCCCCGGTGGAGAACAGCACGCCGGCGAAGTTGCACAGGCCCGACCACACCACCGCCACGTTGGCCGGCAGGGAGTGGGTGTAGATCACCGTGGCCACGGCGTTGGCCGTGTCATGGAAGCCGTTCACGAACTCGAAGCCCAGCGCGATCAGCAAGGCCACGCCCAGCAGCAAGAAGGGCAGGACGGAATGGGTGTCGACCCCGCTGAGGTCGCTGACCAAGTTGACGGCCATATAGCCCAGGCCCACGGCCATCAAGGCCAGGAACAGCAGCGTCCCGTAACGGGCGGCCGGTCCGCCGGCGGAGGCGATGGGGGAATTCACGGCGTCCGTATGGGCCATGGCTCGGTCCTTCTTGAAAACGGGTGCGAAACCCTAAGGCGCGAGTCATGACAACTTTATGTCGCAAGCCCCATCTTTTGGTTAATAAACCTTGAGGATGGCGGCCGGCGCTCATCGGAGGCAATCGGGTAGGCGAGGCTGAAAAAGCACGCTGGAACAAGGCGAAGCGTCTTTTGCCCCCGACATGCGGGGGCCGTCGCGGGACGCCGCCCCTATCCGTTACACGCGCAAACGAGCTGGGTAAGATCGCGCAGATCACGAATATGGAACCGGGCATCGGCGCTCCACACAACGCCCGGACGCAGAATTTGCGCCGTGGGCATCCCCAGGCTATTGCCCGCCGCGATCTCCGAGTCCGGGTTGTCCCCCACGACCAGGGCTTGCGCGGCCGGAACGCCCGTATCCGCCAACAGCCCTTGGAACAGCCCGGCCTTGCCGGGATGCCCCGCCTCGTCAATGGCGTCGATGTGTGCGCCCCGGAGATACCGGGACAGTCCCAGCGCCCGCACCTTGCTCTCCTGCAGACGACGGAAGCCGGAGGTGACGAGGTACAGCGGCAGGCCCAACTCCCCCAACAGGGGCAGGTCACCGTAATCGACCATGGCGCCCGTTACCTCCATCGCCGCTGTGGCCGTCCAGGCCGCCTGGTGCATGGCGGGGCTGAATCCATGGGTGCGACTGACCCAGTCCAGGGGATGCCGCCAAATGTCGGCGAAGGCAGCCGCCAAAGCGGAGGAAGACAGGGTGTCGTCGTTGGCCGCCGTGATGGCGTCGAACACCGGCCGCATCCGCTCCACCCCAATGCCATCGGCCGGCGCAAGGCAATTATCCAGGTCGAAGATGATGGTGCGGATCATGCGGTGGAACTCCCCATCCAGCCAGCAGCATGGGACAGCGCTGTCCCCTAATCAATGGCGCTCGTGCCGGTATCAGAACATGACTGATCAGAACAGGTGGCGGAACAGCCAGAACAGGCCGCCGGCCAGGGCGATGGAGGCCGGCAGGGTCAGCACCCAGGCCATGGCCATGTTGCGCACCGTGGACCATTGCAGACCGGAGCCGTTGGCCGCCATGGTGCCGGCCACGCCGGATGACAGGACGTGGGTGGTGCTGACCGGCAGGCCGAAGGCGTCGGCGGCGCCGATGGTGGCCATGGCCACCAGCTCGGCGGAGGCGCCCTGGCCGTAGGTCAGATGTTCCTTGCCGATCTTCTCCCCCACCGTCACCACGATGCGCTTCCAGCCCACCATCGTGCCCAGGCCCAGGGCGATGGCCACCCCCACCTTGACCCAGGTGGGGATGAAGCGGGTGGCGTGGTCATAGCGGCCCAGCAGTTCCTTCAGCACCTGGCGCTCATCATCGCTGAGCATCGTCCCGCCCTGCTTCTGCAGACGCCGCAACGCCTCCGCCGAGAGGTACATGTCGTTGCGCATGCTCCCCTGGACCACACCGGACAAGGCGCCGGAAAAGCGCAGCTGGTCGGCGATGCTGGCCGTCAGCTCGTGCAGTCCGCCCAGCGTGGCGCTGGTCAGGGTGCCGGTGCGGACATAATTCTCCACCACTGCGCGGGGGTCGGCGGGCATGCGGTCGACGTGGCGGGCCAGCACATCGCCGGCGCGGTCGAAAGTGGCGATGTAGGCGGGGGTATCGGCGGCGGTGATGGCCCGGTTCAGCCCATAGGCGGCCGGCATGGTGCCGATCAGGATCAGCATGATCAGGCCCATGCCCTTCTGCCCGTCGTTGGAACCGTGGGCGAAGCTGACGCCGGAACAGGTGAGGACCAGCAGGCCCCGAATCCACGCCGGGGGCGGCCGGCGTCCGGCAGGCGCCTTGAACAGCGCCTTGTCCTTGATCAGGCCGCGCATGGCAAGCAGCAGCAGCGCCGAGCAAGCGAACCCCACGACGGGGGAAATCAGCAGCGTCTGGATCACCTTGCTGGCCTGGCCCCAATCCACGCCGCTGGCGCTGGTGCCGGGGGTGGCCATCAGCTGGTTCATCAGCCCGACGCCGATGATGGAACCGATCAGGGTGTGGGAGCTGGAGGACGGCAGGCCCAGGTACCAGGTGCCCAGGTTCCACAGCACGGCGGCGATCAGCAGGGCGAAGACCATGGCGAACCCCGCCCCGGCCCCGACCTGGAGGATCAGTTCCACCGGCAACAGGGAAACGATGCCATAGGCGACGGCGCCGGTGGAGAACAGCACCCCGGCGAAGTTGCAGAGACCGGACCAAACCACCGCGCCGGCCGGCGGCAGGGAATGGGTGTAGATCACCGTCGCCACGGCGTTGGCGGTGTCATGGAAGCCGTTGACGAACTCGAACCCCAGGGCGATCAGCAAGGCAGCACCCAACAACACCAGCGGCAGGGCGGAGAGCGCGTCCAGGCCCCGCACATCGCTCGCCAAGTTGAGGGCGACATAGCCGAGCCCCACCCCCAGCAGCGTCAGAAAGACCCAGGTGCCCAGCCGACCGGCGGGGGCGAGTGACGGTACCGCTGTGGTGGCGTGGGTGGCGTCGATATGCGCCATGAAGGCTTTCCTTAGGCTTTCCGCTTAATCTTTTTGCGAGCGCAACTTTGAAGGCAGATCGCGCGGATGGCGACTGTGATAGCGCGCCCGGGCGTTTCGGGAAAGCCTGGACGCAACCGGTCTGGTCATAGGTGGGCTGTAGTCTGTGCGGGCGCGGACGATCCGCCTCTTGGCCGTCAGACTTTGGCCTTGCGTAGGGTGGTCCAGGCCACCAGGCCCGGCAGGAATACCACCAGGTCACGCAGGCGGCGGGCGGCGGCCAGCGCCAGGGCGGTGGGCGCATCCAGGCCGAGCGCACCGCCCAGCAGCAGGAACGCGCCCTCCTGAACCCCAAGGGCCCCGGGGACGACGAAGGCGGCGCTGCTGACGGCCTGGATCAGGCCCTCGATCACCAGCGCCTCCAGCAGGCCCATGGGGTGGCCCAGCGCCCAGAGGGCCAGCCAAATCTCCCCGGCGCCCAACGCCCAGCCCAGCAACTGCCACAAGAAACATCCGGTGATGGCGCCGGTGCGGCGGTACATGGCCTTGGAGGCGCGGTCGATGCGGGCGCTGTGCGCCATGATGCCGGCCAGGCGGCCGGACGCCGCCTTGTCCAGCACGCCGGTGACCTTGGCGAAAAGTCCGGCGCGCTGCACCAGGATGAACAGCGCCACCAGCGGCACCATGGCCAGCAGGCCCAGCGTCACCTGGCCGGCGATGCCGACAGGCCCCTTCAACGCCACCAGCAGGCCCACCGCCAGCAGGGAGAATCCCAGCTGGCTGAGGATGGAAATGGCCATGTCCACCACCAGGCTGGCGGCGGCGGGGGCCACGCGCACGCCATCGAGGCGCAGGATGCGGAAAGACACGATCTCCCCGCCGATGCGGGCCACGGGCAGCAGGCCGTTGACCGACTCGCGGATCCACACGTTGCGAGCCATGGCCGCCAGCGAGGGCCGCTTGGCGCCCGGCAGCAACACCTGCCAGGCGCGGGCGTTGGCCACCATGGGCACGGCATGGAAGAGGCCGGCGATCACCAGGCCCACGCCCGCCGTCTTCAGCAGGGCCCACAGGGCGCTGGTATCCTCGCGGGCGACCAGCGCCACGGCCAGGGCCAGGCCCAGCAAAGCGAACAGGCGGGCTGCCTTTTCCATAGGGATGCGCGCCTATTCCAGGGTCAGGGGCAAATCACGGAAACCGCCGCGGGGGAAGGCGGCGGCCAGGGCGTTGACCTCGGGATCCAGCAGGGCCGCCAGTTCATCCCGGTAGCGATAGCCCGGCGCCCCGCCCGGCACATCGTCGCTGGTCGCGGGGTGCAAATAGATTTCGGTGATGCCCGCCGGCAGGCGGGCCAGGGCGCCGCGCAGCCGTTCCGCGGTGACGGCACCCGTCCAGGCCAGGCCCAGCACCTGGTCCGGGGCGGCGAGGCCGGCGCGGCGCACCTTGGCGCGCAGCAGCTTGGCCCACGGGCCGGTGACATGGTGCAGGCCCAAATCCACCTCCGGCGTCACCGCCCGGATGACCTCGGCCGGTTCCACCGGCACGCGCATGGCGCGCGCGCCATGGCGGCGGGCGGCGTCCAGCAGGATGCGGCCCACCGTGGGATGCAGATGATAATGCTTATGGGCGTTGACATGGTCCAGCGGCAGGCCGGTGGCGCGGAAGGCCTGGAACTGCGCCTCCACCTCCGCCGCGACCTGGGCCGCGACCTTGGGGCGGAAGAAGATGGACGCCCCGACCTTGGCCAGGTCGTTGCGGAACAGGCCATCAGGCCCCACCAGATCGGGAATGCGGTCCGGTGGCAGGAAGGGCTTGCCGTCCACCAGCACGACATGCAGTCCCACCGCCAGGCTGGGCTGGGCATGGGCCAGGGCCACGGCGGCCTGGGCGGCGGCCCCCGCCACCATCAGGCTGGCGGCGGTCAGGATGCCGTTGAGGTGGGCGTCGATGACGGCGGCGTTGACGGCGGCCGACAGGCCGAAGTCATCCGCCGTAACGATCAGGCGCCGCCCCGATCCCCCATTGCTGGAGGTCGCGGCGGCGCCCGGCGTGGATACGGACATAGGGAGGTGTTCCGAACCCGGATGACGTGCTTAGGCGGCGTTGCGGCGTTCGCGCAGGAACTGCCAGAACTCCACGCCCTCGCGCAGGCGGCGCTTCATCATGTCGCGGTCGCGGACCATCTCACCGACGATGGAGGCGATCTTGCCGCTGCGGAAGTAGAACTTCTTGTAGAAGGTCTCGACCGAGCCGAAGATCTCCGAGTGGCTCAGGTGGTCGTAATGCAGCGGAGCGATCTGCACGCCGTGCTCATCCACCAACTCGGCGTTCGCATCGTCCAGCCAGCCATTCTCGATGGCCTGCTGGTACAGGAAGGTACCGGGGTACGGGGCGGCCAGCGACACCTGGATGGTGTGCGGGTTGATCTTCGCCGCCCACTTGATGGTTTCCTGGATGGTTTCCTTGGTTTCGCCCGGCAGGCCCAGGATGAAGGTGCCGTGGATCTGGATCCCCAGCTCATGGCAGTCCTTGGTGAACTTCTCAGCCACCTCGACGCGCATGCCCTTCTTGATGTTGTGCAGGATCTGCTGGTTACCGGACTCGTAACCGACCAGCAGCAGGCGCAGGCCGTTGTCGCGCAGCACCTTCAGGGTTTCGCGCGGAACGTTGGCCTTGGCGTTGCACGACCAGGTGATGCCCAGCTTGCCCAGTTCCTTGGCGATGGCCTCGGCGCGCGGCAGGTTGTCGGTGAAGGTGTCGTCGTCGAAGAAGAATTCCTTCACCTGCGGGAAGTTCTTCTGCGCCCACGCCATCTCCTCCACCACGTGGCCGACACTGCGGGTGCGGTAGCGATGACCGCCCACGGTCTGGGGCCACAGGCAGAAGGTGCAGCGCGACTTGCAGCCGCGGCCGGTGTAGATGCTGAGGTAAGGCGCCTTCAGGTAACCGATGAAGTACTTCTCGATTTCCAGGTCGCGCTTATAGACCGGGGTCACCCAGGGCAGGCTGTCCATGTTCTCGAGGATCTCGCGGTCCTCGTTATGGACGATCACGCCCTCGGAATTGCGGAAGGACAGGCCCTTGATGTCCGACCACTTCTTGCCGTCGGCCACGTCCTTGATGGTGAAGTCGAATTCGTTGCGGGCGACAAAGTCGACCACCGGGGCCTGGGCCAGGCTCTTGTCCGCCTCGACCGCCACCTTGGCGCCGATCAGGCCGGCCTTCAGGTTGGGGTTGACGGCCTTCAGCGCCTCGATCGTCGCCACGTCGGACTTGAACGACGGGGTGGAGGTGTGCAGCACCACCATGTCGAAGTCTTTGATCTGAGCCGTGATTTCGGACAGCTTGGTCTTATGCGGCGGGGCGTCGATCAGCTTGCTGTTCTCGATCAGGGCCGCCGGCTGGGCCAGCCACGTCGGGTACCAGAAAGACTTGATTTCGCGGCGCGCCTGGTAGCGCGAGCCGGCGCCGCCGTCAAAACCGTCGAAGGAAGGCGCCTGGAGAAATAGCGTCCGCATCATGACCCACCATTTTCGCCGACCGGCACCATTGTGCCGTCGGATTTGACCGAAAAGCGCTGTCCGCGCCAACTCACTTGTCGAATGCCAAAGCTGGCAACGAACACCAAAAATGACAAGACGTCTCTGATCAATCCAGGCCATCGCGGCCGGGACCGTGTGATCCGTGCATCAATGGTCACCAGAAGCACGAGACGGGCGGCGACCGCAAGCCCCAGCAGCAGCAGGGACCACGCATGCCAGCCCGCGAAAATTGCGCCGAGGACGGCCAGCGGGACCGGATGGGTGACCGCCGACCCGGCATAGCCGCCGGGGTCCAGGCCGCGGATGGTCCGCGCCCAACGCAACTCATGGTTCAGGACGGCGGCCAAGCTGGACTCGGGCGCCAGGTGCCCCACCACGAACGGCGGGACCGCCACCGCCAACCCCAGGGCGCGCACCGCCATGCCCATGGCGTGGTCGTCCGCCAGGATATCGCGGAAGGCCATGAAGCCGCCGATACGGTCCAGCGTCTCCGCCGTCAGGGCGATGGTGGAACCGAAACAGGGCTTCGCCATGCCTAAGCGCAGCCCCACCAGGACATTGGGCAGGAAGTGGTGGTCCACCGCCCGGGCCGCCTGGTCCTGCCAGAAGGAAGCCGGGTCCACGGGCTCCCCCCGGTAGAGGCAGGTGACCAGGCCGACGCCGGGGCGCGACAGGGCGCCCACCACCTGGGCCAGATAATCGGGCGCCACGGCGATGTCGCTGTCGGCCAGCACCAGCACATCATGCCGGGCGACGGTCATCATGTTGATGACATTGGAAATCTTGGCATTGGCCCCATGGCGGGTGCCGTCCACGATCAGGTCGAAACGCACCGCGCCGCCGGCCGCGTCAAGCTCCCGCATGAGGGCGTTGACGATGGCGATGGCCGGATCGTCGACGGCCTGGACGCCGCACACCACCTGCACCGGGCCGCCATAGTCCTGGGTCGCCAGCTGGCGCAAGCGATCGGCCAGCCCCGGTTCCGCGCCGTGCAGCGGCTTCAGCACCGTCACCGCCGGCGCCGGGCCAGCCGTCGCCACGGCGCCACCCCGTGCCGGCGCGAAAAAGCGCCGGGCGCTGTCCGCCGCCGCCAGGGTGTAGAGCGTGCCCGTCGCGGACAGCGCCCCGCACCCCCAGCCAAGGGCGTCGGTCAACAGGGTGATCGAGAACGGCATGCCGTGCGGGACTCTCAAATAGAAACCGCCCGGCGACCGGGCGCGATACTGTGATTCAGAGGGTGGTCTTAACGTAAGCGCGGCGCACATGCCAGCGAAGGTCACCGCGGCACCGTCACCGGCACAATGCGATACACCGAAGACAAACGCACGTCCTGTGACGGCCGACATAGCTCCGCATGCCACGCGCGTTAATGCCTTTGGGCGTCACCTGTCGACCGGCATATTGCGTTGCACGCTCCGATATTACACTTCGGGAGTGCATTTCCAATTGTGGTGGTCGACACCATCCTTTGTTATCCAAAGTGTCGCATCCCCAGCGTCGCGCCCGCCCCCTTTCCCTTGGGCGCGACCATGATCCCAAAGCAGCGTGGCCCGACAGGTATCCCGCAGGAAAGTATGGCGAGCATGATCAGACAGTCCCGCGCGGCCTTGGCCGCCTGCCTCCTGATGGGCTTTATGCTGGCCGGCTGCGCCGCGCCCCCCAACGGGGGCCGCGATGAACTGGGCGTGGTCGAGCCCTGGGATCCACTGGAAAACGTCAACCGCGTCACGTTCGACGCCAACATGTGGCTGAACGACAACGCCATCGGCCCCGCCTCCCACGCCTACCGCGACGTGGTGCCCGACTATGTTCAGGTGCGTCTGCGCCAGGGCATCGCCAACCTGGGCGAGCCGCTGATCTTCGGCAACGATCTGGCCCAGGCGCGGGTGAAATCCGCCTTCACCACCTTCTGGCGCTTCGTCTTCAACAGCACCATCGGCCTGGCCGGCATGTACGACGTCGCCACCGACATGGGGCTGACGCGCCAGACCGGTGATTTCGGCCAAACGCTGTACGCCTGGGGTGTGCGCCAGAGCCCGTATTTCGTCCTGCCCCTGTTCGGGCCGTCCACCGTGCGCGACGGCGTGGGCATGGGCGTGGAATTGTGGGCGGACCCCATGGGCCGGGTGTTCGACAAGGCGAACGGCGGCGACGCGAATTACGCCATCGGCGCGGTCGGCGGCCTGGACAAGGCCCGCAACCTGGACACCCTGGATGAGTTGCGCAAGGGCACCATCGACTTCTACGCGCTGCTGCGCAGCGTGTGGCTGCAGAATCGGCAGGCCGCGCTGGACGAGGCCATCGGCGTCCAGTCCAGCAACATGCCGGCGATTCCCTGAGGCCTTGCGGGCGGACAGGACCGGGGGCGCCTCACGCGGGTGTCGCGTCCAGGGCCCCATCCTCGCGCAGGATTTCCAGGAAGGCCCGGTCCAACTGGTGGCCGCGATAGTTTTCGTAGCGCACATCCTGCCGCTGGCTGTCCAGCACGCCGAAATCACCCCGGAAGTTCCACAGGCACCAGCCCCAGCCCACCTGGCGCCACGCGGCCAGGCAATCGCGCGCCCAGGCCAGCACCACCGGATGTGGGGTGTGACGGTAGGCCCCCCATTCGCCGACAACAACGCCCACGCCCCCGGCCGCCAATTCCTGCCAGGGCTGGATGCAGATGCGCCGGAAGCTGGCCGGGTCCGTCACCTGGTCCGGCCCCCCGGTGGGGGCGGGCGGCATGGGCCATGTGGGCGCGTCCCAGCTGTCGGAACCCTTCACCCAACCGGCCTTGTAATGGCTGAGGTGGAAGGGCTCGTACCCCCGCGTGCCTTGGGCCAGGCCCAGGGGCTTCAGTTCGGGCACGGGTCGGCGCCCGAACTGGGCGCCATCGGCGATGATGATGCGGTCACGGTCGGCGGCGCGGATGGCGGCAACAGCCCCCGATACGGCCCGCACGTAAGACTCGCCACTGACGTTCGGCGGCTCATTGATCAGGTTGAAGGACAGGATGCGGGAATCGATGTCGCGGTATCGTTCGGCCAGCATACCCCATTGCCGCGCGAACTGCAGCCGGACCACGTCATTCTCCGGCCCCGGCGCCCACAGGTCGCCACTCTCCGCCGGCGGATTGACGCAGTAGCCGGGCGCCCGGTGCAGGCAGAGGGTCACATGGATATTGCGATGCCGGGCCCAACCTATGGCCTCGTCTATCTGGCACAAGGGCCGCTGGCGGAAGGTGCCGTCCGGTCGCGTCCAGATGCGATAGTCCAGCGGCAGGCGCACGAAGTTGAAGCCCCAGTCCGCGATCAGGTCGAAGTCCGCCTGCCGGAAGGGCTGATCATGGGCCTGGGTATATTTTTCCAGCAGGTTGAAGCCACGCCAGCGGGGTAGACGATCCGGCGTGGCCGGAAGCCAATGCCCCTGCGAACAGGCAGTGAAGGCCGACATGGCGGCCAGCCCCCCGACGCCCAGGGCGATATCGCCCAGCCGTGCCAGCAGGCGCCGGCGCTCCAGATCTTCGACATAGTCGATCAGCACGCCCCCTCACCCCCTATCACGGTCATGGGTATGGCTACCGTGCCGCGGCCCGGAACGCCGATCACCGAACGCATATCACTGAATTAAGTGGAAAACCCCCGTCGCCACCGCAGGTCCGTGGCCGCCCCCTTGCCCGCTTTGTTCGTCTTGAGTGCCTTAGGGAGGGCGTCATCGTCAACATCAGATATTACAAATGTAGGCGCTGGATCGTAAGAAAAAGGCCCGCCCCCAGGGATGGGGACGGGCCTTGATTCAGGTGACTGGTTTGGCGGAAACAGAGATCGATGAAACTCAGGCGCCGGCCAGCAGCTTTTCCGCCTGCTGCTGCAATCCCTGAATCAGCGCGTCGGCGCCCCCCTGCTGCACGGCGGCGGAAAACTCTGACCGCCGCGTCGCCAGCTGGCTGATGGTGCCATTGAGGTAGACGTCGACGATACGGGCCTGATCCCCCTGGCCACGCATCAGATAGTTCAGCGCCACCGGCGGCTGGCCGGCGGGCGTCAGCTTGGTTTCGACGATCTTGTCGGCGCCCCGCGCCTTGGGCGTGGGATCGACGTCGAAGACCTCGCCATTGAAGCCGTCGAACTGGTTGGCATAGGTCGCCACGGTTACCTTGGTGAAGGCGTCGATGGCACCCTGCTGCTGCTCCGGCGTGAACTTCTCCCACGCTGGCCCGACGGCGAGGCGGGTCATGGTCGCCAGGTCGAAGGTGGACTTGATCACCGGGTCCAGCTTCTCGGCACGACCTTTGACGCCCAATTGCTTGGCCTGCTTCATGCCGCTCAGCAGGGCATCGTAGAAGCCCTTGACCTTGGCCACCGCCGGGTCGGCGGCTTCCGCGGTCGCGGCCGGCTGCTGCGCGACCGCCGGCACGGCGCCACCCGCCAGGGCGACGGCCAGGAAAGCGGCCGCCACGGCCTTGCCCCCGAAGGAGCGGGCCCTGAAGGCGTGACTGGTGGAAGCGTTACCGGTGATCTTGGTCGTCATGCCGTCCTCACCTGCGCGTTGGCCCCCAGCGCCTTGATGACGGTATCGACGATGCCGTTGGCGTTGAGGCCGGCCTCGTCATACTGCTTGGCCGGGTTGTCGTGTTCCTGATAGTGGTCGGGCAGCACCATGGGGCGGAACTTCAGGCCGGCGTCGAACAGCCCCTCCTCCGCCAGGAACTGCATGACCTGGGCGCCGAAGCCGCCCACCGAGCCTTCCTCGATGGTCACCAGCACATCGTGCTCAACCGCCAGGCGACGCACCAGTTCCTTGTCGATCGGCTTGGCGAAGCGCGCGTCCGCCACCGTCGTCGACAGGCCCCGCACCGCCAGATCCTCGGCCGCCTTCAAGGCCTCACCCAGGCGGGTGCCCAGGCTGAGGATGGCCACGGTGTTGCCCTCACGCACGATACGACCCTTGCCGATGGGCAGAATCTCGCCCTTCTCCGGCATCTCGACGCCCACGCCCTCGCCGCGCGGATAGCGCAGCGCGATGGGGCCGGCGTCATAGGCCACGCTGGTCGCCACCATGTGCACCAGCTCCGCCTCGTCCGCCGCCGCCATCACCACCATGTTGGGCAGGCAGCACAGATAGGCCAGGTCGAAGGCGCCGGCATGCGTGGCGCCATCCGCCCCCACCAGGCCCGCCCGGTCCATGGCGAAGCGCACGGGCAGGTTCTGGATCGACACGTCGTGCACCAGCTGGTCATAGCCGCGCTGCAGGAAGGTCGAGTAGATGGCCACGAAGGGCTTGTAGCCCTCCGTCGCCATGCCGGCGGCGAAGGTCACGGCATGCTGCTCGGCGATACCCACGTCGAAGGTGCGCGTGGGGAAGGCCTGGCCGAACAGGTCCAGGCCCGTGCCAGACGGCATGGCCGCCGTGATCGCCACCACCTTGTCGTCGGCCTTGGCCTCCTTCATCAGGGCTTCGGCGAAGACACGGGTGTAGGTCGGCGCGTTCGCCTTGGCCTTGGCCTGGGCGCCCGTCACCACGTCGAAGCGACCCACCGCGTGCAGCTTGTCCGCCGACGCCTCGGCCGGCGCGTAGCCCTTGCCCTTCTGCGTCACCGCGTGGATCAGCACCGGGCGGCCGTTCGGCTCATCCCGGATGTTCTCCAGGATGGGCACCAGCTGGTCCAGGTCATGACCGTCGATGGGGCCGACGTAGTAGAAGCCCAGCTCCTCGAACAGCGTCCCGCCCATGACCATGCCCCGGGCGTATTCCTCCACCCGGCGCGCGGCGTTCTGCAGCGGACGGGGCAGGTGTTCCGCCACCTGGCGGCCGATGTTGCGCAGGTGGCGGTACTGGCTGCTGCTGACCAGCTTGGCCAGGTAGCCCGACACGGCACCCACCGGCGGCGCGATCGACATGTCGTTGTCGTTCAGGATCACCACCAGGCGCGAGCCCAGGGCACCGGCGTTGTTCATCGCCTCATACGCCATGCCGGCGGAGATCGACCCATCGCCGATCACGGCGATGACATGGTTGTTGCCGCCCGCCAGGTCGCGCGCCACCGCCATGCCCAGGCCGGCGGAGATGGAGGTGGAACTGTGCGCCGCCCCGAACGGGTCGTACTCGCTCTCCGACCGCCGGGTGAAGCCCGACAGACCACCGCCCTGCCGCAGCGTGCGGATGCGGTCCCGACGACCCGTCAGGATCTTGTGCGGATAGGCCTGATGACCCACGTCCCAGATGATGCGGTCCGCCGGCGTGTCGAACACGTAGTGCAGCGCCACCGTCAGTTCCACCACACCCAGGCCGGCGCCCAGGTGACCACCCGTCACCGACACCGCGTCGATGGTCTCGGAACGCAGCTCGTCCGCAACCTGGCGCAGCTGCTCTGGACGCAGCGCGCGCAAACGGTCAGGCGTCGGACACTGGTCCAACAACGGGGTCTTCGTCGCCATTCATCGGCTCCCAAATAATTCTTACCGGCCTCTAACGGGCCGGTGCCAGAAAAACACTTTTGCACACATCGTGATAAATCACGACTCCCGGTCGATAAGCATGAAGGGCAGGCCGCGCAACGAATCCGCCGCCGGACCGAAACCATCCAGCCGGGCGGCCGCCTGCTCCGCCAGCTCCACCACCTTGGCGCGGGCGGCGTCCAAACCCAGCAGGGAAATCAGGGTCGCCTTGCCCTGGGCCTCATCCTTGCCGACGGTCTTGCCCGCCTTGCCGCTATCACCGGTGGCGTCAATAAGATCGTCAGAAATCTGGAACACAAGACCGAAATCCGCGGCGTAGTCGCGCAGCAGGGCCCGCTCGGCCTCGCTGGCGCCGCCCAGAATGGGCCCGGCTTCGCAGCAGAACTCGAACAAGGCGCCGGTCTTCAGCTTCTGCAGCGTCAGGATTTCGTCGTAGCCGAAATCGGAATTGGGCGCTTCCATGTCCATCATCTGGCCACCGATCATGCCCAGCGTGCCGCCAGCCTGGGCAAGCTTCGCGATCAGGGCGCAGCGCACGGCCGGATCGGCATGGGCCGCCGGCTGGGCCAGCACCTCGAACGCCAGGGTCAGCAGCGCGTCGCCGGCCAGCAGGGCCGTCGCCTCATCGAACTGGACATGGGTGGTGGGCTTGCCCCGACGCAGCGTGTCGTCATCCATGCAGGGCAGGTCATCGTGCACCAGGCTGTACGTGTGCACCATCTCCACCGCCGCGGCGGCCTGCAGCCAGTTGTCCTCGGACACGCCGAACAGCGCCGAGGACGACTTCACCAGGAAGGGGCGCAAGCGCTTGCCGCCGGCGAACACCGCGTAACGGGCGGCCTCCTGCACGCGGCCGATGTACTGGGCGGGGGCGGGCAGCAGCGCCTCCATGCGCTGTTCGGTCTGGCGCGACGCCAGGCCCATGGCCTCCAGCAATTCACGACCCGAGGGGTAACGGCCCGAGGAAGAGGGTGCGGCGGAAGAAACAAGGCCGGTCACTTGAAGAAACCTCGAAGATGATGACGCGTCGTTTAAGCTGGGCACACTCTGCCAGCCATCGCCCAGTGTCAATTACTGGCGACCGCAGGGCGCCGTTGCGCCGCACGTATCAAGAGGTTCGGCAGAAATGGGCACCCGGAGGGCGATTCCGGGAAATTAATCGATCCGACCTGCGTTCGCGGTGTCCGCCGACACAGACGAAACCGCCGGAGACTCGACCACCGCGTCGGGAAGCGGATCGGGGGCGGCGGCTTGGCCCGGCCAGCGCTCCGGCCAAGGGCCGGGCAGCAATGCCGCCACGCTGTCGGCCTCCAGCATGCCGCCCCGCCGAATCCAAAGATCACGCTCAGGCCCGGATGGAATGCTGACGGCGACGCGATAGCATTGTTCCGCGGCGCGCAGCAGCGTCCATTGCTTCCCCTGGCCCATAAATGACACCCCGGCGGCCCAGCCGCCCCCCGCGGCGCGTGCAGCGGGGCGGGGCTTGGCTTTCATCCTATGGCGGTCCCGCGGACCTACCACGCTTTCGATAAGTGGCTGAGGGTAAACAACCATGCCGGCGGTGGCAATGGGCTTAATCCACCTGGGGATGAAATCACCGACACGAGGCTGGGAACCGTAAAAATCGGAACCCCACGCACCGTATTGCTATAAAATTAACAGAAATTTAGAGTGCGGACTCACAAACATGCCGACGCCGCGCCCATAAGAGGGACGATCAAAGAACTTTGACACAGAACCATCGCTAAAACCTTTTAATAGAAAAGATTTTCTATGGCAGACCTGGATGCATACCCTGACACCACGGCCCCGCGCGTGGTTCTGGTGGAGGATGATGTCGACCTTCGGGAATTACTCGCCCACTGCTTGAGCAGCCAAGGCCTGACGGTGGCGACGGCGGGTTCCGGCCTGGAGCTGTACCAGCAGATCGCCAAGGAGCCGGCGGACATCGTGATCCTGGACATCGGCCTGCCCGACCAGGACGGTTACACCATCGCCAGCTTCCTGCGCGCCAACACCAACATGGGGCTGATCATCCTGACGGCCCGATCACGGGTCGATGACCGGCTGAAGGGCTTTACCAGCGGCGCCGACCTTTATTTCGTGAAGCCGGTGGACTGTCGGGAACTGGCCATCGCCACCATCAACTTGGCGCGCCGCCTCGCCACCAGCCCCGAGGCCGGGGAGGCGCAGACCCTGCAGCCTACTTCCTCCAGCGAACCCTGGATGCTGGACAGTTCACGCTGGTCCATTCACTCCCCCCGTGGCCTGCCCGTCCGCCTGACCGCCAAGGAGTTCGACCTGGTGGTGGCCCTGACGCAGGAGCCGGGACGGGCGGTCGACCGCACCGAGCTGTTGGAAAAGCTGGACTACGCCAACACGGTGCAGGGCAGTCGCGGCTTGGATGCACTGGTCAGCCGCCTACGGCGAAAAATCGAGGCCGCGGTGGGTGAGGCCTTCCCTATCCAGACCGTCCATGCGAAGGGTTACCTGTTTTCGGCCCCCATCAAGCAGCTTTAGCCCCCCAATCATGACGGCCACCGCCCAGCCCCCGGTATTCTCAGCCCGGGCATGGCCAGCCTGGGCAGCCCCCTCCTGGCGGTGGCTCTACGGTCGGCGCGCCCAGGTCGCCGTATATCAGGTCGCCGTACTTCTACTCCGACTGGTGCTGTTGGGGGTGCTACCCTGGACGCCGTTCTCGCCGGCCCTGGCCCAGCCGGCGGCGGCGGACGGATGGACGCAGCCGCCCATGCACTTGCATACGGACACGCGGGCGGTACCCATCGGCGGCCATCTTGAATACCTCGTGGATCCTGACGGAACGCTGACCTTGGCCGACGTGGTGTCCGGGGAGGCGAGCCATCGGTTCCAGCCACTGCGCGGCAATCTCAACCGTGGCTTCACCCTGACCGACACCTGGGTCCGCATGCGGGTCACGCGGCAGGAGGGCGCGGACGACACATGGTATCTGGAGCTGCAACCCAGCTTCCTGGACAAGGTCGAGAGCTATGTCGCCCTGACGCCCGCCGACGCCGGGCCGCCGCCGGTGGCGGCCTATGACAGGACGGTGCAGGGCGACAGCGAGCCCACGGCCAACCGCATGGTGCGGTTCCGCAGCTTCACCCAGCCCCTGGCGTTCGACGGCGCCGGCCAGGCCTGGATTTACGTCCATATCCACACCACCAGCGCCACCATCCTGAGCGGCCAGGTCTATCGCCTGATCCCGCTGATGAATCACATCAGCCTGCAGTCCATCTGGCTGGGCTTCGTGCTGGGCATGGCGCTTGCGGTGCTGATCTCCAACCTCATCCACAGCTACTGGCTGCTGGAGCGCATCTATTTCATCTATGCGCTCTATGTGGTCACGCTGATCGGCCTGGGGCTGGGGTCCATGGGGGCGCTGGCCCAACTGCTGCCGGGCCCGGCGCCGGAATTGGCGAACCTGATCACCGGCACCAGCGTCTGCGGCGGCATCCTGATCGGCGCCATCCTGACGGAGGAGTTCCTGAACCTGCGGCGCACCCTGCCGCTGGTCAGCCTGTTGAACCGCATCCCCATCGTCCTGGGCGGCCTGGGCGTCATTGCCACCGTCGCCGGCCATTACACCATCGCCGGCGCCACGCTGGCGACGGTGACCTCCGTCTACATGCTGATCTATATCGGCAGCGGCATCCTGCTGGCCCGCCGCGGGCACCCGGGGGCGCTGATGTACAGCCTCGCCTTCGGCTCCGCCTGCATGGCCGCGCTGATGGGCTTCCTGCGCACTCTGGGGGTGATCCCCGAAATCAGCGTGACCGAGGCGGTGGCGCAAAGCGCCTCGCTGGTTCACATGATCCTGATGAACGTCGCCATCGCATCCCGCGTGCGCTTGTCCGAAAAGGAACGGAAGGAAGCCCAGGCCGCCGCCCTGTCCGCCTCCGTCCATGCCGAACAGCGGGCGCTGGACATGGTGGCGCTGCGCACCCGCGAGCTGTCGGCGGCCAAGGAAAGCCTGGAACAGGCCTTGGCCGCGGAACGGCAGGCCGTGCGGGAGCAAATCCAGTTCATCGACATGGTGTCGCACGAATACCGGACGCCGGTGTCCATCATCCGCACCGGCATCGACATCCTGCAGATCAAGGGGGCCGACGGCCTGGCGGATGGGCCCAAGGGCCATGACCTGTTGAAACGCATGGCCCGCGCCGTGGACCGGCTTGTGGAAATCATCGAGGTGGGCCTGCGCCGGGAAACCGACCGCTCCCCCGGGCTGGACCTGGAAACCCGCCCCCTGCGCCTGGATGGGGTGGTGGCGGAGGCCATCCGGTCCCTGCGCGCCTCGCACCCTGACCAGGAGGTGCGGGTGGAGGGACGCGTCCCCGACAGGGTCTTGGGCGACCCGGCCTTGCTGAAGACCTCCATCCTGAACCTGCTCGAAAACGCCGCCAAATACGGGCCGCCCGACCAGCCCATCCGCGTGGCGATGGAACAGACGGCGACACGCAGCACGGTACGCGTCATCGACGCCGGTGCCGGCGTGGCCCCGGCGGATCGCGAGCGTATTTTCGGCAAGTTCGTGCGGCTTTCCTCGGCGGAACGCATCCCCGGCATCGGCGTCGGCCTCTACCTGGTACGCCGCATCGCGGAGCTGCATGACGGCCGGGCCTACTACGACGACACCTGCGCGGATGGATGCTGCCTGGTGCTGGAAATCGCCAATGCGCCGGGGGGCGGCCGCTAAGGATGGCACGGGGGCAGAGGGCGCGGGGAGGATGGCCGGGCGGTCAGCCCCGGCCGGGCCCCGCCCCCACCACCACCTCGCTGACCTGGATGGTCGGCGACAGGGTGGTGTAATTGGCGATGTCGGCCACGATCTCCTCCGCCACCGGCCCGAACGCGGCCCAGAAGCTGTCCGCGGATTCGGCGAAGATGTGGCACATGGCGACATAGGCCGGCGGCTCGGTAGACGGCAGGCCCGACACGCCTTTGTCCACCGTGTAGAACAGGCAGGCGGCGCCCAGCTTTTCCTGGACCAGCGGCATGTGCCGGTCGCGGTAGTAATCGTGGTCGAAGCGGGCGCCGGGCTCGTTGGCGTACAGCACGCTGACTTTGATCATGGCGTCGTCCTGTTCAGGCTGTTGGGAACTTGGTGCCGGCGAGCCCCAAGGACGGCCGGCGGCAGCCTTGTTGTACCCCCGGGCCGGCGCCCCCGCGTATTGTCCTATGGTTGTAGGGGATGCGGCGTCATCCCTTCAGGAAGTCGCGCTCCAGCAGGTCGACGGGCATGGGACGGGCGAAGAGGAAGCCCTGGACCTCGTCACAGCCCTGCTGGCCCAGCCAATGCCATTGATCTTCCGTTTCAACACCTTCCGCCACGGTCTTGAGGCCAAAGCTGCGTGACAGGTTCAGAACCGCCGTGGCGATGGCGGTTTCGGCGGGGATATCGTTGACGAAGGATCGGTCCAGCTTCAGCGCGGTCACCGGCAGGCGCCGCAAATAGGCCAGGGAGGAATAGCCGGTGCCGAAATCGTCAACGCTGATCCCCACGCCCAGGCAGCGCAGCCGTTCCAGCAGCGCCTCGCTGTGGTCCAGGTCACGCATCATGCTGGTCTCGGTGATCTCGATGTTCAGCAGTTCCGGCGGCAGGTTGGATTGGGCCAGGCAATCGGCCACCAGATCCACCAGGCCCGCCTCCTGCAACTGACGGGCGGAGACGTTGACCGATACGGGAACGGAATGACCCATGGCCAGCCAGCGCGCCGCCTGCGCGCACGCGGTGCGCAACACCCAGGCGCCGATGGGCACGATCAGGCCGGTTTCTTCCGCAAGCGGAATGAAATCGCCCGGCATGACCAGGCGGTCGGCCTTCTGCCAGCGCAGCAGCGCCTCCACCCCGCTGAGCTTGCGGGTCAGCGTCTCCAGCTTCGGTTGGTAATAGAGGACGAACTGGCTTTCCTCGATGGCACGGCGCAACGCGGTTTCGTTGTGCAGGCGGGCCACCGCCCTGTCCATCATCTCGCGGGCGAAAAAGCGGTATCGCCCGCCACCCGCCGCCTTCGCGGTGCACATGGCGACATCGGCGCCGCGCAGCAGCGGCTCCGGGTCGCGGCCATCGCCAGGGTAGAGCGCCACGCCGACGCTGGCGGTCAGCGATACGGAATGGCCATCGACGGCATAGGGGACCGCCAGGGTTTCCAGGATGCGCTCGGCCAGGCGGGCCGCCATCTCCGGCTGGGCGATATCCTCGGCGACCACGGCGAACTCATCGGCGCCCAGGCGGGCCACGCTGTCGCCGGCGCGCAGGACGCTGGTCAACCGGTCGCCGACCTCGCGCAGGACGCGGTCCCCCACATCCAGGCCATAGCTTTCGTTGACGGTCTTGAAGCGGTCCAGATCCAGGTGGAAGACGGCGACGTTGTAGCCCGCGCGCTCCGCCTTGGGCAGGGAGCGGCCCAATTCCTCGGTCAGCAGCACCCGGTTGGGCAGGCCGGTCAGCAAGTCGCGCGTGGCCATGCGCCGCTGCGCCTCCTGGCTGGAGGCCAGGCGGGCCAGCAACTCATTGGTGCGGGCGGCGATGTAGCCCAGTTCATCCCGCTCATGGCCCGACGGCAGGGGCATCGCCGTTTCCAGGGGCCGGTCGGGGTCGATACGGGCGATGGAGCGGCCCAGGCTGAACAGCGGCCGGGTGACATAGCGATGCAGCACGGCCACCAGCGCCAACCCCAGCAACAGGTTGCGCAGCACGCCGCTGAGCAGGCCGGTGCCGGCCAGGATCAGCAGGTCACGGGCCAGCACCACCGGATCCAGGTCCAGCCGCAGTTCGCCGATGATCTCGCCGTTGGGGCTGTTGGGCTGGCGCAGCGGGCGGCGGATGGTGGAGAGGTCGCCGAACACCAGGCGTGACAGCGGCCCCGTCAGCCAGCCGTCCTGCGCCGGCTTGCGCCGCACGCCCGCCAAGCGCTCATTGTCCTTGAGCAGGATCTCCACGCCCGACACGGCATGGAGCTTCAGGTTGTCCATGATGACCTGGTTGGCCAACTGGGCATCCAGGTTCCAGGCGGCGATGGCGGCACTGCCCTCCACCTGGGCGGCGATGTCATCGACGATGGTGAGGACCTTCTCACGCTCCCGGCTGGCGGCCCAGCCGATCTCCACCGCGGAAAAGGCGAAGCCGATCAGCAAGGCGGCGATTGCTCCGCGCACCCCCTCCTTGAAGGACAAGGAGGACCAGAACGACCAATGGAAGCGGGAGCCCGCGACGCGGGGGCCGCCGTCGATTCCCGGCATCCCGTCGGACGGCGAATCGCCATGGGCTTCGATGCCGCTCGCCGCCGCACCGCCCATGCCCGCGCTGGACGCGCCGGAACCGGACGTGATCGGGCCGGCTGGATCACCAGCCGCCTGGTGGAAAGAGAACTTGGCCAAGGAGAATAGCGCCCCAAATCTCTTATGTTCAGGCCGACGCCCCCCGACCTTCCGGGACCGTCGACGGACGACGGCATCCGTCATCCCGCCACCAGGAACAGGTTGTCAGGCGCCGCCTTAGCCGCAGTCTTATGGACGGCGATCAGTTCCACAAGTGTTTCCAGCCCCGGCCGGGCCGCGCCGGCCAATAGCGGCACCATCACCGCGCTGACCCGCAACAGGGGATAGCGGCGCAGCCGCCCCTCGCGGTCCTTGGCTTCAAACCAGCCGCGTTCCCGCGTCTCGACGTCGTAAAGGCTTTCGGCGTCGGAACGGAAGCGGTTCAGGAAGGCGACCAGCCTTTCGCGCACCCGATCCGGGGTCAGACCGCTGCACGACAGGAAGAAGTCGTCCCCGCCGATATGGCCGGCGAACCCGCCCAGGGCGGCGGCCTGGACCTTCAGCTGCTCGCTGAACATCAGGATGGCCCGGTCCCCCTGGCGGAAGCCGAAATAATCATTAAATGGCTTGAAGTTATCGAAATCCAGGTAGATCAGCACGTGGTCGCGCTCAGCATCCGCCACCAGCGTCTCCACCTGGGCGGTGATGGCGTTGTTGCCGGGCAGCCGGGTCAGGGGGTTCTGGTCCACCGCCGTGGCCAGGCGGTGCTCATGCAGCAGGCGCACCAGCGACTGGCTGCTGAGGAAGCCGACATATTCCCCGCCCTCCACGATGATGACGCCGTCGCTGTCCGCCGCCTCGGCGAACAGCTCGATCACACGCTCCAAGGGGGTGCCGATGTCGCACACCGGACAGGGGATGACGAAGTCCTTCAGCGTGTTGCCGAAAGACCGGTTGCGCAGGATCTCGGTCCCGTACCGGGAATAGACGAAGGGCTTGAGGTGGCGTTCACGGATGAGTCCGCGCGGCACGCCGGCCCGGTCCACCACCGGCACCACCGGTGGCGCGGCCAGGTTGCCGAAATACTCCAGCAGCTTGGCCTTGGGCGCCTCAAGCGGCAGGGGGGCGATGCGCTCGATCAGCTCGAACAGGCGTTGTCGCGCCGGCGCCGGACGGCGCCGATCGTTGCGGCTCAGGGACTCGGCGATCTCGCTGGCTTCGGCCAGGGGGCCGGCGGCCGGCCGGCCCAGCAGGAAGCCCTGCACATGGTCACACCCCAGATCGCGGCAGACGTAAAACTCACGCGAGGTTTCAACGCCCACGGCGATGGTGGCCAGGCCCAGGGCATGGGCACTGCCCACCAGTTGGCCCAGCAGCGCGCGCTTGGCCTGGTCGCCATCCACGCCGCTGATGAAGGCGCGGTCTATCTTCACATAGCTGGGGGGCTGGCCAGCAGGCGCTGAAAGTCGGCCACCCCCACGCCGAAACGGTCGAAGGCGATGTCGACCCGCCCCCGCCGGTCACCACCATCACGGCCGGCGCGGGTGGTGATCAGGCCGGCACCCGTCGCCTCATACACCAGATGCAGTTGGTCGGCCTGCGGCGGCGGGGGAACCTGGCCCTGGGCCTGGGGATGGATGTTGAGGAACAGGCGGACGTCGGCCGTCCCGCCAGCGGCCAGGAACGCCGCCACGGCCAAGGCCTGGACATGCGCTTCCAACAGCGGCAGCACGCCGTCGTCCACCGCCGCCTGGAACAGAGCCGCCACACTGGAAAATCCCGCCGCCTCCACCCCGCGCAGCAGGGCCTCATGCCCATGGACGCGGCCCGTTCGCACCTGGACGATGGGCTGGAAGGCGAATCCCAGGTGCGCCACAACGTCGCGCCAGCGGGGGGCAGCATAGGGCTGCCTGCCGCCGGGCCCCCTGCCGGCGCGGGTGGGGTGACGGCAGGGGCCGCCACAGGCGCCGACGCCGGCTGTCCCTGTTTGCCCTGCCGGGGAATGCCGGCCTGACTCTCTTCAGGCATCAAGATCAAGGAGGGATCGGACCTTCAGGCCGCAATAAAGAGTGTGTCCATCAGTAATATCCGTAGACGGTGACAGTTATGTGATGACCAGGCAATCGTTCGTGCGCGTCAGCCCCCGGCTGGGCCCGGCGGCACGAGGTATCCGGCCGCCGCAGTTTGTCGATTCAGATGGCAATCGGCCTATGACAACGGTTTAGGCCATGGGCGGGGCTTTCGGCGGCGCACACATGGCCTTATATCAAAGGCGCCATCAGGGGTATGGGGCGGCCATCGCCACCGGCCGCGTGATGCCAACGGTAACGATATTCACACGCACGTCCTCAACATATAGGGGTAGTCATGCTGAAGGGTAAATCCGCCGTCGTCACCGGTTCCACCAGTGGGATCGGCCTGGGCATCGCCCGCGTCCTGGCCTCGAAAGGCGCCAACATCATGCTGAACGGCTTCGGCGACGCGGCGGAGATCGAAAAGATCCGCAGCGGCCTGGAAAGCGAGTTCGGCATCCGCGCCCTTTACAACGCGGCCGACATCTCCAAGCCGTCCGCCATCAAGGAAATGATCGACACCACGGTGGAGTCCTTCGGGTCCATCGACATCCTGGTGAGCAACGCCGGCATCCAGTACACGGCGGCCATCGAGGACTTCCCCGAGGAAAAGTGGAACGCGATCATCGCCATCAATCTGTCCGGCGTGTTCTGGGGCATGCACTATGCCCTGCCCCACATGAAGAAGCAGGGCTGGGGCCGGTTGATCAACATCGCGTCCGCCCATGGCTTGGTGGCAAGCCCGTTCAAGTCCGCCTATGTCGCAGCCAAGCACGGCGTGGTCGGCCTGACCAAGGTGGCCGCCTTGGAAACGGCGGAGATCAACATCACCGCCAACGCCATCTGCCCCGGCTGGGTGCTGACCCCGCTGGTGGAAAAGCAGATCAAGGACATGGCGGCCAAGGACGGCATCAGCGAAAAGGACGCCGAGCTGAAGCTGCTGTCGGAAAAGCAACCGTCCAAGAAGTTCACGACGCCGGAAGAATTGGGCGAACTGGCCGCCTTCCTCTGCACCGACGCCGCCGCCCAGATGACGGGCGTGCCGCTGCCCATGGATGGCGGTTGGACGGCGCAGTAGTTTTTAGGATGCCCTGCGGGCGGAAGTTTGCTTTGCCCTTGCGGGCCCTTGCCGTCCTCGCTTTCCAGTCCGCTAACGCTCCCCGGAAAGCTCCGGTGGACGCCGTCGCGTCCTAGGAAAAGGGAAGAAGTTTAAGAACGATTTGGGGCGCGCCTGAATGTCAGGCGCGCCCCTTGTCGTTAGACCGCGTTCAATTGAACAGCGGCGCCGCCTTCTGCAGGGTGGTCCACACGACCCATAGAATGGGCAGGCCCACCGCCAGCCAGGCCAGGATGGCCGGGCCGTCCACGCCCCCCCGGCCAATACCGAAGGAACCGCCGACCGCCGTGGCACTGGCGGTCTTCGCCTGCAAGGCGGCGACGTCGGTGTCGCTCATGAACCACTTTGCCGCCAACTGCTTGATGGCCAGGTTGCACAGCAGCCCCAGCACCAGGAACACGGCCAGGACATAGAAGGTGACGTCGTAGACGTGATCCTTCGGCACCTTCAGCGCCAATTCCGCCTCACGGATGTAGCCCACGACCGACGGTCCGGCGATGCCCGCCACCGACCAGGCCGTCAGCAGCCGGCCATGGATGGCGCCGACGAACTGGGTGCCGAAGATATCCGCCAGATAGGCCGGCACCGTGGCGAAGCCGCCGCCGTACATGGACAGGATGACGCCGACGGCCAGCACGAACAGGGCGACGCTGCCGGCGCGGGCCAGGCTGGGGGCCGCCGCGTACAGCAGCAGGCCCAGGACGAAGAAGACACAGTAGGTCACCTTGCGCCCCATCCTGTCCGACAGGGAGGCCCAGAAGAAGCGGCCGCCGATGTTGAACAGGGAGATCAGGCCGGCGAAGGCAGCGCCGATGGTGGCGATGGCCGTTTTTTGGCTGGGGTCCAATTGGTCGAAGCCCAGTCCGGGATGGCCTATGAGGGTACCCGCGAAGATTTCCTGCAACATGGGCGAGGCCATGCCGATGACACCGATGCCGGCACTGACGTTCAGGCACAACACGGCCCAGATCAGCCAGAACTGCGGCGTCTTGTGCGCGTCGCCCAAGTGGACGTGGCGGTGGGTGATCATGGCCCGCCGCGCCGCCGCGGGCGGTGTCCAGCCATCAGGCAGCCAACCCGCCGGCGGAATACGGTAGCCGAAGGAGCCGGCCAGCATGAAGACGAAGTAGATCGCGGCCATGACCAGGAAGGTCTGCCACACGCCCGGCCCCTGCGGGCCCTTGAAGTGATTGATCAGGATGTTGGCCAGGGGCGAGCCGATCATGGCACCGCCGCCGAAACCCATGATGGCCATGCCCGTGGCCATGCCGCGCCGATCGGGAAACCATTTGATGAGGGTGGAAACGGGCGAAATATAGCCCAAGCCCAGACCCACGCCCCCGACGATACCGCCCAGCCACACCAGCCAGAGCTGGTGGATCAGGATGCCCACCGCCGAGACCACCATGCCACCGCACCAGCAGAAGGTGGCGACGACGCCCGCGCGCCGCGGGCCGGCCCGTTCCAGCCAACCGCCCCACAGCGCGGCCGCCGAGCCCAGGACGACGAAGAACAGGGTGTACATAATCTGGATATCGGCCACCCGCCAGTTGCAGGTGGTGGTGGTCAAGGCCGCCAGCAGGGAAATATCCTTGCACGCCGCCTCACCCGTGCCCGTCAACGCCTTGGACAACGGCAGCCAGAACACGCTGAAGCCATAGGCCATGCCGATACACAAATGCACGGCGAGCGCCGCCGGCGGCACCAGCCACCGATTGAATCCCGCCTTCGCGACGATCCGGTCCCGATCCAGAATCGAGCCGGAAGCCCCCCCTGTCGGGGGGACCAAGGTCACCGTATCCATTGGGCGTTACCCGCTTTGTTCAGCCGACAAAAAAGACGGCCGCCCTTGCGGAGCGCCAACCGCCACCTGCCGTGGCGGGTATTACACGATTTCCGGTTAATTTACCTTAGGTAAACTTTCACCGCCTTCAGCACATCGGGGTCCAGTCCGGCGCCACCTTGGGCGACATGGGTCTGGATCGCCTGACGCATGCGCGGCTCCCAGAACTTGGTGATGTGGTTGGCGATGCCGGCGGCGGCCTGGTCGCCCGGCTGGCTGGTGAAGAACTTGCCGATTTGGTTGGCCATGTAGACCAGCTTGTCAGGCGACATGCCGTGCTTTCCCTTGCTGAACGCTGTCATCATTCCTGGCCGGTACGATCCGGCCGGGATGGGTGAACACCTCGAACCCGTCGCGCCGCGCCACCGCCACCAGGGTGATGCCCGCGGCCTCCGCCGTGCGGATGGCGAGGGCGGAGGGGGCGGAGACGGCCACCAGCACGGGCACGCCCATGGCCGCGGCCTTCTGCACCAGTTCCACGGACACCCGGCTGCTCATCACAACCATGCCGGCGGTGGCGTCCACCCCGCCCCGGATCAGGGCGCCGGCCAGCTTGTCCAGCGCGTTGTGGCGGCCCACGTCCTCACGCACCGCCACTATGCGGCCCGGCTGTCCAGCCCGCCCCGCCAGCCAGAAGCCGGCGGCATGAACGGCGCGCGTTTCCTCGAATAGCGGCTGGTGGTTGGCCAGGTCATCGCGCGCGGCGGCGACCTGATCAGCATCGACGGTGAAGCCTGGCGGCACCACCGGCAGGGCCCGTGTCGCCTCCGCTAGGCTTTCCAGACCGCACAGGCCACAGCCCATGGGTCCGGCCAAGCGGCGGCGGCGGCGCTCCAGCGCGTCCCCCGGCGTCTTGGCCAGCCACAGGCGGACGTTCACGCCCTCAGGCACCACGACCAGATCCAAGTCCGCGATGTCATCGCGGCTGGCGATGATACCCTCGGTCACGCTGAACCCCAGGGCGAAGTCCTCCAGGTCGCGCGGTGTCGCCATCAGCACGGCGTAAGCGGCGCTGTCATAGCTGATGGCGACCGCCGTTTCCTCCGCCACCACGCGCCCCCCCTCCACCGGGATGCCATCCCGCCAGGCGACACGGGTCGCCGGGCGGCTGGCATCAGGCAAGGCCCCGGGCGGCGGGGATTGAGGAAGCGGCGTCACGCGGTCCGTCATTCGGCGGCATCCGTGCCGACGATGCGGCGACTGAGGTCGCTGTGGGTCTTGTACCTCTCCTGCCAGTCGGACGGGCCGTTGCTAGGGCTGACCTGCACCGCCGTCACCTTGTATTCGGGGCAGTTGGTGGCCCAGTCGGAATAGTCGGTGGTGATCACGTTGGCCTGGGTCATGGGGTGGTGGAAGGTGGTGTAGACCACACCGGGCGACACCCGGTCGGTGATCAGGGCGCGCAGGGTGGTCTCGCCCGCCCGGCTTTGCAGCTTTACCCAGTCGCCGTCGCGCACGCCACGGTTCTCCGCGTCATGCGGGTGGATCTCCAGCCTGTCCTCCTTATGCCATTCGCTGTTGGCGGTCCGCCGGGTCTGGGCGCCGACATTGTACTGGCTGAGGATGCGGCCGGTGGTCAGCAGCAGGGGGAAGCGGGCGCCCGTGCGTTCATCCGTGGGGATGTATTCCGTCAGGACGAATTTGCCCTTGCCGCGGGCGAAGCCGTTGATGTGCATGATGGGGGTGCCGTCCGGCGCCTCGTCATTGCAGGGCCACTGGACGGAGCCGCGTTCATCCAGCATTTGGTACGTCACGTTGCGGAAGCCCGGCGTGGTGGCCGCGATCTCCGCCATGATCTCCGCCGGGTGGCCGTAGGTCATGGGATAGCCCAGGGCGTTGGACAGCAACTGGGTGATCTCCCAGTCGGCGTAGCCGTTGCGCGGCGGCATGACCCGGCGCACACGGTTGATGCGCCGTTCCGCGTTGGTGAAGGTGCCGTCCTTTTCCAGGAAGGTGGAACCCGGCAGGAAGACGTGGGCGTAGTTCGCCGTCTCGTTCAGGAACAGGTCCTGCACCACCACGCATTCCATGGATTCAAGGCCATGAGTGACATGGTGCGTGTCGGGGTCGGACTGCACGATGTCCTCGCCCTGGACGTACAGGCCTTTGAAGGTGCCCTCGACCGCCGCGTCCAGCATGTTGGGGATGCGCAGGCCCGGCTCCCTCTCCAGGGTCACGCCCCACATGTCCTCGAATATGGCGCGGGTGGCGTCGTCATGGACATGGCGATAGCCTGGCAGCTCATGAGGGAAAGACCCCATGTCGCAGCTGCCCTGGACGTTGTTCTGGCCGCGCAGCGGATTCACGCCCACGCCACGCCGGCCCAGATTGCCGGTGGCCATGGCCAGGTTGGCAATGGCCATGACGGTGGTGGAGCCCTGGCTGTGTTCCGTCACGCCCAGGCCGTAGTAGATGGCGGCGTTGCCGCCGGTGGCATAGAGGCGGGCGGCCGCCCGCAGCTCCGCCGCCGGCACGCCGGTATACTCGGCGATGGCCTCGGGGCTATTCCGCTCCTCGGCGACGAAGGCCGCCCAGTCCTGGAACTCGTCCCAATCGCAGCGCTCGCGCACGAAGGCCTCGTTCACCAGACCCTCGGTGACGATGACATGGGCCATGGCCGTAACCACGGCGACGTTGGTGCCGGGCAGCAGCGGCAGGTGGTGGGCCGCCTCGACATGCGCCGTCCTGACGATGTCGATGCGGCGCGGGTCCACGACGATGAGCTTGGCGCCCTCGCGCAGCCGCTTCTTCAGGCGGGAGCCGAACACCGGGTGGCCATCGGTGGGGTTGGCGCCGATGACCATGACGACGTCGGTATCCTCGACGCTGTCGAAGTCCTGGGTCCCGGCGGAGGTGCCGTAGGCCGTGCCTAGGCCATAGCCGGTGGGGGAGTGGCAGACGCGAGCGCAGGTGTCGACGTTGTTGTTGCCGAAACCGGCGCGCACCAGCTTCTGCACCAGGTAGGTTTCCTCGTTGGTGCAGCGCGAGGAGGTGATGCCGCCGACAGAGCCGCGGCCGTACTTGGCCTGGATGCGCTTGAATTCGCTGGCGGTATGGCTGATCGCCTCCTCCCACGACACCTCGCGCCACGGGTCGGTGATCTTGGCCCGGATCATGGGCTTCAGGATGCGTTCGCGGTGGGTGGCATAGCCCCAGGCGAAGCGGCCCTTCACGCAGGAATGGCCCCGGTTGGCCTCGCCATTCTTATAAGGGACCATGCGCACCAGCTCGGTCCCGCGCATCTCCGCCTTGAAGGTGCAGCCCACACCGCAGTAGGCGCAGGTGGTGACGACGGAATGCTCCGGCTGGCCGATCTCGATGACCGACTTTTCCATCAGCGTGGCGGTGGGGCAGGCCTGGACGCAGGCGCCACAGCTGACGCACTCGCTGTCCATGAAGTCCTCATCCATGCCGGCCGAAACCTTGCTGGCGAAGCCCCGGTCCTGGATGGTCAGCGCGAAGGTGCCCTGCACCTCCTGGCAAGCCCGCACGCAGCGGGAGCAGACGATGCACTTCGACGGGTCGAAGGTGAAATAGGGGTTGGATGTGTCCTTGGCCTGGCCCAGGTGGTTGGCCCCCTCCATGCCATAGCGGACCTCGCGCAGGCCCACGGCGCCGGCCATGTCCTGTAGCTCGCAGTCGCCGTTGGCGGCGCAGGTCAGGCAGTCCAGCGGATGGTCGGAGATGTAAAGCTCCATCACCCCCTTGCGCAGGCGCTTCAGCCGTTCGGTCTGGGTCGACACCACCATGCCCGGGGCCACCGGCGTGGTGCAGGAGGCCGGCGTGCCGGGCCGGCCCTGGATTTCCACCAGGCACAGCCGGCAGGAGCCGAAGGCGTCCAGCATGTCGGTGGCGCACAGCTTGGGGATGGTGACGCCGCTGTCCATGGCGGCGCGCATGATGGAGGTGCCCTCCGCCACCGTCACCGTCTCGCCGTCGATGGTCAGGGTGACCATCTTGGCGTCGGTGTCGCCCTTGAGGCCCCGGGGATGCGGGGTGCCGTAGTCGATCTCAGGAACCAAGCCCATGGCCGGACTCTCCTTCATTCAGCCGCGGCGGGCAGGCGCCCGCGGTGGAAATCTTCGGGGAAATGGCGGATGGCGCTCAGCACCGGATAGGGGGTGAAGCCCCCCAGGGCGCACAGCGATCCGAACTTCATGGTGTTGCACAAGTCTTCCAGCAGCTCGATGTTGGCCGCCACGTCCCGGCCGGCCAGAATACGGTCCACCACCTCCGCCCCGCGCGTGGAACCGATGCGGCAGGGCGTGCACTTGCCGCAGGATTCCTCGGCGCAGAACTCCATGGCGAAGCGGGCCATATGGGCCATGTCCACCGTGTCGTCGAACACCACCAGGCCGCCATGGCCGATGAGCGCGTCTCGCGCGGCGAAGGCCTCATAGTCATAGGGCGTGTCGAACTGGCTGGGCGGCAGATAGGCGCCCAGGGGTCCGCCGGCCTGCACCGCCCGCACCGGCCGGCGGCTGGCGGTGCCGCCGCCCACCTCCATCACGATCTCACCCAGGGTCATGCCAAAGGCCGTCTCGAACAGGCCGCCATGCAGGACATTGCCAGCCAGTTGGATGGGCATGGTGCCGCGCGAGCGGCCCATGCCGAAGTCGGCGTAATACTGCGCGCCCAAATCCAGGATGACGGGGATGGTCGCCAGCGACAGCAGGTTGTTGACCACGGTGGGACGGCCGAACAGGCCCTTCAGCGCCGGCAGGGGCGGCTTGGCCCGCACCACGCCGCGCTTGCCCTCCAGGCTTTCCAGCAGCGCCGTCTCCTCGCCACAGACATAGGCGCCGGCGCCCACCCGCAGTTCCAGGTGGAACTCCAGGTCAGAGCCCAGGATGTTGCGGCCCAGCAGCCCGGCCGCCCGCGCGATGTCCAGCGCCGCCCGCATGGTGGCGTTGGCGTGCGGATATTCGGAACGGGAATAGATGTAGCCTCGCGTGGCGCCGACCGCCAAGCCGGCGATGGTCATGCCCTCGATCAGGCAGAAGGGGTCGCCTTCCAGGATCATGCGGTCGGCGAAGGTGCCGCTGTCGCCCTCATCAGCGTTGCAGACGATGTACTTCTGGTCAGAGACGGCATCGCGCACCGTCTTCCACTTGATGCCGGTGGGGAAACCGGCGCCGCCGCGACCGCGCAGGCCGGATTTGGTCACCGCCTCCACCGTCGCCGCGCCGCCGATCTCGATGGCCTTGGCCAGACCGCGATAGCCGCCGGCGGCCTTGTAATCGTCCACCGATAGGGGATCAACGATGCCGCAGCGGGCGAAGGTTAGGCGCGTCTGGCGCACCAGGAAGGGATGGTCCTCGGGGCGGGCGATGCGCAGCGGGTGGCTTCCCCCGGCCAACCAGCCGGCGGCGAACAGCGCGGGGACATCACGGGCCTGAACCGGGCCATAGGCGATACGACCCTCGGCCGTTTCCACCTCGACCATCGGTTCCAGCCAGAACAGGCCGCGCGATCCGGTGCGCACGATGGTGACGGCGGCGCCTAATGCGGCGGCTTGGGCCGTGATGGCGCCGGCGACCTCATCGGCGCCGACCGCCAGGGCCGCGACGTCGCGGGGGACGAAGATGCGGATGCCAGAGGGAGTGGAAGCGGCGGGTATGGGGGGAACGGCGTTCATGGGCGTGACCAATCGTTGCGGGCCTCGTTCACGGCGGCATCCAGCCGCTCCTGGTCCAGACGGCCCAGCGGGCGGCCGTCGATCAGCGCCGCCGGGGCACAGGCGCACAGGCCCAGACAATAGACGGGCTCAATGGTTAATTGTCCGTCACCCGTCGTGCCGCCCCA
This sequence comes from Nitrospirillum karajorum, assembly GCF_036348415.1. Lineage (NCBI taxonomy): Bacteria > Pseudomonadati > Pseudomonadota > Alphaproteobacteria > Rhodospirillales > Azospirillaceae > Nitrospirillum > Nitrospirillum karajorum. The sequence goes on from NZ_JAZBQB010000002.1 coordinate 921,293, forward strand.
ATCCAGCCCCAGTCGGTGCAGCAGCCTTTCCGCCAATGCATGGCCCCCCATGGACTGGCACGCCTCCGCCCGGCAGAGCTTCATGACATGCCGGCCGGCCGGCGCATCGCGGAAATCATGATAAAAGCTCACGATTCCATGGACATCCGCGCGGGAGAGGTTCAGCGCCTCCGCCAACAGGGGTACCGCTTGTTGTGGTACGTGGCCGAAGGTTTCCTGCAAGGCATGCAGTATTGGCAAAGCAGGCCCTTCTAGATCTTGGTGTGCGGCAATGACTTCCGCAGCTTTCTCAGGGTCCCAAGGGGTCGTTGTTGTGGCAGACATCACAGCCGTGGCCTCACTTATCCGGCATTCTCCCTGTCGTAAGAAGTTGGCTATTGCCGGAACGTAATCAAGGAAGCCGTTCCATGTTGCGATAGAAAACTTCTATCGTGCCGCCCGGCTGTCACCGACAGCTCCGCGGCCCCCTTTGCAACCCTTTAGGACGCCCGAGTTAGGACGCCCGTCTTTTGGGACGTGGATCATGCGTGCGCGTATTTTCATTGCGACTTCGACAGTGCTGAGCCTGATGTTGACCGCGCCGATCGCGGTGCGGGCCGCCTCGGTCGACAGCCCGGCGGCGGTGACGGCGGCGGCATCGGCCAGCCTTCCCGCCAACCCGGCCGTGGCGCAGGACGTGACGCAGTTGCTGCGCGACTGGTCGGTCATCAAGTACCAGATGCAGGACGACAAGGCGCAGGCGCAGAAGATGCGGGACCTGCTGGTCCGCGCCACCGACCTGCAGACCCGGTATCCGGGCCGGGCGGAGCCGATGATCGCCAGCGGCCTGATCCTGGGCAGCATCGCCGGCTATGAGCAGAACGCCGGCTCGCTGGAGCTGGTGCGCAAGGCGCGCGACCTGTTCGAGCAGGCCGACAAGATCGACCCCACCGCCCTGGACGGCGCCGCCGCCGTGAACCTGGGCTCGCTTTACTATCTGATGCCGGGCTTCCCCATCGGCTTCGGCAGCGACAGCAAGGCGCGCAAGTACCTGGAGCGCGGCATCGCCATCAGCCCCAACGGGCTGGAATCCAACTACTTCTACGGCGAGTTCCTGTCGCAGCAGGGCGAGTACGAGCGGTCGGCCAAGGTGCTGGCCCACGCCCTTGAGGCGCCGGTGTCGGTGACCCAGCCGGTTTGGGACGCCGGCCGCCGGGCCGAGGCCCGCGCCCTGCTGGCCGATGTGCGGCAGAAGCTGGTGGCGTCGAACTGAGCCCGCCTCATCCTATGGGATGAGAACACCCCCGGTGGCCCCCGCTACCGGGGGTGTTCGCTTATGGCGCCATCGGTTCGCCAAAGGTGCGCGACACCTTCTTCGCCTCCGCCACCAGGGCGGCGGTCAGGGGGGTCATGGGGTCGCGGTAAGGCACCACCAGGCCGATGTCATGCACGGCGGCCGGCTCGACGATGGGGATGGCCCGGATTTCCTCTGGAAAGCTGAACGCGGTCGTCAGCACCTCCGGCATCACGCTGGCCCATTTGCCGGTGCGCACGTGCGAGAACAGCACGATCATGGAATTGGATTCCAGGGTGGGGGCCGAGGTCACGCCGGCGATGGCCAGCAGCCGGTCGATGATGCGCCGGTTCTGCATGTCCGGCGTCAGCAGGCACAGGGGTATCTCCCCCACCTCCGCCCAGCTGACCTGGGCGCGATCCCCCAGCGGACCATCGCGGGAGATCAGCAGGCGGTACTGCTCCCGGTACAACGGGACTGTGCGCACCCGGCCAAGCGGCTCATTATCCAGATAGGTCAGGCCGGCGTCGATCTGCAGCCCTTCCAGCAGGTGCAGAATCTCCACCGAGGTGCGCGACAGCACGGTGAAGCGCACGCCCGGATGCCGCTCCCGGTAGGGCGTGGTCAGGATGGGTACCATGGCCAAGGCGGTGGGGATGACGGCGATGCGCAGATGCCCGCTGAGGCCATGGCGCAAGGTCCGCACCTCCTGCCGCATGGCGCGAGCATCGCCCACGATGCGGCGGGCCCAGTCCAGCACCCGCTCCCCCTCCTGCGTCAGGCCCAGATAGCGGGCGCCACGGTTAACCAGCAGCACGCCCAATTGATCTTCCAGCTGCTTCAGGCCCGCCGACAGGGTCGGCTGCGTAACGCCGCAGGCCTCCGCCGCGCGGCCGAAATGCTGTTCCCGGGCCAGCGCGATGAAGAATTCCAACTTGTCGATCATGGGCCTGCCTGTCGCCTTTCCGCCAGCGGCCGATGGTAGGGGGCGACGCCGGCCGGCGCCACCGCTGATTCACGGAAGCGGGCCCGCAACACCAGAACACTATACTGAGGGTCAGGCCAAACAATTCATTAAGCACAATGTGGTCATGGTGGCCGGGACCCAAGTCCAATACTTGGCTTCCCCGTCATCACCAGACGACTTCAGGAGCGTTCATTATGCCTTGGCTTCCGTTCATCACCGATCCCGTGCTGAAGGCCCTGGACCAGTCGCAGGCCATGATCGAGTTTGGGTTGGATGGAAAAATCCTGACGGCCAATCAAAATTTCCTGCGGGCCACCGGCTACAGCCTGGCCGACATCCGCGGCCGGCATCACAGCCTGTTCGTGGACGCGCAGGAGCGGGATGGCGCCGCCTATCGGACGTTCTGGCGCGACCTGGCACAAGGGATGTTCAAGCAGGCCGAGTTCAAGCGGATGGGCAAGGATGGCCGCGAGGTCTGGTTCCAGGCGACCTACAACCCGATCCGCGGCCTGGGCGGCCGGGTGGTGAAGGTGCTGAAGATCGCCGCCGACATCACCGATGAGAAGCGGAAAGCCATCGACTTGGCCGGTCAGATCGCCGCCATCCATAAATCTCAGGCGGTCATCGAATTCGCCCTGGACGGCACCATCCTGGACGCCAACGACAATTTCCTGGCGGTCATGGGCTATACTCTGGCCGACATCCAGGGACGGCATCACAGCCTGTTCGTCGATGCCGCCTACCGCGACAGTCCCGCGTACAAGAGCTTCTGGGAGGAGCTGGCCAGGGGCACCTATCAGGCCGGGCAGTTCAAGCGCCTGGGCAAAGACGGGCGTGAAGTCTGGATCGAGGCCAGTTACAACCCCATCCTGGATCCCAGCGGCAAGCCGGTGAAGGTGGTCAAGTACGCGACCGATGTGACAGAACGCACGCTGCGCGCCGCCGACAGCGAGGGCCAGGTGCGGGCCATCGGCAAGGCCATGGCTGTCATCGAGTTCGCGCTGGATAGCACCATCCTGGACGCCAACGACAATTTCCTGACGGTCATGGGCTATACCCTGGCCGACATCAAAGGGAAGCGGCATGAGCTGTTCGTTGAACCGGAATACCGCAAAAGCGCCGATTACCGGGAATTCTGGGCGCAGCTGGCCAAGGGCGAATATCAATTCGGTCGGTTCAAGCGCATCGGCAAGGGCGGCCGCGAGGTCTGGATCGAGGCCAGCTACAACCCCATCCTGGACCTGACCGGGAAGCCGCTGAAGGTGGTGAAGTACGCGACCGACATCACTAACGAGATCCGTAAGCAGGAACAGTTCAACATCCTGTCGCTGGTTGCCGACGGCACCGACAACAGCGTGCTGATCACCGGCGCCGATGGGCTGATCGAGTACGTCAACCCCGGCTTCACCCGCATGAGCGGCTACACCCTGGACGAGGTGAAGGGCAAGAAGCCGGGCCATGTTCTGCAAGGCCCGCACACCGACCCGGCGACGGTGGCCCGCATCCGGGAGAAGCTGACCCGCCGCGAGCCGTTCTATGAGGAGATCCTGAACTATACCAAGGCGGGAGAGCCGCATTGGATCTCCCTGTCCATCAATCCCATCCTGTCCAAGACCGGCATGCTGGAGCGCTTCGTCTCCGTCCAGGCCAACATCAATGCCACCAAGCTACAGGCACTAGAATCCAGTAGCCGGATCGATGCTATCGAGCAATCGACCGTCGTCATCGAATGGGACGGGGACAAGCGCCTGGCGCACCTCAATGCCCGGGCGCTGGCGCTGCTGGGCGTCGCTGACATGGGGCAGGCGGCCGACTATCTGCGCTACGATACTATTTTTTCCAGCGATGAACGTCAGCGCCTGCAGGCCGGCGCGGCGGTAAGCCCGGATATAACCCTGACGGTCGGCGGCGGCGACATCCACCTCACCACCACGGTGCAGCCCCTGCGGGATGTGACCGGCCGGTTGCGGCGCACCGTCATGTACGCCACGGACGTCACCTCCCGCCGCCGGGCCGCCCAGGAAACCGAGGCCATGATGGAAAATGTCCTGACGCAGATCAGCCAGATCGCGCAGTCCATCTCCGGCGTGTCAGGCCAAACCAACCTGCTGGCGCTGAACGCGACCATCGAGGCCGCCCGGGCGGGTGACGCTGGCAAGGGCTTCGCCGTCGTGGCGGGGGAGGTCAAATCGCTGGCGCAGCGATCCGCCTCGCTATCCACCGGAATCGCCACTTTGGTGGGCGATACCCAGACCCGGATCGAGCAGTTCCGGCTCCAGGCCTGACGCCGGCCGCCTTGGACCAGAGGGGCGCGCCTTGACCTCTTGCCCCCTGGACAGATGCCGCCGCCGACGCCACGCTTGGATGCCGGATGGATGAAGGAGCTGGCAAGAGTGCGGCGGCGGGCGGTGTTCCAGATGATGGCGCTGTGGATGGCCGTGGGCGTTGGCGCCCTCTGGGTCGGGACCCCGCAGGCCCACCCGGACGGCCCCACCCTCCCCCAAACCGGCAGGCCGACGCCCCCGGCGCTCCTCACCGGGGATTGGCAGGGCACGCTGGACACCGGGGCGACCCGGTTGCGCCTGGTGTTCCATGTGGCCGCCGCCGGCCAGGGCGTGGGCCAGGGCTCCACCTCCCTGTCGGCGACGCTGGACAGCGTCGACCAGCAAGTCACCGGCGTGCCCATCCCCAGCGTGACCAGCGACGGCGACCAGGTGAGCTTCACCATTCCCAGCATCCTGGGCGGCTACACCGGCGCCCTGACGGCGGACGGGCAGAGCCTGCGCGGCACCTGGACCCAGGCGGGACAGGCGCGGCCCCTGACCCTGGCCCGGGTGACCACGGCGCAGTTATGGGCGGAGCAGGCGCGGCCACAGACACCCCGCCCGCCCTTCCCCTATCGCGCGGTCGACGTCGCGTACGACAACCCCCGCGCCCCCGGGGTACGGCTGGCCGGCACGCTCACCCTGCCCCTGGGCAAGGGGCCCTTTCCGGCGGCCCTGCTGATCACCGGGTCGGGACCGCAGGACCGGGACGAGACCATAGATGGGCACAAACCTTTCCTGGTGCTGGCCGACGCGCTGGCCCGGCGCGGTATCGCCGTGCTGCGGGTGGACGACCGGGGCGTGGGCCGCTCCACCGGCGATTTCGATGCCGCCACCACGCCCGACTTCGCCACCGACGCCGCCGCTGGTGTCGCCTATCTCCGCACCCGCGCCGACATCGACCCGGCGCGCATCGGCCTGATCGGCCACAGCGAGGGCGGCCTGATCGCCCCCATGGTGGCCGACCGCGACCCGGCCATCGCCTGGCTGGTGCTGATGGCGGGGCCGGGCGTGGATGGGGAACACATCCTGCTGACCCAGAAGCGCCTGATCGCCGGCGCCACCGGCGTCGGCCCCAGCGGGGCGGAGCGCCTGGTGGACATGGACCGCCGCGAATACGCCATCGTTAAGCAGGAAACGGACGCGGAGCGTGCCCGCGCCCGCCTGCGCATCCTGCTGCAGGGCGGCATCATCGGCGGCGACAACCACGTCGCCACCTCCGAGGCATTGATCGAGGCGGTCACCAAGCCGTGGTACCGCTGGTTCCTGACCTATGACCCCGCCCCCACCCTGCGCACCCTGCGCCTGCCGGTCCTGGCCCTGGTCGGGTCCAAGGACCTGCAGGTGTCAGCGGCGGAGAACCTGCCCGCCCTGCGCGCCGCCTTGGCCAGCGACCCCCAGGCCGAAGTCCGTGAGGTGCCCGGCCTGAACCACATGTTCCAGACCGCCGACACCGGCGCCCCCACCGAATACGCCCGCATCCCCCAGACCATCGCCCCCATGGCCCTGGACCTGATCACCGACTGGGTGGCGGCGCACAGCGGGCACCCTGAACCGTGAGCGTGACGCTGCACGCGCCCCAAGCCGATGAGATGCCCGCCCTGCAAGCGCTGGAAAAGGCGGCGCGCGGCCGCTACCGCGATTGGCCGGCGCTGGCCTTCATCGCCGACCGTCCGCCCATCGCGCTGGAACGGCTGGCGACCGGCACGGTGTGGGTGGCCGACCATGCGGGACGAACCGTCGGCTTCATCCTGCTGCAGCCGCAAGACGATCAGCTTTACATCGCCAATATTTCGGTGGCGCCCGAAGCCGCCGGCCAGGGCATCGGGGCCGCCCTGCTGGGCCAGGCCCTGGCCGACGCGCGGGCCTTGGGGTTGGGGGCGCTGACACTGACGACCTTCAAGGCCCCACCTTGGAATGGTCCCTGGTTCCGCCGCCACGGTTACACGCCCATGTCGGCGGAGCGCATCGGACCAACCTTGCGCGCGACAGTGGAGCGGCAGGCCATAACCGTGGATCCGGCGACACGAGAGGTGTTGTGGCGAAGGGTTGGCGACTTACTTCACTTGCCGACCGACCCTTAAGCGAAGGACGTTTTCCAGTGCGCTTTTCCCGTGCCCTTGTTTGCGCCGCCGGCCTGCTTCTTCTCAGCGACCAAGCCAACGCCGCCAGTTTCGACTGCGCCAAAGCGGAAACGACGGTGGAAAAGGCGATCTGCGCCGACCTGTCCCTGTCGGCGGCGGACGAAAAGCTGGCCGCCGTCTATCGCCAGACCTTGGCGGCGGCCCCGGCCGACATCAGGCCAGAACTGGTACAGAACCAGCGCAACTGGCTGGTTTACGTCCACCGATATTGCAAACCAGTGAAAGGCGCGCCCCCGGGCGGCGTTTCGAGCTGCCTGGGTGACAAGTACAAAGAGCGACTGGGCAGCCTGCCCCAGTCGCTACGCACTGTGGGCACCGCGACCGTCTATCAGGTGCAGCGCTTCGACGTCGCCACCGAGGCCGGAACCGACGGGGCCGACGATACCGGCACGATGGAATTCACCATGGATCAGGTGGCAGGCACGCGGCCGCAGGACAAACAGGTGAACGCCTATATCCGCACCCTGGCCAAATTCCCCACCATCGAAACACAAGCGGCCAAGCCGGGCCGCCTGGCGGAGCCGACTGAGGAGATCGTCAACACCTACCGCCTGATCGCCTACACCGACCATGTGGCCGAAATCCAGATCGACACCTGGGATTACGGCCACGGCGCCGCCCATGGCACGAGCGACAGCGCCAATCGCTTTTTCCTGGCCCAGGAGGGCAAGGAGTTGACGGCGGACCACGTCTTCGTCCCGGCCAAGCCATGGCGGGCCTTCCTGGCCAAGCGCTGCTACGACGGGCTGGTGGAACAGGGGATCATTGGCCCAGACAATAAAGTGTTCACCGGCACCGCGGCGGATCTGGAGCCAATGGTGGCCCAGCCTACCCATTGGTGGTTCGACAGCGACGGCCTGAGCGTGGCCTTCGCAACCTATGAGGTGGCACCCTATTCCGCCGGCGAACCGGCCGTGACCATCCCGTGGAATGACCTGCGCCCCTATTTGGTCAAGGACACGCCCATCCTGGAACTGGCGCGGGTCCCGCCGCAGACCCCGCCCTGACGTCCGCCTGCACAAACCCTGCACGATAAGTGCCCGTTCCTGCTGGGCAAATGCGGACCCGGTGGTAAGGCGTCACGGCTAGGGTAAGGCAACCTCATCGCCCTACCCGAGTTGCCTCATGGCCATCGCCGCCCTCATCCCCGACCGTCCTGCTATTTGGCCCGTCCCGGCCGCCGCCGTCCTCTTCGCCGGCCTGGTGCTGGTCGACACGGCGCTGGAATGGGAACCGCCGTTCGACGCCTTGGCGCTTCTGGCGCTCCTCGCCCTTTGGTGTGGTGTGGCGATGGTGGCGGGAAGCCGGGCGGTGCGGGCCCGCCGTGACGGACGGCCTCGGCGCGCCCTATCCCTGGCGCTGCTGCCTATGGCCTTCCTGGTGACGGTGGTGCAACCCGGCCTGGTCATGGGCGGCGCGCAGTCCCTGGGAGACCGTCTGCACTTCGCCAAGGGACGCCCCTCCTACCTGGCCCAGGTCCGCGCCCAGCCGGACACCGGCGAGCCCAAGCTGTTGGTCTGGGGCTGGGGCGGCTTCATCGTCGCCTCGACCAGCCTGGTCTATGACGAGAGCGATGAGGTCACCCTGCCGCCCGAGCGGCAATCCGCCTCCTGGAAAGCCCGCGTCGAGCACACCGACCTCACCTGCCCCTATGGCTATCGCGTGCGCACGGCGCTGGGCGGGCATTTCTATGCCGTGGGCGTGGGGTGTTGACATGAACGCCGGAACCATAGACCGACCGGTCTGGTGGCCAGCCCTGTTCATCGCCGGAACGCTGCTGACCCTGCTGTTCGGGGAAGCACTGCTGGTGACGAAATCTGAATGGCTGATCCTGATCCGGTTGGCGCTGTTCGCCGCTTGGTTGGTTCTCAGCTTAGCCGCCATCAACCTCACCCTGCGCAACCGTCGCCGTGGTCGGCCGCGCCGTGCGTGGTCCTACGCCATCCTGCCCCTGGCGGCGCTGTTCGCCATGCTGTGGCCCTCGGTTGCCGTCCACGCGCCCCGGGTTCTGGGTGACCGCCTGCACTTCGCTGTGCGCCGTGCGGATTATGACGTGCGGACCTGGCTTCTGCCGCAGACCGGCGAACCGCGACTGATGACCATCAATTGGGTTGGCCGCTCATTGAGGGGAACTGGTGTCGTCTACGATGAAAGCGACGAGGTGGCATTGCCGCGCGCCCGACACTCCGCTGCCTGGAAGGCGCGTGCCGATCATACGGAACTGTCCTGTCCCTATAACTACACCGTTAACGCCGTGCTGGAGGACCACTTCTATTTGGTGGATTTCGGCTGTTAAACATCGTCTCCGCCTGCCGTACCGCCCAGAACCAGCCCACCCAGGGCGCCATCCCCATGCGCTATCTATCCTTTTGGCCCCAAGAGAAAGACAGCTATGTCCGCTGGCCCATCCTAACGGCCCTGGGCCTTGCCATTGCCGCCGTGTTGATAGCGACACTGTTGGTTGAATTAAGCCTACTGTGCCTGTTCAGCCTGATGGGGCTGATGTTTATGGCGGCGCTTGCGGCCGCCATTGCCAGTATCAAGGCCGCCAGTGCGCTGTGGCGACGCCGTTGGCGTCGCGGACTGTCCCTTATGCTACTGCCTTTTGTCATCATCCCAACCCTGGTATGGCACCAGGAATTGGCGCGGCCGCTATTCCTGACGGGGGAGATCCTGCATTTCCAGGCCTTGCGCCCCCTCTATTTGGAACGCATCAAGGTCATGTCTACCACTGGCGCGCCCAAGCTGGCGTTGTTCATTTGGGGCGACTGGCTAACCACCTCTTTTGGTGTTGTTTACGATGAAAGCGATGAAGTGGCCCTACCGCCGGAGCGACGTTCCGACGCCTGGACAAGCCGGGCGAATCAGACCTTGCTGACGTGCGGATATAGTGTGGACACGGACTTCGGTGGCCACTTTTACTTCGTCTATCTCTCCTGCTGACCCTCACACCGCCAGCAACAGCGGCGCCATGGCGGCCAGGCCCAGGCCGGCCAAGCGCGGGGCCAGTTGCAGGCCGGCACGCTCCGCCAGGCGGGACAGGGCGACGCCGGCCAGGTGCAAGGTGGCGGAGGCGGTGACGAAGCCCAGGCCGTAGGCCAGGCCATCGGCGTCCGCCGGCATTTCCGCCCCATGGGCGGCGCCATGGCAGAGGGCGAAGGCGCCGATCAGGGCGGCGCCGGCGGCCAGGGGCAAGCGGGCGCCGAAGGCGGTCAGCCAGCCCAGGGCGGCCACCGACAGGACGATGCCCCATTCCACGCCGGGCAGGGCCAAACCGTTGGCTCCGGCGACGGCGCCGGCGACCAGCAGCGCCAGGAAGGCCAGGGGCCACAGCCAGACGGCACGGCTGCCCTGCCCCCCTTTGGCCTGCTGCCCAGCCCACAAGCCCACAGCCGTCATGGCGGCCAGATGGTCCAGCCCGCCGAAGGGGTGGACGAAGCCATCGGTGAAGCCATGGGTGTGGCCGGGCATGCCGGGGTGGGCCATCGCCACGGCGGGGGCGAAAGCGGCGGCGGCGCTCAGGGCGATCAACAGGCGGCGGTGCATCATGGTCGGGTTTCCCTGTTCGATGTCTATGAAGCTCAGGCGGCCAAGCCGCCCCTTATCCATTAGGCGGCCAAGCCGCCGGCGCGTTCGATGAAACGGGTGACGACGTCCAGGCCCTGCGCCGTCTTCAGGTTGGTGAAGACGTAGGGGCGGTCGCCCCGCATGCGCTTGGTGTCGCTGTCCATCACCTCCAGGCTGGCGCCCACCAGGGGGGCCAGGTCGATCTTGTTGATGACCAGCAGGTCGGAGCGGGTGATGCCGGGGCCGCCCTTGCGCGGGATCTTCTCCCCCGCCGCCACGTCGATGACGTAGATGGTGATGTCGGCCAGTTCCGGGCTGAAGGTGGCGGCCAGGTTGTCGCCGCCGGATTCGATCAGGATGATGTCCAGGCCGGGGAACTTGGCGTTCATCTGGTCCACGGCCGCCAGGTTGATGGACGCGTCCTCACGGATGGCGGTGTGGGGGCAGCCGCCCGTCTCCACCCCCAGGATGCGGTCGGGATCCAGGGCGCCGACGCGCGTCAGGATCAGGGCGTCTTCCTTGGTGTAGATGTCGTTGGTGATGGCGACGATGTTGTAGATGTCGCGGAACCGCTTGCACAGCGCCTCCATCAACGCGGTCTTGCCGGAGCCGACGGGGCCGCCGATGCCCACCCGCAGAGGGCCATTGGGTGAAGACGTAGACGTGCTCATGAGCGGAACAACCTCGTGTATTGCGTCTCGTGGTTCATGGAGGCGATGTCGGCCACCCAGGCCGCCCCGCCCAGATCATCCAGGGTGCTGGATGCCGCGCGGGCCGCGGTGGCCAGCACCAACGGTTCCAGCCGCGCCAGCGCCCGCTGGCCGTCCGTCTGGCCCAGCGGCACCAGGCGCAGGGCCGCCGACACCAGGTTAGCCACGAAGCCATGCAGATAGCCCAGCAAGGTGGCGGACAGGCTGAGGCCATGACCGGCCGCCACCGCCCCCACCGCCACGGGATAGGCCAGGTCGCCGCCCATCGCCCTCAGCCGGTCAACGGCCTCACACGGCCAGGCCGAGGCGATGGCGGCGGCGAAGGCGCGGCCCTGCGACAGGCTTTCCAGCCGCCGTTCCGCCGTAGGTGTCAGGGCCGCCGCCAGCTCCGCCACGTCGGCCAGGCCCGGCCAATCGCCGGCCGCCGCAGCCCGCCATGCCGCCGCCGCCAGCACGGCGTCGTTCCAGCCGGAGCCCAGGGCCAACAGGTCATCCACCCAAGCCACCAGTGCGTCCACGGTGCGGATGGTGCCGTCCTCCACTCCCCATTCCAGGCCATGGCTGTAGGAAAAGGCGCCCACGGGAAAGGACGCCGTCAGCCAGGTCATGAGGCGATAGACGCCGGCGGCGTCGGCGACGGCTTCAGCCATGGCCGTGCCCGTGCCCATGGTGGTGGTGATGGCCGTGATCGTGATCATGATGGTGGTCGTGGTCATGGGAATGGCCATGACCGTGCCCACCACCGGCCGGGCTGTCACCATAGGCGCCGCCCTCGGGATCGAAGGGGGCGGAGACGGGCGTGACGATGGCGCCCAGGCCGGTCAGCATGTCGGCCAGCACATGGTCGGCGCGGATGCGCAGGCGGTCACCGCGCAGTTCGGCCGGGATGTGGCGGTTGCCGATGTGCCAGGCCATGCGCAGCAGGTCGGCGATGGCCTCGCACCGCACCTCCATCAGGTCCTCCGGCGCCGCCTTGACGGCGACGATGCCACCGCCGGTCAGCACCAGGCCGTCGCCGTCGCGGATGTGGCGGGGGCTTGGCAAGTCCAGCAGGAGGGCGCCGCCCCCCTTCCCATCTGGCCCGCCGTCCCGCTCCAGCCTTAGGCGCCGGCGGCAGCGGTGGTCGAAATCCAGCGTCACGGTGCCCACCGCCCTGGCGGCATCCCAATAGCCGGCCGGCAGAACGGTGTGCGCTTTGGGTAAATCAGTCACGGGAGACACTCTCAGAACAGGAAATAGCGCTGCGCCATCGGCAGCACATCGGCGGGCTCACAGGTGACGATCTGGCCATCCACCCGCACCTCATAGGTTTCCGGATCGACCTCGACTTGGGGCGTGGCGTTGTTGTGGACCATGGCGGCCTTGCCGATGCCGCCCCGGGTGTTGGCCACGGCCAGCAGGGTCTTTTCCAGGCCCAGACGCTGGCCCAGCCCATCGTCCAGCGCCGCCTGCGAGACGAAGGTGACGGCGCTGCGCCGCACCGCCCGGCCATAGGCGCCGAACATGGGCCGGTAATGCACCGGCTGCGGCGTGGGGATGCTGGCGTTAGGGTCGCCCATGGGGGCGGCCACGATGGTGCCCATCTTCAGCACCAAATCCGGCTTCACCCCGAAGAACGCCGGCGACCACAGCACCAGGTCGGCCAGCTTGCCGGCGGCGATGGAGCCGACATGCGCGCTCATGCCATGGGCGATGGCGGGGTTGATGGTGACCTTGGCGATGTAGCGCTTCACCCGGGCGTTGTCGTTCTCCCCGTTTCCTCCGCCAGCCGGCCGCGCTGCACCTTCATCTTGTGCGCCGTCTGCCAGGTGCGGATCAGCACCTCCCCCACCCTGCCCATGGCCTGGCTGTCGGAGGAGATGATGGACAGGGCACCCAAATCGTGCAGCACATCCTCCGCCGCGATGGTCTCGCGCCGGATGCGGCTTTCGGCGAAGGCCACGTCCTCGGGGATGTTGGGGTCCAGGTGGTGGCAGACCATGAGCATGTCCAGATGCTCATCCACCGTGTTGCGGGTGTAGGGCCGCGTCGGGTTGGTGGAGGACGGGATGACGTTGGAAAGACCACAGACCTTGATGATGTCCGGCGCGTGGCCGCCCCCCGCGCCTTCGGTATGGTAGGCGTGGATGGTGCGGCCCTTGAAGGCGGCTATCGTGTCCTCGACGAAGCCGGACTCGTTCAGGGTGTCGGAGTGGATCATCACCTGCACGTCGAAACGGTCGCCCACATCCAGGCAGGTGTCGATGGCGGCCGGGGTGGTGCCCCAGTCCTCATGCAGTTTCAGCGCCGCCGCCCCGGCGCGCACCTGCTCCTCCAGCGCCGCCGGCAGCGCCGCGTTGCCCTTGCCGGCGAAGGCCAGGTTCATGGGGAAGGCCTCCGCCGCCTCCAGCATGCGCGCCAGGTGCCAGGGGCCGGGCGTGCAGGTGGTGGCGTTGGTGCCGGTGGCGGGGCCGGTGCCGCCGCCCAGCATGGTGGTGACGCCGGACATCAGCGCCTCTTCGATCTGCTGCGGGCAGATGAAGTGGATGTGGGTGTCGATGCCGCCGGCGGTCAGGATCTTGCCCTCGCCCGCGATGACCTCCGTCCCCGGGCCGACGATGATGTCCACCCCCGGCTGGACATCGGGATTGCCGGCCTTGCCGATATGGTGGATACGGCCATCGCGCAGGCCGACGTCGGCCTTGACGATGCCCCAGTGGTCGATGATCAGGGCGTTGGTGATGACGGTGTCGACCGCACCCCCCATTGGCCCCTGGGCGCGCGTCGCCTGCGACTGGCCCATGCCGTCGCGGATGACCTTGCCGCCGCCGAACTTCACCTCCTCGCCATAGGTGGTGAAGTCCTTCTCCACCTCCACGATCAGGTCGGTGTCGGCCAGGCGCACCCGGTCGCCCACGGTGGGGCCGAACATGTCCGCGTACGCGGCGCGGCTGATCCTCACGGCCATCAGTTGCCCCCTTTCAAAGCGCCGGAAACCTGGGCGTTGAAGCCGTACACCGTCCGGGCGCCGCGATAGGGCACCAGGGTGACGGTGCGGGTCTGTCCCGGCTCGAACCGCACCGCCGTGCCGGCGGGGATGTCCAGCCGATGGCCGTAGGCCTGGCCACGGTCGAAGCTCAGGCCGGCATTGGTCTCGAAGAAGTGGAAGTGGCTGCCCACCTGGATGGGCCGGTCGCCGGTGTTGGCCACGTCCAGCGTCACCGTGGGCAGGCCGGCGTTCAGCTCGATCTCCCCCTCATTGGTGAAGACCTGTCCCGGGATCATCGTCATCACGGCACCTCAGCGGATGGGGTTATGGACGGTGACCAGCTTCACCCCATCGGGGAATGTCGCCTCCACCTGCACGTCCGGGATCATCTCGGCGATGCCCTCCATCACCTGGTGGCGGCCCACCACGTGGGCGCCCTGGTCCATCAGTTCCGCCACCGGGCGGCCGTCGCGGGCGCCCTCGACCACGAAGTCGGTGATGAGGGCGATGGCCTCGGGATGGTTCAGCTTCACGCCCCGTTCCAGGCGGCGGCGCGCCACGATGGCGGCCATGGCGATCAGCAGCTTGTCCTTCTCACGCGGGGTCAGGTTCACGGGCTTGATACTCCCTCAGCAGCGCCAGACGCGCGGAACCGGCATCCCGCGCAGGAATTCGATCAGGGGCGTCAACGCCCGCAGCAGGGTTTGACCATCGGGTGCCACCAGGCGCAGGACCAGCAGGCCGTTCCAGGCGCTGGCCCCCGCCTTGACGTCCCCGGCGCGCAGCAGGTCGCGCACCGCCTCCACCCGGGCCTCGGCATCCGCCGCCATGTAGAGACAGGACGCCACCGCCCGGCCGCCGCCCGCCACGGCCGCGCGGGCCAGCTGGGCGTCGATGTCGCCCTCAAGGCGCACGGCATCGGCGTAGACCAGGCGCCCGCCCCGACGGACGCGCCAGTCATCGCGGAACAGGCCATGGGTCACCCGCTCCCCCCGCGCGGTGCGGCCGAACACCGTGGCCTCCACCGCCAGCAGAGTGGCGTCCGACGCCAGCTCCACCTCCAGCCGGCGGCACAGCCGGGCGCCGTCGAACAGGATGGTTTCCTGCGGCAGCCAGTCCAGCCGGCCGGCCACGCTCAAGCGGTTCAGCACCAGCGCCTCACCCGCGCTGGCGCGGTAGACCTTCTCGGCCGCCTGCGTGGTGACGGTGGCGCGGGCGCCGGCGGCCACGATCACCTCCGTCTCCAGCAGGTCACCCCCGGTCAGGCCGCCACCGGTGTTGATCAGCACGCCCTCCAGCCCAGGCCCCTTGGGCAGACGCAGGCGGGCGGAGCCGGATTGGTAGAGACGGTCCAGGCGCGTTACCCCGTCGGCATCCGCCTTCACACCCAGGACGACACGGCCTTCCAGGCGCTGCAGACGGCTGGCCGGGGGCTGGGCCGCGAGATGGGACGCGGCATCAGGCATGACAGCCCCTGTTCCCCGCCGGCGCCTTCCCATCCCGCGTCATTCCCAGGCCATCCCACTGTTTCACCGCCGGCGGTTCGCAACGGCTGTGCCAGCAGGTGACCATAGGGTCAACCTGGCACGACCGCCCCTGCGGATCATGATCATCGCCCATAAATTGGGCGCCTGTCGATGTGCGCTTAAAAGATGGGCAGCCCCCATACGTCATTTGACGTACAGGCCAGCACCCCCTCACAACACGGCGTCCGGGTGGCTGGTGGCCAGCAGGCTACGGACGCGCGGCACCAGGAAATCGGACAGCGACTGCACCTTGGCCGGCAGCAGGGCGCGATGCGGATAGACGATGGCCAGTTGCACCGGCTCGGGCGGATGGTCGGGCATGACGATTTCCAGCGCGCCGGATTTCACCTCCTCCGCCACCTCCCACAGGGGTTTCAGGGCGATGCCGTGGCCATCCACGGCCCAGCGGGTCAGCACGTCGCCGTCATCGGCGTCCATGGGGCCAGCGATGGACAGCTTGGTGGACTTGGCCTCGCCCTTGGCACCATCCCCCTTGGCCCCGTCCCCCTTGGCCGGAGTGGTGAGGGTCCAGCGATATTGCTGCGTGCCGGGGAAGCGCAGCAGCAGGCAGTCATGCTCCAGCAGGTCGGACGGCGCCTGCGGCCGACCACGGGCCGCCAGATATTCCGGCGCCGCCACCAGCACGCGGCGCAGGTCGGCGATCTTGCGCACGACGAAGCTGCTGTCCTTCAGCGTGGCCATGCGGATGGCCATGTCCACGGACTCGCGCAGCAGGTCCAGCAAATGGTCCGACAGGCGCAAGCGCACATCCACCATGGGGTTGGCGGCGCGGAATTCCGGCACCAGGGGGCCCAGCACGCGCCGGCCGAAGCCCAGGGGCGCCGTCACCCGCACGCTGCCGGATGGCGCACCGCCCTCGGCCGCGATGCTGCTGTGCGCCCGCTCCACCGCCTCCAGCACCTCCAGGCAATGCTGGTAGAAAATCTGGCCGGTTTCGGTGGCCTGCAGCTGGCGCGTGGTGCGGTTCAGCAGGCGGGCGCCCAGGTGCGCCTCCAGCTGCTGGATGCGATGGCTGACCAGGGCCGGCGACATGCGCAGGTTCCGGCCGGCCGCCGACAGGCTGCCCAGGTCCACCACGCGCACGAAGACCTGCATGTTCTCCAGCAGGGCCATCACCCCATCCCCCAAATGCCATGCTCATGCCAGGAACGGCCCGGATTCCGTTGCCCGGACTTTGTCGCAAAGCCTGGGCCTAATCTAAGACGCTCTCAGTTCGACGGCCACGTCTCCGGTGACCATTCGCGGGCCATATGCACGATCCGCAAGATCACCAGGGCTTCGCCCCCCGTTGGCCGGGTAATGAACGTGTAGGCAATAATGTACGGAAGGTCCGCCACCACCTTCTCGTAGGTGCCGGAGACCCGCCCTTTCCGTCCCAGGGCACGCTGGCCCAAGGCGGCCCCCGTCGCGCGAATGACCGCAGCCACTTTGCGGGCCGCATCGGGATTGTCCTTGGCGATATGCCGCGCGATTCCGATCAACTCATCCAACGCATCGCGCGACCAGATGACGGGGCGCTTCACACCCGGCCCCGCGCCACATCCTCAATGGCGGCATCCAGTTCATTCATCGCCTCATCATGCGGCACCAGACGGCCCGCCTCGATATCGGCAAGGCCGCGCTGGATACCTTCCACCAAAGCGATTTCCCGCTCGACGTAGCCGGCAATGGCCTCCGCCGCCAAATAGGATCGCGTCCGGTTGGTCTGGGCCGACAACAGGGCCAGTTGATCCTTGACCTCTGGTTTCAGCCTGACAGTCAACGTCGTGCTGTTGGACATGGCCTTTTCCTTAAAACAGCGGCTTGTATTCAGATGTACACATCCTCGCACAGTTGGATGCCCAGCACCACGCTAATCCCGCACATGCACCCGCTGGCCCTGGATATAGGTCGCGCGCACGGCGCGGTCGTCGCCCAGGGTCATCAGCAGGAACAGTTCCTCCTCCAGGTCGCCCTGGATGGCCTCGCGCCGGTGGGCCATGGCGGGGGTTGATGAGGGGTCCAGCACCACCAGGTCGGCATATCGGCCGGGGGCGATCTGGCCGATTTCATCGGTCAGGCCCAATGCGGCGGCGTTGCCCCGGGTCATGAGGTCGAAGGCGGCGAGGGCCGGCCAGCTTTGCCCGCGCAACTGCAACACCTTGTACCCCTCCCCCGCCGTGCGCAGCAGGGAATAGCTGGTGCCGCCGCCCACGTCGGTGGCCAGGCCCAGGCGCACCGGCCGGGCCGGGTTCTCCAGGGTGGCGCGGTCGAACAGGCCGCTGCCGATGAACAGGTTGCTGGTGGGGCAGAAGACGGCGATGGACGCCGTCTCATGCATCCGCGCCATTTCCCGCTCGCTCAGATGGATGCAGTGGCCGAAGAGGGAGCGGTCGCCCAGCAGGCCGAAACGGTCATAGACGTCCAGGTAGTCCGTGGCCTCCGGGTACAAACCCGCCACCTGGCGGATTTCCTCATGGTTCTCCGACAGGTGGGTTTGCAGGTAGACGCCGGGATGTTCGCGCAGCAGGGCGCCCGCCGCCTCCAGCTGTTCCGGCGTGGAGGTGATGGCGAAGCGCGGGGTGACGGCGTAGCGCTGGCGGCCGACGCCATGCCAGGCGCCGATCAGCGCCTTGGAATGCTCATAGCTGGTCTGGGCGGTGTCGGTCAGGGCGGTGGGGGCGTGGCGGTCCATCATGACCTTGCCCGCCACCAGGCCGATGCCGCGCGCCTCGGCCTCGGTGAACAGGTCCTTGACCGAGCCGGGGTGCACGCTGCCATAGACCACGGCCGATGTGGTGCCGTTGCGCGCCAGCTCATCCAGGAAGAAGCGGGCGTTGCGGCTGGCGTGCGCGTGGTCGGCATACCGCTGTTCCTCGATGAAGGTGTACTTCTCCAGCCACTCCATCAACTGCGCCCCGTAGGAGGCGATGACCTGGGTCTGGGGGAAGTGGATGTGGGTATCGATGAAGCCCGGCAGGATCAGGCTGTCGGGGTAATGGTCCACCCCCATTCCGGCCGGCAGGGTGGGCAGCAGGTCCGCCGCCTCGCCCACCGCCGTGATGCGGCCGGCGGTGACCACCACCAGCCCGTCGGCGATGTGATGGTAGCTGTCGCGGTCGCCCGGCCCCTGGGGCGCGCGCAGGAAGGTCAGAAGCCGGCCGCGCAGGGCGGTGGTGCCGGGGGTGAACGCCATGACGAATATCCAGGTTACGGGACGCTTGCGGATGCCATGTGAGGCGATGCCGCACCGGCGGACCAGGCGGCCAGGATGGCCCGTTCCTCCGGCGTGATCAGGGTGACATTGCCGGGCGGCATGGCGCTGCTGAGCGCGGCCTGGCGCCGGATGTCGTCGGCATGGCGCAGGATATCGCCCGGATTGTCAAGGATGACGCCATGCGGCGGGGCGCTGATGCCGTCCCAGGCCGGGACCGCCGTGTGGCACATGCCGCACCGGTTCATCACCACCTCCTGCGCCTGGGCGAAGGTGACGGGCGTGGCGGAGGCGGCCCCCACCGCCGGGCCGCCATCGGCGGAGCCCTGGGCGCTGAGCCACGCGGCCGCGACGATGCCGGCGGCGGCCACGCCCCAGGCCCACCACGGCGCCGGCTTGCCCGTGTGCTTGATGTTGAAGAAGTGGCGGACGCTGGCGCCCACCACCAGGATCAGGGCGAAGATCACCCAGTTGTAGCGGGTGGCGTAGGTCAGCGGATAATGGTTGCCGATCATGAGGAAGACGACCGGCAGGGTCAGGTAGTTGTTGTGCATCGACCGCTGCTTCGCGGCCTTGCCCAGCGACGGGTCCGGCGTGCCGCCGGCCAGCAAGGTGGCGACCACCTTGCGCTGGTTGGGGATGATCAGCAGGAAGACGTTGGCCACCATCATGGTGCCGATCAGCGCCCCCATCTGCAGCAGCGCGCCGCGCGGGCTGAAAACGTGCGTCGTCCCCCAGCAGGCCGCCACCAGGAAGACGAAGCCCACCGCCGCCAGCGCGCCGTTGTGCTTACCCAAGGGCGACCGGCACAGCAGGTCATAGACGATCCAGCCGGCGGCCAGCAGGGCGACGCTGAGGCCGATGGCCTGCCCTTGCGTGAGCGCCATGACCGACGGGTCGATCAGCAGCAGGTCGGCGCCCCGGTAATAGAGGACGCACAGCAGGAAAAAGCCGCTGAGCCAGGTGGTGTACGCCTCCCACTTGAACCAGGTCAGTTCGGCCGGCATCTGGCCGGGCGCCACCAGGTACTTCACCATGTTGTAGAAGCCGCCGCCATGGACCTGCCAAGCCTCCCCCTGCACGCCCTCGGGCAGGTGCGGCCGCTTGCGCAGGCTGGCGTCCAAAGCCATGAAGTAGAAGGAGGATCCGATCCAGGCCACCGCCGCCACGACGTGCAGCCAGCGCGCCAGCCCGTTGATCCATTCCCAGAAAATGAACGCCATCGCCCCGCCGCCCGCTTTTTGTCTCGCAACCGCACAACGCTACGGGTGTCGGCGGCGGCGCGCCAGGGTTCCCGTATCGGCAACAGCTTCAAAAAAGATAGGAAACGAGACGGACGCGCCGCCCGGTCAGGCCGCGTTGCCGTCCCACCACTTCAACACCCGCAAGGCCCTCAAGGTGATCCAGGGTGATGGCTTGCCTGGCCCGTCATTGACCTTGAACCACACCCGCCCGCGCAAATCCCAGTCCAGCGGCCAAGTGCCGTCCGGCTGGCGGCGGGAACGGACGTGGGCGACGGCCTCGGCCAGGCGCGGATCGGGCTGGGCGCCGGTGAGTTGGCCGGCGGCGCGGAAATAGTCCAGGGCGCGCAGGATGTCATAGCGCCAGCGGTTGGGGTGCAGCAGGTTCAGGAACTGGGGGTCGGCCGGTTCCCCTGTCGTCAGGCGGCGGAACAGGTGGCGGGCCAGCAGATATTCCTCCCCCGTGCGCCGCGCGTCGCGGGAGCGGTCGGGGCCGCCGGTGGCGCGCTCATACTCCAGCAGGCCTTCCAGCACGTTGAGGGTGCTGGCGAAGGAGGAACAGGCGGAACCGGCGGCGCGCTCACAATTCCAGCCGCCGTCCGGCTGGCGATCATCCACCAGGCGGTCGACCAGGGCGGCGACGTCGGCGCCAAAGTAGGCGCCGTTGGCCACCGTGCGGCCGTTGATGCATTCCTCCACCTCGCCCTGCCAGTAGGGCTGGCCGCCCTCGTCCCAGCGGGAATGGGCACCGACCAGGGCCACGGTGCGCCGGGCCCGGTCGGACCTGGGGTCCAGGCCGAACTCACGCAACTGGTCCAGGGCGAAGGCGGTGGCGGTCCACGGCTGGCCGCTGCGGTGCCATTCGTCGGGGGTGAAGTCGGCGGGGAAGAAGGCGCCGCCGGCCCACTGCCCGTCCGGGTCCTGGCAGGCCAGCAGGCGGGCGCCCCAGCCGTCGGTTTCCACCTTGGCCCGTTCCCGCCCCCAGTCCGCCTCCGGCAGATCCAGCAGGTCGCGCATCACCTGCCAGCGGATGGCCGGGTCCACGCCCAGAAGCCAGGTGATGACGGCATCGTGTTCAGGGGCATCGTGCTCAGTCATGGGCGCCTCCCGTTCCGCGCCCGTCGATCTTAGCGCGTCCGCAGTGCCGCGGCGATACGGGCCACCGCCTGGTCGACATCCGCCGCCGTGGTCCCCCGGCCCAGGCCGAAGCGCAGGCTGCCGAAGGCGGCGGTCGCGTCCAGGCCCAGGGCGGTCAGCACGTGCGAGGGCTGGCCGCTGGCCGACCGGCAGGCGGAGCCGGTGGACAGCGCCAGGTCGGGCAGGTCCAGCAGCAGGTCGGCGGCGTCCACGCCGGCCAAGGTGACGTTGAGGCAGCCGGGCAGGCCATCGGCGGGCCCATTGCGCCGGATGCCGGGGAGGACGGCGCTCAACCCCGCCCACAGCCGCGCCGTCAGCGCCGATAGATGGGCGCGGTCATCATCGCGCCGGCGCAGGGCCAGCCGCGCCGCCTCGGCAAAGCCCACGATCAAGGCGGTGGGTGGCGTGCCCCAGGGCCAGGGCCGGGCCGGCGCCAGGCCCGCCCGCGCCACCAGGGCGCCCACGCCCTGCGGACCATAGAGCTTATGCGCCGAAAGGGTGATTATATCGGGACCGGAACGATCCTTGCCGCCCAAGGTCAAGGGGCCGGTCGCCACCCGCTGCACGCCGTCGCAATGCCACAGGGTGCCATGGCGGCGGCACAGCGCCCCCACCGCCGCCAGGGGCTGCAGGCTGCCGACCTCGTTATTGGCGGCCATGAGCGACAGCAGGGCCGGGCGGCCCGCCTCAACCAAGGCGGCCTCCAGCGCCTCCAGGCGAAGGAGGCCCTGGCCGTCCACCGGCAGCAGGGTGACCGCGTGGTCGGCGCCCCGCAGCCCCTCCACCAGGCGCAGCACGCTGTCATGCTCGATGGCTGAGACCAGCACCGGGACGCCGGCCGGCGCCAGGCCCTGGAGGGCCAGGCGGTTGGCCTCGCTGGCGCTGGGGGTGAAGGTCACGGTGGCATCGGCGGGGGCGTCCACCAAGGCGGCCACGGCGCGGGCGGACTGGCTGATGGCGCGGGCGGCCGCCCGGCCCGGGGCATGGTGGGCGGATTGGGCGTTGCCGGCATGGTCCGGCTGGAACCAGGGCAGCATGGCGGCCAGCACGTCCGCATCCAGAGGCGTGCTGGCGAGATGGTCCAGGTAGAGCGGGCCACCGCCGCCGGTGGCCGTGGAAGGCCCGCCCACTAGATGGCCCCGTAGATATCGCCCATCATCACCGTGGTCTGCGGTGGCCGGCGCAGCAGGGTGGTCAGCACCTCCGCCACGGTGAGGGCCGCGATGACCTCCGGCCGCTTGTCCCCCGACAGGCCGGCGCCGATGGGGCAGATCAGGCGGCGCAGGTGAACCGGGTCATGGCCCTGGGCCTGATACCAGCGGGTGAAGCGCTGGCGCTTGGTGTGCGACCCGATCAGGCCGACATAGGCGGCGTCGGTGCGCTGTATCGCCTCCGCCGCGATGGCGAAGTCCAGGTCGTGGTTATGGGTCATGATCAGATAGCCCGCACCAGGCGGCGCCAGCGCCACCTGGCTGGGCAGCTCCGTCGCCACGCGGATATCGGCATCGACCGGCGGATCGGGGGGAATTCCGATGCCCGGCTGTCCACCCACACCAGGCGCAGCGGCAGGGGCGCCATGGCGCGGGCCACCGCCTTGCCGACATGGCCGGCGCCGAACAGCATCAGCCAGGGCTGGCCGGCCAGGGCCGTGGCCTCCGCCGCGCGCAAGCGGTACAGAACCGTCTCATCGACCCGCTCCACCGTCAGCACGACATGGCCGCCGCAGCACTGGCCCACCGCCGGGCCCAGGGGCACGTCCAGGTGCACGGGCTCCCCATCCTCGACCAACATGCGCCGAGCGGTTTCCAGGCCCAGCTGTTCCAGCCGGCCACCGCCCACGGTGCCGATCTGCCAGTCCGCCCCCACCGCCATGCAGGCGCCAGCCTCCCGCGGGGTGGAGCCGCGCGCCTCCGCCACGGTGATCAGGACCACCGCCTCACCCCGAGCCAACGGACCGGCCAGGATGGCGGACAGGGGGCCGGGGGCCGACAGCGGAATGCGGGGCGACGGAACCGTGCTCATGCCATCCCCTCACCAGTCGCCGCCTGGGCGCGCAAACGCTCTATGGTGGTCAGCACCCGTTCCGGCGTGGCCGGCGCGTCCAGCCGGGGACAAATCTTATGATCGGCCACGCTGGCCACCGCGTCGGACAGGGCGTGCAGCACGCTGATGCCCAGCATCAAGGGCGGCTCCCCCACCGCCTTGGAGCGGTGGATGGTGTCCTCCACATTCGGACTGTTCTGCACCAGGCGGACGTTGAACCGGCGCGGGCGGTCGCCGCAGGCCGGGATCTTGTAGGTGCTGGGCGCGTGGGTGCGCAGGCGGCCCTGGGCGTCCCACCACAGCTCCTCCGTCGTCAGCCAGCCCATGCCTTGGATGAAGCCGCCCTCCACCTGCCCCTTGTCCAGGGCCGGGTTCAGGCTGTCGCCGCAATCATGGAGGATGTCCACCTGGTCAACCACATACTCGCCCGTCAAGGTATCCACCGTCACCTCCGCCACCGCCGCGCCATAGGCGTAGTAGAGGAAGGGGCGGCCCTGGCCCTTGGCCCGGTCCCAATGGATCTTGGGTGTCTTGTAATAGCCGGTGGCCGACAGGGAAATGCGGCCCATGTACGCGGCCTTCACCACCTCCCGGAAGGTCAGCACCTGCTCACCCACGCGTACCCCCTCGGCGGTGAAAACCACGGCCTCCTCCGGTACGTTCCAATGGCCGGCGGCAAATTCCACCAGGCGGGCCTTCAACGCGCGGGCCGCGTTCTGCGCCGCCTTGCCGTTGATGTCGGACCCGGAGGACGCGGCGGTGGCAGAGGTATTGGGAACCTTGCCCGTGGTGGTGGCGGTGATGCGGATACGGCCGATATCCACCTGGAACTCATCGGCCACCACCTGGGCCACCTTGGTGTTCAGGCCCTGCCCCATCTCCGTCCCGCCATGGTTCAGGTGGATGGAACCATCGGTGTAGATGTGGATCAGCGCCCCGCCC
Organism: Nitrospirillum karajorum; assembly: GCF_036348415.1. Lineage (NCBI taxonomy): Bacteria > Pseudomonadati > Pseudomonadota > Alphaproteobacteria > Rhodospirillales > Azospirillaceae > Nitrospirillum > Nitrospirillum karajorum. The sequence continues at coordinate 945,349 of NZ_JAZBQB010000002.1, forward strand.
TGGTTATAGGGCGTGAAGGTGAAGGAGATGCCGAACTTCACCGGCGTCAGGGCCAGTCCCTTCTTCAGGTAGGGGTTGGCGGCGTTGAAGGCGCGGATGGCCTGCCGCCGCGCGCGATAGTCCGACCATTCCTCCAGCTCATCGACCAGGGGGCCGATGATGTTGTCCTCGACGGTTTGGTGATAGGGCGTCACGTTGCGGTCGGTGGTGCCGTAGAAGTTCACCTTCCGCACATCCAGCGGGTCCAGGCCGGTGGCGAACGCCACCTCCTCCACCACCCGTTCGGCGGCCACCATGCCCTGCGGCCCGCCGAACCCCCGGAAGGCGGTGTTGGACACGGTGTTGGTCTTCAGCGGCAGCGACGCCATGCGGGCGTTGCCATAGAAATAGCAATTGTCGGCATGGAACAGGGCGCGGTCGGTCACCGGGCCCGACAGGTCCGCCGCGAAGCCACAGCGCGCGGCGAACAGCATGTCCGTGGCCAGGATGCGGCCCTGGTCATCGAAGCCGACCTGATAGTCCACCTCGAAATCATGGCGCTTGCCGGTGATGCGGATGTCGTCATCACGGTCGGGGCGTAGCTTGGCGGCGCGGCCGGTCTTCTTGGCCACCAGGGCCACGCAGGCGGCGAACAGGTTGGCCTGGGTCTCCTTGCCACCGAAGCCGCCGCCCATGCGCCGCACCTCCACCGTCACCGCCCCATCGGGGATGTCCAGGACATGGGCGACAATGTGCTGCACCTCGCTGGGATGCTGGGTGGAGACATGGACCAGCACATCCTCGTCCTCCCCCGGGATGGCCATGGCGATCTGGCTTTCCAGGTAGAAATGTTCCTGCCCGCCGATGGTGATGCGGCCTGAGAGGGTGCGGGGCGCCGCCTTCAGCGCCGCCTCCGCATCGCCCAGGCGCAGGGTCATGGGCGGGGTGACCAGGGTGCCGGTGGCGCGTGCCGCCGCGATGTCCAGCACCGCCGGCAAATCCTCGTACTCCACCTTGGCCAGTTGCGCCGCGCGGCGGGCTTGGTCGCGCGTCTCCGCCGCCACGGCGAACAGGGGGTGGCCGTGGTACTGCGCCACATCCTCGGCGAACAGCGGCTCGTCATGGCGCAGGCCGGCGCCGATATCGTTATCACCCGGAATGTCGGCGGCGGTGACCACCGCCACCACGCCGGGGGCCCGGCGCACGGCCTCCAGGTCCATCGACAGGATGCGGGCGTGGGCGCGGCTGGCCAGGCCCAACTGCACATGCAGCAGGCCGGTGGGTTCAGCGATGTCGTCCACATACAGCGCCTCCCCGCTCACATGCTTGTGTGCGCTTTCGTGACGGCGGCTGTCATGCACGGCGCCGTCGATACGGCGGCTGGCGGCGGGGATGTCGATGGGGGTCTTGTCAGGCATTGCACACCCCCCGGCTTGCGATATCGCAACCCGCCTTAAACGCCTGGGCCCGCTGGACCAGCACGCGGGTGGCGGGGGCGCCGGGCGCGCTTTCCGCCTGGAACTTCAGCAACAGGTTCCCCGCCACGGCCAAGCGATAAGCGGCACTGGCCCGCCAATCGCTGAGGGGGGTGAAATCCTGGGCCAGGGCCGCCTTGGCGTCCGTCGCGGCCGCCGCGTCCCAAGACCGGCCCAGCAGCGCCGCCTCCGCCGCCGCCGCCCGCTTGGGCGTGCCCGCCATGCCGCCATAGGCCAGGCGGGCGCGGGTGATCAGGCCGTCGTCGCCCACCGTCACGAGGAAACAGGCGCAGAGGGCGGAGATGTCCTGGTCGAAGCGCTTGGAGATCTTGTAGGCGGCGAACAAATCGCCGCGGCCCAGCTTGGGCATGGTCACGCTTTCCACGAACTCGCCCGGCTGGCGATCCTGTTTGCCGTAGGCCAGGAAATAATCCTGCAGGGGCAGCGAGCGGCGCTGCGTCCCCCGACGCAAGGTCAGGCTGGCGCCCAGGGCGATCAGGGCGGGCGGCGTGTCCCCGATGGGGGAGCCATTGGCGATGTTGCCGCCGATGGTGCCGGCATTGCGCACCTGCTCCGCCCCCACGCGGCGCAGCAGCTCGTCCAAGTCGGGATGCAGCCTGCCCAGGGCCGCCTTGGCGGCGGTGAAGGTGACGCCGGCCCCCAGCTCCAGGGCGTCGCCCCGGTCCGTTATGCGCGCCAGACCGGCCACCCGGCCGGTGTAGATCACGGTGGGCAGCACTTTCTGGTGCTTGGTCACCCACAGGCCCACGTCGGTGGCGCCGGAGACGATGGTGGCGTCCGGGTTGGCCAGCACCAAGTCGGCCAGCTGATCCACCCTGGCCGGCGCCAGGAAGCGGCGGCCGTCGCGGCCCGTCTCCACCACCGTGTCGTCGGCCAGGGCGGCCAGCGCCCGGGTCACGGTGGGCAGGGCCTCATCGATATGGTCCGGCGTCCGGTCGCGCAGTTGCTGGGCCGCCGCCACAATGGGGGCATAGCCGGTGCAGCGGCAGAGGTTGCCGGCCAGGGCGTCGTCGATGCGCTGCTCATCCGACGAGTCCTCCGCCCGGTTCAGGGCGTACAGCGACATGACGAAGCCGGGGGTGCAAAAGCCGCATTGCGAGCCGTGGCAATCCACCATGGCCTGCTGCACCGGGTGCAGGGTGCCGTCCGGCCGCTTCAGGTGTTCCACCGTCAGCAGTTGGCAGCCGTCCAGGGTGGCCAGGAAGCGGATGCAGGCGTTGATGGCCTCATATTTGACCGTTCCATCGACCAGGCGCCCCACCACCACGGTGCAGGCGCCGCAGTCACCCTCGGCGCAGCCCTCCTTGGTGCCCAGGCGGCGCTCCGTGCCGCGCAGCCAGTCCAGCACCGTGAGCGTCGGGTCCAGATCGGTCAGCTCACGCAGTTCACTACCCAGCAGGAAGCGGACGGTTCGACGGTACTGCATCTCAACTGCCCCGATACGTGGAATAGGCGTAGGGGGAGATCAGCAGCGGCACATGGTAGTGCTGGCCGGCATCCGCGATGGCGAAGCGGATGGGCACCTCATCCAGGAAGGGTGGATCGGTCAGGGCAACGCCACACGCCTTGAAATAGGCGCCAACGGCGAAGGTCAGCTCATAGCGGCCCGCCACCAGGTTCGGCCCCGCCAGCAGGGGCGCGTCGCAGCGGCCATCGGCGTTGGTGCGGGCCTGTGCCACGCGGGTGCGGCCACCGTCATCGTCCAGACGGTCCAGCGCCAGGGATATGCCCGCCCCGGGCTTGCCCGCCATGGTGTCCAGAACGTGGGTTGTCAGGCGTCCCTCGCCCCGGCCCGCACTCATATGGCCTGCACTCATCTTCGCCGCCCGTCTGTCGCCCTGTTCTCGCTTGTGCACAAAAGGTACATGGGGTGGCATCGCCCCGTCAGCCAGCCACCCCAGGAAAGTCTTTCAAAACAATCAGGAAGGCGCCCGTGCCCGGGCGCGCGATATGCTGGCGTCGCCATGCTGGACCTTTCGGGGTCGCGGCGGCAACCCTATCGGGCGATAATGCGCCTTAAGGGCTGGGAAAACAGGGGGCGAGCAGCGGCATGATGACGGTGGATTACCCGCGCGACCTGATCGGCTATGGCGCCAATCCGCCCCAGGCGGACTGGCCGAACGCCGCCCGCGTCGCGGTTCAGCTGGTGCTGAACTATGAAGAGGGCGGGGAGAACTGCGTGCTGCACGGCGACGCCGCGTCGGAGGCCTTCCTGTCGGAGATGGTGGCGGCCCAGGCCCTGCCCGGCGTGCGCCACATGTCCATGGAATCGCTGTACGAATACGGATCGCGCGTCGGCGTCTGGCGCCTGCTGAAGCTGTTCGAGAAGAAGAAGATCCCCCTTACCATCTTTGCCGTGGCCATGGCCGCCGAGCGTCATCCGGACGTCATCCGCGCCATGGTGGACCAGGGTCATGAGATCGCCAGCCACGGCTATCGCTGGATCAACTACCAGTACATGGACCCGGCGGAGGAAGCCGCGCACATGGCCAAGGCCATGACCATCCTGGAACAGGTCAGCGGCACGCGGCCCGTGGGGTGGTACACCGGCCGCACCAGCCCCAACACCCGCCGCCTGGTGGCCGAGCATGGCGGATTCCTCTACGACGCCGACGCCTATGACGACGACCTGCCTTACTGGCAGCTGGTAGGGGGCACGCCGCAGCTGATCGTGCCCTATACCCTGGACTGCAACGACATGCGCTTCGTCCAGGTCCAGGGCTTCCATTCCGGCGACCAGTTCTTCACCTATCTCAAGGACAGCTTCGACGCCCTCTATGCCGAGGGGGCGGAGACGCCGCGCATGATGTCGGTCGGCCTGCACTGCCGCCTGGTGGGCAAGCCCGGCCGCATCCAGGCGCTGGAACGCTTCCTGGATTATGCCGCGGCCCACGAGGGCGTGTGGTTCGCCCGCCGAGCCGACATCGCCCGCCACTGGCACGCCCGCCATCCCTACAAGGGGGCCGGCGCATGAGCGGCTTCTTTGAGACGCGCGACGCCTTCGTCGCCCGCTTCGGCGGGGTGTTCGAGCATTCGCCCTGGATCGCGGAGGCCGCATGGGACGCCGGCCTGCCCGCCGACGCGGGCACGGCCGAGGGCCTGCACGCGACCTTGGTGACGCAGTTCCGGGCGGCCAGCCGGGAGAAGCGCCTGGGCGTGCTGCTGGCCCACCCCGACCTGGCCGGCCGCCTGGCCGTGCGGGGGAACTGACGGCGGAATCCACCGCCGAGCAGGCGTCCGCCGGCCTGGACAAGTGCACGCCGGAGGAATACGCGCGCTTCCAGGAACTGAACGACACCTACAAGGCGCGTTTCGGCTTCCCTTTCATCCTGGCGGTACGCGGCCTGACCCGCGCCGCCATCCTGGAGAATTTCGAGGCCCGGGTGGGCAATGACACGGAGACGGAGTTCGCCACCGCGACGGCGCAGGTGGAGCGGATCGCTTTGCTGCGCCTGAAGGAAATGCTGCCGTGATTTTCGGCCCCGCCCTGATGGCGCGCCTGGACGACTTCGCCCGGCACAGCGCCGAGCCGACCGGCCTGACCCGCCTCTACCTGACGCGGGAGCATCGCGCCGCCGCCGACCAGTTGCTGGCCTGGATGCGCGAGGCCGGCATGGTGGCGCACCTGGACGCCGCCGGCACCGTCGTCGGCCGGTATGAGGGATCGACGCCGGGCCTGCCCGCCCTGCTGCTAGGATCGCACATCGACACGGTGCGCAACGCCGGCAAATACGACGGCAACCTGGGTGTGCTGGCCGCCGTCGCCGCCGTCGCCGAGTTGAACCGCCGGGGGGAGCGCCTGCCCTACGCCATTGAGGTGCTGGGCTTCGGTGATGAGGAGGGGGTGCGCTTCCCCGTCACCCTGACGGGCAGCCGCGCCGTGGCCGGCACCCCCGCCCCCGATGCCATGGCCGCGCGCGACCGCGATGGCACCACCCTGGGCGAGGCGCTGGCGGAGTTCGGCGGCGACCCCGCCGGCCTGGGCGCCGTGGCCCGCGATCCGGCGACGGTGCTGGGCTTCGTCGAGGTGCATATCGAACAGGGCCCGGTGCTGGAATCCCGGGGCCTGCCTCTGGGCATCGTCACCGCCATCAACGGCGCCAACCGCTACGCCATCACCGTGACCGGCCAGGCGGGCCACGCCGGCACCGTACCCATGGCCCTGCGCCATGACCCCCTGGCGGCGGCGGCGGAAATGGTGCTGGCGGTGGAGACGGCCGGCGGGGCGGAACCCGACCTGGTCGCCACCGTGGGCCGCATCGAGGCCAAGCCGGGCGCCGTCAACGTCATCCCCGGCCAGGCCACCTTCACCATCGACCTGCGCAGCCCGCGTGACGGCAGCCGCAAAGCGGCCGCCGCCGGCCTGCTGGACACCCTGGCCGCCATCGCGGCGCGCCGGGGCGTGGCGCTGGATGTCCAACCCACGCACGACGCGCCCGCCGCCCATTGCCACCCCGGCCTGATGCGCCAGTTGGGCCAAGCGGTGGCGCGGGCCGGTATCACCCCTCACCATCTGCCCAGTGGCGCCGGCCATGACGCCATGGCCATGGAAGCGCTCTGCCCCATGGCCATGCTGTTCGTGCGCTGCGCCGGCGGCGTCAGCCACAACCCGGCCGAAAGCATCACGGTGGAGGATGCCGACCTGACCGTCACCGTGCTGCTGGACTTCCTGCGCCACTTCGAACCCGTCTCCCTTGCCGAAGGACCCCGCCCATGACCACCGACGCCGCCACTGCCATCCAGGGGGCCGTCCACACCTTCCTGGCGGCCAAGCGGGAGGAGCAGGTGCGCTTCCTGGCGGAGCTGATCAAGGTGCCGTCCGACAACCCGCCGGGCGACTGCGCCCCCCATGCCGCCCGCGCCGCCGAGCTGCTGGAGGGCCTGGGTTACACCGTCGAACGGCATGTGGTCCCGGATGAGCTGGTCACGGCCAACGGCATGATCAGCGCCACCAACCTGATCGTGCGTCGCAGCTTCGGCACTGGCGGCCCCACCATCGCCCTGAACGCCCATGGCGACGTGGTGGCGCCGGGCGAGGGCTGGACCGTCGATCCCTATGCCGCCACCGTCAAGTGCGGCTGGATGTACGGGCGCGGCGTCGCCGTCTCCAAATCCGACTTCGCCTCCTACACTTACGCCCTGATGGCGCTGGATGAGTTGGCGCACCAGGGCATGGCGCTCAACGGCACGGTGGAACTGCACCTGACCTATGATGAAGAGGCGGGTGGAGAGATCGGCCCGCGCTGGCTGTTGGAGCAGGGGTTGACCAAGCCCGACTATGCCGTGTCCGCCGGCTTCAGCTACGGCATCGTCACCGCCCACAACGGCTGCCTGCATCTGGAGGTGGAGGTGCGGGGCAAGTCCGCGCACGCCGCCTTGCCCGCCACCGGCATTGACGCGCTGGAGGCCGCGACCGTCATCCTCAGCTGGCTGTACCAGCACCGCGCCGGCTATGCCGCCACCGTTTCCGCCGTGCCCGGCATCGGCAGCCCGCAGTTGACCGTCGGCCTGATTTCCGGCGGCATCAACACCAACGTCGTGCCCGACCGCATCACCTTCCGCCTGGACCGCCGCATGATCCCGGAGGAACAGGGTGCGGTGGTGGAGGCCACCCTGCGCCAGGTCATCGCCGCGGCGGCGGCCGAACGGCCGGAGGCGACCGTGACGGTGCGCCGCATCCTGCTGGCGGAGCCGCTGAAGCCCATCACCGGCACCGACCGCCTGACCGACGCGATCAGCCGCCACGCCACCCGCATCCTGGGGGAGCCGGTCGCCGCCAAGGGCGTGCCCATCTATACCGATGCCCGCCACTACGCCGCCGCCGGCATCCCCACCGTGCTCTACGGCGCCGGCCCCCACACCATCGAGGAAGCCAACGCCCACCGCGCGGATGAGCGCCTGCCGCTGAGCGACCTTTACAAGGCGACCGAGGTCATGGCCCTGACGCTGCTGGATTTCCTGACCGCCTGACGCGCCAGCCCCTGCCTCACCGACCCGGCCGGCGGGGGTTCCACGGCCTGCCGCTGACGATCTGCGCCAGGACCAGGGCGCCGTTGATCAGGCCCATCACGCCCAGGATCACGGCGCCGAAGCGCGCGCCGTGTACCAAGCCGATGGCCACGACGTTGTCCGCCACCAGTACGGCGATCGCCACCAGGGTCACGGCGGCCATGAGCAGGAAGCCCATGCGCTTCTGGGGCGTGCGCATGCCGTGGACGCAGATGGCAAGGATAGCCAGCAGGCCCAGGGCGGCGATGATGTCGAGGATCATGACGGCGGATCACGCTCAAAACAGGACTGCGGCTGTCTTACGGGATGGCCGACCTGCTTGGCTATGGGTTTTAGCAGCGGCGTAATCACCTTGCTGGGAGCATCTGTATGCCCGGTGCGATGGTTTCTTGACTCATCCGTTCGCCATAGCTTACCGTAAGTCATGCCTTACGAACAAGCGCTGACCGCCCTGGCCGATCCCACCCGGCGGGCGGTGTTCGAGCGGTTGCGGGCGGGGCCGCAGCCGGTGGGGGAGTTGGCGCGGCATCTGCCCATCAGCCGGCCGGCGGTCTCGCAACACCTGAAGGTGCTGAAGGACGCCGGGCTGGTGATCGACCGGGCGGAGGGGACGCGCCGCATCTATCACATCGATCCGCACGGCCTGGGCGCCCTGCGGCAATGGCTGGACCAGTTCTGGGAAACCGCGCTCGACGCCTTTGTTGTCGAGGCGGAGCGGACCGCCGACAAACCATAAAGCAAGGGAAGCACCGCCATGACGCTTGCCGAACGTACCATCGCCATCGCCCCCGTGGTGAAGACCGTGACGGTGAAGGCCAGCCAGGCGCACGCCTTCCAAGTCTTCACCAGCCGCTTCGCCACCTGGTGGCCCGCCACCCACCACATCGGCAAGGCGCCCCTGGCCAACGCCATCATCGAACCCAAGGTGGATGGCCGCTGGTACGAGGTGGGCGATGATGGATCGGAGTGCGATTGGGGCCGCGTGCTGGCATGGGAGCCGCCGGCCCGGCTGGTGTTGAGCTGGCACCTGGACGGCGATTTCCAGGTCCGCACCGATACCTATTCCGAGGTGGAGGTGACCTTCACCGCCCTGGACGACCGACTGACCCGGGTAACGCTGGAACATCGGGGCCTGGAGCGCTTCGGTGCCGAGAATGGCGAACGCCTGCGCGGCAAGGTGGGCAGCGACGGCGGCTGGGGCGGCATCCTGGACCTGTACGCCAGCGCCGCCAGCGACTGAAGGGTTACAGCCCCACGGGCTTGTCCAGCGCCTGGAAGGCCGGACGGCCGAAGAGATAGCCCTGGAACAGGGTGATGCCCATGGCCCGCAGGGTGGCCAACTCGTCCTCCGTCTCCACCCCTTCTGCCACGACGGTGACGCCCAGGGTCTGACAGACCTGGACGATGGCGGCGACGATGGTGCGGCTGACGGGACGGTTGGCCACGTCGCGGGTCAGTTCCATGTCGATCTTCAAGATGTCCGGCTGGAACTTGGCCAACAAGGTGAGGCCGGCATAGCCGGCGCCGAAATCGTCGATGGCGGCGAGGAAGCCCCGGCGGCGGTATTCGTGGAATATACCCAACAGGTGGGCCGGGTCGTTGACGGGTTCGTTCTCCGTCACCTCGAACATCAGGCGATCCAAAGGCATGCCCACGGCGTTGCTGGTCTGCACAGTGGTGCGCAGGCAATTTTCCGGGCGGTAGACCGCCGCCGGCATGAAGTTGATGGACAGGCGGGCGCCTGTGGCCGGCAAGCCCAGCGCGGCCGCCAGCTCTATGGCCTTGACCCGGCAGGCCTGGTCGAACGCATAGCGGTTGTCCGCGTCCACCGCGGCCAGCACCGTGCCGGCCCCCTCGCCATTCACGCCGCGCACCAGGGCCTCATAGGCGAAGACGGTGCGGGCGGCGATATCGACGATGGGCTGAAAGGCCATCGTGAAATCAAAGGGAAGCTCCGCACCCTCGCGGCAGGCCTGGCAAGCCATGGATGGACTCTTTCATGACGGAAGGGCGGGCGGGGTCCGTCAGAACTCCCAACCATTGCATCATATAATTATATCTTTTCCGCGTTCGACAAGGGCCCGCCGCAATCTCCGTCACGCCTCCACGACAACCCGGGCGCCGCGACCGATGTAGGCGCCGATGTGCTGGGCCAGGGTGGCGGCCTGCATGCGGATATCGGGCACGGCCGTCATTTCCCAGAAGGTGCCCCGCGTCACGGGACCGATGGCGTAGAGGCCGGCCACCGGACGGCCGCCGGCATCCAGCACCCGCGCCTCACCATCCACATCCAGGCCCAGATGCAGGGGATCGGGGCGGATGGTGCCCTGGGCCAGCAGGTCGCGCACCAGCGGATCGGTCACCCGCAGGATGTCGCAGGCCGGGCCGGAGCAGTTGATGACCTGATCCACCGGGAAGGTGATGTCGTCATTCTCGTTGCGCGGCCGATAGGTCACCCGTACCCGGCCCTGCACCGCCTCCGGCACCTCCTCTATGGTTTGGAGGCGGCCGGCGGTGACGATCAGCGCGCCCGTGGCCTGCAGCGCGGTCAGCTGCGTCGCCACGGCGGGCGCCAGGCGGTGGCGGTGCACATCCCACCAGGGCCGCAGGTGGCGCAGGAAGCGCTTCCGCTCCGCCAGCGGCAGGGCCTGCCAATAGGCCACGGTGCGGGGCCGCAGGCTGTCGATCACCGGCTGCCAGGCGCGGCCGGCCGCCTGTTCCTGCCGCACTTGGCGGCGCACATGCGCCAGGGCACGGGATAGCGAGGTCGGCAGGTCGGGCGGCGGAGGCATGACGTGGGGCACGGCATCGGTATGCCGCCGGGGCAGCAGGCCGCGCCGCGACAGCGCCACGATCTGGCCCTGGTGCCCCCGCGCCCGCAGCGACAGCACCGTGTCGACCATGGTGAGGCCCGTGCCCACCACCAGCACGCTGTCGCGCACGCCAATGTCCCGCGCCACGCTGGGCGCCCAGGGGTCGGGATGGAAACGGGGGGAGCGGAAGAAGGTGGTGTCGAACAGATGCGGCGGCTGCGGCGGGAAGTTGCCGATGGCCAGCACGGCGGCATCCAGCTTGTACTCCCGGCCCACATCCAGGCGCACCACCATCTTATCGCCCTCATGCCGCAGGGCGACGGCCGTGTCCGGCACCAGGATGAGCCGGCCGGCGGACCGCGACTGCTTGGCCGCGTCCGACACCAGTTTCTGCAAATAATGGCCGTAGGTCTGGCGCGCCACGAAACTGGCGGGGCCCGCCCCGTCGGCCCCTGGGACCGTGTCGCCCTGGGCGCGCAGCCACGCCAGGAAGTGTTCCGGCTGGTCGGGAAAGGCGCTCATGTTCCCGGCACGGACATTCAGCAGGTGCGCCGGGTTGCCGGTGGCGTACGCCAAGCCCCGGCCGAAGTCCGAAGCGCGTTCGATCAGCAGGATGCGGGGACAATCGGCCCCGCGGGAAAGAAGGTGCAAGGCCAGCAAAGAACCGCTGAAGCCCGCGCCGATGATGGCGATGGTCGGCCGTATCGTCATGAATGTTCCTGCCCAGCGCCCGCTGGCTACGCTCAATGGGTTCCGCCCAATGGTGTCTGCCCAATGGTGTCCGCCCGCTTGGGCCCGCACGTTGATCCCCATGCTCAAATGCGGCCACCCCCGCTGTCAAGCGACGTTTGGCTTACATACCACATTAGTCGCTCCGTGAAATGACGCCGCATGTGCATTCGGGGAACTGTCCACGATCCATACGTTCCTGGCATGGCACCCCCGCCCACCACCTCCCGTAGCGGATGCTTGCAGGACTGCGGCGGCCTGGTCCATGCTCATGCCGCGTGTTGAATCAAATTATGCACATAAAAAAAGTGTTGTTGTCTCAGGCATTCCTCACGGAATTGCCGGACGGCGACGACACCCCGCCCGGACCACCCACCAGGGACACCGGACGGCGATAACCCGTGGGAGCCTTCATCCATGTCCATTACCCTGACGTCCCTCTTCCCGGCAGGCGACTTCCCGAGCCGCCGCCAGGCGGCCACCGCCCTGGCGCTGATCCTGGGCGCGTCCTTCCCCCTCGCGGTCGCCCGTGCCGCCGACCCGGCCCCGCAGGGAGCAAATGCCACCAGCGCCAACGGCACCTTGACCGACCTGGACGAGGTGGTGGTGACCGGCACGCGGCGCAGTGACCGCACCGTCGCCTCCTCCCCCGTGCCCATCGACGTGCTGCCGGTGGAGGAGTTGGAAAAGACAGGTCTGGTGCAGACGACGCAGATGCTGCGGGCCCTGGTGCCCAGCTTCAACTTCCCGCAGCCGGCCAACACCGACGGCACCGACCATGTCCGTCCCGCCACCCTGCGCGGCCTGAGCCCCGACCAAACCCTAGTGCTGGTCAACGGCAAGCGCCGGCACGTCAGCGCGGTGCTGAACCTGAACGGCAGCGTGGGCCGCGGGTCCGACGCCGTGGACCTGAACACCATCCCGTCCATCGCCATCGAGAAGATCGAGGTGCTGCGCGACGGCGCCGCCGCCCAGTATGGCTCCGACGCCATCGCCGGCGTCATCAACATCCGCCTGAAGGGCCAGGACAGCGGCGGCAGCGCGGCCGTGGAATATGGCGAGTACGGCGCCGGCGACGGCCAGACCGGCCGGGTGGAGGCCAATGTCGGCCTGCCCCTGCCGCGCAACGGCTATGTCACCCTGTCGGCGGAGGCGCACCGCTCTCGCCCCACCGACCGGTCGGGCGACGACCCGCGCCAGCAATACCTGACGGCCGGCGACCCGCGCGAGGCCACCTTCAACCGCCACGACAGCCGCTTCGGCGACCCGCTGGACAAGGAATACAACCTGTTCCTGAACGCCAGCCTGCCGGTGAACGACAAGGCGGAAATCTACGCCTTCGCCAGCCTGGGCCAGCGCGACGGCCAGAGCGCCGGTTTCTTCCGCCGCCCGCTGGACGCGCGCACGGTGCGCGCCCTGACGCCCGACGGCTACCTGCCCTATATCACGTCCAAGCAGCTGGACCTGTCCACCACCGTGGGCGCGCGCGGCGACCTGCCCGATGACTGGAGCTATGACCTGAGCGTCGATTACGGCCGCAACCGCTTCGACTATGGCGTGGAAAACTCCGTCAACGTGTCGCTGGGCACGGCCAGCCCGCGCAATTTCTACGCCGGCGAACTGGTTTCGGACGAGCTGGTGGGTAATTTGGACGTCCGCAAGCTGGCCCATGTCGGCGTCCTGCCCGACACGCTGTCCATCGCCGTGGGCACCGAGGTGCGGCGTGAGGACTACACCATCAAGGCGGGTGAGCCCGCCAGCTACATCAACGGCGGCGTGCCGGTGCTGGACGGCCCGTCCAAGGGCACGGCGGCCGCCCCCGGCGCCCAGGTCTTCCCGGGATTCCAACCGGCGGACGCCGGCACCAACAGCCGGGGCAGCGTCGGGACCTATGCCGAGCTGGAAACCAAACTGACACCTGATTTCCTGGTGAACCTGGCCGGCCGCTATGAACACTACAGCGACTTCGGCGACACCACGAACGGGGAGCTGTCGGCCAAGTACGACCTGATCTCCGCCCTGTCCGTGCGCGGGGCGATCAGCACCGGTTTCCGCGCGCCGTCTTTGGCTCAGTCGCACTATTCCGCCACGAGCACGGTGTTCATCAACAGCGTGCCCTATGACGTCCGCACCTTCCCGGTGACGGACCCGGCGGCCAAGGCGCTGGGGGCGGAGCCGCTGAAGCCGGAAAAGTCCACCAATTACAGCGCCGGCCTGGTGTTCCGTCCGGCGGACAACTTCTACGCCACTGTGGATTTCTACCAAATTGATATCAACGACCGCATCGTTCTGTCGGAGAACCTGACTGGGGCGGCGGTGGTGCGGCTGCTGGCGGCCAATGGCGTGACCGGCGTCGGCGGCGGCCGTTTCTTCACCAACGCCGTCGATACCCGCACCCGCGGTGTGGATATCGTCGGCCGCTACGCCATCGACCTGGGCGCGGTGGGCAGCCTGTCACTGACCGCCGGCCTGAACCTGAACGACACGGAAGTGACGCGGGTTGAGGGCAATCCGTCGCAGCTGGCCAGCCTGGGAAGCACCGTCTTCCGCTTCGGCCGGTCGGAAAAGGGCCGCATCGAGAAGGGCCAACCCAAGAACAAGCTGAACCTGGCGGCCACCTACGACTGGGACAAGCTGTCGACCACGGTGCGCACCACCCGGTACGGCAGCACCACGTCGCTGGACAGCAGCAACCCGGCGCTGGACCAGACCTATGGCGCCAAGTGGATCACCGATATCGCCATCAGCTATCAGGTGACCGATGCCATCGGCGTCACCGTCGGGGCGGACAACGTGTTCGACGTCTATCCCGACAAGGTCATCGCCGCCAACAGCACCAGCGGCATCTATCCCTACAGCAACTACTCGCCCTTCGGTTTCAACGGGGCGTTCTACTACGGCCGCGTCAGCTACAAGTTCTGATGCGGACGTGATGATCGCGGCCGCCCCTGGCCAGTCCCCGGGGGGCGGCCGTCTCATCATGATCAGCCCTTGGGCGCCGGCTTGGGCTTGTGCGCGTCCAGGAAGGCGCGGAACTGCTCCTGGTCCAGGAAGTACAGTTCCAGGCACTTTTCATAGTCGGCCTTGTCCTTGATGACGCGGCAGAGGCTCTCCGCATCCTCATTCTCCTTCTGCTGCTGGATCACCGCCTTCTTATCGGTATCGGAGGGCGGCGCGCCGGATTGGGGTGCACTCTGGGCCGCCGCCGGCAAGGGCAGCAGCGCGGCGAAGGCCACGGGAAGAACGAGGGCGAGAGGGGAGAGGGCGCGCACCGGAAAGTCTCCTGACGGCTGAAGGGCGGACCGGATAGGGTATCCGGGACAGCCAGAAGTTTAGCGACCAATGGTGACGGTTCAATATGGCGTTTCCATAGCCGGCGGCTATGGCGGGACACCCATGCCCCGCTTGAAAGTCTTCCCGGATTTGGGCTGTGGCACCGCTGGCCGTCCCCCGCCATAATGCCCTGGACTGGCAACGGCATACCCAACCCGTGGCCCCTGCCCCTGGATTATGTGTCGACGGCCTGACCCTGACCCATCCGGCGGACAGGTGCCCTGTGCCGAAAGCCCGGGAATGACGAGGGGCAAGGGGAATGAGCATGGGGGCACTGCGCACCCGGGTGAGGAATACCCGCACGATGCTGGCGGCGGGCGGCCTGTCGCTGTTGGCCGCCTGCGCCACGACCGGCAACCATCCGGCATCGGCGCCGGCGACAATCCCGGCCGTAACCACCCCCGCCACCCCCGAGGCCACCTCCGAGGCCAAGACCGCCGACCTTTTCCGGCATCTGCGCGCCGACCCGGTCCGCCTGGCCATGTTCCTGCGCCGCATGCCCAAGGGCGCGGACCTGCACAACCACCTGACCGGTGGCATCTATGCTGAGAACATGGTGGACTGGGCGGCCGCCAAGGGCGCCTGCGTCGATCCCAAGGCCCTGGTGCTGAAACCCGCGCCCTGCGCCAAGGATCTGATCCCGGCGACGGACGCGCGGCGCGATGTCGGCCTGTACAACCGCCTGATCAACGCGCTGTCCATGCGCGGCTTCGTGGCCGGGCCGGAAACCGGGCACGACCACTTCTTCGACAGCTTCGCCAAGTTCGAGCCGGCGGTGAACGCCCAGGTGCCGGAAATGCTGGCGGAGGCGGCGAACCGCGCCGCCGCCAGCCACGTCCTGTACCTGGAACTGATGTGGTCCAACGGCATGTCGAAGGCCGCGGCCCTCGCCAAGCCGCTGGGCAATCCCCCGCCCGGCAGCATCCCCGGCGACACAGCCACGTTCGACGCCTGGCGCACCGCCATCGAGCCGGGCCTGCCGGCCGTCATCGCCGCCGCCAAGGCCGACACCGACGCGGCGGAGGCCCGCATGCGCCAGATCCTGCGCTGTGGCACGGCGGAGGCGCAGCCGGGCTGCGGCGTCCAGGTTCGCTACCTGGCCCAGGTCATCCGCGTGCTGCCCGGCCCGCAGGTGTTCTCGCAGAGCCTCTATGGCTATGCCCTGACCGCCGCCGACCCGCGCTTCGTCGGCGTCAACCTGGTGGCGCCGGAGGACAACCCGGTGACGCTGAAGGACTATGGCCTGCAGATGCGGTTGCTGGGCTATCTGGGCCACCGCATGCCGGCGGCCAACCTGTCGCTGCACGCCGGCGAACTGGCCCTGGGCCTGGTGCCGCCGGAGGATCTGCGCGACCACATCCGCCTAGCGGTGGAGGTGGCGGGCGCCAAGCGCATCGGCCACGGTGTGGACATCGGGCAGGAGACGGACGCCCAGCAGGTGCTGAAGACCATGGCCGACCGGGACGTGCTGGTGGAGATCAACCTGACCAGCAACGACGTCATCCTGGGCGTGACCGGCCGCGACCATCCCATCACCACCTATCGCGCCTTCGGCGTGCCGCTGGCCCTGTCCACCGATGACGAGGGCGTGTCGCGCATCGACCTGACGCATGAATATGTGCGGGCGGCGGAAACCTATGGCCTGGATTACGCCACGCTGAAGACTTTCTCCCGCAATGGGCTGGAGCATGCCTTCCTGCCGGGCGCCAGCTTGTGGGCGGCGCCGGGCCGGGTGGCGGCCCGCTGCGCCGCCGACCATCCGGGCACGACCCCGTCCGCCGCCTGCCAAGCCTTCCTGGACCAGAGCCCCAAGGCCGCCCTGCAATGGCGGCTGGAGGCGAACTTCCATGATTTCGAGGCGGCCGTGGCCGCCGAGGCCGAAAGCGGCTTGTGGGGTCAGGGCCAGGGCCCTAAAACCACCGCCGCATCCCTTGGCCTGTCCCCCACCTGAGCAGCGAAGCGAGACCGCGCCCCATGCGCCTTCTGATCGACACCGACACCGCCGGCGATGACGCCTTTTCCCTGCTGCTGGCCCTGCGCAATCCCAAGGTCACGCTGGACGCCATCACCATCTGCCACGGCAACGTGACCTTCGACCAGTGCGTGGAGAACGCGCTGTACACCGTCGAGGCCGCCGGCCGCGGCGGTGAGGTGCCGGTCTATCCGGGTGCCCGCCTGCCCATGATGCGCAAGCCGCTGGACGCGGCCTATGTCTTCGGCAAGGACGGCATGAGCGACGCCAACTTCCCGCCGGCCAAGCAGCGGCCCGAGGCCAAGCACGCCGTCGACGCCATCATCGACACCGTCCTGGCTCATCCGGGCGAGGTCACCATCATCGCCCAGGCGCCCCTGACCAATCTGGCGCTGGCGGTGATGAAGGAACCGGCCATCGTGCAGGCCACCAAGCATTTGTGGATCATGGGCGGCACCGACAACGCCGTGGGCAACGTCACCAGTGCGGCCGAGTTCAACTTCTACGTCGATCCCGAGGCCGCCAAGATCGTGGTCAACGCCGGCTTCAAGGCCAGCCTGCTGACCTGGACCCGCTCCATGGTGGAGGGTGTCATCACCAGCGCCGAGTTGGACGCTATCGCGGCGCTGGACACGCCGGTCTCGCGCTTCTTCACCCGCGTGAACCGCGACAGCCTGGCCTTCTCGCGTGAGCGGCAGCGCATCGACGGCAGCATCCACCCCGACGCCCTGACCTGCGCCTGCGCGCTGAATGAGGCCCTGGTGCTGGAAGCGGAGGACTGTGTGGTGGACGTGGAGACGGCGGGCACGCTCACGCGCGGCTATTCCAGCGTCTCCTCCGCCATCCTGCCGGATGCGGCGGACGCCGATCCCGACTTGGTGCCGCAGGCGCCCAACATGCGCGTCATCAAACGCGCCGACCGCGAGGGCTTCGTCCGCATGATGACGGACGCCGTGCGCTGATCCATTCCCGCCGGGCAGTCAGGCCCGCGCCAGGCGGCGGGCCCGCTGCCGGGCGTCGCCGGCCACCGATGCCACGGTCAGGATTAGGCCCGCCGCCAGCACATACCAGGCGGGGCGAATGCCGACGTCGAGGTCGAAGCTGAGGTTCGCCTCCAGGATCAGGTCGGGCGGCACATGGCGGACGGCCCAGAAGCCCAGCGCCTCCGCCCCCGCCGTGGCCAGCGCCACCAGCAGGCTGAAGCCCAGCAACACCGGCAGGGCGCGCGCCTGCCCGTCGGGCAGCACGCGGTTCAACAGGCGGTAGCCCAACAGCCACGTGAGCCAGCCGGCCATCAGCGTCGGCTCGGTCACGTCGGCCTTTTCCTGCATGAAGTAATGGACCACCGCCAGGATGGCGATGGGGTAGGCCAGGGCGTGCAGGCGGCGCCAGCGCAGGCCGCCCAGCCGCTTGATCATGCCGTCGGTGGAGGTGACGCCCAGCGCCACCAGGCCCAGCAGCGCCACGAAACCGATGGTGAGATAGATGCGGCGCGCGATCTCGGACGCGATGTGCACCAGGTCCAGCGACTGGTCCGCCGCGTAGCCACCGAGATGCACCACGGCATAGAGGCAGGCGGCGACACCGATGCGGCGGCGCACCGTCATCAGCGCCGGCCACCGGGCGATGCGCGCCAACGGCGTCACCAACAGCGACAGCAGCAGGAAACGGAACGCCCACAGGCCCACCTGGTGGATGAAGGCGCTGTAGGGCCGCGGCCCCAACTGGCCTAGGGCGGCATCTGCGGCAGTGAGTGCCAAGGGCAGGCACAAGCCCACCAGCACCGTGGTCAGCAACCAGGAAAAGCGCCCCGCACGGTCCTGCCAAAGACGCCAGTTCATACCTCACCCCCGGCGACAATGTGGCGATATGCAATACTGTTTGCAAATCTGTGGGCAAGGGGTCGCCCCACAGCCATTGCACAACGCATTCTTGATGCCTTTCCACGGGAGGGGGAGCGGAACGCCATTTTTAATTAATTCCTTATTTACCTTACCGAACGTGACCATCCGCCGCACCTGGCCCAGCCTTTGCTTAACCCTTCGGCAAAAGGGCTTTAAGCCCCCTGAACCGAAGGACGCCTGACCATGACCCGCCTGTTGACGGCCCTGATCCTGGGCTGCCTGGCGCTGACCGCCGCAGCGCCAGCCCGCGCCGCCACCGCCAACCGCACCATCGCCCTGAAGGCGACCGTGGCGACCGCCTGCACCGTGGACGTCACCGACCTGGGCGTGGCCCTGGATGTGGTGACCGGCGAAACCAAACGCCAGGTGGGCAGCGTGGTTGAGAACTGCAACGACGGCAAGGGCTACACCATCAGCGTCAACTCGGCCAACAACGGCAAACTGAAATCGGGCACCAACACCGTCTCCTTCACCCCCTTCTACGACGGCACCACCGGCAATGGCAGCGGCAGTGTCTCCGTCACCCGGTCCAAGGCCACCTTCGCCAAAACCGCCAGCCTGGCCGTTACCATCCCCGCCAACGCCAAGACCATCGCCGGCAGCTACAGCGACACCCTGACCATCACCATCAAGGCGAAGTGAAATCGGTCCCCTGATGTCCGGGACTATCCCCGTCTGCACAAAATCTGCACAAATTCCCCGCGATATCTGCTGACCCGCGCCCCCAGGGCTGCACGGTCGCATCGCATAACGGCGGCATGACACCCGCCGGAACCCCACCCCTAAGCCCATCCGCCACCACTGTGCCGCCCTGCGTCCTGCGCGACGGCTGGTGGCTGGTGACGCGCCCGCCTGGCAAAGGCCCGACGGCTGTCATCCTGCCCTTCAAGCCCAGGAAGACCCCGGCCCCATGACCGACACCATCCCCGTCACGACCGCCGGCCGGACGCCGGGCGGCGACGCCCCCGCCTTGCCTGCCGGCATTACCGTCGCCGGTTTGGCCACACTGGCGACTTCGCTGTTCTACGACGCGCCGCTGGGGTTGGATCTGCCCGCCTTCCTGGCGCTGCTGTGCGTTGGGTCGTTGTCGCTGAATTGGCTGGCCAGCGGTTCTGGACGATGGATACCGGCGGCGGCGGCGCTGGCGGCGGTGCTGGCGCTGTTGACCGACGCGGTCACCCCTCTATCGCTGCTCCTGTTCCCGCCCGCCGTGGCCGCCTGCCTGTTGCACCTGACGGGGCGCTGGCCCGCCAGCGTGGGCGGTCGGGCGCGGTCGGTCGGCGCCATGCTGGTCCAGGGCCCCCGGCGCCTGGGACGCGACTGCCTGGCCGCCCTGGAATGGAGCGTGGATGGCGTCCGGCGTCCGGTATTCGTCACCCTGGCCGCCCGTTGGGTCCTGCCCTTAGGCCTGGGCCTGATCTTCTGCCTGCTGCTGACGATGGCCAACCCGATCCTGAACGCATGGGCGACCCGGCTGCCGCTGGATTTCCTCAGCGGCATCGACGCCGGCCGTATCGTCTTCTGGATGGTTGCCCTGGCCCTGCTGTGGCCCTTCGTCCGAGTGACCGGGCCTGGCGTTGACGGTGTCAGCGTCGGCGCATCCGCGGGGAAACGGTGGCGCGACCACCCGGTGGCGGCCCTGCTGTTGTCGCCGGCGGCGCTGGTCCGGGCACTGGTGCTGTTCAACGCCCTGTTCGCCGTGCAATCAGCCTTGGACGCCTATTATCTCTGGACCGGCCATCCCCTGCCCGCCGGCCTCACCCATGCCGCCTACGCCCACCAAGGCGCCTATCCCCTGGTCCTAACCGCGCTGCTGGCCGCCTTGTTCGTCCTGGCGGCGCTGGACCGGCCGATGGTCTCCCCCACCGCGCGGCGCCTGATCATCGCCTGGGTGGCGCAAAACATCCTGCTGGTGCTGTCGGCCATGCTGCGCCTGGCCGGATACGTGCAGGCCTATTCCCTGACCGTACTGCGCCTGGCGGCATTCCTCTGGATGGTGCTGGTGGCGGTGGGCCTGGCGCTGATCCTGGTGCGCATGGCGCTGGGCCGCAGCAACCGCTGGCTGGTGGGCGCCAACCTGGCGGCGGCGGTGATCCTGCTGTACGCCACCGCCTGGGTGAACGGGCCAGCGCTGATCGCCCAATTCAACCTGACGCATTCCGCGCGGGTATCGGGTGGCCCAGAGCTGGACTGGAGCTATCTGGTCCGGCTGGGTCCTCAGGCCATCCCGACGCTGGACGAATACCTCACGATTCAAGGACCGGATAAGGAAATCCAAACCGCCCGCACCGAGCTGGCCCAGCGTTTCCTGTCCCACCGCACCGACTGGCGCAGCTGGACCCTGCGCGACCAGCGCCTGAAGGACTATCTGGCGGCCCATCCGAATGGTATCGATCAGAGAGGCCACCCCTGATGAGCATCATGCACCGCATCCTTGTCGTCGATGACGACCCTCATATCCGCGACGTCCTGTGCTTCGCCTTGGAAAAGGCGGGCATGGTGGCGGAGTGGGCCGGCAACGGCGTGGACGCCCTGGACCTGGCCACCCGCAACCCGCCCAGCCTGGTGGTGCTGGACGTGGGCATGCCGGAGATGGACGGGCTGGAAGTCTGCCGCCGGCTGCGCCGTGCCTCCGACGTGCCCATCCTGTTCCTGTCCGCCCGGGATGAGGAGATCGACCGGGTGCTGGGGCTGGAGATGGGCGGCGACGATTACGTCACCAAACCGTTCAGCCCGCGGGAGCTGGTGGCACGCGTCAACGTCATCCTGCGCCGCGCCCGGGGCCCCGCCCCGTCACCGGCCGCGCCGGAGGGGGAGCCGCCGGTGACCCGGGGCGCCCTGGTGCTGGACAGCGCCGGCCATCGCGCCACGGTGGCCGGGCGGGAACTGGGCCTGACGGCGCGGGAATTCAGGATGGTGAAGACCCTGGCCACGCGGCCGGCCGTGGTGTTCACCCGCAACCAGTTGATGGACGCCGCGTATCCCGACAACATCCATGTGTCCGACCGCACCATCGACAGCCATGTGCGCAACATCCGCGCCAAATTCCAGGCAGCAGGCTGCGAGGACGCGGTGGAGACGGTGCATGGCGTCGGCTTCCGGCTGGGCGGGTGCACGGTGGGAACCGCGTCGTGACGCCTCTGCGCGTCCACGCCAAATGGCGGCCGTCGCTGGGCATGATCGTGGTCGCGGTGCTGCTGGCGGTCGCGGCCCTGCCCCTAGCCGGCCTGTTCTTCTTCCGCCTTTATGAGAACCAGCTGGTGCGCCAGACGGAGGCGGAACTGATCGCCCAGGCCAGCGTGCTGGCCGCCACCTACGCCGACGCGGTGGAACGGCTGGAACCACCGCCGGCCTTGTCGCCGGCGGTAATGACGTCGCAGCCGGCGGACGATCGCTTCCACCCCATCGAGCCGGCCCTGGATCTCACGGGCGACGATGTGCTGGGGCCGCGCCCGCCGGCCCAGCCCGCGACCACGGCGGTGGACCCCGCCCTTCAGGCCATCGGCACGCAGGTCTACGCCATCGCCCGACGGGCCCAGGACCAGATGCTGGCGGGCGTACGGGTGCTGGACTTCAACGGCGTCATCCTGGCCGGCGCCGAGGAGGTCGGCCAATCGCTGGCGGGCGTGCCGGAGGTGGCGGACGCGCTGGCCGGTCATTACCATGCCAGCCTGCGCATCCGCCGATCCCAGCATGAACCGCCGCCGCTGTATTCCATAAGCCGGGGGACGGGTGTGCGAGTATTCGTGGCCCTGCCCATCATCGCCCACACCCAGGACGGGGACCGGGTGGCCGGCGTCATCTACGCCTCGCGCACACCCAACAACATCTTCCGCCACCTGTATGGCGAGCGGCGCAAGGTGGCCCTGGCCGGCGCCTGCATCCTGGCCGTCATCCTGGTCATCGCCTTCGTCTTTTCCCGCACCATCACCCGCCCCATCCACCAGCTGGTGCGCCAGACGCGGGAACTGGGCACCCGGACGCTGGACCAAGGGCCGGCCGACGCCCCCCACTACGGCACCCGGGAAATCGCCCTGTTGTCGCAAAGCTTCCACGACATGGCGCAGCGCCTGTCCGACCGGTCGCGCTACATCACCACCTTCGCCGCCCATGTCAGCCACGAGCTGAAATCCCCCCTGACCGGTATCCAGGGCGCGGCGGAGCTGCTGCACGACGACCTGGAGGGCGACCAGGCCATGGCCCCCGAACAGCGCCGCCGCTTCCTGGGCAACATCCTGGCCGACACCCGCCGCCTGACCGCCCTGGTGCAGCGGCTGCGCGACCTGGCCCAGGCCGACAACCCGGTGCGGGGCGGGCGGGCGGACCTGGCCGCCCTGTGGCCGGATCTGGCGGCGCAATTCCCCGACCTGACCCTGAGCGCGCACGGCGACAACGCCGCCGTCGCCATGTCGGCGGAGAACGCCCTGATCCTGTTCAGCCACCTGGCGGACAACGCCGGCCATCACGGCGCCACCGCGCTGACCGTGGATGTGGCGGTGCGGGATTGGGCCGTGGTCGTGACCGTGGCCGACAATGGCCACGGCATCTCCCCCGCCAACCGCGACCGGGTGTTCGACGCCTTTTTCACCACCCGGCGGGACAGCGGCGGCACCGGCATGGGACTGCACATCGTGCAGTCCCTGCTGCGCGCCCACGGTGGCGACATCCGTCTGGCGGAAAAGTCACCAGAGGGCGGCGCGGTGTTCGAGGTGACGCTGCCCCGCGCCTGAACGGTCAGGACGCCGGCTTGGCCGCGGCGTCCAGGCTGGCGGCGGTCTGGCCGAACAGGATCTTCTTGCCCGCCTCCGTCACCGTGGGGCGGGTGCGCAGCGGTTCCCCCTTGGCGTAGGCGCGGATGGTGGCGGGCCGGGCGGCCACCGCCTCGAACCAGCGCTTGAGGTCGGGGAAGTCGTCCAGGGTCTGCTGCTGGCGCTGCCAGGGCACGATCCAGGGATAGATCGCCATGTCGGCGATGGAATAGTCATCACCGGCCACGAAGGCCCGGCCGGCCAGGCGGCGGTTCAGCACGCCGTACAGGCGGTTGGTCTCATTGACGTAGCGGGTCATGGCATAGGGGATGCGCTCCGGCGCGTACTGAACGAAGTGATGGTTCTGCCCGGCCATGGGACCCAGGCCGCCCATCTGCCAGAACAGCCATTCCGTCACCGTCTTGCGACCCCGCACGTCGGCCGGAATGAAGCGCCCGGTCTTTTCCGCCAGGTACAGCAGGATGGCGCCGCTTTCGAACACGGTGATGGCTTCGCCCCCATCAGACGGCGCGGTATCGATGATGGCCGGCATGCGGTTGTTGGGGGAGAAGGCCAGGAACTCCGGCTTGAACTGGTCGCCGGCGCTGATGTCCACCGGGTGGAGGGTGTAGTCCAGCCCCGCCTCTTCCAGGAACAGGGTGATCTTGTGGCCATTGGGGGTGGGCCAATAGTACAGCTCGATCATGGGCAGCCTCGCATCGGGAACGTCACACGGGATGGGGGCCGATCCTACCAGCGGCCCCGCCCGCCGCCCGCCCCTAATGTGCGCGCCCCTTAATGCGTCGATGCCGCGTCGGCCGCCAGGGTCAGCGTGGCGCGATGGTCCGCCGCGATGGCCAGCAAGGCCTTGGCCGCCGCCTTGCGGACGTCACCGGTGCACAGGGCCTGGTCGATATGGGCGTCGAAATCCCGGTGCAGGCGCACCACCTGGCCCTCCTGCGCCCAATGGGCGGTGTATTTCAGGGTGTCGGTGGTGATGGTCGCGTCCTTGGGCAGGGCCGTCAGGTGATAGCCGGCGGGCAATTCCAGCGACAGGTCCTCCGCCGTGTGCCCGGTGTAGCAGGGTGTGGGTTCCGTATCCTTCATGCGCGGCAGGGCCAGGATACCCATCAGGAAATTGCCGACGGGATTGAACAGCCGCAGCCCACCGGGCATGGCGAAGCCGGCGCCGGTCAGCCGCTCCGGCATGGGATCGGCAGCGAAGTTGCCGCTGATGCTATAGCTGGGGGCGAAGTCCGTGGGCGCGGTGGCCAGCGTGAACTTGCCCGTGCCGGGTATGCCCAGGGACTGCAGGTGCGCCGATGCCGCCTGTTCCGGTCCCTGGGCCTGGATACCCTGGGCCATCTGGCGGAGGATGACGGCGAACGGCCCCGTGGCCGTGGTCACCGTTTGCCCGGTCAGCGCGCCGTCGGCACCCAGTTTCGCGGTGGCGGAAACCTGGGTGCCGCTGCCGGCGGCCAGCACCGGCACCTGCCGCAGGGCATGGCCGGCGGTGGTGGCATGCACCACCGGCTTGCCATACTCCGGAAAGGGCAGGACGCCGAACGGCGCCACGCCGGCGGTGGTGTCGGCGTACAGCTTGAACTCCGGCAGCCAGGTGATGGCGTGGTTGAGCGGCAGCAGCGACGGATGCTTGGGCAGGGTGTAGCCGTTGCTGCCGTTGATCAGCACCACCTCGCTGGCGATGCCCTTGGCCTTCAGCAGCGCACCGAACAGGACGGCGTGGTCCTTGCAATCGCCGTAGCCGTTGGCCAGCACGGCGTCGGCGGCATGGGGAATGACGCTGCCCTGGCCCAGCTCCAGGCCGACATACCGGATGTGGCTGGACACCCAGGCATAAATCCGTTCCGCCTGCTGGCGCCGGTCGGTGACGCCGGCGGTGATGCTGTCCGCCTGTTCCTGGATTTTGGGCGTCACCTGCTCCGCCGGGGCGGACAGTTTGGCGTAGGCGGCGGCGAAGCTGTCGTAATCCTTGAAGGTGGTGGCGAAGTACCGGGGATTGCGGTCCGTCGGCGCCAGCAGGGCGATGTCCTCGGTCAGGGGCGTCAGGTTGGCATAACGCCACCGGTACAGGACGCGGTCGCCCTGCTCCTCCTGGCTGAGAGTCATGCCCTCGGTATCCATGTACAAGGGCATGCCCTTGGGCAGCGACAGGCTGCCATGGGCGTCCCGGATGGTCACCGTGGTGCTGAAGAAGGAACCGTGCAGCACCTCCCCAGGAAAGAAGGGCTTCTTCAACTGCCGGCGCACCGTGGCGACGATGGTGTCGCCAGCCGCCAGGTCGGGGAAGATCAGGACCTTCTGCCGCTGGTCGTTGTACATGGGGATGTTGGGCGACCCGTGGGGCAGTTGCGCCTGGATGGCCGTCACGTCGATGGGCAGCTTACGGCCGTCCGGCTTCAGAGTGTACGCCTCGTCAATGTCCAGGCCCTCCATCGCCTCGCTGAAGGACAGCGGGAACTGGCCGATGGCATGGGCGGCGGCGTCCGTCTTGGCCAGGATCTCGAAATGATCGGTGGCGACGAAGGTGCCATCCTTCTGCACCACGATGTCCTCGGTGGACAGTATCGTCTCAATGGGCAGGTCGGCGCCCCAGGCAGCCGACCAGCAGGGCGCGAGGACCGTGGCGGCCAGAAGGGCGCGCGAAAAAGAAAAGGCGCGACGGGCTTTGAAAGCGGTCGAGAATAATCCGCCATCGAGCGGCCGAGGGCTGCAAGTCATAGGGCAAGTGTCCTTTCTTAAGCCTCGTCGGAGGCTGTCCCCCACAGCAAGATCGGGTTAAATGAAATACCTGGAATGGCGTGAAATTCAGTTGATACAATTATATGATCCACAACCCCAGGAAATTTCCCGAGCGGTATCAAAGCACTCCACAGTAGGCTTCTGATTCCGAATCCACGCAAGAGGCGCAAATCTTGACACAAGAGAAAAACCAAGACCAACGGCGCAAGAACGATAAATTCATGAATTATTTAAAACTGAGCGCATATTTTATTAATTGATAAAGAACATATAAATAATACATGATAATATTAGAAATGCTAATAATACTTTCCATTTAATGTTTTTAATATGAAAGATAAAACGGCCATCATCGGAAATAATATTACGTATATTGCATAAGAATATTTCATTTTTACACACCTCAGAGAGAGATTCCACCAAGCCATATATTATTAGTTTGATGGAAGCTAAAATTTTTTCTTGCGTCAATGCTTTATTTTATTCGAATCTCAGGACGAACAACCTAAGATGTCGGTGAATTAGACGGGCAAAAAAAATCCGCCTATGAATCCCCCGGCAATTAACCCCACCGACGCCCCGGCACAAGCCCCAGCAGGGCCGCCAAAAGCACCAAAAGTGCCCCCAATAATACCACCGCCCAAAGCGCTCAGACCAACACACCGAGCCGGAGTCATAGTTGGGCCACCACTCAAAGAGAGCGCCCATCAGGACATCTATCTATGTACAGCCATGGTGATCATGGTCATGCTCGATATAGCGCTTCATCACAGGCGGCATGGTCCCGCCAAAAATCCATCACCAACAGGCATGCGATCTTCATCGGCGAGCTTTGATGTTCCTGGCACCAATTTATATTTGAAATTTTTATTATATCGAAGCCCTTTGACGCGGAACACATTTTCCATTTCTTGCGGCGGATGGACCCAATATATATTACTGCTGCCGACTTTGCTTTGCGTTTCCTGGAATAAATGGTCATTCAGAAGATTACAAGGAAGCACATCGGTTATACTGTCACTTACACCAATCATTGCGAAGAATTTATCATGCATATCTTTTACACGCATAAGATCTATATTTGAACGTTCAGCTTCACTTGCTGGCTTTGGCGCACCATGAAACCCTATAATTGGTTTCGTCACCACCCATTTATTTTCAGGATAGCCCATGAATCGTGATGTTCCGATATACTTATGTCGACCAGCGAGAAATATATAGTTTGCACATGCGGATAAGCACATGCCGTATGGGAATACATCCATATGATTTTGATATATTCTAAAACCTATGCGCATCGCTGATTCAGCATCACCACCAAGAGAGCTTATGCGGACTTTATTCAAGCGAGCACCATAACGGTCTATTATGCTCTCCACCGAATCGGCGAGCACACTATCTATATCTGACGTCGATATACAGAGCACAGATCCAGAAACCCAAATTTTCGGAAATACATCCTCAAATGTCTTGCCAGGCGGGATCGTATTGTTTTTCCTAAATAACTCATTATCGCATTTTTTTATTACCCCCTGGTACAACTTTTCGTTATCCGAATTAGATGAGAATGCTGGTTTTGGCATACAAGTTAGGAACATGGCAAAAATTAATAATGTTAATATATTATAATGATTCTTTTTACACATCTCAACCACCCACGGCATCGCCAATCTTAAATGGAATGCAAGATTTATAATACAAAACTCGGCATTTCCTCTTGAGCCTGGCCCATAAATCATGATCGACACCATAAATTTTTAAGTCGCCCTTACCCCCCACTTCAAATGGGATACCGCGAATGACGTCAAATGGCAATATGGGCCAGGCTCCTGAGTCAGTCAGTACAACGTTGAGATGCCGTAGGCATGCTGCCATTGAAGGTTTTAACTGTTCCGTTTGAGCAAATTAACACATTCGGAGCAGGCTGAGGACTTAGATAGGGCTGCTTCGGCCTGCATATATAAGCTACACGACCCATTTGTGAGTTACACTCATATCTAATGCTCGATCCTCCATTTACATAATAATCATAAAGCCTATCAAGAATCGATGAATCTCTTGATGCTGTAATAACTATATCCTGTATTTCATCATCGCCACCAGATATTAAATTAACTTCTATGGCAGATATTTCTCTCATCTTCTTACCCTTTATTTGAAAGGAACACCCTCCCCTGCTCTGGAGCAGGGAAGAACATTCGATCCTATTCCCATCGCTGTGGGCACCTCCCGCCGGCGGATCGGAGTGGCGGGATGTCCATTTATCGACTAGGCACTTCTGCGCACCGCCCTGATCGGGTCGAGCACCCAGTCGATGAAATGCCGGCGGTCGGTGACGACATCGCCGGTAAGGGTCATGCCGGAGGTCAGCGGCCGGTCCTCGCCATAGACGGTGACGCTGGTGCGCTCCAGGCTCACGGTCACCCGGTACACCGGGTCCTTATAGGGGATGGGCGCCAGCAGCTCCCCCTCGCGGTAGGTGGCGTGGCTGACCTGCATCACCCGGCCCCGCACCGCGCCGAAGCGTTGGTAGGGGAAGGCGTCCACCCGCAGGCGCACCTCCTGCCCCGGCTGGATCAGGCCGGCCGCCCGCGACGGCACCAGCAGGTTGGCCTCCAGGTCGCTGCCCGCCGGCACCAGGGCCGCCAGCGGCGACTGCGCCGTCGCCGTCTGCCCGGGCTGTGCCTGCAGCGCCGCCACCCGGCCCGCCACCGGCGCCACCATGACGTAGCCCCGGTTCACCTCCAGCTGCGCCAACGACTGCTCCAGCTCGCTGCGCGCACCGCGCAGTTGCGCCAGCTTGTCCGCTCGCTCCGCCGGCAGCGTGGCCAGTTGCGATTGCGTGTCCCGCAGGTCGCCCTGGCGCGACTCCCGCTGGCGTTCCAGTTCGCGGATCGCCCCTTCCTGCGCCAGCACCTGCTGCTTGCGCCGCGACAGTTCCAGCCGCGTGCCGTTGCCCCGGGCTTCCAGCTCGGCATAGCGGCTCACGTCGTCCCGTTGCAGCACTTGCAGGTCCCGCTCCGACACCAGGCGTTGGTCCAGGCTGGACAGCTCCTCCTCGATGCCCTTCAGCCGCGCGGCCAGGCGCCGGCCCTCCTCGGCGTAGCGCGCCTCCGCCGCCGCGATCTGCGCGTCGGTCTCGTGGATGCGCGCCTGCGTCTCCAGCCGCAGCTTCTCCCCCACCGGGCCATCCGTGCCCGCCGTCTCCAGCGACAGCGCCACCAGCGGCTGCCCCTGGGCCACCAGGTCGCCCTCATGCGCCAGCACCGCCGTCACGATGCCGCCCTTGCTGGCGTAGACCTGCGCCAGACCGCCGGTGGGGGCGACATAGCCCTGCACCGTCTCCGTCTTGGCATAGGTGCCGGTCACCAGGTAGGTGGCCGCCGCCACGGTGAACAGGCTCAGCACCGCCGTCATCACCCCGTGGCTCACCGGCTGCACGATGATGACCTCGCCCCACAGGCGCCGGCGGCGGTTCTCCACCGCCTCGGGGCGGAACAAGCCGGCGGTCATGGCACGGCCTCCGGTGCCAGTGGGGTGGGCACCAAGTGCGGCGGCTGGCTGGGCACCTCCCGCACCAGT
Organism: Nitrospirillum karajorum; assembly: GCF_036348415.1. NCBI lineage: Bacteria > Pseudomonadati > Pseudomonadota > Alphaproteobacteria > Rhodospirillales > Azospirillaceae > Nitrospirillum > Nitrospirillum karajorum. The sequence continues at coordinate 974,677 of NZ_JAZBQB010000002.1, forward strand.
TCGCGCACCTGCCCGCCCTCCACCGCGAACAGCCGGTCGGCGCCCTCAATGGCCGTGGGCCGGTGCGCCACCACCACCCGGGTGATGGCCAGGGCGGCGAAGGCCTGCATGATGCGGCGTTCCGCCAACATGTCCAGGTTGGCCGTGCCCTCATCCAGGAACAGGATGCTGGGCCGCCGGTACAGCGCGCGCGCCAGCAACACCCGCTGCTGCTGGCCGCCTGAGAGGGTGGAGCCCAAATCGCCCACCAGGGTCATATAGCCCATGGGCATGCGCACGATCTCGTCATGGATGGCGGCCAGCTTGGCCACCTCCTCCACCCGCTCCAGGTCCAGATCGGGATCGAAGAAGGCGATGTTGTCCGCGATGGTGCCGGCGAACAGCTGGTCATCCTGCATCACCACGCCGATGCGTTCCCGATAGGCGCGCAGGCCAAAGGCGGTAAGTGGCAGGCCGTCCACCAGCACTTCCCCTTCGTTGGGCGGGTACAGGCCCATCAGCAGCTTCAGCAGGGTGGACTTGCCCCCGCCCGAGGGGCCGACGAAGGCCACGAACTCGCCCGGCGCTATGGACAGGGCCACGTCCTTCAGCACCCAGGGCTCATGCTCGGCATAGCGGAAGCTGAGGTTGCGCAGGGCCAGGGCGCCGGTCAGCGGCCGCTGCTCCCGCACCTCGGCATCCAGGCCCGGTTCCGGGTCCTGGTGCACGGCGTCGGCCAGGCGTTCCAGGTGCAGGCCCAGCATGCGGAACTTGAAGAACTGGTTCACCAGCGACAGGGTCGCCGTCCCGAACTGGCTCCGGTAGGACTGGAAGGCCAGGAGCATGCCCAGGGTCATCTGCCCGGCGATCACCGCCTTGGCACCCAGGTAGAACACCAGCAGCGTCTCCGCCCCCGACAGGATGGACAGGCCCGCACCACCGTTCAGCCCCACCTTCTGCACCCGCACGCCGTTGTTCACGCTGTCGGCGTAGGCGTTCTGCCAGACGGCATGGCGTTCCCGCTCCCGCCCGAACAGCTTGAACGCCCGGGCGCCCCGGATGGTCTCCAGGAACACGCTGTCCACCTTGGCCTGGTACTGGATGCCTTCGTTGGCCAGGCGCCGCAGCCAGGGGAAGGTGCCCAGCCGCACCCCGATCAACAAGGCCAGCGAGACCAGGACGATGCCGGTCAACACGGGGGCGTAGAGGACCATCACCACCAGGGTGATCAGGGCCATGACCCCGTCCAGCGCCACGGAGATGATGCCGCCCGCCAGCAGGTCCTGCACCGGCTGCAGCGAGTTGAAGCGGGACAGGATGTCGCCCAGGCGCCGCTTCTCGAACCACGGCACCGGCAGTCGCAGGGCGTGGCGCAGCAGGTTGCCGCGCATCTGGAAGGTCAGCAGCGTGCTGAAATGCATCTGCACATAGCCGCGCAGCAGCGTCGTGCCCGCCTGGATCAGCAGCAGCAGGGCGGCGCCGATGCCGATGACGTTCAGCAGGTCCAGATCGCCCTTGGCGATGGCGTCATCCACGATCATCTGGTTGACCAGGGGCGACACCAGGCCGAACAGCTCCAGCAGGGCCGACAGGGCCAGGATCTGCACCAGGCTGGGGATGAAGCCCGCCGCCTTGGACCATAAATCGGCCAGGCGCACCCGCTCCACTGCCTCGCGTTTCTGAAAGCTGGCCGCCGGGGTCAGTTCCAGCGCCACGCCGGTGAAATGCTTGGACACCTCGGCATAGGTCAGGCGGCGCAGACCGCTGGCGGGGTCGTGTACCTCCACCCAGCGCGGCGTCACCCGGCTCAGCACCACGTAATGCGCCAGGTCCCAGTGCAGCACGCAGGGGCGCTTCAGCTTGGACAGATCGTCCAGCTCCAGGCGCAAGGGCCGGCTGGTGAAGCCCAGGGCGTCGGCGATGGCGATCAGCGTCTTGAGCGTCGTGCCCTTCAGCGACACCGCATGCCGGCGCCGCAACTCTGACAGCGTCACCCGGTGCCCGTGGTACCCCGCCACCATGGCCAGGCAGGCCAAGCCACACTCCGCCGCCTCAGATTGCAGCACAGGCTCGACCCGGGCACGGCGATGGAAGAGAAGCGTGGGCACGGTTGACCGCCAGTTGACAGGACCACAGCGCCATCAGCAGCAACAATGTTGCTCATTTGCCGCAATGGATGAACCATTTGGAGAAATATGATGCAAATCTGTCAACGATGTTTTGCAATTAACGCGTTTATATTTAGTGGGTCCGCACATACGGAATAGCGCTATCAGCGAGCCAATTTCCTAGTGATTTCAATGTTTTGCGGCGACACATCACCCACCGCGAATGCCATCACCATACATACTCAAGAACAGGCGGCATTCTGTCGCATTCCATCAAAACAAAAGAAACAGACAAAGCCCCGCCAATACGGAAGTAGTCAGGCAACGAGAGACGATGGAGACACATTCAGTCGAATCGGATTACTTTATAGTGGTATATGGGCCAACACCCCCCTTGCACTCATGACCCGGCATTGGGATTTCCCCCATCTCGACTCCCACAATTACTGTACACTTGTACCAGGCCGATGACCGCCAGCCCCTCGGAGTTGGTCACGGTCACCGACAAACACTACGCCAAGCCTGGGCAAGTCGTGGCTCCGCCCTCAAGACGCGCTCCAGTCCCTTTGTCTTGGGCGGCGGACTATGCCTAGATGGCGCCGGCGCGCCGCTGGGCCGCGTGGAGAGGGTGCACGGATGTCCAACAGCGGCCTGCGGGTCCTGATCATCGGCGGGTACGGCACCTTTGGTGGCCGGATCACGCGGCTGCTGGCCGATGAGCCAGGGCTGACCCTGGTCATCGCCGGGCGCTCGGCGGCCAAGGCGGCGGCCTTCTGCGCCGCGCTGGCGCAGCGGGGCGGGGCCACGGTCCTGTCGCCGCTGGCGTTCGACCGCGATGGCGACCTGACGGCCCAATTGGCGGCCCTGGCGGCGACCGCGCCCCCCGACGTGGTGATCGACGCCACCGGTCCCTTCCAGGTCTATGGCGACGCCCCCTATCGCGTGGTGCAGGCCTGCCTGGAGTTGGGCCTGCCCTATCTGGACCTGGCGGACAGTGCCGATTTCGTCACCGGCATCGCCGCGTTCGATGACGCCGCCCGCGCTCGGGGCGTTCCGCTGCTGTCGGGGGTCAGCACCTTCCCCGCCCTGACGGCCGCGGCGGTGCGGCACCTGACGCAGGGTTGGACGGCGGTGACGGGCGTCAGCATCGGCGTGGCGCCCACCCCGCGCGCCGTGGTGGGCGCCAACGTATTGCGCGCCATCACCAGCTATGCCGGCAAGCCGGTGAGGCTGCGGCGGGACGGCGCCTGGACGCGGGCTCGCGCCCTGACGGAGACGCGACGCCGCACCATCGCCCCGCCCGGCGCCCTGCCCCTGCGCAACACCCGCTTCGCCCTGGTCGAGGTGCCGGACCTGCAGGCCATGCCCCGGCTGTGGCCGGACCTGCGCGATATCTGGGTGGGGGCGGGCACGCGGCCGGAAAGCGTCCACCGCGTCATGACCGCGCTGGCCTGGCTGGTGCGCCTGCGGCTGGTGCCCAGCCTGCTGCCCCTGGCGCCCCTGTTCCATTGGGGCGCCGGAGTTTTCCGCTGGGGCGAGCACCGTGGCGGCCTGGTGGTGGAGGTCACGGGCCGCGACGCCGATGGACAGCCCGCCAGCCGGTCGTGGCACCTGGCGGCGGAGGGGGACGACGGCCCCGAAATCCCCGCCCTGCCGGCCGCCGCCCTGATCCGCCGCTGGCTGGCGGGCCATGCCCCTGCCCCGGGCGCCCGCGCCGCCACGGACCTGGAGCTGGCGGATTTCGACGCCCTGTTCGCCGGCCGCGCCATCCGCGCCGGCGTGCGGGACGCCGCCGAGGCGGTAGGGCCGGTGTTCCGCCAGGTCATCGGCGCCGATGCCTGGTCACGCCAACCCGCCGTCTGGCGCGCGCTGCATGGGGCCGAGGCCGGGACGCCGGCGGTTTGGCGCGGCCGCGCCACGGTGACCCGGGGCCGCAGCCCGCTGGCCCGCCTGGCGGCGCTGCTGGTGGGTTTCCCCGCCACGGGCGCGGACGTGCCCGTCAGCGTCACGCTGACCCGTGCGCCCGAGGGCGGCGAGCGCTGGGTGCGGGATTTCGGCGGCCGCCGCTTCGCCAGCCGCCTGGACGCCGGCCAGGGGCGGAACGCCCATATGGTGGTGGAACGCTTCGGCCCCGCCGCCTATGCGCAGGCCCTGGTGAGCGAGGACGGGGCGGTGCGCCTGATCCTGCGCCGGTGGACGCTGCTGGGCCTGCCCCTGCCCCTGTGGCTGGCGCCGCGCAGCGACGCCACCGAGACGGCGGAGCCCACACCGAACGGCGAGCGCTTCCGCTTCGACGTCCGCATCAGCCATCCGCTGGCGGGACTGATCGTGCATTACCGGGGATGGCTGGCGCCCTGCTGATCACGCCGCCCCCTGCAACCTCACCGCGCTGTCCATGATGGCCTGGGCCAGGGCCGCCGCCGGGCCGCGCCCCGTGGCGCCGGGGCCGGCCAAGACGAACTCCACATCCACCAGGGGCGGCAGGTGGGGCACCTCCGCCATGCCGCTGGGCAGCATGGCGCGGGGCTGGACGGTGACGCCCAGGCCGGCCAGGGCGGCGGCGCGCAGGCCGCTGAGGCTGCCGCTGACGCAGGCGATGCGCCAGGCGCGGCCATGGCGTTCCAGCGCCTCCAGCGCCACCGACCGGCTGATGCTGGGCGGGGTGTAGAGCACCAGGGGCACGGGCTTGGCGGGGTCCAGCGCCTCCCCCTCCCGCCCCGCCCAGACGAAGCGGTCGCGCCACAGCGGGCGGCCCAGCGTGTCGCCCGGCCGCCGCTTGGCCAGCACCAGATCCAGGTCGCCGGCGTCCAGCTTCTGGTACAGGAAGCCGCTGAGCCCCACCGTCAGCTCCAGATCCACCGCCGGATGACGGCGCACGAAGGCGGCCAGCACGTCGGACAGGTGGGAGATGACGAAATCCTCCCCCGCGCCGAACCGCACCCGGCCGCGCAGGTCGGCGCCGGCGAAGTGCTGGCGCGCCCGTTCCTCCAGCTCCAGCATGGCGCGGGCGTATTCCACCAGGGCCTCACCATCCGCCGTCAGGCGCACGGTATGGGTGTCACGCACGAACAGGCGGCGGCCCACCGCCTCCTCCAACCGGCCGATCTGCTGGCTGACGGTGGATTGGCGCAGGCCCAGCCGGCGCCCCGCCTCGGTAAACCCTTGGGCGCGCGCCACCTCCATGAACGTGCGCAGCAGTGTCGTATCCAGCATACCCCATCCCCAACCACGATACGGTCATTCACAAACGTGATTTCAGTAACAATTGTAAGCAGTCTTCACGATGAGCCGTCCAGCACTTTATGATGGTGCGTCATCTTGTTCCGCCCCTTGCCCTCATCCCACCATCCGTCCAAGGTTGGCCGCCATGTCCGTTCCCGCCGCAACCGCCCCCGACCCGTCCATGCCGCCGTCCCACAAGTCCTCCACGGTCCTGCTGTGGCTGGCGCGCCTGAAGCCTGACACCTTCACCCTGCTGCTGGTGGGAACCGTGGCCTTGGCCTCCGTCCTGCCGGCCAAGGGCGGCATGATCGGCGTGGCCAACGGGGCGACGGACGTCGCCGTCTTCCTGCTGTTCTTCCTTTATGGCGCCCGGCTGTCGCGGGAGGCGGTGATCGGCGGGCTGACGCAGTGGCGGCTGCACCTGCTGGTGACCCTGTGCACCTTCGTGCTGTTCCCCCTGGTGGGGCTGGCGCTGAAGCCGCTGGTGAACCTGGATATCCTGACGCCGGATCTGTACCTGGGCGTGCTGTTCCTCTGCACCCTGCCCTCCACGGTGCAGTCGTCCATCGCCTTCACCTCCATCGCCGGCGGTAACGTGGCGGCGGCCATCTGCAGCGCCTCGGCCAGCAACCTGCTGGGCATGGTGGTGACGCCGGTGCTGGTGGGGCTGCTGCTCTCCAAGGCCGGGGCGGGCTTCTCAGCCGACGCCCTGACCTCCGTCTTCGTGCAGTTGCTGCTGCCCTTCGTGCTGGGCCAGGTGCTGCGCGGCCGTATCGGCGGCTGGGTGGCGCGCAACAAGAAGGTGCTGGGCCCCGTCGACCGCGCCAGCATCCTGCTGGTGGTCTACGGCGCCTTCAGCCACGCGGTGAACGAGGGCATCTGGCACCAGTTGGACGCGGCCAGCCTGTTGAAGGTGGTGCTGGTCGACGGCGCCCTGCTGGCCCTGATCCTGGTCATCACCACCCTGGTCAGCCGCCGCCTGCACCTGTCGCGCCCCGATGAGATCGCCGTGGTGTTCTGCGGATCGAAGAAAAGCCTGGTCAGCGGCATCCCCATGGCCAACGTGCTGTTCGCCGGCCACGCCGTGGGCATGATCGTCCTGCCCCTGATGCTATTCCACCAGATCCAGCTGATGGTCTGCGCCGTCCTGGCCCGGCGCTACGCCGCCAGCCATCCTCCGGGGTATGTGGCGGCGGAATGACGCTTCACCAAGGGGCATGGGGCAAGCGCCTGAGGCCCTGGGGCCCCGACCGGGGCCGCCGGCGCCTAAGGAACACCTAACACTCCGGCAAATTCACCGCCAGGCCGCCCAAGGACGTCTCCTTGTACAGGTCCTTCATGTCGGCGCCGGTGCGCCGCATGGTTTCGATCACCCGGTCCAGGCTGACCTTGTGGGTGCCGTCGCCCATCAGGGCCAGACGGGCGGCGTCGATGGCCTTGATGGCGCCCATGGCGTTGCGCTCGATGCAGGGGATCTGCACCAGGCCCTTGATGGGATCGCAAGTCAGGCCGAGGTTGTGCTCCATGCCGATCTCGGCCGCGTTCTCGATCTGGGCGTTGGTGCCGCCCATGGCGGCGGTCAAGCCGGCGGCGGCCATGGAGCAGGCCACGCCCACCTCGCCTTGGCAGCCGACCTCGGCCGCGGAGATGCTGGCGTTGCGCTTGTACAGGCCGCCGATGGCGGCGGCGGTCAGCAGGAAGATGTGCAGACGGCGGCGATCGGGATCGTGGAAGCGCTCGTAATAGCGCAGCACCGCCGGGATGATGCCGGCCGCCCCGTTGGTGGGGGAGGTCACGACCTTGCCGCCGGCCGCGTTCTCCTCATTCACCGCCAGGGCCCACAGGTTCACCCAGTCCATGACCGACAGCGGGTCGCGCAGCATGCGTTCCTGCCGCTGCAGCAGTTGGGCGTGAATCTTGGCGGCGCGGCGCGGCACGTCCAGCCCGCCGGGCAGGATGCCGGTTTCGCGCATGCCGCGATCGATGCAGGCGTCCATGGTGGCCAGGATACGGTCCAGGCCCTGGTCGATCTCCGCGTCCGTGCGGCCGGCGCGCTCATTCTCGCGCATCAGTTCGGCGATGGTCAGGCCACCCTTGGCCGCCATGTCCAGCAACTGGTCGGCGTTGGCGAAATCATACGGCACGGCGGGGCCGGGATTGGCCGGGGCGTTGGCCCGGGCCTCATCCTCATCCAGCACGAAGCCGCCGCCGACGGAGTAATAGGTGCCGCGCGCCAGCTCGGTGCCGGTGGCGTCGAACACCACGAAGGTGATGGCGTTGGGATGGAAGGGCAGTTGGCTGCCGCCTTCCCAGCGGATGTCGCGCTCGGCGTCGAAGTCGATGTCGTGGCCCGCCTGGCCATCCGCCCCGTTCAGCGGCAGGCGGCGGCTGGTCAGCACGCGGGCGACCAAGGCGGCGCAGGCGTCGGGATCGGCGTCGGCCGGCATCTGGCCGGTCAGGCCGATGATGGCGGCGGTATCGGTGGCATGGCCCCGGCCGGTCAGGGCCAGGGAGCCATAAAGCTGCACCTCGACCCGCGCCACGGCGTCCAACCGCCCGTCTTCGGCCAGCCGCCGCACGAAGCGGCAGGCGGCCGTCATCGGCCCCATGGTGTGGGAGCTGGAGGGGCCGACGCCCACCTTGAACAGTTCGAAGACGCTGATGCTCATGCCCGTTGCCCTATTCCCGCGCGGCCGCGTCCCGCCGCGGCGGCGCACTGTTTAGGCGGCGAACCTCGCGGGCGGCCAACCGCCAGGCGCCTTGATACAGCGTTCCGGGGGCGCCCGCCACTGGCATCCGGGCGTCGAATATTTTGATGGTGTTTAAAATGAAGCGGGCCCGGGAGAACCATGCCGCCCGGGCCCGCCATCAGGGATGAGGCAACCCTTCGTCAAACCAGGAGTCCCCAAGGCATTGAGGGGGCCTCGGGAAACCGATCCAGGGACCAACGCCAGGGTCGGGGACGGCCCTGGCGGCGGCCTGGGATCAGAACATCTTGGTCAGGCCGAAGTAGAAGCCGCGGCGCGGGCCATATTGCGGGGCGCCCACGCCGACCCCCGTTCCGTCGCGGATCTCGTACTTCTCATCAAACAGGTTGATGACGTCGAACCGCACATCCATCAGCCCGACGGTGGGCAGGTTCAGGGTCTGCACCACACCCAGGTTGACCTGGACATAGCCCGCCAGGGCGGCGCCGTTGGGCGTGGCCCCATCGGCGCGCAAGCCGGAACCATAGATCAGGTCGGTGGTCAGCAGCGTCTTGTCGATGCGGTAGCTGGCGCCGGCTGAGGCGGTGAAGCGCTGGTCGTGATCCACCGGGATGAAGTGGTTGGAGATGTAGTCCAGGTCATCCTGGCTGAAGCTGAACTGGCTGGAGACGATCTTCTTGCCCTCCGCCTTCGACACCGCGAAGTTGGCGTAGGACTGGAAGTTGTCGACGGCGTAGGTCAGCGACAGCTCCACCCCCTTCTGGGTGCCTTCGTCATAGTTGAAGGGCGTCAGGATGATGGGGGCGCCGAATTGGCCCTCATCCAGCATGTTCTTGGACTTCTTGTAATAGCCGTCCAATCCCACGGTCAGCGCGTCGGTCAGCTTCTGTTCGATGCCGACGTCGAAGTAATGGGCGCGCTCCGCCTTGGGCGCGTCGTTGACGCTGCTGGCGGCGGCGGCACTGGTGCCGGCGTACTTGGAGACGGCGGTGTTGGACACCAGTTCGAACGGCGGCGGGGTGAAATACCGCGAATAGCCCGCGTGCAGCGTGGTCTTCTGCGTCGGCTGCCACACCAGGTTCACGCGCGGGCTGAACTGGCTTTCGCTGTCGAACTGCTGGAAGCTGTCGAAGCGGCCACCGACATTCAGCGTCCAGTTGGGGGCGAACTTCCATTCGTCCTGGATGTAGACACTTTCGCTGTAGCCGGTCTTGCCGAAATCATCGCGCACAGTGGTGGGCGTGCTGCCGATCTGGGCGCCGCTGTCATCCACCGGGAACACCTGCGACGTGGTCTTGCCGGAGGACCGTTCGACTTGCAGCAGCAGGCCGGCGCGCAGGGTGTGCTGATCGTTCACCACCCAGCTGCCGTCCGTCTGCCAACCGCCGGCGATGGAGCGGCGGTAGGCTTCCTGCGAGATGCCGTTGTACAGCAGGTCCGGCACCGGGTCGGGCTTGAACCACAGGCTGGAATACCGACCGTAAATCGAGGACTGCACCGTCACCGCGTCCAGCGCCTTCAGGTAGGTGGCGGCGGCGTAATGGGTGATTTCCCGCTGATCCTCGTCGATCTTCTCGCTGGGATAGTCGGTCTGGCCGTTGAAATTGTAGCCCAGGCTGGGCGACTGGCCGGAACGGGTGGGAATCTGGAACTGCCCGCGCTCCGTCCCCGCCATCAGGCTGACCTGGGTGTCGGGGTCCAGGATGTCCTGGACGAAAACGAAACCGCGGCCGTTCTCGGTCCGGTCATGGTTGGGCTTGCCGCTGCCATCGGGAGATTCGATGCCGACGCCGCTGGTCTTGAAATCGCCCGACGCGAAATAGTTCAGCGTGCCGGAAGAGCCCGAGATGTCGAAGCTGGTCTGCAGCGTGTTGTAGCTGCCGCCATAGACGCTGATGTCGCCGCCATTGTCGAAGGCGCCCGACTTGGTCTGGATGTCGATGATGCCGGCGGTGCGCAGGCCGTACTGCGCCGGCAGCGCGCCGGTCACCAGGCTGACGCTGTGCGCGAAGCGGGGGCTGAGCGTCTGGCCGAAGCCGCTGATGCCTTCCGGCAGGATGACGCCGTTGATGCGGTACTGGAGGTTGGCGTGTTCACCCCGGATGTGCAGCTGGCCGAAGCTGTCCTGCGCCACGCCGGGCGCCTGCAGAATCACTTGGTTCAGGCCGTTGTTCAGGCCGCCAGGCTGCGCCTCCAGCGCGGCCTCGTCCAGCTTGTAGGAGGACGCGCCCAGTTCGGGCTGGATGCTGTTGCGGGCATCCAGCAGGCGCTTGGCGGTGATGACGATTTCTGGAATGGGACCGCTGGCGGAGTTGTTGCCAAGCTGGCCACTGGCGCCCGCTGGCTCCGCCGCCGGATCATCGGCGGCAAGCGCGACCGTGCTGACCGAACCCAACAGAATGACGCCCAGGATCCCGGCGCGCCCCACCTTGAAAGCCATACCTTCCCACCTTTCCTGCAAGCCGCCCACTTTTAAGGACGACCCTTTTCCCTTCAAGCCGCCCCCGTTGACCTCAAGCCAGCCGTCACCACGGTCCGGACACGGGCGGCACGGACGTCGGCGACGGCTGGATAGGGTGGAGACAGGCCCCAACTGCTGGTTTTCGTTATGTTATAGTATAACGTAACGTGTTTTTAACGCGGCGCAACATGGGCGTCAACGGGAAAGCGCGATGCGGCAAAAGACAGAAGGTCGCAGCGGCGGCGGATCAAGGCGCCGGGGTTTCCGGCCTGTCCGCCCGCCCCTGGGCCGGTAGCAAATCATCCAGGCGCCGCCAGTCGTCGGCCCCCACAGCGGCGACGGTGCCGGCGACCAGGCGGGCGCGGTCGACATCGCCAGCGGCGCAGGCACTGTCCAGGGTCCGGGCCAGCGCCTGCAGGCGCCCCAGCCCCGCGCTGCCGGCGGTGGAGATCAGGTTGTGCGCCTCGCGCTTCAACGCCGCCACGTCCCCGGCGTCCGCCTGGGTGGCGATGCGGTCCACGCGGGCCAGACCGTTGGTCACCATCTCCTGGATCACGGTGCGGAAATGGTCCGGTGGCACCAGGGCCGACAGCCGGCCCAGCACCGCCGGATCGAAGATGGGGGCATCCCCTTGTGCGTCCTTGGGCGGTGGCTCCCCGGCCTTGACCTCCATCCCGTCGCCCCGGGCACGGCCCAGCCAGAAGGCGACGCGATCCAGCAACTGATCATGGTCGAACGGCTTCACCAGATGGTCGTCCATGCCGGCGGCCAGGTGGTCGTCGATCCGGTCCGACAGGCTATGGGCGGTCAGGGCGATGACCGGAACGTGGCGCCCCGTCCCGGCCTCCATCGCCCGCAGCCGGCGCGTGGCCTCCAGGCCGTTCAGCACGGGCATCTGCATATCCATCAGCACCAGATCGAACGTCCCGGCGGCGAGGATGTCCAGCGCCTGCTGGCCATCCTCGGCCAGCTGCACGGTATAGCCGGCGCGGCGCAACAGCAGCAGGGCGACATGCTGGTTCACCGCGTCATCCTCCACCAGCAGGATACGGCCGCCCACCACGGATGCGGCGGGTGGCGGCACCGGAACCTCCGTGGTGGTTTGGGCCAGCGGCGCGACGTCCTCCGTGACGGCGGGCACCAGGGGAAGGGTGAACCAGAAGCGGCTGCCCGCCCCCTCGCGACTGTCAACGCCGATGGTCCCGCCCATCAGATCCACCAAGTCGCGACAGATGGCCAGGCCCAGCCCCGTGCCGCCATACCGGCGGGCGATGGTCTCGTCCGCCTGGGCATAGCGTTCGAACAGGCGGGCCGCCTGGGTGGGCGACAGGCCCACGCCCGTATCAGTGACGGAGAACAGGAGGGGGGCGGCGCCGGCGACGGCGTCATCAGCACCGCCGCCCGCCACCGCGACGGCAATGGTGACCCCGCCGCTGTCGGTGAAGCGCACGGCGTTGCTGACCAGGTTCAGCAGGATCTGGCGCAGGCGCGCCGGGTCGCCCCGGTAGGCCGGGGTCAGCGCCGGGTCCAGCGCCATGGTCAACGACAGGCCCTTTTGCTGGGCGCTGGGCAGCATCAAGCGGCGCACCCCGTCGACCAGTTCCTCCAGGCTGAAGGCCAAATCCTCCAGCACCAGCTTGCCCGCCTCGATCTTGGAGACGTCCAGGAGATCGTTGACGATGGTCAGCAACGACTGGCCGCTCTGCTGCAGGGTCCGCACCTGCGGGCGCACCTCCGCCGGCAGGGGGCCGGCCAGCAGCAGCTGGGCGATACCCAGGATGCCATTCAGGGGCGTGCGCACCTCGTGGCTCATGGCCGCCAGGAAATTCGATTTGGCCTGGTTCGCGGCTTGGGCGGCAGCGCGGGCGCGATCCCGCTCCTCCGCCAGCGCGGCCAGGGCGGTGGCCTGTCCCTCCAACCGGATCTGGTCGTCCATCAGCCGGACGTTGGCGGCGGCCAGGGCCGCCGTGCGCTCCTCCACCCGCCTTTCCAGGCGGACATTGGTCTGCGCCAGTTCGCCCGCCTGCGCGCGGATGGTGGCGAAGGCCGTGCGCAGGCTGCCGGCCAGGGACACGATCTCACGATCCCCCGCCACGGCCGGCAAAGCATCCAGAGGGTCCTCCGCCCCCTCCGCCTGGGGCAGCGGGTGCAGACGCAGCCGTTCCGCGGCAACCGTCAGGCGCTCGATGGGGGCCGCCAGGCGGCCGGCGGCGAACCAGCCGATCAGCAGGGACAGCAGGGTGATGCCGCCGCCGGCGACGGCCACCAGGCGTTGCAACTGCTGCACCGGGGCCAGCGCCACGGCCGCCGGCTGGCGGGCGATAATCCACCAGCCCAGGCCCGGATAGTCGCGATAGCCCTGGCTCTGGCTGATGCCGATCAGGAAGTCGTCCGGCCCGCCATCAGGCCACTGGATCATGGGGCGGTCGCCCGCGTCACGGGCCACCGCCAGGTCGCGCCCCACGAAGGGTTCAGGCCCCAGCAGCACGGTCCCGCCCTGCGACAGCACCAGCACCTGGACGCCCGAGCGTTCGGCCGCCGCCCCCAGGACCGACCGCGTCACCTCCGTCGCCCAGCTCCAGCTGAGATGGGCGCCCAGCACGCCCTGCACGCCGCCCTTCTCGTCATGCACGGCGGCGGCGACATCGACAAAGCGCAGGGGCTCCCCATCCGGCGACCCCATCACCTTCTGCAGCAGCTTGGCCTCATGCACATCGCCGGCGAAGGAGCCATGGTCGCGTGCGGCGGTGAACCAGGGGCGCTGCGACACGTCCGCCCCCTGCAGCAGGCCGTCGGCGGAAACCATGACCCGGCCGTAGGGGTCGGCGAAGCCGATCCAGGCGTAAGAGGGGAAGGTCTGCTTCAGCCGGTCCAGCCACCGGCGCTGCCGGTCCTCGTCGGCCCCCACCCTGAACACGCTGGTCAGTGACGCCGCGACCTGCACATCGCGCCAGCGTTCGAACATGCCGCGGTCCAGCTTGTCCCCTGTCTGGAAGGCGATGTCCGCCATCTGGCGGGCGATGTCCGTGCGCACCCGGCGGGCCGCCAGGCCGCCGATGACCAGCGTCGCCGCCAGCGTGGCCACGGCCACCAGGATACCGAAGGTCAGGGCGAGGCGGAGACGGAGCGGCATCAACCGGGCATTGGCTGGTCCAGGGGCCGTCACCATAACCCGGCGAGCCCTCCGGATATAGAGATCCGGGGGGAGGTGTCGGACCACGCGGCACAACGTCGTGACCAGGCGGCGATGGGTAGGCCCCCCGCCCTCCGCGCAGTGGTCAAACGGACGCGACCGCACTAGGATCGCGCGCGATTCCAACCCCGCGCCCCGATCCGACAATGACGGGGCGCGCCGCAACCCCTCAGGTGCCCGGTGGACCTCACCCCTTCCGATCTCGCCCCCGCCAACGTCCTCGACGACGCCACCATCCCGGAACTGCCCAAGCATTACCGGGGCAAGGTGCGCGACAACTATGACCTGGCCGACGGGCGGCGCATCATCATCGCGTCCGATCGCCTCAGCGCCTTCGACCGCATCCTGACGGCGGTGCCGCACAAGGGGGCCGTGCTGACCCAGACGGCGCGCTATTGGTTCGAGGCCACCCGCGACCTGTGCCCCAACCACGTCATCGATTATCCCGATCCCAATGTGGTGGTGGCCAAGCGCCTGGATATCCTGCCGGTCGAGGTGGTGGTGCGCGACTACCTGGCCGGCACCACCAGCACCTCCATCCTGTCCATGTACAAGAAGGGGGAGCGCACGGTGTACGGCGTGACCCTGCCGGACGGGCTGCGCCCCAACCAGAAGCTGCCCCAGACCATCATCACCCCCACGACAAAGGCGTTCGACGGCGGCCATGACGAGCCCCTGTCCCCGGCCGAGATCGTGGAGCGCAAGCTGCTGACCGCCGCCCAGTGGGACGAGTTGTCGGCCAAGGCGCTGGCCCTGTTCGCCCGCGGCCGCGAACTGGCGGCCCGGCGCGGCCTGATCCTGGTGGACACTAAGTATGAGTTCGGCCTGGACGAAGCCGGCAACATCATCCTGGCCGACGAGATCCACACGCCGGACAGCAGCCGCTACTGGTTCGCCGAAACCTACCCCGCCAAGTTCGAGGCGGGGGAGCGGCCGGAGAGCTTCGACAAGGATTTCGTGCGCAGCTGGGTGGTGGCGCGCTGCGATCCCTACACCGACGATGTACCGGAGATCCCGGGCGACGTGGTGCTGCAGGCGGCGGCCATCTACATCCAGGCCTATGAGATGATCACGGGTGAGACCTATGTGCCCGCCCGCGACCCGGACGGCGTCCTGGCCCGCATCCGCCGCAACCTTTCCCAATATTTCTAAGCCGGGACCGCCATCATCATGACCGCGACCGCCAAAATCCTGCTGCTGGGCTCGGGCGAGCTGGGCCGGGAATTCGTCATCTCCGCCAAGCGCTACGGCGCCCACGTCGTGGCCTGCGACGCCTACGCCGGCGCGCCGGCCATGCAGGTGGCCGACGAGTTCGAGGTGTTCTCCATGCTGGACGGGGAGGCGCTGAAGGCCGCCATCCTGCGCCACAAGCCGGACTATATCGTGCCGGAGGTGGAGGCCATCCGCACCGAGGTGCTGCAGGAGATGGAGGCCGCCGGCCACACCGTGGTCCCCAGCGCCCGCGCCACCTACATGACCATGAACCGCGACCGCATCCGTGAGGTCGCGGCCACGGAGCTGGGCCTGCGCACCTCGCGCTACCGCTACGCCGAAAGCCTGGAGGAGGTTCAGGCGGCGGCGGCGCACACCGGCCTGCCCTGCGTGATCAAGCCGGTGATGTCCTCCTCCGGCAAGGGGCAGAGCACGGTGCGCACGGCGGAGGAACTGGAAACCGCCTGGACCTACGCCGTGGCCAACATGCGCGGCGACCGCCGCAAGGTCATCGTCGAGGAGTTCATCGCCTTCGACTATGAGATCACCCTGCTGACCGTGCGCACGCGCGACGGCGTGGTGTTCTGCGAGCCCATTGGCCATCGTCAGGAGCGCGGCGACTACCAGGAATCCTGGCAGCCCGTGCCCATGGACGCCCAAGCGCTGGAAACCGCCCGCGACATGGCGCGCAAGGTGGTGGACAATCTGGGCGGCTATGGCCTGTTCGGGGTGGAGTTCTTCGTGGCCGGCGACGACGTCGTGTTCAGCGAGCTGTCGCCCCGCCCGCACGACACCGGCATGGTGACGCTGATGTCGCAGAACCTGTCGGAGTTCGACCTGCACGCCCGCGCCATCCTGGGCCTGCCCATCCCGCGCATCACCCTGCGCGGGCCCACCGCCAGCGCCGTCATCCTGGCCAGCCAGGACTCCACCCACTTCGGCGTGGAAGGCCTGGCCGACGCCCTGGCGCTGGGCACGGCCGAGCATGACGTGGAGGTGCGCATCTTCAACAAGCCCACCACCCGGCCCTATCGCCGCATGGGCGTGGCCCTGGCCGAAGGCGCCACCGCCGATGAGGCCCGCGCCCTGGCCAAGCGGGCGGCCGACAAAGTGTGGCTGAGCTACCGCGACTGAAGAAACGGGGCCGAGGGACTGGCACTTGTGCCAATTGGCAGTCAGCACTATATTGACTGTCAATTGGCATGAAGGAGTTCGCCATGGCCCAGGCCCTGCCGGCCAGTGCGCCCGATACCGCTATCCCCGGCGCCGTCACCCAGGCGGAGGGGGCGGCCATGCTGCGGGCCGCCTTCAACCTGTTCCGCCTGTGGGGGGTGGATGACGGCCAGGCCCGCGTGCTGTTGGGCCAGCCCAGCCCGTCCACCTTCTATCGCTGGAAACGGGGCGACATCGGCAGCCTGCCGCCCGACCTGCTGTGGCGCCTGGGCGACCTGATGGGCATCCACAAGGCCCTGCGCTATCTGTTCATGGAGCCGGAGCGCGCCTATGCCTGGGTGGCCAAGCCCAACGCCGCCTTCAACGGCCAATCGGCGCTGCAGCGCATGCTGGCCGGCGCGCCAGCGGACCTGACCGCCGTTCGCAATTATCTGGACGCGGAGCGCGGCGGGTGGTGACGGCGGCCCTGCCCCCCACCACCGCCCTGGATTGGCGTCCAGCCTACCGCATCGTCCGCACCATCTACCCGCCCGTCTGGCTGTTCGAGGACATCGCCGACCCGGCGGACTGGGACCTGATCGCCAGCGCGGAGGCCAAGACCAATCCGCGCGTGCGGGATGAGGTGGGCGACCTGTCGCTGGTGCCCCGGGACCGCCGCCTGTCGGGACCCGGCGCCAGCCTGGCCATGGGCGCCTTCACCCACACCTCCACCGACCGGCCCAGCCGCTTTTCCGACGGCGCCTTTGGCGTGTGGTACTGCGGCGACCAGTTCGAGGTGGCGCTGATGGAAACCGTCCATCATTACGGCCGCTTCATGCGCATGACGAACGAGCCGGCCGCCGATGCCCAGTTCCGCGAGCTGACGGCCCGGGTGGCCGGCACCTTCCATGATGTGCGCGGCGAGGCCTTCCGGGACTGCCTGGCGCCGGACGATTGGGCGTCGGGCCAAGCGCTGGGCAAGCGGCTGAAGGCCCAAGGCAGCGACGGCGTGCTGTACCCCAGCGTGCGCTGGCCCCAGGGCCTGGCCGCGGCCCTTTATTACCCCGACCTGATCACCCCGCCCATCCTGCAGGCCCGCACCCTGCGCTATCACTGGGATGGCCGGGCCGTGACCCGCTACATCGTCATCGGCGAGGACGAGTGGCGGGCGATGCCGGAGCCCTGAAAAGCAACGGCCGCGCCCCGGGTGGGAGCGCGGCCGTGAACCATACCGACGGGGATCGCTGGATCAGCGCTCCACGAAGGCCTTTTCGATGACGTAGTGGCCGGGCTCGTTGGAGCTACCTTCGCGCATGCCGGCTTCCTCGCACAGGTCCTGCAGGTCCTTCAGCACACCGGGGCCACCGCAGATCATGACACGGTCCTGGGCCGGATCGAACGGCTTCTCGCCGATGTCAGCGAAGAACTTGCCGTTTTTGATCAGGTCGGTCAGGCGGCCTTCGGTGCGGAAGGGTTCCCGCGTCACCGTGGGGTAGTAGACCAGCTTGTCGCGCAGCATCTCGCCAATGAACTCGTCATTCGGCAGGTGCTTGGTGATGTCGTCGTAGTAGGCCAGCTCGGCCACGCGGCGCACGGTGTGGGTGACCACCACCTTCTCGAAGCGCTCGTAGACGTCCGGGTCCTTCATCAGGCTCATGAACGGAGCGAGGCCCGTGCCGGAGCCCAGCATGTACAGGGTGCGGCCGGGCAGCAGGTTGTCCAGCAGCAGGGTGCCGGTGGCCTTGCGGCCGTACAGCACCTCATCCCCCTCCTGGATGTGTTGCAGGCGGGAGGTCAGCGGGCCGTTCGGCACCTTGATGCTGAAGAATTCCAGATGCTCTTCATAATTGGTGCTGGCCATGGAATAGGCGCGCATCAGCGGACGGCCGTCCACCTGCAGGCCCACCATGGTGAATTCGCCGTTGCGAAAGCGGAAGGACGGGTCGCGGGTCAGCCGGAAGCTGAACAGGTTGTCCGTCCAATGATGGACATGCGTGACCTTGCCGGACAGAAACGCGCTCATCCTCGCTATACCCTCTTCCTGACTCACCGGAAAACATCGCTTCAAGCCGGGGAGAATGGCGGTTCCCCGCCCTTCCGCAAATGCGAAAATACACTGCCCTGGATCGCTGCGACTGCATATCTGGTCGAATGGTGTGGTATTACAAGGCGATTCTGGAAAATTATCCCCTTCCCCACCACATTGTGTGATCAACCAAAGGATGAGAGTAATTTCCGTTAAATTGCCTATCCTTTCGGGCCACCTCCTTCGTTTGGGGGTTGTTTGCTTTTTGTTTACGGACTGGTGCGCAGAATGACCGCCTTGATCCGTGGGGAGAGGACATGGCCGTGGATACCCTTCATTTTACCCAGGCGCGCGTTGATGCGGGCCCGTTGATCGCCGACATCGCTGCGGAGGTCGGCCGTCTGAGCGTGGACATCGCCGACGTCGTAGGCAGCATTCACCAAGTGGAAAAGGCGATAGACGGCCAGACCGCCGAATTGGCCGGGATACAGGCGGCGTCACGCGACATCGTCAGCAGCAACCGCAGCATCGCCGGCATGGCGCAAGCGACCCAGGGGGTCGCCGCTGGCGCCCGGCGGGATGTCGACGCCTCGACGGAGGAAATCCGCCAGTCCCTGGCCGCCATTGGCGACCTGGTCAAAGCGGTGAACGCCAGCGCGGATGAGTTGAGCGGGCTGGAAAAGGCCATGAAACGGGTGGCCCGCGTCTCCAGCGACATCAACCGCATCGCCGCCCAGACCAACCTGCTGGCCCTGAACGCCACCATCGAGGCCGCCCGCGCGGGCGAGGCCGGCCGCGGCTTCTCCGTCGTCGCCACCGAGGTGAAGGCCCTGGCCCGCCAGACGGCGGAGTCCACGGCGGAGATCGACGCCACCCTGAAGGCCCTGACGGAGCAGGTGCGGCGCCTGACCGCCCGCATGGCGACTGGATCGGAACAGGCGGAGCGTGTGGGCCGCAGTACCGCCACCATCGGCCGCGCGGTGGAGACGGTGGGCGCCGCCGTCGCCCAAGTGGAGGAAAACGCCACCGCCATCGCCAATGCCACCGGCGATATCGCCGAGCGCTGCGGCGGCTTCCATTCAACGGTGGATGCCCTGCACCGAGACGCGGAACTGTCCAGCAAGGCGCTGAAGGAGGGCACCGCTCACCTGGACCGCACCCTGAGCCGGGCGGAAGCCATCATGATGCTGACCGCCACCTCCGGCTACACGACCGAGGATACGCCCTTCATCGACAAGGCCCGCGAGGTCGCGGCGAAGATTTCCGAGCGCATGGAGCAGGCCCTGGCAAACGGCGAACTGACCCTGGACGACCTGTTCGACAAAGACCTGAAGCCCATCGCGGGGACCAACCCGCAGCAGTACATGACCCGTTACATCCCCTTCCTGGACAAGGCGGTGACGCCGCTGCACGATCCCGTCATGTCCATGGACCCACGCATGATCTTCTGCGCGCCCACGGACCATAACCGCCTGATCCCCTGCCACAATCCGGAATTCAGCAAGCCGCATGGCCCCGATCCGGTATGGAACGCCACCTATGGGCGCAACCGCCGTATCTACCCCGACAAGAGCGCCGCGGCGGCCAGCAGCAACACGGCCCCCTTCCTGCTGCAGACCTATCGCCGCGACATGGGCGGCGGCGTCTATGCCCTGATGAAGGACGCCTCCGCCCCCATCTGGGTGCGCGGCCGCCTGTGGGGGGGACTACGGGTCTGTTACCGCGCTTGATTGAGGTGACCTCGTCCCTTTTCGCCGGGCTGCAACACCAGCGTCACAAGACTGGCATACGCTGGGGTTAGCATCCGGTTAAATGTGCCGCGCCAGGGGGCGGGCGGCACAGGGCCACGGTTCCTGACCCTGGGGCGATGGAGGCCCCCGGCGCGGGAAAGCCGTCGGCCAGAGGGGCCAGAGGGGGAATGAAGCGACATGGCGACAGTCTATCGGGTTCTGTTCTTGTGCCAGTTCAACTCCGCCCGCAGCATCATGGCCGAGGCGCTCATGCGTCATTGGGGCGGTGACCGGTTCGTGGTGTTCAGCGCGGGGTCCGACCCGCTGCCGGAATGCAACCCTATCGCCCTGGACCTGCTGACCAAGGCCCGCATTTCCACCGACGGCCTGCACCCCAAGTCCTGGAACCAGTTCGCCGGCCCGGATGTGGCGCCCATGGACTTCATTTTCCACACCTGTGACGCCAGCGCCGGCGCCACGGCACCCGCCTGGCCGGGCCATCCGATGATCGCCCACTGGGGGTTCCCGGACCCGCAGGGCTTCAAGGGGTCCGAGGTGGAACAGCGCGCCTTGTTCAACCTGCTGTTCGGCATGATTGAGCGGCGGGTGCGCATCTTCTGTTCCCTGCCGGAACAGCGCCTGGCCCGGCTGACGGCCGAGACGCTGGCCGCGATGCATAATAGTGAGGAGGGCTGGGCGGCGGCGGGCTGACCCCTGCCCGGCCAAGCCGCAACCCCAGGATCCGATGATGCCGCCTGACAGCCCGATGCGGGATGAACCCGCGCCCGAGCCAAGCCGTGCCGGCACGGAACGCCGCCTGAGCGTCCTGTTCGTGGGCCGGGTGAACGCCGGCCGCAGCCTGATGGCGGAAGCGCTGCTGCGCCACCATGCTGGTCATCGCTTCGACGCCCACAGCGCCGGCCTGACCCCCGTCGACCATATGAACCCCTTCGTCCTGGACCGCCTGCGGGCGGAGGGCGTGGCAACCGACGACCTAAGCCCCAAGCCGCTGGACAGATATATGGCGCCCGAGGCGCCGCCGGTGGACATCGTCATCACCGTCAGCGAACTGGCGGCCACCGGCATGGCCGGCGCTTGGCCGGGCCAGCCGGTGACCGCCCATTGGGCCCTGCCGGATCCCGATCCCAGCCTGGACCCCGGCGTCGCCGCCGACCCCGAGGCGGTGGTGGACGCGGTTTTCCAAGACCTGCGCCGACGGATCGACCTGCTGGCCGTTCTGCCCGCGCATTGCCTGCTGGCGCTCAGCCACTGGGATGAGGAGTCCGACGAAGGCCTGCGCAGCGCCGGCTGACGGTGGTACGGCGCGGGCTGGATAATTGGATCACGGCGGGACAAAAGCCCACAACAGGCCGGATCATTCGGCCAGCCGGAGCAATCCTTGCATTTTTTCCGGATTCCCTGAAAAGCCCCGGCCGGTTGTGACACCGCTCACTGGCAGTATCGACAGCCCTGCCCATAGTCCGCGCAATAATGAGGGCCCATGGGATCGGAGGGATCGGGTGCGGGGGCATCGGATCGCCGGGGACAGGCCATCGTTTACGAAAGCGCACCGCTGCCGGCTGTCGCCGCCCGCCCCAGGGTTTCCGGGGTTTGGTGGTCTGGAAGGACCTTAAAGGAATGGTCCTTCGCATCCGGCGGCCGACCATCGCCCGGGCCACCCGCGGCGACGTGTTGACGCGTGCGGCTTCGACACCGACACCAACGCCCAGCCGGCGGGAGCATGCCCGCCGGTGACGGGAATATTTGCGCCGAGCGAGACCGAGACCATGGAATCCCAATCGACCGTGACCACCGTGCCGAAACCGGACGCGCCGATGACCGGCCTGTCCCGCCCGGAATACCGGGGCCAGGGCGGACAGCAGCGGCCGCCGCGCATCGCCCTGTTCATGATCCTGACGGTGATTGTCCTGGCCATCATCGGCGGCCTGTTCGTGTACTTTGACCGCAGCGTCAGGCCCGCGATGATCGGCCAAATCCTGAAAAAGATGACGCCGCCGCCGCCGCCGGTCGCCACCGCCGTGGCCAAGGCGGAGGATGTGCCGCAACTGCTGCCCGCCGTGGGCACGCTGCAGGCCGTCCACCAGGTCACCGTGACGCCGGAGGTCGGCGGGTCGGTGACCAAGATCCTGTTCCAGTCGGGTGCCACCGTGACCGCCGGCACGCCCCTGCTGCAGCTGAACGACAAGCCGCAGCAGGGCGACCTGGCCAACTACAAGGCCCAGGCCAAGGTGGCAGAGTTGGACTTGGCCCGCTATCGCGCCCTGGTGGCCAAGCAGGCGACCTCGCAGCAGACGGTGGACCAGCAGGTGGCCGTGCTGGCCCAGGCCAACGCCAACATCGCCAAGACCGACGCCCTGATCGCCCAACTGCTGGTGCGGGCGCCGTTCGACGGCGTGCTGGGCGTGCGCCAGGTGGACGTGGGCCAGTACGTCAAGGCCGGCGACGCCGTCGTCACCTTGACCGCTCTGGATGAACTGTACGTCAACTTCACCCTGGCGGAGGGCGAGCGCGGCCGCGTGGCGGTGGGCCAGACGGTGCGCGTCACCGTGGACGCCTACCCCGGCCGCGTGTTCCAGGGCACCGTCACCGCCATCGATCCGCAGATCAGCAGCGACACGCGCACCGTGAAGCTGCAAGCCACCATCCCCAACAAGGACCACGCCCTGCAGCCCGGCATGTTCGGCAACGTCACCGTCGTGCTGCCGGTCACTCCCAACCAGGTCACCTTGCCGGAGACGGCGGTGGACTACTCGCTGTACGGCAACAGCGTCTATGTGGTCCGCCCCACGGTGGACAAGGACGGCAAGCCCGTGAACGGCGAGGATGGCAAGCAGGCCCTGCACGTCGACCGCGTCTTCGTGAAGACCGGCGACCGCGCCGACGGCAAGGTCGTGGTGCTGAGCGGGGTTAAGCCGGGCGACCGCGTCGTGGCCGTGGGCCAGAACAAGCTGCAGAACGGCGCCCCGGTGACCCTGTCGGACCAAGGGGCCCCGCCGGCCCCGGCCGAAACACCGCGCCCCTGATACCCCGCCCCTGACACACCGCCGTTGACCTGTAAATCGGGACCGGCCGCGCCTCAACTGACGCGCGGCCGGTTCCAGGGGACACCCCGACCATGAAATTCACCGATCTTTTCATCAAACGGCCGGTGCTGGCCCTGGTGGTCAGCCTGCTGATCCTGCTGGTGGGTCTGCGGTCGATGTCGACCCTGCCCATCCGGCAGTATCCCAAGCTGTCGTCCACCACCATCAGCATCACCACCGTCTATCCAGGCGCCACGGCCGACCTGATGCAGGGGTTCATCACCACCCCCATCGAGCAGGCGGTGGCCAGCGCCGACGGCATCGACTACATGACCAGCAGTTCCGTGCAGGGGCAGAGCACGGTCACGGTCTACGTCAAGCTGAACTACGACCCCAGCCAGGCCATGACCGACGTCATCGCCAAGGTGCAGCAGGTCAAGTACCTGATCCCGAAAGAGGCGAACGACCCGGTCATCACCAAGTCCACGGGCGACACCACGGCGGTGATGTACCTGAGCTTCGCGTCCAAGGAACTGCAGGGCTCCGCCATCTCCGACTACCTCACCCGCGTGGTGCAGCCGCTGATCGCCACGGTCGATGGCGTCGCGTCGGCCGACATCCTGGGCGGCCAGACCTTCGCCATGCGCCTGTGGCTGGACCCCAACCGCATGGCGGCGCGCGGGGTTTCGGCCGACGACGTGGCCAATGCCCTGCGCAACAACAACGTGCAGTCGGCGCCGGGCCAGGTGAAGGGCCTGTTCACGGTGTCCAACGTCACCGCCGACACCGACCTGACCAGCGTGGAGGATTTCCGCCGCATGGTGGTGAAGGCCTCGGGCGGGGCCGTGGTGCGGCTGGAGGACGTGGCCTCCATCTCGCTGGGCGCGCAGAACACCAACAGCGCCGTCATGTTCAGCGGCCTGAACGCCGTGTTCATCGGCGTGCAGGTGACGCCCACGGGCAACCCGCTGCAGATGGTGCAGAACGTGCGCGAGAAGATCCTGCCGGAGATTCAGCGCAACCTGCCGCCCGCCATCGAGATGAAGGTGGCCTACGACGCCACCAACTTCATCAACGCCTCGATCAGCGAGGTGGAGCACACGCTGATCGAGGCCATCGGCATCGTCATCGTCATCATCTTCCTGTTCTTGGGCTCGTTGCGGTCGGTGCTGATCCCCGTGGTCACCATCCCGCTGTCGCTGATCGGCGCCTTCAGCCTGATGCTGGCGGCGGGGTTCAGCCTGAACCTGCTGACCCTGCTGGCCATGGTGCTGGCCATCGGCCTGGTGGTCGACGACGCCATCGTGGTGGTGGAGAACGTCTACCGCCATCTGGAGGAGGGCAAGACGCCGGTGCAGGCGGCCCTGGTTGGCGCCCGCGAGATCGCGGGTCCCGTCATCGCCATGACCATCACCCTGGCGGCGGTCTATGCCCCCATTGGCCTGCTGGGCGGCGTTACCGGCGCCCTGTTCCGCGAATTCGCCTTCACCCTGGCGGGGGCCGTGATCATTTCCGGCGTGGTGGCGCTGACCCTGTCGCCCATGATGGCGTCGGTGCTGCTGCCCAAGGGCGGTGACCACACCGCCTTCTCGCGCTTCGTCGACCGCGCCTTCAACGGGCTGGCCAACTTCTACGAACGCCGGCTGACCCGGGCGCTGGACTATCGCCCCGTCATCCTGCTGTTCGCCGTGGTCGTGCTGGCCAGCATCCCCTACCTCTACCTGCACGGCCGGTCGGAACTGGCCCCGGAAGAGGACCAGGGCATCCTGTTCAGCATGTTCAAGGGCCCGCAATACGCCAACATCGACTATACCCAGCACTACGCCCAGCAGCTGGACGCCGCCGGCGGCACCCTGCCCGAGGGGCGGGAACGCTTCCTGATCAGCGGCACCTCCGGCACCAGCCAGGGCATCGCCGGCGTGCTGCTGAAGCCGTGGGGGGAGCGGGACCGCCCCATCCAGGAATCACTGGCGGCGCTGCAGGCGGCGTTCAACCAGGTGCCCGGCGAGAAGGCCCTGGTGTTCAACCTGCCGCCCCTGCCCGGCACCACCGGCGGCCTGCCGGTGCAGATGGTGCTGAACGGCACCCAGGGCTTCCCCGCCATCTATGAGGCGATGGAGAAGATCAAGGCCGCCGCCGTCGCCAGCCACAAGTTCCTGGTGGTGGACAGCGACCTTGATTACAACACGCCGGTGGTACGCATCCACATCGACCGGGCCAAGGCCAACGAGATGGGCGTCACCATGGCCAGCATCGGCGACACCCTGGCCCTGATGGTGGGTGAGAACTACGTCAACCGCTTCAACCTGCAGGGCCGGTCGTACGAGGTCATCCCCCAGGTGCCGCGCATCGACCGCCTGACGCCGGACAAACTGAGGCGCTTCTACGTCACCTCCGTCACCGGCGACCAGGTGCCGTTGTCCACCTTCCTGCGCCTGGAAGAGGGCACGGACCCCAACGCCCTGACCCACTACAACCAGATGAACTCCGCCACCTTCCAGGCCGTGCCCATGCCGGGCGTGTCCATGGGCGAGGCGGTGGCCTTCCTGGAGGACCAGGTGAAGCAGCTGCCGGCGGGCTTCAGCCACAGCTACCTCAGCCAGACCCGCCAGTTCGTGGAGGAAGGCAACCAGCTGGCCATGACCTTCGGCTTCGCGCTGATCGTCATCTTCCTGGTGCTGGCCGCGCAGTTCGAAAGCCTGCGCGACCCGCTGGTCATCCTGGTCAGCGTGCCCATGTCCATCTGCGGCGCGCTGATCCCGCTGTTCATCGGCATCACCTCGATCAACATCTATACCCAGGTGGGTCTGGTGACGCTGATCGGCCTGATCTCCAAGCACGGCATCCTGCTGGTGGAATTCGCCAACGAGATGCAGGTGAAGGAAGGACTGGCCCGACGGGAGGCCATCCTGCATGCCGCCCGGGTGCGCCTGCGCCCCATCCTGATGACCACCGCCGCCATGGTGGTGGGCCTGCTGCCCCTGCTGATCGCGTCCGGCGCCGGGGCGGCCAGCCGCTTCTCCATCGGCCTCGTGGTGGTGACCGGCATGTCCATCGGCACGCTGTTCACCCTGTTCGTCCTGCCGGCGGTCTACACCCTGCTGGCCAAGGACCACAAGGCGGCCGCCAGCTCACGGCGCCTGCGGGAGATCGCCGAGGTGGCCTGACGGCGCTTCAGGAGTGTTGAGTATGGAAACGGCCGGGGGCATTCCCCGGCCGTTTTCTTTTGGCGCCGCCCCACCATCCTGGCCAAACGGCCGACCCCTTTCGCACCGGGGTGGTCGCGTTGACACGAGAACAAAAGAGGAACAATATGGTTCGTGGGGGACCGGCGCGCCGTGCTGGCCGGCGGCCCCGTCGCGGGAGCCACCCGCACGCGCCAGCACCCGGAAAATCCTTAAGTGTGGTATCGGCGGAGGGCTGCCGTGGTGCGCGTGTTCATATCCTATTCCCATGTCGACGAGGCATTGCGCGACCGGCTGGAGGTGCATCTGGCGCCGCTGAAGCGCCAGGGCGTGGCGGTCTGGCATGACCGGCGCCTGTTGGCCGGCGACGCGCTGGAGGACGGCATCGGCACCGCCCTGGCTGAGGCAGATGTGGTGCTGCTGCTGGTCAGTCCAGACTTCCTGGCATCCCCCGCCTGCCATGACGGGGAGATGCAGCACGCGGTCGACCGCCACCGGGCGGGACGGGCGCGTGTGATCCCCGTCATCCTGCGGGCCTGCGACTGGCTGTCCACGCCCTTGCGTCACCTGCTGGCGGTGCCGCGCGACGGGCGGCCCGTCACGCTGTGGCCGGACCAGGACCAGGCCCTGCACGAGGTCGCGCTGGCCATCCGCCGGGCCGTGCTGGAACGCACCCCTCTGGCCAGTTGAGACAGCGACGGCACGCTCAGTCGCGACCGGCGGCCCCCCCCATCACCACCACGGGCGTCCAGCCCCGCGGGCGGTCGCCGGCCAGGCGCATGGAGGGCACCCCATCGCCGGCGCGATCCAAATCGACAATTTCTCGCAATCTGCGAGCCAAAATGGGATCGCCCGCGGCGTCCAGCTCATCGGCCGCACGCTCCAGTTTGCGGCGGATTTCCTCGGCATCATAGTGGATGATGTTTTCCATAACGGCACCTGTGACACTCAATACATATGCCGTTAACGCAAGATACGTGCCGAACCGGTCCCACCCTGGAATGCAGCATCAAGCCGACTGTCGCGCTCCGCATCCGAACGTGGTAGGCAGGAGTTATCCGCGAACGCTTCCAAGATCTTGCCGCAGGAAATCCCTTACGATGTCCCCCGTCCTGGTCACCGGCAGCGCCGGGTTCATCGGCAACCATGTGGCCTTGGCCTTGCTGCGGGAGGGCGTGCCGGTGGTGGGGCTGGACAACCTGACCCCCTACTATGACGTGGCCCTGAAACAGGCGCGGCTGGATCGCCTGCGGTCCTTTCCCGGCTTTACCGAAGCGCGCATCGACCTGGCCGACCGCGCCGCGGTGGCGGCGCTGTTCGGCACCCACCGCTTCACCCGGGTGGTGCACTTGGCGGCGCAGGCGGGTGTGCGCTACAGCCTGGACCACCCGGCGGCCTATGTGGACAGCAATCTGGTAGGCTTCGCCAACATCCTGGAAGGATGCCGCGCCGGGGCCGTGGGCCATCTGGTCTACGCGTCCACCAGTTCTGCCTACGGGGCCAGCACCGCCATGCCCTTCAGCCCGCATGGCGGGGCCGACCACCCCATGACGCTCTATGCCGCCACCAAGCGCGCCAATGAGTTGATGGCCCATTCCTACAGCCACCTGTTCCACATTCCCGTCACCGGCCTCAGGCTTTTCACCGTCTACGGTCCCTGGGGCCGGCCCGACATGGCGCTGTACAAATTCGCCCAAGCCATCATGGAGGGTCGGCCCATCGAGGTGTATGGCGAGGGGCGCATGCGGCGCGACTTCACCTACATCGACGATGTGGTGTCCGCCATCCTGGCCCTGCTGGACCGCACGCCCACGGTCGACACCGCCTGGGACGCCGCCAAGCCCGACCCGGCCAGCAGCGGCGTGGCGCCCTATCGCCTCTATAATGTCGGCAGCGACCGGCCGGTGGACCTGATGCGCTATGTCCGCCTGCTGGAGGAGAAGCTGGGCATGACGGCGGACATCCGCCTGCTACCCATCCAGCCGGGCGACGTGCCCGCCACCTGGGCCGACATCGACGACCTGGCGCGCGATATCGGCTACGCCCCCGCCACATCGGTCGAGGAGGGCGTGGGCCGGTTCGTGGAGTGGTTCCGCGCCTATCACGCGGCCCAACAGCCAGTGTGACGGGCCGTCAGGCGACCTCGACCGGGTCCAGCACCATGGCCGTGCGCTCGGCCACATCGTTGATCTTGGACAGGTAATTCTGGAAGTGGGTCGTGGCGCGGTGCGCGGCGATGGCGGCGTTGTCCACGTACAGTTCGTCCAGCACGAAACGGTTGGGGTCGGCCTGATCCTGCCAGATGTCCCAGCGCAGGTTGCCGGGCTCGCCGCGCGATGGCGCCACCATGCCGGCCAGCAGGGCCTTCAGCTCATCCAGCTTGCCCGGCCGGGCGATCAGGACGGCCGTGATCTTCACGGGATGGGTCATGGACTTGTTCCTTTCCAAAAGGGTTGGGGATAGGGGGGAAGGTCAGTCGGCATGGGCCACCGTCGCCTTCCACGACAGATAGGACAGGATGGTCCATAGCCGCCCCGCGTGATCATGCCGGCCGGACAGATGCTGCCGCCAGAGGGCCAAGGCCACCGGGCCCTGAATCAGGCCGTCGCCGGCGGCGCCTTCGATCAGCCCGGCCGCCCAGTCGCGCAAGGGGCCGCGCAGCCAAGTGCCCAGGGGTGCGCCGAAGCCGGTCTTGGGGGCGGCCACGACGCCTGAGGGGGGCCCCGACGGGATACGGTCCGCCAGCAGGCGGCGCAGCATCCACTTGCCCCGCCCATCGCGCAGGCGCTGGTTCAGCGGCAGGCGCAGGCCCCATTCCACCACGCGCGGGTCCAGCAAGGGGGCCCGCGCCTCCAGTCCCGCGGCCATGCTGGCGCGGTCAATCTTGACCAGCACGCCGTCGGGCAGGTAGCGGGCCAGGTCGCGCAACTGCAGGCGCAGGGCGGGGTCGCCACCGTCGGGCAGGACCAAGGTTGGGTTGGAAGACGCGACGCCAGGGCGCAGCAGGATGTCGGCCTTCATGCCCAGCATGGCGATATAGGCCGCCTCCTCGTCCACCGCCGCCACGGCGGCCAGGAACTTGCCCACCTTGTCGGCTGGCTGGCGCAGGTGCGGCCTCAGCAGATGGGCGGCACCGTCGATCCAGGCGTCGGGCAACGCCGCATCCAGGCGCGCCAGCCCCTGGCGCAGCCAGCGCGGCCGCTGGCGCCAGCGGGCGACGGCCCCCGCCCACAAATGCCGGGAATAGCCGCCAAAAGCCTCGTCCCCACCGTCACCCGACAGCGCCACCGTCACCTGCCGGCGCGCCAGGCGGCACAGCAGGGCGGTGGGAATGGCGGAGATGTCGGCGAACGGCTCGTCATACATGCCGGCCAGATGGGGCACCAGGTCCACCGCGTCGGCGGCGGTCACGCGCAGGGTGGTGTGATCGGTGCCCAGGGCCCGGGCCGTGGCCTCGGCGGCGGCGGACTCGTCGAACACCGCCTCCTCGAACCCGATGGTGAAGCTGCGGATGGGCGTGGCGCTCTGTTCCTGCATCAGGGCCGCCACCAGGGCGCTGTCGATACCACCGGACAGGAAGACACCCAGCGGCACGTCCGAGACCATGCGCCGGCGCACGGCGTCGGCCAGAAGGTCGCCCGTCCGGCGCAGGGCTTCGGAATCCGGCAGCGCCAACGGCTCGGCCAAGGCCTGACGGCCAGCCTCCGCCACGGACCAATAGGCGCGCGTCTCGGACGCGCCCTCCGCCGACAGGGTCATGCAGGTGCCGGGGGGCAGTTGCCGGATGCCGGTGAAGGCGGTTCGCGGCGCGGGAATGAAGCCATGGCGGAAATAACCAGCCAGCGCCGCCTCGTCCGGCACGGCGCGATAGCCCAGTTCGGCGCGGATGGCCTTGAGTTCGGAGGCGAACAGCAACACACCGTTGGCCAGCGACCAGTACAGCGGCTTTTCCCCCAGGCGGTCGCGCACCAGCATCAGCCGGCGCTCCGCCGCCAGCCAGATGGCCAGGCCGAACATGCCGTTGCAGGCGGCCAGCGCCCGGTCGGCGCCCCAGCGGGCGATCGCCTCCACCAGCACCTCGGTGTCGGAATGGCTGCGGAAGAGCACGCCCTCGCCCAGCAATTGCCGGCGCAAATCCTGGTAGTTATAGATTTCGCCGTTGAAGGCGATGGTGACGCGCCCATCGGCGGAGCTCATGGGCTGGTGGCCCAGCGGGGACAGGTCGATGATGGCCAGGCGGCGGTTGGCCAGCGCCACACCGGCGGCGTCATCCTGCCAGACGCCCCGGTCGTCGGGCCCGCGATGGGCCAGGCGGTCGATCATCGCCCCAGCCTGGCGTGCCAGCCGGGCGCCATCCGCGCCGCCGAATACCCAAAGCCCCGCAATGCCGCACATCGTCCCGCCCCGTGGTTCCGGTTCCCCCGCCCGGGGGATGTTCAGGAATACAGGGCCTTACCGGTGACCCGCCAGCGAATTGCGCCGATGGCGGGCCTTAAGGCGTTATCCAGGCGCCTGGATCGACGGCGGTGTCACTCCATGAATATAACATTTTATAGATGTGATATTATCAATATCACATGTTGACTAGGTGTTTATGAGACAACATACTGTGCCATATCGTGATTTTGTGAGGGTGCCATGGCCGCCAGTTCCGCCCCGACGCCGACTGAGGATGACGCCGCCTTTTTCGTGCCGGACGATGTGCCGCCGGCGCTGGCCGAGCTATTGCGCGACATGGGGCCTACCCGCTTCCGCGATGTGCCGTTGGATATCTTGCGCACCGGCTATGTCGAAAGCCGCCGCCCGTTGGCACCGGAGCCGCCGGCCTTGGCCTCGGTCATGGACCAGATCATCGGCGGGCCGGGCGGCCCCCTGCGCGTGCGGGTGTACCGCGCCAGCTTCGGATGGCGTCCAGTGCCAGCGCTGCTGTTCCTGCATGGCGGTGGCTGGACCATCGGCAACCTGGAAAGCCACGACATCCTGTGCCGCCAGCTAGCGGCAGCGTCCGGTCATACCGTGGTGGCGGTGGATTATCGCCTGGCGCCGGAACACCCCTACCCCGCGGCGCTGGATGACGCCTGGGCCGCCCTGACCTGGCTGGCCGCCAGCGCCGAGCGGCTGGCCATAGACCCGCTGGCCATCGGCGTGGCCGGCGACAGCGCCGGCGGCAACCTGGCGGCCGTGCTGGCCCTGAAGGCCCGGGATGAGGGCGGGCCGCACCTGAAGACCCAGGTGCTGATCTATCCCTGCACCGATCTCACCGCCGACCGCCCGTCGCACCACCGTCGCGCCACCGGCTATCTCATGAGCCGGGAGCAGTATCTGTGGTATGTGGACAATTACACCGCTGGCGCCGACCGCCGCGACTGGCGCCTGTCGCCCCTGCTGGCCGAGAGCCTGGCCGGGCTGCCCCCGCCGTCATCCTCACCGCCGGCCTGGACGTGCTGCAGGATGAGGGGCGTGAGTATGCCGCCCGCCTGGCCGGCAGCGGCGTGCCGGTGCTGCACACGGTCTATCCCGACATGGTGCACGGCTTCATCACCCTGGGCGGACGCCTGCCCCAGGCGCACAAGGCCGTGAGCGACATCGCCAAGGGACTGGCTTCCTTCGATATTTACAATTTCATCGACGGCGCTGGGATTTGATACGCTGACCCCGGTTCAAAGGGGGACGCGACATGGCGACCAAGGGAACACCGGCGGTGCGCGCGGTGGAGGCGGCGGGTGCCGCCTATCGTCTATTGGAATATGACTACGATCCCAACGCCGCCGCCATCGGGCTGGCGGCGGCGGAGGCCTTGGGCCTGGACCCAGCGCTGGTCTACAAGACGCTGGTCTGTCAGTTGGAAGGCGGTCCGGCCCCGGGCCTGGCCTGCGCGATCATCCCGGCGGCGGCCCGGCTGGACCTGAAGGCCCTGGCCGCCGCCGCCAAGTCCAAGAAGTCCGACCTGGCGCCCCAGGCGGTGGCGGAACGCAGCAGCGGCTATGTCGTGGGCGGCATCAGCCCCTTGGGCCAGCGCCGCAAGCTTCCCACCTTCCTGGATCGCTCGGCGGAAGCGCTGGCTGAAATCATCGTGAATGGCGGCCGGCGGGGCCTGCAATTGGCGCTGGCCCCGGCCGACCTGGTCAAGGCCGCCGACGCCCAGTGGGCCGATATCACCGTGCGTCAGGGGCCGTAGTCATTCGGGGCCGCTAGTAAACCCAACCGCATGAACTTTTCATGCCCCGTTGCCAAAGGCGGCGACCGGATCGAACATGAGGTCATCCTGACGGTGCGGGTAAACGCCGTCGGAGGGGGAGCCCATGCGCGAAACCAGCCGCCTCGCCCCGGTGCTGCGTGCGGTCGGGATGATCTGCATCGTGTTTCTGGCCGCCCTGTTCACGACCGGGCGCGCCCAGGCCGTTGATGCGCCGGCCAGTGCGGAAGCGCCCCTGGTCATCGTCTACCCCCGCTACAGCGATGACGGGGAGGACACGCGCAGCCTCTATCCCCTGGGGCTGCTGCGCCTGGCCCTGGACAAGATGGGCGTGCGCTATGAACTGCACGCCAGCGAAAGGGTAATGGGCCATTCACGCGCCATCGCCGCCCTGCGCGCCGGCGCGGAAATCAACCTGATCTGGACGGGCACCACGGCGGAGATGGAACGGGAGTTGAATCCCATCCGTATGCCGTTGACCCGGGGCCTGCTGGGCCACCGGCTGTTCATCATCCGCAAGGCGGACCAGGACCGCTTCTCCGCCGTCCATACGCTAGAGGATTTGCGCCGGCTGACCGCGGTCCAGGGGATGGGTTGGCCGGACGTGGACATCATGCGGGCCGCCGGCCTGCCGGTGGAGGCGCTGCGGTACGACCTGCTGTATTCGGTGTTGCAGCATGGGCGCGTGGATTACCTGCCGCGCAGCGCTTTTGAAATCTATGGGGAGCTGGCGTCGCGCCAGGCGGCTTTCCCCGATCTGGCGGTGGAGAAATCCCTGGTCCTGGTCTATCCCTTCGACATGTATTTCTTCACCCGCAAGGAAGACACGGCCCTGGCCCGGATCGTGGAGCGGGGGCTGGCGCGGGCCTACCAGGACGGTTCCTTCCTGAACTACTTCAACAACGCACCGTTTATCCGCCAGTTGATGGCCAACGCGGACTTGGACGGGCGGCGGCGCATCGTCATTCCCAACCCGTTACAATCACCGGAAACGGCGGCCCTGCCCAGCAACTACTGGCTGGGGGGCCAGCCGCCCTGACGCCAAACACCGGACCCCTCACGGCTTGGTGAAGGACGCCAGCGCCCCCGCGAGACGGTCCACCGCATCCCGGTCCGGCGGCAGGCCCAGCCGCAGCCAGCCCTCATGGCCACTATGCTCCGGGAATGACCGGGTCCATAGGCCGGACTGGGCCAGATGCCGCCACAAACGCTGCGCATCGCCCGCGTCCAGCAGGCGATAAAGGGCGGTGCCGCCCACCACCGGCAAACCCGCCCCGCGCACCATGCCGTCAAGGGCATCGGCCGCCACGGCCAGCCGGCGCCGGGTCTCCGCCTGCCAGTCCAGGTCCGCCAGCGCTGCCGCGCCCACGGCCAAGGCCGGGCCGCTAACCGCCCAGGCGCCGAGTTCCGTCCGCACGGCGTCCAGCAGCGGCGCCGACGCCAGGATGAAGCCCAGACGCAGGCCACCCAGGCCGAAGAACTTGCCGAAAGACCGGAGGAGGATGAGCCCTGGCCGGCCGGCATGGCCGCACAGGCTGCGGCTGGGATCGAGATCGGCGTAGGCCTCGTCCACCACCAGCCAGCCGCCCCGAGTGGCGAGGTCGGCCGCCCGGTCGAGCAGCGCCATGGGGTCCCAGGCCCGGCCGTCGGGATTGTTGGGGTTGCACACCACCAGGACATCGGCGGTGTTCAGCACCCCGTCCGGCGTGGGCACCAGCCGTACCCGGTGCCCGCCGGCCGACCAAGCACGGGCATGGTCGCCATAGGTGGGACCGACGATGGCGACCTCCCCCCGGGGCCGCAGGCGCGGCAGGGTCTGGATCAGCAGTTCCGAACCGGGCGCCGCGACCAGGCTGTCCGGCCCTGGCGCGCCATAAGCCCGGGCCGCCGCCACCAGCAGAGCGTCCATGGCGCCGCGTGTGGGCAGGGCGGTCCAGGCGGAAGGCAGCAAGGTCGGCAGTGGATAAGGCCAGGGGTTGATGCCGGTACTGAGGTCGATCCAGGGTGCCGGCGCGTCCGGGAACAGGCGGGCGGCCTGGGTCAGGTCGCCGCCGTGCCGGATGCCGTCACGCCCCTGCGGCGCGGCGGCGTCGTTCATGCTAAACCCCTGGTCCATGACGCTCTTTCCCGCCCTGTATCCCGCACTGCCCTGGCTGACCCTGGCCGCCCTGGCGCTGGAGGCCCTGCTGGGCTATCCCGACGCGCTGTACGCCCGCATCCGCCATCCGGTGGTGTGGCTGGGTGCCCTGATCGGCCGGCTGGACCGCGCCTGGAACCGGACCAGCCGGTCGGCGACGGTGCGCAAGGCGGCCGGCGTGGGGGCGGAGCTGGTGCTGGTGGGCGTGGCGCTGGCCGTCGGCGTCGCGGCGCAGGCCCTGCTGTCCCGATTGGGCGAGTTTTGGGGAACCCTGGTCACCGGCCTGACCGCCAGCAGCCTGCTGGCGCAGCGCAGCCTGCACCGCTTCGTCGCCGCCGTGCCAGCCGCCCTGCGCCAGCGCGGGCTGGAGGGCGGGCGCGAGGCGGTGTCCCATATCGTCGGCCGCAACCCGGCCAGCCTGGACGAGGCCGGGGTGGCCCGCGCCGCCATCGAAAGCCTGGCGGAGAACTTCTCCGATGGGGTGGTGGCGCCGGTCTTCTGGCTGGCGGTGGGCGGGCTGCCGGGCCTGCTGGCCTACAAGGCCATCAACACCGCCGACAGCATGGTGGGCCACCGCACGCCGAGGCATGAGGCCTATGGCTGGGCCGCCGCCCGGCTGGACGACCTGGTGAACCTGCCCGCCTCCCGCCTGACCGCCCTGCTGCTGATCCTGGCGGCCTGGACGCGGGGCGGAGCCGGCGCCAAGGCGGCTCTGACAGCCGTGCAGCGCGATGCCGGACGGCACCGCAGCCCCAACGCCGGCTGGCCGGAAGCGGCCATGGCCGGCGCCCTGGGCCTGCGGCTGGCGGGGCCGCGCACCTATGGCGACGTACGGGTGGACGATCACTGGATGGGCGACGGCCGCGCCGACGCCACCGCCGCGGATATCGACGCCGGGCTCAGCCTCTACCGCCGCAGCCTGGCCCTGCTGTGGGGCCTGGCGCTGGTGTTGGCGCTTTAAAGCCCTCATCTTTGGAACAGCACCTCGGACAGCGGGTGCCGGTGTTCCCAGTGGGCGCGTTCCAGTTCGGGCACATCGTCGGGCTCGGCGGGATAGCCGATGCAGAGATAGCCCACCAGCCGCCATCCCTGCGGCACCTCCAGCAGACCGTTCATCACCTCCGGCCGCAGGATCGAGACCCACCCCAGGCCCACCCCCTCCGTCCGTGCCGCCAGCCACAGGGTCTGGATGGCCGCGACGGCGGAATAGGCCAGGGTCTCCGGCATGGTGCGGCGCCCCAGGCCCGCGCCCTGTCCCGGGTCCGGGTCGACGAACACAGCCAGGTGGCACGGCGCCTCGCGCAGGCCGGCCAGCTTGAGGCTGGCGTACAGGTGGGCGCGATCCTGCGCCTGGGCGGCCAGCGCCTCGGCGTTGCAGCGCTCGAACTCCGCCCGGACGGCGTCACGGCGGGCGGGATCATCCACCCGGACGAAGCGCCAGGGCTGGCTGAGCCCCACGGACGGGGCCAGACAGGCCAAGTCCAGCAGGCGTTCCAGCAAGCCATCGGGCAGCGGATCGGTGCGGAAGCGCCGCACATCGCGCCGCCACACCAGCAGGTCACGGAAATGACCCCGAAAATCGGCGTCGAAGTCGGGGCAAGGCTTGTCGGGTGCGTTCATCGGCTGATGGCCCATAGCGCGTCGAGATCCAGGTGGCGTTCGGCGGCCTCGGCCAGCTCATCCAACGCCGCCTCCACCGTACCATCATAACTGTCCAGGCCGGGGGCCGCGTTCCATCGCCGGAGCCAAGCGGCCCGCTGGTCGTCGTGCCCGAACAGGCCGTGGACATAGGTGCCGGCGATGCGCCCGTCCAGGCTGACCGCCCCCTCCGCCACCCAATCACCGCCATCGGTATCCAGGTGCAACAGCGGCCGGGCGCGGTCCGGGCCCCGGGTCACGCCCAGGTGCATTTCATAGCCGGTCAGCGCCGCGCCGGTGGCGGCGTCCCGCCCCGTCACGGCGCGCAGCGTCTTGGCCGGCGCCAGCACCGTTTCCACATCCAGGTAGCCCAGGCCGGGGGCGGCGCCCGGCGGCCCCTCGATGCCATCGGGGTCGGCCAAGGAGCGGCCCAGCATCTGATAGCCACCGCACAGGCCCAAGACCCAGCCACCGCGCCGGATATGGCCGGCCAGGTCGATGTCCCAGCCCTGGGCGCGGAAAAAGGCGAGGTCGGCCAGCGTGGCCTTGGAACCGGGCAGGATGACGCCGTGGGCGTCGCCCGGCAGGGGCCGGCCGGGCGGCACCATCTCCACCGTCACACCCGGTTCCAGCCGCAGGGGGTCGAGGTCG
The DNA here is from genome assembly GCF_036348415.1 of Nitrospirillum karajorum. Classification (NCBI taxonomy): domain Bacteria; kingdom Pseudomonadati; phylum Pseudomonadota; class Alphaproteobacteria; order Rhodospirillales; family Azospirillaceae; genus Nitrospirillum; species Nitrospirillum karajorum. Next base: position 1,011,319 of record NZ_JAZBQB010000002.1, read on the forward strand.
TCGAAGTTGGCGATGCGCGACAGCATGGGCACGGCGATGCGCAACGCCCCGCCGGACAGCCGCCGGGCCCAGCGCGCCAGGTCCATGCCGTCCTCGGCCGGCAGGCGGGCCGCCGCCGGCTGGTGCGGCATGACGCCGAAGCAGGGCCAGTGGGTGCGCGCCTCGATCTCCGTCACGCCCTTGTCGAACAGGCGCATATCCCCCCGGAACTTGTTGATCAGGAATCCCCGGATCTGGGCGCGGTCGTCGGCATCCAGGACACGATGGGTGCCCACCAGGCTGGCGATGACGCCGCCGCGATCGATGTCGCCGGCCAGCACAACGGGAACGCCGGCGGCGCGGGCGAAGCCCATGTTGGCGATGTCGCCCGCGCGCAGGTTGGTTTCGGCCGGGCTGCCCGCCCCCTCCACCACCACCAGGTCGCACTGGCCGCGCAGGCGGTGGAAACTCTCCAGCACAGCGGGCAGCAACTCCCCCTTGCGGCGCTGATAACTGGCGGCGCCGGCAGTACCGATCACCCGGCCCCGCAGCACCAGTTGCGCGCCCACATCCGTCTGGGGCTTCAGCAGCACCGGGTTCATGTCGACCGACGGCGGCACGCCGCAGGCGCGGGCCTGAAGCGCCTGGGCCCGCCCAATCTCCCCCCGTCCGGGGTGACGGCAGCGTTGTTGGACATATTCTGCGGCTTGAAGGGCCGCACGCGCAGGCCACGCCGGCTGTACGCCCGCGCCAGCGCCGCCACCAGCAGCGACTTGCCGACGTCAGACCCGGTTCCCTGGATCATCAGCGCGCGGGCGCCCGATGCTGCGTCCGCCATCAGAAGTCGATCCCGCGCTGCGCCTTGATGCCGGCCTGGAAGGGGTGCTTCACCGCCTGGAACTCCGTCACCAGGTCGGCGGCCTCGATGATTTCCGGCTTGGCGTTGCGGCCGGTGAGCAGGACGTGGGTGTCGGGCAGACGGGCGTTCAACCCCGCGAGAACCTCGGCCACGTCCAGATAGCCATAGCGCAGGACGATGTTGATCTCATCCAGCACCACCAGATGGTACTGGGGATCGGCCAGCATGCGCCGGCCCAGGTCCCAGGCGCGGGACGCGGCGGCGATGTCGCGCGCCTTGTCCTGGGTATCCCAGGTGAAGCCCTCCCCCATCACATGGTGGTCGATCAGGTCGGCGAAGCGCGCCAGCGCCGCCTGCTCCCCCGTCGCCCAATTGCCCTTCACGAACTGGATGAAGCCAACGCGCAAGCCATAGCCGGCGGTGCGGAGCATCATGCCCAGCGCCGCCGTGGTCTTGCCCTTGCCGGGGCCGGTATGGACCATCAGCAGGCCCTTTTCCTGCGTCGCCTGGGCCACGCGCGCATCCTGCACCGCCTTGCGCTTGCGCATCTTCTCACGATGGCGCGCGGCGTCCTCATCGGATAGGGGCTGTTCGGGCGTCTCGGTCATGCTGTCCTCCCTCTGCGAACTTATTTCACTTTCAGTGGCAGCCCCGCCACCGTGAGAAAGACCTGCGATGCCAGGACCGCCAATCGCTGATGCAGGCGGCCGGCATGGTCGCGGAAGGCCCGGGCCAGGGCGTTGTCGGGCACGATGCCCAGGCCCACCTCGTTGCCCACCAGCACGATGGGCCCGGTGCAGGCGGCCAGCGCGTCCTCCAGCGCCGCGAACGCCGCCGGCACATCGCGGTCGGCCAGCATGACGTTGGTCAGCCATAGGGTCAGGCAATCCACCAGTAGCGGTCCGTTGCCATGGCGCGACAGGGCGTCAGCCAGGTCCAGCGGCGCCTCCACCGTCGTCCAGCCGGGCGCACGGTCGGCCTGATGCTGGCGGATGCGGTCCCGCATCTCATCATCCCAGGCCTGAGCGGTGGCGACATAGGTCCAGGGACCGGGCAGGCGGGTGACCAGCCCCTCGGCGAAGCGGCTTTTACCGGAGCGGGCGCCCCCCAGAACCAGGGTCACGCCCGGTATGGCCTCGTACTCCACGTTCCCACCTCTTCCCGCCAAGTGGCACCCACGACCGTCGTGACGGGCAAAAGAGCGCGAACGCGCGCGTCTGTCGAGTGTTGAAGGAAGACCGGGGCGTTGGCCTGGAGTCGCGGGTCGCGAAACGCCCGGCGCGGGCGTTCCCCTCCCCCGACCGCGATATGGGCCCGTGAAGGCGCCGACCACGGCAACCTTACGGCGACCCGCCGCCACCCAGCATGGCGGGGAATTGCGACATTTTATCACAAATATGTAAGCAGCCAGGTTTGGCCTTGAACTTGGGCTCTAAGGTGGTACCTGTTAGGCCATACTGCCTATTACCTATGAAATAGGTCTAGCCTGACCATGTCCCGCCCGCCCGCTTCCCCCCTTGCCCGCCCGCTGGCGATTGGCCTTGCCCTGTGGGCCATCGCCCTGGTGGCGATCGAAGCGCAGGTCATAAGCGGACGCTTCGTTTCGGAATTCCATATCTATGCCGAGGCCACCTGGGCCTGGTGGCGCGGAACAGAAATTTACGAGGACGGCATCAACGGCTTCCTCTACCTGCCGTCCAGCGCCGTCCTGTTCACACCCTGGGCCTACCTGCCCCCACTGCTGGGGGACGCGCTGTGGCGCCTGAGCCTGCTGGCCGTCTGCTGGTGGGGCGTGGCGCGGCTGTGCCGCCTTCTGGCGCCGGCGGATTGGCAGCGGGTGTTCGGTGTCGCGCTGCTGGCGGCGCTGCCCATCGGGGTGGTCGACCTGCGCGGCGCCCAGACGGAATTCCTGATGTTGGGCCTGATGCTGGGCGGGCTGGCCGATATCGCCGAAGGCCATTGGCGCCGTGCCGCCTTCCTGCTGGTGCTGGCCGGCGCCTTCAAGCCCCAGGCCCTGGCGTTGGTTCTGCTGGCCTTCGCCCTGTGGCCGGCGCTGCGCCTTCATCTGGCGCTATGGCTGGCGGCGGCGCTGGTTCTGCCGCTGGCGCACTGGAACCCCGGGTACGCCCTGGGCGAATATGGCCAACTGGTGCGCAAGACCATGAGCAGCGCCAACCCCGGCGGCGGCGTCTGGCATGATTTCGCCAACGGCCTGGCCACCCTGGGCCTGCCGCTGGACCTGACCGTGCAGACCGCCATCCGCGCCCTGGCCGGCGTGGCCGTCCTGGTGCTGGCGCGCGGTACGGTCAGCCGCCTGCCCGCGCCGCGCGCGGGTGCCACGGTGGCGGCCCTGATCGTGACGTATCTGCTGCTGTTCAATCCCCGCACCGTGCTGGGCCATTTCGGCGACATGGCACTGGTCGCCGGGGCCTTCGCCGGTTGGGAATTCCACATCCGGCGCAACCGCACCCTGGGCTGGATGCTGGTACTGCTGTGCTTCGCCCTGACCACCCATGTGTGGACGCGGGACCTGCACCTGGCCACGACCACCTGGTTCAAGCCGCTGCTGGCCTGCGGATTTGGTTTGTATGTGGTTGTCCGCTGGGTGCCGTCGCTGACCGACCCGACGCCCACCGACAGCGATACCGCTGGGGAGACACTGGCCACCCAAAGCTGATCCGCCCTATACTCCCTTCTGGAAAATTGCAGTGACGCCGGCCACAGTGAGCATGGAAGAGCGGCAATTTGTATAGGCATGCCTAAATTCGAACCGCTGCGTATCGAAGTAGGTTCCCCTGATCCTTTAAGCGCGTTAATTATTTCGGGCTGTGCCGGGCGGGGGGCGACCCTGGCCCCTGGGCGTGGCGTTGCACTTTTTCGCATCGCGTTGCCGGAGCCCCCTCCCCATGTGGATTGTCGCCTACGCCCTGAGGCGCCCCTACAGTTTCGCCGTGCTGGCCGGCCTGATCACGCTGCTGGGCGTGCTGAGCCTGTTCAAGATGCCCACGGACATCTTCCCGGAGGTGGAAATCCCCACGGTCACCGTGGTGTGGAGCTATTCGGGCCTGGACGCGCAGGAGATGACCGGCAAGATCACCGCCTTTGGTGAACTGGCCATCATCAACACCGCCGACAACGTGGCGGAGGTGGAATCCGAAACGTCCAACGGCGTGGGCATCATCCGCACCACGTTCCAGCCGGGCGTGAACATCGACCTGGCCATCTCCCAGATCTCGGCCATCTCGCAGACCATCCTGAAGCGCATGCCGACCGGCACGCAGCCGCCGCTGATCGTGCAGTACAGCCGCTCTTCCGTGCCGATCCTGCAGCTGGCGCTGTCATCCGACACCATGTCGGAGGCGCAGTTGTACGATTACGGCCGCATCACCATCCGCTCACAGATCAGCGACATCCCCGGCCTGCGCCTGCCGCTGCCCTATGGCGGCAACGCGCGCCAAATCATGGTCGACATCAACCCGGACAAGCTGCGCAGCTATGGCCTGACGCCCAACGACGTCAACAAGGCCATCTCCGCCCAGAACCTGAACCTGCCCTCCGGCACCGCCAAGATCGGGGACACCGAGTACCAGGTGGGTCTGAACAGCTCGCCCATAGCCGTCGACACCTTCAACGACATCCCCCTGCGCGACGTGAACGGCCGCACCGTGTTCATGCGCGACGTGGCCAACGTGCGCGACGGCGCCGCCGTGCAGACCAACGTGGTGCACGCCGATGGCCAGCCCGCCGTGCTGCTGACCATCATGAAGCTGGGCGGCGCCAGCACCCTGGCGGTGGTGGACGAGGTCATGCGCCGCCTGCCGGACATCCGCAAGGCGGCCCCGGCCGGCATGCGCATCGAACCCCTGTTCGACCAGACCACCTTCATCAAGCACGCCATGGAGGGCATCCAGCACGAGGGCCTGATCGTCGGCGCGCTGGTGGCCATCCTGATCCTGCTTTTCCTGGGCGGCTGGCGCAGCACGGCCATCGTTCTGACCTCCATCCCGCTGTCCATCCTGACGGCGGTGACCGTGCTGTCGATGGCGGGCCACACCCTGAACGTCATGACCCTGGGCGGCCTGGCGCTGGCCATCGGCATCCTGGTGGACGACGGCACCGTGGCCATCGAGAACATCCATCGCCACATCGGCATGGGCAAGCCCCTGCGCCAGGCCATCCTGGAAGGCTCGGACGAGGTGGCCTTCCCGGCGCTGGTGTCCACGCTGTGCATCTGCATCGTGTTCGTGCCCATCTTCTTCCTGCATGGCATCGCCAAGTACCTGTTCTCGCCACTGGCGTTGGCGGTCATCTCCTCGATGCTGATGAGCTACGTGCTGTCGCGGACCCTGGTGCCCGCCATGGCCGCCTGGATGCTGCCGGCGGAACTGCGCGGCCACGGCCATGGCGAGGAGGATCATCAGGGCCCCGCGCGGCCCGCCACGGGCGTCGCGGGCGCCTGGTCCCGCTTCCATGCCGGGTTCGAGCGCGGCTTCGAACATTTGCGCCAGCGCTATCTGCGGGTGCTGGGCGGCGGCCTGTCGCGGCCCTGGGCAGTCGTCGGTTTCGCCGTGGTCCTGCTGGCCTGCGCCGGCGCCACCATCCCCTTCGTCGGCATGAACTTCTTCCCCGAGGTCGACGCGGGGCAGTTCCGCCTGCACGTCCGCACCCCCGCCGGCACCCGGTTGGAGGAGGCGTCGCGCCAGTTCGGCGCCATCGAGCGGGAGATCCGCAAGATCATCCCGCCCGAGGAGCTGGGCCTGATCATCGACAACATCGGCCTGCCCGACCCCGTGAACCTGGGCCTGACCGACAGCGTCACCGTCAGTTCCGCCGACGGTGAAATCCTGGGCGCCCTGACCGACAAGCGGTCGCGTCCTACCCATGAGTATGTCGAGCAGATCCGCGCCATGGTGGCCAAGGATTTCCCCGGCGTGGAGATTTTCCAGAAGCCGGGCGACATCACCAGCCAGATCCTGAACGGCGCCGTCCCCACCCCCATCGACATCCGCATCATCGGCACGGCGCGGGGCCCCAACGCCCTGATCGCCGACGATTTGCGCCAGCGCCTGAAGAACATTCCCGGCCTGGTGGACGTGACCCTGCGCCAGGTGACCGCCACCCCCGGCTATCGCATCGAGGTGGATCGCGCCCGGGCCGCCGAACTGGGCCTGACCCAGAACGACGTGGCGCAGGAGGTGCTGGTGTCGCTGGCGTCCTCCGGCGTGGTCAATCCCAGCTATTGGATGGACGTCAACTCGCTGGTGATCTACCCGGTGGTGGTGCAGTCGCCCCAGCGCCTGATCAGCTCGCCGGAAGACCTGCTGAACACCCCCATCCACTCCACCCGCCTGTCGACCCCGGTCCTGCTGCGCAACGTGGCCAAGCTGGTGCCGACCAAGGTGGCCGCGGACATCAGCCGCACCTCCTTCTCGCCGCGCTATGACGTCATCGCCAACGTTTCGGGCCGGGACCTGGGGTCCGTCGGCCGCGACATCACGGCCGCCATCGACGCCGTGCGTCCCCAGTTGAAGCCCGGCAACCGCATCGAGATGGGCGGCCAGATCAAGACCATGCAGCAGGCCTACGGCGACATCGCCACCGGCATGGCCCTGGCCGTGGTGTTCGTCTACATGCTGATGGTGGTGAACTTCCAATCCTGGCTGGACCCGCTGATCGTGCTGGGGGCCACCCCGGCCGCCATCCTGGGCGGCGCCGTCATGCTGCTGCTGACCGGCACCACGTTCAGCGAGCCCGCGCTGATGGGCATGATCATGGTCATCGGCGTCGCCACCGCCAACAGCGTGCTGATGGTGTCCTTCGCCAACCAGCGGCGTGAGCAGGGACTGACACCCGTGGATGCCATGGCGGAGGCCGGCGGCGCCCGCCTGCGTCCTGTCATGATGACGGCGCTGGCCATGGTGCTGGGCATGATCCCCATGGCCCTGGCGCTGAGCGAAGGTGGGGAGCAGAACGCCCCCCTGGCCCGCGCGGTGATGGGCGGCCTGCTGTTCTCCACGCCCATGACGCTGCTGGCGGTTCCAGCATTGTATGTCCTGCTGCACCGCCGGCGCCACGCCGTGGTCGCCGCCCACCCCATGCCCGCCGGCTCGGCCGCCGAGTGATTTTAGGAGTTTGATGATGATGAGCGCCGCCCCTAAGACCACCACCCGCCGCCGGACCTGGATGCTGGGCACCGCCGTCGTGGCCCTGGCCGCCATCGGCATGGTGTCGGCCCCGCACTTGGCCAGCGGCACCAAGGCGCCGCCGGAAGCGCGCCCCCAGGCGCCGTTGCAGGTGAAGACCACCAACCCCAAGCCGGTGAAGTCATCGGATGGCCTGCTGTTGCCGGCCCAGACCCAGGCCCTGACCGAGTATACCGTGTACGCCCGCGTCTCCGGCTATATCGGCAAGCGCCTGGTGGATATCGGCGACATGGTCAAGGCGGGCCAAACCCTGGCCGTGATCGAGGCGCCCGACCAGGACCAGCAGTTGATGCAGGCGCGCGCGGCGCAGCATCAGGCGGAAGCCAACCTGGCGCTGGCCAAGTCCAACTACGGCCGGTCGAAATCCCTGCTGGGCGACGGTTGGGTGACGCGGGAGACCTATGACACCCGCGAGTCCGCCCTGAACGCCGCCCAGGCCGACCTGGAGTCCGCGATCGCCAACGTCAAGCGGCTGGAACAGCTGACCGCCTACAAGACGGTGACGACGGCCATCGACGGCATCATCACCCAGCGCCTGGTGGAACAGGGCGATCTGGTGGTGGCCGACGCCAGCAGCGGCAAGGCGCTGTACCAGGTGTCGCGCCAGGATCACCTGCGCCTGGTGATCGACGTGCCCCAGGGCCAGGTGCCCGCCGTGGCGGTGGGCACCCCGGTGGACGCCAGCTTCGTGGAGTTCCCGGGCCGCACCTTCCCCGCCAAGGTGGTGCGCATTTCCCACGCGGTGGACAGCACCAGCGGCACCATGCGGGTCGAGGCGGACCTGCCCAATCCCGAGCTGACCATTCCGGCGGGCATGCGCGGCAACGCCCGCTTTCCCCAGGCCGGCGCCCAGGTCCTGGCCCTGCCGGTGAACACCATCGTGACCCGGCCGGACGGCAAGCGCGTCGCCGTGGTCGATGGCGAGGGCAAGGTGCGCTTCCACGCCGTGACCCTGGGCCGCGAATTCAACACCACGGTCGAGGTGGTGGGCGGTGTCAGCGACAAGGACCGCGTGGTGCTGAACCCCAACACCATGCTGAACGACGGCGACGCCGTGACGGTGGCGGAAGACGCGCCCAAGGACGCGGGCGCCAAATAGGCCCCGCCCCTGGCATCGGATAAGCAAACGGCCGCCCTGGGGGCGGCCGTTTTCTATGGCACCGGATAGTGCCGGTGCCAGGCATCACAGTGAAGCGGACGTTTACCAGGGCTCGCAGCCGTTGCACTCGATCGGCGCAACGGACGCGACCTTACGCTCAGCAGTCACATGGTTGCTGGCATAAATGCCGATACCAGCGAGGATCAGGCAAGCCGCAGCGATCTTCTTGAAAGACATCACTTTTCCCCCATCATAGCGCCGTCCGGAACCATCCCGGCGGCAGGCGGGAAACTTGGTGAGCAAGCACTGTGCCAACTTCGCGGCCATCTACCATCAGGACAGTTTACAGGTCCAAAAACGCCAAGCCATTGTTAATCCGTTAAGATTTGGGCTATTAGGGAAATGGCGCCACAGTCTTAGGCAATATTATTGTTGCCTACCGGTAATAACGTCTCTTGGCGAGTAGGCAGAAATGACCCATCCTATCGTCCATTTCCATCACCTGGGGGCCTGAGCCGTGGGCGCCACCGCGAGTTTAATTGGCAGCTTGCTCTTAAGCGTTATCGCGAGTGGCACGGCCTTATCCGGGGTGACGGATCAGCCCAGCGAAAAACCGGTCATCCAGTTCCTCTACCCGGACGTAGGTCCCTTCCTGCAGGGCACGTCAGATGGCGAGGCAGTAAAAGGTCCAATCGCCCGCAGGGTTGAAACCCTGGCCTCATTGGCCGGATATGAAATCAGCTGGCTTGGGCCCATTCCCCGTAACCGCATTTTGGCGGACTTGCAGGACGGTCGCGCAGCCTGTACGCCGAACGTGATCAAAACACCGGATCGGGAAGCTCGGTTCAAGTTCACCAGCCCACTATTCCCCGGCGCCGATTGGCTTGTGATTACCCGCAAGGGCGAGGACTGGATCCGATCTTATCCCACGTTCCAAAGCCTTATCAGGGACCCTTCCCGGGTTTATGGCAACATGTTGGGCGCGTCAAAGGGACCTGAACTTGATCGCCTGGCTTCCGAGGAAGCGAACCATGTACGCCCCATCCGCGGCACCCCCGCTGACTTGGTCAAGATGGTTGCGGCCGGCCACATCGACTACACCATCGTTTCAGGTCCGGATGATGCCCAGAAGGCGGCGGTATCAGCTGGTGTAAACCCCAATGATCTCGTCATTACCCACTTCCCCGAACTGTCCGCCGTTGGCGCAGGCCATATCATGTGCGCGGCGACGGTGAGCGATGAGGTGATCGCCGCGTTCGACAAGGCGCTGGCGAGCATGCCCTGAACCGGCCTTTGGCCAAGACGGGTGGACGGCGGCGGCGGGGCGGCCCATAAAGGCGGAACCTCTTGCCCTGCCCGGTCTTTCCCGCTGCGATGACGCCCGACACATCCCCCGCCACCGATTCCGAAGCCCACACCTGGGACCCCGACCTGTTGCTGGCCATCGCCACGACGGAGGAAGGCTGCGCCACGCTGGCCCAGCTGGGACTGGTGCGCCCCAAGCAGGCGGCGGCCATGGGCTTGGTGCCCCTGCCCCTCGTGCTGCCCGATAAGGAGCAGGTGTGGGTGGAGGCGGGCCGGCAGGAAGAGCTGCTGGCCACCATCCAGCGCCGCGCGGCGGAGGCCGTGGCCCGCCCCGCCCTGCTGACCGCCGCCCGCCCGCCGCTGCGCGAGGCGGGATTTGAGATCACCCCGGCCATCGTGCCCGATCGCGTGCGCGTCACCCAGCGGCTGGAAGTGCGGCTGCCCAGCTTCCCGCATCCCTATCGCCTGAACGTGGACCGCACCTTTTCCGTGGGGGAGCTGTCGGACCTGGACGGCGCGGGCCTGGTCGATCTGGTCAGCACCGACGGCAAGCTGAATGGACGTCGGCGCGACGCCGAAGGCAGCCTGGCCCGTCGCTTGACGGAGATCGAGGCGGAGGTTTCGAGCGACGCCGACGCCCTGGCCGAGATTCGGGACCGGCTGTGGCGGGCCACCCACCACCTGACGGACGCGCCGTCGGTGCTGCGCCGCTGGGAACGGGAAGTGGCGGGCTGGGCCCAGGACCGCATCCACGCCCGCGGCCGCAGCTTCGTCGACAGCCATTTCGACCTGAAGCGCTATGAGGACCTGTTCCCCCTGGCGCGCAGCATGCCGCGCCGCCTGGTGCTGGTGGTGGGCCCCACCAATTCCGGCAAGACCCACCGCGCCATGCAGGCCCTGAAGGACGCCCGCAGCGGCGCCTACCTGGCGCCCTTGCGCCTGCTGGCGCTGGAGATCATGGACCGCCTGAACAAGGAGGGCGTGGCCGCCAACCTGGTGACAGGCGAAGAGGAGATCCGCGTGCCCGGCGCCCGCATCACCGCCTCGACGGTCGAGATGCTGGATCCCGAAAGCCGTTTGGACGTGGCGGTGATCGACGAGGTCCAGATGCTGGCGGACGCGGAGCGTGGCTGGGCCTGGTCGGCCGCCCTGGTCGGCGTGCCGGCGGAAACGGTGTTCCTGCTGGGCTCCCCCGACATCCGTCCGGTGGTCGAGCGCATGGCCCAGTATCTGGGCGAGCCCCTGGAGGTGGTGGAGCTGGAGCGCAAGACGCCGCTGAAGCTGATCGACCGCCGGCTGGAGTGGAGCGACGTGCAGGCCGGCGACGCCCTGATCGCCTTTTCCCGGCGCGAGGTCCATTCCGTCCGCGAAACGATCCGCGCCAAGGGCTTGAGCGCCGCCGTCATCTATGGCGCCCTGGCGCCCGAGGTGCGCCGGCGGGAGGCGGAGCGCTTCACCACCGGCGAGGCCGACGTGGTGGTGGCGACGGACGCCATCGGCATGGGCCTGAACCTGCCCGTGCGCCGGGTGCTGTTCACCAGCCTGGAGAAGTTCGACGGGCATGAGGTGCGCCCCCTGTCGGGGTCGGAGGTGCGGCAGATCGCTGGTCGCGCCGGCCGCTATGGCAAGTTCGAGGTGGGGGAATACGGCGTGGTCGGGCGCGGCAGCCCCAACGCCCTGCGCCATATGTACAAGGCGGCGGATGAGAAGGTGCACGCCGCCCTGGCCCTGACCCTGCGGCCCACCCGCGCCATGATGGAACGCCTGGCCACCTACGTCGGCACGGACCGCCTGGTGCCGCTGGTGGACTGCTTCGCCGCCGCCGACACCAAGGGCTCCCCCTACGCCCTGGCCGATTTGGCGCCGGTGCGTAAGATGGCGGTGGCCCTGGACGCCCGGCGCCTGGACTTCGCCCGCCGCCTGACCCTGCTGTTCATGCCGGCGGACCTGGACCGCGAGACCGACGCCGACCTGGTCTACGGCATCTGCCGCGCGCTGGAGCGGGAACAGCCCCTGCTGCTGGACAACGTGGCCGGCAAGCGCATCGACAGCCTGGACGATCTGGGGCTGGAGGCGCAGTCGCGCATCTGCGACCTCTATTACTGGGCCACCCGCAAGTTCCCCACCTACTTCCCCGACCGCGAGGCCGTCACCGAACGCCGCGCCGCCGTGGCCGAGCGCCTGGCCCAGGTCCTGGCCATGCGCAGCCGCGCCCGCGCCGGCGGCGAAGGGCCCAACAAGCCCAAGCCCGGTTTCAGGGGAGCGCCAAGGAAGCGCTACGGGCCCAAGCGGAAGTAACGATCAGGCGAAACTCAGCGCCCGTGAAATCTGCTCCGCCGTGCTTTGCAGCGCCGGCAGGAACTCCTGCCTTAGCTGCGCCTCGCTTACCCGCGAGGCATGGGTGCTGACGTTCATGGCGGCGATGACCGCCCCGCCCCGCCCGCGGATGGGCACGGCGATGGAGCGCAGGCCCTCCTCCAACTCCTGGTTCACCAGGGCCCAGCCCTGGCCGCCAGCCTGGCGCACGGCGGCCTTGACCGCGTCCGCCGCGATGCCCGGGGTGGCGGCCAGGATGGCGTCCAGCTCGGCATCCGGCAGGGCAGACAGCAGGACCCGCCCCATGGAGGTGCGGGCCGCCGGCAGGCGGGTGCCGATGCTGATCTCGATGGACATGATGCGCTTCATCGGCACGCGCGCGACATAGACGATGTCCGTGCCGTCCAGCACGGAGATGGAGCAGGATTCCTGCACCCGGGCCACCAGTTCCTGCATGAAGGGCTGGGCGACACCCGTCAGGGTCAGGGATGACAGGTACGCCAGGCCCAGGTTCAGCACCTTGGGCCGCAGGCTGAACAGCTTGCCATCGAAGGCGACATAGCCCAGGGCGCACAGGGTGTGCAGCAGGCGCCGGGCGGTGGCGCGCGTCACCTCCGCCCGTTTCGCCACCTGGGTCAGGGTCATGGGCGTGTGGGTGGCGCCGAAGGCCTCGATCACCGACAGGCCGCGCGCCAGGGCGCGCACGAATTCGCCCCCCTCGTCCCCCGTCTCCACATCCACCTCGGTCATCGGCCGCGCCTCCACCATGCAGGTGCCCCGCCCACGGGCCGTTGACAGGCCGTGGCGTCAGGTCCATTGTGATGTTCATTATACGGACATTTGTACGCTAGACGAACAAAAATATGCGGTCGCCGGAAAAAGGCGGCCGATGGCTTCCCCGGGGAGGGAACGGCAAAAGACGCCCCGCGCGATCACCGACCAGGTGACTGCCACCAGGACGCCGGTCAGCCCCTTGCCCCCGCGATGACGAAGGAGTGGGTGTTCATGACCGAAGTCTTCATCTGCGATGCGATCCGCACCCCCATTGGGCGCTATGGCGGCGCCCTGTCGTCGGTGCGCGCCGACGATCTGGCGGCCGTGCCACTGCGGGCGCTGATGGCGCGGAACGCCGCAGTGGACTGGGACGTGGTGGGCGACGTCGTCTTCGGCTGCGCCAACCAGGCGGGTGAGGACAACCGCAACGTGGCCCGCATGGCCCTGCTGCTGGCGGGCCTGCCCGTGGGCCTGGGCGGCACCACCGTCAACCGGCTGTGCGGGTCGGGCATGGACGCGGTGGCCATGGCCGCCCGCGTCGTGGCCCTGGGCGAGGCGGAGTTGATGATCGCCGGCGGGGTAGAAAGCATGTCCCGCGCGCCCTTCGTCATGGGCAAGGCGGAGGACGCCTTTTCCCGCAAGGCGGAGATTTTCGACACCACCATCGGCTGGCGTTTCGTTAACAAGGCGATGAAGGCGGCCTACGGCGTCGACAGCATGCCCGAGACAGGCGAGAACGTGGCCGAGGACTTCGGCATCGCTCGCGCCGACCAGGACGCCTTCGCCATCGCCAGCCAGCAGAAGGCCGCAGCCGCCCAGGCCCGTGGGCGGTTCGAGCGGGAGATCGTTCCCGTCACCATCCCCCAGCGCAAGGGCGACCCCAAGGTGGTGTCGGTGGATGAGCACCCCCGCCCCGACACGACGCTGGAGGCGCTGGCCAAGCTGAAGGGCGTGGTGAAACCTGACGGCACGGTGACCGCCGGCAACGCCTCCGGCGTGAACGACGGCGCCGCCGCCCTGCTGCTGGCGTCCGCCGAGGGCGTGCGCAAATACGGCCTGACGCCCCTGGCCCGCTTCGTCGGCGCGGCCACCGCCGGCGTGCCGCCGCGCGTCATGGGCATCGGCCCGGCCCCGGCGACGCAAAAGCTGCTGGCCCGCCTGGGCCTGACCGTCAGCGACCTCGATGTGGTGGAGTTGAACGAGGCCTTCGCCAGCCAGGGGCTGGCCGTGCTGCGCCAGTTGGGCATCGCCGACGACGACGTGCGGGTGAACCCCAACGGCGGCGCCATCGCCCTGGGCCATCCCCTGGGCATGTCCGGTGCCCGCCTGGTCGCCACCGCCGCCCATGAACTGGCCGGGTCGGATGCCAAACGCGCCCTGTGCACCATGTGCATCGGCGTGGGCCAGGGCATCGCCAGCATCATCGAACGGGTCTGAGGAAAGGAAATACCAATATGTTATCCAAAGTCCACGCTTCAGCCCTGGAGGCCCTGGCCGATGTCGCCGATGGCGCCACCGTCATGGTGGGCGGCTTCGGCAACGCCGGCATGCCCATGGAACTGGTGGACGCCCTGATCGAGCAGGGGTCCCGGGACCTGACGATCGTCAGCAACAACGCCGGCAACGGCACCACCGGCCTGGCCGCCTTGCTGGCGGCGGGCCGGGTGCGCAAGGTCGTCTGCTCCTTCCCCCGCCAGACCGACAGCTTCGTCTTCGATGAACTGTACCGCGCCGGCAAGGTGGAACTGGAGTTGGTGCCCCAGGGCAACCTGGTGGAGCGCATCCGCGCCGCCGGCGCCGGCATCGGCGGCTTCTTCACCCCCACCGGCTATGGCACGCCGCTGGCCGAGGGCAAGGAGACGCGGGTCATCGACGGCAAGGGCTATGTCCTGGAATACCCCATCCACGCCGACGTGGCCCTCATCAAGGGTCGGCTGGCCGACCGCTGGGGCAACATGGTCTTCCGCAAGACCGCGCGCAACTTCGGCCCCATCATGGCGTCCGCGGCCAAGGTGTCGGTGGCGCAGGTGGAGGAGATCGTGGAGTTGGGCACGCTGGACCCGGAGACCATCGTCCTGCCCGGGATATTCGTCAGCCGCGTGGTGGCCGTGGGCAAGTCCGCCCGCGCCGCCGCCTGAGGTCAAGGAGCCGGATCATGACCCAGACCACAAGCTACATCGCCTGGACCCGCGACCAGATGGCCGCCCGCATCGCCAACGACATCGAGGATGGCGCGGTCGTCAATATCGGCATCGGCATGCCCGAGCTGGTGGCCAACCACCTGTCGCCCAACAAGGAAATCCTGCTGCACAGCGAGAACGGCATCCTGGGCATGGGACCCAAGCCCGCCGCCGACGCCGTGGACCCCGACCTGATCAACGCCGGCAAGCAGCCGGTGACGCTGCTGGACGGCGGCGCCTTCTTCGACCACAGCCTGTCCTTCGCCATGATGCGGGGCGGGCACCTGGATATCGCCATCCTGGGCGCCTTCCAGGTGGCGGAGAACGGCGACATCGCCAACTGGTCCACCGGCAAGCCCGGCGCCATCCCGGCGGTGGGCGGGGCCATGGACCTGGCCGTTGGCGCCCGCCAGGTTTTCGTGATGATGGAGCACCTGACCAAGGACGGACAGTCCAAGCTGGTGCACCGTTGCACCTATCCCTTGACGGGCCTGGGCTGCGTCACCCGCGTCTATACCGACCTGGCGGTGCTGGACGTGACGGCGGACGGCTTCGCCGTGCGCGAGCTGTGCCCGGGCCTGACGCTGGAGGCGCTGGCGGCCTTGTCCGGCCTGGCGCTGACGGCCACCAGCCACCCCAACGCGTAAACAGCATATGAACAACAGGACGAATCGGCCGGCCTAAGCCCTTGACCTAACCGGAAGATCGGCCAGACGGGAAGCTTCGTACCATTGTAGGTTGATCCCACCTCTCCTATCCTCGATGCGGGTCCGGCCTCTGGTTGGCCGGACCGGCTATCCGGGGTGGGAGGGCGCTTGCGTGGACATGGATGTCCCCAGCCTGCTGATCGTCAACACGCTGCTGCAGATCGTGGCGGCCCTATGCCTGCTGATGGCGGCACTGTCCCTGCCCCGCCAGGCGGGCCTTACCTACTGGGCCGTGTCCGGCTTCGCCCAGGCCGCAGGCTTGGCGCTGGCCAACCCGTTGGGTTGGCTGCCGCCCTGGCTGGGGCTGCTCTCCAGCCAATTCCTGATCTTCGCCGGTTATGGCCTGGCCTATGTCGGCGTGCTCCGCTTCCTGGGCCGGCCGGCGCGCGAGGCCGGGCCGGTCTTGGCCGTGGGCGTGATGCTGGCGGCGATGTTCCTGTGGTTCACCGTGGGCGCGCCGGAAAGCCGGGGACGCATCCTGGCCGGCAGCCTGTTTTTCGCCACCCTGTCGGCGGCCATGGCCTGGCACCTGCTGCGCCAGGCGGAGCGGAGCCTACATCCCGCCGCCACCGTGACCGCCGGCATCTATGCCGTCTGGGCGGTTCTGGCCCTGGCGCGCGCCGGCTGGGCGCTGGTGATCGACTGGAACGGCACGGCGCAGGAACCCCAGGCCATGACGGTTATGACCCGCCTGGTCGTCATCTGCGTCACCACCACCGTCACCAATGGCTATCTGTGGATGATCAGCCGACGTCTGGATGGTGACCTGATGCAGCAGGCGCGCGAGGATCCGCTGACCGGCGTTGCCAACCGCCGGGTGATGTGGGCGGCGGGCGAGATGGAGGTGTCGCGCGCCCTGCGCCACCACCGGGCGCTGTCGCTGTTGATGATCGACATTGATCATTTCAAGACGGTCAACGACCGCTGGGGCCATGGCACGGGCGACGCCCTGCTGGTCGCCGTGGCGGATACGCTGGAGGAGGAGCTGCGGCGCAGCGATGTGCTGGCCCGCGTGGGCGGTGAGGAATTCATGGCCCTGTTGCCGGAAACAGGGCTGGAGGACGCCTGGTCGGTGGCGGAGCGGGTGCGCCGCCGCGTGGCGACCATCACTCTGGAGCGGCCACAGGGACCGGTGCGCTGCACCGTCAGCATCGGCGTCGCCACGCTGGGTCCGGACGGGCAGACCTGGGACGACCTGGTGACCACGGCCGACCAGGCGCTATATCGGGCCAAGGACACGGGCCGCAACCGGACGGAGACGCTGAGCCTGGGGCCCACCATGCCTGAGCGCGGCAGCTCCCACCCCGTGCAGCCGCTGATCCTCCCCGGTTGGGGCGCGTAGGGGACCAAAGGCCGGCAAAGGCCCAGGGGCCGCCTTCCGTCAAGGCTTGCGGGGCGTCAGCATCTCGCGCCACAGCGGCAGGCGCCGTTCCAGATCGGCGAACGTCACCAGGGCCTCGGGGCAATCGTCACGGTTGGGCGCCTGGTTCTGCATGGTGACGGCGGTGTTGACCAGGAAATCGAACATTTCGCCCACCTTGCGCCGCTCATCCGCATTGGGCGCCGTCAGGTCCAGCAGCTCCCGCACCTGGTCGGAGGCATGATCCGTGCGCGCCGGCGCCGCGCCGCAGGCCTTGGCCTGGCCGATGATGGGCCCGGCCGAGCGCGCGTAGTCCCACACGTCGGCGCGTGCCGCGGCGGTGGCAAGCAACGGGACCAGCAGGGCGATGGCGAACCGTGCGCGGGTTGGGGGCAGCCGTCTCAGCATGCGCGAAAGATAGGGCGCGGGCGGCCCCGGCGCCAGCGCCGCCTAACCCCCGATCAACAGCTTGATCAGCCAACGGTGCAAAGGTTTCAGCGGCGGGCGGGCCAGGCGGTCCAGGCGGGGGCCCTTGCGGTCGAACACGGCCTTCAGGTGGCTGAAGGTGTCGAAACCGTCGCGGCCGTGATAGCGGCCCATGCCGCTGGGCCCGATGCCGCCGAAGGGCAAATCCTCCACCGCCACATGGATCAAGGTGTCGTTGACCACCACGCCGCCGGCGGCGATGGTCTTGAGCGCCCGGTCGATCAGGGCGCGGTCGCGGCCGAACAGATAGAAGGCCAGCGGCCGGGGCCGGTCGCGCACATAGTCCATCGCCCGGTCGACGTCGTCATAGGGCACGATGGGCAGGACGGGGCCGAAAATTTCCTCCCGCTGCAGGGTGATGTCATCGGGCGGGTCCAGCACCACAGCGGGCCCCAGGGCCAGGCCCGGCACCGGCGGCCCCAGTTCCCGCACCTCCGCCCCCCGGGCCTTGGCCTCCGCGACCAGATCGGCCATGCGGGCGCGGCCGGCGGCGCCGAAGACGGCGGACATGGCGCTGGCCCCTTGGTCGGCCCCTTGCCCCGGCGGGAAATAGCCGGGAACGGCCACCGCCAGCGCCGCCACGAAGTCCTGGACGCGCGCCCGGGGCACCAGGACGTAATCGGGCGCGACGCAGGTCTGGCCGGCGTTGGTGAACTTGCCATAGGCGATGTCGGTCGCGGCCGACGTCAGGTCGGCGTCGGGCAGCACCAGGGCCGGCGACTTGCCGCCCAGTTCCAGGGTGACGGGCGTCAAATTCTCCGCCGCCGCCGCCATGACCAGCCGCCCCACTCGAGTGGAACCGGTGAACAGGATATGGTCGAAGGGCAGGCGGCCGAACTGGCCCCCCACCTCCGGCCCGCCGGACACCACGGTGGCCACGTCCGGCCCCACCGCCTCCGCCACCAGGTCGGCGATCAGGGCGGTGGTGCGGGGCGTCAGTTCCGAAGGCTTCAGCAGCACGCGGTTGCCGGCGGCCAGCGCCCCGGCCAGCGGGCCCAGCGCCAGGAACAAGGGATAATTCCACGGGGCGATGATCCCCACCACGCCCACGGGCTGCGGCTGTACCCGGGCGCGGCCAGGCCCCAGGGTCAGCGGCACGGACCGGCGGCGGGGCCGCATCCAGCCCGCCAGGTGGCGGCGGGCGTGGCGCAGGCCCTCCAGGCTGACGAAGATTTCCGCGAACAGCGTCTCATGCGCCAGCCGGCCGCCGAAGTCGGCGTCGACCGCCTGGACCAGGGCGTCGCGGCGGCGGACCAAGCCCCGTTCCAACGCCGCCAGCCAGTCGCGCCGCCGCTCCGCCGAGGGATAGGCATCCTGCCGCGCCGCCGCCCGCAGACGGTTGAAGGCCTGCTCCACCACCGCCAGGTCAGCCGCGCCGCCCTGCTGCACCGCCATCATCACCCTCTCCATCCAACTAAAGGTTCAGGCCGGCGACGACCGGCCCCGGAGATTTCCGGGGAGCGTCAGCGGACTGGAAATCGAGGACAGCCAAAGGCCCGGACGGGCCTGCCGGCGTCTGAGGAACGCTAAAAATGCCAGCTCAGGTAGCCGCCGAAGCGGCGGGGGGAACCCATGCTGATGGAATCCAGGCCGAAGCTGTCCAGGTTGTTGATATCCATGATGTAGGTCTGGTCGAACAGGTTGCGCACCCACAGGCCCAGGCTGATGGTGCCGTTGGGTGCCGTCCAGCCCAGCCGCGCGTCCGTCAGCCAATAGCCGGACTGGCTGAGCCGTGACAGGTTGTGGCTGTCGAAATAGACCAGCGACCGATAGGAGACGTTGACGCTGGCGTTCAGCGTGCCAGCCTCCTTGCCGTTGGATCCGTCCAACGGCTGGTCATAGCTGACCAGGCCGCTGAGGGTCCAGCGCGGGGCGGAAGGCAGGCGGTTGCCGGACAGGCTCTCCCCTTCGGAGACATAATTGAGGTATTCGCTGTTGAGGTACTCGCCGCCCAGGCTGATCTCCAGCCCCTTCAGCGGGGCCACGGTGATATCGGCGTCCACGCCATAGAGACGGGCGTTGGCGGCGTTGTTGAAGGTCTGGGTCGGGATGCCGTCGCGGGTGACGATCTGGAAGACCTGCAAATTGCTGTAGTCGTAATAGAAGCCGGCGGCGTTCAGGCGCAGGCGCTTGTTCCACAGCTCCGTCTTGGCGCCGACCTCATAGGCGTCCAGCGTCTCATCGGCGTAGGGCGCCAGATCGGCCGGGTCTCGGGTGTAGCCGCCGAAGAAGCCGCCGCTCTTATAGCCGCGGTTGTAGCTGGCATAGACCATGACGTCGTCGGTGGGCTTCACCTGGACGGAGGCGCGGCCCGACACGCTGTCGAAAGATTTGGAGGCGGCGTAGCTGAAGACGTCCACCACCTCCTCCACCGTGCTGCGATAGCGGAAATCCTTGTCGTCCTTGGAATAGCGCAGACCGCCGGTCAGCGTGATCCGATCGGTCAGCTGATAGTCCACCTGGCCGAAGGCGGCGTAGCTGTCGCTGATCTGGGTATAGGGATAGCCCACCGTGGCCACGTTGTTTTCCAGCGAGAAGCCGGTGGGGTTGTCGTCGGTGACGAACATCGGGCGCAGGTCGCGCAGGATGTCGTACTGGCTGGAGGTGTTCAGATAGTCATGCAGGAAATAGGCGCCGGCCACGGCGCGCCACTTGTCGCCCAGCGGCGCCTCCACCCGCAGTTCCTGGGACACGTCGTGCTGCGTGGCCTTGTAGGTGCTGGTCAGCAGGTTGTTGGGGCTGGCGTCGGTATCCTCAAGATCGCTGCGCTCGGCACTGTCGAAGCCGGTGATGGAATAAAGGGTGGCCTTGCCCACGTCCCAGCGCACGTTGACGGAAGCGCCCCAGGTGTCAACCTTGTCCTTGCCCTTGACGTTATAGGCGCCGGCATAGGGGTTGTTGTCGGTGTCGGCATAGCCCAGCGCGTCGGTGCACAGGCCCGAGGCGTAATAGCCGGGCGCGCACAGGCCCCCGGGGCCGGCGGCGGCGG
This sequence comes from Nitrospirillum karajorum, assembly GCF_036348415.1. Taxonomy (NCBI): domain Bacteria; kingdom Pseudomonadati; phylum Pseudomonadota; class Alphaproteobacteria; order Rhodospirillales; family Azospirillaceae; genus Nitrospirillum; species Nitrospirillum karajorum. Next base: position 1,031,576 of record NZ_JAZBQB010000002.1, read on the forward strand.
CGTCCTGCGGGATCAGGGGGCGGGACTGGAAGGACCGGCTGTCGCCCCGGTTCTGCCCACCATGGAACTGCACCGTGACGCTGAGATCGTCGGTGGGTGTGAACAGCAGGCTGGCCCGCCCGCCCCAGCGGTTCACGGCGTTGACATAGTCGTTGGTGTAGCGGTTGTAGGTGTCGCCGTCGTCGCGCTGGTAGACGCCCGCCAGGCGCATCGCCAGCTTGCCGGGAATGAGGGCGCCACCCACGCCGGCCTCCGCCTTCACCTCGTTGAAGCGGCCATATTCCAGGCTGCCGTCACTGGTGGTCTCAAAGGTGGGCTGGCGTGTGGTGATGTTGATGGCGCCACCGGTGGTGTTGCGACCATACAGCGTCCCCTGGGGACCCTTCAGCACCTCCACCCGTTCCAGGTCGAAGAACTGCCCCAGTTGCGCCAGGGGAGAGGCGACAAAGACGCCATCCGCGTAGATGCCGACGGCGCCCGCGGCATTGGCGTTGAAATCGTTGAGGCCCACGCCGCGGATGAAGACCTTGGGGTTGGCGCTGGCGTCAGACGTCTTGATCTGCAGGCCCGGTGTCAGGGCCGGCAGATCCTGCACATCGCGCACGTCCATCTTCTCCAGCGTCTCGGCCGTCAGGGCGGTGATGGCCACCGGCACGTCCTGCAAATTCTCCGACCGCTTCTGCGCCGTGACCACGATGTCCTGCAACACCCCGTCCGTGTCGGCCGGCGAGGCCGACTGCGCCCGGGCGGTTCCGTGCAGCGCGCCCAGCGCCACACCCGACAGCAGCATGAATCCAATACCCGCCCGGCCGATGCCCGTCTTGTCCATTCGCGTCATGGTTGGCTCCCTGTTCTGGTTCCGTCGTTGCGCAACCGCCCTACCCACTTTTTCTTTGTTCAGCCCCGGTGCCCGCCGGGGGGTATTAATCCGCGCGGCATTTGATCGTGACCGCTCAAATGCCCCCTCAATCGCCGGGCGCCGCCATCAGGCGGACATCTCGAATACCGGCCATCGCCCGGTGATGGCGGCGCCGTCATAGGCCAGCAGCGGCCCGAATTGCAGCAGCACCGCCTCGCTCTGCGAGGGGCGCAGGAACACCCAGTCGTCCGGCTTCAGCGGCACGCGGCGCGATCCCGACCAGCGCTCCTGGTTGCTGGACCGGCCGTAAAGGCCGCTGAGCTGCAGGCCGGGTGGCGACACGGGATTGGCCAGCCAGTGGCCGCCCTGCACGAAGAAGGCGCGGGCCGTGTTGGGGTCGAAAAAGGCGGCCACGCCCGCCAAGCCTTCCAGGCCCGGAATCAGCGCCGGCTCCTCCACCTTCAGGACCGGGGTGGCGATGAAGCAGGCCGGCTGGTGATGGGCCAGGGTGTCGATGTCGAAATCCGTGGGCTTCACGAAGGCGGAGCCCACGGCCACCTCCGTCGCCACCGGATCGTCAGTGTGCAGGGCATAGGTTGGGCTGCCCGCCGTGTTGAAGGTATAGGGCGCCTGGCCTTCCTTCAGCGGCGCCTTCTCGCGCAGCACGGCGGCCATCCGGGCGTACAGGTCCTTGGCCCGGGCCAGCGCCTTGCCCCGCATGTCGAAGATGCCCGGCATCTTGGCGACATGCGGGTCGTAGCCCATGAGACCGCAGGCGGTGACCGCCGGGTCCAGGGTCGCCAGCAGGGCGGCAAGGTCCCGCGGATCGGTCAGGCCGCCCCGGTGCAGGCCGACGTCGATCTCGAAATTGACCGACAGCGCCACGCCCCGGACCTTGGCCATGGCCGTGTACTGGGCCAGGCGCTCCGGCGTGTCGATCAGCCATTGCGGCCCCGGCGCCTGCGCGCCCAGCGTGTCGTAATAGGCCGCGGCCGCCGCCACCGGCAGGGGCTTGCCCATCAGCATGTCGGCGTCGGGGAGGCGCGCGCCCATCTCCACCAGCATGGGCTGGTTGAAGACCATGTAGCGCTTGGTCTTCAATCCCGCCGCCACCCGGTCCATCAGGTCGTGGCAGGGCAGAGACTTGACGACGATGCGCAGGCCCTTGGGCTGACCGCCCGCCTGGCTGCCCGCTTTGCCAAGGGTATCGCTGACCGCCTTGATGTTGGCGTCCAGCCGCGTGGTGTCCACCACCAGCACCGGCTGGGCCACCCCCGCCTTGGTCAGGGCGGCCGACAGCCCGGTGAAATAGGCGTCGTGCCCACCGCCATGGTCGCCCGCCGGCCAGGCCAGGGCGCCGGCCCCCACCACGGCGGCGCCGGCGACACCGCCCGCCAACACTCGGCGGCGGCTGGGCCGCTGTCCATAGTCGTCACGCATCGGTGAACACCCCCCGCAGATAATCGTTGAGGAAGCGCCCCTCCGGGTCGACTTGGCGGCGCATATCCATGGCGTCGCGGAAGCGGGGATAAAGGGCGATGAAATCGGCGGCCTTCATCGTGTTCAGCTTGCCCCAATGCGGCCGGCCGCCATGGCGCCGCAGGATGGGTTCCACCACGTCGAACAGGAATTGATAGTCGTCCTTGTAATAGGCGTGGACGGCGATGGAACCGGACGGGCGGTCGTGGAAGGGCGACAGCCAGGCATCGTCCGGCGCGATCACCCGCGCCTCGATGGGGAAGAAGACGTCGGGCCGCCGGGTCTCTATGGCCTCGATCACGTCCTTCAGGGCCTGCACCTGCGCCTCGCGCGGCAGGTGGAATTCCATCTCGTTGAAGCGGATGGGGCGTTCGTTGGACAGCAGCTGCCAGCTTTCGGCCACCACGCGCTCCGGCTCCAGGCCGGACAGCACATGCTTGGCCACCCGGCGGCGGATGGCGGGGGACCAGCCCAGCCAGTCGCGCAGCGCCTTCAGGCTCATGACCGCGTCGTTGTCCTGGGTGGGCGGCCGGGGGGTGGCGGGCGCGTCCGTCTCATCATGGGTGATGACGGCGGTCATGCCGGTGAAGGGCAGGTAATAGAACTCCACATTACGGTGCTGGCCCTGCAGGGTGGGCCATTCCGCCAGGGTCTGCTCCACCGGTTGCAGCCACACCCGCCGTTCCACGCGGTGGACCGGGCTGTTCTTCAGCGTCACGCGGGTCAGGATACCGAAGGTGCCCAATCCCACCTTGGCGGCGGCGAACAGGTCGGCGTTCTGGCTGGGGCTGCACTCCAGCACCTGGCCATCGGCCGTCACCAGGCGGAAGGCCTGGACGTTGCCATGCAGCGCTTTCAGAGTGACGCCCGTGCCATGGGTGGCGGTGGACAGGGCGCCGGCCAGCGATTGCTTGTTGATGTCGGGCAGGTTGGGCATCTCCTGCCCCACGGCGGCCAGGGCGGGCCCCAGGTCGGCCAGCCGGGTGCCAGCGCGGACATGGGCGGTCAGGGCGTCCGCGTCATGGCCATCCAGCCCGGCGATGCGGTCCAGCGTCACCAACGTGCCGGGCGTGGGCACCAACGGCATGAAGGAATGGCCGGAGCCTACGGCGCGGATGGGCCCGGGGGCCTTGCGCACCAGGTCGGCCAATTCACCCTCATCCGCCGGGGCGGCCCGGCTGGCAGGATAGGAGTGCTGGATGCCCGACCAGTTGCGCCACAGCAGGTGACCGCCCGCGTCGACGCTGGGAGGGGCCGGCGGTTCCGGCTGCACGCCCACGCGGCTGGCCGCCACGCCGCCACCGGCGGCCAGTGCCGTGCCGCCCATCAACAGAAACAGGGTACGCCGTGTCAGCATGGTTCGGTCCGGTTCCCCCTAGGGAATAGGGCCCTTCTGGGAAGGCCCGTTGGGAAGGGTCGTTCAGTTGGTCTTGGCGGCGGGCGTTTGCCCGGCCATGAAGCGGATCAGCGCCTGGTAATCGTCGGCGGTGCAGGAGAAGCATTGGCCGCCCGCCGGCATGCCGTTGAAGCCTTCCAGCGTGTGTTTCAGCAGGGCGTCTGGCCCCTTGGCCCAGCGCGGCGACCAGGCCGTGGCATAGGTTACCAGCGGGGCGCCGGAGTCCGGATTGGCGTGGCAGGCCTTGCAGCTGGCCTCATAAAGCCCGGCCAGACGCGGGTCCGCCGGCCGCAATGCCGCCAGCGTCTCCGCCGACGGCGGCGGCGCTGGCGCCTTGTCGCAGGCGGACAAGCCGCCGGCCATCACCGCCAACAGGATGGACGCGGACAAGCGCGCCCGTTTCGGAAAATGCCCGATGCCCCAGCCCATGGAACTCCCCGTCGCCACTCCGTCTATCGCGGGCATGGCGTTAGTCATCGCTAACTTCTGTTAGTGATAACTAAACTTTGGGGTGAGGGCAAGGGGGTAATCGATGTCGTTGTCACGGCACCCATAGTTTGGCCAATTGGGGCCGTAGCTCGCCTCAAATGACACCATAGTTTGGCGGCGACAGCAGAACCTCGGTGACAGACCAATCCGTCGCCGCTGCATAAGTAGCTAGAAATCCATGAGATTTACCGAAACCACCCCGTGCGCACGGCAAGGTGATGGAACGCAAAATCGAGAATTCAGGTTCGATTCCCGTAGGGGACGCCAAATTTTGCCTAATGGCTTGATTTGGCTCTAGATTTCGCCTTTCGCCAAAAAGCCGTGTGACACACGTATGTGATACACGCGGAGGCGCGGGCTGTGACCCTTATCCCATACATCGTCCAACGTCGCCGCAGACTCTACTTCTGGGTCCGCGCGTCCGCCAATATCGCTGCCTTGAGCGGTCGAACGCACATCCGGCATCCCCGGTGGGCAGGGGGCGGACGTTCTGGCCCAGGGCGCCCGCCTGGACGAGGCGGTGCCGGGTACAGTTTACAGGAGTATGACCTGGGTCTGGACCTTATCATCATCGAATTCGATGATCCTATAGCCGAAGGTTGAAGTGTCCACTTCGATCTCGTCCGATTTCTTTGTGATCTGATAAGATACCGCCGGCGTAACGAACTGCCGAACATTACCGTCGCGACGCTCATCGACCATGTGATAGTGGCCGCAGAACAGCGTGACCTCGCAATCAGGACCCACACTGAGGAGGAGCGCCTGAAGAGCGGCGCGGTCGCGCAGCGCCGCCGGCGACCGGTCGATCGGCGTGTCAATTTCGAAGACGGGGTGGTGGACGAAGACGGCGGCCCGCCGGACGCTTTCCAGCGCGTTCGCAAGCCAGGCGAGTTGACGTTCGCCGATCATGTTGTCGGATGAGTCGAGCATGATCCGTCGCCATGGCCCCTTGTCGGTTGACGAACACATCTTCCCTTCGATGGCGCCAGCGTTGCACCAGGGCGCGACGCTGGCATAGGCATCGTGGTTGCCGAGGACGATCAACGGTGAGAAATCGTGATCTCGCATCGCTCCGAAAAACGCCGGCACGGCCGCGGTCGTGCCGATGTCTCCGCCGAAGACAATTTCGGTGATCCCTTTCCGGGTGATGTCGTCGAGGACGCGCCGCAGGTGCGCCGTGTGCGCGTCCGCTTCTTCCACATAGCGCATCTTGTCGCCCGCGACTTCGCCGCTGCTCGCCAGGCGCTGTCCGAGGTGGGCGTCGGTCACATGGGCGATGACGGTTCTGGTCACAGCCGCACCTCTCATCGTCTCGTGCCGAAGGTCGTGGATAAAGCGAGCTTCAGCATCGGCATCGTTGGTCATCGGCATGTCCCATCGTTGAGTTTCTCGAGACGGAGCCTATGCAGCGGATCGGTTCTGGTGCTTCGATCTGCATCGAAGGATGGCGACATTTCCTCGTGCTATCGTGGTGCGTGATCATAAGGAGCCTCGGCCATGGGCCTGCAGCCAAACGTCGTCAACTCCGCCTTCCTCATCGGCGATCCAGCGCGCGCCGCCATGCTCGTCGCGCTGCTGGATGGCCGCGCGAGGCCGGCTGGTGAATTGGCGCATGCGGCGGGAGTCACGGCGCAAACGGCCAGTTCGCACCTCGCCAAACTCCTCCTCGGCGGTCTCGTGACGGTGGAAACGGAAGGGCGCCATCGCTACTACCGGCTCGGCGGCCCTCATGTGGCGCTTGCGCTGGAAAGTCTTGCGTCCATCGCATCTAGGGAACCCGTTCGCCGCAAGGTGCCGGCCCCCGAGGCACAGCGGCTCCGATTTGCGCGTTGCTGTTACGATCACCTGGCAGGTCGTCTTGGCGTCGCTGTCGCCTGCGGCCTGCAAGACCGAGGGTTCCTGACGCCAGCAGCCGACAAGCGGTTCGAGGTGACCCCAGCCGGAGCGGCATGGTTCGAGACCCTGGGCCTTGACATGGCGAGGATTAAATCAAGCCGACGCGACCTCGCACGGCAGTGTCTCGACTGGACCGAGCGACAACATCACGTGGCCGGTCCGCTCGGCGTCCAATTCACGGCCCTCCTCTGCACCAAGGGATGGATACGCCGCGCACCTTCGTCGCGCATCGTCGAAGTCACACGCGAGGGCTGGAAGAACTTCAAACAGGAACTCGGCATCGACGAATGGGCTTTGCGAGCCGAACGGCCGAGCATCTAACCTGTCAATCACTCCGCCGCGACATTCATCTTCAGGGAATTGCGTCAACGGTGTGAATTGGCATGGAGCGGGCGCCGGGACCGGCCCGGTGGCGGCGTGACGCTGTGGGGCGAGGCTGCTACCCTGCCCAACCGCCGGGGCACCAGCCCCTTTCCCGCCCGTCTGATATGGCAGCGCCCGTGACTCTCCAAGGTATCATCCAGGACATCGTCGACGAGATGCGAGCCGCGCCCGACCGTGGCAAGGTCGCTACCTACATCCCCAGCCTGGCCAAGGTCGACCCCGCCAGGTTCGGCATGGCGGTCTATACCGTCGATGGGGAATGCCATGCCGGCGGGGATGATGAGGTCGGCTTTTCCATCCAGTCGATCTCCAAGGTCTTTTCCCTGACGCTGGCCCTGGGCAAGGCGGGGGACCAGCTGTGGGAACGGGTGGGGCGGGAACCCTCCGGCACGGCGTTCAATTCCATCGTCCAGCTTGAGGCGGAGCGGGGCATTCCGCGGAACCCCTTCATCAATGCCGGCGCCATCGTCGTGACGGATGTGAATCTGGCGGGGCATCCGCCCCGCGAGGCCATTGGCGAACTGGTCCAGTTCGTCCGCTATCTGGCGGAGGATGAGTCCATCGCCATCAATGAGGAGGTCGCCCGGTCGGAGGAGCGTACGGGCGAACGAAACCGGGCCCTGGCCCATTTCATGAAATCCTATGGCGTGCTGCGGCATGCGCCCGACCTCGTGCTGGGCACCTATTTTCATGCCTGCGCCATCGAGATGACCTGCCGCCAGCTTGCCGCCGCCGGACGCTACCTGATGCTGGATGGTCGCCATCCGGGAGGCGGCCGCACCATTTCGTCTATACGAGCCCGCCGCATCCTGTCCCTGATGCTCACCTGTGGCCATTATGACGCCAGCGGCGACATCGCGTTCCGCGTCGGGATCCCGGCCAAGTCCGGTGTCGGCGGCGGCATATTGGCCATCGTTCCAGGCCGCGCCTCCATCGCCGTCTGGTCCCCCGGCCTGAACGCCAACGGCAACTCCCAGCTGGGCAGCCTCGCTCTGGAGCGTCTGGCCGAGGCCACGGGGTGGAGCCTGTTTAACCCAGGCCGCCTGTCAGATCGATGACGCGGGGTGCCGGCCTGGATGGAAGCGTCGGGATCTTACCGAGGGTTTGGTTCGTCGTGTGTGAAGCGGCGCAATCAAACGACCCGGCTGATCCAAATAGAATAAACCAGTGGCTGTACAGATCGGCGCCCAAGCCGCATTCCGATTTGCGCTGAGGCGATCAGGGCCCCGCAGTTCTTCCAGTTTCCGGCTGCGACATGACAGCGAATCCTCCTTTTACCTGAGGACGGAAGCTCAGAGGGTATGCTTCACATTTCGAAGTCGTTGAGCCCGCTATCGGCGGACTTTTTTTGCCGCATTCTGTGGGTTGTTTTCCGAGAATATTGTAGCCGAGCCACGAAAAATTCCATTTCTTATCAAGAAGTTAATAGATCACATGAGGCAAACTATGGGTGCCGTGACAACCGAGGTCGGAAGCGCTTTCGTTTAGTCAATTGAGTCTACGGCCCAGACGCAGTAGGCGACGCTGGCGCGACAGCTGTCTGCGCTTTGCCGGAAAGCGGACATGACCGGCCATGGCAGCCATCTACGCCCGGCCACAAGGCCCGACACGTCGGACATGTCGGTCATTGTCAGCCATGGTCACGACAAGAAGCAAGTCATTGTTAATATTCACTATTCCTAATGGCACAGATCATGCTGCGAAGGCGCCTGCGGGACAGGTCCAATTCGCCCCGCTGGGAGGACCAAACCTACTGCCCTTTTATCCCTACACCGCGTGCCGCCCCGAGGGAGACCACTTATCACTCCGTCAGCAAGGGCGGTTTCTTGTCGCAATCAAGATAATCCAAAAACTCGAAAATAGGAGGCCGAATATGATTGGATTTAATGGCGCATACATCAACGGACTTGATGTTCCCTCAACCAATAGCGCGACAGTTTCAATTGTTTCTGGCACGAATACGACAGACTATATTATATTTAGCCTTACTGTCCATGATGAAACAGGAGATGTTTATTATGGTCTCGGCAAAAATATTTTATCTTCTAATGGCACAGTAAACAAAACGAATGTTAATAATATAATTGATCCGGTCATCAAAGCTGGCACAACATCAGGTAATTGCCAGCGTGTCTGGCTTTCAATTGGTGGCGCCGGATCAAGTACCATAAACAATAAAACCTTTACGAACATCCAGAAGATTCTGGCTGCCAAGTCTACCGCGGCCACCAACCTGATCGCCAACTTTGCGGCTATCGCCAACCATGTCCAAGGGCTCAGCAGCAAGATCACATTCGTTGGTTTCGACCTCGATAATGAGGACGCACCGGAAAATGCTGTCGTTCCGCTGGTAGTCCAGTTGTACCAATATGGGTTGGCCCAGAGTCCAAAAATCATCTATCCCTTCACATATTGCCCATTCACGAATGAGGTTGAATGGTTCGCAACGCTGGCCGATGTCTATTCAGCATTAAACCCCGACACCGCCAATCCAGTCTATCCTCAGCCCGTGGTTGGCATAAACTTGCAAACCTATGCTGGTGGCGCTGGCAATGATCCGGTTGCATGGACCGCAATGTTGAATACATATGTATCGTCACACCCAGGCACTACCGGGCTAGCGACGGGTGACGGCTTCATCCTGCCGATCCAGGATGACAGCACGGCACCGGGCGCCATGGAAAAGAATTTCCAGGAATGGGGCTCAACCGGGGGTTCATTCTGGTGTACGCAGGATATTGCCACGAGCGCGGTAAGCAACACGTGGGCGGACTATGCAGAGGCGATCGCCTCGGGTACGGCTTTATTGTTCAATGGCGCCTACATCAATGGCCTAGACGACTCATCGACCAACAGCGCGACGGTCAAGGACGCTGTTGGCACAGAAACCACTGACTATATTATATTTAGCCTGACAGTTCACGACTTGACCGGCGATGTTTATTATGGCCTGGGAAGCGATGTTCTCGCTTCTAAAGGAACTCTGAACACTGACAATGTGAAAGCTATTCTTGATCCGATTATCGGGGCCGGTACGACGAAAGGGAATTGCCAGCGCGTTTGGCTTTCCCTTGGTGGTGCGAGATCAAACACGACGGCCAACAACACCTTCACAAATATCCAGACGATCCTGAGCGCCAAAGGAAGCGCGGCCACCAACCTGATCGCTAACTTCGCGGCGATCGCCAGCCATGTGCAAGGACTTAGTAAAGAAATTACAACCGTTGGTTTTGATATGGACAATGAGGATGCGGCGGTGTCGGCCGTGGTTCCGCTGATCGTCCAGCTCTACCAATATGGATTGGCCCAAAGCCCGAAAGTCACTTATGCGTTCACATTCTGCCCATTCACAAACGAATCAGAATGGTTCGCCGCGCTCGCCAGCATCTACTCAGGGCTGAATAGTACCCCCTTCAATCCCACCTACCCACAACCCGTGGTTGGCATGAACTTGCAAACGTATGCTGGTGGTACTGGCAATGACCCCGCCACCTGGACCGCGAACCTCAACAGCTATCTGGTGGCAAATTTCGGCCAAACCGGGCTGATTAATGGCAACGGCTTCATCTTGCCAATCCTGGATGACACCATGTCACCGGATATCATGGAAAAGAACCTGAAAAAGTGGGGATCAACCGGCGGCTCATTCTGGTGTACACAGGACATCGCGGGGGGCGCCGCAAAGCAGACATGGGCACAGTATGCCGCAGCCATTGCCGCGGCTATAGACCCATTATCTGAATAATTCTGCATTCTCAGGCAAATGGCGGCGTTCTTCTCCAAGGGCACCGCCATTTATACGCAACTCCGAATTCTGAGCAGACACAATCAAATTACCCTATCGAATTAATATAGAGCCAAGCAGACACTGCGCTGGTCCGCATCCAATCTCTGGCCAGTTAACAAGCAGCTCCAAGGGCCAGCCAGATGTCCGCCGTCATTTCGGCATCGGCCCGGGATTTGTAGGGGTAATCGCCGGTGATGGTGACGCCGCCGTCCTGCCGGCGGCGCCTTTTATGGCGTGTCCACACGGCACAGCCCAGCCGTTCGGCCACCAGGGGGAGCCGCGACCGTTCGCCCGGCCAACGGCGGCGGGCCAGGGTTTCGGTGCATATGACTGGGTTGGACAGGGGCGGAAGGCTGGCGACCGCCAGTTCCTGGTTCAGCAAGGCGACGTCGCCCGAAGCGCCATGGAACACCAGGGGGTCGGCCCCAATGAAGGCCAGGACGTCGGCCGCCACATCGGCGAAGTCAGGACAATCGGCCAGGTCCTCCGCCCGGACGCCGTGCACGCCGATGGCGATGGGATTCAACGGGCATCGGGGATTTATCCGCCAGCTGCACGCCTCGCGCACATGCCCGCCACCGCCGCACGGCGAAACCGCCACCGCCGAAACCTCGATGATGCTGCGCCCATCCACCGGACGAAAGCCGGTCATCTCGATGTCCATGGCCACCCAGCGGCCAGTGCCGACGCTTCCCGCCTTACTCAAGACTTGTCCAACCCCGTGTGTTATTTCCCATCGCCGGCGGCGCGCACCGGGCATCGGTATCAGCCCAGCCTCACACCCCGTGGCGCAGGCCGCCCATCCACATGTCGGTCAGGGCGCGGCAAACACTTTCCGGCGACATGGTGGGGTCGTCCAGAGCCATCTCCACGGCGGCGTAGCCGGCGTCCACGGCGATGCGGGTGCGCAAGCGCAATTCGGCCGGATTCATATCAGGCAACAACGGGCCCATGGCGCGGCAGATGCGGTCGGTGACCATCTCGTGCGAGGCCAGGCGGATGGCGGTCAGCGAGGGCACGGCGCGCAGTGCCCGCATGATCCACACCGCCCCGGGCACGGCGGCCGTCGCCTGGATGGTGGACAGCAGGAACTGATAGTGGTTCTGCATCAGCTCTTCAAAGCCGGCGGGCGCACTACGCTCCAGCCAGTCGTAAAGGATGTCGTTCTGCGACTCCATGAGCGCGCCGCCCAGGGCGGCCAGCAGGTCGTACTTGTCCTTGAAATGGCGGTAGAAGACGGGGGGCGTCACGCCGGCGCGGCTGGCCACCTGGTTGGTGGAGATGCGCTCGATCCCCACCTCGCCCAGCAACTCGGCCCCGGCCTGCATCAGGCGCTGGCGCGTAGCTGCGGCGCGGCCGGTCAGGGCGGGACCCGGGGTGGAGGCGGCGGAGGCGGGTTCTGGGGCGGTCACGGGTCGGGCGGCTGAGGCTGGTGGGCGAGGCGGTCGGCGGCGGGAAAACGGCGCGGCGCCTACTGCGCCCGCCTGTGGCGCCCCATGACTACCGCGTCCGGCGGCGGAACGCCATGGGCCATCGACGCGGCCAGCCCCCATATGTCCGCGGCCATACGCCCGTATAGCGCCAGACCACTGGATTCGGTGGCGCGTGGTGCTACTCTTTCATTCGCGGGAGACAAGATTGCTGGACCCACAATGACCGGCACCACAGACAGTTCATTCGGCAAGGGTTTGACGGGCGAAGGTCCGATCGGCCCAACCCGGGAGAACGCGGACGGCGACGCCCACGACCCGACGGTGGCCTGCCTGTCCATCGTCAGTTGGTCCATGGCCTTCGCGGCCCTGGGCGCCATCATTCTGCTGGCGGTCGTCCTGCTGCTGTTGGGCGTGTCGCAGTACATGTTCCTGATGGTATGGTTCATCGGCGCGCCTTTCGCCGCCGCGGCCGCCGCGCTGATCGCCCTGTTCGTCCAGTTGAACCAGAAGGCCCCGCGCCAGGACTGAGCCTTCACGAGGGGGTGTCAGCGGGGGCACAGGCCCCGCAGGAACAGCCGCACGACCTGCTGGACATATTCGTGGCGGTCCGCGGCGTCGCCCAGGCGGGCCGGATTGATCTGCCCCTCGAACGAATATCCCGCCGTAACCATGCCGAAGAAGATGTGCGCGGCGGTCATGGGATCGTCCACCACGATCACCCCCTGATCCGCCGCCCGGCGCAGATAGGCCGCGACCTTGCCGCGGGCCTGGTCGGGCCCGCTGCGGAAGAAGCCTTCCAGCTGATCGGGGAACAGCCGCCCCTCCGCCACCAGGATGCGGTTCATGGCCATGACATCGGGCTGCACCAGCGCCTCCAGCAACGAGGTGCCGAATTGCAGCAGCACCTCCTCCGGCGGACCGCAGCTTTCGGCGATGTCGTTCATCAATTGGCTGATGTGGGCCGTCACGACCTCAAGCACCGCCAGGAACAAGCCCTCCTTGTCGCCGAACAGGTCGTAGAGCGTGGCGCGGGAACCGCCGGACAGGGCGACGATGTCGCCCAGGGTCGTGCGCTCGAACCCCTTTTCCATGAAGACCTTCAGCGCGGCATCCATCATGGCGGCTCGCCGCGCCTCCGCCCGGCGTCCCAGCTTGGGCGCATCCGATGGGGGTGATGGCGGCTGGGACGGGGATGCCGCGGCCGGGAGGGAGGCTGTCTCGGAAGGATAGCTGGAAGCGGGCGCGGCGTGGCGTGAGGGGCTGGTCATCGTAATTTCATAGCTTAATCAATGGCCCGGTGACGCACATCACAGGACTGTACTGTATAATACAGTACGAAACCACCATTCGGCAAGGTCAGGGCTTCCGTACGATGCACCCTTGCCTATCTTTTTCCCCGTTCCCTTACCACTTCCGGTTTGTTCCTGACTGAGGTGCGTTTTCGCCGACATCCAGACAGGCGGGGTTGGGGGCGGGCTTTCGTCGAAGAGGCATTGATGACACTCAACATTCCTAAGGTGGCCATGGTGGCGACGCTGTCGGTCGCGGCGATCACGCTGGCCGGATGCGGCGAGAAGAAGCAAGCGCCGCCGCCCCAGGGCCCTGTCTCCGTGGGTGTCGTCACCGTGACGCCGCAGCCCGTCACCCTGTCGACGGAACTGACCGGCCGCACCTCCGCCTTCCGCGTCGCCGAGGTGCGCCCGCAGGTCAGCGGCGTCATTCTCAAGCGGCTATTCACCGAGGGCGGTGACGTGAAGGCCGGCCAGCAGCTGTACCAGATCGACCCCGCCCCCTATGAGGCGGCGCTGGCCAGCGCCAAGGCCAGCCTGGCCCAGGCGGAGGCGACGGTGAAGTCGGTCAAGGCCAAGGCGGAACGCTATGCCGACCTCGTGACCGTGAACGCCGTGTCCAAGCAGGACTACGACGACATCACCGCCAGCCTGGCGACCGACCTGGCGGCGGTGGACGCCGCCCGCGCCCAGGTCAAGACCGCCCAGATCAACCTGGACTACACCCGCGTTTACTCCCCCATCAGTGGTCGCATCGGCCGCTCCTCCGTGACGGAAGGCGCCCTGGTCACCAGCGACCAGACCACGGCCATGGCCACGGTGCAGCAGCTGGACCCGATGTATGTCGACGTCACCCAGTCCAGCGTCGACCTGTTGCGGCTGCGCCAGGAGATCGCCGCCGGCCATGTGAAGGGCGCCACGGCGGGTGACGCCCCCATCAGCCTGCTGATCGACGGCCTGGGCGACCAACCCTATGGCGAGCCTGGCCGCCTGCAATTTGCCGACGTGACCGTGGACCAGACCACGGGCATGGTCACGCTGCGCGCCACCGTGCCCAACCCCAAGGCGGAGTTGCTGCCGGGGCTGTTCGTGCGGGCGCGGGTTGAGGAAGGCGTGCGCGACCAGGCCATGCTGGTGCCGCAACAGGCCGTGGTGCGCGGCGCCGACGGCGGCACCACCGTCTGGGTCGTGGGCCAGGACAACAAGGCGACCGTCCGCCCCGTCACCACCACCCAGGCGCAGGGCAACAAGTGGGTGGTGACCGGCGGCCTGAACGCCGGTGACCGCGTGGTGGTGGAAGGCGTCCAGCGCCTGCGTCCCGGCGCGGACGTGAAGGCGGATGAGGTGAAGCCCCAGGCGGCCGCCCCCGCCACCCCGCAGCCGCTGTAAGGCAGGGCCACCCCATGTCAAAATTCTTCATCGACAGGCCCGTTTTCGCCTGGGTCATCGCCATCGTCATCATGATGGCGGGCGCGCTGGCCATCAACAGCCTGCCCATCGAGCAGTTCCCCCGCATCGCGCCACCCTCCGTGGCCATCACCGCCAGCTATCCCGGCGCCTCGGCCAAGACGCTGGAGGACACGGTCACGCAGGTGATCGAGCAGAAGATGAACGGCATCGATCATCTTCGCTACATGAGTTCGACCAGCGACAGCTCGGGCAACGTCACCATCACCCTGACCTTCAACGCCGAGGCCGACCCCGACATCGCCCAGGTGCAGGTGCAGAACAAGCTGCAGCTGGCGACGCCGCTGCTGCCCACCGAAGTGCAGCAGCAGGGCGTGCAGGTCAGCAAGTCCGCCAAGAACTTCCTGATGGTGCTGGCCTTCTTCTCCCCCACCGGGCAGTTGAACGACACCGATGTCGGCGACTTCGTCGCGTCCAACCTGCAGGATCCCATCAGCCGTCTGGACGGTGTCGGCGATATCACCCTGTTCGGCCCGCAGCACGCCATGCGCGTCTGGCTGGACCCGAACAAGCTGGCGGCCGTTCAGATGACGGCGGCCGACGTGACCAGCGCCATCGGCGTGCAGAACAAGGCCGTGTCCGCCGGCCAGGTCGGCGGTCTGCCCTCCGTCCAGGGGCAGCAGCTGAACGCCACCATCATCGCCCAGACCCGGCTGGAAACGCCGGAGCAGTTCGCCGACATCATCCTGCGCGTGAACCAGGACGGCTCCAAGGTCCTGCTGAAGGACGTGGCGCGGGTGGAGCTGGGCAGCAACAGCTATGAGACCCAGGCGCGCTATAACGGCCATCCCGGTGCCGGCCTGGCCATCAAGCTGACCACCGGCGCCAACGCGCTGCAGGTGGAAAAGGCCATCAAGGCCAAGATCGAGGAATTGCGCCCCCTGTTCCCCGAGGGGCTGGAGGTCGCCTACCCCTACGACACGACGCCGTTCGTGCGCCTGTCCATCCATGACGTGGTCGAGACGCTGCTGGAAGCCATCGTCCTGGTCTTCATCGTCATGTTCGTGTTCCTGCAAAGCTGGCGGGCCACGCTGATCCCCACCATCGCCGTGCCGGTGGTGCTGCTGGGCACCTTCGGCGTGCTGTCGGCCTTCGGCTTCACCATCAACACGCTGACCATGTTCGCCATGGTGCTGGCCATCGGCCTGCTGGTCGACGACGCCATCGTGGTGGTGGAGAACGTGGAGCGCGTGATGGCGGAGGAGGGATTGTCCCCCGCGAGGCCACACGCAAATCCATGGGCCAGATCACCGGCGCCCTGATCGGCATCGCCCTGGTGCTGTCGGCCGTGTTCGTGCCCATGGCCTTCTTCTCCGGGTCCACCGGCGCCATCTACCGCCAGTTCTCGCTGACCATCGTGTCGGCCATGGCCCTGTCGGTGCTGGTGGCCCTGGTCCTGACCCCGGCCCTGTGCGCCACCCTGCTGAAGCCCGCCGCCCACCATGGCAGCGGTGCCGTGGAAACCGGCCCCTTCGGTTGGTTCAACCGCGGCTTCAACCGCCTGTCCAACGGCTATGGCAACGCCGTCGGCCATGTCAGCCGCCGCACGCTGCGCTATCTGCTGGTCTATGGCGTCATTGTCGCGGGCATGGTCTTCCTGTTCATGCGCATCCCCAGCGGCTTCCTGCCGGACGAGGACCAGGGCTTCCTGTTCGTCCAGGCCGCCACCCCCCCCGGCGCCACCGCCGAGCGCACGCTGGAAGCGGCCAAGGCCATGGAAAAGCACTTCCTGGTCGATGAGAAGGACAATGTGGCCGGCCTGTTCACGGTGGTGGGCTTCAACTTCGCCGGCCGTGGCCAGAACTCCGCCTTCGCCTTCGTCAACCTGCGCGACTGGTCGCAACGCTCCCGGGCCGACCAGAAGGCCGGCGCCATCGCCCAGCGGGCGATGATGAAGCTGATGGCCTATCGCGACGCCTCCATCTACACCATCCTGCCGCCGGCCGTGATCGAGCTGGGCAACGCCTCCGGCTTCGACTTCGAACTGGTGGACCGCGCCGGCCTGGGCCATGAAAAGCTGATGGCCGCGCGCAACCAGCTGCTGGGCATGGCGGCGCAGAGCCCCGTGCTGATGCAGGTCCACCCCAACGGCCTGGAGGATGTTCCGGAGCTGCGGGTGAAGGTCGACCAGACCAAGGCCACGGCCCTGGGGCTGTCGCTGTCCGACATCAACGGCATCCTGTCCACCGCCTGGGGGTCGTCCTACGTCAACGACTTCATCGACAAGGGCCGCGTGAAGAAGGTCTACGCCCAGGCGGACGCCCCCTTCCGCATGCTGCCCAGCGACATCAGCCGCTGGTACGTGCGGGGTTCCAGCAACCAGATGGTCCCGTTCTCCTCCTTCACCACGGCCTATTGGCAGTACGGTTCACCCCAGCTGGAGCGCTACAACGGCGTGTCGTCGCGCGACATCCAGGGCGTGCCGGCCCCCGGCCACAGCACGGGCGAGGCGATGGCGGAGATGGAAAGGCTGGCCGCCAAGCTGCCCCCGGGAATCGGGCACGAATGGACCGGCCTGTCGTACGAGGAACGGCTGTCGGGCTCGCAAGCCCCCGCCCTCTACGCCATCTCGCTGGCCATCGTCTTCCTCTGCCTGGCGGCCCTGTATGAAAGCTGGTCCATCCCGGTGTCGGTCATGCTGGTGGTGCCGCTGGGCGTCATCGGCGCGGTGGCCGCGGCCTGGCTGCGCGGCCTGGACAACGACGTCTATTTCCAGGTCGGCCTGCTGACGACCATCGGCCTGTCCGCGAAGAACGCCATCCTGATCGTGGAGTTCGCCAAGGAGCAGTATGAGGCAGGGCACGACCTGATCACCTCCGTGGTCACCGCCGCCAGGCAGCGTCTGCGTCCCATCCTGATGACGTCCTTCGCCTTCATCCTGGGCGTGTTGCCGCTGGCCGTGGCCAACGGCGCCGGCTCCGGCGGGCAGAACGCCATCGGCGTGGGCGTGATGGGCGGCATGCTCTCGGCCACCTTCCTCGCCATCTTCTTCGTTCCCGTCTTCTTCGTCTCGGTCCTTCGGCGCTTCGGCAAGCGGCCCTCCCCCGGCACCCCCGCCTCGGGCACGCCCGCCCCCACCGCCCCGGGCCATGACACCGCAGGACATCCGTGATGACCGTGTTTTCGATCCCCAAGCGCATCGCGGCCTTCACCGCCCTGCTGCTGACAACCGCCTCGCTGGGGGCCTGCTCCCTGGCGCCGGACTACACCCGGCCGCAAAGCCCGGTTCCCAACGCCTGGCCCACCGGCCAGGCGTATGAACCGGCGGATGCGCCCGGCAAGCCCTCGCCGCTTCAGGGACCGGATAGCTGGAAAGCCGTGTTCCGCGGCCCCCGGCTGCAGGCCCTGATCGCCAAATCACTGGAGAACAACCGCGACCTGCGCGTGGCCCTGCTGAACATCGAAGTGGCGCGGGCAAACTACCGTGTGCAGGATGCGGCCACCCTGCCGACGCTGAACGCCGGCGGCAGCACCACCCGGGCCCGTACGCCCATCTCCGCCCTGGGTGCCCAGGGGGCGTCGGCAGGCGCCTCGGGCTCCGGCACCAAGGGCATCACCTACAATTCCAGCCAGGCGCAGGTCAGCGTCACCTCGTACGAGTTGGATTTATTCGGCCGGGTCCACAGCCTGTCACAGCAGGCACTGGAACAATACCTGTCGACGGCGGAGGCCACGGCCACCACCCGCCTGTCCCTGATCGCGGAGGTGGCGAACGCCTACCTGACCCTGGTGTCGGACCGCCAGTTGCTGGCCCTGACGCAGGACACCCTCCGCACCCAGGAGGAGACGTACAACCGCAACAAGCGCATGTTCGATCGGGGCAGCAGTTCCGCCCTGGACCTGGCGCAATCGCAGACCTCCGTCGACACCGCCCGCGCCAATCTGGAGCAATACACCCGCCTGGTGGCGCAGGACCGTAACGCCCTGGAACTTCTGGTCGGGACACCCCTGACCGACGCGGAGATCGAGGGCGCCAGCCTGGACGACCAGGACGTGCTGGGCGACCTGCCGGCCGGCCTGCCGTCAGACCTGGTGCTGCGCCGGCCGGACGTCCGCGAGGCGGAGCACACGCTGAAGGCGGCCAACGCCAACATCGGCGCCGCCCGGGCGGCCTTCTTCCCCAGATCACGCTGACCGGCAGCTACGGCACGGCCAGTGCCGGCCTAACCGATCTGTTCGCCCCGGGCAGCAGCGCCTGGAGCTTCGGCCCCAGCATCAGCGTGCCCATCTTCGACAACGGGAAGAACCAGGCCAACCTGGACTCCGCCAAGGCCACCCGCGACATCGACGTGGCCAATTATGAGAAGGCGGTGCAGACCGCCTTCCGCGAGGTGGCGGACGCCCTGGCCGCCCGCGGCACGCTGGACCGTCAACTGACGGCCCAAACGTCGCTGGTGAAGTCCAGCCAACTTACCTACGACCTGTCGAACAAGCGCTATGAACGGGGCGTCGACAGCTTCCTGACCCTGCTGGACGCCCAGCGCAGCCTGTACAGCGCCCAGCAGAACCGTATTTCCGTGCAGCTGTCACTGCTGGAAAACCGGGTCACCCTGTTCAAGGTGCTGGGCGGGTCGGAGACAGCGCCGGCGGTGGAGGCCGCCGCGAACTGAGCCTTGATGGTGTCATCCTCCTGCGGACAGCGCCCGTCCCGCAGGAGGGGGGCGCCACGCGTATCCCCCCACCGTTTCGTCGGTTAAAGTCACGTCCTCACGCCTTGCGGCCAAATCTGCGCATCAGGCGCCTTTCCCTTCCACATCGCATGCCGTTATTCTACCTAGAGATGCCAGCCATAGGTCGCTGGCAAAACAGGCATGGGGTTGGGGAACAATGCTGGGGACCATTCTGTCTTATTCCGCGCAGACCGGCGACGGCATCATCAGTGGCGCCGACGGACAACGCTATACCTTCAGCCGTTCTGACTGGCGGTCGGAGACGGAGCCGGCGAACGGCCGCAAGGTAGACTTCGTGGGCGTCGACGGTGTCGCCCAACAGATCTACGCCGTGGCGTCCGCGCCTGCTGAAAAGAACAAGCTGGTGGCCTGCCTGCTTGCCTTCTTCCTTGGCACCTTCGGTATCCATAAATTCTATCTGGGCTACAACACCGCCGGCATCATCATGCTGCTGGTGTTCCTGTTCGGCTTCATCCTGCTGGGCATCCCGTCGGTCATCATCGGCCTGATCGCCCTGATCGAGGCCATTATCTACATCGTGAAGCCGGATGAGGAATTCGAAGCGGTGTACGTGCGCGGCAAACGCGCCTGGTTCTGATAGGAGGGGGTACCCGGCTGAACCCGCGCACCCCTTTTCCGGACTTAGCAGGGTGCGGAAGAATGGAGCGTTAAGGCCCCTTTCCCCATGAGCCAAGCCGATTGAAGGCTTGATCGAGGGGCTACGGGCCGCTTTTGCGGCCATCTTCCCCGGCTTCCGCCGTTTGCAGGCGGAATCCGGGCATGGTCAGGCCGCCACCATCAGCTTGGGCAGTCTGACGAGGTTGTAGGCGGCGGCGGTCAACATGAAGGCCCAGCCGACGCGATCGGTTCCCTTGTGGCGCGTCTTGCGCAAGGTGCCGGTGGTCTTGATCCAGCCGAAGACCTCCTCAATACGCTTGCGGATACGCAAGGACACGCCATAGCCGGGGTGGCGGGTGGTGCGTCCATCAATGGCGGACGTGCGCCGCGCCCCGGTCTTGGTCAGGTGATCATTCCGGGCGATATGCGGCGTCACCTTGCGGGCACGGAGTTCCCGGACGAACTCACGCGCATCAAAGGCCTTGTCGGCGCCCAAGGTGATCCGCCGCGTCGGCTTCAGCCCGTCGACCAATGCCAACGCCGCCTCGCGTTCGGCGGTGCCGGTCGCTTGGGTCAGCGTCGCACCAACCACCAGGCCGTTGCGGTTCTCCATCAGCACATGCCCCATGTAGGCTAGGCGCGATGGCTGGCCATTGCTCTTGCGGTACAGTTTGGCTTCAGGGTCGGTGGTGGACGCGTGGGTCTGGTTGGAGCGCTTCTCCCCGTGGAAGTCGCGCTCCCCGTTGCGACCGGGGCCCGGCGGGTCGCCACCGCCATCCTTGGGCCGGAAGCTCTTGATCGACGCCCAGGCCTCGATCAGCGTGCCATCCACCGAGAAGTGGTCGTCCGACAGCAAGTTCCGGCCTCGCGCCTGGGCCACCACCGCCCCCAGGAACTTCGCCGCGACGTCGCCTCCAAGAAGCCGCTCACGGTTCTTGGTGAACACCGTCACGTCCCACACCGGGGCGTCCATCGCCAACCCGACAAACCAGCGGAACAGCAGATTGTAGTCCATCTGCTCCATCAGTTGTCGCTCCGACCGGACCGAATAGAAGGCCTGGAGCAGCAGCGCCCGCAGCAGTTTCTCCGGCGGGATCGAAGGACGACCCACCTTCGCGTACATCGCCTCAAAGTCCGGCGACAAAACCTCCAGCGCCTCGTCACAGATCGCCCGGATCGCCCGAAGCGGATGCCTTGGCGGAACACGCGCTTCGCAACTCACGTACGAAAACAAGCCTTCCGTCCGAATGTCTCCGCCACGCATCCCATCCTCCTCAGCGTCATGAGGAAGCGAATCACGACAGGAACTCAGACGGAAGGGTTTTTCCGCATCCTGTTAGACCGCCTTGCGCGCCGTGATGTAGTCCTGGATGACCAGGGACAGCACGTCCAACGGCATGCTGCCGGATGACAGGCCGGCATGGTGGAACTCGCGGATATCGAACTTCGGCCCCAGTTCCTTTTTCGCCTGGTCACGCAGGCGCAGCCACATGGTGTGGCCGATCTTATAGCTGCAGGCCTGGCCCGGCCAGGCGCAGTAGCGGTCGGTTTCCCGCGTCATCGCGCTTTCGGTATCGCCCGTCAATTCGACCATGTATCGCACGGCCTTCTCCCGGCTCCACCGCTTGTGGTGCATGCCGGTGTCGATGACGCAGCGGCCGGCGCGGAACAGCAGAAACTTCAGATAACCGACCCGGCCCATGGGTTCCTTGTCGTAGAGGCCCATTTCATCCGCCAGTTGCTCGGCATACAGCGCCCAGCCCTCGCCATAGCCGGAGAAGAACATGTTGGAGCGATAGCGGGGGATGCCCGCCGTCTCCTGCGCCAGGGCCACCTGCAGATGATGGCCGGGGATGCCCTCGTGGTACAGCGTGGTGGGAAGAGCCCATTTGGGCCATTCGCCGGTGTCGTGCAGGTTGAAATAGATGGCGGCCGGGCGGTTCCCATCCAGCGAGGGCGACTGGTAATAGGCCAGCGGCGCACCGGCGTCGATCTGCGGCGGCACCGGTTTCACCTCCGCCTTGGCCTTGGGCAGGATGGAGAAGTAGTGGGGCAAATGGCCGACCACATCGGCCAGGCGGACACCCAGGTCGGCGATGAGCTGGGCCTTCCCCTCCTCCGTCTTCGGATAGAAGGAGGCGGGGTCCTGGTACAGGGCCTTGATGCGCTGGCCCACCGTGCCCTGGGTCAGCCCCTGCGCCTTCAGCACGGCATCCAGTCGGGCGGTGATCTCCCGACCCTGGTCCAGGCCGATCTTATGCACCTCCTCCGGCGACAGGGTGGTGGTGGTGTTGGCGCGCAGGCCGTCGACATACCAGGCGTCGCCGTCCTTGACGTGCCAGACGCCGGCGTCGTGCGTCGCCTGCTTGCGTGCGGCCTCCACCGCCGCGATCTGGCGGTCCAGGGCCGGCAGCACCTTGGACGTGTAGATGCCGGCGGCGCGGGCGGCCCAGTCGCCCTCGATGCCCTTGGCCTTGGCTCGGCGCGCCACGGAAGACACCAGATCCGACATGTCGGCGTCGACGCGCAGGGCGCGCATCTGGGTCAGGGTCGTGTCCAGCAGAAAATCCGGCGCCACCACGCCCGCGCCCCGGTCATGATCCAGGCGCTCGGTATCCTGGTCCAGGGCGATGGCGAAGGCCTCCAGCCGCGACAGGTAGGCCTCGGCGTCGTCCTTGGCGGTGATGGGGTGCTTGGTATCCAGGAAGGTTGGGGTGGACTGATAGCAGCCGGTCAACTGGCTGATGGCGTAGGGGGAGCGTTCGCCCGGCCGGCCGAAGTCGAAGCGCTTGTACGTTTCCAGGCGGTTGGACAGGACATAGGCGACGCAGTCGTAATTGACGGCATCGATGCCGGCCAGGGCGCGACGGTCGATGCCGGCCAGGCGGCGCATCTGGCTGGCCGTGGCCTCACGCTCCGCGGCCAGGCCGGCGGCGGAACGGTCGGCCAGACGGCCGCGCAAGGCGGACAGCTCCCCGGTATCGAGGCCCAGGTTGGTCGCCGCCTCGGGCCGGCGCCGCAAATCCTCCTGAAAAAAGGTTTCGAGCAAGGCGGTCAGCGAGGCGCCAGCCCCTTGCGCCCATGCGGGCAGGGCGGACGACACGGCGACGGCGGCGGTACCGCCGGCCAGGAATTGACGACGATCGATCATGAAGCTCTCCCAACTGTCGAACCTTGTTTTGCGGGAGAGTATGCGCAAAATTTTGAGGGATGAAAGCCGGCCCGGCGCCAGCGCTTGAACGCGCCCCGGCCGCCCCCTAGAGTGCGGCTGCGTTTCCCCCGTTGACGCAATGAAACTCCGGCACCAAAGGCCGCAGCCCAGGACAAGCAATGCCGTCCCGCCCTCTCGATGCGACACCCATGCCGGATCTCAGCAAAAAGCAGACGCCGGTCCAGAAGCGGTCCATCGATACAGTGGAGACGATCCTGTCGGCCGCCGCCCTGCTGTTGGGCGAGGTTGGCATTGAACGGCTATCCACCAACCTGATCTGCGCCCGCGCCGGCCTGACGCCACCCGCGCTGTACCGTTACTTCCCCAACAAATACGCCGTGCTGAAGGAACTGGGCGTCCGGATGATGGAGCGGATGAACGCCGCCTACATTGCCTGGGTGAAGGCCAGCCATCCGATGCCGGCGCAGGACACGCCGGAGCAGCAAGCCGACCGCCTGCGCCAGATCCAGGAGGTCACCAACGACATCGCGCGGAATTGCCTGGGGGGCGTCTGGGTCCTGCGGGCGTTGCGCGCCGTTCCGGCGCTGCAGCAACTGCGCCTGGAATCCCATAATTTCGTGGCTGAGCGGTCCTTTCAGGAAATCCGTGACCATTACCCGCATACCAGTGACGCGGAGCTGCGCCTCGCCACCCGGTTGGCGGTCGAGGTGATGTACAGCGCCACGGAAATGGTGTTTGACGAGCCGGGCCTGGACGACAACCGGATCAACCGGGAAATCGCGGACATGGTGGTCCGCTACTTCGCCAAGTTCGCCGAGCGCGAGGCGGCGCTGGCCGCCGCGGACTGACGCCGTCACCGGATAGGAACGCTTTGGTGGCGTCCCGCTACGGTCAAGACACGTCTTCCTTGTTCCAATAAATTAAGCAACACCGACATAAATCGGCAATAGTTATTCAGTAGCTTTCGCTACCGAACGCAACGGCGCTCGAAAAACGACAAAACATCCGTAGGTAGATTTGGGTCCGGCTGGCATTCGCCCGCCTGTAATTAGCGCGTGCACCCGCGATATGGGCGCGTGCCGCAATAAATCTTGGTCTTTATGGCACCCATCCTCTTTCGTGAGGATGACGCTTTGGCGTCATTTTAATTTTTCAATTTTCCTTCTTATCGCAAGGACACGCCCGGCCCCCGGCTTGGCGTCGTCCCAACCAGAACCGGCCACGCCCATTCCATCTGGATGGGTGAATGGCCCCCTTTGACCTGATGGAGCCCCTTATGCGCCGCCTGCTTATGCTCAGCGCGTCCGTCCTCGCGCTGGCAGCCCCCCTGATCACCCCCTCGGCCGCCCGCGCCGCCGACGTCACCACCGCGGATACGCCCGATGCTACGGCCGGCGCCGACGCCACGACGCCCGAGCTGGTGATCAGCGCGAACCGGGAGCGGGGCACGGCCACCAATCTGGCGGTGGGCCAGGCCTCGCTGTCGGCGGTACAGCCGCAATCGCTGCTGAACAGCCACTTCATCCAGGACGTGGCCTCGCCCATATCCGACTATCTGGCGATCGCCCAGTTCGCGCCCAGCGCCAGCAGTTCCAGCCCCAACGGCATGGGCCTGTCCAGCAAGAACGCCACGGTCCGCGGTTTCCAGGACGGTGAGTACAACGTCACCTTCGACGGCATCCCCTTCGGCGATCCCAACGCCTTCGGCCATGCCACCACCTCGTTCTTCCCTGCCCCCACCCTGGACCATGTGGTGGTGGACCGCGGCCCCGGCACCGCCAGCACGGTGGGCAACGCCACCTTCGGCGGCACCATGGCCCTGTCCTCCAACTCCCCGGCGGAGAGTTTCGGTGGCAAGGCCATGGTGGGCTTCGGCAGCGGCGGCGGCTTTGAAGGCAACGGCGCCGTGAACACGGGCGCCATCGCCGACACCCAGGGCACCCGCGTCCTGCTGGACTATGACCACACCCAGTCGGACGGCTTGCTGAACTATGCCGGCCTGAACCGCGACAACGCCTTGGTCAAAGTGCGGCAGCCCGTGGGCGCCAGCACCACCGTCACCCTGTTCGCCGATTACAGCGACCTGACCTGGAACAACTTCACCCAGCAGACGCGGGCGGCCACCGCCAAGTTCGGCAAGTCCTTCGCCAACCTGAACGACGACCCCAATTCACAGCAATACCGGGACTATAACGTCGACCACCGCAAGGCGGACTTTGAATATATCGGGGTGCAAAGCGACCTGGGCTTCCTGCGCCTCGACAACAAGGCCTACACCTACGCTCTGGATGACAAGGCCATCGCTGGCGCCGACCAGACCGGCGCCACCCCCAACGCGGCCCTGCTGTCCAGCGGCGTGCCCGGTGCCCATAACCAGGGGTATTACCGGGCGTGGGGTGACATCGCCAAGCTGGAAAAGGATGTGGGCGAGGGCTTCCTCTCCGCCACGGTCCGCACCGGCGTCTGGGCGGAGCATGCCCGCGACACCCAGTTCCAGCAGTCCTACAACCTGGCCACCGGGGTCATCACCGCCCTGACGCCCTACCGTAAATTCGGCAGCGTCATCAACAACTACATCACGGAAAGCGACACGACCCAGCCCTTCGTCGAGCTGGAATGGCATCCGCTGCCGGACCTGACCATCATCCCCGGCTTCAAGCACATCGACTTCTCGCGCACCTTCCAGGGCACGCTAAACTTCGCGCCCTACAATAATCGGGGGACTACAGCGCCGACCTGGGCTCCACCATGGTCAACTACCGCCTGAACGACCAGATGGCGGTGTACGCCCAGTGGGCCATGGGCTTCCAGGCGCCACAGGTCAGCGTGCTGGAAAGCACCGGGTCCAGCGCCAACCGCGTCAGCCCGCAGCAGACCATCAACTACCAGACCGGCTTCGTCTACAAGACCGACCGGCTGGTGGCCGATATCGACGGCTATTACATCAACTTCCGCAACAAGGTCAGCAGCGACCTGGAAACGGTGAACGGCATCGCCAACACCACGGTGTATTTCAACCAGGGCGGCGTCATCTACAAGGGCATCGAGGCGGAGGTGACCTACACCCTGATTGAGGGCTTGGCCGTCACCGCCAACGGCAGCCTGAACAGCGCCGCCGTCAAGGCCACCGGCCTGCAGATCGCCAACGCCCCCAGCAGCACCCTGGCCTATGGCCTGATGTACGACAAGGACAACTGGTTCGGATCCTTCCTGACCAAGTATGTCGGCACCCGCTATGCCGGCACCGGCCAGCGCGCCGACAACAACCCCAACGTCAAGCTGCCCGACTATCAGTTCAGCGACGTGGTGGTGGGGTACAAGATGGGTGACCGGCTGAAGGTCAGCTTCATGATCAACAACCTGTTCAACAACCGCACGGCCACCGAGGGCAGCGGCAACCTGACCAACCCCACCTTCTACTATCTGCCGGGTCGCAACTACATGGGCACCGTCACCGTCGGCTTCTGATCGTTTCCCCCTGTCCGCCATCTGCCATCCGACGGAGCGATGCCGATGTTGAAGAAGATGCTGCTGGTCTCGACCCTCCTGCTGGCCTGCGCCACAGGTCCCGCGCAGGCAGCCGGGCCCAGCGACGCGGTCTACCCCTATCTGGGCATCGACTGGGGTGGAGAGGTGTTCGTGGGCGCCGCCCTGCCCTTCGGCATGGTCAAGGTCGGCCCGGATATGGAAACCTTCGACGGCTTCCACATCGGGTCGGGCTACGCTGGGACGGGGCGGGTGCTGGGGTTCAGCCACCTGCACCTCAGCGGGGCCTCCGGCAAGTACGGCAACATCCTGGTGGCCCCCGTCATCGGCGAGGTCACCCCCGCCGACATCAAGTCGGTGCGGGTGGATGAGGTGGCCAAGGTCGGCTATTACGCCGCGACCCTGACCCGCTACCAGACACGGGTGGAGCTGACGGCCACGCCGCGCGTGGGCCTGCACCGCTACACCTTCCTGGCCGGCGGCGACGCCCATGTCACCGTCAACCTGGCGGCCATCCTGAACAAGGGGCCAGGATCGGAATCCCAGAAGTTCCTGGGCGCCGAACTGAAGGTCATCTCCCCCACCGTGATCGAGGGCGTCGGCCGCTATACCGGGGGCTGGAACGAGGGCCGGGAGTACAAGGTCTATTTCCATATGGAGGTCGACCACGCCCCGGCCGGAGTGCGCACCTGGGCGGGCGGACCGCCATCCCGGGATGCCACCGCCAGGGTGGACGGCGACCAGCCCATCGGCGCCAGCGTCGATTTCAATGCCCAACCGGGCGACATGGTGCAGGTGAAGGTGGGGCTGTCCTTCATCAGCGCCGCCCAGGCCCGCCACACTGTGGAGACGGAGGCGCCCGGCTGGGACTTCGACGCCGCCCGCGCCCAGGCGACCGCCGCCTGGGACAAGGCGCTGTCCCCTATCGCCGTGACGGGCGGCAGCGATGACCAGCGCCGCCAGCTGTACACCGCCCTGTACCACACCATGCTGATGCCGTCGGACCGCACGGGCGAGAACCCCGGCTGGACCTCGACCGAGCCCTATTACGATGACTATTACACCCTGTGGGATACCTTCCGCACCTCCGGCCCCCTGCTCACCCTGATCGCGCCGGAGCGGCAGCGCGACCTGGTGCGGTCGCTGGTCGA
Organism: Nitrospirillum karajorum; assembly: GCF_036348415.1. Classification (NCBI taxonomy): domain Bacteria; kingdom Pseudomonadati; phylum Pseudomonadota; class Alphaproteobacteria; order Rhodospirillales; family Azospirillaceae; genus Nitrospirillum; species Nitrospirillum karajorum. The sequence continues at coordinate 1,059,152 of NZ_JAZBQB010000002.1, forward strand.
CATCTACCGGCATGAGGGCTACCTGCCCGATGGGCGCAGCGGCAACGACACCGGCCGCACCCAGGGCGGCAGCAATGCCGAGGTGGTCATCGCCGACGCCTATGTGAAGGGCCTGACCGGCATCGACTACAAGACCGCCTATGCCGGCATGCGCAAGGATGCGGAGGTGCCGCCCCAGGACCCGCGCAAATGGGGGCGCGGCGGCCTGATGGAATACAACGCCAAGGGCTATCTCAGCCTGGCCAACGAGCGGTCAGGCTCCCGCACCGTGGAATATGCCTACGACGACTTCGCCATCGCCACGCTGGCCTGCGGGCTGGGGCGACGCGAAGAGGCCAAGCTGTACGCCCAGCGCTCCGGCAACTGGGCCAACCTGTGGGACCCGACCCTGGTGAAGGAGGGGGTGAAGGGCTTCCTGCGCCCCCGCAACCCGGACGGCAGCTGGGCCGAGCCCAACACCCTGAAGCGCGGCACCTGGCCCGACTTCTTTTATGAGGGGGATGAGTGGACCTATTCGCTGTACGCGCCCCATGACGTGGCGCGGCTGGTGGCCCTGTCCGGCGGCAAGGCCGGCTTCCTGCGCCGGCTGGACACGCTGTTCCTGAAGCGGCATTTCGACATGTCGAACGAGCCGGGCTTCCTGCTGCCCCTCTATTACAACTGGATCGGCCGGCCCGACCGCACCGCCGACATGACGGTCTACGCCCTGGAACGGGAATTCCTGGGCACCCACGGCGGCATTCCCGGCAACGACGATTCCGGCGCCATGTCCAGCTGGCTGATCTTCCAGATGCTGGGTTTCTTCCCCATCGCCGGCCAGGATGTCTACCTGATCAGCACGCCCAGCTTCCCCGAAGCCGACTTGGACCTGGGCGGGGGCAAGCACTTCCGCGTCATCGCCCATAACCTGGATGCGGAGCGGTTCAACCGCTACGTCCAGTCCGCCACCCTGAACGGCCAGCCGCTGGAGACCAACTGGTTCCGCCATGGCCAGATCAAGGACGGGGGCGTGCTGGAGCTGGTCATGGGGCCGGAGCCCACGCGCTGGGGGACGGGCACGCCGCCACCCTCCCTGTCCGACACGACGGCCGACCAGCCCATGCTGTGTGTCCCAGCGTCGCAGTCCTGAGGCCGTCACCGTCCTGAAACCAAACGCGGTTAAGCCTTCGCCCCGAACCCTTTCGAGAAAGCCTTCCCATGCCTTTCCCCCGTTCGCTGCTGCTGGTCGGCGCCGCCACCCTGACCCTTACCGCGTGCGCCGCCCAGGCCCCGGAAAAAAAGCCCGCCGCGGGTGCGGTGGCCATGAACCAGATACAGGTCATCGGCACCCACAACAGCTATCACGCCGGCATCGCCGCCAGCGAGTCGGTGCTATGGAAGAAGACCCGTCCTGAGCTGTACGCGGCACTGGATTACCGTCATCAGGATCTGACCTCCCAGCTCACCGCCGGGGTGCGCCAGGTGGAACTCGACATCTTCGCCGACAGCAAGGGCGGCTTGTACGCCCATCCCGCCGGCCCCGGGCTGGTGGCGCGGGCCGGCCTGCCGGCGGACCCGCCCTTCGATCCCAACCACCTGATGGACAAGCCGGGCTTCAAGGTCATGCATGTCCAGGATGTGGACTACCGCAGCACCTGCCAGCCCTTCACCGCCTGCCTGGCCGAAATCCGCGCCTGGTCCCAGGCGCACCCGGGCCATGTCCCCCTGTTCATCCTGCTGGAAACGAAGGAGGAGACCTTGTCCCTGTCCTTCCCCACCGTGACGCCGGAGGCGCTGACCCCCGCCGGCCTGGACGCGCTGGACCGCGAGATCCTGTCGGTGTTCAAGGCGGATGAGATCATCACCCCCGACCGGGTGCGGGGCGATGCCGCCACCCTGAACGCCGCCGTGCGGACGCGCGGCTGGCCCAGCCTGGAGGAGGCGCGGGGCAAGGTCGTCTTCCTGCTGGATCAGCGCGTCATCAGCGCCCGTTATCTGGAGGGTCATCCCAGCCTCAAGGGCCGTGTCGCCTTCACCAACGCCAAGGTCGATCCCAATGGCGTCGCCAGCGACGATGCCGCCTTCATTGAGATGAACGACGGCCCCGGCGACGCCATCACCGCCCTGGTGCGCCAAGGCTATCTGGTCCGCACCCGGTCGGATGCCGACACCAAGGAGGCGCGGGCCAACGACACCCGCCGGCGCGACATGGCGCTGGACAGCGGCGCGCAAATGGTCAGCACGGACTATCCGGCGTCCGAACCGGCCGCGACCGGCTTCGTCGTCAGCCTGCCCGGCGGTGGGGCGGCGCGCTGCAACCCGGTGACGGCCGGCGCAAACTGCGTCAGCCAGGGGCTGGACCGCTAAAGGCGGCCGACGGGGGACAGCGCGCTTGCCAGGGGCCTGAAACCGTTATCTATTCTTCCTGCTGACAAGAACATCGGAAGCGGCAGGCGATGAAGACGATGACGCGATGGGCGGCACTGGCCCCCACCTTGGCCCCCATCTTGGCCCTGGGCACGGCGCTGAGCCTCAGCATGAGTGGCATGGCGTTCGCCGCGGACGCGGGCAAGACGGCCCCCGATGGCAAAGGCATCACGGTCGATCTGACCCGGCCCGACTGGGTGGCCTTTCGTAACTTGTACCAACAGCTGGTGCAGACCAACACCACCCTGTCGTCGGGCAGCTGCACGGCGGCGGCCCAGGCCGTCGCCAACCGCCTGACCGCCATCGGCCTGAAGAAAAGCGACGTGCGCGTGCTGGTACCGGAGGGGCGGCCCAAGGACGGCGCGCTGGCGGCGGTGCTGCCGGGCACCGATCCGGCGGCCAAGCCCATCCTGCTGCTGGCCCACATCGACGTGGTGGAGGCCAAGCGCGAGGATTGGCAGCGCGACCCCTTCACCCTGGTGGAGGAGAACGGCTATTTCTACGGGCGCGGCAGCAGCGACGACAAGGCCATGGCCGCCGTCTTCGCTGACCTGCTGGTCCGGCTGCGCCAGGAAGGGTTCCGGCCCAAGCGTACCATCAAGCTGGCGCTGACCTGCGGCGAGGAAACCAGCGACACCTTCGACGGGGTGCAGTACCTGCTGGCCCATGACCGCGACGCCCTGGACGCCGAGTTCGCCCTGAACGAGGGCGCTGGCGGCCGCCTGGACAAGGACGGTAAGTATCTGGCCCTGGAAATCCAGGCGGGGGAGAAGGTCTACCAGGACTTCACATTGGAAACGACCAATCCCGGCGGCCACAGCTCGCGGCCCAGCAAGGACAACGCCATCTATCACCTGGCGGCAGGCCTGAACCGGCTGGCGACCTTTGACTTCCCCGTGGCGCTGAACCCGGTGACCAAGGCCTATTTCACCGCCCTGTCCCCGGTCATCGGCGGAGCGGTCGGGGCCGACATGATCGCCACCACCAAGGACAACCCCGATCCGGCGGCCATCACCCGCATCAGCCAGGATCCGGGCTGGAACAGCACGCTGCGCACCACGTGCGTCGCCACCATGGCGACCGCCGGCCACGCGCCCAACGCCCTGCCCCAGCACGCCCAGGCCAACGTCAACTGCCGCATCCTGCCGGGCCAGCCGCTGGAGGAGGTGCGCCAGACCCTGATCAAGGTGCTGGACGATCCGGCCATCAAGGTGACGGCGGTGGGCCAGCCCAGCCCCGTGTCCCCACCGCCGGCCCTGACGCCCACGGTGCTGGACCCGGTGAAGGAGGTCGCAGCCAAGATGTGGCCCGGCGTGCCGGTGGTGCCCACCATGTCCACCGGCGCCACCGACGGCCGCTTCCTGAACGCCGCCGGCATCGCCACCTACGGCCTCAGCGGCATGTTCCGCGACCCCGACGGCAGCGGCGTCCACGGCCTGAACGAACGCATCCGCGTGCGATCGCTCTATGAGGGACGGGAGTTCCTGTACGCGGTGGTGAAGAAGTACGCGGGATAGAATGGGGATGGCAGTAGCGCCCTCATGCGGTGTGATCCTCCCGTGACCACACCGCAATCCCGCGCCTGATAGCTAGGTCGTGTGGACGAATTTGATCAAGCATAGGCCGGCAGCGAAGGAGACGATGGATCGGAAATTCTGAGCCGTTTTTTCGCAGCGCAAGGCGACACGCTTGAAGCGTTTGATGCGCCCGAAGCCCTGCTCGATGCGGGAGCGTGCCTTGTAGAGGGTCTTGGCGAAGAAGACGGGCTTGTTCTTCTCGTTGGCTTTGTAGGGGATCACTGGGACAATGCCGCGAACGCGCGCTGCGGCGCGGTTGGCCTTGCTGGAATAGCCTTTGTCGCCAAGCGCCGCGCGCGGCGTGATGTCCGGCCCGATGTCGAGCAGGGTCTCGAAATGGCGGGCGTCCGACGCCTCGCCGCCGGTCAGGTCGAACGCGATGATGTCGCCTGAACTGTCCGCCTTGGCGTGGATTTTGGTCGTGAACCCGCCGCGCGAGCGGCCGAGCCCCTGGCCTTGCTGCCCCCTTTTGCGCCCGCTGCCGAGACGTGGGCGCGAACGATGGTGGAGTCGAACATCTGGATCAGGTGAGCCGACGCGCTCGTCGCCGCCAGCGTGTCGAAAAAGGCCTCGAACACGCCCGCCTTGCTCAGCCGGTCGAAGCGCTTCCATACCGAGTTCCAGTGTCCGAAGCGCTTCCGGCAACGCCCGCCAGCGCACATTCTCCACCGTGAAAAAGTGCATCGCCTCCAGGAACAGCCGATCGTCACCGGCCTTGCGCCCGCGCCGCGGCAGGCAAGCGCGAAACACCGACAGCGTATGCTCCCAGTCCTCTTCCGTCATCCGCGTCGACATCGATCCCGACCTCCCTTCCAGTCGGAATCGATCATGTCCCCGGGGGTGGTGAGCTTGCGCCTTGGCGTCGTGCTCTCCAGCTTGTCTGGCCGGGAGGATCATGCGGCCATGGTGGCCAACATGATGGTTGTATCATCGCTGAGCGGGGCGATGGTCTCAAGGGTCATGTAACGGGCGCGCTGCACGGCCCATTTGATGGCATGGACCACCCCCGTCCCAAACTGAGGAGTAGAGTGGGGCGTCTCCAGCCACAGAGGTGTTGCCATGTGACCTTCCCCCGCTTAAGTGGACACTTGGTTATGCGGCCTTTCGCTCGGCCTGTTCCGTGGTGATGTATCCGAGAGTGGAGTGGATGCGCTGCCGGTTATAGTATCCTTCGATGTAGGCGAACAGGTCACGTTTGGCGGCATCGCGGGTTGTGTAGTGGGTCTGGTGGACGAGTTCGTCCTTGAGGGTGCCGAAGAAGCTTTCCATTGGGGCGTTGTCCCAGCAGTTGGCCTTGCGGCTCATGGATTGGGTGATACTGTGTTTTTCCAAGGCCTTGCGATAGACACCGGAGGCATATTGGCTGCCGCGATCAGAATGATGCAAGAGGCCTTTGGCCGGTCGTTGACGCTGAATGGCCATGGTGAGGGCGGCCAGGGGTAATTCGGTGCGCATATGATCGCGCATGGCCCATCCGATGGCTTTGCGGGTGAACAGATCGAGGACGACGGCGAGGTAGAGCCAGCCCTCGTCGGTCGGCAGTGGAGTAGGAAGCGCTGGAGCGCTTCCCCTCCCCGAACCGTACGTGCACCTTTCAGCGCATACGGCTCTCCCTTCAACCTTGGCCCAGGGCCATGGCGACATCATGATAGCGGGAGGTGACGGTGTTTCGGAGTTCGTCCCTGAAGATGTAGGGATTTCGCTCCGGGTTCCGCCACCGGAACTGCGCCTTCTGGCTGGAGACCAGTCGACGCAGCGCCTTGCCGACGGGATTTCCCCGATTGCTTCGGCCATAGACCAGCCAAGTCTTCGCCTGGCCGGTGGCTGGAGCTTGGTACCATTTCCGCATCAATGGCTTGATGCGGGAGCGATATTTCCGCGCCAGCCAGTGCGCCATTTTCCAGAACACGACGGTGTCGATGCGCCGGAACGTGCGCGCCGTGAAGTCGGTGAACTTGTAGAACGCGGCCCATCCCACCAGTTGGCGGTTCAGGCTGTCGATCATGTCCACCGCAGCAACATCATGATTGCCGGAGAGGGCTTCGACCAAGCGACGGGCGAAGGTCTTGGCTTTCTCCTTGGGTATGGTGGTAACCACGGACATCCTTCCGCTCGACCCCCGCTTGCGAATGATCCGGTGCCCGAGGAAGACGAACCCGTCGTCGACGTGGGTGATATGGGTCTTGCCCATATTCAGCGTCAGCTTCAGGCAGCCTTCCAGGAAGGCCCGGCATTCCTCGCGGATGGCTTCGGCTTGCGCCCTTGTCCCTTTGACGATGACGACGAAGTCATCGGCATAGCGGCAGTAGGCGACAGCGGGCTTCCATTGCCGGTTCTCTCGAACCGTGATGGGGCGCCCCTGCTGAATGCCGAAGTTCCAGGCCCAGCGGTCCTTGCGGGCTTTCGCGCTCAGGTATTTCGCCTCCAGCCACACATCAAACTCATGGAGCATGATGTTGGACAGGAGCGGCGACAACACGCCGCCTTGCGGAACCCCTTCGCTCGACGCCACGAACAGGCCACGGTCAACGTGGCCCGCCTTCAGGAGACGCCAGAGCAGATCGATGAACCGATCATCCCGAATGCGCCGCCGGACGCAGTGAAGCAGAAGCCGGTGGTGAACCGTGTCGAAGTAGCTCGCCAGATCGCCTTCGACGATCCAGCGTCCCCTCGTTCCGGCGTCCCCATCCTGCAACTGGAGCTTCACGGTCCGGACGGCGTGATGTACGCTGCGTTCCGGTCTGAAGCCGTAGGAGAGGCGATGGAAGTCGCTTTCCCAGATCGGCTCCATGGCCATCAGCATCGCGCGTTGGACGATGCGGTCCCTCAGGGTCGGAATACCCAGTGGTCGTGTCTTGCCGTTGGCTTTGGGAATATAGAGTCGCTTGACCGGCTGTGGGCGGTAGTCCCCCGACAGCAGGTCCGTTCGCAGGCTGGCCAGGTGTTCCCCCAGTTCAGCCTGCATCCACCGCTTGTCCATTCCGTCAATGCCCGGTGTCTTGGCGCCACTCGACGCCAGGACGATCCGGGCGGCTTCGGCAAGCCATTCCCCATCGGCCACGAGCCGGAGGAGACGATCGAACCGGCGGTTCGGGTCGCTCTCGGCCCATGTCGCGAGCTTGTGCTGCATTTCGCTGATTATCAAAGGTCTTCACCTCGTTGGGTCAGGTAGTTTGCACGCCAAGCCGGTTGAACTGTCCCCCTTCGCCATGTGACAGGCTTTCCCTGTCGCGGACTACTACGAGGACTCCGCCAGCATGATGGGCATCGGGGCCAACTCCCTTGGCATTCCATCACGCCTTCCCTCGTTCATATGCTGGACGTTCACGCGCTGGGGAGGTTGCCGGTCGCAGTCCTTGTCCTTGCGTCCCGCAAGTCGACGCCGATCCATGGTCTGGCTGCGTTCTCCCCATGGGTCCCCTCGGGTCGCCTTACATCTGCGCCCGAGTTCGGATGCCATCGACTTACGTGTCCGACGGCACCATCGGCATTCCGCCTGTTAAGCCGTGTAGGCGAAGGCGACATTTCAGCCCTCGGATGCGGTTTAACCGGTTCGTGTTCCTCAACCTTCCAGCACTTCAGCCTCGGGGACCATCTCGGCGTAACGGCTTCGCCTCAGTCCCCTTTTCCTGCGGGCTACGTCACCCTGTCAGTTGACGACAGGTCACCGCCGCTTGGGCTCATGCCCCCCCACAGCAGAGGGCAGGGCCTTCGTTCAATTCCTCCTTTCTCCTTGGCATTCCAGTCATATGCACCCCGGACCATCCGGGACGAGGCGCACCATAGGTGATGTCGGTCACCCAGACCTGATTGGGCGCGGCGGCGGCGAAGTCGCGGTCCAGGCGGTTGGGAGCGATGGGCAAGTCATGCTTGCTGTCGGTGGTGCACACCCGGAACGGTTTAGCAGGATGCGGAAAAACCCTTCCGTCTGAGTTCCTGTCGTGATTCGCTTCCTCATGACGCTGAGGAGGATGGGATGCGTGGCGGAGACATTCGGACGGAAGGCTTGTTTTCGTACGTGAGTTGCGAAGCGCGTGTTCCGCCAAGGCATCCGCTTCGGGCGATCCGGGCGATCTGTGACGAGGCGCTGGAGGTTTTGTCGCCGGACTTTGAGGCGATGTACGCGAAGGTGGGTCGTCCTTCGATCCCGCCGGAGAAACTGCTGCGGGCGCTGCTGCTCCAGGCCTTCTATTCGGTCCGGTCGGAGCGACAACTGATGGAGCAGATGGACTACAATCTGCTGTTCCGCTGGTTTGTCGGGTTGGCGATGGACGCCCCGGTGTGGGACGTGACGGTGTTCACCAAGAACCGTGAGCGGCTTCTTGGAGGCGACGTCGCGGCGAAGTTCCTGGGGGCGGTGGTGGCCCAGGCGCGAGGCCGGAACTTGCTGTCGGACGACCACTTCTCGGTGGATGGCACGCTGATCGAGGCCTGGGCGTCGATCAAGAGCTTCCGGCCCAAGGATGGCGGTGGCGACCCGCCGGGCCCCGGTCGCAACGGGGAGCGCGACTTCCACGGGGAGAAGCGCTCCAACCAGACCCACGCGTCCACCACCGACCCTGAAGCCAAACTGTACCGCAAGAGCAATGGCCAGCCATCGCGCCTAGCCTACATGGGGCATGTGCTGATGGAGAACCGCAACGGCCTGGTGGTTGGTGCGACGCTGACCCAAGCGACCGGCACCGCCGAACGCGAGGCGGCGTTGGCATTGGTCGACGGGCTGAAGCCGACGCGGCGGATCACCTTGGGCGCCGACAAGGCCTTTGATGCGCGTGAGTTCGTCCGGGAACTCCGTGCCCGCAAGGTGACGCCGCATATCGCCCGGAATGATCACCTGACCAAGACCGGGGCGCGGCGCACGTCCGCCATTGATGGACGCACCACCCGCCACCCCGGCTATGGCGTGTCCTTGCGTATCCGCAAGCGTATTGAGGAGGTCTTCGGCTGGATCAAGACCACCGGCACCTTGCGCAAGACGCGCCACAAGGGAACCGATCGCGTCGGCTGGGCCTTCATGTTGACCGCCGCCGCCTACAACCTCGTCAGACTGCCCAAGCTGATGGTGGCGGCCTGACCATGCCCGGATTCCGCCTGCAAACGGCGGAAGCCGGGGAAGATGGCCGCAAAAGCGGCCCGTAGCCCCTCGATCAAGCCTTCAATCGGCTTGGCTCATGGGGAAAGGGGCCTTAACGCTCCATTCTTCCGCACCCTGTTAGACTTCTTGGCCTTGATACCGTGGCGGTGCATCAGCCGCTCAACGCGGCCCCGGCTGACGGCGTGGCCCTCGGCTCGCAGGGTGGCGTGGATGCGCGGCACGCCGTACCGTCCCCGATGGTGGTCATGAATGCGACGAATATCCGCCAGTAGATGTTGGTTAGCCACCGCACGGTTACTTTCCGGCCGCTGCCGCCAAGCGTAATATCCAGACGGCGATACGCCCAAGGCCGAGCAAAGCACCCGGACCGGGTAGTCATGTTGGCAATCTTCGATGATCTGGAACCTCATTTCAGGGGCTCCGAGAGAATGGAGAGCGTTTTTTTTAGAATCTCCCGTTCCATTCTCAAGCGTTCATTCTCGCGGCGCAGCCGGGCAATCTCAGCGGCCGGATCGGCGACGGCCTGGGCAGGCACCGCCTGCTGTTTGGGGACCTGCGGCGCCTGCCCAGGCCGATCCACACGGCGGCGCCAATTCCGCAGCATCGATGGCTGGATGCCCAGCTCCCGGGCAATGTGCTCCAGCGGTCGGCCGCTGCTCTCAAGCAGCGCCACGGCCTCTCGTTTGAATTCATCCGTGAACGAACGGCGGGCTGTCGTCATGGGAAACCTCCTGGCTCGTCGCCGAGCTTAGCGAAGGTGTCCACCAATTCGGAGAAGGCTCAACCTTTTGATCCCTCGTCATCGCGGGCTCCAAACAAATCGCCGCCGCTGCCGGGGCATGCCCCGGCAGCGGCAACATCACCCCGCCATTTCAGCAAAACGTCAGATTTAATCCAGACTTTTACAAACGAACCCGCTGTCGCGGGAATAGCGCCACGTTCCGACCTCCATCGCAACCACGCGCATAACCATCGCACGGGCTCTCGCCAAAACACTCCCGCGATGTCCATGCTGCCACCAAAGGCGCCACTTATGACACAGTAGAATTAGACGCCGCAGGCTTTAGGCGGCGAGAACATCTGGATAATACGAAGCGAGCACGTCTTCGTAGTGCCGCTTCAGATACTCGATAATGGGCGTGGGCAACACATGCTTCCATTCATCTGGATCACCGCTCCGGTAATGGGAGCTGATGTCGATTTGGCCAACTTCGCGCTCTTGAGCAAATATCTTGAAGGCGAACTGCTCGTTTTCTGGCAAAATGGCATCATGCCCAAAAATCCCGCGAGCATATTTATCTGGTGTCTTCACCAAGTCTTCAACCCGGATCGTCTTAAAACGGGGATCATCATAACGCCAGGTGCGCATTGCTGCCAAAGGGCCCGGGGCGCGTGCATTCATATCCCAACGTTCCATGAATGCCAGACTCAAATACAGCCCGGCCTCGTCATCAACGGCCCTCAACGCCGACCGCTGCAGCGAAAGCTCCGGCCAGCCATCCTCGCCATGAGTGCGCAGGTGCGAATGATACCCCGACAGAAGAACGCTCGCGGGATTGCGAATGATGTGGAATCCACTTAAGTCAGCCTGGGCGGCACGATGATAAACGGAATTGCCAAACAGTGAGACAGTGGCCCCTGTCCTCTGAACTTCATCAGAATAGTCAGTGTGGTGAAAACTAAAGCTATTTATTTTTGCAACCTCTTCGAAATAGGCCAGCAGCCATCTAGAGGCACATTTATGATGCGTGTGGCAAAAAACATCGCGCAACGACAATCGCTCCAGTTACACCCAAAAAGAATGCCCAGGGGCAAAGCGATGTGGTATTTTTCACAAAACAACCCCCTGCTTCAATAAGCAGATTAATAGCCTATAAGCATAGTCTTTTAGACCATTAATACATTCCAGGCCTAGGCCGTTTGGAGAGTCGCCTGTGAAGAATGGCCCTGATTGGCTCAATTGGAGCTGATCAGGGCTATTTTGCTTTGGACTTGGAGAGCCAGGAAGAGGGCACGCCAAAGGTATTTGAGCCACCTGACGAGGAGGTGGAAGTTGAAGCCGGCGGCGGCGAGGATTGCGTTGATGCGGTCGCCGCTGCGACCCTTGAGGTAGTTGCGTCCCATGCGGTGTTCGGCCTTGAGGTGTCCGATGATGGGTTCGATGGCGGCCCTGCGTTTCATCTCCCGCTTGATGGCGGCGGTGGTCCTTCGGACCTGGCCGGTGATCCAGACCTTGAACTTGTTGGGATGGTTGTGCCCGCGATAGCCCTTGTCGATGTAAACGGCGAAGTGATTTTCCCCAGAAGTGGCGACTTAAAAATCCCCAGATGGTTTGTTTGGCTAATTGATTGGATGGGTGTCGGCGGGCCTCACTTTCGGCGGTCTTCCACGTTTTCGGATGGCTTGGAGCGGCGCGGTATCGGGTCTTCGCCGGACGTTTTCGGGGATGAGGTCGGCGTGCTGACGTAGCCTGTAGCTGGCGCCCTCGATCTGCACGACGATGGCGTGGTGGAGAAGGCGATCGAGGAGCGCCGTGGCGACGACGGTGTCGCCGAAGACGTCGCCCCATTCGGCGAAGCCGCGGTTCGAGGTGAGGACCATGGCGCCTTTCTCGTATCGGGCGTTAACGAGCTGGAAGAAGAGGTTGCCGCCGCCGGGCACGACGGGGAGGTAGCCGATCTCATCGACGATGAGGAGCTGGGGGCGGCAGAGGAAGCGCAGGCGTTCGCGCAAGGTGCCTTCGCGTTCGGCCTTGGCCAGGGAGGCGATGAGGTCGGCCAGGGTGGTGAAGTAGACGGAACGTCCCGTCTTGACGGCCTCGACGCCCAGGGCCGTGGCGAGATGGGTCTTGCCGCATCCGGGCTGGCCCAGGAGGTGAAGGACTTCGTGCCGGTCGATGAAGTCCAGTTGGGCCAAGGCCAGAATACGGTCCCTGTCGAGGGAAGGTTGGAAGGCGAAGTCGAAGCCCGCCAGCGTCTTGACGGTGAGGAGGCGGCCCATCTGGAGGGCGGCCTTGACACGGCGTGCTTCCCGCAGCGCCAGTTCCTCGCCGAGCAGGGCGTCAATGGCCTCCAGGGTGGTGAGGGTGCCGCGCTCGGCCTGGCGCAGGACATGGTCCAGCGCTTCCAGGGCGCGCGGCATCTTCAGGCCCACCAGGTGGCGCCGGATGCTGTCGAGGGTGGCGCTCATGGCGAGACCTCCCGCTGGGCGAGGTTACGGCCAACGGCATCGTAAATCGCCAGGTCGCGCGGAGTGACGATCTCGCCGGGCCGCCGTGGTGGTGGCGCCTGGGGAACACTTTGCCGGGGTGTCGTGCTGTTGACGGGTGGCGGCAGGACGCGGTGCCCAGCGATCAGGTGTCGGCGCCCACGGCCCTCCAGCACCGGGTGTATGGCGATCCGGCGGCCTTCCTCCAGGATGTGGACCTGGTCGGCGGTGAGTTGCACTTCGACGGCGCGGCGCCGGGTGCTGTCGGGGACGGAATAGAGGTTGCCGCCGACGGATACCATGCCGTCCTTGGTGATGCGGCGTTCCAGGGACAGCACGGTGGCATAAGGGATTGCGGGAACGGGCTGGTGGCGTGGCGGCGGATGTTGGCGACCTGATCCAGCCATTGGCGCAATTGGCCGTTGAGGTCATCGAGGTTGCGGAAGGTGCGTCCCAGGAAGAAGTCCTGGCGGATGTAGCGGAAGGGCCGCTCGACCTTGCCCTTGGTTTTGGGGCGGTAGGGTTTGCAGGCCTTGGGCAGGAAGCCGTAATGGGTGGCCAAGTCCAGCAGGCGAGCGTTGTAGGCGATGCTGCCATCGGCGCCGTCATCCTCCACCGCTTCGCCCAGCACGGCGGTCTTCATGCGGTCGTAGAGGATGCGGGCGGGCACGCCGCCCAGGGCCTGGAAGGCGGCGATATGGCACCTCAGCACGGTGGCCAGGTCCTGGCGGGCGACGAAGCGTGCCCACAGCATGCGGCTGTGGCCCAGCACCAGGGAGAACAGCCGCACCACCCGTTCCGCGCCGGGCTCATCCGTGAAGCTGGTCTTGAAGTGGGCGAAGTCCACCTGGGCCTGATGCCCTGGCGGCGTCTCGAACCGCTGCTCATAGCCCTTGGCTGCCGCCGGTCGCACGGTGCGCAGGAAGTTCTTCACCGCCGTATAGCCGCCGGGATAGCCCAAGGCCTGGATCTCCCGCAGCAGACGGCAGGCGCTCAGCCCGGGCACCGCGATCACCCGCTGGCGCAGGTAGGCTTCATAGGGCCCAACCACCGTGGGCTTGGGCGGCCGGGGGGTATAGCGGGGCGGCTCCAGCCCCCGGGCGATGTAGCGACGGACGGTCTTGCGGTCCAGGCCGGTCTGCCGGGCGATGGCGGAGACGGTCTGCCCCTCACGGGCGAGTTCCAGGATCATGACGAGTTCCCCAAGTGTGACCACCAGTCCCCTCCCTCGCTCCTGCGAGGACAGTCTGGGTGACCAGCGGCCGCGAGGTCCCGGGGGGCATGCCCCCCGGGACCTCGCCGGTCAGCGAAACTGGGGGAAATTCAGGCGCCACTTCTGGGGAATATTCATCCGCCACTGACAGTCGACGTGGACCCGGTCTGGATCGCGCCCGGTGTTGGCCTTGATGCCGGCGACGGCCTTGGCGAGGGTGTGTCCGTCGAAGGGATTGCCGTGGCGAGCCTGGGCATGGAGGACAAAAAGCCCTCCCTTGGGCTTGGTGATGGGGACGGCGACGCTGACCTTGCAACCGAACTCGTAGGGGGCGCGGGCCTTGCCCTTGCCGATGCATTCGACCTCGGGGGCGTGGAGGGAATAGACCTTCTGCCCGCGCTGGCGCTGGGTCTGCATGCTGATCTTGATGGCCAGGTCGCGTAAGGGCCCGTAGCGGGCCAGGAGGGCCGGAGCCTCGGCGTCCCCCTTTGCGGCGATCTTGCGGTTGATGTCGCGGATGAGGCGGCCCAGGCGGGTGCGCAGGAACTTCAGTTGGCGATTGGCCCGCTTGTGCTGGTGGGCGTGGGTGTAGCGGCCGACCATGATGGCGGCCTTCTTGGCCACGCGCAGATAGCTCTGGCGCAGCGTGATGCCGTTGTCCTTGGCGAAGCCGACCAGCTTCTCGATGGCCTTGTGGGTCAGGCGGGCGTCGGTGGGGTGGGCGATGGCCTTGGGCTGGACGGTGGTGTCCACCGCCACCCGCGCCAAGTCCTTGGTGCTGAGGGCGCCGGTGGCCTGGGCCACCGTACCCCTCCGGCGAGGGCAGCCTTTCATCCGTGATGCCGCTGGCTGAAGATGGCAGGAGGTGACCTTCCCCCGCTTAAGTGGACACCTGGTTATGCGGCCTTTCGCTCGGCCTGTTCCGTGGTGATGTATCCGAGAGTGGAGTGGATGCGCTGCCGGTTATAGTATCCTTCGATGTAGGCGAACAGGTCACGTTTGGCGGCATCGCGGGTTGTGTAGTGGGTCTGGTGGACGAGTTCGTCCTTGAGGGTGCCGAAGAAGCTTTCCATTGGGGCGTTGTCCCAGCAGTTGGCCTTGCGGCTCATGGATTGGGTGATACTGTGTTTTTCCAAGGCCTTGCGATAGACACCGGAGACATATTGGCTGCCGCGATCAGAATGATGCAAGAGGCCTTTGGCCGGTCGTTGACGCTGAATGGCCATGGTGAGGGCGGCCAGGGGTAATTCGGTGCGCATATGATCGCGCATGGCCCATCCGATGGCTTTGCGGGTGAACAGATCGAGGACGACGGCGAGGTAGAGCCAGCCCTCGTCGGTCGGCAGTGGAGTAGGAAGCGCTGGGGCGCTTCCCCTCCCCGAACCGTACGTGCACCTTTCAGCGCATACGGCTCTCCCTTCAACCTTGGCGCAGGGCCATGGCGACATCATGATAGCGGGAGGTGACGGTGTTTCGGAGTTCGTCCCTGAAGATGTAGGGATTTCGCTCCGGGTTCCGCCACCGGAACTGCGCCTTCTGGCTGGAGACCAGTCGACGCAACGCCTTGCCGACGGGATTTCCCCGATTGCTTCGGCCATAGACCAGCCAAGTCTTCGCCTGGCCGGTGGCTGGAGCGTGGTACCATTTCCGCATCAATGGCTTGATGCGGGAGCGATATTTCCGCGCCAGCCAGTGCGCCATTTTCCAGAACACGACGGTGTCGATGCGCCGGAACGTGCGCGCCGTGAAGTCGGTGAACTTGTAGAACGCGGCCCATCCCACCAGTTGGCGGTTCAGGCTGTCGATCATGTCCACCGCGGCAACATCATGATTGCCGGAGAGGGCCTCGACCAGACGACGGGCGAAGGTCTTGGCTTTCTCCTTGGGTATGGTGGTGACCACGGACATACCCCCGTTCGACCCCCGCTTGCGAATGATCCGGTGCCCGAGGAAGACGAACCCGTCGTCGACGTGGGTGACATGGGTTTTGCCCATATTCAACGTCAGCTTCAGGCGACCTTCCAGGAAGGCCCGGCATTCCTCGCGGATGGCTTCGGCTTGCGCCCTTGTCCCTTTGACGATGACGACGAAGTCATCGGCATAGCGGCAGTAGGCGACAGCGGGCTTCCATTGCCGGTTCTCTCGAACCGTGATGGGGCGCCCCTGCTGAATGCCGAAGTTCCAGGCCCAGCGGTCCTTGCGGGCTTTCGCGCTCAGGTATTTCGCCTCCAGCCACACATCAAACTCATGGAGCATGATGTTGGACAGGAGCGGCGACAACACGCCGCCTTGCGGAACCCCTTCGCTCGACGCCACGAACAGGCCACGGTCAACGTGGCCCGCCTTCAGGAGACGCCAGAGCAGATCGATGAACCGATCATCCCGAATGCGCCGCCGGACGCAGTGAAGCAGAAGCCGGTGGTGAACCGTGTCGAAGTAGCTCGCCAGATCGCCTTCGACGATCCAGCGTCCCCTCGTTCCGGCGTCCCCATCCTGCAACTGGAGCTTCACGTCCGGACGGCGTGATGTACGCTGCGTTCCGGTCTGAAGCCGTAGGAGAGGCGATGGAAGTCGCTTTCCCAGATCGGCTCCATGGCCATCAGCATCGCGCGTTGGACGATGCGGTCCCTCAGGGTCGGAATACCCAGTGGTCGTGTCTTGCCGTTGGCTTTGGGAATATAGAGTCGCTTGACCGGCTGTGGGCGGTAGTCCCCCGACAGCAGGTCCGTTCGCAGGCTGGCCAGGTGTTCCCCCAGTTCAGCCTGCATCCACCGCTTGTCCATTCCGTCAATGCCCGGTGTCTTGGCGCCACTCGACGCCAGGACGATCCGGGCGGCTTCGGCAAGCCATTCCCCATCGGCCACGAGCCGGAGGAGACGATCGAACCGGCGGTTCGGGTCGCTCTCGGCCCATGTCGCGAGCTTGTGCTGCATTTCGCTGATTATCAAAGGTCTTCACCTCGTTGGGTCAGGTAGTTTGCGCGCCAAGCCGGTTGAACTGTCCTCCTTCGCCATGTGACAGGCTTTCCCTGTCGCGGACTACTACGAGGACTCCGCCAGCGTGATGGGCATCGGGGCCAACTCCCTTGGCATTCCATCACGCCTTCCCTCGTTCATATGCTGGACGTTCACGCGCTGGGGAGGTTGCCGGTCGCAGTCCTTGTCCTTGCGTCCCGCAAGTCGACACCGATCCATGGTCTGGCTGCGTTCTCCCCATGGTCCCCTCGGGGCGCCTTACATCTGCGCCCGAGTTCGGATGCCGCCGGCTTACGTGTCCGACGGCACCATCGGCATTCCGCCTGTTAAGCCGTGTAGGCGAAGGCGACATTTCAGCCCTCGGATGCGGTTTAACCGGTTCGTGTTCCTCAACCTTCCAGCACTTCAGCCTCGGGAACCATCTCGGCGTAACGGCTTCGCCTCAATCCCCTTTTCCTGCGGGCTACGTCACCCTGCCAGTTGACGACAGGTCACCGCCGCTTGGGCTCATGCCCCCTCACAGCAGAGGGCACGGCGTTCGTTCAATTCCTCCTTTCTCCTTGGCATTCCAGTCATATGCACCCCGGACCATCCGGGACGAGGCGCACCATAGGTGATGTCGGTCACCCAGACCTGATTGGGCGCGGCGGCGGCGAAGTCGCGGTCCAGGCGGTTGGGAGCGATGGGCAAGTCATGCTTGCTGTCGGTGGTGCACACCCGGAACGGTTTAGACTTCTTGGCCTTGATACCGTGGCGGTGCATCAGCCGCTCAACGCGGCCCCGGCTGACGGCGTGGCCCTCGGCTCGCAGGGTGGCGTGGATGCGCGGCACGCCGTACCGTCCCCGATGGTGGTCATGAATGCGACGAATATCCGCCAGTAGATGTTGGTTAGCCACCGCACGGTTACTTTCCGGCCGCTGCCGCCAAGCGTAATATCCAGACGGCGATACGCCCAAGGCCGAGCAAAGCACCCGGACCGGGTAGTCATGTTGGCAATCTTCGATGATCTGGAACCTCATTTCAGGGGCTCCGAGAGAATGGAGAGCGTTTTTTTTAGAATCTCCCGTTCCATTCTCAAGCGTTCATTCTCGCGGCGCAGCCGGGCAATCTCAGCGGCCGGATCGGCGACGGCCTGGGCAGGCACCGCCTGCTGTTTGGGGACCTGCGGCGCCTGCCCAGGCCGATCCACACGGCGGCGCCAATTCCGCAGCATCGATGGCTGGATGCCCAGCTCCCGGGCAATGTGCTCCAGCGGTCGGCCGCTGCTCTCAAGCAGCGCCACGGCCTCTTGTTTGAATTCATCCGTGAACGAACGGCGGGCTGTCGTCATGGGAAACCTCCTGGCTCGTCGCCGAGCTTAGCGAAGGTGTCCACCAATTCGGAGAAGGCTCAGGCCAGGGCGTTGCGCATAAAGTGGACGCGGCAACGCTGCCAAGTGGCGCGGAACACACGAGCGACGGCGGCCTTGATGCCTTCATGGGCGTCGGAGATGATCAGCTTGACGCCACCCAGGCCGCGGCGCTTGAGCTTGCGCAGGAACTCCACCCAGAAGGTCTCGGCCTCGGAGGTGCCGATGTCCATGCCCAGGATCTTGCTGCTCCGCGCTGCCCTTCGGGTCACGCCGGCCGTTGGTGTTGACCGCCACGGCGATGGTGACGGCGACGGAGACGATCCGGCCGTTCTGGCGGACCTTCACATAGGTGGCGTCGATCCACAGGTAGGGCCAGTCGCCTTCCAGCGGCCGTTCCAGGAAGGTCTTCACCCGGCCATCGATCTCCTCGCACAGCCGGCTGACCTGGCTCTTTGAGATGCCGGTCATGCCCATGGCCTGGACCAGGTCGTCCACGGCGCGGGTGGAGACACCCTGGATGTAGGCCTCCTGGATCACGGCGGTCAGCGCCTTCTCCGCCATGCGGCGGGGTTCCAGGAAATCTGGGAAGTAGCTGCCCTTGCGCAGCTTGGGGATGTGCAGTTCCACCGTGCCGGCCCTGGTTTCCCAGTCGCGGTCGCGGTAACCGTTGCGCTGGACCAGGCGGTCGGGCGACCGTTCCCCCGGCGCTGCCCCGGTCAGGGCATGGACCTCCAACTCCATCAGCCGCTCAGCGGCAAAGCCGATCATCTGTCTCAGCACATCAGCGTCTGCGCCCTTTTCCAGCATGCTGCGCAGTGCCATCATCTCGTCGGTCATCGTGGTCTCCCTCGGTTGGGGATAGTTGTGGTGACCAGACTTTACCGAAGACCCCACGATGACCGCCCGCCGGGGCAGCCCTTCCGGCCGGCTACGCCGTCCTACAGGGCTGCCCCGGCGCCAGCGCCTGCTACACCACCCGGGGGGACGTGACCCGCCGACGCGCCAGCAGTGTCGCCCCCGCCACGTTCCCTCCTTCTGGACCCCTCCAGAAGGAATCCCGACGGCCAAGCTTCCGCAGCCATCGTCAAAGGCGCAACACGGCCAAGGCCGGACGCTTACGTCCGGTCTTACCCAGTGGATGCTTCAGGTCGATGATCTGGTCCAGGGCTGGACGCAGAAGGTCTTTCTGACGGGTATCCCGTGGTCGTGACATGGCCTGTTCCCACCGCTGTTCACAGGGGGAATCGAATCACGAAACGGCCCAAAAGGGGATCCCCAAATCGCAAGAAAGCGGAGGTCGAGCCCCCGCTTTCCTGCAAATCCGATTACTGACCGGGCGCCGAAACCGCCGCCTCATCAGGGGCTTAGCGATTATTCACGGGCGACTGGAGAATGTCGCCGACAAAGCCGGCGCTCCCTCAAATGGGCTCAAGCACGCGTCAGTTCGGCCCCCCCTTAAACGATCCGACAATCGCCTGGGGCACAGCGGCCCGATCACTGAACACGCGCGTCCCTGTCAAGGTAAGCCCGGTAGCCGCCGCGATCCTATCCAAAGCCGTCGGATCATTGGCACTAACGAGGATGTAAAAGTTTCTGTGCCGGAAGGGGCTTTCGTTAATGCGCTTGATCAGCGCGTCCACAGTGGTGGCTTCCCAAACCTCGCGATCCGCCCCTGCGATGATCAAGGCACCCATCCAGTAGCCCCACTGAGGGAAGGCGACGATGGCATCCTGCGGCAGTTCCTGGACATATTCACCGACGCGATTAATAACATCGGTATACTCGGCCCGGCCGCCTGTCTTCTGTAGATGCTCGTAGATACCATAAGTATGGACGACATTCACAAGAATAACGAACCCACAGATTCCTGCAAGCGGCCAGCGAATACGCCACACCGGCGAACAGATGGAAAGAATGATCGCAAGGGCGGTAAAGGCGCCGATATCCATCAGAATCAGCAACATCGCATAGTGCTGATACTTCAGTGGGCGCCCCATCACCATGCCGAAGATGAAGTGCGCGATCATGACCGCTACGATCATAATGAGCAGGTAAACCGACCGCCGCCCCTTGGGCGACTGAAGCACGCGGGCACGCGCGGCAGAGGAAAACTTCAGCGCCGCCGCAAGGACCGCTATCACGCCAAGGAAAGCCGCGATCACCCATGGACCATAATTAGGGGTACGGCGCGCAAGAAAATCCGCATCCATCATGCGCGACATTTCTTCCCCATACATTACCCTTTCTAGCGGCAGACCGCCAGACACAGAAAACCATAAGTCTAGCACATGACTGAAGCGCTGAAAGATCGTGTCGGCTTGGCCATTCAGAACGCCATAACCGCTTTGGAGATACCGGAGATCTTCAATATAGCCGGCAATACCCACCTGTAAGGGAATGGAGAGATGGGCGTAAATAAAGGGAGACTCACCCAAAGCTGCACCTAAAAGAAAGCAAAGGGCCGCCTTCCACATGACGGTGCGCCGCGACCACAAAAGGAAAACCAGGACGGCGAGAATGGCACCCGTGTAGAAAGCATATATGAAGTAACTCCAGGCACTGAATCCAGCCAGGAAACCCGCTAGGAGAAAGCGACCCCACATCACCTTGCTTTCATCCCGCTGTTGAATCAGGGTCCGTGACAACAAGAAAAGTGCTGGGATGAAAAAAAGGAGGGGAAATATCTGAAGATAATACTGGGTGCGCCAAGCGAATATAAATGAGGGGTCGGTGCCAAGAATCAAAATCGCCACAACCGCTAGGCCCAAGCGTCCAGTTGACGAGCGCAAGAGCAGATACACTAGGGAAAGAATAGCCAGGCCATAGCAAATGTGCAAAAGGCGCAATGACGCCAGGCCATGCCCGAAGATCCCAAAGAA
This sequence comes from Nitrospirillum karajorum, assembly GCF_036348415.1. Taxonomy (NCBI): domain Bacteria; kingdom Pseudomonadati; phylum Pseudomonadota; class Alphaproteobacteria; order Rhodospirillales; family Azospirillaceae; genus Nitrospirillum; species Nitrospirillum karajorum. The sequence goes on from NZ_JAZBQB010000002.1 coordinate 1,079,856, forward strand.
GACCATGGCAATATAGCCCGGCGTCGCTCCGCCATACAGGGATGCTAGGAGAGGGTGCCGAAAATCAGGAAAAAGAATATTGTCAGGATAAAGCCATGCCGGAATAAAGCCACCAGGTTTAGAGGGCACGAATGCCAAGTAATCCGGGTTTACCGCATCCATGTAAAGTCCCGGAACGGACATATAGGCAAGGGACAGGATTCCAAAGACAGCCAGAGCAAAGCGCGGATTGACAATCCATCTGCGCAAGAGTGATTTAAAGACGACGCGCCGGTCAATAGGCTCATCAATTCGGTAGCCGTCAAATGCCATGTCTTAATACATCCCAATCAGCACGGTTAAACCCGCGGAAGAACTCATAACGATATCTAGCTAAGTAATAGAGTGCCGTAACAGCCACATCACTTGGCGATCATCGATCACCTCGCGCACCTCTATGACATAAGCAGCGGCAACGAACAAACTCTCCAGTTCAGCCTGAGTAAAGGAATTGACCCAAGCGTGCGCCAAGCGATTGGACAAAGGATCCCGGGCATCCGTCACATTGTAAGAGAACACGGCAGTAGCGTAGGTGCGGGCACACTGGTCAAGCAAATTGGGCACATCATGGACATATTCCAACAGACCAAGGCCGGCCACCCCGTCAGCAACCGGGAAACCCACCATATCGGGAGCATTGACATCCAGGACGATGGTACGTTCATCCCGTGCAACAACATCTATCGGCTGATACCGCGTCCCGGGGGCAAGGAACCGTTCCAAACTCATGGTCCCGCATCCGAGGTCAGCCACTGACCGGCAACCGCTTAGCAGCTGCCCCGCCGCCGCCGCCCGCGGCGTCCAGCCACAAGTGCTCTCGGCGAGTAGGGATCGCCATCTAAGCATGAGGGTCCGTCCCTCAGCGATGGCCGCTTCCGTCAGCGCGACGCGGGTGGATTCATCAAGATCATAAAACTGCTTGACGGACTGGCCGTCCACCAGATCCAGCGGACAGATCTTATCCCCCACAGCCATCTCCCTCACACCGCAGTCGACATCATCGCGTATTCAAGACGCAATATAAGGTACAGCCGCCGGCGGCGGCATCCGTTCAAAGTCGGCGACTTGCTCGGGCGTACCCAGTTGGCCAACATCCCCCACTTCCAGCATCTGTAAGCGCACGATCTGGCCATCCGCAATCAGTTGATTGTACATCGGCGCAACATAGCGCTCACCCATTTCCTCACCACCCTGGGCAAAAAACCGACGGTAGGCGCGCAGATATAGTTCAGCCGACTTGAACCAATAAAATCCCACGGTGGCGTGCGGTGAAATGCGGACTTTTTCACGCAGCTCAACCGCCACCCCGCTTTCGTTCACGCGGACAAAGGACCACTTGTCTCCTTCGCCGGGGAAACAGGGTACCCATCCACCGCAATCCGACGATATCGCCTGTGGCGCCATGCTGCCCGGCCGCACGAAAGTGTCGATGTTGAAGATCGCGAACGGCTGATCTGGAGCGGCCATCTCTGCCAGCAGTCGACCCGTGGTAGCCTGTCCATCCGTTGGCGAGTCAAGGTTCAGGAAATGGCCGATAGGGAGCCCCAAGGCGTGGCACCGTTCCTCAATGAAATGCCGGGCATCATCTTCCGCCCGGACCGCGAAAGAAAACGTCCAACCAGCTTGCTGAAACGCGCTGAGCGACATCAATGACCAGTCGAAAAGCGGCCGCCCGAATACCTCGATACGATATTTCGGAAGCTTGTAGCCCGCTTTGGCGAAGCGTGAGCCGAAGCCAGCCATCGTTATGGCCATCACTCCTGACATTCGGCACCTTCTTCATGACGAGCGACACGATCACGGACGCAGATGGCGTCCAGTTCTTCGAACGACATCTCCAGGAACTCACGCGGGCGCACCGCCCGGTCATCAATGTAAAAACCATTCTCGCCCGGCCAGGGCTTCCCCATGTGAATTTCATGGAAAGGCACCTGATGAACCGTGAGCCAGTCGAGGAGCACAGGCAGATGGGCGCGGTTGATTTCACCCGTGTTGCCCTGGAAGGTCCGCATTCCCCGAGCCGAATGCAGGATGATGCGCCATCCCTCCGCCGCCAGCTGCCGCAGCCTCTCCACCATCAACGGTTCAGGCGGAACATCTTGATAGCTTTGCCCGGCCAATTTGATGGGACACAGCGTCCCATCAATGTCGACCACCAGCACATTCTTCTCAGAGATCATTTTTCTCTTTCAAGGTCGCAAATAAGGGAGGCGGCGATCAGGGCGAAGCCAGCCAGTTTGCGCGGATGGTCGACGTGCAGGGGAAGCATCGACATGAAAAGCGACAGTTCATAGGATCGGACGATCGAACGATCAACGCCCCCAGCCAGCGCCCGCTCATCCAGCATCCGCGTGAACTGCTCCTGCAGATCCGGCGGCGGTCCGCCGTCCTTCAGGGCAAGGCCCAACCCCAGGCCAGCGCCAAGCTGGCAATCAAACAGATCGTTGTTCACGAAATCATAGCCACCGAGGATGGAATGGCTGAACTTGGCCAAATCATAGGCTGGGTGCATCCACCCCTCGTCCAAGGTGCGGGCACCCCGCGGATCAATCAGCCGCATCAGGCCGGTGCGCCGATCGAACAAGATGTTGGAAAAGCAGGCATCCCCGTGGCCAATAACCAGACCGGCGGATGTGTCGCGGGCGATCGCCTTTTCGATCAACGCGCCCGCGCGAACGGCCATCTCTTCCAAACCGCCACAGGGCCCGCACGCCAGCAGAATTTCATTGAGCCGGCGTCCTTCCGACAAGGCGAGGAAATCTTTCAGGCGCCGGTTCATCTTGCCCAGGATGGCGTCGCGCGCGTTCGCCCGGACAGCATCCACCCCGGCATCGCGGCGAGGGCGGGCATCAATGAAATCAATGAACCTTTCCAACAAGGTCGCGAAGGACGATTGATCGAAGGCGTGGTGGATCAGTTGCAGCGCGGCGTCGGGAATGGCGAGGCGCTCCATAGCGTAGCTTGCGCGTTCACCATCGTCCTTGAAATCGTAGGTCGCCAGCAGGAATGGCTTCAGAGCCTCGGGCACCACATGGAAGAAGCCATATTCGGCCGCCATCTTGTGGCGGTCGGTCGAGCTCTTGCGCAGGGAGCGCCGCTCAATGTAGTTGGAGTTGAACGCCCGTGTCTCGGTGGCCCCGCTCATGAAGGACAGGAAATCACCAGCTTGGCGGAGATCCACGAAGCCAAAGGGGTTATCCATGACCACCGCGCTGCGCGACAGGCCCAGCAGATAGTCCCTGACCGTTGTCGGGCCATGTTGCCGCAGAACGGGCATCAAGTCCTTGGCCGTCAAAAGGCTGGCGGCCTCGCCCTCCATCAGTGGCGCCAGAAAGATCGTTCCGGGGGCAAACTCCGCCTGGGCAATGAAATCACTCAGAACGGCTTGACGGATGGGCATAAGGCAGGATGGCAGCCGTAGGAAGAGCCGTTCATAGGGGCTGGCCTCGACCAGCTCGCTAAGGAAGATGGCATCGCGATCATCTACCAAGTGGAAGAAATCGAACGCCCCGCCCTTTTCCGCGATCTTCAGCACCTCCTGCCCCAGCGTGGTGCGCCGCCGAAGAATGTCGGAATAGCGAACCGCGCCGATGATGCCCTCGATTTCGGCGGGCGGCGCCTGACGGTCATCGTATATGATCGTTAGCGTGTAACTCATGATGATTTGGCCCGAGGAACGTTGAAGCGGACGCGACGCGGCAAACGCACCACGGAAAGCGGCGGAACGCCCGTGGCCGTGAGCCGCCGCGGGGATGCTTTGAGACGTTTCAGATAGAAATATGTCGCCACTGGCCAAGTCAGCGCCATAACAGCCAGCGCAACCAACAGATACAGGCGCCCAGGGGTTTGCGGCAGCAGTACCGCGTCGCCGGATGACAGGGCCATCGCGATGACATTGATCAGGATGGCTCCGCCCTTGCCGTTCATCTCGCTCACCAGGGACGCGAGACATCCCCACTCACAACACCAGATGGCAATCGACAGCAATATCAGCAGCAGCAAATTGCCGCGCAACGCCCCTGTCGCTACGATCATCGCCCGCCGGGAGGAGACGATTATGCGCAGGGCGATCCGGGCATTCTGGGAAATATGATAACGGAACAGATATTTCTGCAGGCTTGTCAGGGTCGGGCCGGCCGCCACTAACACCAGCATGGCTAAAACAATCGCGGTGGAGAGGACCACGGCGATCATCAGCAAGTTGGGCGGGAACGTACTGTCGCGCACGAACAGCGCCAGGCAAAGCGCAGACAGGACGAAGGCGTCCATCATGCGCTCCACCAGAATGACAAGCAAAGCCCGCGCCCATTCGCCAGCGGGCCCCCCCAGCTGCTGCAACCGATAGATATCCCCCAACTTGAACGGCAGCGAGAAAGAGACCGGCGTCACCTGGAAGTGCAACAGGAACATGGTCCGCGCCGATCCTCCAATGACCGGTGCCGCGATGATAGCCAGGCGCAATGCCCGGACGACATGCGCAAGGGCATAAAGGAAAATAGCCAAAATCAACCAACCGCTTCCCACCTCCACCGACTGCGCATCCAAAGATTGCGGCGAGACGATGAGATAGGCGGCCAAGGCCGCAGGTGGCAGCAGAACGATAAGCCACCCTTGCCGGGCGCTAAAGCTAGACGGCTTCATAACGTGCGGCATCGTTCCACCGATCGACAATCGTCGACGGATAGCCATCCCGCGCCACCGCCCGATGTTCACCCGCCAGGAAGGCCTGCGGAGAGGTCAATCGATGATAAAGCATGAGCAGCATCCGGCGGCCCTGTCGAAACAGCTTGGCATTGGAAATCTGGTCATCCTCCCGCCAAGCGAGTGGGAAGAACCGCAGGCTGACTCCCAACTGGCAACTGCCGATCAGCAGATAGTAATTGAAGGTCAGATCGTCCGCATATTTGAGGTGGAAACCATCCTTGAAGATGGACACCTTGTAAAGGTTCAGGCCGGAACCGAGGTCGTAGAGCCTGTTGCCGGTCACCAGCGAAAAAAGGCCGTTGAACACGATGTTGGCGACGGTACGCAGTGGCGAATAGCCTTGTAGGCGCGCCCCCTTCATGAAACGGGCACCCAACAAGCAATCAACCGTCCGGTAACTGCCGTCCCGCAAGTGGGGAACCAAGTCGCCCACATGCCCCTGGTCATCACCATGCAGCACGACGAGATGGCTGTAGCCATGGGTAAGGGCATACTGAATGGCAACCTTGTGGGAGCCACCCAACCCATAATTGCCGTCATTCCGCAAAAGAATCCGGTGGGCGACCGGGACCATCGCCAGCGCCGCTCGAGCCTGGGCCAGGGTATCGTCCGTCGATTGATTGTCGACGCAGATCACTCCACTGAAATGCCGAGCCACCTCTGGATCACGGAGTTGATTGAGAACGCGCGGAATCTGCGGAGCGCAATTATACATGGGAATAAACAAAAGAATTTTGTCAGACATAAAACAGGACCTCCACAAATTCACTCACAAGCATCCTTCAATACCAAGCCAATCTACGTTCCAGCAACCAGCTCATGAATAAATAGTTGCTGTACAATGTGACCGGTGTAACAAGCGCCTTGGCGATCACCGGGGCGATAACCCGTCCATGGATGGGCAGCAACTGCAATAGGCCGGTCGCCTCGATAAGGGGCGCCAAACTGGCGATGGCCAACGACGCCAACGGAACCGCTGCAGCCTGCCATAGGCAGTAGTACAGGAACTGACGGCCAAGGACATGCCCGTCATGTATGAAAATGCGACGTTGAGAAACCAGGAAAACAAAGCTGATGGCCAGCGACGCGCCAACCAGGTTGGCGAAGAACGTCGGAATGCACAGCGCCACCAAGCCGCTCATCATTCCCAAATCGATGCACCAGCCGACCCCGGACACAAGCGCGAAGCGATGGACCCGCAAATCCTTACGGCTAAGACCTTTTTCGCCCCTTAGTTCAAGCGCGCACATTCCCGGCCACCCATCGCAAATCCCAAAGGCCCGAAGCCCGGCGGTTCGCTCCGGCGAAGAGGCCAACGGCGCCAGTGTAGTCCCCATGACGACTGGACCATACTTGCCGGATCCAGCCAAGACAAGCATATCGGCGGCACGCGCCAGCGCCGCAAAACGCTTCTGTCACAGATGGCCCCTTCACGCCATCTACACCTCTTTACATCCACACCTCTTTAGGCGACAGGCTCGTCGCGCTTCAGGGGCCGCGCCTTGGAGAAAGATCCCACAAGGTCCAGCATCTGTGCGCCTCGTTCATGCCAACCGGCTCCCACACGAACCAGCCAACGAGCCCCCCCATCACCGGATGTTCCAGCAAATGGTACGATAGCCCTCCCAGCAGAAGCGCCATCGCCATCGACAGCAGCATACCGGTGAAGACAGGCAGCTTGGGATAAAAGTGGTTCAGGGTCTGCTGTGTCAAAAAGCCGTACAGATAAACTCCGTATGAATAGTCACCGGGCAGACGCACTGCGGCCTTGATAGAGCGCGAACAGGCCGCCACTACCGCTGCATAAAACCAGAATAGGTAGAATAAATACATCGACAGCGGCGTAGCGCGACTCATCCACCAAGCGGCGAACAAAATCGGCAACGCCCGCCAATCCACCGGGATTACTTTTCGGTTCGCATAGAAGAACGTGCCGGTGAGAAAGGCCGCCGCCAGCCTGATGGTGCTGTCATCATCAGTCACAAAATAGAATAACTTCTGGGGAAAGGTGAAGTGGATAACGATCAGGATCAGACACAGCAGGTTAGTTCGTGCCCGGGAACTGAAGGCACCAACCAAGCCCAGGACGAAGACGTAGCAATAGCACGTCAGTTCCAATGGAAGCGACCAGATCGATCCATTGACGACGCGAGGATACTGGTTATGTTCAAAGACACCAGGCAAATAGATAGGTGTCAGGTAGAGTCTAATCCCGTCCCTGAAATATCCCCACGGCATCGGCGACGCGAAATAGTCCGCCCGGCTTAGTGTACTGACCCAGGGGCCAATCACGAACGCCGCGACCGCCATGCAGGCAGTCGCCGCCGGCCAAAGCCGGGCCACGCGCATCAAGGCATAGCGGAAAGGCGATTTTGAATTGACGAAGCTGGCAGGGATCAGAAAGCCGCTGATGAAGAAAAACAGCGTTACCGACAATCCGCCCAAATTATCGAATTTTGTCAGGGCGGCGAACGGCTCTCTATAACCCGCAGCATTGGAAAATAGAGCATAGGAATGGCCAAATATGACCCCCAGCGCCGCGAACAAGCGGACGACGTCGAGATTGTTCCGATCCCGGTCAAGCAAGGTATCGACCTTGGTCGGCGTGCCAGGCGCGCCGAAAAGACCCGATAGTATCGCTTTCCACTTAGGCATGATTATCACGCTATTTTACGAATTTCAGGGCATTCCACCTTGCCTAGGGCGAGCAGGAAAGCCTGATAGGCACGCTCCTCCGAGAAGCGCTCCGCGATAATCTTCTTCCCCGCTTCGGACAGCGACCGCGTCAATTCAGGCGACTGGAACAAACGAATCACACAGTTGGCGATATCCGCCGGGTCGTCAGCAACCAGTGCCTCCACCTCGGGCTTCAGGTTGATGCCCTCATTCCCAATCGTGGTCGTCACCACGGGGATGCCCGCCTCTAGGCTGGCCACTATCTTGCCCTTCACACCGGCGCCATAGCGCAACGGGCTAACCGACATGCGCGAGCGCTGATAATAGGGTTCGACATAGGGAACGTAACCCGTCACCTCCACCCGGTCGCCAGCCAACGCTTTGACACTGGCTGGCGGGTTGTTGCCGACGATGCAGACCCGAGCCTCGGGCACTTCCTGCCAAACCAGCGGCATGACCTCCTGCACCAACAGTATGGCCGCGTCCACATTGGGAACGTGGTCGAATCCCCCAACGAAAATCAGGGTGTCACGTTCTTCGATATCATCTGTCGACACCAGCGCGCCCACGCCCGCAGGCTTGTAGAAATAAGGCGGCAGGACTTCAATCCTTTGCCCGGGCGCGAGATCCGCGATGATCTTGGCCTCCTCGCTGCTAGGTGTGGTGACGCAGTCCACCGTTTGGCAGAGCCAGGTTTCCAGCGGTTTCAGCCGAAGGCTTTCCTCCAACGCCCAGGCATCGCCATCTACCTCATAATGGCGCGCCTCCCGCAGAAAATGCAGGTCATGCGTATAATAAATCACCCGGGCATAGGTGAGGCACCGCAAGATATCGATGTACTTCTTGGCCACATCCGGCCGGGCCACCCAGACCCAGTCGATCAGATAGCCGTTCTGCCGCAGCCAATCCTCCAGCACGAAGTCGCCCGTCAAGACCTCGATCCCCAATTGCTGCATTACCCGGGTATATGGTTGGATCGCCTCACGGTTGTCGGGCAGGAAGATAACCTTGAACCCTTTTTCCGTCAGCATCTGGATGTACTGGAAGACCGTCAAGGCCCCGGCGTGCTTGTCATATTTCGGCACGAAATCATCGATGACCAGCACGACGCCATTGGGCGCCTGCCGTTCACGTGCTGCGGCCAAATCATCCTTGCCCACCGCCTGATTCTTCAGGCGATGCGTCCACTTGCGGCAGAACTTGTCGTGATTGATGGTCGACAGCTTGTTCCGCAAGGCCACGCCATACGATGCGCTGCCCAGGTGATAAACCTCGCTGGCCGGCTGATAGATGACCTTGTAGCCCGCATTCGCGAACGCGAAGGCCAAGTCGAATTCTTCATAGAATGCTGGCGCGAAGGCCGTGTCCAGCATCCCCACCTCTTCAAAATGGCTGCGGCGCACCAAGAATGCGGCGCCGGTGACAACATCAACCTCCCGGACATAATTGTATTCGGGTTTGAAGGGATCATCGCCATGACCAAAGGGGTGGCCCCAGCCATTACGGAAGATGATGCCACCAGCTTCCTGCACAGTCCCGTCCGCGTTCAGAAGCTTGCAGCCAACCATGGCGATGGCCTGATCGTGCTGCGCCACCGCCACCATGCTGTCAAGCCAGCCGGGCGTTACCACCGTATCGTTGTTCAGGAAAACGATGAATTCGGAGGTCAGGCCCCGGGCAGCGTTGTTGCAGTTCCGCAGGAAGCCCAGGTTCTGCTCATTCTCAATGACCGTGATGCCCGTGATGTTTTCCAGCAAGGGCAAGGTCGGCACGTCTGGACAGTCATCCGCCAGGACGATCGAATAGGAGACCCGCGTGTTTTCATGCTGCTTCCAAATGGAATGCAGGCAGCGCAGCGTATCCGCCACATTCTTGTAAACAGGAATGACGATGGTGACGAGGGGATCGGCCACGCTGGGAAAATGCATTTCCTGCTGAGCGATGGGGACCTGGGCCGGTTGACCCGCTAGCGCCGGCTGGCCCGTGGAATATCCCTTCAGCAGATAATGCGCATGCGGATGCAGATCTGACAGAGCCACATCGCTGTACCGCATGGCGTACCAATCTGGATTGAACCCTTCGTCGATGTAGCGGCGGCGCAGCGCGGCGGGCGGATAAGCCAGGCGTCCCGCCGGCAAGCCCACCGTCAGGTAATGCACCAGCGGATTGGTTCCCGATGCGATTACATCTGGATTGTTCGCCAGATAGTAGGCCGTATCGAAAGTGGGGTTAGGATCGGTCGTATGTTCCGGCGGCGCGTACAGATAGTCGATCAGCGGAGTCACCCCCGTCGCGCGTACGTCTGGACGACGCATCAAGTAATATGCCCCATCGAACAATGGATGGGGCTTACGGCCCTCCACCCCGCCGGCCTGCATGTAATGCACCAGCGGATTCATCCCCGACGCCTGCACATCCAGGTAGAGGCTAAGATAGTAGGCGCCGTCGAAGAGGAGATGGGGCTTGCGGCCCTCCTCAGCGCCGGACAGGAGGTAATGCGCCAACGGGTTTTGGCGGGCCGCACGCACATCTGGATAAGTGCTCAGATAATAGGCGCCGTCGAACAGCGGATGCGGCTGTCGACCTTCCAGGCCCCCCAGCCGTAGATAGTGCTCCAGAGGAAGGACACCGGCCGCGCGCACGTCTGGATAAGCCCCCAAATACCAGAGGCCATCGAACAGCGGATGGGGTCTGCGTCCCTCAAGCCCACCCGACTGCATGTAGTGCGCCAGCGAATCCAAGCCCGACTGCATCACATCTGGATAAGTGCTCAGATAGTAGGCACTATCGAACAGCACATGAGGCTGGCGGCCCTCAAGCGCACCGGACTGCAGATAGTGCACCAGCGGGTTGGTCCCCGCTTCCGCCACGTCTGGATATGCCGCCAGATAGTACGCGCCATCGAACAGCGGGTGGGGTTGACGACCTTCGAGCCCGCCGGACTGCAGATAGTGCATCAGCGGGTTGAGACCTGCTTGTGCCACGTCCGGGTATGTCGCCAGATAATAGGCGCCATCGAACAGCGGGTGTGCCTGACGGCCTTCGATCCCACCCGACTGTAGATAGTGTGCCAGAGGATTGAAACCCGCCTGCGCCACGTCCGGGTACGTGGCCAAGTAATAGGCGCCATCGAACAACGGGTGCGGCTGGCGGCCTTCGAGCCCGCCCGTCTGCATGTAGTGAACCAGCGGCACCATACCCGCCCGTGCCACATCTGGATAGGTCGCCAGATAGTGCGCGCCGTCGAACAACGGGTGAGGCTGGCGGCCTTCAAGGCCCCCCAAACGCAAATAGTGCACCAGCGGGTTGAGACCTGCTTGTGCCACATCCCGATAGGCCGCCAGATAGTACGCGCCATCGAACAGCGGGTGGGGTTGACGGCCTTCGAGCCCGCCGGACTGCAGATAGTGCATCAGCGGGTTGAGACCTGCTTGTGCCACGTCCGGGTATGTCGCCAGATAATAGGCGCCATCGAACAGCGGGTGTGCCTGACGGCCTTCGATCCCACCCGACTGTAGATAGTGTGCCAGAGGATTGAAACCCGCCTGCGCCACATCAGGATAGGTCGCCAGATAGTGCGCGCCATCGAACAACGGGTGAGGCTGGCGGCCTTCGAGGCCCCCCAGGCGAAGATAGTGCACCAATGGATTAAGGCCCGACTGCCTCACATCCGGGTAGGTGCTTAAATAGTAGGCGCCATCGAACAGCGGATGCGGGTTGATGCCGGCCTGACCAGCTTTATTCAAGTAATGCAGCAGCGGGTTCTGGCTAGATGCCAAAACTTCTGGATGCGACGCCAGATAATAAGCGCCATCGAATAGTGGATTGGGATCGTAGCCTGCCGCAGCACCTACGGCCAGATAATGCGACAGCGGGTCTAGGCTCGATGACCGCGCGTCCGGGTACTTATTGAAATAAGAAGCGCTATCGAACAGCGGATGCGGCGACCGTCCTTCGGGCCCGCCTATCCAAAGATAATGGGCCAGGGGATTGAAGCCGGCCGCGTCTGGATTAGTGCTGAGGTAATAGGCGCCATCGAACAGCGGGTGGGGAGCGGGACCGGCTGCGTTCTCCGGCAGGAAATAATGCTCAAGTGGCGTCAGCGGAGAGGTCGCGACATCCGGCTTTACCTGCCCGTAATGCGCGCAACTGAACAGGGGATGTGGATCGTACCCGGCGGCGGCTCCCACCACCAGATAATGCGACAAGGGATCTAGCGCCGTACCGGCTGCATCCGGGTATTGGGCAACATACCATTCAGCATTGAAAATCGGGTTGGGGCTAAGGCGCAGTTCAACACCGATTGTCAGATAATGAACAAGCGGTGGAAGGCCGGAGCCTTTGATCTCGGCGCCAGACGCGGCATAATATCGGTCGTCGAATAGAGGATGGCAATCAGCAGCGGCCTCCCCCTTCGATAAATAATGCGCCAACGGCATCGTGCCCGACGCGACCGCCTCAGGATGACGCGATAGATAGTGGGCGGTGCGGAACAGAGGATGGGGATCATATCCACGAGCCGCCCCCTCCACCAGATAATGAACTAGGGGATTCAAACCCGACTGGCGCACATCTTCATAGGTCGCCAAATAATAGCCCGCGTCGAAAATCGGGTTGGGGCTACGTCGCGTCTGGCCGTCCAACAGATAGTGACGCAGTGGATCCACACCGAGTCCGGGGACATCCGGGTTCGCCACCAAATACCAATTCAGATCAAACAAGCCGGATTGCCGGACCAAAACCTCCAGTGCCGCTAGCTTTTTCTGGTTCCGCCAGACGTCCGTCGCTCGGAACGCCCACAAATCCGCGGCCGCTCTGCGGAGATGTCCGAAATGCGCCTTCGCTTGGCTCAGGCCCCGATGTTGGGAATCGGCGGTGAACTGCCGCAGTTTGCTCTCAGTTAAGGCCAAATTAGCTGACAACGACCGGGCATGGCGCCGCGCCACCGCCAATTCCTGGCGTGTCCTAGCCATCTCCCGTCTGTTGCGGGTGACCGTATCGGCAAGATCAACATTAAGACGCCCAAAGGCAACCTGTTCGGATTCCAGCGACTTGCGCAGGATTTCAATTTGACCCTTTAAGCGGGCGCGGCAGTCAGAATCCTCCCACTCCCGACGTTGCAACGCGTGCCGTACGGCGTCGAGGCGTTGACGCAGATCGTCATTCTCGTTCTTTAAGGCGCCTTCCAACTCGCCAATCTGCGCGCCATGACGCAGGCGGTCGGCCTCGGAAGCAAGCCTCAGGCCTTGGGCCTCCCGCTGCGCTTGCTCGAGACGCCGCTCCAATGCTTCGGAAGCACGCGCCGCGTCGCCGGCCTCCTTCTGCATTTGTGCAAGACGCCGCTCGAATCCGGCCTGGGCGGCGGCGGCTTCTTGACGGGCCTGCTCAATCTCTACCTGAGCCTTACTCGTGGCTGCAGCCAGCTTGGCATCAAGCTCAATACGGATCTGCTCCTGGACTCGATCGTTCGCCTCCAGCTTTTCACGAAGCGCCGCCATTCCGGTTTCCAACTCGGCCTTGCGCTGACCCAGGTCGTCAATCATCAGCTGGAAGGCATGCCGGTCGGCATTAGCCTTCTGATCGGATATGCTGATCTGCTCGGCCAGCAGGGCGCGAAGTTCCTCGCTCCGGTCTTCAAGCTCCTTTGCGACGGCGGCCTTCGTCTCGGCTAGGGCCGTGGCGCGCTCCAACTCCGTCTGCAGGGTGCGGATAGCATCGGCCTGCGCCTTGGCACGCCCCAAGGCCTTCTGGGAAATGGCGTCAAAATGTGCCGCCTGACGTGAAAAGGTGGTCACGCAGTCCCGTAGATCGACGGTGGCTTCCCCCGTCTTCAAGCGGCTGACCTCGTAAGCCAAGATCTGAAGAAGCGCCTCGTACCGTATCAGGAATGGGGCTCTTGCCAAGGCCGGCCACATGGACGGGATGGAAATACAGTCCTTTATTTGATCCTGATAAAAGGAACGCGCCGGCGCCAATTCATCGAAGAATTGGCAGGGTATGTCAACCGAACGAGCGAAATCCTCCCACTTCAAAGGTAAGTCAATAGAGCCGAAATTGCCATAGGCGAAGGGACGTCCATAAGCCGCCGCGATAATAGCGCCATGCAACGAGGCGCTCAGCACAAAGTCGGCGGAGTACACAGCGTCGATGAAGTCATAGATGGCTGCGGCGCCATTGCGGATATTGGGCCGCAGGACCAAATCACAACCGGACTTCGCCAACAGCTCATCGTCCGGCCGCCGATCATGGAAATGGGGTATGCAGACTGACTTGCCCCGGAACTCCGCACGTAAACGAGGCTGATAAAGGGCCGGCATAACCAGCGCGGTATCGCCCAAGGGCACATCCCGCCCCAGGCGCAATTCCTTGGCGGAAATCGGCCCCCGGACAGTAAGGACGTCTATGTTCTGATAGTTTGCATCCGACAGGCCACCGCGTTCACGGATGCCGCATCCCCAAAACACCACGGTCTTCCCGGCGGCTACCTCTTCAGGTGACGGGCTAAACCAATCATGTATGGAGCTGCCAATAATACGGACTGGCTGGTTATCATCCGTTATCACATAGAAAAGTTTCTCGAATATAATAGATGAGAGTGAGTCGCCGAAGTTCTGTTCTTTTTCACCTTTTCGCCAGTAAATCAGCTCAGGAATTTCGGTCATATTTGCACCAGTCAACAAAAAATAAATGATGGACGAGAATTTTACGTACCTCGTTCACGCGGATTAGCGTGGAATATGGCAGTCTCGCAACCACGACGCCAATAAAATTAATGGTGAAGAACGTTCCCCATTCGCATAGGCGGTCCTTTCAACTCACGGCTCCACCCGCTGTTCCCAGGCAAGGGGCACGCCCAAGACCGCAAGCATCCTGCTGCGGAACTAATCATATCGGCCCAGGCCACTCAAGCGATATCGCCATCCTCCGGTCCCCCAGACCACCTCGCGACCACACGGCAAGGTGGGAGGGAAGCAAGGCTCTACATCACCTCGACGAGCGCTATCCATAGCACCCGCTTGACCTTGCGCCATCACCGATGGCACCTGTGGGGCGCGGTGGCGCTGTGACATGGTTGCCAGGAGCCAAAGATCGGCTTCGCAGATGGCCGCTGCCTCGTCCCGACTACATATTGCCGGGCCAAGGTTACATGGTGATTTATCTTTATTAAGGAGAATTCATGCCATCCGCCGTAATAAATCTGAAACCCGGCACACAGATCAGAGCCCGCGCCCCGCTCCGGTTAGGCTTGGCCGGCGGTGGCACGGATGTCTCGCCTTATTGCGATCTGCATACCGGCGCCATCCTGAACGTCACCATTTCCAAATACTCATACGCGACGCTGGAAATGACGGGTGACGGCAAGATCGTTTTCGAGGCGCTGGATCGGGACGAGACGACGACCTACGACACGGCGCCGCATCTACCTCCAGACGGCAAGCTAGATTTGCACAAAGCGGTGTACAACCGTATCGTCGCCGACTATCTCGGTGGCGCCCCCCTTTCACTGCGGCTGCGCACCAGTTCGGACGCCGTGGCCGGTTCCGGCCTGGGCTCGTCCTCGACCCTGGTCGTGACCATGGTCCAGGCTTTCGTGGAAGCTTTCGCCCTGCCGCTGGGTGAATATGACGTGGCCCATCTGGCCTACATCATCGAGCGCAAGGACCTGGGCCTGAAGGGCGGCAAGCAGGACCAGTACGCGGCGACCTTCGGCGGCTTCAATTTCATGGAGTTCTATGCCGAAGACCGGGTGCTCGTTAACCCACTGCGGGTCAAGGACTGGATCATCAGCGAACTGGAATCGTCCCTGGTGTTGTACTTCACTGGCGTTTCCCGCGAATCCGCCAACATCATCGCCGAGCAGGTTAGCAACGTCGAAACCGGCCAGCAGGCCTCCATCGACGCCATGCACGCCCTGCGGCGTGAGGCTGTGGCTATGAAGGAGCATCTGCTGCGCGGCGACGTCCCGGCCTTGGGCCGCGCCCTGCAGGCGGGCTGGGAAGCCAAGAAGCGCAGCGCCAAATCCATCTCCAATTCCAACATCGACGCCGTCGACCAGGCGGCGCGCGAGGCCGGGGCTTTCGCGGGTAAGATGTCGGGCGCCGGTGGCGGCGGTTTTATGTTCTTCCTGGCGCCACCCGAATGCCGGCAGAAGGTTATCAAGGCTTTGGAGCAGTTCGGCGGCACGGCGTCCGCCTGTTATTTCACTTCCGAAGGGGCGAAAGCGTGGAGAGCGTGATGATCGAAGCGATCCAAGGGGAACTGGGCGCCACCATCCAGGTGCTGCAGGCCATGCAGGCAGACCGCGACCTGTGTCAGCGCGTCGCAGATGTCGTGGACCTGAGCGTCGCCGCGCTTCAGGCCGGCAACAAGATCCTGTTCGCCGGCAACGGCGGCAGCGCCGCCGACGCGCAGCACTGGGCGGGCGAACTGGTCAGCCGCTTCAACTATGACCGGCCGGGCCTGGCCGCCATCGCCCTGACCACCGACACCTCCATCCTGACGGCCATCGGCAACGATTACGGCTACGACTACAGCTTCGCTCGCCAAATCGAGGCGCTGGGTCGGGAGGGGGACGTGTTCTTCGCGCTCTCCACCTCGGGTCGGTCCAAGAACATCGTGCGGGCCCTGGCCGCCTGCAAGGAGCGGGGTGTCAAGACCGTGGGCTTCACCGGTGCCACCGGCGGCGACATGCTGGCGCTGTGCGATCATTGCCTGCGCATCCCGTCCACCCACACGCCGCGCATCCAGGAGGGCCATGAGGCCCTGGGCCACATGATCTGCGGCCTGATCGAGCAGCGCATCTTCCCCAAGGCGGCATGATGCGCGAAGCGGTCATCCTGGCGGGCGGGCTGGGCACCCGCCTGCGCTCCGTGGTCAGCGATCTGCCCAAGTCGCTGGCCGCCGTCGCCGGCCGCCCGTTCCTGACCTGGCAGCTGGAGCAGCTGGCTGACCAGGGCTTCACCCGGGTCGTGCTGGCCGTGGGCTACATGCACGACAAGGTGACCGCCACCTACGGCGACAGCTTCGCCGGCATGGCCATCCACTATGCGGTGGAGGAGGACGCGTTGGGCACCGGCGGGGCCATCTGGCAGGCCGCCCGCCTGACGAAGAGCGCAACCTTCTTCGCGCTGAACGGCGACACCTATTTCGACCTGCCGGCCGACGGGATGGAAGCGGCGCTGAGCGACCCGGTGACTGACATGGCCATGGCCATCTGCCATGTGGACGACTGCGGGCGTTATGGGCTAGTGGACATCATCGACGGCCGGCTGGCCGGCTTCCGGGAAAAGGCGCCGGGGCGGCCGGGGGCCGTCAACGCCGGCGCCTATCTGTTCCGGCGGTCGCTGCTGGACCGCTGGCCCCTGCCGGAACGGTTCTCCATCGAGACCGACTTCCTGCAGCCACGCCTGTCGGAGCTGAGGGTGGCGGCCGTGCCCGTGCGCGGCGACTTCATCGACATCGGCATCCCGGAAGACTACGCCCATTCCCAGACGCGCATTCCCGAATTGAAGGCCCTGCGCCATCGGTAAGGGCGCCCCGGCGGCAGTCCCGCCAAGGCGCCCCCCCTGCGGGACCTACTTGCCGCCCCCCAACATCTTCACGATCGCCGAGAAGTCCAAATGCCCATTCCCCGCAGCAGAGAACAAGGCGTATAGGGCCGCGGCGTTGGCGCCCAGGGGCGTAGCGGCACCGGCGGAGGCCGCCGCCGCCTGGGCCAGCTTCAGGTCCTTCAGCATCATATCGACGGCGAAGCCGGGGGCGTAATCACGGTTGGCGGGGGAGGTCGGCACAGGGCCAGGGACCGGGCAGTAGCTGGTCAGCGACCAGCACTGGCCGGAGGAGGTGGAGCTGACGTCGAACAGCTTCTGCCGGTCCAGGCCCAGTTTGTCGGCCAGGGCGAAGGCCTCCGACACGGCGATCATGGAAATGCCCAGGATCATGTTGTTGCAGATCTTGGCCGCTTGCCCGGTGCCCGGCCCGCCGGTGTGCACCACGGTCTTGCCCATCTGCGCCAGATAGGGCCGCACCCGCTCCACGGCCTCGTCACTGCCGCCCACCATGAAGGTCAGCGTGCCGGCGGCGGCCCCGCCGGTGCCACCGGAAACGGGGGCATCCACCATGGCGAAGCCGCGCGCGGCGGCGGCGGCGGCCACGGCACGGGCGCTGTCGACATCGATGGTGGAACTATCGATCAGCAGGGCACCCGGGGCCGCAGTATCGAAGACGTTGCCGGCATCCTCATAGACGCCGCGCACATGGCGGCCGGCGGGCAGCATGGTCACCACCACCTCGGCACCCGAGGCGGCATCGCCGACGGACCCGGCGATGACACCGCCCGCCTCGGCCAGGGCGGCCAGCGACTGTGGCGCCAGGTCGAAGCCCACGACGGTGTGGCCGGCCTTCAGCAGGTTGCGGGCCATGGGTAGGCCCATGTTGCCCAGGCCGATGAACGCGATGCGGCTCATGATCGTTCCTCTCCCGTAATGATTATTCTTCAACCCTTCGCCAACAGGCGGCGGGCGATGATCAGACGCATGATCTCGTTGGTGCCTTCCAGGATCTGGTGCACCCGGACGTCGCGGACGTAGCGTTCCAGCGGGTATTCGCGGATGTAGCCGTAGCCGCCGTGCAGCTGCAGCGCCTCGTTGCACACTTGGAAGCCCACGTCGGTGGCGAAGCGCTTGGCCATGGCGCACCAGGTGGTCGCCTCCGCATCGCCGGCGTCCAGGGCCGCCGCCGCGCGGTGCACCATCAGGCGCGCGGCCTCCAGCTCCGTCGCCATGTCGGCCAGGCGAAACTGCAGGGCCTGGAAATCCGCCAGCTTGCGACCGAAGGCCTCGCGCTCACCCATGTAACGGGTGGCGAGGTCCAGGCAGGCCCGCGCCCCGCCCAGGGAGCAGGAGGCGATGTTGATGCGTCCGCCATCCAGCCCCTTCATGGCGATGCCGAAGCCCGCCCCCTCCTCCCCCAGCCGGTTTTCCACCGGCACCCGGCAGTCCTCGAAGATCACCTGGGCGGTGGGCTGGCAGTTCCAGCCCATCTTCCTTTCCTTCTTGCCGAAGCTGAGGCCCGGCGTGCCCTTCTCCACCACCAGGGCGGAGATGCCCTTGGGGCCCGGACCGCCGGTGCGCACCATGACGACATAGAGGTCGGAGACGCCGGCGCCGGAGATGAAGGCCTTGGAGCCGTTCAGCACATAATGGTCGCCCTCGCGCACCGCCTTGGTGCGCAAGGCGGCGGCGTCGGAGCCGGATCCTGGCTCCGTCAGGCAATAGCTGGCCACCAGATCCATGGTCATAAGGCCAGGCAGGTACCTGGCCCTGATCGCGTCGCTTCCGAAACGATCGATCATCCACGCCGCCATGTTATGGATGGACAGGAAGGCCGATGTGGCGACGCAGCCGGCGGATAGTTCCTCGAACAACAAGGCCGCGTCCAGGCGGCTGAGGCTGGAGCCGCCATGCTCCTCCCCGCAATACAGCCCGCCCATGCCCAGGGCGGCGGCGGCGCGCAACGCGTCGAGGGGGAAGATTTCCTTTTCGTCCCATTCGGCGGCGTGTGGTGCCAAATGCTCGGCGGCGAAGTCCCGCGCCATGTCGCGGAACGCCGACTGCTCCTCCGTCATGCGGAAGTCCATGGCCCTACCCTCCCTGTTCTTATGCCGTATCAGGCCATGTTCAGCATGATGGTCTTCTTGTGGGTGAAGTGTTCCAGCATGGCCTCCAAGGTCGCCTCCTTGCCCAGGCCGGAGGACTTCACCCCGCCGTAGGACAGGTTGGGCTGCACCACCAGGTTCTGGTTCACCTGCACCAGGCCGGCCTGCAGACGCTGGGTGGCGTCCAGCGCCGTCTTCAGGTCACGGGTCCAGATGGTGGCGGCCAGGCCGAACTCGCTGTCATTGGCCTGGTTGATCACGTCCTCATAGTCCGTGAAGCGGATGACGCAGGTGACCGGCCCGAAGATCTCCTCCCGCGCCAACCGGCTGTCGTTGGTCATGCCGGTGAAGATGACGGGGCGGACATACAGGCCCTTGGCCAAGGCGGTGTCGGTGGGCAGGGCGGAGCATTCGTGCGCGGTGGCGCCGGGGGTGCGCTTGCCCTCGGCGATGTAGCCCTGGACGCGGTCGAACTGCCGCGGCGAGACGATGGTGCCGATGTCCGTCGTCTCATCCAGGGGGTCGCCCATGACCATGGCGTCCACCTTGGCCTTCAGCGCCGTCACGAAGGCGTCGTGCAGGCTGTCATGCACGAAGATGCGGCTGGCGGCGGTGCAGCTCTGCCCCTGGCGGGTGAAGCGCATGCCGGTGACGGCGCCCGCCACCGCCTGGTCCAGATCGGCATCGCCCATGACGATCATGGGGCTTTTGCCGCCCAGCTCCAGCGTCACGGGGATCAGCTTATCGGCCGCCGTGCGGCTGACGATGCGGCCGGTTTCGACCGAGCCGGTGAAGGTGACCTTGGCCACCTTGGGATGGGCCACCAGCGGCGCGCCGCACTCGGGGCCGAATCCGGACAGGATGTTCAGCACGCCGACCGGCAGCACCTGGGCCATGATCTGGCAGGCGCGCAGCACGGCGAACGGCGCCTCTTCCGCCGACTTCACCACCACCGTGTTGCCCGCCACCAGCGCCGGCGCGATCTTCAGCGCCATCAGCATCATGGGCACGTTCCACGGGATGATGGCGCCCACCACACCCAGGGGCTCCCGCACCGTCAGCGTCAGCATCTTGGGATTGAAGGGCACCGTCTCGCCCTTCAGTTCACCGCCCAGGCCACCATAGAAGGTGAAGGCGTCGGCCAGCACGCCGGCCTCGACCCGGCTTTCCGTGCGCAGGGCCTTGCCCGTCTCCAGCGCCACCAGGCGGGCCAGTTCTTCCGTATGCGCGGTCAGCAGACGGCCGCATTCCGCCACCAGACGGCCCCGCTCGCGCGCCGGCATGGCTTTCCACGTCAAGCCGGCCTCGACGGCGGCGGCCACGGCGGCATCGACGTCGACAGCCTCGCCAAACGCGGCCCGGCCCATGACATCACCCTTGGCCGGGTTGATGACGTCGAAGGTCTTGCCCGAGGCCGATGCCACCAGACGGCCGCCGATCAGGTGCTTACCCGACAGGTCGGCGGCCAGGGCATAGGGATCCAGCTGCGGAGCCAGGGCCTGGGTGGGAGTGGCGGTGCTCATAGGGTTCACTCCTGTTTATTCTGGTTCGGGCCTGTTTATTCCGCTTCGGGGCGGCCCCGGATGCCGGAAACCGGCTGGGGGCCCAGCCCCGTCAGGTCAAGACATGGCGCGCGACGGCGAAGGGCGCCAGTATCCAGGTGGTGATCCGGGCGTTATAGGGGCAAGTGCGCGAAACCGCTGTGCATAAAAACACCGACGCTCCGGCCGACCTCGGGGAAAATGGGCACAGGGGTGGAGCCCGAACGATGGTCAGACCGACATGACCGACGTGCGCTTGGCGAACGGATTACGGGGGTAGCGCCAACGGCCGCGGATGTAACGCCATTTAAATTTGTTACCGCTAACAAAAGTCGCTTGACGACAAGAGGCGATATAAATATTATTTATCCCAAGCGAACGGTCCTACGGGATCGATCGACCATGATGGGGAAGAAGCACCCGACGATGTCGTGCCGCCGCTGCGGCGCATGACAGGCTGGCCTTGGTGCCGCCCGTTCGCCTTCACCCCATCGCCCGAGCTTCGCCGACCCTGTCGGCATATCGCATCTGGCAAGTCCTGCAGAGGCCCGCTCATGGTCCGGCAGGGGTTACCCGATGGCCCTGAGAGAACCCTCCCGTTCCCAGGGTCTTATCTCCCCAAGCCGGGGCGCGCGTCGCCCCGGCTTCTTTTTTCCCCATATCCGCCGACACGCCCGATGTTCCCGATTCCCCCGGCGGGGCCGATACGCCAGGATGGCGTCGGGAAAATTGGGGGGATTTGGACAATCATGCGTAGGTATTCGGTTGCCGTGGCCATGGCCCTGTGCGTGCTATCCGCCTGGACGGGAACACCGGCGGGAGCGAAAGCACCGGCGGGTTCCGTCGATCTGGGGACGCAAGCCATTCCGGCCGCCATCGGCGCCGACCCCACGCCCGACAGCCAGCATCCGGCACGCATGGCGGTGCTGCACATCCCCACAGGCGCGCGCAACGGGCATCCGGTGGAGATCAACGGCGTGGCCTATCTGGCATCCGGCGCCGGACCCCACCCCACCCTGCTGCTGCTGCACGGCCTGCCCGGCAATGAGAAGAACCTGGATCTGGCCCAGGCGGTGCGCCGCGCCGGTTGGAACGTGGTCACCCTGAACTATCGCGGCTCATGGGGCAGCCCCGGCAGCTTCCGCTTCGCCAATAATCCCGAGGACGCGGCGGCAGCCCTGGCCTACCTTCGCGACCCCGCCCATGCCCAGGACATGGGGATAGCCACCGACCGCCTGGTCATCGCCGGGCACAGCATGGGGGCGTGGACCGCCGTCCACACGGCGGCCAAGGATGGCGCGCTGGCCGGCCTGATTCTGATTTCCATGGGTGACATCGGCGTCATCGCCCATCTGCCCCATGACAAGCTGGTGGCGCTGGCGGCCGACAACCGCAAATCCCTGGCGGGCGTGACGCCGGAAAGCATGGCCAAGGAAATGGAAAGCCATGCCGACGCCTTCGCCACCGCCCCGCTGACCGCCCGCCTGACGGGCACGCCCCTGTTGGCGCTGACATCCGACGATGGACTGGCCAGCCATACCGACGCCCTGGTGGCCGGCATCCGCGCCCACGGCGGCAACCGCATCACCACCGGCCACGCCGCCACCGACCATGGCTGGTCCGATCACCGCATCGCGCTGGAGGCGGCGGTGATCAACTGGCTGCAGAAGCTGGGGAACTGAACGAACGGTGACCGGGGCCGGTCACACATACGGATCCGGCGACCCCATGTGGTCCTGGACGTAGCGGCGGATGCCCTCCTCCAGCTCCGTGAAGGGACGGTCGTAGCCGGCGGCGCGTAGGCGGCCCATGTCCGCCTGGGTGTAATACTGGTATTTGCCTTTCAGGTGGTCGGGCATGGGGATGTAGTCGATGCGTGGTTCCTGGCCCGCAGCGGCGAACAAGGCGTGGGCCAGGTCGTTCCAGCTGCGCGCCTTGCCGGTGCCCAGGTTGAACAGGCCGCTGACGCCCGGGTTGTCGTGGAGCCACAGCATGACGTCGACCGTGTCGCCCACCCAGATGAAGTCGCGCAACTGGCCGCCATCGGCGTAGTCCGGCCGGTCGGAGGCGAACAGCCGCGCCGGTTCACCGCCCGTGATCTGGGGATAAAGCTTGGCCGGGACGGAGCGCATGGCGCCCTTGTGATACTCGTTGGGGCCATAGACGTTGAAGAACTTCAGGCCCACATGCTGCGCCGGCGCGGGATCCCCCTGATCAATCGCGGCGCGCACGCGGCGGTCCAGCAGGTGCTTGGACCAGCCATAGGGGTTCAGCGGGCGCAAGCGGGCCAGCGCCTCGGCGGAGGAATTATCGTCGAAGCCCTGGGCGCCGTCGCCGTAGGTCGCGGCGGAGGAGGCGTAGATCAGGCGCACGCCCGTGGCGGCGCACCACGACCATAGGTCCAGCGTCAGGCGGAAGTTGTTCTCCACCACCCGGTCGGCGTCGGTTTCCGTGGTCGCCGAAATGGCGCCCATGTGGAAGATGACCTCCACCGCGTCGCCATGGCGGTCCAGGAATTCCGGCAACTGTTCCGGCGTCACGATATCGTGCAGGTTCCGCTTGGCGATGTTGCGCCACTTGTCGCCCTGGCGCAGCCGGTCGACCACGACGATCGGGCCCAGGCCCCGCTGTTCCAGGCCGGCGACGAGATTGGACCCGATGAAGCCGGCGCCGCCGGTCACGATGATCATGGACTGCCACTTCCCATAAAATCCGTGCCGGTTCCCTGGACGGCGCCGGCACGGTCTTGATAGGGGACCGGGTCGCCCGGAGCAAGCCATCCGGGGGACAGGTCAGCCCGTCACCCGGATACGCTTGGCGATGCCCGTGGTGCTCTGGTTCGGCACCAGCTCCACCAGGGCCACGCGACCGCCGTTGGCCTGGACCACGTCGGCACCCACCACTTGGTCGATGGTGTAGTCCGCCCCCTTGATCAGCACGTCGGGCAGGATCTCGGTGATCAGGGCCAGGGGCGTATCGTCCTCGAACAGGGCGACGGCGTCGACCGAGCCGAAGGCGGCCAGCACGATGGCGCGCGACCGTTCGTCCTGGATGGGACGCTCGGGCCCTTTCAGGCGACGCACCGAGGCGTCGGAATTGAGGCCGACGATCAGGCGGTCGCAAGTCGCCCGCGCGGCGGCCAGCAACTGGACATGGCCGGGATGGATGAGGTCGAAACAGCCATTGGTGAAGCCAACCCTCAGCCCCAGGCGGCGCCACCGCGCGATCTGCTCCCGCAGTTCCGCGCCGCCCAGCAGCTTGGACAGGTTCTGGCGGTCGTCCTGTTCGGCCAGGGCGTGCAGCAACTCGGCCGGCGTCACCACGGCCGTGCCCACCTTGGCCACGACCAACCCGGCGGCGACATTGGCCAAGCGCACCGCATCGGCGATATCCGCCCCGGTGGCCAGCGCCGCGGCGATGACCGACACCACCGTGTCGCCGGCGCCGGAAACGTCGAAGACCTCCTTGGCCTCCGCCTGGACATTGAGGGAGGTGCCATCGCCCCGCACCAGGGTCATGCCCTCCTCACTCCGGGTAACCAGCATACCCTCGATGCCATGGTCGCGCATGAGGGTGATGGCCGCGGCCACGATGCCGTCCGTCGTGCTGGGGCTGTGGCCCACGGCCAGGGCCAGTTCGGCGCGGTTGGGGGTCACCAGGGTGGCCCCGCGATAAATGGAATAGTCGGCGCTCTTGGGATCGACAATCACCGGCTTGCCCGCCCCGCGCGCCAGCTCGATCAACTGCCGCAGCACGGAGGGGGTGAACACGCCCTTGCCATAGTCGGACAGGATGACGACGTCGACATCGGCGACATGGGCCGCCACGGCCGTGACCAAGGCCGCATGCACGTCCGCCGCCACCGCCAGCTCGCTATCCCAGTCGGAACGCAACAGATGATGGCCATCGGCGACGAAACGGGTCTTTTCCGAGGTGCGGCGCTGGTTGTCCACCTGCAGGATGGACGTGACCTGGTCGTCGGCCGCCACCAGCTGGCTTACGCGCACGCCGGCGGCATCCCCGCCGAGGACACCACCGAAGACCACCTGGCCACCCAGCGCCGTGATGTTGCGCACCACGTTGCCGGCGCCGCCCAGCATCACATCCTCCTGCGCGTTGCGCAGCACGGGTACCGGCGCCTCCGGCGAGATGCGTCCCACCTTGCCGCGCACGAAGCGATCCAGCATGACATCGCCGATGACCATGACCCGGCCCCCCGCGAGGGCCTCGACCGTGGAACTCAAACCGGCAAAGCGGCTCATGGCATTCCTATTCCCAGATCAGAACAATAGGCCTCGGAGGCCCTTGGGCCGCACCGTATCACACTGCGCGCGCCGGTGAAGTCCCCGCTTCGCGGCCCTCCCATCACCCCCGGCGCGCCAAGCCGACGCCCGCTAGGGCCAGGGCGAAACCGACCAGTTGCAGGGGCGTCAGCGTTTCGTGGAACAGCAGGAACGCCTCCACGGCCGCCAGCGGGGGGACCAGCAGGATCAAGGCCGTGGCGCGGGTGGCGCCCCCGTGCCGCACCATCCACACCAGCAGCGAGATGCCGATGACCGAGGGACCCAGGATGGACCAGAGCAAGCCGGCCCACAGCACCGGGTGCGCATCCCACTCCGGGGTGCCCACCGTCAGAAACAGGACCGACACCACGGCGGCGGCGCCCAGGTTTTGCAGCACCCCGGCCGGCCGCAGGTCATCCCCCGCCAGCGAGGACTTCTGCAACAGGGTGCCGATGGTCACGCCCAACACGCTGAGCAGCGCCAGGCCAGCCCCCAGGGGCGACAGGCCCCCACCGCCTGACGCGCCGTGCAACGCCAGCTTGGGCGCCAGCACGCAGGCGACACCGGCGAACCCGATGCCAAGGCCGGCCCAGGCGCGGGCGCCCTGCCGCTGCCCGAACACCAGGGTGGTGATGAGCGCGGTGAACAGGGGCTGCAACGCGCCCAGCAAAGCCATGACGCCGGCGGCCAGGCCCTGGGCGATGGCCCAGTATGAGAACCCCAGATAGACGCCCTGCATCAGCGCGCCGGCCAACAGGTGCAGCCCCACGCGCCGGCCCCGGGGCCAGGTGATGCGCAGCGACAGCGTGGCGGCGGTGAAGACCAGCGCCGTCAGCCCGAACCGCACCAGCAGGAACAGCTGGACATCGGCATAGGGCAGCACGGCGCGGGCCACCAGAAAGCCGGTGGACCAGATGAGGATGAACAGCCAGGGGGCGGTCCACCCCAGCACGCGGGCCCGGAGGGCGGCGGACTCGGCGCCCCTCACGGCAAAGCCGCCGCCAGGGCCCGGATATGGTCGGGCCCGATGCCGCAACAGCCCCCGACGATGGCAGCACCAGCATCCACCCAGCGCCGTGCCCAGTCCAGGTAGCTGGCAGGCGTCAGGTCGGCGCGCAATTCATCCAGGCCATCGTTGGCGGTGGCGTCCTTGGGCTGCGGCGGGAAGGCGTTGGCGTACACGCCCAGGGGCAGCGGCGAGCCGGCGGCGGCCCGCGCCGCGGCCAGCGCCGGCCCCATGACCTCAGGCTGGCTGCAATTGAACAGCAGGGCCGCGGCGCCCAGGGCCAGCGCCGCCTCGGTGGCCTGGGCCACCGTCTCGCCCCCGCGCAGGCGGGGATGGGTGGCGGCGTCGGCCGCCTCATCCTCCAGCGTGAAGGACAGCCACAACGGCTTGGCATCGTTCCCCGACGCGTCCCCCAAAGCCGCGCGCACGGCACGCACCTCCGCCACCGCGCTTTGGGTTTCCGCCAGCCACAGGTCGACGTGGGGCGCCAGGCCCCCGACCAGCGGGGCCAGCAGATCCGCCGCGCGAGCGGCGTCGAACAAGTCGGCGCGATAAGAGCCGAACAGCGGCGGCAAGGATCCGGCGACGCGGGCACCGGGCTTGGCATCCGCCGCCTGCCGGGCCAGCCGCCCGGCGAGGGAGGCCAGGGCCCCGCCTTGCGCGGCGAACCGCTCCTCCCCGATATGGAAGGGCACCAGGGCGTAGCTGTTGCTGGTGATGATGTCGGCGCCGGCCTCCAGGAAGGCGTCGTGGGCGCGGCGCACATAGTCCGGCGCCTCGATCAGCGCCAGGGCCGACCATTCCGGCTGACGGAAGGGCGCGCCCATGCGCTGCAATTCCCGTCCCATGCCACCGTCCAGCAGAATAGTACCCCGTCCCATCTCACCCTCCCCCGTTTGCACGCCGTCCTGTCACACCCCATCCAGGGCCAGCACGGCGAAGCTGGCCAGCCAATGCTCGCCCATATAATCAGACTCCAGGTGCGGCAGGGCATCGGCCAGATGCGTATCGGCCGCCGCCCGCGCCTGCGCCGCGACCGGGTCCACCGGATCGAGTTGGGCGGCGATGGCCCGCCAGCACCAGGCGCGGCTGAGGTTCAGGCCGTCCAGGTGGGCGATGGTGCCGTCGCTGCGGTCGCTGACCGTGGCCGGGGTGAACAGCGTTTGCGGCCGGCCCGCCGCCACGCCGGGCAACAGGCGGGCGAACCAGGCGCGGAAATCCTGGCGCGGCAGCACGGCGGCCATGGCGACGGCGGCGGTCAACACCGGGGAGAGGAAGTCGGTGCCCGACGGCTCCCACACCTGGGCATCGGCGTCGTCGCCATACCAGGCCTGGGCCGTCCGGGTGATCAGGTCGGCCAGGCCATCGTCCCCCCGGCGGCGGGCATAGGCCACGGACAGGGTCAGGGCGAAGGCGGTGTTGATATGCAGGCCCGTGCGCACCGGGTAGGTCGCCTTGGGCAGGTAGGCTTTCAGCCGCCCCACGATTTCCGCCGTCAAGGGCGCCAGCGCCGTGGCCCAGGCGGTGCCCACCGCCCCCATGCCGGTGCGGCGCAATTCCGCCGCCAGCAGCAGATACCAGGCCCAGCCGTAGGGCCGCTCGAACGTGCCGGTGTTGGGCCGCTGGAAATAGGCCAGCTCGCCCGCGACCTTCTGCGGCGTGTAGCTGTCGGCGAACAGGGCGCGAATGCGGTCCGCCACCGGGCTGTCGGGATAAAGCCGCAAGACACGCGCCAGCAGCCAATGGCCGTGGACGCAGGAGTGCCAGTCCAGGCTGCCGAAAAAGATGGGATGCAGGGCGCGCGGCGTCCGCGCATCCTCCGGCCCGTTCAGCATGTGGGTAATGATGTTGGGATATTCCCGCGTGACATGGCCCAGCGCGATTTCGGCGAACTGGACGGCACGAGCCTCGGACAGGCCAGGGAAAGCGCTTTCAGTCATTTGGGGAAACCCAGGATTTGGATCAGGATGGTATTGGCCGCCAGGACCAGCAGGGCGGTCGGCACCTGCGCCCGGATGACGGCGTTGCGGTCCGGCAGCTCCAGCAAGGCGGCGGGGACGATGTTGAAATTGGCGGCCATGGGCGTCATCAGCGTGCCGCAGAAGCCCGAGAGCATGCCAATGGCGGCGATGACCGCGGGGTCGCCGCCGAACCGGCCCACCAGCAGCGGCAGGGCGATGCCCGAGGTCATGACCGGGAAGGCGGCGAAGGCGTTGCCCATGAGGATGGTCAGCAGCGCCATGCCCCCGGTGTAGGCGCACACCAGGGGGAAACGGTGGTCCAGGGTCAGGTGCTGGCCCACCAGCAGGGCCACGGCGTCCCCCACCTTGGCCAGGGCGAAGATGCCACCCAGCGCCGCCAGCACCTGGGGCAGGATGATGGCCCAGCCCACCAGCTCCGCCAGGCGCCGCGCGTCACGCAGGGGCGCGCCCGGCCGCTGGCGGGTGACGGTCACCGTGGCCAGCCCCACGGCGACAATGCCCAGCGCCAGCCAGATCAGGGTGCCCTGCCGGAGGTCCACCAGCGCCTGGCCGTTCCAGGTCAAGGCCGGGCCCCAGATCGTCCCGGCCAAGGCGATGACCGGCGGCAGGAACAGGACGGGGAACAGCCAATAGCCCCACCGCCGGGCCTGTTCCTCGCGCGCCTCGCGCGGGGCGCAGGCCTCCGTCCCCCGGCCCATGAGGCCGAAGCCGCCCAGCACCGCCAGCGCCAGGACGAGGACGCCGTTGCCCAGATCGCCCAGATGGTCACCGGCCAGAAAGCTGAGCGCCAACAGGGCCCAGAACAGGCCGGCGCCCAGGCGCCGGGGGTTGCCGGCATCGCGCGCCGCGCGCCAGGCGATGGCGGCGAACATCAGGCCGGCCAAGTCATAGGCGACGCTGATGCCGATCATGGCGCCGCCGCCCCTTTTCCGGCCTTCAGGCGACGGTCCAACAGCAGCAGGCGGCCGCCATGCACCACCACCGCCACGATGGCGGTGGGAATGGCCCAGACCGAGACGTCCAGCGGGCTGACCTCGATGCCATTGGCGGCCAGATAGCCCTTGATCAGGATGACGGAGCCTATGGCGACGAAGATGTCCTCGCTGAAGAACAGGGCGATGTTCTCCGCCGCCGCCGCATGGGCGCGGACCAGCGCGCGCTCCGGCGGCGCCAGGGGACGGCCCAGATTTTCCTCGGCCACCGCCTCGCCCATGGGGGCCAGCACGGGACGCACCATCTGGGCATGGCCGCTGAGATCCTTGGCCCCCAGCGCCGCCAGAACCTGGCGCAGGATGAAGAACACCAGGTAGGTGCGTCCCACCGTGGCGGCCTTGAGGCGCCCGATCAGGCGCTGCGCCTGCACCTGGATGCCCAGCCGTTCCAGGAGGCCGATCAGGGGCAGGAACAGATAGACCAGGCAGATGTAACGGTTGGCGTTGAACAGGCGGCCGAAGGCCGACACGATCTCCACCACGCCCATGCCGGCGGCCAGGCCGGTGCCGAAGGCCGCCGCCACCGCCACCAGCAGCGGGTTCAGGCGGACGGCGAAACCGGCGGCGACGATGGCGATGCCGACCAGGCTGAGCATCAGGCGTTGCCCTCGCCCGTCTTGCCATAGCCGCCGCCGAAGCCGCCTCCCCCTGGCGTCTTCACCAGGATGGCGTCGCCCGGGTTCATGGCCACGGTATCGGTGGCGGCCAGCACCCGCACCGTGCCATCGGCGCGATGCACCTCCGTCACGCCCGGGGCGCCGGATCCGCCGCCCTCCAGGCCGAAGGGCGGCACGCGCCGGCGGTTGGACAGGATGGCGGCGGTCATGGGGGCGCGAAAGCGGATCAGCCGCTCCACCCCGTCCCCGCCGCGATGGCGCCCGGCCCCGCCCGAGCCGTGGCGGATGGCGAAGCGCTCCACCAGCACGGGGTAGCGCACCTCCATCACCTCGGGGTCCGTCAGGCGGCTGTTGGTCATGTGCGTCTGCACCGCGCTGGTGCCATCGAAATCGGCGCCGGCGCCGGACCCGCCGCAGATGGTCTCATAATACTGGCGGGCGTCGTCGCCGAAGGTGAAGTTGTTCATGGTGCCCTGGGCCCCGGCCATGACCCCCAGGGCGCCATAGAGCGCGTCCACCACCACCTGGCTGGTTTCCACGTTGCCGGCCACCACCGCCGCCGGGTAGGCGGGGTTCAGCAGGCAGCCGGGCGGCACCTTCAGCACGATGGGCTTCAAGCAGCCCTCGTTCATCGGGATCTCGTCATCCACCAGGGTGCGGAAGACGTAGAGCACAGCAGCGCGGCAGACGCTGAGCGGCGCGTTGAAGTTGGTTTCCAACTGCCCGCTGGTGCCGGTGAAATCCACCACTGCCTGGCGCGCCTGCCGGTCCACGGTGACGGCCACCTGGATGACGGCGCCATTGTCCATTTCATAGCGGAAGGTGCCATCCTTCAGCACGCCGATGACACGGCGCACCGCCTCCTCCGCATTATCCTGCATGTGGGCCATATAGGCCTCGACCACCTCGCGGCCGAACTGCGCCACCATGGCGGCCATTTCCTCCGCCCCCTTGGCGCAGGCCGCCACCTGGGCGCGCAGGTCGCCGATGTTCTGGTCGGGGTTGCGGGCGGGGTAGCGGCCGCTGGCCAACAGCGCCCGCGTCTCCTCCTCCCGGAAACGTCCGCCTTCCACCAGCAGGAAATTGTCGATCAGCACGCCCTCGTCTTCCACGGTGCGGCTGTTGGGCGGCATGGAGCCGGGGGTGATGCCGCCGATATCGCCCTGATGGCCGCGCGCCGCCACGAACACCAGCAGGCTGCCGTCGGCATCGAACACCGGCATGACCACGGTGACGTCGGGGAGGTGGGTGCCGCCATTGTAGGGCGCGTTCAACATGTAGACGTCGCCGGGCCGCAGGCCCCGGCCGTCCCGGGACCGCGCCTCGACGATGGCGCGCACGCTGTCACCCATGGAGCCCAGATGCACCGGCATGTGCGGCGCGTTGGCGATCAGCCCGCCGCCGCGGTCGAACAGCGCACAGGAGAAGTCCAGCCGTTCCTTGATGTTGACCGAATAGGCGGTGTTCTGCAGGGCGTAGCCCATCTGCTCCGCCACCGCCATGAACAGGTTGTTGAACACCTCCAGCATCACCGGGTCGACGGTGGTGCCGATGGCGGTGCGGGGTGCCAGGGCCACCACCCGTTCCAGGATCAGGTTGGCGTGGCCGTCGACGCGGGCGCGCCAGCCAGGCTCGATCACCGTGGTGGCCGTGGCCTCACGGATCAGGGCGGGGCCATCGACCTGATTGCCGGGCGCCAGGGTGGCGCGGTCATAGACGGGGGTGTCGGCCTCAGCCCCCGCCATGAAGGTGCGCACGGTGGCCAGGGGCGATAGATCGCCGCCGCCGGTGGCCTGAGGGCCCGCGATACGCCCCCGGCCGGGATGGCCGATGGCCTCGGCCGACAGCGCCTCCACCACCACGGTCTTGCCCGGGGCGACGAAGCCGAAGCGGCGGCGATGCGCCTCGGCAAAGGCGTCGGCCAGAAGGTCGGCGTCCCCGAAGGACACGGTCAGGCCGGTGTCCGTGCCGGCGTATTTCAGGCGGGCGGTCAGTTCCACCTCGACATCCGCCACCGGCACGTCCTGGGCGGCCAAGTCGGCCCTCGCCTCCCGCGCCAGGGCCTGGGCCGGGGTGGAGAGGTCGAGGTCGGCCGACAGCGGCTGTTCGATCGTGCGGTCGCGGATGACGCGCAAATCGGCCAGGCCCATGCCATAGGCCGACAGCACCCCGGCGAAGGGGTGGATCATCACCCGCGTCATGCCCAGGGCATCGGCCACCAGGCAAGCGTGCTGGCCCCCGGCGCCGCCGAAACAGGCCAGGGTGTACTGGGCCACGTCATAGCCGCGCTGGACGGAGATTTCCTTGATGGCCTTGGCCATCTTCTCCACCGCGATGGTGATGAAGCCTTCCGCCAACTGGTGCGGCGTGCGCACCTCCCCCGTCGCCGTCTGGACCTCGGCGGCCAGGGCCTGGAAGCGGGCCTCGACAGCGGCCAGATCCAGGGGCTGGTCGGCGTCGGGACCGAAGACCTGGGGGAAGAAAGCCGGCTGGATCTTGCCCAGCATCAGGTTGCAGTCGGTCACGGCCAGGGGCCCGCCCCGGCGGTAGCAGACGGGGCCGGGCACCGCCCCCGCCGATTCCGGGCCGACACGGAAGCGCGACCCGTCGAAGGAGCAGACGCTGCCCCCGCCGGCGGCCACGGTGTGGATGTTCATCATGGGCGCGCACAGGCGCACACCGGCCACCATGGTCTCGTAGGTGCGCTCATAGGTGCCGGCGTAGTGCGACACATCGGTGGAGGTGCCGCCCATGTCGAAGCCGATGACCTTGTCGAACCCGGCCTCCACCGCCGTGGCGACCATGCCGACGATGCCGCCGGCGGGGCCGGACAGCACCGCGTCGCGGCCCTGGAAGGCGCGGGCATCGACCAGGCCGCCGTTCGACTGCATGAACAGCAGACGGGCGTCTTTACCGCCCTCACGCAGGGCGCCCGACACCTGATCGACATAGCGGCGCAGCACCGGCGACAGATAGGCGTCCACCACCGTGGTGTCGCCCCGACGCACCAGCTTGATCAGGCGGCTGGTCTCATGGCTGACCGACACCTGGCTGTAGCCGATGTCCCGCGCGATGGCGGCCACCCGCGTCTCATGGGCGTCAAAGCGGTAGCCGTGCATCAGCACCACGGCCACGGCACGATAACCCGCGTCGTAGGCGGCCTGAAGGTCGCGGCGGGTCGCGTCCTCATCCAGTGGCGTCAGGACGGCGCCGTCGGCGTCCACCCGTTCCGCCACCTCGACCACGCGGGTGTAGAGGCTGTCGGCCAGGCGGATATGGCGGTCGAACAGGCGGGGCCGCGCCTGATAGCCGATGCGCAGCGCATCGGCATGGCCCCGGGTGATGGCCAGCACCAGCGGCTCGCCCTTGCGTTCCAACAGCGCGTTGGTGGCCACGGTGGTGCCGATCTTCACGGCATCGATGGTGGCGGGGAAATCGGCATGGGCGGCCAGCAGCGACCGGATGCCGGCCACGGCGGCGTCCTCATACTGTTCGGGATTTTCCGAGAGCAGCTTGGCGGTCAGTAGCCGGCCGTCAGGCCGGCGGGCCACCACGTCGGTGAACGTGCCGCCGCGATCGACCCAGAATTCCCAGCCCGATCCGCCCGTTTCCGGATGCACTGCCGCCATGTCCCGTCTTTCATCAGACCTACCCTGCCGGCGCCACCCTAGCAAGCGCCGCCGGCCCAGGCCAAGCCGGGATTACAGGATACTTTATCCAATCGCCCCACGAGGACGCGCTTTCATTTGGCGCGCTGCGCCTTCTTGAAGACGCTGGGGGTGCCGACGTACAGCAGCACGGCCTCTTCCTCGGTGCGGTTTTCCACCGTGTGCTTCATGCGGGCATCGAAATGCATGCTGTCGCCGGCCTTCAAGGTGGTGCGGGTGTTGCCGGCGGTGGCGTACAGCTCCCCCGACAGGACGTAGCGGAAATGCTCGCCATTGCGGGTGTCCACCGGGAAGGCGTGGCCCGGCGGAATTCTCATCATGATGATGTCGAGCTTGCGATCATCAAGGTCCGAGGCCAGGTCGATGTACTGGACGGGGCTGTCCACCTCGATGATGTTGGGCTTGGCCGCACGGTGGACGATGGTGCCGGTGTTGGGCACCTGCATGAAAAAGGAGATGTCGACCTCCAGCGCCTCGGCCAGCGCTAGCAGGGACACCAGCGACGGGACGCTGAGGTTGCGCTCGGCCTGGCTGATGAACGGCGCCGACAGGCCGGAGCGGTCGGCCAGTTGCTGCAGCGTCAGGCCCATGTCCTTGCGACGCTTGCGGATTTGCTCCCCTATGGGCATCGACGGCTTTTTCGCCCGGGCACTTAAAATCTGCATCGGGATTCCTCGATCTTCCTCAACGGGCCGACGCCGGGAAGCCCCGGCCGCCCCACCCCCATCTGAAACGCTCAGGCCCCTGCCCTGGGCCGTTGGTTCGGCCCCGGTCCTGTTTTTTCTTCCGCCCGCCCTGACACCAAACAGGTGTGGGAGGTCAAAATATTTGACGCCAAGAATTTAGCGCCGACACCATATGATAATTTTCTTCCGTGTCCACCCCCGGAACATGGGACCAGCATTGCGTGGAAGTCAGTATCGGCGACATTTTATGTCGCTCACCCCCGGCCGTTTCAGGCCGGGGGTAAAACGCCATGATCAGGCCCTGGGGGCCAGCAAGTCATCCAGACGCGCCGGCGTGCCCTCCACCCGCTCCAGATGCGGGTAGCGCAGGCCGTCATGATAATCGATGCGCACAACGCGATACCGGTCGCCGTTCTTAACGATCAGCTCCACCGCCGGCCCCTGGCCCTTGGCCGCGGTGACCGCCGCCTTCATACGTTCCGCGTCATAGGCGGTGCCGTTGACCGCCACCACCTGCGTGCCGATGATCAGGCCGGCCTTGAAGGCGGGGCCGTTCCACTGCACCGACGTGAGCGTGCCGCCCTTGTCCAAGGCCAGGCCCAACGAATAGGTCAGGTTCAGGGAACCCGGCGCCTCATTGGCACGGCTGGCCTCGGACAGGGGCTGATCGGTGTAGACCAGCTTGTAGCCGCCACGGGCCAGGCCATCCAGCGGGGCGGACTGGTGGGTTTCCAGGCGCGTGCGCAGGAAGGTCGCCCAGTCATAGGGTTCCACCTGGTTCAGCGTCTTGACCACGTCGTCGAAGGTGTAGGTCACCGGCACGTAGCTGCCGTCGTTGATGCCGAAGAAGGCCTTGGCGAAATCATCCAGCGAGCGCTTGCCGCCCGACCGCTCGCGGATCAGGCTGTCGGCGTCCAGCCACACCATCTGGCCTTCGATGTAGTAATCCTCGGCGCGTTGCCAGCTGATCCACGGCGCCGGACGCCGCATGGCCACGATGGGGCCGTTGGTGGTGTCGGCCAGATCGCGCCAGGCGCGGCCGCCACGGGTGTCCAGCGTGGCGGCGACCCCGGCCAGATTGTCCAGCGCCTGCTGCTTGGTGGTCAGGCCGGCGCGGGCGGCCAGCACCCAGCCCCAGAACTGGGTCTGCCCCTCATACACCCACAGGCCGCTGTCGCGCATGGGCACGTTGAAGTTGGGCGTCCACAGATCCGCCGGGCGGCGGAACTTGCCGTTCCAGGAATGGGTGTATTCGTGGGACAGCAGTTCATGCCCCGCCGACTTGTTCCAGTCGGTGAAGTATGTCGGCGTGGTGCCGTTCTCGCTGGAGCGGTGATGCTCCAGCCCGATGTGGCTCAGCTTGTCGCTGAGGGCCAGCAACATCTCATAATGGTCATAGTGGCGGGCGCCGAACAGCTTGTCCGCCTGGACCACCAGGGCCCGATGGGCGGCGATCTGGTCCGGCGTCGCCTCCAGCAGCTCCGGCCGGTCGGCCACGATGTTCAGATGCATGGGCGAGCGCCCGCCCGGATCCAGATCCAGCCGGCGGTAGTAGCGGCCGGCGAACATGGGACTGTCCACCAGGGTTTCGAACGGCACGGGCTTGAAGGTGGTCACGCCATCCTTGCCCGCCGGCTTCGCCACGTCCAAGGCTGTGCCGAAGCCCCAGCCTTCCGGCAGTTTGATGCTGGCCTCGACGGGAATGCGGCGGGTGAAATAGCCGGCGGGATAGAGTGCCACCGCGTTCCACTGAACGTTGGACATGTCCGGCGTCATGACGATGCGGCCCTGGTTGTCCGCCGTTGGCGACACGAACTGGAATTCCATCTCCAGCGCCGTGGCGCCCTTGGGCACGTCGACATGGAAGCCATAGACCTCCACCGGGTCGCGTTGCCATTCCACGCGCTGCCCGTCGGCGGCCCCGCCCTTGGCATGGATGATCAGGCCGGCCAGCTTGTCGATGGCGCCGGTGGGGGAATGGTTGCCGGGCAGCCACTTGGGATACAGCAGGGTCAGCGGGCCCGGCCCAGCCACCGGCACCGTTTCCTTCACCCAGAAAATGCGCCGCTCGGTATCGGTGGCGTCGACCTGCAGACGGATGGTGCCGGGATAGGCCACGTCCTGTGGTTCGGGAATGGGGGCCGCGGCGGGATAGGGCTGCGGCTGGACCTCATCGGCCCGGACCGGCACGGCCGACAGCGGGCTCATCAGGGCGGTACCGGCCGCCAACACGGCGGCCAGGGACAGGACGGCAGACTTCACGGACTTAAAACCCCATCTTGTAGGCCCGCCCCGCGCAGGCATGTTGGCATGGAGCAAATGTTAGCTTAGTCCTTCAAATCATGTGTAAAAATCTTGTATTGTTTTCTTAATAATTTGAATGGCGGAATTTTTGATCCGCTTTTGGCCCGCCGGGAAGGGGGGATTCCCTTACCCCAGCAGCCCGTCCAGGGTGATCTCCGCATCGGCGTGGGCACGGCTGGCCAGGACGATGGGCCGCTCATCACGCAACCGGTCCTCGTAGGTCGACTCGATGACGTCATCCGACCAACCCCGGCGCCGGTATTCGGCATGGAAACGCCGGCGCCGCCCCGCCTCGTCCGTGACGATGTAAAGGCGGCGGGTGGCCAGGGCGCGCCACGCCGGCTGGGTCAGCGCCGGCACACCCTCGACGATCAGGATGTCGTCCGGCGCCAGCGTCACCGCCTCGCGCCCCGGATGGCTGGTCTGGGTCCAGACGTCATAGCGCGGCGGGGTCACGGGCGCCTCCCGCCGCGCCAGCGCCGTCAGCGCCTGGTGCGCGGCCTCCAGGTCATACCGGCCCAGGACGCCCATACCGCGCTGGTCGCGGGATTTCAGCCAGCTGTCCAGCCCGATAACCACGCTGGCGCGGCCCGACTGCCGCAGCCGCAGCGACAGGCACTGCGCCAGCAGGCTCTTGCCCGCCCGCGCCAGGCCGCCGATCAGCACCACGTCCCCCGCCTGGATATCCGTCGCCAGACGGTCGAGTTCGACCGACAGGCCCGGCCAAATATCCAGGATGAAGCGCACGGCGTCGGCCAGGTCATCGACGATGACGTGGGGCTGGGCCGGGCTTTTGCCATCACGCCCGCCATGGCCGTCGCGCACCAGGATGCCGCCCATGCCGCAGGCCCGCGCCAAGCCCATGTCACTGGAACTGTCGCCCACCATCCAGGAGCGCGCGACGTCGATGTTCAGGTCCGCCGCCGCGGCGTGGACCATGCCCGGCTTGGGCTTGCGGCACCCGCAGCGGATCAACAGGGATGGCACCCCGCCGGGCAGCGTGGGATCGGGATGATGCGGGCAGAAGTAAATCCGGTCGACATGGGCATGCTGGGCGGCCAACTCAGTTTCCAGCCGGGCGTGGATGGCATCCAGCGTTTCCAGGCTGCACAGCCCCCGGGCCACCGCCGCCTGGTTGGTGACCACCGGCGTGCGGAAGCCGGCCCGGTTCAGCCGTGCCAGCGCGGGCCCGGCCGTGGGGATCAGTTCCAGCGCCTCCACTGTCCGGATGTGGCTCCGCTCCACGTTCAGCACGCCGTCGCGGTCCAGGAACACGGCCGGCTGGGGTGAGCGCAGCGACAGGCGGTCGGGAAGGCCGACGGCCACATCCGCGCGGACGCGCTCCAGGTCATCGGCTGACACGATCCGGCGGACATATTCGGGGCTGCGATAACCCCGCACCGGGCGACCGGCTGAAAGCAGCCGCTCCACCGGGGCGCGGATGGACAGGTCGCCGTCCAGCACCCGGCGCTCGATCACGGCGGGGCCGGTCCAGGCCAGATTATGGAAGTCACCGACCGGGGGCGGGACACGGAAACCCAGGACCCGGCCATCCTCCGCCATCACCAGGTCGTCTTGGTGGGGATGGTCGCTGGGCTGGACCAACAGGGTGACGGCGGCGCCATGCCGATGGTGGTGATCCAGGAACCGATCCAGGTCCACCTCCATCACGGCGTCCCCGGGCAGGACCACGACCGTTTCGGCCAGCAGGGCCACCACCTGGTCGGGCGCGACGGCGCGCACCGCCAGGCCCAAGCGTTCCCCATCGCCGCACTGGCCGGCGATGGCGGCGGAGGTGGTGACCACCACCACGTCCCGCAGGGTGGACCGAGCGATCATCGCCAACTGGCGGCCCAAAAGGGGCGTGCCGTCCACATTCGCCAAGGCAGGCAACTCCGCGTCACCCACAAGAATGACCACCTGGGCCAAATCCACCCCCGCCCGTCGCGTTGCTACCGCCAGCGTCCCGGCGGGGAATCACCATAGGGGGGTGGCCAGCGCCCGCGCAACAGGGGCGCGGCGGAACCGGATGCGCCGCTCGGCGCTTGTGGTCGGGTCATGGGCGGCCCGGCCGGGCCGCCACCCCCACCCTGTCCCATCCTGAGGAGTTGCCACCATGAGGACCCTGACCGGCAAGGCGGCCGCCGCCTCCGCCCTGTGCCTGATGCTGTTCGCGCCCGCCCTCGCCACCCCGGCGGCGGCGCAGGATTCCGTGGGCGATAAGGCCAAGTCCATGGGTGAGAAGACCGGCGCCAATTCCGTGCTGGGCGTCACCCCGCGCACCGAGGATTTCGTGAAGGAGGTCGCCATCAGCGACATGTTCGAAATCCAGTCCAGCGAACTGGCGCAGCAGAAGGGCGACGAGGCCACCAAGTCCTTCGCCAACCAGATGATCCAGGCGCATCAGAAGACATCCACCGAACTGAAGGCCATCGTCACCGGCGGAACGGTGCAGGCGACCGTCCCTACCGCCCTGGACAACAGCCACCAGAAGAAGCTGGACAAGCTGAAGGGCCTGAGCGGCGCCGACTTCGTAAAGCAATACCGCGAGGACCAGGTGAGCGCCCACAAGGACGCGGACTCGGCCTTCCAGCGCTATGCCAAGGGCGGCGACAACCCGGCCCTGAAGGACTGGGCCGCGAAGACGGAACCCACCATCGCCCAACACCTGCAGATGGCCAGGACGCTGGACAAGACGAAGTAAAGGCAGCCCGCAGCGGCGCGGGAAAGGGCGGCCCGTCGCGGCCGCCCTTTTTCCTAGGAGTCTTCTCTTTTTCCCAACCCCATCCCAGTGTGCGAGAATACTGCCAAGATAGCGAGAAATATACACATTAGAGCAATTAATGCCTTTTCTACCCCGAAAGAATCGGCGATGACTGCCGAAGAAGACACAGCAAATCCCGAATAATAAAATGTGAAATCGGAGCGCAACTCCGGTGGAATGGCCAATATTTTATATGGTTTATCCATGCTAACGAATATAGATCTTATAATGAAAAATCTGATAATTGTATATGCTATATAAGCACAAAACACCGCGCGTGATAATATGTAACCATCACGAAAAACTCCCGACGACCTATATATAATCGCCGCACTGGACAGGAACGCCAGAATGAGGTTTACAAAACAAATTATTTTTTGGTGGGCGCGGTATCTTTCTGCTTCTATACAAATAGCCACCCGAAACAATTTAGAAATTATAAAAAATAGAACATTTGAAATATAGCGCTTGTTGTCCAAAATGATCTCAAACATTTACAGCGCTCCAGGACAACTTTGATGCCCTCAGAAATATTAGAGAAGCCACCATAAATACACCACGCCGCTCTAAATGACATCAATCGCTTCTTCGAGTGGATCTATAGCTCCCAGGACGGCACCGAAGTCTTCCGATCGAGAATGATAGGTGAATAGCCTTCGGGCACCGTCAGGCGGCTGGATGCGCCAACCCGGCCACCAGCAGGCTGGCGGTGGCGGGGTTGCAGGCGAAGGGCAGGTCGGCCAGGGTGGCCAGCCGGATCAGGGCCTTCACGTCCACATCGTGCGGCAGGGTACCCAGGGGATCGACGAAAAAGATCATGATGTCCAGCTTGCCCTCGACGATCATGGCGCCGATCTGCTGGTCGCCACCCAGCGGGCCGCTGCGCAGGCGGGTCATGTCGAGGCCGTCGATCGCCTCCGCCACGCGGGTGCCGGTGGAGGAGGTCGCGTAGATCTTGGCCACCCGCAGGAAGTCGGCATGGGCCAGGGCCCAGTCCACCATGGCCTGCTTCTTGCCGTCATGGGCGATCAGGCCGATGGCGCGGCGTCCGTCCTCACGCATGGATCCAGTCTCCGGGAAAATGATGGGCGGCTGTGAGAGGCGGCGGGGTCAGGAGGCGACAGCCTGGCCCTCGGCCTCCTCCCCGCGTGCGAGCAGGTCCAGCGCCTCTTGCATCAGGTAGCGCATGGCCGCCTCGGCCCGGGGGGGATCACCCGCCAGGATGGCCTCGGCCACGGCGTTGTGGTCGGCCACGCTGGCCAGTCGCACGCCCTTGTACTGGTTGGTGCGCCGGATGCTGAAACGCAGGGCCGTGTCGATCAGTTCCCGCAACTGCAGGTAAAAGCGGTTGCCGCTGGCCTTCAGGATGGCGACGTGGAAATTGATGTCGGTGATCAGGGGATCATCCTCCCCCGTTCCGCCGCGTACATGCGCTCGATGGCGACCTTGATGGCCGCCTTCTCCGCCGGTGTGGCGCGGGCGGCGGCCAACTGGGCCGCAAGCGGTTCCACGGCCAGGCGGATTTCCGTGAATTCGGCCAGCAGCGGCAGGGAGAACTTGCGTTCCAGGATCCAGCGCAACACGTCGGGATCCAGCAGGCTCCAGCTTTCCTCAGGCTCGACCCAGGTGCCCTGGCGCGGGCGGGCGCGCAACAGCCCCTTGGCCGTCAGCATCTTCACCGCCTCCCGCAGCACGCTGCGGCTGGCGCCGTAATGCTTGCAGAGGTCAGCCTCGATGGGGAAAGGCTTGTCGGAACTGTAGGTCCCGGTAACGATCGCGGCCCCCAGGTCCTGGACGATGGCGAATGTCAGGTTTTGGCCGCGAAACTTGGCAATCATCCCTTCCCCCACATGATTTCACACAACAGCTTATATCCCCGCCGACGCCAATTTGAACCCACTATCCACCAGACCGCGCACCCCGATGTTAGCGATATCATACACAAACAGGGTGCCGGCATCGGGATCGGCCGCGATCTCAGCCTCTGTCATGCCTTCCCGCGCCGTGGTGACGAACAGCAGGGTAAGGTCCGGCCCACCGAACGCGACGCAGCTGACGCGCGCCGTGGGCACGGGAATGACGCCGGAAACGCGGCCGTCGGGGGCATAGCGCACCACCTGCGACGCCCCCCACTGCGCGCTCCACACATGGCCCTGGGCGTCGACATTGGCGCCGTCGGGGTAGGCCCCCTCTTCCGTCATCACGAAAACGCTTTCATTCGACGGCGTGCCCGTGGCCGGGTCGTAATCGAAGACGCGAATGCGGCGGGTGGGACCGTCGGTATAGTACATGCGCGTGCCGTCCGGGCTCCAGCACAGGCTGTTGGAGATGAGGGCGCCGTGCACCAGGGGCGTGGCCCGGTTCCGCCCATCCAGGCGATAGAGCGCGCCGGCCAGCGTGCCCGCCGCCCGCGCGTGCTCATCCTCCACCATCGTGCCGGCCCAGAAGCGGCCCTGGCGGTCCACCCGGCCGTCGTTGAAGCGGACGCCGGCGGGCAGGTCCTGCCGCGCCAGCCACTCCAGAGCGCCGGTGCGCGGAGTGAACAGGGCGAAACCGCTTTCGAACGCCACCACCAGGCGATCGGAATCGCCCTCGATCAAGCCGAAGGAGCAGACGCGTTCCGACGCCGTGAAGGTTTCCACCGCGCGGCTGGCCCAGTCCAGCCGGTGCAGGCGCCGCTCATGGATGTCCGTCCACCACAGCGACTGGTCACGTTCATCCCAGGTGACCCCTTCGCCCAGGGTGTTGCCCAGGGCGAAGCGGGCGATCAGCGGGGCATCAAGCAGGGGACCAGCGGTCGTCATGTTACCACCAGGTGATGTAGAGGGCGGAGACGATCACCAGAACAACCAGGGCCGCGAGGTTGAAGCTTGTGCTGGTGGAATAGTCGATGCCCTTCAGCTTGACATTGATCTGGCTTACCTGCAGGGCGGGGGCGGCAAGCGAGACCACCACCGCCGCGGCCAGGCAGGCCAGGAAGGTGACGCCGACACGGTCGATGAACGGCAGCTCGGGCAGCCAGACCTTCAGGGCGAGCGACAGCACGGCTGAGCCGATGGCCGCCGTCAGGGCGCCGGCGGCATTGGCGCGCGGCCAGAACATACCCAACAGGAAGATGACGCAGATGCCCGGCGTGAAGAATCCAGTGAATTCCTGGATGTACTGGAAAGCCTGGTCGAAGTTGCCCAGCAGGGGCTTGGCCACCACGATGCCGATGATCACGGCCACCACGCTGACGATGCGGCCCACGGCCACCAGGTGATGCTGGCTGGCGTCCTTCTTCACATGGGCGTAGAGGTCCAGGGTAAAGATGGTGGCCACGCTGTTGATCTTGGACGCCAGCGACGCGACGATGGCCGCGACCAGGGCCGCGAACACCAGGCCCTTCAGGCCCGCCGGCAGCATCTTCATCACCTCCGGATAGGCCTGGTCCGGCGTCGCCAAGTTGGGCACCAGCAACAGGGCGGCCAAGCCCGGCAGCACGATGATGACCGGCATCAGCAGCTTCAGGAAGGCGGCGAACACGACGCCCTTCTGCGCCTCACGCACCGACTTGGCGGCCAGCGCGCGCTGGATGATGTACTGGTTGAAGCCCCAGTAGGACACGTTCATGACCCACAAGCCGCCCACCAGGACGGAGATGCCGGGCAGGTCCTTATAGTTCGGGTTGTCGCGCGTCAGGATCAGCTGGAACTTCTCCGGCACCGCCAGCGTCAGCTGATGGAAGCCCGCCAGCACGCCCTGGCCGCCGGAGATCTGGTTCAGCGCCAGATAGCCGATGATCAGGCCGCCCAGCACCAGCAGGGTGACCTGCACGATATCGGTCAGCGCCACGGCCTTCAGCCCACCGAACAGGGAATAGGCGCAGGAGAACACGCCCAGCACCACCAGCGCCGTCATCTGGTCCACGCCCGCCACCGCGTTCACGGCGATGGAACCCAGCCACAGGATGGAGGCCAGGTTGACGAAGACGTAGACGCCCAGCCAGAACACCGCCAGCGTCAACCGCACGCTGGAGCCGTACCGCTGCTCCAGGAACTGGGGCATGGTGTAGATCTGGTTTTCCAGAAAGATGGGCAGAAAGAACTTGCCCACCAGGATCAGGGTCAGCGCCGCCATCCATTCATAACAAGCGATGGCCAGACCGACCTTGTAGCCGGAACCGGCCATGCCGATGATCTGTTCGGCGGAGATGTTGGCGGCGATGAGCGAGGCGCCGATGGCCCACCAGGGCAGCGAGCGGCCGGCCAGGAAATAGTCCTTGGCGTTCTTCTCATGCCCGGCCTTTTCCCGCGACACCCACTGGGCCAGGAAAAAGATGAACACGGCGTAGACGCCCAGCACCGCGATATCAATCGTCGCCAAACCCATCGGCGTACCCCCCTGTTTATATTGGACGCAGTCAGCCGCCACCGGGAAACGCCTTGGTGGCAAGTCCCTGGTGGCGGGTCCTTGTAACAGACTTTACGAAAGCTTCAGCGCGGCGCGGACCGCCGCCACTAGGCCGGCGGCGCGCTCCGCCATCTGACCCAAATCCACGCCGGGCTTGTACAGGTCGCCGCCGGACCCGAAGCCGGTGACGCCGGCATCCACCCAGGGCTGCAGGTTGGCGGCCGTGACGCCGCCCACGGCGTAGACGGCGACATCGGCCGGCAGCACGGCCTTCAGCGCCTTCACATGGCCGGGCGCGTGGCTGCTGGCCGGGAACAGCTTCAGGTGGCGGGCGCCGGCGCCGATGGCGGCGAAGGCCTCGGTCCCGGTCGAGAAGCCGGGCATGGACACCATGTCCAGCGACACGGTGCGGGCGATGACCGAGACGTCGACGTTGGGCGAGACAATCAGCTGGCCGCCCACGGCGCGCACCGCGTCCACCTTGTCCGGCGACAGCACGGTGCCCGCCCCCACCAGGCAATCGTCACCGAAGGTCTGCACCAGCAGTTCGATGCTGCGCAGCGGCTCCGGCGAGTTCAGCGGCACCTCGATGGCGCGGATGCCCGCGTCGTGCAGCGTGCGGGCCACGGCCACCACCTCATCGGGCGTCACCCCGCGCAGGATGGCCACCACGGGCATATGCTTCAACCAGGCTTCGGTCATGACGCGTTCCTTCACAGACGGGCCTTCACAGACGGCCCTTCACAGGCGGCGGAAATAGGCCAGCAGGCCGGCGGTGGATTGCTCGGCGCCGTTCAGCGCCAGGGCGGCCACGCCGTGGCTGGCCAATGCCAAGGTATATAGGGTGTTCAGCGCCGGGGCGCCGACCAGGACGACCCGCGCGGGCGCCGGCCTGCCCAGCGCCCGGTGCCGGGCCAGAATGGCGGCGACATCGCCGCCGATGACCAGGCCGGAGAGGAAGCCCAAGGCGTCCTTAGGGCTCAGCACGCCCGCCATCTGCCGGGCGCGGGTTTCGAACAGCAGGTGCAGGACGTCGGCGCCCGCCTCCGCCACCCGGGCCAGGCCCTGGCGGAAACCGGCATCGGGCGTGCCATCCCAGTCGGCCGCCCCGCGCGCCAGGGTGCTGTGCTTGGACAACAGGGCATAGATCTCACCCGACATGGCGGTGGTGAAGCCGGTGATGCGGCCGTCCGCCAGATCGACCCACTTGGAATGGGTGCCGGGCAGGCACAGCAGATGGTTCCCCGTGGCGAGATCCGGATGGGTGATGAGGGCGCCCAGCACCTGGGTCTCCTCCCCCCGCATGACGTCGGGGGCTCCCTGCAAGTTGGTGCCCTTCACGCCCGGCGCGATGTAGACCGGCCGGCCCCCGTCACTTCCGAAGGGCAGATCGATGGCATGCAGATGCCCGGCGATCTCCGCCGCCCCCGCCGGGGTGGCGGCG
The DNA here is from genome assembly GCF_036348415.1 of Nitrospirillum karajorum. Taxonomy (NCBI): domain Bacteria; kingdom Pseudomonadati; phylum Pseudomonadota; class Alphaproteobacteria; order Rhodospirillales; family Azospirillaceae; genus Nitrospirillum; species Nitrospirillum karajorum. The sequence continues at coordinate 1,124,610 of NZ_JAZBQB010000002.1, forward strand.
TAGGGCACCTCCACCCAGCCGAGGGTGGAGCCCACCATGCCGCAGAGCAGCAGGGGCAGGCGGCCATGGGCGGCATCCCAGTCGGCCAGCAGGCCCCGCACCGTGTCGGGGAAGCCACCCGCCGGCACGGCGGCGGCCCCGGGACCGGTGCGGGTGTCCAGCACGGCACCGTCCGCATCAACCAGCGACAGGCGCAGGTTGCTGGTGCCCCAATCGCCGGCGATGAAGACAGGCTGGCTCATCAGTGCGATTCCCGCGTCACGCGGTCGCCGCTGGCGCCCACCAGGAAGTCCAGGTCGCAGCCCTTGTCGGCCTGCATCACATGCTCGACATGCAGGCGGTAATAGCCGCGCGCCGGGATCGGCGCGGCGGGCTGAGCCGCCAGATCGGCCCGGCGGCGGGCCAGCTCGGCCTCATCCACCAGCAGGGACAGGCTGCGGCCGGGGCCGTTCAGTTCGATCTCATCGCCGGTGCGCACCAGGGCCAGCGGCCCGCCGGCGGTGGATTCGGGGGCCACGTGCAGCACCACGGTGCCGAAGGCCGTGCCGCTCATGCGGGCGTCGGAGATGCGCACCATGTCCTTGACCCCCTTGGCCAGCAGCTTGGGCGGCAGGGGCATGTTGCCCACTTCCGGCATGCCGGGATACCCCTTCGGACCACAGCCGCGCAACACCAGCATGGAGGTTTCGTCCACCTCCAGCGCCGGATCGTCGATGCGGGCCTTGAAATCCTCGATGGTGTCGAACACCACGGCGCGGCCGCGATGGGTCAACAACTCGGGCGAGGCGGCGTTGGGCTTCATCACCGCGCCATCGGGCGCCAGGTTGCCGCGCAGCACCCAGATGCCCGAGACCGGCTTCACCGGGTTGGTCCTGGGGCGGATGACCTCGTCGTTGTAGACCTCGCCCTCGGCCACGATGTCGCCGATGGTCATGCCGCCGACGGTGACGGCGTCCAGGTTCAGCTTGTCCTTGATCTTGGTCATCAGGCCCGGCAGCGCGCCGGCGTAGTGGAAATCCTCCATCAGGTACTGGCCCGAGGGCTGCAGGTCCACCAGCAGGGGGATGTCGGCGCTCAAGGCGTCGAAGTCCTCCAGCGATAAGTCCACGCCCAGCCGGCCGGCCAGGGCCAGCAGGTGGATCACGGCGTTGGTGGACCCGCCGATGGCGGCGTGCACGCGGATGGCGTTCTCGAACGCGGCGCGGGTCAGGATGTGCGACGGCTTCACGTCGTCCTTGACCATGGCGACGATGCGGCGGCCCGTCTCATGCGCCATGGCGCGGCGGCGGGCGTCCATGGCCGGCAGCGTGCCGTTGAAGGGCAGCGACAGGCCCATGGCCTCGATCAGGCAGGCCATTGTGGAGGCGGTGCCCATGGTCATGCAGGTGCCTGGCGAGCGGGACATGCCGGCCTCGGCCCCCATGAAGTCCTTCAGCGTCATCTCGCCAGCGCGCACCGCCTCGCTGAACTTCCACACGTCGGTACCAGAGCCGATGTCCTTGCCCCGATACTTGCCGTTCAGCATGGGACCGGAGGAGATCACCATGGTGGGCAGGTCGACGCTGGCCGCCCCCATGATCTGGCCAGGGGTGGTTTTGTCACAACCGCCCAGCAGCACCACGCCATCGATGGGGTTGCCACGGATCAATTCCTCGACCTCCATGGCCAGCAGGTTGCGGAACAGCATGGCGGTGGGGCGCATCTGCGTCTCGCCCAGCGACATGGCGGGGAATTCCACCGGCAGGCCGCCGGCCTCCCACACGCCGCGCTTCACATGCTCCGCCACCTCGCGCAGGTGGGAATTGCAGGGTGTCAGTTCCGACCAGGTGTTGCAGATGCCGATGACGGGGCGGCCGTCGAACACGTCGCCGGGCAGGCCCTGGTTTTTCATCCAGCTGCGGTGGATGAACCCGTCCCGGTCCAGTTTCCCATAGCTGTGCGCGCTGCGTAACTTCCGCTTGCCGTCGTCGGTCATCGTCTACCGTCCACCTTGGGGCCGCCGGCCCGCGTCGCTTGCCAGGGTGGGATGATGGCCGGAACGCCCATGGGCCTGGGCCAGCGCCCCAAAGGCCTGGCGCAGGCCTGGATGGCCAGTGACCGGTCGCCCGCGGCGTTCCGATGGGGGCTGGAACAGAACCGCCCGCACCCGCCGTTTCCCTACCCCAATGCCGTTATGGTAGGAGGTCTGGCGGCCGGCCTTCGGCATCATGGCCGCCCGGACGGGCGACGGCATGGACCGATGACCCGGCGTTCATCCTCCGGTTCTTAATATGATTTATCGGACAAAAACGCCGCCTGTAAAGGGGATTTGGTGGTCTGGCCGATCGGGGGCGATTGCGGCACCGGCGGCCGCGTCCTAACTATCCTTGATCATCCGGGCCTGACGGCCCTTTCTGGAAAAAGGGGGCCGCCATGCCCGACAGCAACCCGCCCGCCACCGGCCCCATCGAGATGCCGGCGGAACCGCCGCCCACCACCCCGGAAGGCATCACCCAGCACCTGTACCCGGTCTATGGCGACCTGGCGGGCAAAGCCGTGCTGATCAGCGGCGGCGGGTCGGGAATCGGCGCCTATCTCACCCATGCCTTCGCCGCCCAGGGCTGCCGCGTCGCCTTTATCGCGCTGCGCGAGGCATCGGCGATGGCCCTGGTGCAGGCGGTGGAGGCCGCGACCGGCCAACGCCCCCTGTTCCTGCGCTGCGACCTGCGCGACGTGGAAGCCCTGCAGGCCAAGGTGCGCGAGGCGGAGGCGCAGATGGGCGCCTTCGACGTGCTGGTCAACAACGCTGCCCGCGACGACCGCCACGCCACCGCCGATGTCACGGTGGCGGAGTGGGACGACAATCTGGCCATCAACCTGCGCCCGCAGTTCTTCCTGGCCCAGGCCCTGGCGCCGGGCATGAAGGCCGCCGGCGGCGGCGCCATCGTCAACCTGGGGTCCACCGCCCATAACCTGGGCTTGGCCGGTTATCCGGCCTATGTCGCGGCCAAGGCCGGCGTCACCGGCCTGACCCGGGCCCTGGCCCGCGAATTCGGCCCCGACGGCATCCGCGTCAACACCGTGGTGCCCGGCTGGGTCATGACGGAGCGGCAGCAGCGCCTGTGGGTAACGCCCGAAGCCCTGGCCGAAACCCTGGCCGCCCAATGCCTGAAGCGCCCCCTGACCGGCGAGGACATCGCCAGCGCCGTGCTGTTCCTGGCGTCCCGCGCCTCCTCCATGATGACGGGGCAGTCGCTGGTGGTGGATGGGGGGCGCACCATGGGCTGAACACGTCACACCGGTGTGCTTCTGAACCCTGCCGCAAAGTAAATGGTCCACCCGTTCCTGAATGGTCTTTTGCGCCATCGATCCAGGGTAATGGGAAAATTGAGCGGGACGCGATCACGCGTGATCGCATCCCGCTCTAATAATATAGCCGATTACGGAATCCGTTATGGCTGCCTCATCACCTTTATCCCGGAATAAAGTGCCACAGGCAGAGTGGCCATCGGGCGATCTACTTAGGGACGGAAGCTATACCAATTCCGTCTGGATGCTTGTACCAGAAATTAGGAATTAGGCACGAGCCATTTCATGATTTGAGTCTGAACTTGGGGGAAGTTGGGCATATTATCATGATCGACGCCGTCGAAGCCCACCACGGCGTTAACCTGAAGCGGCGGGTTTGCAAGCGACGGATTCTGGGGCGGTATAGTTTTGAGATCCGGACCCAGGTTCGGCGCATAATAACTTGCGCTGCAATAGGGAACCACGGTGTCCCCACCGCCGTCAGTAGCCGTCGCACTAAAGGGGGGGGTCGAACTGCTGGAGTAAGTCATCTCCGTAATAGTCGTGGTCAACTTCACATTTGGGCTCGTGTAAGCTGAACTGACAATCCCATATACGCAGTTGTATGGAACTGGCGTGCTTCCGGAATAGGTAAGACTATTCCATAGATTTTGCGCAGCAACATAATTTGTCTCAAATGGATGGATATTATCCAGATATTCCTGCATAGAACCTGGCAATTTGGAAAACGGGGAAATCGGCTGCTCAGCACTTTCTCCTTCTACGGCGATAAAGCCGACTTCCGGAGGCGGTAACAACTGATAGGGTCCAGTACCGGGATTGGCGAGACCATTTTTGGCTGAATAATTGAGGGTCGACAGAATAATATACTGCATGTTCTGCACTATTGCCGCCTGGATAAAGGAGCTAAGTTCCCCCAGAGCATTCAGAAGCCAGTTGCCGCCGTTGGAAATCGGAAATGTGGGATCACTGAGAATGACGGTCGAGGCCAGGGCGCTCGTAGCAATAGAGGGTACCGGTGCAGTGATACAATTGAGGGCAAGAGGAGCTCCGTAAGCAGGAGTCCCGAGGCTGATAAATTGACTTATCTTTGAAAACCATGGGTCATTGGTGCCAACGCTTTCAAGATAGCAACGAGCCACAACGCCACCCATGCTATGCCCAATCAGGGTGATTGAGCCGATGTTGTCGTTCGCGTGGCAAAGGTTATACAACAGGTTCTGCAGCATTTTGGCAGAGACTATATTGTCCTGCCTCCAATCATATGCCCACCCAATAAGGCTATTACCACTAAGTTTATTCCCGTTTTCAGAATTTAACCAGGTGTATTCAACATTATATATATTTGATTCTTCGTAATTAATGGTTGGCCAGCTCGTATAGGCAACGGAATAATCGCCACCGGCATCGTTTAAACTCGTCGCCAGGGAATTAAGGAACTGTCCATAGAAGTCCCCCTTGCTGGCTCCTAACGGTTCAATTGGCCAAAGCGCGCCCCCAAGGCTTGCAACAGCATCCTTGACCCAAAAGGCCAAGCCAGTCGTCGCCGTTGCGGTCGCGGCGGCAAGTGCGCCGCTCGGCCAAAGCGGAAGCAGCGAGTTCTGGCTTTCACCTAGGGTGCTGCCGGTAAGGCCCGGAAGCACAATAATAACGTCGATACTGTCAGACATGATGCGCATCCTTTTTGAGGAATTTTAGTTAACGCACATGTTTCAGCATTTTTCATACCACCTGAGAAATTCACTTATTCAATGACTTAGCTACACCGCCGGTGCCCCGAACAGTCGTCGGACACGTCCGACATGTCCAAACCCGTAGAATATCTTCAGTCCGAAGCCGCCCCTTTACGCCGTCACACCACCCCCAAGGCGCCCCCCTTCGGCCCTTCAAGCAACCCGGCCACCCGGATCAGCGCGCCCTTCAACGCGGCCGCGTCGGGGGCAGCACCCAGGGCCAGGCGCACGGCCTTGGGCACGGGGGTGTCGGATGACAGGAAGGCGTCGCCCGCAACCAGGGTGAGGCCGGTGCGGGCGGCGCGCTGGACGAAGGCGTGGGGTGTCCAGTCGGGCGGCAGGGTGAGCCAAAGGTGCAGGCTGTCCGGTTGGGCCTGGTAACTGCCCGGGGGCAACAGCTCCGCCGCCAGACGCTGGCGGGCGACGGCCTCGGTCCGCACGGCATCGGCCAAGGCGGCGGCGGTGCCATTCAGCACCCAGTCCGCCGCCAAGCCTCCGGCAAGGGGGGAGGACATCTGCATTTGCGTACGCAGGACGGCCTCAAGCCGTTCGGCCTGGATGGCGTCCGGTGCCGCGACATAGGCGGTGCGCAAGGCCGGCGTCAGGCATTTCGACAGGGTGGACACGTGCCAGACCTGGTCGGGTGCAAACGCCGACAAGGGTGTTCCTGGATCCGCCGCCAGGGCACCGTAGGCGTCATCCTCGATCACCGTCAGGCCCTGGGCCTGGATGACGGCCGCCAGCGCCAGCCGCCGGTCCGCCGACATGGTCGCGGTGGTCGGGTTGTGATGAGTGGGGGTGCAATACAGCAGGCGGGCGCCCGTGCCCCGGCAGGCGGCGGCCACCGCGTCGGGCAACAGCCCCTCGCCATCGCAGTCCACCGCCACCACCCGCAGGCCCAGGCGCGCCGCGATGGCGGTGAAGCCGGGATAGCTGAGCGTTTCCGCCAGCACCGCGTCGGCCCGCTGGGCCAGCAGGGACAGCAGCGCGTGCAGCGCCGCCTGGGCGCCTGGCGCCACCAGCACGCGGTCGGCATGGGGGCTGGCGGCGGCCGCCGCCCCGCCGGCGGAATAGCGGCGGCGCAGCCAGGCGGCGCCGGCGGTGCGTTCCTGCGCCCCGCCGCCGGCCGCGCGATAGCCCAAGCGGCGCCCCAGGTCCGGCGCCCGCGCCAGCCGTTCCATCCCCTGGGCCAAGTGGCTCCGCAGCAAGGCCAGAGGCTGTGGCGGCACATTCATGGACATGTCGATATCACCCTGGGCCAGGGGCGCCATGTCCGCCGCCGCCCGGTCGGAGATAAAGGTGCCCCGCCCCACCACGCCCGCCAGCAGGCCGCGATGCCGTGCCTCGGCATAGGCGCGGGTGACGGTGGTCAGGTCGATGCCCAGCGCCTCCGCCAGGGCACGCTGAGTGGGCAGGCGCTCCCCCGGCACCAGCCGGCCGGCGCCGATGTCGGCCGCCATGGCATCGGCGATGGCGAGGTAGACCGGCCCGCCCCGGCCGCTCAACCGGGGTAACCACAGCTCATCTTCCGCCATCGCGTCGCTCCCTGCCCCTGAAATCGCCCGACATGGTTTGCCCCGGAATGGATTGCATGGATTATATGTATGCGGACATTCGTATTAGGAAGCCCTGCAATCGCCGTATGCCATGATTTCCATCAATCGAGTGGAGACGCCGGCGGTGGGGGGCAGGAGTGTCGGCTGACACAGCCCGGAGCCGCCGGCCGTGTTACCCCGCAGGGACGATCCTGTTGGGAATTGAAGAATGCGGGGCAGTGAGTTCGCCGATTTGCGCGCCTTCGCCACCATCGTGGCGCAAGGTAACTTCGCCCGGGCGGCGACGCAGCTGCACGTTTCCCCCTCTGCCCTCAGCCAGACCATCCGGGCGTTGGAGGCACGGCTGGGGGTGCGCCTGTTGAACCGGACCACGCGCAGTGTGTCCGTCACCGACGCCGGATCGCGGCTCTATGCCCGCCTGAAACCGGTGATGGAGGAGTTGGAGGCCGCCGTCGCCGACGTGAACGACCTGCGCGAACGGCCGGCCGGAACCCTGCGCCTGACCTCTTCCCGCGTGGGCGCGGAGCGATTCCTGGCCCCCATCCTGGGGCAGTTCCACCAGGCCTATCCCGACATCATCCTGGATATCACGGTGGACGACGTGGTCCACGATATCGTGGCCGAGGGCTATGACGCAGGCATCCGCCTGGGCGAAATGATCTCCGACGACATGGTGGCCATCAAGCTGGGCGGGAGCCTGCGCCAGGTTGCCGTCGCGGCACCCGGCTATCTGGCCCGCCATGGCGTGCCCCGGCACCCACGCGACCTGCTGGACCATACCTGCATCAACTGGCGCTGGGCGGAGACGGGCCGCATCTACCATTGGGAATTCCAGGAACCGGACGGTGACTGGTTCTCCGTCGCCGTGAAGGGCCCCATCATCGTCACCGACAAAAGCCTGGTGCTGGCGGCGGCCTTGCAGGGCGTGGGCATCGCCCTGTGGCTGGACGACCGAATTGTGCCTTATGTCGAGGAGGGTAGCCTGGTCACCATCCTGGAGGAATGGGCGGGCAGCTTTCCCGGATTCTTCCTGTGCTATCCCAAGCAGCGGCATACGCCCCTGCCGCTGCGCGTCTTCACCGACTTCATCCGCGCCACCTACGGCAGTTGATTATATAATCGCCGCTTCATAGGTCGTTTCGATTGTGATGCATTCCGCACAGGGCGGTGGGCTTCCATCTTCAGGCGCATCCCCGGCCCCCGTCCCTTTGGCGGGCCGGGTCTTAGAAAGGATGCGCATCATGGCAAGCGATACCCCGACAATCGGTGCTCCCAAGGTTTGGTTCATCACCGGCATCTCGCGCGGCTTCGGCCGGGAGCTGGCACAGGCGGTGCTGGACCAGGGGCAGACGGTCATCGGCACCACCCGGAATGGCGAAAGCGATCTGCCACCCCACCACAGCCTGCATGTCCTGCCGCTGGACGTGACCGACGCGGCGCAGGTCCGGGATGCGGTGACCAGGGCCCACGCCCTGCATGGGCGGTTGGACGTGGTGGTGAACAATGCCGGCTATGGCCTGCTGGGCGCGGTGGAGGATGCCGACACCACCGCCACGCGCCAGATGTTCGAGGTCAACTTCTTCGGCGCCGTGGCGGTGATGCAGGCGGCCCTGCCCCTGATGCGCGCCCGGCGATCCGGCCACATCGTCAATATCACCTCCATCGCCGGCCTGGCGCCGGGCGTGGGGTCTGGCCTTTATGCCGCCTCCAAGTTCGCGCTGGAGGGGGTGTCGCTCAGCCTGGCGCAGGAGGTGGCGCCCCTGGGCATCGGTGTAACGCTGGTGGAGCCGGGCGCCTTCCGCACCGACTTCCTGACCGAACAATCGTTGCGCGTCACCGGCAGCGACATCGCGGATTACGCGGCGACCGCCGGGGCGGCGGTGGCCCGCCTGCAGGCACAGAACGGCCAGCAGCCGGGGGATCCGGCGCGGGGGGCCCGCGCCATCGTGGCCGCGGTGCTGTCCCCCAACCCGCCCCGGCATTTGGTGCTGGGCACCGATGCCTGGAACCGCGTGCAGGCCCGGCAGCAGGCCTTCACCGCCGATCTGGCGGGGTGGCGGGACGTCACCCTGGGCACCGACTTCCCGGTGTAAAGGTCACAGCGTTTCCAAGCGGCGGCGCGTCTCCGCCGCCTGCGAGCGCAGCGCCAATCGATCGGCGGGGTCCATGCGCGCCAGTTGGCGGTAGGGCAGCGCCAGGCGGGGGTTGGCGGACAGCGCCGCCGAGTGCCGGTCCAGGAAATCCCAGTACAGGGCGTTGAAGGGGCAGGCGCGCGGCCCCACCCGCGCCTTGCGGTCATAGGGACAGCCCCGGCAATAGTCGCCCATGCGGTCGATATAGGCCGCCCCCGAGACGTAAGGTTTGGTGGCCATCAGCCCACCGTCGGCGAACTGGCTCATGCCCAGGGTGTTGGGCAGTTCCACCCATTCGAAGGCGTCGATGTAGACGCCCAGATACCAGCGGTGCACCGCCGCCGGGTCCAGACCCGCCAGCAGGGCGAAGTTGCCGATGACCATGAGGCGCTGGATATGGTGGGCATAGGCGTGGCGCAGCGATTGCCCCACCGCGTGCGCCAGGCAGCGCATGGACACCTCGCCGGTCCAGAACCAGGATGGCAGGGGCAGGTCATGGCCCAAGGCGTTGCGCTGGTCGTACCCCGGCATGTGGGCCCAGTAGACGCCGCGTACATATTCCCGCCACCCCAGGATCTGGCGGATGAACCCTTCCACCGCCGCCAGGGGCGCCGCCCCGCTGCGCCACGCCTGTTCCGCCCCGGCCACCAATTCGGCCGGCGACAGCATCTTGGTGTTGAGGGCGAAGGACAGCAGGGAATGGAACAGGCGCCAGCCGCGCGTGCTCATGGCGTCCTGGTAATCGCCGAAATGCGGCAGCCCCCGTGCCAAGAAGGCCTCCAGTTGCGCCAGCGCCTCGGCCCGGTTCAGCGGCCAGGGCAGCCGGTCGGTCATCGGATCGCCGAAGCTGTCCACCCCGGCGACGGTGATGGCGCGCCACAGGGCGGCGTGATCGTGGCGCGGGCGGCTGTCTTCGGGCTCGGCCGGCAAGCCGGGCCAGGGCTTGCGGTTGTCATGGTCGAAATTCCACTGCCCGCCTACTGGGCTGCCATCCGGCTCCAGCAGCACACCGTGGACGCGGCGCATGTGGCGGTAGAAATGCTCCATCAGCCAGCGCCGCCGCCCCTGGAACAAGCCTGCGGCGGTATCGCGGGCGCTGAGGAAATGATCGGTGTCCACCATGCGGGCCGACGGCCCCAGGCGCAGGGCATAGTCGGCCAGCTGGCGGTCCAGCCGCCATTCGTCCGGCGCCTGGTATTCGAAGGCCGTGGCGCCATGCCGCCCGCGCAGCAGGTCCAGGTTGGCGGGCAGGGCCTGGCGGTTGGTCGGATCGTCGATCGCCAGGTAATCGACCCGATGCCCAGCCGCCCGCAGGTGGCGGGCGAAGTCCCGCATGGCGGCGAAGATGGCCAGGATCTTCTGCGCGTGATGGCGGACGTAGTCCGTTTCCTGCCGCACCTCCATCAGCGTGTACACCACGCCGTCGTCCACTTGGTCGAACCAGTGGTGGCGGGGGTTGAGCTGGTCCCCCAGGATCAGGCGCAAGGTCGTCATGGTTGGCCCCGGGCCGCGCGGCGGCAGCGGTCGGAACAATATTTCACCTCCTCCCACACCCGCGACCATTTGCGCCGCCAGGCGAAGGGGCGGCCGCACTGGACGCAGGTCTTGGTGGGCAGATCGGACTTCCGCCGCATGCGCATGGTGTCGTGTCCCGGAATCACAAATCGAGGCTGAGTTGCCCGCGCGGGGCGGGACGCGGCCGGGGGCGGGACGGCGACGGCTTGCGCGAGCCATGGCGGTCGACCAGCGCCGGGACCACGGCCTTGACCGCCGGCTGGGCCCGCAAGCCATGGACGCGCGCCTTCGCCGCGCGGGTTGCCGCCTCCAAATCCACAAGGGGGATGGGAATGTCCCGCCCCACCCGCACCCCGCAGCGGGCCTGCACATCAGCCGGCATGCGCCACGGTTCGAACAGCCAGCTGTCCGGCACCCGCCGCAGGACAGGCAGCCAGCGGCGCACGAATTGGCCGTGGGGATCGTGGTCGCGGGCCTGCTTCAGGGGGTTGTAGACGCGGGTGGTGTTCATGCCCGTGGTGCCCGATTGCATCTGCATCTGGCTCCAATGGATGCCGGGCTCGTAGTCCAGGAACTGGCGGGCCAGCCACAGGCCCACGGGGCGCCAGTGCAGCCACAGGGGATAGGCGGCCACGGACACCAGCATCGCCCGCATGCGGAAGTTGATCCAGCCGGTCTCGCGCAGCATGGCGACGCAAGCGTCGACCAGGGGCCAGCCGGTGCGTCCCGCCACCAGCGCCTGGAAATGGGCCTCGTTCCATTCCCCTTCCCGCAGGCCATCATAGCCGGGGTGCAGGTTGCGCCATTCCAGCGACGGTTCGCTTTCCAGCTTCTGGATGAAATGGCAGTGCCAGTGCAGGCGGCTGAGGAAGGCGGCCAGCCCCTGCCGCCGGGGATCGGGCCCATCGGGCAGGTCGGCCAGGCGATTCCGGGTGGCCTGCACCACCTCGCGCAGGCTCAGCGCCCCCTGGGCCAAATAGGGCGACAGGCGGGAACAGGCGGTGGGCGCCGACAGCGGGGAGGACAGGCCACCGCGATAGCGGCCGCTGCGGTCGTCCAGGAAACTGTCCAGGATCGCCAGGCCCCGGCGGCGACCGCCGGCCTGGCGCAGAGGCGCGTCCATCGGCTCAAGGCCCAGGGCGACCGGCGCGGGCGGCGGGCCCTCCGTCCAGGGCGGTGGCAGGAAGTGGGCCGCCGGCGCCGACAGAGGGGGCGCCGCCATGCGCGCCTCCCACGCGGCCTGCCATCCATCCCGGTCGGCCAGACGACGCACGACGCCGAACTGCGGCACCTGATGCCAGGCGACGCCCCGCTCACGGCACCACCGGGCCACGTCCCGATCCCGCCGATAGGTCAGGTCGTTGCCGGTTTCCTCATGCGAATGAAGGGTGGTGAAGGGGGCTTGGCGGTACAGCCGCCCCAGCACCTCCACCACCTCGCCTGTCGCCACATGCAGGGCGCCCCCGCGCTGGCGCAGATTGTCCGCCAGGTCGGCCAGGCATTCCAGGATGAACTGATAGTGCAGGTTAGCGGCGTCGGGCTGCCGCCAGAGGCTGGGCTCGATGACATAGAGGCACAGCACCGGCCCCCGCAGCGCCGCCTGATGCAGGGCGGCATGGTCTTCCAGGCGCAGGTCGCGTTTGAACCAGACGACGCTGTAGGTCATGGCACCCTTCCCCTTCGACACCGCGCCGGCACAAGGCCCGGCGGCTGTTCTACGGGGAAGGGGCGCCCGCCGGATCACCGGCGCTGTGCCATGCCATGGCCAGGCCAGTGGCACGGCTCCCGGTAGGGCCCAGATCCACGGGACAGAAGCTTATTGCACCAGGATGCGCGCCGCCTCGCGGGTCTTGTCCACCATGCTTTCCACCTGGCGGATGGCGCGCCCGATGGCGGTGATGTCCTGGGTCATGGTCTCCGCGACACCGGCGGTCCGCTGCATGGCCCGCGACATTTCCAGCGTGACGGCCCCCTGCTCCGCGACCGCGGTGGCGGCGGTGGTCACCTGTTCCCGGACGGTGTCGATGGACCCGCGGATACTGTCCAGGGCCCCCACCACCTCGCCCGCCACGGACTGCATGCCCGTGATCTCGCCCGAGATTTCCAGGGTCGCGGACGCCGCTTGGTTGGCCAGGTTCTTCACCTCCGTCGCCACGACGGCGAAGCCCTTTCCAGCCTCGCCCGCCCGCGCCGCCTCGATGGTGGCATTCAGGGCCAGCAGGTTGATCTGGCCGGCAATAGCCCGGATCACATCCACCACCCGTTCCATGGCCTGGGCGACGGCGTTGAGGCGCTCGGTCGCGGCACCAGCGGCCGCCGCCTCCGCCGCCACGCTGTCGACCGCCCGCTGAGATTGGGTCATGTTGGCCGTCAGCTCATGGGTAGAGGCGGCCAACTGCTCGGCACCGGCGGAAATGCCCTGGACGGCGCCTGCGGTCTGGTCCGCCGCCGCCACGGCCCCTTCGGACCGGCGGACTGATTGTTCGACGGCAGCATCAATTTCCGAGAAATTGCTGTCGATCAGCCGCTTGAGGTCGCCCAGCATGCGCACCTGACGGGTGATGTCGGTGGCGTACTTGACCACCTTGTAAGGCTTTCCATCGGGGTCCAGGATCGGGTTGTAGGTGGCCTCGATCCAAACCTCGCGCCCGCCCTTGCCCAGGCGCTTGAACTGCGCGGCCTGATACTCGCCCCGGCGCAATGCCTCCCAGAACTGGCGGTATTCCGCACTCTCCTTTTGGCCCGCTTCCACGAACAGGCTGTGGTGCCGGCCCTCGACCTCCGCCAGGGTGTAGCCCATGGCGTTCAGGAAATTGTCGTTGGCCCGCAGGATGGTGCCATCCAGGGTGAATTCGATCACCGCCTGCGACTTGTTGATGGCGGTCACCTGGCCCAGCAGGTCAGCCTGCTCCCGCTTCGCCGCCGTCACGTCGGTGGCAAACTTCACCACCTTGTAGGGCCGGCCGTCGCGGCCCAGGATGGGGTTGTAGGTGGCCTCGATCCAGACCTCGCGCCCACCCTTGCCCCTGCGTTTGAACTGGGCGGCCTGATAGTCGCCCCGGCGCAGCGATTCCCAGAACTGGCGGTACTCCGCACTATCCTTCTGGCACGGTTCCAGGAACAGGCTGTGGTGCCGGCCCTTCACCTCCGCCAGGGTATAGCCCATGGTTTTCAGGAACTTGTCATTGGCGGTGAGGATGGTGCCGTCCAGCGCGAACTCGATCACGGCCTGGGACTTGGCAAGCGCCGCCAGCGTCGCCTTCGTCTCATCGGCGCGCCGTGTCAGGAAGGACAAGAACATCAAGCAACTCCGCATGGCAGACCGAACCATTTAAATAATGGTTAATAATCTGCCCGTCAAAATGGTTAAAGCCGCAAGTCCATAAAATCGTCAACATCCGACCAGAAAGAAAATTGGTCGAAATCGAGGATTGTTCTGGGATTTGGTTTGCATGAACATACTTTGAATACTGGGATGTGTCCAGTTGCGTTTCTTTATATACCAAAGTGCATACTATCCATTGGGTTACCTTGGCCAATCCCGGCGGCATGCACAGTGGGACAAGAAACGCCTATGGGCCGGACTTTCCCCCGCCGCCAAAATACATCATCATGCCAGGGGCTTAATGATCTTGACCGTCCCTTGGCAGGGGGGCGGCCGCCCGCGCGGGTTAACCAAACCTGCGCAGCAACCCCGACCAAAGGCCGCGCCCTCCATGACCAAACCCTGGCTTCGTCACACCGCACCCCTTGCCCTCCTCTCGATTTTGGCAGCGCCGGCTTCAAGTCTGGGTCAGGTCGGTGGGGCGACCGGCGCGGGCCAGGGGCCATCCCAGGCCACGAAACAGCTGGAGAAGCCGCCGGAAACGGAAGCGCCGCTGGCGACCACCTATCGTCCCTTCGACGCCTTCGCGCCCCTGACCCTGCCTCAGGCGGTGAACCAATACCGCTCGGGCAGCGGCCTGCCGGGCCCCGCCTACTGGCAGAACCGGGCTGATTACGAACTGCATGCCCGTCTGGATCTGTCCAAGCCCGACACCCCCGCCATCAGCGGCAACGCCGTCATCCGCTACACCAACAACAGCCTGGACGCGCTGGACCGGCTGTGGCTGCAGTTGGACCAGAACATCTATCGCAAGGACGCGCGCGCGGCGGTGGCCAGCGGTGGGCGGCCCAGCCGTGGCAACACGGACGGCTTCATCATCAAGGCGGTCGCCGTTTCCTTTGGCGACGGCAAGGTGATCGCCCTGCCCTTCCATGTCGACGACACCCGCCTGTGGGTGGACCTGCCCAAGCCGCTGGCGGCCAAGGGCGGCAAGCTGGCCCTGCACATCGACTACGCCTACACCATCCCGGGCACCTGGGGTGGGCGCACCGCCCACACGCCGACCAAAAACGGCGAGATCTATGAGATCGCCCAGTGGTATCCGCGCATGGCCGTCTATGACGACCTGCGCGGCTGGGACACCTTGCCCTATCTGGGGGCGGAGTTTTACCTGGAGTACGGCGACTTCGACTACACCGTCACCGTGCCGGCCACCATGCTGGTGGCGGGCTCGGGCGAGTTGGTGAACGGGGCGGAGGTGCTGACCCCCACGCAAGTGAAGCGCCTGGACCAAGCCCGCGCCAGCGACGCCACGGTCCTGATCCGCACACCGGAGGAGGTGACGGACCCGCAAAGCCGTCCCCGCACGACCGGGGAAATGACCTGGCATTTCCGCATGAAGAACACCCGCGACGTGGTGTTCGCCGCCTCCAACGCCTTCGTGTGGGACGCGGCGCGCGTGAACCTGCCGGAGGGCAAGCACGCCCTGGCCATGTCGGTGTATCCGGTGGAGGGCGTGGGGCCGGACAAGTGGAACCGGTCGACGGAATACCTGAAGGCCTCCATCGAGCATTTCTCCAGCCAATGGTTCCCCTATCCCTGGCCGGTGGCCGTGAACCTGGGCGGCCACGGCGCCGGCATGGAATATCCGGGCATGGTGTTCGACGGCTTCCAGGATGAGGGCAAGAAGCTGTACTGGATCACCACGCACGAGATCGGCCACACATGGTTCCCCATGATCGTGGGATCGAACGAGCGGCGCGACGCCTGGATGGATGAGGGATCCAACACCTTCATCGACATCTATGCCCAGGACGCTTTCAACCACGGCGAATACGCGCCCAAGCGTGACGGTGAATATGCGCCCGGCGGTGGCAACCCGGTGGACGAGATCCTGCCGCTGTTGACCGACGCCGCCGCCCCCAACATCATCAACGCCCCCGATGGCGTGTCGGAGAAGTACCGCCACCCCGTCAGCTATTTCAAACCGGCCCTGGGCCTGGTGCTGCTGCGGGAACAGATCCTGGGGCCGGAGCGGTTCGACGCCGCCCTGCGCCGCTACATCCGCGCCTGGGCGTACAAGCACCCCTCGCCGTCCGACTTCTTCCGCGCCATGGAATCAGGGGCGGGTGAGGACCTGACGTGGTTCTGGCGCGGCTGGTACCTCAACAACTGGGCGGTGGATTTCGCCGTGCGCAAGGTCGCCTATGCCGAGGGCGGCCCGGACAAGGGCGCCCTGGTGACGCTGGCGGCCCTGGACCGCCTGGTCCTGCCGGCGATCCTGCGGGTGGACTACGCCGACGGCAGCCAGCGCAACCTGCGCATTCCGGTGGAAACCTGGCGCGGCACGGCGGAGGCCACGGTGCGCCTGGACGGCGGCCCCGCCATCACCCGCGTCACCATCGACCCCGACCACGCCCTGCCCGACACCAACCGGGCCAATGACGTGTGGGAAATGCGGCCATAACCTGGGAAGGGGGGCCGGCGCGGACCACGCGCCAGCCCCCTGTCTTCATGCCGCGCGGATTTTGGCGATGAAGTCGTTGACCTGGGTGCGCAAGGTCTCGGAGTCGCGGCTGAGGGCGTTGGCCGCCTCCAGCACTTGCGTGGCCGACTGGCCCGCCTCCTCCGACGCCACGGTGACGCCCGAGATGCTGCGCGAGACATCCTGGGTGCCCTTGGCCGCCTCATCCACGTTCCGGGCGATCTCACGCGTCGCGGCACTCTGCTCCTCCACCGCCGAGGAGATGCCGGCGGCGATCTGGTTGAGATCGTTGATCACCCCGGCGATGCCTTCGATGGCGTCAACCGCCTGACGGGTGGAGGTCTGGACCGCGACGACCTGGGCGGCGATGTCGTCGGTGGCCCGCGCCGTCTGGTTGGCCAACGACTTCACCTCACCGGCAACGACAGCGAAACCACGCCCCGCCTCACCGGCACGCGCAGCCTCGATCGTGGCGTTCAAGGCCAGCAGGTTCGTCTGGCTGGCGATGTCGTTGATCAGGCCGATCACCTGGCCGATACGGTCGGCAGCGCCGGCCAGGCCCTTGATCTGTTCATTGGCCGCACGCGCGCGATCAACCGCCGCCGTGGAGATGCGCGCCGATTGGTTGACCTGGCCGCTGATCTCCCCCACCGAGGCGGAAAGCTGCTCAGCGGCCGTGGAAACGGTCTGCACGTTCGCCGTCGTCTGGTCGGCGGCGGCAGCCACGGCCGTGGCCTGACGGCTGGTTTCCTCGGAGATGGAGGACATGGCGGCGGCGGTGGAGGTCAACTCAACGGCGGCGGAGGAAACGGAGTCGACCACCCCGCCGACGCTGGCCGTGAACAGGTCGGCCAATTCGTTCATCGCCCGCCTCTTTTCCTCGGCGGCGCGCTGTTCCAGAGCCTTGGCCGCCGCCTCCATCTCCCGGTTGCGGATGATGTTGTCCTTGAAGACCTGCATGGCCTGGGCGACCTCCCCCAACTCATCCCGCCGGCCAATGCCGAAGATGGTCAGGTTCACATCGCCTTCGGCCAGCCGGCGCAGGCAGACGACCATGCGGCCGATGGGCTGGGCGATGCCGGTGTGGCCGATAAGCAGGCCCAGTCCCAAGCCGACGGCGATGCCCAGGGCGGAACCGACCAGCATGACGGTCTGTGCGGTCGTCGCCGTGCGCACGCCGGCCTCGGCGGTGCGCGTGCCTTGCTCATCGAAATAGTCCGCCGCCGCCTTGACCACGGCTTGCAGGCGATCGGCGACGGGACGATTTTCCTCAACCGCCCGCATCACCTCCTTCTGGGCCTCGCTCAGGGTGATGTCGCGCCCCAGTTCCCGCGCGCGGGTGAAGGTCTGGTCCATACCCTTGAGGTAGGTGCGGTACTGATCCTCGATGTCCGCCACCAGGCGGCGTTCACGGTCGCTGTCCACACTGCGCCGCAGGTCGTCCAGACCCTTTTCGAACGCTGCGCGGTTGGCATCCACCAGTCTCTGGGCCTCGGCGACGTTGGCCGGGCTGGCATTCATGCCCACCCGATATTCAGAGCGGCTGAGGGCGACCAGCGCCTGGTTGACCCGCGCGGCCCGCAGCGCCAGCCCGTCCGCCGCGTCAATTTCCATACCTGCGACACCCAGGCGCCGGACATTGCTGTACCCGGTATAGCCCAACCCGCCCACGACCAGCGCCAGAGCGCCGACCAATGTCAGGATTTTATATACCAAACGCATATTTCGAAGCATGGGTCAGCCACCTTCCCGTGAAGCTCAGGGATTTACAATCGAGGCGCGGCGCCAGTGACGGTGACGCGCGGGCGGATCTTCCGTGTAGGTGGCGATGTCAGGGCACTTCGCTTGCCTGATCGCCGGAAGGTCGCGCTATACTTTCCAATCGTCGCACGCTGGCGTCGGGATGCGGGCCCAGGGGCGCGGCGTGGCCGTAGCGTACGGCCTGGGCAATCGCGCCGCCGGGCGGAAGCTGGGGATGGGGAACAACAGGCACAGAAAGTTCCATGAGACAGCCCCACGCATATCCGTGAGTGGCCGCGGATTGAAGCGCGGGCCACGTGCAACTGAATAGGCGCGAACGGGAATTATGTTTGATGACTGCCGTTTCCAACGCCTGCGATATTTAGTTTTTTCTTTACCCTGAACAATCAAGCTGAAGCCGATGCTTGGCAACATAGCGCCAACGGCATCAGTCCGGCTGCTGTTTCCTTGCATGCCGCAGCCGGCATTGTCAGGCAGGTCACATGTCCGTCCGTTTCTGGCCATGGCGGGGTGCCGCCGTGACAAGCCACCGACCCTGGAGAAAGCTTTAATGCCTGCCACGTTTACAGCGTTTATGCTTCATTGCAAGCCGTTTTATCGTCCGAATAGAATTATATGGCTTCAAACAAGTCTGACCTGCGGGAGTCGGCCGCCCTGCGGCGTCGTGATGCCGTCCCATCGGATATGAGCCGGTGCAGGTGCCATGGCCCGTCCGCTGAAACCGAAGACCCCTTTCGCCGAACGGCTGATCCGCGCCCGGGGCGCCATGGGGCGGAACGAAGCCGCGTCACGGCTGAAAACCCACCCCGTCACCTTGGGCTCTTACGAGCGTGGCGTCGCCCTGCCGACCGTGGAGGTCCTCATCGCCATGCGGGAGGTCTACGGCGTTTCCTTGGATTGGCTGATATCAGGGATGGGGGAAATGCGGTTGCCCCTGCCGGAGGGGACATCCCCCCCCTTGCCGGAGACATTGGCGTCCCTTGACCGTCCGCGTCTACGCAGCCTGTTCCAGGCCTTCATCGACACCGTCATTCGCCAGCCGGCCACCCTTCAACAAAAGCCGGAAGAATTGGCCGACTGGCTGATCAAAGGATATGATTGGCTGGCTGGCCCCCCGTCACAGGACGACGCCAGCACACCGGGCCTGCCCTGAAAGAAGCCGAACGGCTTCATTGGTGGTCGACCATTCGGCCCGCCTTCCAGCCTGCCTCAGTGTTGTGCCAGGCCGGTGGTGGGTCGGGGCCCTCCCACGCCATAGCCCTCGGCCGCCTGTTCATGGTGATGATGCGGCAGGATGGTGGGCGCCTTGCCCGGCGCCACCATCTCCACCAGTTCCATCATGCCGTTATCCTCATGGCTTGTGTTGTGGCAGTGCATGACGATGGCGCCGGTGTAATCCAGGGCCTGGCTGAGGAACTGCACCACCTCGCCGTAATTGAAGCCGGTGTTGGCGTCGACGTTGGTCAACCCACCGGGGAAGGTGCAGTTGCTCCCCCCGACCGCCGGGGCGCAGTTGATCAGCGCCGTGTCCCGCCAGATGGGGAAGGCATAGTCGACCGTGCCGCGCCTCACCACCTGGAAGGAATTGGTGTGGATGTGGAACATGTGGGTGTCGGCGGCGCTCATCACACCCCACAGGTTCGTCTGGCCCAGCGTCAGGATGCGCTGCGGCCCGCCATCGCCGTTGAAGGGCCGGCCGTTGACCACCGAGGCGCCACCAGCGGATTCCGCGTAGGTGCCGCTGGTGAAGCCGAAAACCACCCCCTGGGTGGGGGAAGTGGGCCGATCAGGTGCCTTCACCAAGGTGGCCGGTGCGTACAGCCGGTTCAAGGCCGTCTGCGTGGGCAGGGCCGTGGACACTGGCCCCAGGGGTCCGGGGGGCGCCACCACCTCCACGATCAGCACCCGCTGGGCATCGGGCACCGGGCCCGGCTGGCACAGGGCGTCCATGCCAGGGAACCGGACCAGGGGAGCCTCGGAGGACTGTTGCCGCTCCACCACCTTGCCCAGCGCCGGCTGCGCCAGCACATAGCGGCCTGGCTTGGTCGGGGCCTTGACCATGAGGTCCAGCCGCTGGCCCGGCGCCAGGAACAGCAATTCATTGTTGATGACGCCCTTGCCATCCGGCTTGGGCACCGGGGGCCCGAGGCGCAGCGGCAGATCCTCCTCCCCCTCGGCCAAGGGGCGCTGCACCGGCACGCCATCGGCCGCCAGAACATAGGCGGCGGGGGACGGTGCCGTGTCCCCCTTATCCTGCGGCACCAGGCACATGGGCACCACGGCGCCCACGGTGGTGTTCACCACCCGCCACAGCTGCACCTCTCCCGCCACCATGGTGACCGTGGGATTGAGCTGGCCGTTGACCGAAAGCTTCGCGTTCGGGTTGTTGACCGGCGGCGGCTTGGGCCCGCCGGCGTAGTCGCAGGAAGCGAAGGGGTAGACGCTCTTGCAGGTCACCTGTTGCGGGATGGCCTGGGCATTGGCCGGCGGCCCGTATTCAATGCTTTGCAGCAGCATCACCTTTTCCGTCGCGGAGCGAACCGCCGGCAGGCTGTCGATGCCGTTCTTCTCATCCTGGATGATCAGCGCGCCGCTCATGCCGCTGGCCAATTGCAGGGCCACCGCCCCGTGCTTATGCGGATGGTACCAATAGGTGCCGGCGGGATGCTGATCCGGGATCTTGATGTGGTAGTGGAACTCACCCTTGTGGCACAGGCTGGTGTCGCCCCCGGCGTGCTGGGCGCACAGGGCCAGGACGCTGTCCGGCGTGCCGGCCGGATAGAGGTTCAGCAAGACATTGTCGCTGTCCTTCTGCGGACTGACATGCAGGCCGTGGGTATGCAGGTTCAGCACGTCGAAGCCGTGGGGCACGGCGTTGAACATGGCCGCGTCGCCTTGGTCCACCTGAAAGGGCAAGCCATTGGTGAACAGGATGTCCAGCGTGTCGCCCGGATGGGCCCGGAGGGTGGGACCGGCCAGCAGCTCATTCGTGGGCAGCGCCGGCCCGGGCCCCCGCTTGGGCGCGGCCATGGCCGATTTCAGCGCCGCGCCCCTCAGGTCGCCAAAACTGACGAAGGCATTGACCTGCACCGGCACCGACGCTCCGTCCCCGTTGGGAAGGGTGAAGATTTGAGGGCGGGCCTCCAGATGGGCCACCCCATCGACCATCGGCATTGGTGCCGGCTGGATCAATTCCCCAGCCACGGCCGGCAGGGCGGCCATCAGGCCGCCGACAATTCCGACAGTCACGGCCTGTCGGCCCAAAAGAGCGAGAATGGACATGGCGCTTCCCCAACCGGCGTAATCCCGGGGCGGGATATTGCCCGACATGCGCGCACGAATCCATATTTCACTACTTATACAGGCAGACGCGCCGACTGGGCCGCCAAATCCAGCGTCCGTTGATCCGGCACCCCGGCGAAGTACTTGTCCAGCGCGTCCTGGAACAGGCTGTCGTAGTCCCCCGCCGCCAGGTGGAACAGGGTCATGCTGGAGTGGAACTTGAGCGCGTCCACCTCACCGAACACCGCCACCGGATCGTGGCCTGGCAGGTCGTTGACCAAGGCGGTCAACTGGCGCAGCCGACCGCCCAGGATGGTGTGCTCCAGATAAGCCCGCGCCTCATCGAGGGAGGCAAGAGCGTACAGTTGCGACGTCGCACTTCGTCCCAGTCCGGCCAGCTGTGGGAAGAAATACCACATCCAGTGGCTGCGCTTGTGCCCGGCCGTCAGTTCGTGGATCACCGTATCCAGCTGGGGGTTCTGGGCATCGACGAAGCGTTGCAGGTCGTTGGGTTGGTCGCGGCGGTGGTCCATTGTTCCCTTCCCGTGCTGTGACCGAGCCCATCGCGGACGGATGGGGCAGTATATCCCGAGGCCCAAAAGAAAGCCGGCGCCCCTTGGGTGTAGGGGCGCCGGCCATCAATCATCGACAGGGGGATTTTGTTCAGAAGCCGCCGGCGCCTTACGCCGCGTCGGCCAGGAACAGGCCGCCGATCTGGGTGTTCGCGGCCTCCAGCGCGCCGGCCTTGGCATCGGGACCCATGGCCACGCCCTCAGCGCGGACGATGGCGACGTCCGTGATGCCCAGGAAGCCCAGGAAGCCCTTCAGATAGGCTTCCTGATGGTCCAGCGCCGCCTCATACGGCGTGCCGGCATACTTGCCGCCACGGGTGGAAACAATGATGGCCTTGCGACCGCCGGCCAGGCCCTGGGGGCCGGACTCGGTGTAGCGGAAGGTGCGGCCGGGCTGGGCCAGGCGGTCCAGGTAGGACTTCAGCTGGCTGGGGACGGAGAAATTGTACATGGGCGCGCCGATGACCACGACATCGGCCGACAGCAGCTCATCCACCAGGGTATCGACCAGGGCGCGTTCCGCCTGCTGGGCGGGGGTCAGGTTCTGGTCGGCGCCGAACTTGGCAACGGCCAGCAACTCGCCATCCAGATGGGCGGGCGCATCGGCGGCGACGTCCCGATACACCACCTCACCCGACGGGTTGGCCTGCTGCCAGGCCTGGACCACGGCGGCGGTCAGCTGGCGCGAAACGGAGGCCTGGGCCAAGGGGCTGGAATCGATGTGCAGGAGCTTCATGATCAATGCTTTCGTTCTGGCAGCTGACCTTCTGGCAGCTGGCGTTCCGATTGGGGCGCCGGTTCACCGGCCGCCAAAAGACCCCTTAAGAATGCCATTGGAACGCCCTTGCCATCAGGGGGCGGATTTCGCACTCTATGTTCCACGACTGGAACAATAAATCCCGCCAGTCCGGCGGGATGATGGGGCCGACGATGCGCGACCTGAACGACCTCTATTACTTCGCCCAGGTGGTGGATCATGGCGGTTTCGCCGCCGCGGAGCGGGCCTTGGGCGTGCCCAAGTCCACCCTCAGCCGCCGCGTGTCGATGCTGGAGGAGCAGCTGGGCGTGCGGCTGCTGCAGCGGTCCACTCGCCGCTTCGCCATCACCGATGTGGGCCGCACCTATCACGCCCATTGCCTGGCCATGATCGCGGAGGCGGAGGCGGCCCAGGAGGCGGTGGATCGCACCCGGGCGGAACCGCAAGGCACCGTCCGCGTCAGCTGCCCGACGGCGCTGGTGCCCACCCGGGTCGGCGCCGTGGTCACCCGGTACATGGCCCAGCATCCGCGCGTGACCATCCGGCTGGAGGCCAGCAACCGCCGTGTCGACGTGATCGAGGAAGGCTATGACCTGGCGATCCGTGTGCGCATGCCGCCGCTGGAGGACAGCGACCTGATCGTCAAGGTGCTGGAAAGCCACGGGTCGGCCCTGGTGGCCAGCCCGGCCTTCCTGGACCGTCATGGCCGGCCCACCAACCCGGAGGAGCTAGCGGCGCTGCCGGCCGCGGACATGCCGCGCACGGGCGGGGACTATGTGTGGCGGCTGTACGGTCCCGACGGCATCCTGCGCGTTGTCCCGCACCAGCCGCGCCTGATCACCGAGGATATGGGCCTGTTGCGCGACGCGGCGCTGGCCGGGATCGCCGTCGCCCAACTGCCCCTTTTCGTCATCGACGCCTACCTGGCCCAGGGCACGCTGGAGGCGTTGCTGCCCGGCTGGACCCTGCCGGCGGGGGTGGTGCATGCCGTGTTCCCCTCCCGCCGGGGGCTGGTGCCCGCGGTGCGCGGCTTCATCGACGCCCTGGCGGCGGAATTCGCCAACCGCCCGACAGCCCCCTGCCCCGCCAACGCGGCCTGGATCGGTGGCGGGCTGTAAACCGCCGCGTGGCGGCAAAGCCACCCCGTCCGCAGATTTGCAATCATAGGGCCCTTTACCCTTGACAGCGCCGCGCCCCAGCGGCGCTATTAGGGCGTTAACCATAAGAATTCCGGGGAAATTTCGGTTTGGGGGACCCATCCGCCATGCCTGGGTCGTCTTTTGTCCGTCACCTGGGCGCGCGCCGCCTGGGCGCGCGATTGCGTGCGTGTGCCCGCGCCAAATCCGCGCCGACTTCCCTCATGTCCGTGCTGACCATGGCCGGCGCGCTGACGCTGATGCTGTGGCCGGCGCTCCTCAACGGCTTCCCCATCGTGTTTTTCGACACCGGCGGCTACATCGAAGCGGCGGCGGACCATAAGCTGGTCGAGGGGCGATCCCTGGCCTATGGCCTGTTCCTGCAGGCGACGTCCCTGAACTGGCGCACCCTGTGGGGGCCGGTGCTGGCGCAAAGCCTGCTGACCTTATGGATGCTGCGCCACCTGAGCGCCGGCCTGATGCCGAACCGGGGACGGACGGACGCGGCGCGCGATGGCGCCGCCCTGCTGGGCCTGGTGGCCGTGCTGTCGCTGGGCACCGGCATGGCCTGGTACACCGCCCAGCTGATGCCGGACCTCGCCATTCCCCTGGTGGTGGGCAGCCTGTGGCTGCTGGCCTTCCGCTGGGCCTGGCTGTCCTGGGGTCAACGGATGGGCATCGCCATGGTGGGCGTGGTCGGGCTGTTGTCGCACATGTCCGGCATGGCCCTGGGCGGGGGCCTGATCGTGGTGCTGGCCGCGATGAAGGCCGCCGGCATGCTGACACGGCACCCGCGATCCTGGCGAACCCTGCGCCTGCTTCCCGCCACCGCCATGGTGCTGGGCAGCATGCTGGCCCTGCCCCTGTTGAATGGTGTCGTCACCGGCCAGGCCCGCCTGACGCCTGGGGGGCCCCTGTTCCTGTTCGGCAGCCTGCTGCAACAGGGGCAGGTGCGCCGCCTGCTGGACGAGCGGTGCGCCGAAGACCCGCATGCCTACGCCCTGTGCCGGTATCGCCACCGCCTGCCCGCCACGGCGGATGAATTCCTGTGGGGCGAGGAATCACCCCTGGTGGCGCTGGGCGGATGGCAGGGCATGGCGGCGGAGGCCGGGCGGATCAACCTGGCCGTGATGCGGACCTACCCCCTGGCCCTGGCCCTGTCATCCCTACAGGCCGGCGTGGAGCAGTTCTTCCGCGTCCAATCAGGGGATGGGCTGGGTGAGTTTCATGACAGCACCCGAGCGGTCATGCATCGCGTGCTTCCGGCGTCCGAGGCCGCCTTCCTCAAGGCCGACCAGCAGAGCGAGGGGCCGACCCCCGGCATGGCCGATCTTTCCAATTACCTGACGGTGCCCTTGGCCTTCCTGGCCCTGGCGGCGCTGGGCGCGCTGATCCCCCAAGCGGTAAGGCGTCGGGACGGCGTGGCGCTGGGGGCGCTGGTCTTCCTCTGGGCGGCGCTGGCCGGCAACGCCCTTATCTGCGGGGCTCTGTCCAACCCGCACGACCGATACCAGAACCGCCTGGTATGGATGGTGCCGGTCTTCGCGCTGGCCATCGACCGGCGCCTGCGCCAGGCGAACGGCGCGCAAGAGGTCGCGGCGCCACCCCCGGCGCCATATACGTCGAGCCCGTGGATCCGGTTGCGTCGCCGGCTGGCGCGGGGGGTGGCGTTGCCGGTGGTGGGGGCCGGCGCCGACCTTGTGCTGCCCGACATCCTGGCGCCGGATATCATGGTGATGGACCTGGCCCCTGTCGACCTGACAGGTCCCCAGCAACCCTGACCTTCTTGGTAAGGCGTAAATCCGCGTTGATTGCGTTACGCTTTTTCCGTGCCTTCAGCTCCCCTTGCCGCCTGCCACGCCAGCGCCCCGCATGATCGCCTGCCGGCGGCGGCGCAAACAATGGAATCGCGGATGATCCGCCTCTCCCTCCCCGTGCGCCTGTTGCTGGCCATCCTGCCAGCCGCCGGCATCATGCTGGGGGGGATGATCCTGGTGACGGTGCACCTGAGCCAACAGGTGGTGGAGCGCTTCGTCAACGACTATGGCCGCGACACCGCCCAGCGTGAAGCCCTGGCCATCAGCGCCAGCGTGAAGGAGGCGATGACCCTTGCGGAGGGAACCGCCCGCATGGTCTCCGCGCTGGCGGCGACGCGCGAAGTCGAAGGCGGGCGCCAGACATTGAGCGACCGCCGGCAGGTCACGGAGTACCTGCGCCAGGCGGCCGCCTTCCATCCCGAGGTCGCGGGCATCTGGTTCTATGCCGAGCCGGACGCGCTGGGGCCCGACGCTGCGGGGCTGGCGGCCAATGACGCGCAGGTGGGGATGCCAGGCACCGGCCGCTACGCCCTGCACGCCAGCAGCCAGGAAGGCACGGTGCGCCTGGCCCCGCCGCCGGCGGATTTCGATGTCCAGGATTATTATGCCCGCGCCGCGCGGCGCCACCGCCTAACCATCCTGCCCCCCCACGAATTTCCCATCCTGGGCGTGCCGACCATCGTGGTGTCACATGCCTATCCGGTCATGATGGGCGATCGGGTCATCGGCGTGGCCGGCATCGACCTGGACCAGAAGGCCCGCGCCCGCATTTATGACGGCCACCGCCCCTTTGGCGCGCCCGTCGCCATCATCAACACCTCGGAGGTTTGGGTCTACCATTCCGACCACGCTTTGGTGGGCAGCACCGCCACCTTCGGCAATGGGCCGGGCGATCAATTTTCGATTGGGGAGCAGGTGTTCGTCGACCAGGCGCAACCTTACAGCCTGGAGCGCCGCCTGGCCGATGGGACGCGCCTGAAGCGCTTCACCTGGCCTGTGGATCTCTTCCCCGGCGAAGGGCGGCGTCTGCTGGTCATGGATGTGCCGCTGGACCGGCTGGCGGGGCCCTTCGCCGGCATCCGCACCGCCATCCTGGTGGCGGGCGTGCTCTGCGCCCTGCTGCTGACCGGCCTGATGGTGGCGGCCGTGCGCCTGATCGTGGCCAAGCCCCTGAAGCGCCTGCAGGCCGGAGTGGATGGCCTGCGCCAGGGGGATTACGACCGGACCCTGCCCGACCAGGACCGCCCCGACGTCATCGGCGACCTCGCCCGGGGGCTGGAGGATTTCCGCCGGACATTGGTGGAGCGCGACAGCCTGCGTCGCGACCTGCAGCGGGTCGCCGCCTGCATCGCCGTGGCACATGACGCCATTTACATGATGAGCCGGGATTACGACGTGCTCTATGCCAACGACCAGGCGCTGACCCTGGTTGGCGTTACCGACGCGAAGGATCTGCTGGGCCGGCGCATTTCGCAGTTCGTTACACCGGAAACAGCGGCGGCGCTGGCGGCCTTGCGCCAGCAGATCGGCGTCAGCCTGGCCCATAAGGGTGTATGGAAGGGACGCATCGACAATTGGGCCACGCTGACGGGCTATGAGGTGGAAGCGGTGGAGTTCACCGCCAGCATAGACCCCGGCGGCGATATCCTGGTGGTGGCGCGCGATGTATCGGAGCGCGACCGTGTCGAACGGGAACGCCAGGTGCTGCAACGGCAAATCCTGCAACAGGACAAGCTGGAAACGGTCGGCCAACTGGCAAGTGGCGTCGCCCATGACTTCAATAACCTTCTGGGTGCCATCCTGGGCTATGCCGGCTTCCTGTCCACCGATCTGGCGGCGGGTTCGGCGGCGCGGGGCTATGCCGACCGCATCCTGGAGGTGGGCACTCGCGCCAAGGATCTGGTACGGCAAATCCTGGGTTTCGCCCGCACCGATGCCGGGGTGCAGGAGGTGGTGCCGGCCCGAACCATCATCGAGGACGCGCAGGTGGTGCTGCGGTCGACCGTACCAGCCACCACCCGCCTGACCTGCACGGCGGAGGAGGGTCTGCCCCCCCTGCGTGCCAACCCGACCCAGATGATGCAGGTTCTAATGAACCTGGTGATCAACGCGCATGACGCCCGCCGGGGCGATGCCGGTGACATCAGCATCCGCCTGAACCGCGGCCCCCTTCCCTTCGCTTTCCCACCGGACTGGGCGACCGCGGAAATTGTCCCGGCGCCGGCGGGGGTGCCACACGTGGTGCTGGATGTCGCCGACCAAGGCAGCGGCCTGCCCCCGGACCACCTGGCCCGCATGTTCGAGCCCTTCTTCACCACCAAGGGGCAGGACAAAGGCACCGGGCTGGGCCTGGCCAACGTCCTCAGCATCGTGAAAGCGCATGGCGGCGGCCTGGCCGTGGCCAGCAGGCTGGGTGCCGGCACCGTCATTCGGATCACCCTGCCCAGCTTTTCCGGGCCCAGCTTTTCCGGGCCGGCGGCCATGGCTGCGGCCGACGAACAATCCGAAGCAGCCCGCACCGCTCCCCCCGCCATCCTGCGGGTCTTGGTGGTTGACGACACGGAGGCCATGGGCGAACTGCTGCGGGAGGGGCTGAGCCGTCGGGGCCATGAGGTCACCGTGTGCGGCGATCCCCGGGCCGCGCTGGATCTGCTATCTGACAAGGCGTCGGGCTTCAATGCCCTGATCACCGACCAGGTGATGCCCGGCATGACGGGCATGAGCCTGATCCATGCCGCCAAGGGCCGTCATCCCGGGCTGATTTGCGTACTATGCACTGGCTACAGCGCCAACGTGGACGAGGCCGCCGCGCGCGCCGGCGGCGCCGACGCGTTTTTCATCAAACCCCTGTCGGTAAAGGCCCTCATGGATCGGCTGGACGCACTGTACGACACGCGTCGCTGAGCGCCTCCCGTCAGGGGTGGATGCGGCTGGGGAACCAGCTGTCCATGCTGCCCCGGTCCAGCCAGCGGCCATAGGCGTAGGGGGCCGCATAGGCGCCGCCGTAGGAATAGGGGCCACCGTAGTAAGGATAGGCGCCATTCAGGCCGCCATCCGCCCAACCGCCGGGCACCCCACCCCAGGGACCTCCCCAGCCGCCCCCACCCCAGGCGCCATTGCGCGGGTGGCCGGTGACGTTGCCTTGGGATACCGACAGTGAGAACGCGATGCCCGTGTCCTGGCAGGGGCGGAACGGATTGCCATCTTCGCCATAGTTCAATGTGGCGCCGGCCCCGCGCTCGATCATCCCGCCGCCGAAGCCGATGCCCATGGTGACACTGCCCCCGACGCGGCAGTTGGTGTCCTTGGATTTCCAGCCATCATCCTCTGGCGGGCGCGCGGCCACGACACCATCGTCCCGTCCATCGGCGGTGGCGACACCCGGACCGTCGAGGACCGGCGGACGCGTCGGCCCCTCGTCAATGGCATTGACCGGGGCGCTGGCCGCGCCGGCGGGTGTCGCCACCGCCTGGGTTTGCGCGCGGGCGCCCATCGCGAAACAGACCGCGGCCAAGGCCAGGGCGGACACCAAGGATTTGGCCGGAAATTTCGATGTCGGGGCGGCAGGCATGTATCTCAACTCCAGGAACGGCGCCGGGAACGCGCCAACCCGATCCTTTTCGCATCGGGTACCCGCTTCCAATATGGCGCGGGCCACCCCAGTTTCCACGCCTTTCCTGACAGGAACCTGTCGATAAACCGCTTTCCTTACGCGCTGGGGGCGGCGTCCTTGGGCGTGGCGGGGCGCTGTGATACCCGCTGCGTCGGCCAGCGACCCGCCGCCAAGTCGTCAATCAAGCGCATTTGCGTCGGCAAGCATACGGTTTCCAGGTCATATCGCTGCACGATCGTCTCCCGCGCGCGGTGGCGCAGGCGCCCCAGCCGTTCGCGATCCGCCAAGGCGGCGGCGACGGTCCGCGCCAACCCCTGGGGCGAGAAGAAGTCGACCAGCAGGCCGTTCTGACCGTGCTTGATGACCTCACGCACAGGTGCCGTGTCGGACGCGACCACCAGACAGCCGCTGGCCAGCGCTTCCATCAAGGACCACGACAGCACGAAGGGATAGGTCAGGTAGACATGGACAGCCGACACGCGCAGCACCGACAGGAAGGTGTCATAGGGCACCTTGCCCAGGAAGTGGACGCGCGCGAGGTCGAGTTGGTCCCCCACCTCCGCCATGTACTTCGCGCGATAGTGGGGATGGTCCTGCGGGCGTGTGCCATAGCTGACGTCGTCGCCGCCCACGATCACCACCTGCGCGTTGGGCCGCTGCCGCATCAATTCCGGCAGGGCGCGCAGGAAGGTATGGAAACCGCGATAGGGTTCCAGGTTGCGATTGACGAAGGTGATCACCTCATCCCCCGCCCGCAACACCAGGGGGGTGGCGGCCCCGTCGGGCGTGACCGTCAGCACCGCAGCCGGATCCGGACAAACCAGGCGGGTATCCACGCCGTCATGCACGATGGCGACCCGGCGTCTGAAATCGGCCGGAAGGCACTGCGCCTGCCACCGGGTGGGCGTGATGCCCGCGTCCATGGCCTGCAGCCCGTGCAACAACACACTGTTCTTGATGCGGATGCGGAAAACGTCATCCAAGACCGGCGGAAACTCGGGATCGAAGCCGACATCCGCACCGTGGGCATTGTAAAAGAACTCCAGGTAGGCTAGCAGCTTCGCCTTTGGAAACACGTCCTTCAGAAACAGGGCTTCCCCCCAGCCCGGGTGGGCGCAGATCACATCGGGAATAAAACCCTGTTGTGCCAACTGCATGCAGGCGCGCAGGACGGTTTGCCCCCGCCGGACCGCGGCTTCAAAGGACGCGACATAATGGTGGATGCCCTGGGTGGCGCCGGCAGGCGATGGGTAACGAACCATGAGCATGCCGTACGGCAGGGGCAGGTCGGAACAGTTCGCCTGGTCGCCCATGCAAACGACCTCATGCCCGGCCGCGGCCAGGCGGATGGCCAAGTGGCGATATTGGCCCGGGAAGTTCTGGTGAACGAACAGCAGCCTCATGATGCGGTGTCGACACCCGCCGGCGGGGTAACGTAAGCGATCGCCCAGAGATTGAAGCTGGCCTCATCCCTGGTGACCTTGACATGGCCGAATCCGGCATCCAGCAGCGCCTTGCCCAAGGTTCGCGCGGTAAAGCCGGTGTGGTGTGCCATATAGTGATTGCCGTGCGCGATGGAAGCGCGCAACCCGAACACCATGTCGAGCGGGGCTACCGGACCGGCCGCAGACATATAGGCGGGCTCATCCAGCTTGTCCTCAAGCACAAGGCGGGCGATGGCCTGCAGGTCCGGCAAGGTTATCAAGGCGAACCCATCCGCCTTCAGCACCCGCCGAAACTCCGCCAGCGCCACCGGCACCTCGTGCGCGTGCAGATGCTCGACGTTGTGGGAGGACCAGATGGCGTCCACGCTGGCATCGGCCACCATGGAAAGATCGGTGATCGATGTGACGATGTCGGGCCGCACGGCGGGATCGATATCGACCCGCACCTCACGCCATTCGCTGCTTGAAAACAGACTGTGCAGCTTATCCGGCCTGTAAACGCCGGAGCCGACGTGCAGGACGGTGCGCGAAACGCAGGATACTAGGGTCATGCTCAATTCCGAACTCACGGGGAGGCCGACCCCCTGCTGCCTGCCGGTACTATCCCCTGGCGACGCGCCAATTCCAACAGGGCATCATTGATACGCGACGGCGGCGCCCCCAGCGGCATCAGCATGCCACGGCCATGGTGGCGCAGGCGCTCGGCCTGGGCGCCAAGATCGAAGGCGGCGACGGTCAGGCCGGCGGCCAGCATCTCGGTCAAGGTGTAAGACCAGGTTTCCGGCCATATCGAGGGCAGGAAACCCAGATGGGATTGGCTGGCGCGCAGCAGATCCGGCGCCTCTTCCGGGCTATAGCGCCCCGCGACCCGAACCCGGCCGGTTTCCAGCAAAGGCGTGTCATCCTGGGTATAGCCCACCACCAGGAATTCCAGGGGCAGGTTCCGCGCCTGGGCATCCCGCGCACAATCCAGCAGCACATCGTACCCCTTGACCATGCCGATGGCGCCGAGGACGGCCACCCTGACAGCAGACGGATAGGCCGGATCGGCTCGAAGCGGGACGGGGGGCACCTCGAGATCGGGGTGGGGCCGCACCACCACGGGAATGGTCGCACCCGGCGATTGCGCCATGGCGAGAGGGGCTAGATGGGTCGTCAGGCGGCGCGCCGTGTCCTGCGTCGGGCAGACAACCCGCCGCGCCCTGGCCAAAAAAGCCGCCATGGACCGACGCCATGCCGCGACGGACAAATCCGTCGGGTGGAGCCTGTGCCCGTTGCTCAGGACACAGGTCTCGCACACGGATACCGGTGGCTCACCGCAATAGCGGTCACTGCCATCGACCAGGTTGATCCGGGGGCAGATCCATACGTAGTCGTGCGCGTAGACCTCGTATGGCCACTGGCCGGCCAGCATGTCCAACAATATGGACGGAACGCCCATGACATGGTGCACGACCATGCGATCCACCCCGAGGGTGCGCAAGTCGAGCATCAGCTGTGGCAACCCGGCTGCGCCTTTGTAAACCAAAGATCGGAGTTGCGGCATGTCCGGTATTTCCAGGAATACCCGGGGCGGCTTGGCCTGCCCTATGTCTCCCCTCTCGGTGACGGGCTGCTGCCAGCCTTCAGCCCGCAGAACGACGACCCCCACCCCTTCCGCGGTCAAGGTCGCCACCTGGTCATTGACAAAGCGATCCGTTCCGCCGCCCAAGGCCGGGCAAACCACAAGGCAATTCCGCGGGCCCAGGCTTTGAGCCCAGGCGAGGTCCAGGGCGCGCCGCGCCGGCAACAGCGGATCCGCGGCGATGTGCGCGTGCACCGCCGGCTCATAGTCGGGATGAAGGCGGTTCAGGGTCCTGATGGCCGCGGCGATGCGGTCCGACTTCTCCGCACCGAAGGACGAGCCCCCGACATGGCCAACGAGGATGTCCAGGGCGGCGACATGGCGCCAACCGCGCGCCCGCGCCCGCCAGCAGAAATCATTCTCTTCACCATAGCCCTGGCCAAATGTTTCGGCATCGAAATAACCAACGTCGTCCAGGCAATCCCGCCGTATATAGAAACAGAAGCCGACGCCAGTGGGCATATCGGCGGTTTGGCCGGCCAATGTCGCCGCAGCCAAGCCATCCAGGAACGGTATCGGGGCGTTGGCCAAGGGTGTGCCACCGATATCAGGATAACTGAAGATGGTGGCGTCATTGGACAACGGGGTCACCGTGCCGATGGCGGCGTCCTGATAAGCGGCCAAAGTCAACCGGTGCAGCCAATCGCCGTGAACCATGGCATCGGCATTCAGCAGCACCACATCACGATCAGGGTGCAAGGCCATGCCGCGATTGACCGTCCGCACAAAGCCGAGATTGCAGGCGTTGCGTAGCACGGTGGCCCAGCCCCGGGCCTCCACCTCATCCACCAGCGCCACCACAGCCGCGTCCGCGGGGGCATCAACGATCAGAATGATTTCAGTCGCGGGACGGGCGTAGGCGCCTTCCAGGCTGTCGCGTAGCGCCGATAGGCAGGCCCGGGTGACGTCCGCGTCACCATAAATCGGGACGATGACATCGACAGGCCGGAGGGACGCCTGGTCCAGGCCCCGGATTCCAGTACCCGGGCGGTGCCGTGGCGCGCGGCGCTCCGAATTCGACCCCAGA
This sequence comes from Nitrospirillum karajorum, assembly GCF_036348415.1. NCBI lineage: Bacteria > Pseudomonadati > Pseudomonadota > Alphaproteobacteria > Rhodospirillales > Azospirillaceae > Nitrospirillum > Nitrospirillum karajorum. Next base: position 1,157,678 of record NZ_JAZBQB010000002.1, read on the forward strand.
ATGCCTGCAGGCCAATACACAGGCTCCTGGGTCGATGGAAAAATCCCCCGCACCCCTTCTTCCACAGCCAGCATCGGCACGGTTTGCGCATCCGCCGGCTTGGCGCCCGCCTCGGGCCGGAATACCAAACGATGCGGCTGACCGTCGGGCCCCAACAGGTCCAGAGCAACGGGCCGGGTCGGGCACGCGGCGTCCCAAGCCCGCACGATCAAGCCATTCCCTTCCTCCTCAGCGATCCGCATGGCGCGTGCGATGAGGCGAGGAGGTTGGGTGGCGGTGGGCTCCAAGGGCGCTCCCAGCGCCCGCGTGCCGTCAACGACGATGTCGAATCTGGCGCGCCCGGCGAGGGCCGTCGGCACGGTAAAACTGAACGGACGCAGGGGCGCGTCAGCCGTTGTCACGGATAGAGGCATCTGGGCCAGCACCAAGCCGTTCCAGCGCAGTTCAGCCCGTTGAGCCGACGCCCCGGCCACGCCATCGATGCGGCCGCCACAGGGGTAAGCCACGGCTGGAACGGCACCGGATGCCACCAAGCCGCGCAGTATGCCCAAACAGGTTTCGTTGGTTTCCGCGTTCCAGCAAAGCGCGGGTATGACACGCTCAAGAATGCCCGGGAAGTCCGGCGAGGAAAGGGGTGTCGCCTGTGACAGGCCCACCGCCGCCAGGGGATGGGCGCCGTCCAGATCGAGGGCCCGCGTGAAGCAGGAGGCGGCGTGTTCCATCCGTCCACGGCCTAACGCGACGACCCCTTCAAGAACCATATCAGCGGCAATGCCACTGGACCGGGCCAAATGGGCCGCGCGGTGGGCCGCATCGTCCAGGCGTCCCGCGCCAAGGGCCGCCTGTACCAGGTGGCGCAGGGCCTCAAGCCGGGCCTCGGGCCACAACACGGCCTCCAGGCTCAGCGCGGTTGCCGCTTCATAGTCTCGGCGGGATAATGCCGCATCGATGTCCGCCAGTATTTGGCGCTGGCGCGCAACCACGGTGTCGGACATCTGGCGAGTAGCCTTAACGGGGCAGGACCGCGACCTTCAGGGCCATGAGCGGATCTTGCGGCTGCGACGAGCGGCACATGACGCCGTCTTGCCCCGTGACATCGCCCTGGCGCAGGAACCGCACGGCATAGTCCACCCGATGGGTATTCGCCAACCGGCCGACCAGGCGGAAACCGGCGCCCAACAGTGGCAGACCACGGCCGGCAATGCCCGCCAGCGTGCCGGCCTTGACCCAGGTAGCGCCTGGATCGATCGGATTGGCCGCACAATATTCCAGCCCTTCGGCCAGTTCCGGCGAACCGCCGACCGTGAAGGCTTCGATCCAAAACAGGTGGTCACCCGCCGATGCCCATTCACCACCAGCGAACGCGCGGTCCCCCATGCGCTGAATATGCGCAATCAGACGAACATCAAGGGTCGCGGGGATCGTCTCATCCCCCAACCGCTGAACGCCCACGGAGATGGATGAGGAAAGCTGACCACTCAGGGTGAAGGTGGTTATCAGCAAGGGCGCGGATTGCGCAGTGACGACAAGCGCCACCCCTTCCGAGCCATTGAGCCACGCTGAGGTATTGAGCCCAGCGGGGGTCAGAAATTGCAGTGGCGCATAACCGGCCTGGGAGAGCGAAGACACCTGAACCGAGGGGAAACTAACACCCTTGATCTGCTGGCGCCCCGCCTCGCTCAGACGGGCGGTTATGTAATAGGTCCCTTCTGGTAGGGCCATGACCTTGGGCGTGGCCCGAACCGGATCACTGTCGGGTGATGACGTTACGACCGCCGATGTTTCGGCTGGCGCCAGAGTGTTTGGCTGCATCGTCTACCAATAAGAAGGTGGAGAGTTGCCGAATACTGCCGGCTGAGAGCCCACAAAGCAAGTAAGACTATGGCGGGCCAATGGCCCGCCATAGCTTAATTAAGCTGTTTAACTGACCAATTACTTGGCCGTGAACCAATTGATGTTCACACCCGTGGCACCCTGGACCGTGATGGTAGAGCCATCCGGCAAGGTCAAGGTGGTGTTGCCGTTGCTCACGGTCGCATTGTTGATCAGCGAGATGAGGTCCAGCGACTTGCCACCGTAATTGGTAGAAGTAAAGGCCAGCGTATCCTGCGAGGGGTTGAAGCCCGACACCGTGTCGTTGCCATCGCCCGGGCTGAAGATGAAGACGTCCTTGCCGGCGGCGTTGCCAACCAAGGAGTCGTTGCCCGTACCGCCGATGATGTAGCTGCCGCCGCCGCTGGCATAGATGGTGTCGTTGCCCGAGCCACCACCCAGCGTGTCGGCACCGTTGCTGGTGCGACCGTCGATGACGTCGTTACCCGCACCGCCGTTGATGATGTCGTTACCGGCACTCGACGTGATCACATCGTTGGTGGCGGAGCCGATGACACTGTCATTACCAGTGCCGGTAATGATGGTGTTCGTACCGGAGCCAACAACGGTGCTGGAGCCGCTCAGCACCAGGAAGTTGTTGCCGGCGTCGCCGACCACGACCTTGCCACCACTGTTGCCGTCCAGGAACAGCGCGGTCGTATTGCCGGCGGCGGTGCCAGTCAGGACGACGGAGGTCAAGGTGGGATCAACGGAAACGTTGGTCACGACGCTGCTGCTGCCGACCGTGCCGGCCGCCGTCTTTGATAGATCCACAGCGGCCAGCGTCGGCGTGGTGGACGATCCACCACTGACGACCACGCTGCTCACCGACGACACGCTCGCGGTGCCAAAGGTGATGGTGGAGGACAACGTCGCCGTCGGAGTGGTGGATGATGTCGGCGCCGCAGTCGTGATGCTCAGCGTGCCGCTAGCCGCGATGACGCTGTTCAAGGCGTTGGCCAGAGCATTCTGACTGGCCTGGGAAATGGATGGCGCCGTCGTGACGCTAACACCACCGGTGACAGTTGGCATGATTATATCCCCGCTTAAACGTCACTTCACCACTATTGAACCGCAGCCCGCTGCGGCGCTGACGTATACGTTAAAACCCCATGGCGAATTTATTAACGCGTTCCGCCAGCCCCGCGTGGTTGTAGGTATAATTCACGCGGCTCGCGGCGCACAAGCCGGATTCAAGAAAACTATCGCTTTAATTTTAGATTTGAGCACCCCGCGCCGCGCCGCCAACGACAGGACATGGCAAAACAGCAATGTTTTTATGCCATTCGGCCTATACCATTAGGCGGGGGTTGCCTCTGGCAACGGCGGCTTGAGCCGCTTGCTGCGCGTCCCGTCGCCTTCGCGGGTGCAGCGATTCGCGGTCGATCCCCCTCGCCCCCCAGGGCCAAGGTTAATGAACCTGCGCCGCCATGTTCCTCCATACCTGGACGGAAATCGGCCATTTAAGGATTGACGCCCCATCATCGCTATGGCTCTTTCCGCGCAGTCCTTTCACAGCTCGGCTATGAGAGTATAAATTTTCTCATATATTCAACACAATGGCCGTAATATCCACAGAGGCTAGGCATTCAATGAACGGTGCTGAGAGCAAGCCCGCGGCGCAAATCGCACCAGTGCCCTTGGTGGTCGACATCGACGGCACGCTTATCCGCTCTGACCTTCTTCTTGAGAATTTCTTTACCTTGCTTTCCAGCAACCCCATCGGCGCGCTGGGCGTCTGGCGCTTGCCGCTGCGCAGCAAAGCATGGCTTAAAGATTATCTATCAAATAAAACGGATCTGGATGTATCCACGGTACCGCTTAACCAGCAGGTTATCGATTTTCTCCTGGCCGAGAAAGCCAAAGGTCGGCGGATCTATTTGGCCTCTGCCTCGAACCACAGGCTGGTGAAGGCGCTTGCCGAACACCTCGGGTTCGTGGATGGGGTGTTCGGCTCAGACGAAAACCTTAACCTCTCGGGCCCGAACAAGGCGGAGTTGCTGTGCCGGGAGTTCGGCGACAAGGGCTTCGATTACATCGGCAACGATTGGGTGGATATGCCGGTCTGGCGTCGGTGCCGGACGGCGATCGTCACCAACGCTCCCACCCGGCTGGTGCGACGGTTGATGGCGGAACGCCATGACGCCGTGGAGCTGCCGGTGCCCCAAGCCGGGGTGAAGGTCTACTTGAAGGCGATCCGGGTCCACCAGTGGCTGAAAAATCTGCTGGTGTTCGTGCCGCTTCTGGCCAGTCATGACCTGACCGGCGTGACCATCATCGACAGCCTGCTGGCCGCCCTGGCGTACAGCCTGGCCGCCAGCAGCGCTTATCTGTTGAATGACCTTTTGGACCTGCCCAATGACCGGGCTCATCCCACCAAGCGCAACCGGCCGTTGGCCAGCGGCCGGTTGCCGCTGATCCAGGGGGCGGCCCTGGTGCCCTTGCTGCTGGCCGTATCGGCCCTGTGCGGCCTGCTGGTGTCCATCAATTTCCTGGCGGTGCTGGCCGCCTATTATGTGATCACCCTGGCCTACTCGCTGTATCTCAAGCGACATATGTTGATCGATGTTCTGACTCTGGCGGGACTATATACATTGCGCATTCTGGCGGGCAGCGCCGCCATTGAGCGTCCTTCGTCCGCTTGGCTGCTCGGCTTCTCCGTTTTCGTCTTCCTCTGCCTGGCACTGATCAAGCGCTATATTGAGCTGGTTGGCAGCCTGAAGGCCAACAAGGGCAACCCCAAGGGCCGCGGCTATCGGCTGGAGGATCTCAGCATCCTGTCCGGCCTGGCCAGCGCCAGCGGCTATTGCTCCGTCCTGGTGCTGGCTCTCTACTTCAACAGCCCCGAGGTCCATGCCCTGTACAGCAACCCGTCGCTGCTCTGGCTGGCCTGCGCGCCCCTGCTGTATTGGATCAGCCGTCTCCTGCTGCTGGCCCATCGCGGCGAATTGCATGACGATCCCGTGGTCTTCGCCGCCACCGACCGGACCAGCCTGGTCACCGGCGCCATCATGCTCGCCATCGTCCTGGCGGCGGTGTGACCCATGCGCCAGCTGATCACATCCTGGGGCAATCTGGCCGCTGTCGAGCATGAGGTGGCGACGCCCGCCTTCCGCGAGGAAGCGGGACTCGTCCTTTCCAGCCTTCTGGAAAAGGCGAACAGTGTGCTGGCCCACGGCCTGGGCCGCTCCTACGGGGATAGCCCGCTGAACGGCGGTGGTGGCCTGCTGGTCACCCGCCGCATGGACCGGTGCCATTTCTTCGATACAACCCGCGGGGTCGTGCGCGCGGACGCAGGACTAAGCCTGGCCGATTTGCACACCATCACCATACCGCGCGGCTGGTTCGTGGCCGTGACGCCGGGCACCAAGTTCGTCACCCTGGGCGGTGCGGTCGCCAATGACGTGCATGGCAAGAACCACCATGTGGCGGGGAGCTTCGGCCACCATGTTCGCGCCCTCGGCCTGCGGCGTTCCGACGGAGAGGTCCTCAAATGCGGGCCCGACCGGAATGCCGACCTATTTCGCGCCACCATCGGCGGCCTGGGCCTGACGGGCCTGATCGAGTGGGTGGAGATCCAATTGCAGGCCATCGCCTCTTCCGACATGGAGGTGGAGAACCTCCGCTTCGACCATGTCGACCGCTTCTTCGAGTTGGCGGCGGAAAGCCTGGACTGGCCGTACAGCGTGGCCTGGGTCGATTGCCTGAGCCAGGGTGCGACCCTGGGTCGGGGCATCTTCTCACGCGGGCGCCACGCGGCGGACGGCCCCCGCTTGGCCCAGCCGGCCCGCGCCAAGCTGGCGGTCCCCCTGACCCCGCCCATCAGCCTGATCAACGGCCTGAGCTTACGCGCCTTCAACGCAGCCTATTACAGCCGCCCGGGCGCGACCTTCGCCGGCCGTTGCCATTTCGATGGCTTCTTCTATCCCTTGGATGGTGTGCATCACTGGAACCGGGTCTACGGACCAAAGGGTTTTTATCAGTACCAGTGCGTGGTGCCACCAGCCGTGGCACGTGAGGCCGTGACGGAATTGCTGGCCAGAATCGCGGCGTCGGGTACGGGATCCTGCCTGGTTGTCCTGAAGAATTTCGGGGACATCGCCCCGGCGGGCCTCCTGTCCTTCCCCATGGCCGGCACCACGCTGGCCCTGGACTTCCCCAACCAGGGCGCGCGCACCCTGGCGCTGATGGCCGACCTGGATCGCATCGTGGCATCCGCTGGCGGACGCCTTTATCCGGCCAAGGACGCCCGCATGCCGGCGAATCTGTTCGCGGCAGGTTACCCCGACTTGGCGGACTTCAAGCGACACCTCGATCCGGCCTTCATGTCCGACTTCTGGCGGCGGATGGACCGGAGCTTCCAAACCCAATAAGCGAACAGGCGTGAACGAGATGACCGGACAGAACGTGGTGATCCTGGGGGCGACCTCCGCCGTGGCCGAGCGCTATGCCCGGCTGCACGCCGCGCGCGGTGCCCGCTTGGTGCTGGCCGGTCGCGACGCCAAGCGGCTGGCGGCCATTGCCGCGGATTTGAAGGCGCGGGGGGCAGCGGACGCCCACGTGGCCCTGGTGGATCTCGCCCTGCCCCAAGATGGCTTCGACGCCGCGTGGACGGCGATGTCGGCGAAGCTGGAAGACAGGGTGGATACCGTCCTGGTGGCCTATGGCATCCTGGGCGACCAGAAGGCGGCCGAGAGGGACATCACCGAGATGACCCGCCAGCTGACCACCAACATGACCAGCGCCTGCGCCTGGCTGACGGTCGCGGCCAACCACCTGGAGCGCCAAGGCGAGGGTACGTTGATCGCCATAGCGTCCGTCGCCGGTGATCGCGGCCGCCAGTCCAACTATGTCTATGGTGCCGCCAAGGGCGGCTTGGCCCTGTTCGCGCAAGGCATGGCCCACCGCTTCGCCGGCACGAAGGTGAAGGTGCTGACGGTGAAGCCCGGCTTCATCGACACGCCCATGACCGACGGCCTGGCCAAGGGTGGACCGCTGTGGGCGACGCCTGAGAAGGTGGCGGCAGACATCGACACGGCGGCCACCAAGGGCACCACGACCCTCTACACCCCCTGGTTCTGGATGGGCATCATGATGATCATCCGCAACCTGCCCGGAGCCATCTTCAACCGGATGAAAATCTAATGGCGGATGAAACCCTGATGCCCAGCCGCACCGACAAGTCCACGGGCAAGATCGTCATCACCGGCGCCGCCGGCCTGGTGGGCCAGAACCTGGTGGTCCGCTTGAAAGACGCCGGCTACACCAACATCGTCTGCATCGACAAGCATCCGTCGAACACCCCGGCGCTGGCGCGCATGCACCCGGACCTGACCGTGATCCAGGCAGACCTGGCCCATGAGGACGGCTGGCAGGACAGTTTGAAGGGTGCCGCCGTCCTGATCCAGATGCACGCCCAGATCGGCGGCCTGGACTGGGCGGAGTTCGAGGACAACAACATCACAGCGACGGAACGGGTGCTGGCCGCCATGCAAGCGGCCGGTGTCTCCTACCTGATCCACGCCAGTTCCTCCGTCGTGAACTCCATGGCGGTGGATTTCTACACCGAAAGCAAGAAGGCGCAGGAAAAGCTGGTGGATGCCTGCCCCATCCCCCACGTCACCCTGCGCCCCACGCTGATGTTCGGCTGGTTCGACCGCAAGCACTTGGGCTGGCTCGCCCGCTTCATGCAAAAGGTGCCGGTCTTCCCCATTCCCGGATCCGGCCGCTACATCCGCCAGCCGCTGTACGTGGGGGATTTCAGCGCCATCATCATCGCCTGCCTGGAAGGCCGCCGCACCGGTACCTATGACATCTCGGGCCAGCAAAAGATCACCTACATCGAGCTGATCCGCGCCCTGCGCAAGGCGGTGGGCGCCAAGACACCGTTGCTGCGCATCCCCTATGGCCTGTTCCACGCGCTGCTGTCAGTCTACGCCCTGGTCGATCGCAACCCGCCCTTCACCACCAAGCAGCTGAAGGCCCTGGTTACCCCCGACGAATTCATCGTCATCGACTGGCCCGGCATCTTCGGCGTGCGCTCCACCCCCCTGGACGAGGCACTGTCCGTCACCTTCAACGACCCGCGCTACGCTGGCGTCGTCCTCGATTTCTGATTTTCCCGAAGGGTTTCCCGCAATGGCTAAACTTGCCGTCATCGGCGCCGGCGCCATGGGCCTGGCCGCCGCCCATTATGCCCTGAAGGCTGGCCATGAAGTGGCGGTCTACGAGGTCGACACCCAGCCCGGCGGCATGGCGGCGCACTTCGATTTCGGCGGCCTCAGCATCGAGCGCTATTACCATTTCATCTGCAAGTCGGACCAGCCGACCTTCGACCTGCTGGCGGAGCTGGGCATCGCCGACACGCTGAAATGGCGCACCACCTCCATGGGCTATTTCATCGACGGCAAGCATTACCGCTGGGGCGATCCGCTGGCCCTGCTGTCCTTCCCCCTGTTGGGGCCGATCGACAAGCTGCGCCTGGGCCTGCAGATGTTCCTGACCACCAAGGCGCGCGACTTCCAATCCATCGAGCATCTGGACGCCGCCACCTGGTTCAAGCGCGGTGCCGGCGAGAAGCCGTTCAACGTGCTGTGGAAGCGGTTGCTGGACCTGAAGTTCTTCGAATTCGCCGATAACGTCTCGGCCAGCTGGATCGCCACCCGCATTCGTCGCATCGGCAACTCACGCCAGTCCCTGATGAAGGAACAGCTGGGGTATCTGGAGGGCGGGTCCGAAACCCTGGTCCAGGCCCTGGCCGCCGACATCGCGCGGCGGGGCGGCAGCCTGCATCTGGGCGCCAAGGTGGAGGAGATCGTGGCCGAGGGCGGCCGGGTTACCGGCGTGCGCACGGCGCAAGGATTTTTCCCCGCCGACGCCGTCATCTGCACCGTGCCCACGCCCTACGTGGCGGGCCTCGTCCCGGCCTTCACCCAGTCCACCAAGGACAAGTACGACGCCATCAAGAACATCGGCGTGGTCTGCGTCATGCTGAAACTGAAGCGGCCGGTTACCCGGCACTTCTGGCTGAACGTGAACGACCCGACGATGGAGATCCCCGGCATCATCGAGTTCTCCAACCTGCGGCCCCTGCCCGACACGGTGGTCTACATCCCCTACTACATGCCCCACAGCCATCCCAAGTGGGGCTGGACGGACGCTGACTTCGTGGCGGAGACGATGGCCTGCGTGCGGCGCCTGAACCCGGCCCTGACCGACGCCGACCTGATCGACACCCATGTCGGGCGCCTGCGCTATGCCCAGCCGGTATGCGAGCCCGACTTCCTGGACAAGCTGCCACCGGTGCAGACCGAGGTCGCCGGCCTACAGGTGGCGGACACCTGCTACTACTACCCCGAGGATCGGGGCATCGCGGAAAGCATCCGCTTCGCCAAGCGCATGGTGGACGCGCTATGAGCCCTGCAATGGAAAAGCGCCCCGCGTCACCCATGGACAGGCTGATGGCCAGTGAATTCGCCCGCTTTTTGCTGGTGGGGGGCCTTTCCGCCGGCGTCAACGTGGTCTCCCGGTATCTGCTGAACCGGGTCATGCCGTTCGAGATAGCGGTGCTGGTGGCCTACCTGTTCGGCATGGTGACCGCCTACCTGCTGTCCCGCCGCTTCGTGTTCGAAGCGTCGGGGCGCAAGGCGCATGAGGAATTCATCCGTTTCTGCCTGGTAAACGCCGTGGCGGCAGCACAGGTCTGGCTGGTCAGCGAGGGGCTGGCCCGCCTAGCTTTCCCGGCGGCGGGCCTGACCTGGCACGCCGAGGACATTGCCCACATCATCGGCGTCCTGTCCCCGGTTGTGACCAGTTACTTTGGCCACCGGCACTTCTCGTTCCGCAAGTAAGCCCCCGCCGGAACGACGGTGGTCAGGGGCCACCTGACCGTTCATGAAGAGCGCCGACGGCAAACCATTGCCCCCAGCCGCCGCCCTGGTCCCGGAAGGCCAGCACCATGGGCTTGCCGACCGCTGTTTCCGGTATCTGCAGGTCCATGGCCGTCCACGTGGTGGAAACCTCGAAAGAATACCGGGCAACCTCCGCCCCCGTGGCCTCATCGATCAACACCACCATCAGCCCCTCCGTATGGGGGCCGGTCACGATGGGAAAGACAATGTGGGATTTGGGAGGCACGAAAGACCCAAAGCGCAGCTCACCAATATTACTGTCAGCGCCACTCCAGGAACCATAAACAGGATCGGGCACCGGCGACGGGCCGGCGACAGCGTTCTGACCGTCCTTGGTCCATCCCCCCGCCAAGGTGGGCGCCCCAGACATGACGAGGGGCGCGCCGAGAGCATTCATGGGAACATACCCTGACAGTACAGCAGCTGTGACTGTCCCTGCTACCTTGCAAGCCCGATGGTGGGGAAGCATGGCGTAGGCGTTCACCGGCTGATTAGCCGAGGCCTTCAGGAAGCCCTGCCAACCGACGGCGTCACTGGTGACTTGGGACAGCGCCTGAGGTACGTCCTTGCGGTCCCAGCCGCCGCCAGCGAAGCCCTGGATGGTACCGGCGCCATCCGTGAACACCAAGCGATCGGCGGCGCTTCCATCGACCATCGACCAAGCCCAGCCAGCGGTGACAAAGCTGGCCTGGTTGTCGGCAGAAGACAGCATGATCAACCTGTCGATGGAGCCTGTGCACGCATTATCGGGTAGGACCGTGGCGATTTCCGCCAGGTTCCGCCCTAGAATGCGGTTCGCCTCATCGGCGAAAACACTGAGATGTCGCTCACGCAGAAACGGCAATTGTTCGATGATGGTCCGGTCCACCGGATAGACGGCCCTGTAGCTGTCTGGGTCCTGAACCTGGCTGAGAAAGGCATCGCGCGCTCGGGCACGAATAAGCGCCTGGGTTCCCGCATCCTGCAATCCGTCCAAATGGCCGCGGATGGAACTCGTGGCCACCAAGGCTGCGATTACCCCCACGATGATGGATAAGGCCCTGCTGGCGCGCCCCTGGACCCGCAGCGGCATCCAGTAGAACAAATGCGCAACCCAAAAGATGGACACGGGCGTGACATAGCGGCTGGACAGCGACTGTCCCAAACCGAAGGTGATGCGCCCCAGCGCGGTCACCATGGCGGTGCCGGTAATGAACAGGATGACCGCCAGCAAGCTGACCCGCGGCACCTCCTGGTCCCGGCCCAATACCGTTCGCCCCAGAGCCCCCACACTCAACAGCAATCCGATGGCACCGAACACGACGACAACCGTATATGGCTCCGCCCTACCATTGCTGTCCAGGAACACCGTTACATTGCCCAGGTATCCACAGACATAACGGATATACTCGACCGGATGCTGTAACGAATAAATGTATGGCGAATGCCCTTCCACAGGGTGGAAGTGCAGAAAATACGACAGGGCAAGTATCACGGCGCAGAATACGGTGGCGATAATGCCGGCCCGACCGACCCTTAGGAAAAGCGCCATAGGTATAAGAAGCATGGGGGCCAACACGCCGTTGGAAAGCGTATAGGTGCTGACGAACGCGCAACCATACGCCGCCACGCGGTACCCCCAGGGGGACCGACCCGCCCGCTCGCGCTCGACCGATAGGCCAAAGAAGAAGAACGTCGCTGTAGCGGCGGCAGTGATACCAAAGAACTGGACCTGAAATCCCCACAAGAAATTCTCGTACTGGGCCAACGAAAAGATCATTGCCGCTGCTATCGAAACCAGCGAGACGAAGACGAACCAGTTCCGCTCCATCTTTTTATAGAGGGCTCCTAACAAGAAAAGTGCACAGACTTGAATTAAGATATTTGCCGTAAAATCGACAGAATTGGTCGATTTTGAAATGAAATAGTCTAGAAAGAAAACTAATCGAGGAAAAAATATGCGATGCTCGTTGTGTTGATTGAAAAGATCGAAGAATCTCAGGCTCCCATCAGAAAACTTCCGAATATAGTTTAGATCGTCCCATTGATCCCAATACAGTACGGTGCTCCCGAAATGGGCCAACGCCCATATCGTAGATATAAAGATTGATGCCCCTAATAGAAAAAGGGGGATCGCAAATATAAACTGCGCCTTATTATAAATTGAAGAAGATATTTTTTTTATATCGCCGGTAACTTCGTTGAAACTCATAGACATTGCCATCCTCACTCAATTCCCAACGCCGAGCAATGGAACCAGCTTATCCACCACGACGCCAGAAAGTTCAAGCGCCGCCACATCGCGTTGTACCGATCGAAGGCTCCGTCCGCCGTGCGAATTCAGAAGCGATGACCGACTAAGCGGCAGACCGCGGCGCACCAACTAAGCCCATAGGACGCAACTGGGGACAGTTAATGCCAAAAGGCGATGTAAGGGCCAGAATCAGCGTCTGTCTGGAAGCGAAGGCCATCCTTACTCCTCGGGGGAAGCGGAACCAACGCAGAGACTCGGACACCGTTTTTCATCCTTACTCCCCGGGGGCGAGGCGCGGCCGGAGGGGTTTGAGCAATTCTTGTCACCAGGATCGTCGGATATCCTTACCTCCTGGGGGGTCGCAACTCCTTGAGTTTCCCAGCACGGGCCCGTCTTTCCTTACCGCTTGGGGGGGTGTCGGGCCGCGTTACGTCCTTGATGCCGGTCAAAAGTCCGAAAAGCGGTTCCTTCACCAGCCATTTCAGGCGTTTATCGGCTTGCTTGTCGGTGAGTGACCAATTGCGCACTCCCCCAAACGGTAAGGATCTATGTCGGCCCGCCCCCAGGCGGTAAGGATATCGCCTTCACGGCACCGAGACGGCACCACTTCCCCCCAGCGGGTAAGGATGGCTCTGCTATACGCATTCGCCGAATGATTCGGACGGACTGCCCATGCCCGTCCTTACATCGACGAGTCGCGGAAACCGGGGGATTAAGGGCACACGGGGGCGGTCCTTGGTTGACCGCTTTACCCCCAAAACGAACGGTTATTTTTAGTGTTCCCTTTCAAAAAGGATTCTAGGACGCGCAAACCCTGGCAAACCCTGCGGTTTTTCGACCTTATGCTTACCAGCTGGGGGCGATATCCCTACCGGTCGGGGCGAGTCGCCTGCCGCCCCAGGGCGTAAGGGGCGGCGTTGATATCGCCCCCGGGGAGTAAGGAACTGGGAAATAAGGCGTTTCCACCCTTTCCTTACTTGCGGCCCATGTAAGGAAGCCCCTACAGTGCGGCCATTCGTTCACGGGATGATGGCATGGCGCGCAAAAGCGATAAACCGGTCTTGAGGCCGTCGGTCTCAACGCCGACGGGGCCCGCGGCTGACCGCTTGGTGTCGCCCGCAACGGCCGCGACCAGGGACGCCCTCATGCCCTATCGGCCGCAGGACGTGGCGGGACCGGGCATCGTCATCGACATGGACGGCGGCATGGACACCTCCGTGCCGGCGTTGGCGGAGGAGAACGCGCTGGGCCTGACGGCCAAGGTGGCGGCGACGACGTTCGAGCGGGACGGCTACAAGCATCTGATCAAGGCGGCGGAGGCGGTGTATTCCTACCCCGCCAATGGATCGCGCCTGTCCCTGCCCGCGCAAAAGATGCTGAACTTCATGATCCATCTGGCCGGAAGCCAGAACTTCGCCAACAAGCTCTATCGCCTGCCCAAGAAGGTCGTGCGCGGCAACCACAAGGGCAACGAGCGTATTTTCGACGCCGTGAAGGAAATCTACGAATCCAGCCTGGTGGTCATCGGCCCTTTCCGCGGTCGCCGGTCGCGTGCCGAGCTGCGCATCCTCAGCAGCTATGTCCGGCCGGAGGAGGAGATCGAGAGCGACAGCGCCGACATCCACTTCCAGTTCACCGACGCTTTCCTGGAACTGCAGCGCGCGTCCAAGCTGTGGGCGCGGCTCTCGGGCCCGGCCATGGTGAAGGTCACCAGCACCTACGCGCTGAAGCTCTATGAGATCGGCATGCAACGCTATCAGATGGATTTCCCGTCCCTGGCGCTGGATATCGACACGTTGCGCCGCCTGCTGAACGTGCCGGAGGGGGCTTACAAGGATTTCGGCATCCTGCGCACCCGCACCATCGATCGCGCCATCGCCGAGGTTAACCAGCTGGCGCCCTTCCGGGTCGAGATGCCGGACGCCAAGATGGTCCGCCGGGGCCGGAAGGTGGAGGAAGTCACGCTGGACTTCTTCGCCAAGGATGAGGATGAGGTGGCCGACACCTTCCTGGAACGAGAACGCCACAGCGTGGGCCGTCGCGCGCGGCGCACCGGCAAGGTGGAGAAGCTGGAGCCGGCGGCGATCGAGGCACCTCCCCCCTGCCCGACGCCGATGATGCCAATGCCCTGTGGGCCGCCGCCCGGCACGCGCTCTTGGCCAAGAATGTCCCGGCGCCACTGTTGCGTGACCTGGAGGTGGAACGCATTGAGGAAACCGCGCGGGGCGAGCGTCGCCTGGTGCTGTTGGCCGGCCACCCCGCCACGGCGCAGACCGCGCGCATGAACCATGAGGCCAGCATTCGCGGGGTCCTGATATCGCTGACATCCGGCACCATCAACGGCGTCGATATAAAGGCGCCCCCACGCCGTAAGGACAGGGGCGCGGACCCCGCCCCCATGGCGTAAGGGTGCGGGACCACGCAGTAGTTGCGACGTCGCAACCCGTGCTGTGACGTTGACGTAACACAACACCCCTTGTTGACATGATTTGACCGACATTCGTATGCTGCGGCAACTGAATCGGCCTCGACACGGGAAGGACTAGCCATGGATGGCGCCGCATTGCGCAGCGCGCGGGAAGCGCGGGGCGAGACCCAGCAGACCTTCGCTGATTGGCTGAACGCCAGTCTGGGCCGGAAGTATGACAAGGGCCGTATCAGTCGCTGGGAGACCGGCGGGGAGAAGATTCCCCAGGCCGTCATCGACCTGTTGACCCCGCGCCGCCGCGCTCGCCAGACGGCCACCATCATCGCCTTGTCCAACCAGAAGGGCGGCGTGGGCAAGACCAGCGCCTCCGTCAACATTTGCGCCGCCCTGGCGGCCCTGGGCCAACGCGTCTTGTTGGTGGACGCCGATCCCCAGGCCAGCGCCACGGTGCACCTGGGCATCAGCCAGGCCGACATGTCGGAGGCGGGCAAGACCACCTATCACGTCATGCTGAAGGACCAGGCCACGGGCCAGGCGGCCGTGCCGGTGTGCGAGGGCCGCTTCCACCTGCTGCCCAGCACCATCCTGTTGTCGGCGGCGGAGACGGAACTGATCGCCGAGCCTATGGGCACCCTGGTCCTGCGCGAACGGCTGGCCATGGTGCGCCGGGCCTATGATTACATCCTGATCGACTGCCCGCCCCATCTGGGCATGCTGACCCTGAACGCCCTGGCGGCGGCCGACGGCGTGCTGATTCCCGTGCAGACGGAGATGTTGGCCCTCATGGGGGTGCCCCTGCTGCTGGACACCATCAGCAAGGTGCGCCGCCGCGGCAATCCCGATCTCAGCGTCATCGGCATCCTGCCTACCATGTATACCGCCCGCCACACCCAGGATCGCGCCACGCTGGCCGATCTGGAGGCGCGGTTCGGCGGCGCCATCCGCATCTTCACGCCGGTGCCGCGCGCCACCATCTTCCCCCAGTCCGTGGCCGCCGGGCAGCCCACCATCGATGTGGCATCAGACCCCGCAACCGTGGCACCTTTCCGCGAGGTTGCCCAAGCCTTGCTTGAGGCGGATGGAGAGGACGTTGCCCATGTCGCGTAAACTGGCCCGCAGTAATCCCGCCCTGGCGGCGACGGCGGCCAGCCTGTTGCCAGCCACGTCCAAGCCGCTGAACAAGCTGTACGGCACGTCGGAGGATTTTCCGGAGCTGGTGGAACTGGACCTGGACCAGGTGTTCCCCAACCCCGATCAGCCGCGCCGTCACTTTGATGAGACCGCGTTGCGCGAACTGGCGGACAGCATCGGCGCGCAGGGACTGATCCAGCCCATCGTCGTGCGCAAGCGGACGGAGGGTGGCTATCTCATCGCCGCGGGCGAACGCCGTTGGCGCGCCCATCGCCTGCTGGGCAAGGCCACCATCTTCGCCATCGTCACCCAGGGTGGGCTGGACGAGATCGCCTTGATCGAGAACCTCCAGCGCCAGGATTTGGATACGCTGGAGGTGGCGCGGGGCCTGAGCCGTCTGGGTGAGACGCACCGCTATACCCAGGACCAGTTGGCGGGAGCTGTCGGCCTGAGCAAGTCCGAGGTGTCGCGCCTGTTGGCCCTGGTGCGCCTGCCAGAGGCTATCCTGGCGGAATATCCCGAGTATCGTGACCAGGTGACCAAGAGCCATCTGTTCATCCTGGCGGATGCCGAGGATGATGCCGCGCGTCACCGGCTGTGGGCGCTCATCAAGGGTGGCGCCACCATCAAGGCCTTGCGTGCCGCCAACAAGCCGACCGAGCCGCAAGCGGCGACACCCAAGGAGGTGCTGTCGGCCGGCCGGTTGATCACGCGCATGGAACGGGACTTGGCGCAGGTCGCGGTCGGACCCTCCGGGTTGGCGCCGGAGGAACGTCAGCGGCTGGAGCGGCTGCGCCTCCGCTTGGATGAACTTCTCCGTTAAACCGGAATGCGGTCAGGTCATGATACCTGGCCGCGCCTTTCCATGATTGCGACGTCGCAATTGCCGCTTCAGCAGGACGCGAAGCCGCCGGCCCAAAGTGGCCGGGGCCAGGGGTAATTCCCGCGCCTGCCGCAGCGTGCCCCCAAGCGGTAAGGATGATGCCAAGCCTACCTTGGGCACGGCGACGCGCTGCGACAGGTAGATGCCTGAATGGCCGCTGAAGGCATAGGCAACAAAGCAGGCGACGGCGATGTACGGCGTATGGGCTGCGCCGAACAGCTCTATCCCCATCAGGGTGCAGGCCAGCGGCGTGTTGGCCGCGGCGGCGAACAGGCCGACGAAGCCCAGGCCCGCCATCAGGTCCAGCGGGGCGTCCAGCACGCCGGCCAGGGCATGGCCCAGGGCCGCGCCGATGAAGAACAGCGGTGTCACTTCACCCCCCTTGAAGCCGGTGGCCAGGGTGATGACAGTGAACAACGCTTTCCATAGCCAACTGAAGGGATGATAGGGCGGCTGGAACAGGCCGGGCAGGGTGACCGCGCCTGGGTCGGCGGACCAGACGCCCAGGCCCAGATAGTCCCGCGTGCCCAGTACCTGGACCAGGGCGATGAGCAGCAGGCCGCCCAACACTGGGCGCAGCAACGGGTGCGGGCAAAGACGCCGGACCAGGGCGGCGGCGGCGTGCAGGGCTTCTGAGAAGGCCAGTCCGGCCAGTCCGAAAATCACTGCCGCCGCTGTCACCTTGGCCAGAAGCCAGCCCTGGATATGAAAGCCGGCGTCGCCGGCGGCGATGGCGTAGGAAGTGTGTTCGATGCCCCACGCATGGCAGGTCCAGTCGCCCACCAGAGCGGCGATGAGACAGGGCAGCAGCGCCTCATACCGCACCTGACCCAGGCTTAGCACTTCCAGCGCGAAGATGGCGCCGGCGATGGGCGTGCCGAAGACCGCGCCAAAGCCCGCGGCCACGCCGGCCATCAGCACCAGCCGGCCTTCCGCCGCGGACAGCCTCATCAGCCGGCTGAACCCGCTGGCCAAGCTGCCGCCGAGTTGCACCGCCGTGCCCTCCCGCCCGGCGGAGCCGCCGAACAGGTGGGTGACCACGGTGGCGACCAGGATCAGCGGCGCCATGCGCAAGGGCACGCCGGCCCCGGGCTGGTGGATCTGGTCCACGATCAGGTTGTTGCCGCCATCGGCCCGCCCGCCGAAGCGGCCATAAACCCAGACGATGGCGACCCCGGCCACAGGCAGGGCGTAGAGCAGGGCAGGGTGGTCGAAGCGGAGCCGCGTCGCCTGGTCCAGGCTCCATAGGAACAGGGCGCAGGCGCTACCGATCGCGGCGGCGACCGGGCCGATCAGGCATAGCCATTTCATCAGGGCGCGCGTTTGCGCGGCCCACGAAGCCAACAGGCGGCGGGGAAGCATCGAGGAAACCCGGGATGTGGTGAGGTAAGGATGGGGCGAGGACACTGCAGATGGACTCCGACCGTCAGGTGACAAACACCGAAGGTAGGAATCATCAGCCCCAGGGCGGAGCGGTTCGGCCGCGTGGCGCGGCCAGGCAGAAATCCATTGCCGGGGTCAGCTATTACGGGCGCCCATGCCGTCTGTCAACAGTGATCGTGGGACGGGGGGCATTTCGATTCGCGTACGGTTAGGCGATATCGAATCGGCGTTCCTTTGCCGATTCGTTGATATTCTCGGGCCGGAAAAAAATCTAAATCCGGTTTAACTTGCGCCATGGCCCGAGTCGGGCCGACATCACAGCAGGCGGACCTTGTTCAGCAGCGCCAGCAGTTGGCTCTGCTCCTCCGCCGTCAGTACGGAGGAAACCTTGGCTTCCTGTTCTTCCACCAGGCTTTCGGCATGGGCCAGCAGGTCCTGCCCCGCCTCCGACAGGCTCAGCATCTGCACGCGGCGGTCCTGGCGGCCGCGCACGCGTTTGAGCAAGCCGCGGTTGGCCAGGCGATCCACCAGGTGCGCCATGTTGGGCGGGGCGATTTCCAGGACTTCGCCCGCCTGACGTTGGTTGACGCCCTTGTTCACGCTCACCAGGCTGAGCAGAGAGAATTCCGCCAGGGTGAGTTGGCAGGGGGCCAGGTGCTCCAGCACCAGGCGCCGGACCAGGGTTTCCGCCCGCGACAGGTTGAAACCCACGAACCGCTCCAGCTTGGAGCAATCCAGCGTCGTTTCGACCTTGCCCACGGTGGGCAGGGCCTCATCCGGGCCGTCCTCGGCCCGCGCGGGGGCATCAAGGGTCAGGTCATCGGAGGCGGATTTATGGTTCTTCAGGGCCGGCATGGGGGCGGTCTCAAAAAGCGGGGCGGGCGTTGCGGCGTGGCGCGAATGATCGGTTCCAGGCCCTTATATCAGCCGCGACGGCGCGGCCGATAGTATTGGTTAAATTATCCTGTTAATTGTCATGCCCGTCCAGGGAAACCACCATTCGTCGTGCTGGCCGCGAGGTATGCTCATGAGGATGGGGCCGGGCGGTATATCCCTGGCGCGGTGCCTTGGTACAGGGCGTCGACCAGGGCCGCTCGTTGGGTCAGCACCATGCGCTGGTTGATGGACCGCTTGTCCGTGACCTCACCCTTGTCCAGGGACGGCGCGTCCGCCAGCACCAGCGCGCGGGCCACACGGTTGGCGCTGCCGGTGGCGGTGGCCGCCAGGCGGTCCACCAGGGCCTGGAACTGCCGGCGGATCGGGGGGCGGCCAGAATGTCGCCAATCGGCGTCCCGGCCGGCAGCGCGGCCAGATCGGCGCAGGCCTCGACATTGGGGAAAATCAGCAAGCCCAGGTCGTCGCGCTCGGGGGCGGCGATCACCACGTCCTGGACATAGGGGGCGCCCTCCGTGATCACGCGGGCGCGCAGGGGGCCGACATTGACGAAGGTGCCGGAGGAGAGCTTGAAGTCCTCCGTCAGGCGGCCGTCGAAGACCAGGCCCAATTCCGGCCGCGTCGGGTCCAGCCAGCGCACGCCATCGCCGGTGCGGTAATAGCCGTCCTTGTCGAACGCCGCCGCCGTACGATCCGGCGCCCGCCAATAGCCGGGCATGACGTGGGGCCCGGCGAAGCGTGCCTCAAGCTTGTCCCCGACGGGCACCAGCTTGACGGCGCAACCGGGCGCGGGCAGCCCGACATAACCCGCCTGCAGCAAGGCGCCGGCGCTGCCACCCAGGGAAAAGCCGCCGGTGGTGAACAGGCAGGAGGGGGAGGTTTCCGTCATGCCCAAGCCGGCGAAGACGGGGATGCGGGCGCCACAGTGCGTCTCGGTCACGCGGTCCAGCCGGTCCCAGGCCGCCTGCGACAGGCCCGCGCCCCCGAAAAAGAACATGCGCATGCGGGCATAGAAGGAGTGACGCAGTGCCGCGTCCTCTTCCAGCGCGGCCGTCAAATCCTCCCACCCCTTGGGCACGTTGAAATGCACCGTGGGGGAAATGTCACGCAGGTTGCGCAGGGTTTCGGCGAAGTGCTGCTGCGTCGGCTTGCCATCGTCGATGTAGTAGCTGCCGCCGTTATAAAGGGCGATGCCGACATTGTGGCTGCCGCCATAGGTATGGTTCCAAGGCAGCCAATCCACGATCACCGGTGGCTCTTCCCCGAACACGGGGAAGCTCTGCAGCAGCATCTGCTGGTTGGCGCACAGCATGCGCTGGGTGGTGGTGACCGCCTTGGGGGTGCTGGCGGAGCCGGAGGTGAACAGGAATTTCGCCACCGTGTCCGGCGTCAGGGCCTGATAGACGGCATCCACGGTGGTGGGCGTGGCCGCCAGCAGGTCCGCCAGCGGCGTGACGGCCCGGTCGGGCAGGGACCCCGACGAGGCCACGATCTCCACATCCGCCGGCACGACCGCGGCGATGGCGGCGGCGTACGCTGGCGCCTTGTCGACGAAAACCAGCCCCGGCGTCACCGTCTCCATGACCAGCCGCAGCTTCTGGAAGTCGCGGGACAGCAGGGAATAGCCGGTGGAGACGGGGCAATGGGGCACCCCGGCGTAAAGTGCTCCGGCGGCGACGCGCAGATGGTCCACGCTGTTGCCGGACAGGATGACCACCGGCCGGTCCGCCGTCAGGCCGCGATCCAGCAGGGCTTGGCCGATGGCGCGGGCGTCGGCCAGCATGCCGGCGTAGCTGATGCGCCACCAGGCGCCGTCCGGTCCCCGCTGGGCCACCAGGGTGCGGTCGGGATCGGTGGCCGCCACAGCCTCCAGCCGTTCCAGCAAATGCCGGGGGTAGGGGGCCAGGGCCTCGGCGCAAAGCAGGTGCCAGACGCCGCCGGGTTCCTGGCGCAGCCTTACCGGCAGGGGGTTCACCGATACCGCCCGGTAGCGCGCATCGGCAGAGGAAGGGGAGGCCGCACGGGTCACTTTGCCTGATCTCCGATGAAGAGATGGGGAGGGGAAGGACGCAAGCGATAAGGGACCGGCCATCCCCCAAGCGGTAAGGATGGCCGGTTGAGGGGGGTCAGATGGGATAGTGGCGCGGGCCCGTCTGGATGGTGACCCAGCGCAGCTCGGTGAACTCGGCCACGCCCCATTTGCCGCCGAAGCGGCCATAGCCGCTGCTTTTCACGCCGCCGAAGGGCATTTGCGCCTCGTCATGCACGGTGGGGCCGTTGATGTGGCAAATGCCGGACTCGATGCGCTGGGCCAGGGTCAGGGCGCGGGCGACATCCCGGCTGAACACGGCTGCCGACAGGCCGTATTCACTGTCATTGGCCACGCGGATGGCGTCCTCATCCCCGTCCACGCGCATGACGGCGACGACGGGCCCGAAGGACTCCTCGGCGTAAAGCTTCATGTCCGGTGTCACGCCGTCCACCACCGTCGCCTGCATGATGGCGCCCTCGATCCCGCCACCGGCGGCGATGCGGGCGCCCTTGGCGACGGCGTCATCCAGCAGGGTCTTGATGCGCTGACCGGCCTGGACGTTCACCAGGGCCCCCAGGATGGAGCCGGGGGCGGAGGGATCGCCGGCCGTCAAGGTACGCGCCTTGGCCGCCAGCTTAGCCACGAAGGTGTCCGCGACGCGCGCGTCCACCACCAGGCGCTCGGTCGACATGCAGATCTGGCCCTGGTTGAAGAAACCGCCGAAGGCGGCGGCGTTCACCGCCGCGTCCAGGTCGGCGTCGTGCAGCACCAGCAGTGGCGCCTTGCCGCCCAGTTCCAGCAAGGCGGGTTTCAGGTGCTTAGCCGCCAGTTGGGCGACGATGCGGCCCACGCCGGTGGAGCCGGTGAAGTTCACCCGGCGCACGGCCGGGTTGGCGATCAGCCGTTCCACAATGGCGGCCGCGTCGGCAGGGGCGTTGGTGATGACGTTCACCACGCCATCGCCCAGGCCGGCATCCTGCAGGATCTGGCCGATCAGGCGGTGGGTGGCGGGACACTGCTCACTGGCCTTCAGCACCACGGTGTTGCCGCAGGCCAACGGGGTCGCGATGGCGCGGGTACCCAGGATGACGGGAGCGTTCCAGGGGGCGATGCCCAGCACCACGCCGCAAGGCTGGCGCAAGGCCAGGGCCATGTTGCCAGGCACGTTGGTCGGGATGACCTCACCGTTGATCTGGGTGGTCATGGCCGCCGCTTCGCGCAGCATGTTGGCCGCCAGCATGGCGTTGAACCCGTACCAGTTGGGCATGCCGCCGATCTCGGCCGCGCCGATGGCGATGAAGTCCTTGGTGCGGGCGTCCATCAGGTCCGCAGCCTTCATCAGGCGCTGGCGGCGCTCCCCCGGGCTCAGCGCGGACCAGGCTGGGAAAGCGGCCTGGGCGGCCGCCACGGCGGTGTCGGCATCGGCCAGGGTGGCGGCGGCGGCGATGGTCACCCCTTCGCCGCTGACGGGGTTGGTCCGGGTGAAGGTGGCGCCGTCGGCGGCGGGTACGTCGCGCCCTCCGATCAGCAGGCCTGTCGTCGTGCTCATGGCAACCCTCCCTGGGTTTATTGTTCTGCTGGTACTTTGGTCTGGCCGCCTACGCGCATCCCTGCCCCCAGGGCGTAAGGATGCGCCCCCGGGGCGTAAGGGTGGCGGCTTTATCCTTACCGCATGGGGGCGTTTCCGCCCCCTACCGGTTCGTCAACCGCGCTTGTAGGTTTGCAGGCCCGGCTTGATGGCCTTGTCGTCCAAGAACTGCTTCAGGCCCTGCTCCCGGCCCTTTTCCGGATCGCGCAACTGGGCCTGGTCCAACTTGGCGTACAGGTAATCCTCGTTCTGCTCCCAGGTCAGTTCGCGGCAGCGCTTGAAGCCGTGCTTGGCGGCGCGCAGCACCACGGGGTTCTTGGCCAGCAGCACCTGGGCCAGCTTGGTGACCTCGTCACGCAGCTGTTCGCGCGGCACGCTCTTGTTCACCAGGCCCATCTGGGCGGCCTGTGGGCCGGTGAAGGTTTCACCGGTCATGATCAGGTGCAGGGCGGCGCGGTGGCCGATAGTGTCCGCCAGGGCCTTACTCACCAGGTTGCCGGGCGGGATGCCCCAGTTGATCTCCGACAGGCCGAACACCGCCTCGTCGGCGCAGATGGCCAGGTCGCACGCCACCAGGGGAGAGAAGGCGCCGCCGAAGCACCAGCCGTTGACCATGGCGATGGTGGGCTTGGAATACATGCGCAGCAGCCGCCACTGCCAGGTCGAGGCGTCGCGGCGCACCTTTTCCTGCAGGATTTCCGGGCCGGCATCGGTCTCGCGGAAATATTCCTTCAGGTCCATGCCGGCGGTCCAGGCGTCACCGGCGCCGGTCAGCACCAGCACCTGGGCGTCGCCATCCAGCTCCAGCGTTTCCAGCACGTCGACCATGTCCCGGTTCAGGGTGGGGCTCATGGCGTTGCGCTTGTCGGGACGGTTCAGGGTGACCCAGGCGATACCATCCACGACATCGACCAGGACGGTCTTCCAGCGATCCGCATACTTAGACTGGGACATGGGCCTCTAGGCTCCTTGGCTGCATTTCCTCCGGCGGCCGTTCCGGGCGGGCGATGCGCGGACGCTGGGCCCTTCATGTCCGGACGACGATTAACTTATAGAAGATAACTATTATGGGCGCAATAAATCTCGCGGACGATCTTCCATATCCGGCCCCGACCCCGATTGCCAGCCACGGACCGACGTTGCCGTTTGCGACGTCGCAAACGGTGACGGGTGGCAAATGGGAAGGCCGCCGGTACGCCGGGCGGAATCAGGGTGTCAGGGCTCAGGCACGAAAGGCGCGCAGGCGGTCAGCCGCCGTGGCGCTCTGATTGGCGGCGATCATCGACGGAATGACCAGGGTGACCGTGGTCCCCTGCCCGGGCACGCTGTCCACCGTCAAATTGCCCTTCAGCCGTTGGGTGACGTGGTTGTAGGCCACATGCAGGCCCAGGCCGGGATGGCCGCGTCCACGGGCGGTGGTGAAGAAGGGGTCGAGGATGTGAGGCAACACGTCGGCCGGGATGCCCCGGCCATTGTCCGCGACGGAGATCATCACCACGCCGCCTTCGGCCGAGGCCGTGACCGTCACATGGCCGTGGGACCCGGGGTCGAAGGCGTGGTCGGCGGTATTCGCCAGGATGTGGGTCAGGGCATTGACCAGGGATTCCGGCACCGTGGAAACGACCAAGCCATAGGGTACGTCCACCGTCAGCTCGATGGCGCCCTGGGCCAGGGCGGTGCGCGCCACATCGGCGACGTCGGGCAGCAGGGTGGAAAGGTCGACCTCCGTCACCTTGCTTTCGCCATCCTCGGCGGCGATGGCGGTGAAGCTCTTGACCAGGGCCGCCGTGCGCTTGGTGTTGCGCTCGACCAGGTCGGCCAGATCGGACCATTCCTCCAGCCCGGTTTCCAGCGCGCTGCGGGTCAGCTTGCCCTGGGCGATGTTGTCGCGCACATCCTCCAGGCTGCCGCGCAGGCTGCCGGCGGCGGTGAGCACGACGCCCAGGGGCGTGTTGACCTCATGCGCCACGCCCGCCACCAGCCGGCCCAGTGAGGCCATCTTCTCCTGCTGTATCAACTTGGACTGGGTGGTGCGCAAATCGGCCAGGGCCTGCGCCGTCTCCATCCAGGCGGTTTCGGCGCGGCGGTAGGATTCGGCGTTCTCCAGCGCGATGGCGCTGTAGGCGCACAAGGTGCGGAAGATCATTTGCTCGCGGTCGCCATAGGCATGGTCGGCGACCACCACCAGCACGCCCAGCACGCGGTTCTCCACCACCAGCGGGTAGGCCAGGGCCACACCGTCCTCCACCGTCTCCGTCAGCTCCTGCCGGCTTTGGGCGGCGCGGGCTGGCAGGGACAGCGGGTCGTCCAGATAGACGGGCTCCACCGCGCTGCCATCCGCCGTCGCCGGCTCTAGGTAAGCGCCCTGCAGGCGGTACAGCACCAGGCGGTGGCCGGTCAGCAATTCACCGACATAGCGCTTCAGTGTGCTCAGCACGGCGTCCAGGATCAGGGTGGCGGTGATGTCCTGGCCGGCATCGCCCAGGCGCCGCAGGATGGCGGCGGACTGGGTCAGGGCCGCGTTCGCTTCCGTCAGTTCCGTCGTGCGCTGGGCCACCACCGCCTCCAGCTCGCGCTGGCGGCGGCGCAGGATGGCGGTGCGGCCGCGCACCACAAGGCCCACGGCCCCGGCCAGGCCCGCGATGCCCAGGATTTGCGCCCACCAGGTCTGGTACCAGGCGGGCAGGATGGCCAGCGGCACCGTCACTTCCGCGCTGGACCATTGACCGCTGCGGTTGCTGCCCCGCACCCGCAGGGCGTAGTTGCCGGGCGGCAGGCTGGTATAGGCGATTTGCCGCCAGTTGCCGTCGATCTCCTGCCAATCCCGGTCCAGGCCTTCCAGTTTGTAGGCATAGCGGTTGCGCTCCGGCGCGGAGAAGTCCAGCGATGCGACCTCCAGACGGAAGCCATGTTCGTCTGGATTGACCGTCAGGGGTGTGGTGGTGTGCGCGACCTGCCAGCCCGGTACCTGCCGGCGCCCGATGTAGGCCTGGGTCACCACCACCGGCGGCACATAAGTCCAGTCCGCCAGCAGGCGGGGGTGGATCAGGGTGACGCCATCCTCCGCGCCGAACAGGATTTCGCCATTGGGTCCGGTGGCGACGGAGTTGGACCAATGGCTGGTCAGCCATACGCCGTCAGGCCGCTGGAAGGTACGAATGGCCATGGTGATGGGGTCGATACGGACCACGCCGGTGTCGGTGGACACCCAGATGAAGCCATCGACGTCTTGGGCCACGGCATTGGCGGTCGCCAGTTGGGGGTCAACGTCGCTGGCCAGGAAATTCACTGGCCGCCGGCCGCTGGCCTCTGGCCGGCCCACCATGGCGACGCCCTGGCCATAGAGGGCGGCCCACAGCCGCCCTTGGCGGTCGGTTGCCAGCGCGGCGATGTTGTGGCTGGTCAGGGTGGTGGGGTTGCCGCTGTCCAGGTCGATCTTTCGCACCTTGCCGGTATCCGTTTGGGCCAAATACAGGCCGCTGTAGGTGCCGATCCAAAGGCCATGATCTTCCGCCGGCAGCAGCACGGTGATGCGTTGGTCGCGCAAGCCGCCGTCACCCTGGCCCAGGGGGCGGACGGCTCCGGTGGATGGGTTGTAGGACCAGACGCCGATGTTGGCGTCGCCGATCCATAGCTGGCTACCATCCCATACGAGGCTGGAGATGTTCAGGCTGGTATCCAGACCCGCGACCCGCACCAAGCGCGCCGCGCCGGCGTTCAGATCGGTACGATACAGGCCGTCGCGGGTGCCGATCCAGACGGTGCCATCTTGTTGTACCGCGAAAGATCGGACCGATTTCGGTGGCAAGGCATGCTCGGGGTTGTCGGGATCCGATGCCAGGTGGGAGACAAGCTGGCCGGTGGCATCCAGCACATCGACCCCACCGCGTCCGCGCCCCAGCCACAGCTTGCCATCGGGGGAAACCATCATCGAATGGGCGCTGCGATCCTCCGTCTGGGGATTGGCCGAAATCGGCGTCAGGAAGCGAAAGGCTTGCGCCGTGGGATCGAAACGGCACAGCCCCTGGTAGGTGCCAACCCAAATCAACCCGGACTTGTCCTTGTACAGCGATAGGACATTGTCGTTCAGCAGGCTGTCGGGAACGGTGCGGTTGCGCTTGATGGCCTTGGCCGTACCGCTCGCCAGGTCGACTTCCAGGATGCCGCTGCCCATGGTGCCGACCCAAAAGATGTCCGGCGCGATCTCCAGAACGGTCCTGACCCAGTCCCCGGCCACGCTGGTGAAAGGGGCCGGCAGGGGCTGGAATTCGACCACGCCGTCCTTGTCCAGCCGCACCAGCAGCACGCCATGACGGCTGGTGCCCACCCATAAGCGGCCATGCCCATCCTCATACAGAGCGGTGACGCCGTCCATAGCGGCCGCGCGGGGCAGGGGGATGTTGCGGAATTCCGTTTGACCGGGCGGAAGGTAGGCCAGGCCATTGGCCGTGCCCACCCATAGATAGCCCCGGTGATCCCGCTTCAACGCCTGGACCTTGTCACCCACGACCCCACCGGCCGGGTTGTCCACGCCGTGCAGGTGATCGGCCGTCGTCTGGTTGGCGGATAGATGATCCAGGCCGCTTTCCGTTCCCACCCAAAGGCCGCCGTCGCCGTCATCCTCGATGCTTCGGACATCGATATGGCCCATGATTTCCAATGGTATCCGCACGAAACGGTCGGTGGCCGGGTCGTAGCGCACCAGGCCGGCGGCGCTGGTGCCCACCCAAAGCCGTCCTTGGGTGTCGGTATGCAGGGTGCGGATGTTGCTGTCGGGCAGGCCGTAGGGGCCGGTTGCTCCGCCACCATAAGATTTGAAGTGATATCCGTCGAATCTGGCCAAGTTATTGGCTGTGCCGACCCAGAGGTAGCCTTCCCGATCCTGCTCGATGGCGGTGATGTATTCGATGCTGCCGCCCCTGTCTTCGTTGTGTCGGGTGAACAGATCGATGATCGACTCATGCCACATTTCCGCCGCATGAGCCGGAAGCGGCGTGATTATGGATAGGCAGATAGCGGCCAGGGCGCCCATGCGCCTGATTTTGCCGAGTGATTGGCGAATTTTCCCAGGCAAGTCGGGCATGGCGCTCACTTACACGTCGAACCATGGTGTCAGCGTGACCATTGATCCATCCATCGCAATCAGCGCCTCATGGTGAAGACGGGGCCCTGGCAGGCCAGTCCAATACGATGCCGCATCCAGAATTTTTGCCAAGCCCCCGCAGTGATTTCACCCGCTTCTATTCAGCGGAGACGTTCTGCTCCTGGAGGTCCTCGACGGAGACGTTCTGCTCCTGGAGGTCCTCGACGGAGACGTTCTGCTCCTGGAGGTCCTCGACGGAGACGTTCTGCTCCTGAAGGTCTTCGACGGAGACGTTCTGCTCCTGGAGGTCCTCGACGGAGACGTTCTGCTCCTGAAGGTCTTCGACGGAGACGTTCTGCTCCTGGAGGTCCTCGACGGAGACGTTCTGCTCCTGAAGGTCTTCGACGGAGACGTTCTGCTCCTGGAGGTCCTCGACGGAGACGTTCTGCTCCTGAAGGTCTTCGACAGAGACGTTCTGCTCCTGGAGATCCTCGACGGTGGTGGCGAGTTTCACGGGTGCCGCGACCGGAGCGGCGGACTTGCCCAGCGCCGCCAGCCAGGCTTGTTCATCGGCGTTCAGGGCGCCGAAGCTGGTGACGTAGCGCACCGGGTCGGCGCGGAAGGCCTGGGCGGAGTTGGGGTCCAGAGCGATCTGCTGCATGGCCTTGAAATAGGCCGCGGACATGGCGGGCGGCGCGGACGGCACCAGGGTGATGGGGGCCTGTGGTTCGGTCGGGGCGGGCAGGGGCTTGCCCACGATGGCACCGATGCCCAGCCGCTCCGCCATGGCCATGTCATTGTCCAGGCTGTCCTTGGGCGGGATGTACAGCGTGCTGGCCTTGCTCAGGCGCTTCAGATTGGCCGGGTCCCTATAGGCGCCCAGCTTCAGGCGGCGCAGCACGGGCTTCTGGCCGGGACGGGTGGCCCCGACATAGTCGACGCAGGGGTGATCCGCGCCGTAAATCTCGATCAGGCGCTCGAACAGGATGGCGCGGCGCTCCAGGTTGTCGGTCACCGGCCGGAACAGGTCGCCCACGGGGCCCACCTGCATCAGCACCACATGCCCGCTGGTCACCAGCGGCCGGTTGCGCAGCAGGAAGTCGGTGGCCTCCAGGGCCTGATAGCCGGACTGGCTGGGGTCCACGCGCAGGTCGGCGAACAGATAGTCCAGCGACGACACGCCCGGCAGCAGGCAGGTGTCATAGCCCTCGGCCTTGGCCGCGGTCAGCGCCAGGCGGGCGGGCGCGACATAGAAACCGGGGTGGCCGTAGAACACGCCGGTGACCCGGCGGCCTGACCGCACCTCGGCCACCATCACCTCGGCCATTTGCACATAGGTCAGGCTGC
The DNA here is from genome assembly GCF_036348415.1 of Nitrospirillum karajorum. NCBI lineage: Bacteria > Pseudomonadati > Pseudomonadota > Alphaproteobacteria > Rhodospirillales > Azospirillaceae > Nitrospirillum > Nitrospirillum karajorum. The sequence continues at coordinate 1,186,462 of NZ_JAZBQB010000002.1, forward strand.
GGCGCTTGTCGGCGCCATACAGGGTGGTGAGGTCGACGACGTTGGGATTCAAGGCATGAAGATCGGCCAGCATCAGCGGGTCGCGGATGCAATGGAACACGACATCGGCATGGCGGATGTGGCCCTCGGCCTCCCGGGTCAGGTGCCCCAACGCCTGCATGCCGGTGCCCACGATAGCCAGGCTGCCACTGGATTGTTTCGCTTTGGTTTCAGACAGGATCGCGTGTGCATCCGCAATTCTGGTGTCCGGCATAAATACCCCCATCGGTTGAGTTTGTACGCGGGCAGATAAGCTAACAGTCTGCCGTCCGATGGGGTAGATCCAATGTGTCGCGCGGCACGTTTAACGGTTCGCCCCGGTGCCAATGATCCAATGTCAATGGCGCGTTAATGGACCTTTGCAATCGGGCGGAGAATTGCATCATAGTGGCTGGAGTTAGCGTTAACGCAGATCAGGGGCGCTTCGTTGTTCGACATCGGCTTTTTTCGGATGCGGCTGAATCGCGTGCTTGGCTGCCTTGGCTTTGGCTTTTTGGTGATGGTGGCCGGAGTCCATTGGTGTGGCCAAGCATGTGCGACCATCAAGACAGAGCGAACGGTGTCAACGGCCGTCATCGGCAGCTGGCCAGTGAACTTGCATCCACTTCAAGGTGATGAATTCGGTCATGTCACGGTGAAGCGCTTCGTCAACCGGCCACTTCTGGAGGTTGGCCCGGAGGGACTGACCTGCATTTATTGCGTCTCGGTCCCCACCGAGACCAATGGCTCCTTACGGACGGTGCGCAATGTGGACGGAACCTGGCGTACGGTAGCGCATTACGTCATCCGTCCAGATGCGCGATGGGGCGATGGTGTCGCCATAACGACGGCTGACGTCGCGTTTACCTGGGACGTTCTAACAAACACCGGCCACGGCCTTGCCGACTCCGACCAACGTATCATCAATGTGCAGTCAATCCAGATTATTGATGAGAGGCAGTTCAACGTCGTTTACATAGGATCCGCGTGTAGCGATCAGTTGTCGGTGCCGCCGCTCATTCCTGCTCATTTGGAGAAGCCGATTTGGCTAAATAATCCTCTAGAATACTTCTCAAACTCCCTCTACGAGAGGAAACCTGGAACCCCTGGTCTTTACAATGGCCCCTATAGGGTGGTGGCCACTGACGGCACAGCCTTGCACCTCGAGAAGAATACTTACTGGCCAGGCCAGAAGCCGTCCTATGAAAAAGTTGATATCTTGGTTTTGGCCAACCAATTCGCTCTTGAAACAGCTGTCCGTGCTGGAAAAGTTGACGTCTTCACTACCCTGACTTTCGATGTCGGTAACCGATTAGCCAAGGACCTAGCAAATAGGTACAATGCCTTTTATGCACCATCCGATTTTCTTGTTCACATGAAGGTCAATTTCACCAATCCTATCTTTTCCGACTTGCGGGTCAGGAAGGCTTTATTATTTAGTCTGGATCGCGATGCCCTAGTTAGTTCAGTCTTGGATAAGAAGGGGACGGTCGCTCAAAGCTTATTAAGTCCCTTCATGCCCGGATACGCGCCAGTTAGCCGATATCCGTTCGATGTGGCCAAGGCCAATCAACTCCTCGACGCAGCTGGTTGGTTTAGGGGGCGTGACGGTATGCGATATAACATATCCGGCTCGCCGCTCAGGTTTGAGCTGCGGTATCGCGGAAACCATCCCTGGCCTCAATTGGCACCGCGCCTCGCGGAGGCTTGGCAGGCCGTTGGCGCGCAAGTCGATCTGGTCGAAGACGCAGCCCTGTCTGGCGATGCCGTGGATACGACCCAGCGGTATTCCGGGCTTGTCGGTTTCTCCCAATCCCTGGAAGGGGGGTTGGAAGCCGCCAGATTCTGGTTCCATTCGACGATGATTCCGAACGCCGCCAACGGCAAGCGGGGGAATAACTATTTCGCCGTGCGGATCAAGACGCTGGACGACGCCTTGGATCATTTGACCCAGGCGGGCTGTGCCGTTGACCCCCGGCGCGAAGCGCTGACGGAGGTTCAAAAGGCTTATGCGGATGATTTGCCGGCGTTGCCGCTGTGGTTCGGCACGGTGATCACGTTGGCGAACAAGCGCATTGACGGTGCGGTGGATGCGCGTAGCTTCGCGTCGGCGCCGGTAGAGTATTGGCACCCACGGCCGTGAGGGCGGTTGGGGACAGCCCTGCGTCGTCGGGGCTCGGGTGGGCTACTCATTGTCCGAGTGGGCGGCATCAAAATGGAGATCTCCCAAGGCAATGTGGCGACGCTCACCAGTCGTTAAATAACTCTGTGACGCAACTGGTGCGGGTGCTATGACCGTAGCTCCATGAAGGCTGTGGCAGCGGTCTCCAAAAAGCCAGGCGGGTGATAGAATTGGGAGCACTGGTGCGGGGCGATAGCGTCGATATGGGCCGGCGGGGAGCTGGCGTCCTGGCATCGTTGCGACAGGGTGCGCGCATCCGGGCGGCCCTGCGTATCCTTCTGCCAGTCCTGGCGGCGGGGTTCCTGATGGTCGCCCTTTTTGGAACCGGTGAACGGACCCTTTACCGTCTAACCGGCGCCATCGATCAGATCGTCGACCGGAACCTGGCCAGCAGCGTCAAGCTGTCGGATATCAATACACGGGTCCAGGCTGTAAACGCGCGTTTCAACCGGCTGCTGGCGGTCAAGTCGGCCGGGCGGCAAGCCGTCGATGTGTCGGTCGAATTGGGGGCGATCACGGCGCAGGTCGATCTCTTGGCCGCCGATCTGGAATCCTATCGCAACCTGTACGCCACGCCCGGCCAGCGGCCGCGCGTGGACGAAATCCTCCACAGCTTGGCCGATTATAAAGGTGCCGTCGCCTGGGTCGGCTCCATGCTGAGCATAGATTTCGCTAGCACGGTAAGTTTCATCGAGCCTTTTGGGGCAGTGTTCGGCCGTATGCAGGTCGATCTGAATCAGATCGTCATGGAAACCGGTAAGGACGCTCAGTCCAAGGCGGAGGAGGCGACACGGCAAGCCGCTGAAACGGTGCGCACCTTCCTGTATTCGGCGGTGGCGGTCATGCTTGGTGTAGCGATACTGGCTTGGTTGATCGGCCGGTACCAACAGCGCCTGCGCATCAATTCCGAATTGCTGCAGCAACAGGTGGAGGCGCGAACGGCGGAACTGCGTCAGGCGAATAGCGATCTCGCTGACTCGGCGGAAACTTTGCGGCAATTGGGTGATGCTGGCCGGGCGCTGACGGCTACTCTAGACTTGGCCGAAGTGCACGAGGCGCTTCACCAGCATTTGGCCGATCTTATCCCAATGGATGCCTTTGGTATCGCCCGGCGGTCAGGGGATGGCCGGGAGCTGTTGTTCGATCGCTTCATCCTGCACGGCGTCCCTATTTCCATTGCCCCTCGGGCCCTATCCGTCATCAACGAACCAGCCGCCCGGGCCCTTAACCAGGAGAAGGAAGTCCTGATCCAGGGGGAGGAAGCGCAGCGATGGGCGGCGGCCATTACCCCCGGTGGATTAAATGGTGGGCCGATCCAGGCCGCCATATGGTGCCCGCTGGTGGTCTCCGGCCGCGTGCTGGGGCTCATCACCGCCCAAAGCCGGGACATCGACGCCTATGGCCTGCGGACCGCCGAGGTTCTGCGGTCAGCATGCGCCTATGCGGCCATCGCCATCGCCAATGCATGTTCCTATAACGAATTGGAAGCGACGCTGGCGGAGTTGCGGGCGACCCAGGACAAGCTCGTCCAGCAGGAGAAGATGGCGTCGCTCGGCCGCTTGGTCGCCGGCGTGGCGCATGAGATCAACACCCCCTTGGGTATTGTATTGACGGCTGCTGGAAGTCTGCATGGCGGGGTCGCGGATCTAAAAGCTGCCATGGGCGAGGGCAGGCTGACACGAGCCGCCCTTGAGCAAGGTATTGCCGAATGGAGCGACTTGGCGTTGGTCGTGGAACGCAATGCCGTCCGCACCGCGACCTTGGTCAAAAGTTTTTCCGCCGTTGCCGTCGCCGAGGGCGACGGCCGTATCCTGGATACCGATCTGTCCATTTTGCTGACGGATGTGGTCGCTCTTTTCCGGCCCGCTTTCGACAAGGGCGGTATTCATCTGTCTCTTGAAATAGAAGATGGGCTATGTATACGCACGGTGCCGGAGCTGCTGACGGACGCTTTGACGCGCATTCTGGCGAATACCATTGACCATGCCTTTTTAGCCCGGCAGGGCGGCGAGGTTACGGTTTCCGTGGTGATGGATACTTTCGGCAGTGTGGTCTTGACGGTCGCAGACAATGGCTGTGGCATTCCCGCCGACGCTCTTGCTCATGTATTCGAGCCCTTTTTTACGACGGCCCGTGGCAGCGGCCACCCGGGATTGGGGCTGCACGTTGCCTTCAATCAGGTGACGCAGCGGCTAAAAGGCAATCTGGTGGTGGCGAGCGAAGCGGACGGCGGAACCCGCGTAACGATTCAAATACCACCACTGACAGTATAGGGAATCTACCCCCATAAGGGCACGTGCTGATGTTTGACACCCATTAAGGGCTATATCGTCCGTTGTTAATAGTATAAGATGCATAATAATTTGCCTTGTGCGTGAAAAATGAGGGAAAAATGACGCAATTTTTACGTGAAATGTCTCCCGAGGATGTGCAGAAGGTCCTGGGACGGGCGCTGTTGGAGCCCGGCTTCCGTAAGCAGTTCCTGGCTGACATCCCGGGGACGCTTGCCACCCTCGGCTTCAAGGCCTCGCCCGAAGCCCTGGCTTTCTTTGCCAAGCTGGGAAACCAGCCATTCAGCGATGCTGCCAGCGATATCGAGGGCTTCTTCGCGGCCAATCCGCTGCCCAATTCCTGGTTCTGACAACCCTAAAGATAAGGTCCCGCTCTAAGTGGCGGGCCCAATCTTCAATACATTCGCATGATTGAAATTAGTTTTCAGATGAATCTGCCTCTGCTTTAGCTTTTCGTGTGCTCTGTTCGAGTGAACTAAAAGATCGGGGGATGCTTCTATGGCGCAAACATTTGCTGATCATATTAATTCAAGTTTGGTAGCCCTGGGTTTTTCCGCTTCCGAGGCGAGCGACGCTTTCCTCCGTGCTCTCAATGAGCACGACATTCAAGACGAGGAAATGCTGCCCGCTGCGAACCTTCCAATTCCTAGTGTCTGGTATTGATATCCCATTAGTCCAGGCAGCTGACCCGATTGTTGCTGAACTCGTTCAGTGGCAATCGGGCTTGTCTCTAAAGTTTGAGCGCACACATGGCCGATGGATCGGCAGCGATTGAAAGCGGTGCCGGCCGCACCCTGCTGGTGGCCATGCCCGTTGCCGCCTTGCATTACCCCGTCATCGGCCTGTCCCTGCTGAAGGGGGCGCTGGCCCGCCAGGGGATGGCGGCGGATATCCGGCATTTCTATCTGGATTTCGCGGACTATATCGGTTTCGACGCCTATGCCGCGGTCGAGGACAGCCGTTATTTCCTGGCCATGGTGGGGGACTGGGTGTTCGCGGGGGCGGCCCATGGGACGCCGCAGGCGGAGCCCTTCACCTTCCTGAATGGCCTCATGGCGGGGGATTACGGCCGCTATTTCAGCGCGCAACGCCTGATGGGAATCCTGGAGGCCCGCACCAAGGCCCCCGGTTTTATCGAGCATTGCTTCGGCCTGGTCGACTGGTCGCGCTATGCCGTCGTGGGCTTCTCCACCTCCTTCCAGCAGACCATGGCCTCGCTGGCCCTGGCGCGGCGCATCAAGGCGGCGCACCCCCATATCCTCATCGTCTTCGGCGGCGCCAATTGTAGTGATGAGATGGGGGTGGAACTGCACCGCCGCTATCCCTTCATCGACGTTGTCGTGGGGGGCGAGGCGGAGGAGGTGTTGCCCGAGCTGGTGCGGCGCCACGCCGCCGGGCTTGACCTAGCGGACCTGCCCGGCACCACGGCGCGCGGGCGGGATGGCGCGACCGTCCCCGCCACCGCGCCGGCCGGCATGATCACCGACATGGACAGCCTGCCGGCCCTGGACTATGCCGATTTCTATGCCGACCGCGCCCGCCTGCCGGCGGTGGCGGAGCGCTTTCCCGCCTTCCCGCTGTTTGAGAGCGCGCGCGGCTGCTGGTGGGGGCAGAAGCACCATTGCACCTTCTGCGGCCTGAACGGCCTGGGCATGGCCTACCGCAGCAAGAGCCAGGACCGCGCCTATGCCGAATTGACCGCCGTGGCGGATCGCTTCGGGCGCGAGATCATGGTGGTCGACAACATCCTGGACAGCCGCTACTTCGGTGACTTCCTGCCCCGCCTGGCGGCGCTGGACCGGCCCTTGCTGCTGCATTACGAGGTCAAGGCCAACCTGCGGGCGGGTCAGTTGGCCCTGCTGGGCCAGGCCGGCGTGCGCAAGATACAGCCGGGCGTGGAATCCCTCAGCACCCCCGTGCTGGCCCTGATGCGCAAGGGCACCACCCTGCTGCGCAACGTCCAGACCTTGCGCCTGGCGGCGGAGGCCGGCGTGCTGGTGGACTGGTCCCACCTCTACGGCTTCCCGGGCGAGACGGCGAACCACTATCGCGCGGCGGCGGCGGTGGTGCCCAAGATCACGCACCTGCATCCGCCCGGCGGTTTCCACCGGGTGCGCGCCGACCGGTTCAGCCCGTACTTCAACGACCCGGCGGCCTTCGGCGTCACCATCCAGCCTGTGCCGGGCTATGCCCACATCTACCCGCACGACGCCGATAGCCTGGCGCGCCTGGCCTATCATTTCGATATGGTGCCGGAGCGGCCGGACGAAGATCTGGCTGCGGCCCATGCCGCCCTGGCGGCAGAGCTGGAGCGGTGGCGGAAGGGCGAAGCGACGCTGACCTTCACCCCGGCACCCGATGGAACGGCGGTGGTGGAGGATGGGCGTGCCGGCCCCCCCGCCGGCATGAGCTGGATGCCGTGGCAACGGCGGTGTTAGCGGCCTGCGCGGAAATCCAGGGTGTCGGGCCCCTGCTGAAACTCCTGGCGCCCCGCTTCGGCGCGGACGTGGTTACCGCTGCCGTGTCCGAGCTGGAGGCGCTGGACCTGCTGCTGCGCGAGGGGGACGAACTGCTGGCCCTGCCGTTGCGCCAGCCCGGTTTCGCCCGCGCCCCCCGGCACGAGGAAATCCGCGCCTCCTGGGGGCGGTCCTATTTCCACCACGCCCAGCAGGTGGCGGAGCCGGTGGCCTGACCTTCGCGGCAAGGGCCGGCGCCGGGTTCCGGGCCCCCAGGCGGTAAGGATAAGGGGCGCGTTATAGGAAATCGCCGATGTGGAGCTGCGCGGTCGTGGGCACCACGTAATCGGCCCGCGTCAGGACGGTGGGATCGCCGATGCCCACCGCCACCATGCCGGCATCCTTGATGCTGATGATGCCTGCCACCGAATCCTCGATGCCCAGGCAGCGGTCCGGTGCCACCCCCACCAGGCGCGCCGCCTCCAGGAACAGGTCCGGCGCGGGCTTGGGCGCCTTCACCGCCGCCGGGTCGGCGATGGCGTCGAACAGGGGGGCGATGCCCAGCTGTTCCAGCAGGGGCGGGGCGTTGCGGCTGGCGGAGGCCAGCGCGATCTTCAACCCGGCGTCGCGCGCCTCCTCCAGCACCCGCCGGGCGCCGGGCAGCAGGTCGTCGGGCGTCTGCTCGGCGACGGCGGCGGTGTAATAGCCATTCTTGCGGTCGGCCAGCACCCGCTTTTCCTCCGCCGTCCGCGTGACGCCGCCGTGGGCCAGGATCAGCTCCAGCGACCCCATGCGGTCGACGCCCTTCAGCTTCTCTTCGAACGTGGGTTCCAGGTGGATGCCCAGCTCCTCCCCCAGGCGGCGCCAGGCGGCGAAGTGGATGTGGGCGGTGTCGGCCAGGACCCCGTCCAGGTCGAACAGCACGGCGTCAAAGCGTGGCATGGCGGGCGCCCTCCATCACCTGTTCCGGGGCCACCTGTTCCGGGGTGGTTGGCGTCAGGTGCACGACCTGGCCATGGTGGCTCAGCGCCAGGCCGGGCCCCGCCAGCAGGCGATAGCTGGTTGCGGCGTCGCAACCGACGGCGACCTCGATGCGGTTGCCCCGGAAATCCAGGCGGAAGCGATAGCCGGACCAACCCGGGGGCAGGGTGGGGGTAAAACGCAGGGTGCCGCCCAGGGCGTGCAGCCCGGCGAAGCCCTGGACCAGGGCCATCCAACTGCCGGCCATGGCCGCCATGTGCAGGCCGTGGCCGGTGTTGTGGTGCAGGTCGTCCAGGTCGACCAGGGCGGTGTCCTTGAAATAGGCCAGCGCCTTGTCCATCTGGCCCAGCCGCGCCGCCAGCAGGGCGAACACCCCCGCCGACAGGGTGCTGTCATGCACCGTCACCGCCTCATAGAAGGCGAAGGACCGGCGCACGGCCTCCGGCTCGAAGCGATGGGGCAGCAGGCAGAAGGCCAGGACGGCATCCGCCTGCTTGCACACCTGGTGGCGGTACAGCACCAGGGGGTGATAGTGCATCAACAGGGGGTGGTGGTTGGCGGGCGTGCCGGCGAAATCCCAGGGCTTCTTGTCCAGGAAGCTGTCGTCCTGCGGGTAGAGGCCGCTGGCCTCGTCATAGGGCAGGTACATGGCCGCCGCCGCCTGGCCCCAGCCCTCCGCCTCCTCGGCACCCAGGCTGATGGCGGCGGCGATGCGAGCGAACGCCTCCGGCTTTTCCCGGCCCAGGCGGGCGGCCACCTCGGCCGCGTACTCCAGGTGCGCCTGGGCCATGGCGTTGGTGTACAGGTTGTTGTCCACCATGGCCGTGTATTCGTCCGGCCCCGTCACCTCATGGATGCAGAACCGGCCGCCGCGGCGGGGATTGTAGTGCCCCATGTCCAGCCACAGGCGCGCCGTTTCGAACACGATTTCGGCGCCGTGGCGCACCAGGAAATCGTCGTCGCCGCTGGCGTCCATGTACTGGCGCACCGCGTGGGCGATGTCGGCGTTGATGTGGTACTGCGCCGACCCGGCGGGGAAATAGGCGGAGCACTCCGCCCCGCCGATGGTGCGCCAGGGATAGAGGGCGCCCTTGCGGTGGCCCATGGCCCGTGCATGGGCGCGGGCGCCGTCCAGGGTGCGGTGGCGGTATTCCAGGATGGCGCGGGCCACCGCCGGCCGGGTGTAGACCAACACCGGCAGGGCGAAGATCTCGGCATCCCAGAAGTAATGGCCCTCATAGCCTTCGCCGCTCTGCCCCTTGGCGCCGACGGAGGTCAGGCCATCACGCCCCGCCCCCTGCAACAGCTGGAACAGGTTGAAGCGCACCGCGCGCTCCAGCTCCGGCGCGCCGTCGATGGCGATGTCCGAGGACAGCCAGAAATCCTGCAGGGCTTGGGTCCGGGCTTGGCGCAGGCCCGGCAGGCCGATGGCGGTCGCCCGGCGCAACGCCGCCACGGCGGCGGCGGCCAGCGCGTCATCGGCGGGGGTGCTGTCCTCTCCCTTGTCGGCGGCATAGGCGACACTCTTCACCAGGGTCAGGACGGCCCCCGGCGCCAGGGTGGCGCGGACCGTGTGGCTGACGATGCCCTGGTCGCGCAGGCTGTTCACCAGAACGGGGCCGCCGCCGGTGAGGGTCACGGCATGGGACATGACAACGGCCACCCCTTGGCGGCTGCGGCCGGTGCGCAGCACCATGCCGTCGATGCCGTCCTCCACGATCCAGCGGCGGAAGGCCAGGGCCGCCAGTTGCGGGCCGACGCGTGGGTCGTGCACGCCGGCCGCGTCCGCCGCCGGCGGCTGGTGCGGGGCCAGGCAGGAATCCACCACCACTTCCGCCGTGAAGTCCTCCGCCGTCACCTGGTACTGGATGACGACGGGACCGGGGTGGTCCTCCACCACCAGACGCTCGGTCGCCAGCCGCACCGTGCGGCCGGCGGGGGAGCGCCAGCGTAAGCTGCGGTGCAGGACGCCGGTGCGGAGATCCAGCCAGCGGTGGTGTGCCAGCACGGTGCCGGTGGAAAGATCCAGCGGCTCGCCCTCGATGGTCAGGCCGATCAGGGTGCCATCCGGCACCGGGATGCGGGTGTCGCTGGCCTCGGCGAAGCCCGGCGCCTTCTCATGATAGGTGATGGGCGTGACTTCATAGACGCCGTTCAGATGCACGACCGGGGCGGTGGAGCGCGCATCCTCTTCCACGCCGCCGCGCACGCCGATGAAGCCGTTGCCCAGTGTGAACAGGGATTCGGTGCATTTCAGCGCCGCCGGGCTCTCGCCCCGGGCGATGACCACCCAGGGGTCGGTGGCGGACGGGGCGACGGGGAAGGGGGGAGGGAGGCTGTCACGGGCTGATCCACGTGGTTTTGATCGGGAGGTTGGGGGCAGGGATGTTTTGGGCCGCCGGGGGATGGAGGTAACTCGGGCGTTGGCCCTTTGGTTCCGTCGGCGGCTTACGAGGAGGAGGTGGAGGACAGCGGGGCGGCCACGTCCTCCAGCGACCGGCCCTCCGCCTTGACGCCCAGGACCAGTTCGGTGATGGCGGCGGCGATCATCAGGCCGGCGCCCAGGACGTAGCCCCACAGCACGTTGGTGCGCGAGCCGGTGTCGATCAGCGCGCCGAACACCAGCGGGCCGCAGACGCCGCCCAGGCCGGTGCCGAAGGCGAAGAACAGCGAAATGGCCACGGCGCGGATTTCCAGCGGGAAGCATTCGCTGACCGTGAGATAGGCTGAGCTGGCGGCGGCCGAGGCGAAGAAGAAGATGACGCTCCACGCCAGGGTGATGGTGGTGGCGGTCAGCAGGCCTTGCTGGAACAGGATGCCGGTGCCGATCAGCAGCACGCCTGACAGGGCATAGGTGCCGGCGATCATGGGCACCCGGCCGATGGTGTCGAAGAAGCGGCCGATGATCAGGGGACCCAGGAAGTTGCCAGCCGCGAAGGGCAGGATGTACCAGCCGACATCGTTGGACGGCACATCGAAGAACGAGGTCAGGACCAGGGCCTCGGTGAAGAAGATGGCGTTGTAGAAGAAGGCCTGGGCCGTCATCAGCGACAGGCCCAGCACCGTGCGCCGGCCATAGTCGCGCAGCAGCGACTTGGCCACGGCGGCGGTCGACACCGTCCGCAGCTCCCGCAGGCGCACGGGCGGGCCGGCGGCGGGCAGGGCCTGGCCCCGCGCCTGGATGGCGCGCTCGATGCGGGCGACGATGGCCTCCCCCTCCGCCACGCGGCCGTGAGTCATCAACCAGCGCGGGCTTTCCGGGATGGCGCGGCGCAGCAGCAGGATGAACAGGCCCAGCACCGCGCCGGTGAAGAAGCTGGCGCGCCAGCCCATGTCCGGCCCCAGCAGATGCGGGTCCAGCAGCACCACGGACCCGACGGCGCCCAGCGCGGCGCCCAGCCAGTAGCTGCCGTTGATCACCAGGGTGACCCAGCCGCGGGCGCGGGCGGGGATCAGCTCCTGGATGGTCGAATTGATGGCCACGTATTCGCCGCCGATGCCGGCCCCGGTCAGGAAGCGGAAGACCAGCAGGCTGGTGAAATCCCAGCTGAAGGCGGTGGCGGCGGTGGCGGTCAGGTAGACCAGCAGGGTGATGCTGAACAGCTTCTTGCGGCCCAGCTTGTCGGTCAGCCAGCCGAAGAACAGGCCGCCGAGCACGCAGCCGATGAGATAGGCGCTGCTGGCCGCCGAAACCTGGGCGTTGTTCAGCGCCAGCGACGGGCTTTCCTTCATGGCGCCGGCGACGGCGCCGGCCAGCGTCACCTCCAGCCCGTCCAGCACCCAGGTGATGCCCAGCGCCGCCACCACCAGGCTGTGGAACCGGCCCCAGGGCAGGCGGTCCAGGCGGGCCGGGATGTCGGTTTCGGTCAGGGCGGCGGGCGGCGGGGCGATGGTGGCGGCATTGGGCACGGGCAGGGTCACCTTCACGGGGAGGCCGAAGGAAAGCAAAAGGAGGATGGGCGGACAAAGATCGGGGCAATGCCCGCCCATCCCCAGGGGCCGTCTTTCGGGGCGACGGCCCCATGACACCCCGGCCCCCGCTTGTCGGATGCGGAGGGCCGGGAACTCACGCGGGTCAGAACTTGGCCGCGGCGCTCAGGTGGATGGACCGGCCGAACAGCGGGCGGCCCAGGAAGACGCCGCCGCTGCTGGTGCCGGACCCGACCACCCGGGCGTTGCCTTCGGTGATGCCCAGCTCGTTCGTCAGGTTGGTGCCGGTCAGCTGGACGGTGTAGCGGTCGAACTCGGCCGAGACGCCCAGGTCCAGGGTGTCATAGGCCGGCAGCGGCTGCTGGTTGTCCGGGTCGCCGTAGCGGTCGCCCACATGGGTGTAGGTGCCGAACAGGCGCAGGCTGGCCCAATCCAGCGGGATCTCATACGACGGCGCGATGGAGAACTGGAACTTGGGCTGGCGCAGCACCTGGTTGCCGTTGAAGCTGGGGTTGTCCTGGTACTTGGCATCCAGATAGGTGCCCCGGAAGCTGACCGTCAGGTTGGTGACGGGCCGCACCGCCAGCTCGAACTCCGCACCCCAGGCTTCCGATCCATAGATCTCGTTGATCAGGCTGCCGCTGCCGTCTGGGTTCACCACCTCCGCCTGGTACAACAGGCCGGAGAAGGTGTTGTGGAAGCCGGTGACGTAGGCGCTGTAGTAGTGCGACGACGTCTTCAGGCCCACTTCCTGCTGCTGGATGTTGACCATCTGGTAATCGCCGCCGCGCAGGGCGTCGAACTGCGGGAACTCATGACCGCTGTTGACGCGGGCGTACACGCTGAGATCGTCGGTCAGGTAGTAGTTGGCGCCCACGGTCCAGGACGGCTCCGTCCGGTGCGAGCTGACGCCGTAATAGGTGCCGTTGGTGTAGCTGGCGGCGTTGTCGTACAGCGTCAGCGGGTTGTTATCCAAATCGCCGGTGCTGTCGTTGCTGATGGTGCCGTTGATGCTCTGGTGTTCCATGCGGAAGCCGGCGTCGATGCGCAGGTCCGGCGTGATCTTCCATTCGTCGGAAATGAAGCCCGCCACGGCGGTGCCGTCATAGCTGGCGTCCAGCGCGTAGAAGGAACCGGAGGTCAGCCCCCCGCGTGAGGCCTTGGCGCCGTTGTTCAGCACCACGTCCACCGCCTGCGGGTGGTTGGTCATGGTCAGCAGGTAGTTGTTGCCCAGGTACCATTGGTCCTTGGACGAATACTGGGCGAAATAGGCGCCCACCGTCAGGGTGTTGCCGGGGAACAGCTCATGGCTGAGGCGCGCGTCGTCGGTGAAGGACTGGATGCGCTTGTCCACCGACCACATGCCCACGGCGATGACCTGCTGGTTCATGTTGGTCAGGGCGGCACCGGAGCCGACAATCTTGGCCGAGCCGCCGGTGGCGATGCCGCCGGCCGCCGCCACCACGGCGGCGTTGGCGTTGGCCGAGGTCACGGTGTCGCTGATGAACTGGCCCAGCGTCTCAGGGTTCGAGCCTGTGAATTCCGACTGGGTGAAGGCCCGGCCGGTGACGAAGTTCATCTTGTTGCTGAGCTGCCAGCCCTTCAGGTCCAGGTCCAGGGTGTTGCCCAGGGTGGTCAGCTGAATGCCGCGGCCGTCGCCGATGTCCAGGTTCTTGGACTGGCCGGGGCCGGTCTCGATAGTGACGTTGCGGACGGCGTTGCTGTACAGGCTGAAGGTGCCCGGATCGGTGCCGGGGAAGGCGGAGATGTCCTTGCCGCCGTTGCTGCTGACCAGCGGGATGGCGGTGTAGAAGGCGTTCCTGTCGTCCGTGCGGCGGCCATAGAACGTGAACTCGCCATTCTCGAACTTCTTGGTGACGTTGGCCACCACTTGGCCGCCGTCGTCGGCGGGGAACTGGGTGCTGCGGATGCCCTCGTTATAGCGGTAGAAGCCGCCGACCATGAAGTTCAGGTCCTTGGTGATGGGGCCGCCGTAATAGGTGTCGACCCGGTACAGCCCCTCATCCCCCACGGTCAGGCGGATGCTGCCTTCCGGCGTGTCCGTGCCCTTGCGCTGGATGAAGTTCACCGTGGCGCCCGGCTGGGCGTTGGAGAAGACGGTGGCCGGGCCGCCGCGCAGCACCTCCACCCGCTCCACCGTGTCATCCAGGCGGATGAGTGTGGAGTTGTCCATGAAGGACAGCGTGGGGGCCGGATAGATGGGCGAGCCGTCGATCTGCATGGTGATGAAGGGCGCGTCGCCGCCGCCCGGGAACCCGCGCACGTCGATGTTGGGGCCGGCCGTGCCGCTGGTCGATTCCACCCACAGGCCGGGCGTCAGCTTCAGCAGGTCGGCGGTGCCGTTGGGCTGCTGGGCGACGATGTCCTCGGCCTTGATGGTGCTGATGGCGAAGCTGGCGTCCAGCTTCTTCATGCCGTCGCTGCGCGCGGTGCCGGTGACGATGATTTCCTGCAGCTCTTCCGAAGCGCCGCTGGCCGCCTGCGGCGCCTGGGCCGTGCTGGTCGTCTGGGCCAGGCCCGCGGCCGGCATCAGCAGGGCCGCCAACGCGACGCCGCCCAACAACGCACCTATCCTATGTGGATGTGACATCCTTCCCTCCCCTTATGTCTTGGTGTGATCGTGACTTGGACTGGCTCGCCCCGTCGCGCCCTGACCCAAGGCTTCTTATCGGGATGGCGCGTCCTTGAGGGATCGCCTGCCACCCTTGCTTGAATGACGCTTCGATAACATTGGATGACATCGATAACAAGACATCGATATCATTTTGCCGGTGACGGCCTGGAGGGGGTGCGGAATCGTCCCGCACGTCGGCATCCATTGCTGCGGTTGCGCTTCGCAAACGCAGCAAATCCGCCGGAGAAGTCAGCCGCTGTCTTAAATCCTTGGCATTTCAGGGCCTCGCATCCGGGCATCGGGCGGCGCGGGCGTCGCCGGTGTTGTTATCGATGTCATTCGCTGTTACGCCTACGGGGGTGCCGACACCGGGGACTGGTGCGGTGCGGTGTCCCGGGGCCCTTTCCCGGCATAGGGGATTACGCGGGCCGAAACGTCCATTCCAGGGGAAGGGATGACGCGACTCGGGTTCCCATGCAGCAACCCCGGCTTGGCAAGCGGGCCTCGGCTATGGAACAGTCTTCCGCAGGTGTGCCCCCTTCACCGGCCTCCCGTCTTTCCTGGAACCGCTTATGAGCCTGCGCCCCGCCAAGTCCGCCCGCCCGGCGCCGCCATCTCCGACCCCGGTCCCAGCCCTGCCGGACGGCGCGGACGCCGGCCGGCTGACCATGGCCGATCTGGCGGCCAAGGCGCAGGTGTCCATCATCACCGTGTCGCGGGCCCTGCGCGACAGCCCCGCCGTGCGCGAGGATACGCGCCGCCGCATCCAGGAACTGGCACGCGAGATGGGCTATCGCTTCAACGCCACGGCGCGGAACCTGCGCCTGCAGCGCAGCCACACCATCGCCGTGGTGGTGGACATGACGCCGTCGCCCGAACGCCCCATGTCCGGCCCCTTTCCCTTGGACCTGCTGGGTGGCATTTGCCAGGAACTGACGGTGGCGGGCTACAACGTGCTGCTGACCACCGGGGCGTCACAGCCGGCGGCGGCGGTGCAGGCGGCCGATGGCGCCATCCTGCTGGGGCAGGGCGCGGACGACACCGCCGTGCGCCAACTGCTGCCCATGGGCGTGCCGCTGGTGGTGTGGGGGGCGCCGCAGGCGGGCATGGACCCGGTCTTCGTGGGCAGCGACAACCACCAGGGCGGGGCGCTGGCCGCCGCCCGCCTGGTCGAGACGGGGCGCCGCCGCCTGGTCTTCCTGGGCGACACCCACCACCGCGAGAACGCGGAACGCCTGCACGGCTTCACCCAGACGCTGGCCGCCGGCGGGGCGGCGCTGGTGGCGCTGGCGCCCTGCGACTTCACCTTCAACGCCGGCGTGGCGGCGGTGCGGGGCCTGCTGGCCAATACCCCCGGGGGGTTCGACGGCATCTTCGCCTGCAGCGACGCCATCGCGCTGGGCGCCATGCGCGCCCTGACGGAGGCGAAGCTGACCGTGCCGGACGACGTGTCCGTCATCGGCTACGACGACACCCCCATGGCCGCCTTCAACACCCCGGCCCTGACCTCGGTCCACCAGGACTGGACGGAGGGTGGCGTGCGGCTGGCGCAGAGCGTGCTGGCGCTGATCAACGGGGAGCGGCCGGAGTCGCTGATCCTGCCGACGCGGCTGGTGGTGCGGGCGACTTAGTTTTTGTCCCTCAGACGCCGGGCGGGCCCATCCGGGCCCTGGGCTTGTCCTCGATTTCCAGTCCGCCTTCGGCCCCCCGGAAATCTCCGGCGGCCGCCGTCGCGGCCTGACAAGCGATGAGGTGGGCTCATTGCTTGTAAAAGGACCTCAGTACACATCCCGCCGATAGCGCCCCTCGGCCGTCAGCGCGTCCAGGCGGTCGCGGCCCAGAATGGCTTCCAGCGCCCGGTCCACGCCCGGGGCCATGCCTTCCAGGCTGCCGCAGACGTATATCACGGCGCCCCGGTCTACCCATACGCGCACAATGTCCCCCTGGGCCGCCAGGCGATCCTGGACATAGCCCTGGCCGTCGCGGGAATAGACCAGATCAACGCGCGCCAGGGTGCCGTCCGCCTGCCAGGCGGCGATCTCTTCGGCATGCCAGGCGTCGGTGGCGGCATGCCGCTCCCCGAACAGCAGCCAGGCGTCGCCCAGGCCCAGGGCCTGGCGGTGCTTCAGGTGGCCGCGCAGGCCGGCCAGGCCGGTGCCGGCGCCGACCAGGATCAGGGGCGCCGGGCCGGACGGGGCGTGGAAGCCGGGGTTGGCGCGCAGGCGCATCCGCACCTCGCCCCCCACCGCCACGCCGGCCGTCAGCCAGCCGGAACCCAGGCCCAGGGTGCCGTCGGGCCGCGTCTGCTGCCGCACCAGCAGGTCCACGCGGCCCTCGGCCGGCAGGCTGGCGATGGAATAGTCGCGGTGGTGGGCGCCGCTGTCGTTGCCGGGCAGGATCTGGGCGATGTCGCCGGCGGCCCAAACGGGCATGGGCTGGTCCAGCGGTTCCAGCGACAGGTGATAGGCGGGGCCGCCGGGGCTGCCCCGGTTCAGCAGGCGGCGCTCCGCCAGGCGCCAGCGGCCGTATGCGTCGGGCGCCCAGTCGGGAGTGGCGCCGGCACCCAGGGCGCGCAGCTGCCCCTGCCATTGGCGCAGGGCGTCGGCGTCGTTGTCATCCACCAGCACCGGGTCGAACAGGCGGGTGGCGCCGCTCTCGCCCAGCCAGCGGTCCAGCGCGCGGCCAAAGCCGCAGAAGGTCTCATACTGCCGGTCGCCCAAGGCCAGCACGGCGAAGTCCACCCCGGCCAGATCGGCGGGGGCGGCCATGCGCTTCTTGGCGAAGGCGCGGGCGTCGTCCGGCGGCTCCCCCTCGCCATAGGTGCTGGCCACCACCAGCAGGCGGCCGCGCAGGGCCTTCAGGTCCAGCTTGGCCAGGGGCAGCACCTGCGGCGCCCGGCCGCCCTCGCGCAGCACGCCGGCGGTGCGCCAGGCCAACTGCTCCGCCGTGCCCGTCTGGCTGGCATAGGCGATGGTCAGGGTGGTGTCAGCGGTGGGGTACGCCAGCGGGCCTGCGGCGCCATCCCCCATCCCATCGCGCGCCACCCGCGCCGCCTTTTTCTTGCGCCGGCGGTCCAGGTACATCAGCAGGCCGGTGATGGTGAACAGGGGCATGGCCCCGGCCGCCGCCATGAACACCACGGCCCCGCCGGTGCCGAAATAGGTGCCCCGGTGCAGGGTCAACACCCCGGCCAGCAATCTGGCGCCCAGCGCCTTGTCGGCGAAATGACTTTCCGAGGTCACGGCCCCGGTGGCGCCGTCCAGCGCCATCTCATCGAGCGGTTGGTCCGCCGGCGCGCCCACGGGGCGATAGCGCACGCGCACCGGGGCGCCCGGCTTGCCCGGCACGCTCACCAGCGCGGTGGCGTACCGGTCCCCCTCACGCGCCAGGAAGGCGGCCCAGGCGGTGTCGATGGAAACGGGGGCGGCGCCATTGTCGCGCTTCCCGGCACCCCTTTCGCCCCGGGGGCCTTCCTCCCGCGCCGGCAGCGGCTGCCCGGTCAGCAGGCGGGTGGCGCCGTCCCGATACCAGTCATAGGACCACCACAGCCCCGTCAGGCCGATGACCAGATAGACCAGCAGCACCCAGGTGCCGATGACGGCGTGCAGCGACCACAGGAAGGCGCGGCCCTTGGCCCCCGTGTCTAGCGCCAGCCAGGCGCGCCAGTCCAGCGGCCGGCGTGGCCAGCGCAGGTACAGGCCCGAGGCGCAGAAGAACAGCAGGGCCATCACCGCCGCTCCGGTGATCTGCCGGCCCATGCCGTCGCCATTGCCGGGCAGGGCCAGCCAGCGGTGCAGCCGGCGGACGAAGGCGAAGAACTCCTCCCCCGTGGCGTGGCCCAGCACCGTGCCGTCATAGGGGTCGACATAGGCGCGCTCCCCCCGGTTGCCGCCCATCCCGCCGGCGAACAGCACGCGCGCCGCCTCATCCGTGCGGGCGGACAGGAACACCCCCTCCACCCGCGTCTCCGGCCGCTGCGCCCGCACCCGGGCCAGCAGCGCGTCGGGCGTCAGCACCGGCGCTTCGCGGGGTGCCACCGTGACCACGCCGGGGCTCAACGCCCGCATGATCTGGTCCTCGAAGCTCATGGTGGCGCCAGTGATGCCCATGAGCGCCAGGACGAAGCCCAGCGTGATGCCCAGCAGCCAGTGCAGTTGATAGACCACCCACCGCCCGGTGATGCCGCCCGCCCGGTTGACACCCCCGCCGAACAATCGCCCTACCTTAATGGGCGCACGGCTGCTCTGGCTGGTCCCGGCATCGCCGCCGGCCTGGTCTCTGGTCACGCTGGTCACGGTCACGTCCCCCGGGCGACGTCCCATCGCCCGATATTGCAAATCACTCGCAACTCTTATAGCGGGCTGGCCGGGGGTTGGGAAGGGGCGTCAACTGACCGGCTGATCACACTGCCGGGTGCATGCGGCGCGGCGATGTCGAGACATTCGGTCGTTCATCTTTGGGCGGTGTCGCCAGTCGGGCTCATTCCTGTATGTCCGCCGGTTCCATATCGCCACAAACATGTATGGCCTGTCACTCCAGCCGGTCATCGTCACGGGGGGCATTGCCCTGACCGGACCGCTCCAGCACCTCTTTGGCACGGCCGGGAATCGCGCGGGCGCCCCTTTTCCTGAAATACCGTTCCGCTTCCGCTTGCGCGCCAACGCGGGATGCCAGGGCCGTTGCCACGTACTGATTCAGACTGACGCCGGCGATATCGGCCAAGCGTGCGGCCTCTGCCTTCAGGTCGTCGGGTATGCGTAGCGGAAAACTGCTCATTTCAACCTCCTGAGAACATCCTTCGGCCGTTCCACCTCGATCCCGAAGCGCCGAACACCAGCAGCCAAATCCGACAGGTTGAAGCTTGCGACCACGTCCGCGTTCCCGTTGACCGCCGTCTCAACGACATGGTCGTCATCGGGGTCGTTGGCGGATGGCCGCCAGCGGTAGTCGAAGGCCACGGGCACGCATATTCGCGCCAACTCATCAAGAACGGCCAGCACGTCGGCAACCCCGATCCCAAATTGTTCGAGATTGTGCGGTCGGGTGAGCACGGCTTCGTATTCAAGCAACAACGTCGCGGACAGCAGCAGGGACGCCTTGCCGTCGATGATATCCAGCAGCAGGCGGCGGGAAGCCCCATCCGGGCTGTTGAAGGCGGCAAACAGGACGTCGGTGTCGATGACGATTTTCACAATGATGATATCGTATATGACATCGTCCCGGGCGTCCATAGGCTGATGTCGTTGGTGATGTCACCCTAAGGAAACGACGGCTTGATCATTGAGGGCATTCCCCGTCGATTGCGGTGTGCTCCCCAAAAGGGGAGCACACGACGGAAAGCAGGCATCCCGCTCAGCGCAGGCCGCCGCTGGCGGTCAGGCGTTCGCCGGTCAGCCAGCGGGCGTCGTCTGAGGCGAGGAAGACCGCGATGGCCGCGATGTCGTCCGGCTGGCCGGTGCGGCCCAGCGGGGTCTGCGCCACGATGCCTTGCTCGAAGTCGGAGCCGACGAACCCGGCGGCTTGCGTGCCCTCGGTCTCGACGATGCCCGGATTGATGGCGTTGACGCGGATTTTGCGCGGGCCCAACTCATTGGCCAGCACGCCGGTGATGGCGTCCACCGCGCCCTTGGTTCCGGTATAGACGGCCGAGTTCGGCACGAACAGGCTGGTGACGGCGGAGGAGATGTTGATGATGCTGCCCCCTTCGCCCAGGTGCTTCGCGGCCGCCTGGGTGGTCAGCAGCAGGCCCAGCACGTTCACGTCGAAGATGCGGCGGTAGTGGGCCTCGGTCACCTCCCCGATGGCGGCGAATTCATAAACGCCGGAGTTGTTGACCAGGATGTCCAGGCGGCCGAATTCCTTGACGGCCGTGTCGATCAGGCCCTGCGCCTGGTCCGCCTTGGTGACGTCGCCCTGCACGGCGATGGCCTTGCCGCCCGCCGCCGTGATCGCCTGGACCACCGCGTCCGCGCCGGCCTTGCTCGACGCGTAATTGACCACCACGGCGGCGCCTTCCGCCGCCAGCGCCTTGGCGATGCCGGCGCCGATGCCCTTGGACGCGCCCGTCACCACGGCGACCTTATCGGTAAGCTTTCCCATGTTTTCCATTCCTTTGAATTGGGGGCCGAACTGGGGTCAGCCGCAGGATGCCGGCTTTGTCCCTTAGTTCGGAATATCGGAACTATTGAACCGGCCAACAACCCCCCACATATTAAAAAAATCATGAGGCCCCTTTTTCACCCCACGCTTGACGACGTACGACCGGAAGCGATCCTCCACGCCCTGTCCGATCCGGTGCGGGCGGCGATCTTCACCCAGATCGCGGGTATGGGCTGTGTGCAGGCATGCTCCGCGTTCGCGGCGGTGGGTGACCGGGTCATCCCCAAATCATCGCTGTCCCACCACATCAAGGTGCTGCGCGAGGCCGGCCTGATCCGGTGCGAGCGGCATGGCGTGGAGATGCGCAACCATTCGCGCTGCTCCGAGGTGGATCAGCGCTTCCCGGGCCTCATCGCGGCGATCCTGAGCGCCTACGCGAAGGCAGGGGCATAGGGACACCGGCCAAAGCTACCGCGCGTCCTCCACCATCATTGCCGCCGCCCGGTCCGCGATCATCATGGTGGGGGCGGCGGTGTTGCCCGAGGTGATGCGCGGCATGACCGAGGCGTCGGCCACGCGCAGGCCCTGCACGCCGATGACGCGCAGGCGGGCGTCGGTGACGGCCAGGGGATCGTCGGGACTGCCCATCCGGGCGGTGCCCACGGGGTGGAAGATGGTGGTGCCCACGTCGCCGGCGGCCTGCGCGATGTCGGCGTCGCTGCGCAGATGGGCGCCGGGCTTGTACTCCTCCGGCTGGAAGGCGGCCAACGCCGGGGCCTGGGCGATGTGGCGGGCCAGGCGCAGGCTGTCCACCGCCACCCGCCTGTCCTCCTCCGTCGCCAGGTAGTTGGGCTGGATGACCGGGGCGTCGGCGGGGTCGGGGCCACGGGCGTGGATGCTGCCCCGGCTGCTGGGGCGCAGGTTGCAGACGCTGGCGGTGAAGGCGCCGAAGGGGTGCAGGGTATCGCCGAACTTGTCCAGCGACAGGGGCTGGATGTGGAATTGCAGGTTGGGGGTGGCGTATTCCGGCCCGCTGCGGGTGAAGGCGCCCAGTTGCGACGGCGCCATGGTCAGGGGCCCGCGCCGGCGCAGGGCATAGTCCAGCGCCATCCACGCCCGGCGGGGCAGGGACTTGTACAGCAGGTTCAGGGTGGGCACGCCGGTCACCTTGAAGATGGGGCGCAGTTGCAGGTGGTCCTGCAAATTCTCCCCACCCCCGGCCGGTCGGCGATGACCGCGACACCCAGGTCGCGCACCCGCGCGCCGGCGCCGATGCCGGAGCGTTCCAGCAGGGCCGGTGTCGCCACGGCGCCGGTGGCCACCACCACCTCCCGCCGCGCCGCCAGGGTGCGGGGGCCGTGCGGGGTGCGCAGGCGCACGCCGCGGACGCGCGTGCCGTCGAAGGTCAGGCGCTCCGCCAGGGTGCCGGTGATGACGGTCAGGTTGGGGCGGTGGCGCACGGGGTCGAGGAAGGCGCGGGCGGCACTCCACCGCCGGCCGCCCTTCTGGTTCACCTGGAAATAGCCGCAGCCCTCATTGTCGCCTTGGTTGAAATCCTCGGTGCGGGGAATGCCGCACTGTCCGGCGGCGTCGATAAAGGCGTCCAGCAGGGCCCAGCGGATGCGGGGGTGGTCCACATGCCATTCGCCGCCGGCCCCATGGAAGGGGCTGGCGCCCGCCACATGGTCCTCCTGCGCCAGGAAGGTGGGCAGCACATCGTCCCAGCCCCAGCCCGGCAACCCCATCTGGCGCCAGCCCTCATAGTCGGCGGCCTGGCCGCGCATGTAGATCATGGCGTTGATGGCCGAGCAGCCGCCCAGCACCTTGCCGCGCGGATAGGCCAGGCTGCGGCCGTTCAGGCCCGGCACCGCCTCGGTCTTGAACATCCAGTCGGCGCGGGGGTTGCCGATGGCGAAGAGATAGCCGACGGGGATGTGGAACCAGATCCAGTCATCCTTGCCCCCGGCCTCCACCAAGGCCACGCGCACGCCTGGGTCGGCCGACAGCCGGTTGGCCAGCACGCACCCGGCCGAACCCGCGCCCACGACGATGTAGTCGAAGATGTCGGTTTCGGCGGTGGCGGTGGTCATGCGGGTGGCCCTCCCAGGCGGTTGTTTCCCGCCAGTGTCGGCCGTCCACAAGCCCCCTGGCAAGCGCCGAGAGGGCGCTTGCCAGGCCAAGAGTCACAGCAGCTTCAGGATCACGGCTTCAGGGTTTGGGCCTTCAGCGTCACGGTCTGCGTCTCGCCCAGGGTCAGGGCGTCGCTGCCCAGGGCCACGGTGTAGCTGCCGGCCGCCACCTTCCACTCATGGGCCTGCGCATCGAAATCGGCCAGCAGGCGCGGGTCGACGGTGACGCTGACCGTCTTGCGCTCGCCCGGTTTCAGGTCCACGCGGCCGAAGCCCAACAGCCGGGTGCGCTTCCCCTGCGGGCCCGACACCAGGTAGACCTGCCCCACGTCCTGGCCGGGGCGGGCGCCGGTGTTGGTGACGGTGAAGCTGATCTTCATCGCCTCCCCGGCATGGGCGCCGGCGGCGGCCTTCAGCCCGCCTTGCGCGAAGGTGGTGTAGCTGAGGCCATAGCCGAAGGGGAACAGGGGCGTCAGGCCCTTGGCCGCGTACCAGCGGTAGCCGACGTCCGCCTTCTCCGGATAATGCGCGTCGATCAGCTTGGTGCGGTCGCGCTCGTAAAAACCGGCCAGCTCCGGGCTGGGCAACTGGCTTTCATCCCGGGGGAAGGTGATGGGCAGGTGGCCCGAGGGGTTGACGTCGCCGAACAGGATGTTGGCGATGGCCTGGCCGCCCCGGATGCCGGGGTACCAGGCCTCCACCACGCCGGCCACCTTGTCCAGCCAGGGCATGGCCACGGGGCCGCCGGTTTCCAGCACGACGATGGTGTTGGGGTTGGCGGCGGCGACGGCGGCGATCACCGCGTCCTGGCCCTGGGGCAGGGTCAGGTCCGGCACGTCCTGACCCTCGATGTTCCATTGCGTGGCGAAGACGAGGACCACGTCCGCCTGCTTGGCGGCGGCCACGCTTTCGCTGACGTAGCGGCCGTCGGCGAAGAACACGGCGTCCTTGCCGGCTTTGTCCTCGATGGCCTTCAGCGGCGCGTCGGGCTGGTAGACGGCGTCGGAGATGTGGACCAGTTCCCCGGTGCCGCCGATGTGGATGAAGGCGCCGTTCTTGTAATCATGGTTGGGCCCATCGGCCGCCAGCACCTGGGACGACCCGCCGCCCGACAGCACGCCGGCGTCGGCCAGCCCGCCGATGACGGCGATGCGCTTGCCTTTGGCGAGGGGCAGGACGCCGCCCTTGTTCTTCAGCAGCACGATGCCGCGCTCCGCCACCGTGCGGGTCAGGTCGGCATGGCCCTGGAAGTCGATGGGCCCGGTGGGGGCCTTCACGTCGAATACCCCGGTGGCGAACAGGGAGCGCAGGATGCGCCGCACCATGTCCGACACGCGGGTCGCCGGAATCCGCCCGGCCTCGACCGCCGCCTTCAGCGGCTTGTCGAAGAACACCTCCTTGTCGATCTGCTCACCCGACTGCTGGTCCAGGCCGTTCATGGCGGCGCTCAACGCCGGGGTGGCGCCCCAGTCGGACATGACCCAGCCGGGATAGGCCCAGTCGCCCTTCAGCACCTTGTTCAGCAGGAAATCATTGTCGCAGGCCCAGGGGCCGTTGACGCGGTTGTAGGAACACATGACGGAGCCGGGCTTGCCCGCCTCGATGGCGAACTGGAAGGCCAGCAGGTCGCTTTCGCGCAGCGACGCCTCGTCGATCACCGCGTTCACGGCACGGCGGCTGGACTCCTGGCTGTTGATGGCGAAGTGCTTCACCGTCGCCACGATGTGCTGGTCCTGGGTGCCGCGGATGGCCTGGCCCGCCAGCGTGCCGGCCAGCAGCGGGTCCTCCCCCAGATATTCGAAGTTGCGGCCGTTGCGGGGCTCGCGCGTCAGGTTCACGCCGCCACCCAGCAGGACGTTGAAGCCCTTGCGCGCCGCCTCGTCGCCCACCATGGCGCCGCCCTGATAGGCCAGCTCCGGGCTCCACGTCGCGGCGATGGCCAGGCCGGCGGGCAGGCCCGTGGCGCCGTCGGGACGCAGGCGGTGGGGGGTGGTGACGCCCAGGCTGGCGTCCGTTTCGCGCAGGGCGGGGATGCCCAGGCGCGGCACGCCGGGGATGTAGCCGGCGGACCAGACCACCCCGTCCGGCAGGCGGTCGATCTTGTAGGGCAGGGCCATGATGCCGTGCAGCATGCCGATGCGCTCATCCAGCGTCAGTTGGCTTTCCAGCAGGCGCGCGCGCTCATCCGGCGACAGCTTGGCATCCATCCAGGGGCCCGGCACCGACGGGGTGGGCGGAACGGCGGCGGCGGTGGCCCGCGCCGACATTTCGGCTTCCAGCGGGATCTGGGCATGCGCGGGGGAAACCAGCGCGCCACCGGCGGCAAGGGCGCAAAGGGCGGCGCCAGCGGCCAGGCGGCGAAGGGGGGCGCGGGACATGGACGGATACTCCCTGGATTTTATTGCCGCCGGACGGGCCCGGCGGAGCATATGACAACCTTGTCATATGGCGGGCACTCTAAGGGTTCGCCTCTGGGGCGCGCAACCGGTTTGTGGGGCAGGCGGAATGGGGCCTGGATGGGGCCGAATGGGGGACCTCCCAATGCGCGTCTATGCCGTCCGCCGGCGCCGGGTTTGGCTGGGGGAAATCGTGAGGGGAGGACAGGCATGGCCGAGATCAGGACATCCGCAGGCATCACCATTCACATCGACGCCGGGAATATTGGCACGCTGACGGGCGGACCCGGCGGCACGACGCTGGGCGGCCTGGGGGAGGCGGTGGCGACGGCGGAGGCGCCGGACGCCCTGCTGGCCCGTCTGGGTGTGGAGGCGGATTTCGCGCGGCTGACCCGGCCCGACGGATCGCCCCTCTGGGTGCGCGGGTCCTCGGTCTCGCTGGTGCGACCGCCTCTGCCCACGGAAATCCCGCCGGGCGGCACGGCCAAGGCGACGCTGGTCGTGGGCGGTGGCCATCAGACGGTGGCGGAGGATGTCGCCGCCGTCCTGGCGGCCGTGAACGCCCACGGCGGGAGCCTTTAGCAGGGTGCGGAAGAATGGAGCGTTAAGGCCCCTTTCCCCATGAGCCAAGCCGATTGAAGGCTTGATCGAGGGGCTACGGGCCGCTTTTGCGGCCATCTTCCCCGGCTTCCGCCGTTTGCAGGCGGAATCCGGGCATGGTCAGGCCGCCACCATCAGCTTGGGCAGTCTGACGAGGTTGTAGGCGGCGGCGGTCAACATGAAGGCCCAGCCGACGCGATCGGTTCCCTTGTGGCGCGTCTTGCGCAAGGTGCCGGTGGTCTTGATCCAGCCGAAGACCTCCTCAATACGCTTGCGGATACGCAAGGACACGCCATAGCCGGGGTGGCGGGTGGTGCGTCCATCAATGGCGGACGTGCGCCGCGCCCCGGTCTTGGTCAGGTGATCATTCCGGGCGATATGCGGCGTCACCTTGCGGGCACGGAGTTCCCGGACGAACTCACGCGCATCAAAGGCCTTGTCGGCGCCCAAGGTGATCCGCCGCGTCGGCTTCAGCCCGTCGACCAATGCCAACGCCGCCTCGCGTTCGGCGGTGCCGGTCGCTTGGGTCAGCGTCGCACCAACCACCAGGCCGTTGCGGTTCTCCATCAGCACATGCCCCATGTAGGCTAGGCGCGATGGCTGGCCATTGCTCTTGCGGTACAGTTTGGCTTCAGGGTCGGTGGTGGACGCGTGGGTCTGGTTGGAGCGCTTCTCCCCGTGGAAGTCGCGCTCCCCGTTGCGACCGGGGCCCGGCGGGTCGCCACCGCCATCCTTGGGCCGGAAGCTCTTGATCGACGCCCAGGCCTCGATCAGCGTGCCATCCACCGAGAAGTGGTCGTCCGACAGCAAGTTCCGGCCTCGCGCCTGGGCCACCACCGCCCCCAGGAACTTCGCCGCGACGTCGCCTCCAAGAAGCCGCTCACGGTTCTTGGTGAACACCGTCACGTCCCACACCGGGGCGTCCATCGCCAACCCGACAAACCAGCGGAACAGCAGATTGTAGTCCATCTGCTCCATCAGTTGTCGCTCCGACCGGACCGAATAGAAGGCCTGGAGCAGCAGCGCCCGCAGCAGTTTCTCCGGCGGGATCGAAGGACGACCCACCTTCGCGTACATCGCCTCAAAGTCCGGCGACAAAACCTCCAGCGCCTCGTCACAGATCGCCCGGATCGCCCGAAGCGGATGCCTTGGCGGAACACGCGCTTCGCAACTCACGTACGAAAACAAGCCTTCCGTCCGAATGTCTCCGCCACGCATCCCATCCTCCTCAGCGTCATGAGGAAGCGAATCACGACAGGAACTCAGACGGAAGGGTTTTTCCGCATCCTGTTAGAGCGGAACGCGATCAGGTGGAGTCACCTGATCGTGTAAATCCGCTCTATCATGAACAGGTTAAGAGCAAGATGCGATCACGACTGATCGCATCTTGCTCTAAGGGCCTTCTCCTGCGGGTGGCCGGACTCGTGACGGGCGGCTATTCGGCCGCAGCGGCGAAGCGGGCGCGATAGGCCGTGGGGCTGGTGCGCAGGCGGGCGCGGAAATGGTGGCGCAGGGTGTCGGCCCCGCCGAATCCGCACTCCGCCGCCACCTGCTCCAGCGACAGGGACGTGGCCTCCAGCAGGGTGCGGGCGCGGCCCAGCCGCTCCGTCAGGATCCAGTCCTTGGGGCTGGTGCCGGCGGCCTCGCGGAAGCGGCGCACCAGGCTGCGCTCGCTCATGCGCGCCTGGGACGCCAGGCGGGCCAGGGTCAAATCCTGGTCCAGGTTGCGGCGGATCCAGTCGAACAGCGCGGACAGGGGGGCGGCCTCATCGGCCAGGGGCGCCTCCACGAACTGCGCCTGGCCGCCGTCGCGGTGGGGCGGGATGACCAGGCGGCGGGCCACCTGGTTGGCGATGCGGGCGCCATGGTCGCGCCGCACGATGTGTAGGCACAGGTCAAGCCCGGCGGCGCTGCCGGCGGAGGTCAGCACCGACCCCTCGTCCACGTACAGCACATCGGGTTCCACGCGGATGTCGGGAAACCGCTCCGCCAGGGTTTGAGCATAGCGCCAGTGGGTGGTGGCGCGCTTGCCCGCCAGCACGCCGGCCGCCGCCAAGACGAAAACGCCGGAGCAGATGGACACCAGCCGCGCCCCGCCCGCGTGCGCCTGGCGCAGGGCATCCAGCAGGGCCGGCGGCACCGGGGCATCCTTGCCGCGCCAGCCGGGAATGATGATGGTACCGGCGGCGGCCAGGTCGCGCACGTCGCCGTCCGCCAGCACCTGGATGCCGCCCACGGCGCGCAGGGGGCCGGGCTCGGCCGCGCAGACGCGGAACTGGTACCAGTCCGCCATCTCCGGCCGGGGCAGGCCGAACACCTCCACCGCCACCCCGAACTCGAAGGTGCACAGCCCGTCATAGGCCAGCACGGCCACGGCGCGGTTGCGCGGGGGTGTCGGGGCGGTTGGAGCGGGGCGGTGCAGAGTCATGGATGCCATGAAAACACCAGCGCCCCAGGGGCGCCAGGGGCTGGTGGCGGCTTGGCCGGAAATACCCGCCTATTGGCGGAATGGCTATGGCGGCGTGCCCTCACCGCCCGGTGCCCTTATGGCGGCGCCGCACTGCGGACAATGCCGGACGACGCGGCCACTGACGATGCCGCAGGCGGGGCACAGCCGGAATCCCGTCAAGGCCCCGCCGATCATGAAGGGCGCGGCCAGGGCCAAAGGCCAAGCCTGCGTCCAGCCCCAGCACGCCCAGGCGTAAAGAAAGACGGCTAGTGCGATGCCAACATAAAGCCAGTGATAGGTCCGGTTGCGCCGCACGGGGTTGCCGGGAACCAGATGGCACCAGGCTATGGCGGCGGCCAGCGGTGCCACGGCCAGGCCCAGAAGGATGCCGCCGATGACGGTCCAGGCCGGACTCACCGGGCGTCCCCCGCGTCGCTGTACGCCTGGCCGCAACGGGCGCAGTGTTTGGGTGGGATCAGGCTGCGGGGCTGGGCGGCGATGCCGCAGTGGTTGCAAACTCGGGACGTGGCCAGGGCCACGGCCGCGATGCCGCCCATCAGCAATAATCCGGGCCAGCCCTGGGCCAGGCCCACGCTCAGCAGCAGCGCGGCGCCGAACAGGACGACAGGCACCGCGCAGTAATAGGGCAGGATGGCGCGCCGCACGGCGGGCTCCCCCGGCACATGAAACAGCACGACGCCGAAGCCCAAGGTGAACAGGGCCCCCAGGATCAGCAACAGCAGGGCCAGGCTGGGCAGGGAATGGGTATGAACCACGGGAACCTCCCATCCGGGTGGAGCCTACGATGATCCGTGGGTCACCCGCGTTGGGCGCATTTTAACGCCGGCCTGCCACCCTTTGATGCAGGACCGCGCCGTCCCAGCCTTGCGCACAACGCGTGGGTCAGTCCTGGTGGGCCTGGGCCTGCATCACCGCCAACTCGTTGCCCGAGGGGTCGGTGAAGTGGAAGCGGCGGCCGCCGGGAAAGCTGAAGATGGGGCGGACGATGGTGCCGCCCGCAGCGCTGACGGCGGCCAGTGCCTCCTCCAGCGCGTCCACCTGGATGACCGTCAGCGGGGCCTGGGTCGCCTCCGCCGCGTCGGCCTGCAGGCCGATGTCCACGTCGCCGGTCATGGTGCAGGCGTAGGTGGGGCCGAAGCCGGTCAGGGACCAGCCGAAGGCCTGTTCATAAAAGGTCCGCGACGCGGCCAGGTCGCGGGTGGGCAGTTCGCTGTAATTGGGCCGGGCCATGGGGTGTGTCTTCCTGTCGGCGGTTGTCGTCGATGGGAGAATCTTAACCCAGGTTGATGACAGCCCCTGTCAGTAGGACAGTCAGCGGGATGTTGGCCGGAACCACCCGTCTTTTGGCGGGCGTGCCCCTGGCGGCCGAACGCCGCATCGGGGACAAAGGGCCATCGCCACCGTTTGACAGGAGATCCCGCCATGGCCGACCCCGCTCTCATTTCCGCCGGCCCCTCCGTTGTCGCCAAGACGCCCGCCGCCGCGCCGGACGACGCCGTGGCGCATTTCGCCGCCAAACTGGCGTTTGAGACCGACTGCGCCGACGTCTGGCACGCCACGACCCAGGAGACCAAGGATTTCGTGCTGCTGGACGTCCGCACCCCCGCCCTGTTCGCCGCCGGTCATGTGCCGGGCGCCGTCAACATCCCGACCCGGCAGTTGACCGAGGCGCGGTTGGCGGACTACCCGGCGGACACGCTGTTCGTCGTCTACTGCGCCGGCCCGCACTGTAACGGCTCCACCAAGGCGGCGCTGAAGCTGGCGCGCCTGGGGCGCCCAGTGAAGGAGATGATCGGCGGCCTGACCGGCTGGATCGACGAGGGCCTGGGCCTGGCGCGCGGCTGATACCAAGGAGCGATGATTTCCATTCATCGCTCCTTGGTATCGGCGGCGACTGCCGCCGCGCGGCGTAAGGCGCGGAAGCCAAGCCGCCGGATGGCGGCGCCGGCGACTGAGGGCGATGAGCCTGGCCATAGGTCAGGATCATCGCTACTTGGTATGAGCGATCAGATCAGGGCCTTGGCCATTTCCGTGGTCGGGGCCCATCCCGCCTGCTCATACAAGGGCCGGCCGGCGGCTGTCGCATGCAGGACGGCGTAGGCGATGCCGCGCTCACGGAACGCCGACTCCGCCAAGGTCATCAGGCGGCGGGCCAGGCCTTGGCGCCGGTGGCCAGGCTCGACATAGACGTTCAGGACATAGCCCCGCCGCGCCTCCTCCGGATGCGCCGGGTGGGGCGGCCAGTCGAGTTCCATCAGGCCTATGCCGGCCACGACCGCGCCATCGGCATCGGCCAAGGCGAACCCGAAGTACCGTCCATCGGCCAGGCGGGGCGCCAGCCAGGCGCGAAAGGGGGTGACCATGGCCGTGATTGCGGCCTCCGGGCGGCCGGAGTCGCGGAACATGGCGGCCCGGTGCCGGCACACCAGGTCCAGGTCATCCGGTGTCAATGGGCGGTGCGTCGGCGCCATGGGGCTTCCCCGTCGTTGCGGGAAATCCTTTTAAGGCGGGACGCACCGCTTGACCAGATCAGGCGGCGCGCACCCCGCCCAGGAAGCCCGCCACGTCGCTTTTCAGCCGCTCCGCTCTGTCGGTCATGGACGTGGCGGCCTGGCGCAGGTCGCCGGCCACGGTGGTCGACTGCTCCACCGCCTCGCGCACCTCATCGATACTGGCGGTGATCTGGTGGGTGGACGCGGCCACCTCCTGCACGTTGCGGGCGATTTCCCGCGTGGCGGCCCCCTGCTCCTCCACCGCCGCGGCGATGCCGGAGGTGATGCCGCCCATGGTGTGGATGACGTCGGAAATGGCGCGCACACCGTCCACGGCGCTGCGCGTCACCGTCTGGATCTCGTTGATCTGGCGGGTGATGTCCTCGGTCGCCTGCGCCGTCTGGTTGGCCAGATGCTTCACCTCGGACGCCACCACGGCGAAGCCCTTGCCGGCCTCGCCCGCCCGGGCCGCCTCGATGGTGGCGTTCAGCGCCAACAGGTTGGTCTGGCTGGCGATGGCGGTGATCAGGCCCACGATTTCCCCGATCTTGGCGCTGGCGGCGGCCAGCGCGGCAATGGCGTGGTCCGTCTCCTCCGCCTTGACCATGGCCTCGTTGGCGATGGTGGTGGACTGCGCCATCTGGCGGCTGATCTCGGCGATGGAGGCGGACAGTTCCTCCGCCGCCGCGGCCACGGTGTTGATGCCGTTGGAGGCCGTCTGGGCGGCGCTGGCGACGGTGGACGCCTGCCGGCTGGATTGCTGCGCCGTTTCCGTCATCGCGGCGGAAGTGGCGGCCAGGTGGCCGGCCGCTTCCTCCACGGCGTTCAGGCCGGCGCTGGCGCGGCTGTCGAAGGTGCGGCACAGGCCATCCACCGCCAGGGCGCGATCCAGCGCCGCCTGCCGGGCGGCGGCGGCGTCGCGCTCGGTGGCGCGGGCCTTGGCGGCGTTGTCCCGCAGCACGGTCAGCGCGGTGGCCATGGCGCCCACCTCGTCCTGCACACGGGGGGCGGCGATGTGCACATCCAGATCATCCTCCGCCAGGCGGGTGATGGCCTGGGTCAGGTCCTTGATGGGCAGGGTCACGCGCCGGCGCAGCACCCAGGCCACCAGGGCGGTGATGGCGGCCACGAAGGCCAGCGTCAGACAGCCCAGCAACAGTTGCAGGCGCGCGTCGCCCAAGGCCTCCTCATTCATGTCCCGGGCGGTTTCCAGCGCCCGGTCGCGCAGGATCAGCGCGTTGTCCAGCATGGGGCTGGTCCAGGCCCGCCAGGCGGCATTGTCCATGGGGCTGGGGCCGCCGGTGCGTGCCGCCTCCAGGATGGCCTGGTAGCGCGGTTCACCCTCCTTGATCAGGGTGTTTTCCTCGGTCGTCAGCGCCTCTGCCAGCTTGGCGGGGCTGCCCAGGTTGGCGACGGCCTGCTTTTGCAGGCGCCACAGGGTGGCGACCTGGCCGGTCAGCTGCGTGGCGGTGTGAAGGCGCTTCGCGTCCAGCGTCTGCCCCGATTGGAACAGGCTGAGAATGGCGGAACGGGTACCGGCGGCGGCGCGCAGGTCCTGCGCCATGGCGGCGATCTGCAAGGGGACGGTCAGGTCGGCCGATGCCGCGGCGGTGCGGCGGAAGGCCAGGTCGGCGGCGTGGTCGACGGCGGTGGCGGTGGCGGCGATGCCATCCTGCATGCGACCGGCCGCGTCGGCGGGCCGGTCGGCCTTGGTCTGGGCCGTCGCGGCCTTGGCGCCCGCCCGCGTGTCCGCCAGCAGCTTTTCCGCCTGCGCCAGGCCGGCAAGGTCCAGGTGCGCCGCCGCTGTGCTGGCGCGCGCCTCCGCCAGGGCGGCATCCGTGGCCGCCATCGCCTTGGCTTGCGCGCTGCCGGGGCCGGTGTCCGCGGACCCTTCCGCACTGAAGGCGGCGTTCCAGGCGCTGCGTTCCGAGGCCAGCAGCGCGCCCAGCTTCAAGGTTTGGCCATAGGCGGCCAAGTAGCGTCCGGCGGATGCTTGGGCCGCCAGGTCGCGGGCGGCGACGAAGGCGATGATGCCGGACAAGGCGACGGCCAAGGCGGCGACGCCGCCAATACCGGACAAGACTGTCTTGCTGATATTCATTGGGTACCTTCTGGCTGGCCTTTACGGGACAGAGGGTGCTTCCACTGAAAGTAGCGTTAAAGTGCCAAGGTTAAGGATGTATGAACGGGCCAGGGTGTGCTGGCCTTTGCCGCCCCTTTATTGGCGGCCTCGCACAACGTTTACTGCCAAAGATAATCCCGAAGTTCCAATTCTGACGATGCCCACTGATCGCGGCTTACGTATAGTGGTCATTGGTATATAGCTAAGGGCGACAGCTTGAGCGTGGAAGAGGCAGGCGTGACCCGGTCGGTGTCTGAGACGGATCGTATCCGCGCGCTGGAGCATCAGGTGGAGCGCCTGGGCGAAGTCGTGCTGACCCAGTCCCTGCTGGCCGATTCCGAATTGGACCTGGGCGCCTTCATGCAGACGGTGGTGGACCGGTTGCAGCGCCTCACGGGGGCCAAGGGCGCGGTGGTCGAGCTGGCCGAGGGCGAGGACATGGTCTATCGCGCCGCCAGCGGTGCGGTGTCCCAGTTCGTCGGTGTGCGCCTGAAACGCAAGGGCAGCCTCTCCGGCTATTGCGTCGAGACCGCCAGGGTCCTGATGTGCGCGGACAGTGAAACCGATGACCGCGTGGACCGGGCCGCCTGCCGCACCGTGGGTGTCCGTTCCATGATTTGCGCGCCGTTGTTCGAGGCGGGGCGCGCCGTCGGGGTGCTGAAGGTCATGGGCACGGAACCCAACGCCTTCTCGTCCGAGGACGTGGCCCTGCTTCAGATGATGGCCAAGGCCCTGGGCGGGGCGCTGGGCAAGCAACTCAGCTTCCATGAAAAGCAGCTCCTGCTGGAGGAACGGACGGCCACCGTCGCCCGGCTTGAGGTCGAGGTGGCGGAGCGCCGCCGCGCCGAGGCGGCGCTCCAGGCCCAGGCGCTGGAAATGGCGACCTTGGCGGAACAGCGCGACCACGCCCGCCTCGCGGCCGAGGCGGCCAGCCGCGCCAAATCCGAATTCCTGGCCAACATGAGCCACGAGATCCGCACGCCCATGAACGGGGTGCTGGGCATGGCGCAGTTGATCCTGGACACCAAGCTGGATGGCGAGCAACGGATGCTGGCCTCCGCCATTCACGACAGTGGCGAAATGTTGCTGTCCATCCTCAATGACATCCTGGACGTTTCCAAGCTTGAGGCCGGCAAGGTCGATCTGGAAGAGATCGACTTTTCCATGGATGAACTGGCCGATGGCGTCGCCATGCTGCTGTCGCCGAAGGCGGCGGAAAAAGGGCTGGACCTGGTCTGCTACGTCGAGGACGCGGCCCATGGCGCCTATCGCGGCGATCCCACCCGCGTGCGCCAGGTCCTGACCAATTTGGTCGCCAACGCCATCAAGTTCACCAGCCGCGGTTCCGTCGCCATCGAGATCGGCCTGGCATCCGGCGCGGCCGCCCCCAGCGCGGTCGCCGATGCCGATGGCCGATGCCGTCTGCGCATCGCCGTCAGCGATACCGGCATCGGCATTCCGCCGGAGCAGCGCGCCCGCCTGTTCCAGAAGTTCAACCAGGCGGACAGCTCCATCACCCGCCGTTTCGGGGGCACCGGCCTGGGCTTGTCCATCTGCCGTCAGTTGGTGGAACTGATGGGGGGCGAAATCGGGGTGGACAGTGATCCCGGCAAGGGCAGCACATTTTGGTTCGTCGTTCCCCTGCGCCCGGTGGCCGCCACGCTGGTGGACCGGCATACCCTGGCGGGCGGCATCAGGGGCCTGCGGGTGCTGGTGGTCGACGACATCCCCCTGCACCAGAAAATCCTGAAACGTGCCCTGGGCGACCTGGGCCTCGTGGTCAGCTTGGCCGATGGGGCCACATCCGCCCTTGAGGCGCTGGAGCGGAGCTGGGCGGAAGGCCAACCGCCGGACTTGGTGTTGCTGGATTTCGCCATGGCGGACGGGCGGGGTGACATCCTGGGCCAGCGCATCCGGAGTGACAGCCGTTTTGCCGAGACCAAGCTGGTCCTCATCTCCTCCTTCGGGGTGATCGACCGGGGCAACGCGGATGTCGATGTCTTCGCGGCCGTGATGGCCAAGCCGGTGCGGCGCCAAACCCTTCTGGACGTCCTGAGCCGCCTGTTCCTGAGCCAGGTGTCGACCGGTCCCGGCAAGGAGGCGGGCAGCGAAGGGATTGCCCCGGTCACAGCGGCTGGCGCCACGGGCCGCCGTGTGCTGTTGGTCGAGGACAACCAGATAAACCAGCAGGTCGCCCTACTGATGCTGCGCAAGGAAGGGTACGACGTGACCCTGGCGGAGGATGGCGAGGAAGGCGTGCGTGCGGCCACGGCGCCGGGCGCTGTCTTCGACCTGATCCTGATGGATGTGCAAATGCCGCGTATGGACGGGCTGGAGGCCACCCGCCTGATCCGGGCCAGACACGCGGATGAGCGGGTGCCCATCATCGCCCTGACAGCCAATGCCATGGCGGGCATGCGGGAGGAATACCTTGAGGCGGGCATGGACGACGTCGTCGCCAAGCCCTTCGATCAGGGGAAGTTCCTGGCGGCGGTGGCGCGCTGGACCAGCACCTCGCCTCACGAACCCGCCCGGGCGGCGGCGGTTGATCCCCTGGCGTCCACCCCGGTGCTGGACGAGAGCGTCCTGCGGCGGCTGGAGGCGATCGCCGGCCGTGATCAATTCCGCGGCCTGATCGCCAGCCTGGTGGCGCACGGCTATGAACGGCTGGACCGGGTGGCGGCTTTACGGGCACGAGGCGACCTGGACGGGTTACGCGCTGAAGCCCACGATCTGATTTCAACGGCGGGCAGCGCGGGTCTTAAGCGGCTGCAGGCCCTGGGCGAGGCGCTGCACGCCGCCTGTCTCGCTCCGGACCGGCAGCCCGACCGAATATTGTCATTGGCGGATGATACTGTCACGGCGGGGCGCCAGGGCTGGGCCGCGGTAGCAGAGCGCTTTGGCGGTGAACCTCTTTCCGCTGCAGTGAGGGGAGCTGAATAACTGGTGGGGTTTATTGACAGAAATGTCTGTTCTCTATATTTTAACCAGGGCTTCTTTGTCTATCCGGTTCATTGAAGTAATTGTCTGATTTGGCGGATCGGCTGAGATATATTTGGAATAATTTGTTGGTAGTCACGATGCCCTTGACAGAAATGCCAGCCTCCCCGAAGGGGGGTGGCCAAGCGCTCACATTGGATAAGCGGGACGAGCGCATTGCGGAACTTGTCCGCGAGCTGGCGGATCGTGATCTCAACATTGAGCGTCTCAATCAGTTGGTGGATGAGCGCACATATCAATTGCAGGCATCCGACGCAGACAGGAGTGTCCTGCGCCAGGAGTTGGCGCTGATCCATAAATCGCACAGCTGGCGATTGACATCTCCTTTGCGTTGGGCGTCCCGTCGCGCCCGTCAGGCCAAGGTCGCGTTGCGCACCTTGGCACGCACCGCCCGCAATTATGGGGTCCTGGCGATGGCTGTGGATCCTCTGCGCATCCACCGCGACCATGGCGTGGGGGGCGTTAAGTTCTGGCTGATGAATGGCGTTGCCCCCGGCATGCTCTCGGTACCGGTATCGCCGCCTGGTGTCGATGTTATGCCGGTCGCCGGGCGGGGGCCCGACGGTTACGTCTATCGCGCTCCCCGTCCTCCCATCGACTTGGCGGCATCGATCGCGGCCCTGTCCAGGCCGCCCACCTTTTCCATTGTCGTGCCCGTCTACAACACACCGCCCGCTATCCTGGATGCGGCGCTGCGCTCCGTCTCAGCGCAGTGGTATCCCCATTGGCAGCTGGTGTTGGTCGACGATGCGGGAACCGATCCCGCCACGGGCGCTGTGCTGGATGGTGTGCGTGACCCGCGTGTCACCGTGCTGCGTCTGAAGGAGAACAGGGGCATCGCTGGGGCCACCAATGCGGGCCTGGCAGCGGCAACAGGCGATTTCATCGTCTTCCTGGACCACGACGATGAGTTGACGGTCGACTGCCTTTACGAATTGGCGCTGTGCATTGATCGTGACAATCCGGATTTCATCTACAGCGACGAGGACAAGATTACGGAAGATGGGTGTTTCACCCAACCTTTCTTCAAGCCCGATTGGTCGCCCGACACAATAATGAGCACGATGTACACGTGCCATGTCGGCTGCGTGCGCCGGTCTTTGCTGCAGGATCTGGGGGGGCTCAGGTCGGAATATGATGGCTGCCAAGACTGGGACATGGTGTTGCGGATCGCGGAAAGGACACCCCTGATCCGTCATGTACCCAAGGTGCTTTACCATTGGCGCATCATTCCGCAATCCGTCGCCGCGGACCTGAACGCCAAGCCCTATGTCATCGCCACATCCGAGCGGCTGCGCGCCGAGGCCCTTCACCGTCGCGGTCTGGACGGCACCCTGGAGCCTCTGCCTCAGGTGCCGGGATATTATCGCGTGCGGTACAATGTGAGGGGC
The DNA here is from genome assembly GCF_036348415.1 of Nitrospirillum karajorum. NCBI lineage: Bacteria > Pseudomonadati > Pseudomonadota > Alphaproteobacteria > Rhodospirillales > Azospirillaceae > Nitrospirillum > Nitrospirillum karajorum. The sequence continues at coordinate 1,223,654 of NZ_JAZBQB010000002.1, forward strand.
ACGCCGACCGTTTCCATCATCATCCCCACGCGCGACAATTGGCGGGTCCTGGCCGCGTGCATCGACAGTATCCGCGCCAAATCCAGCTACGACAAATATGAGATCGTTGTCCTGGACAATGGAACGAAGGAACCGCCATCGCTGGCCTATCTGAACCGCATCCGTAACTGGCCGGGGGTCAAGGTCATCCGCCATGACTTCCCGTTCAACTACTCGGAATTAAACAACCTGGGCGCCGAATCCGCCACGGGTGATGTGTTGTTGTTCCTGAATGACGACACCGAAGTGGTGACGACCGACTGGATCGAGCGTATGACCGGCTACGCCCAGTTGGACCATGTGGGCGCCGTGGGGGCCAAGCTGCTGTATCCCGGCGGGCGCGAGACGCAACATGCCGGCGTGCTCAATCTGCAAGATGGGCCGGGCCACGCCTTCTGGCGCGCGGATCCAGACGCCCACGGCTATTTCCTGCGTAATCTTCTGGAATACAATTGGCTTGCTGTCACCGGCGCTTGCCTGATGGTCGAGCGGCGAAAGTTCCAGGCTGTCGGTGGCTTCGATGTGAGCCTGCCCATCGCCTATAACGACATCGACATCTGCATGCGTTTGCATGAGGCGGGGTATTATAACGTGATGTGTCAGGCCGTGCGGCTGATCCACCATGAATCCGTCAGTCGTGGCGTGGACCACATGAGCGAAGAAAAGCGGGAGCGGCTGGTGCGAGATCGCCGGCGCCTTTACGATCTGCACCCCAATTTCTATCAGCACGACCCGTTCCATAACCCCAACCTGCATCCTAACGGGATACATTTCGAGGCCGCACGATGACTGTTGTGATGCAGGCTACCGCTGCGGCTGCCGCCACTATGGCCCCGGCCGATGGCGTGCGGGGCCGGGATGAAAGCGTGGCCCTGGCGTTGCGTCAGGCCGTGGCGGCCGCCGACGCCGTCTCCTTCGATTTCTTTGACACGCTGTTCTACCGCGTCGTCGATACCCCGGAAGATGTGTTCGACATCATTGGCCGTCGCTTCGGCCTGTCTGATTTCCGGGCCCAGCGGAAGGCCGCCCAGACCGAGGCGTTCGCCCGCATGCTGAAGGCGGGGCGCAAGGAGATCTCACTGGCCGGCATCTACGAATGCCTGCCCCTGGATCAGGCCCTTGTGCGGTCGCTGCAGGCGGCGGAGTACGCGCTTGAGCTGGACGTCATTCGCCCCGACCCCACGGTATTGGCGGCACTCCACCATGCGCTGGACCAGGGTAAGCCCGTGGTCATTACCTCCGACATGTATTTGACGGAGCCCTTTTTCCGCGAGGCGCTGGAGCGATACGGCGTCCCGTCCGTGCCGCTCTTCATCTCCAGCACCTGTGATGCGACCAAGCGCGACTTCGGCGATCTTTTCGACTTGGTGGCCGACTATCTTCAGGTCCCTCGCGCCCGGCTTCTGCACATTGGCGATAACCCTCGCGGCGACATTGAACAGGCCGGCGCCAAGGGCCTGGCCACCTTCCTCTACCAGCGGGAAACGGTGGCGGCTGCGGCTGTCCGGGCCGACAGCAGCGAGGTGCCGACGGGATTGCGGGGACTGGGGTATAGCCTGGGTGGGCCGTGCGCCGTGGCGTTCCTGGACTGGATGGAAAGGCAGGTACGCCAGGACGGCATCGACCATGTGTTGTTCCTGGCCCGTGACGGCTATGTCATGGATCGTATCGTTCGCGAAAACCCGGGGGCCTGGGACCTGCCGCAGTGCAGTTATTTTGGTGGTTCCCGCACCACCTATACCTTGGCCGCCATCACCGACCAGAATTTCACGACTTATCTTCCCTTCTTCCTATCCGGATCCGATGGCTTGTCGCCCTACGAGGTGCTCGAGCGCATCGGTGTGCCGGCGCCAGCGCCAGAGGTGATGCAGCAGTACGGGCTGGGTGACGATGTCCTCTTGTCGCCGGCCCTGCATGCCCGCATGCATGCCTTCCTGCACGAATACCGCTTTGAGATTCTGGCGATTTGTCGGCGCAACCGGCGCGGCCTGTTCAACTATATGAAGGAACTGGGGTTCCGGCGGGGTACCCGTGTCGCGCTCGTTGATGTGGGGTGGCACGGCACCACGCAGGAGGCGTTCGAGACGGCGGTCCAGCCCATGGTCGATCTGAACGTCCAGGGGTATTATTTTTGCCTCGCTAATAGCGCGGACAGCGCGCGACGCCGACAGCGGCATGCCATGAGGGGGCTGTTTTCCACGGACAGCGTTGCCGACAGCGTGGTGCGGCGCCTTTACGATAACCGGGTGCTGATCGAATTGTTCTTCACTGCCCCGCATAATTCCATCATCGGGCTGGAGCCGGATCCTGCCGGTGTCCGCTGGCTGGAGGACGGGCGCTTCGATGCCAAGGGGGAACTGTCCGCGGCCGCGGCGGCTGTCGCCGAAGGCATACTCGCCTACGCCCGTGACCAGGTGGCGGCGCGCGCGGCGGGTTCGGATGCCGCAACCGATAAGACCCTGCCGCTGGAAACAGCGTGGCGACTGGTGGACCAACTGAGTCGGCCCCAGAAGACTTTGGCCGATACCATTGCCGACCTTAAGAATTTCGACAATTGGGGGGCCACCCGTAACAAGGACGCGTTGCTTAAGGACGCATTGTGCTGAGGTCTCCGCCGCTGGGCTGACGGCCGGTTACACCGTCTGCGGCCTCCATTGCCGCCAGGAACAAGTGATAGGGTGTACTGCCGGGCAGGTCGCGCATGGTCGGTGCACCGGTTTCATCCTGGGTTTCGATCCAGCGCCCGCTGGCGGGATCCAGGAAAACGGCGTTCAGGTGGCTGGCCAGACGCTCCGCCAGGGTGGCGGCGGCGTCGCCGGCAGGCGTTCCGCTGTGTCGCCGCGCTTGCGCCAGCGCGGCCTTGATCGCCTCGGCGACCGGCCAGATCCGACGGGTCCGCAGCAGAGGCGTCCCCTGCGGATCCATCTGGTCCATGATTCCACCGTCGGCCAGGAAGCCATGGGCGACGGCCTTGTCGAACAAGGCGTCAGCCAGCCGCAGCACCGTGGCGTCGCCGCCCTGCCGCACATAGCGGTCTAGCAGCCAGGCCCATTCGAAATGATGCCCGGGCTCCACGATGCGGCCGGTGGCGGGATCAGGGCGCCAGTCCTGGGTGAAGAATTCACCCAGGGTGTGGGTCGTCGCGTCATAAAAACGGCTACGGAACAGACCGACCACGATGCCGGCTTCGGTCAGCCAGGTCTCGTCGCCGGTGAACTCGTGCAAGGCCAGCAGCGCTTCCAGCAAGTGCATGTGTGGGTTTTGCCGCCGGGGGGCGCCGTTCAATGCCCAATCGGCGGCCGCCCCCTCCGCAAGGCCGCCCCATCCACCATCCGGCAAGGCCGGCATCGCCAGCCGGTCCCGCATCAGGCCCCAGGTTTCCTGCGCCAGCGATATGGCCTTCGGTGCCGCGAAGGCCGCGTGCGCATAAGCGAGCCCGAACAGGACAAAAGCGTGGCCGTAAAAGTCCTTGGATCCGTCCAGGGGCTGGCCATCCGGCTGCGCCTTGAAGAACCAGCCGCCATGACGCGCGTCCCAGAAATGGCGAACCAGGAAGTCGTATCCGCGCTCGGCAGCCGTTTGGCCGCTCCGCTCGCCGGCTAGGGCCGCATGGGCCAGGACGTACAACTGCCGTGCCTGCACCATGGACCGCTTGTAGCCCATGGGCAAGGGCTGTTCCGCCGCGTCCAGGCGCTCATGGAAACCGCCCAGGCCCGCGTCGGCGAACCGATCGCGACACAAGGGCAGCAAGCGCTCCAAGGCATAGCGGGTCAAGGCGACAGTCGGCAGCATTGGGGAACCTGTCTCGATCTCGTTGAGAGTTCATCCCGATCGGCTTCCACCCCGGCGCCCTAGCTACGCGGTGGCACCGCCATGGTGAAACTCAGGGTCATTCTGTCCGCGTCCCGCGGGACCGCAGCGGGCGGGGGGCGGGCCGGTGGTGATGTTGGTTCGCAGGCACGTTGGGGGACGGCGCGGGCTGCTCCGTGGCTTGGCCATGCACGGTCAGCACCGGCAGGCCGGCCCGTCCCACCAACTCATACAGTGTCGGCTGGGCAGAGGTCAGCGCGGCGCTCGTTTCCAGCGCCTGGATGCGGGCGACGGTCTGCGGGGCCAAACCATTGGCCGGAGGCGTGGCCTTGATGACCGCGGCGTCCACACGCTCAACCGGGGCGATGGTCGGGCATGCACCGGCGGGCATGTCGGGCGTATCGGCCTTGCACGTCAGATAGCGGGCCAGAATCGTCGCCGCTATGGCCATTCTCTCACGGCCCTCGGGCTTCAGCGCCGTGGCGTCGGACGCGAAAAACTGGGCGGCCGGCAGCGTCAAGGTGCCATTGGCGGCATCGGCCGACGCCTCGATCCGCTGGGCCTGCAAATCCTTGAGCAGCGCCTCGATCATGCGCGCGCGCTCTTCCATCAGCTTGGCGATGGTTTCCTGATAGGCCTTTTCAGACTGTTCATCCTTTGACTGGGGCGTTTCATCGATGTTGTACATCGATAAGGCCATCAGCATGATCAGGAAGATGAAGACGATGCCGGCCATCAGGTCGGACATGGAGGCGAAATAGCTCTCCTGGTCGTCCCCGTGTGCCCTGGTTCCCCGTCGCATGGCCGCGTTCCCGCCTTACCTAGGACGCCTGCCCCGCCGCCGTATCCGGCAGAGGGTTGGCTTGGGGGGCGGTCGCCGACGCGTCGCTCCCGTCCTGCGCCCAGTTGCCCAATAGCCGGTGGGCGGAGATCAAGGGGAAACACAGCTCGACGGCACGGCACAGATCATCCAGTGCCGCCTGCACTTTGCGCTGCCAGTGCCGGACGACGACGGATGTCACCAGGGAGGCGCCGATGCCGACGACCGAGCTGACGAACTTCATGGTGGACGCGGCCAGCAGCTGGCCCAGGGCCTGGCGCGCCTGCGCCAAGTCGCCCATCTGCAGGCCCTTGCTGGCGAAGTACAAGCCGGCCACCAGCCCCAGGAAGGTGAACATCAGGCCCACGCCCACGAAATAATTGGGCAGCGCCACGTAGAACCGGAAATCCAGACCGCGGCTTTCCATGGCTTCCATGGAAAAATATTCCTGGGGCCGGATGGTGGAGTAGGCGCGCCGCTGGGGGCCATGGCCGGCATCCAGCAGCGTGGACTCGAACATCCGCCATTCATCCATCAGCAGCGGGCTGGACTCCATCAGCCGCTTCATCGACGCAGACCGGCGGTCATTGGGCTCCGCCATGATCAACATGGCCGACGCGGTGACCGATTTCAGGGTCTCCAAGGTCCGCCGCACCTGGCCGGCCCAGAAGCCCGCTAACAGACCGAAGCAGGCCACCATCATGCCCGCCGCCAGCACCAGGGCGAACTCGGGCTGGCCGAACAGCGCCAGGTAGACCACCGCCACCGGCTTGGCCAGTTCACGGATCGTCAGGAAGAAGGACGATGCGTCACCGCCTTGGGCCAGCTTGAACCCAATAAGGGCCACGGCGACGGCGATGCCCGCCCAGACGTATTTTCTGACCATGGTCGGCGGCGTTTTCCAGAATGTCGAATGGGGTGTGGACAGGGCGACCGACGCCCTCGGGCGTCAGGCCTCAGCCAGCGACTGTTGATAAATCGCCGCCACTTCGGCCAGGGGACCGTAAGCGATGACGTTGCCGTTCCGCAAGTACAGCCCTTTGTTGCACCACTTTTCCAGCAATTCCAGGGAGTGCGAGGCCAGGACCATCAGGCTGGAGCGCTGCACGAAATCCTCCATGCGCTTCTGGGCTTTGGCCAGGAAATGGCTGTCGCCTGCGGCCAGCCATTCATCCATCAGCAGGATTTCGGGCTCGACACAGGTGGACGCCGCGAAGGCCAGGCGCAACATCATGCCGGCGGAATAGGTGCGGACCGGCATGTCGATATACGGACCCAGTTCGGTGAACTCGACCACCTCCTCGACATGGACCTGCATATCCTTGGGATGGATGCCCATGTACATGCCGCGCAGCATGATGTTCTCACGGCCGGTGGCATCCGGGTTCATGCCCATCTGCACGTCCAGCAGCGCGGAGACGCGGCCCTGGGTGTGAAGGGCGCCGCTGGTCGGCTCATAAATCCCGGCCAGGGTCTTGAGCAGCGTCGTCTTGCCGGACCCATTCGGGCCGATCAGTCCAACACGGTCGCCCTTGTCGATCGTCAGGGTCAGATGGTTCAGGGCGCGGACCAGGATACGATTGGCGGCGTCACGAGCGAGGTTAGTTCCCATCGGCGCCGAAAACAGCGCTTTCTTAAGGGAGCGGCCGTTCGCCTGATAGATGGGGAATTCGACCGTGAGGTCTTGCAAATGCAGGGAGGCCATAAATCACACCCAGTAAGCGATCCGGGACCGGAAGCGGCTGAAGAAAACGGCGGTCACCAACAACCCACCCACAGTCATGATGCCGACGATCTGCCAGGAGTAAGGGGCGAACGGTTCGCCCAACAATGGTGCGCGGACGACGTCGATGGCGGCGAACAGGGGGTTGAAGTCGCCCACATGTCGATACTTGCCCAGTGTTTCCACGGTCCAGAACACAGGCGTCACGAAGAAGACGACCTGAAGCAGCGCCGCCACGATTGGCGGAACGTCGCGGAACCGGGCACTGAGCATGCCCAGCAGGATGCTGATCCAGAAACCGTTGATGCACAGAAGGACCAGGCCCGGGATGACCATCAGCGCTTCCCAGCCGATGCCGTGTCCCATCATCAGGAAGACGATGGGGATCAGGACGGCGTTATGGCCCAGGATCAACAGGTTGCGGAAGACGCTGCGCAGCACATGCACGGTATAAGGCAGGCGAACCTGCTGAATGGCGTGCTGCACCGACATGAAGGCGGAGCAGCCATCCGTGATTACCGATGAAATGAACTGCCAAACCAGCAGGCCCAGGGTCAGGAAGGGAACATAGCGTTCCGGATCCAGATGGAAGATCTGGGAATACACGAAGCCCATGGCCGCGATCATGATGGCGGTGCTGAACGTCAGCCACAGCGGGCCCAGCACGGAGCCGCGATAGCGCAGCACGATATCCTGCATGGCCATGGCGCGCCAAAGCCAATGCTGGTTCATGCCATTGGCCAAGTCGCGCAGGGCCAGGCGTCCCCGGTTGGGCGTCGCGGGCTTGTTGGTCTGGACGGGACCCGCCTGGGCGGAAAGCGGCTTACCGGCGACTGTCATGGGGAACGCGGCTCCAAAACTAATCTCACCATGCTCTCGGTCCCAGATACGGGCTGACCGGACTTCCTGCCACCCGGCCACGGCGGGATGTCCGTCTGCCGGCCTCGGGGCAAGATGGCCAAAGGGCGAGCGCGCCTTGAGCATCCCGCGCGCCTTGCCGAAACATCCAAAGCCGAAGGCGTGACCATGAGCACTGTTATCGCTGAGGGGGTACCATAACCCCGTCCCCCTGTTCCATCTTAAAACCTCAAACCTCGTCGCCACGGATCGCGTGGCCAAACACGCGGGCGCCGGGCGTCGACAGTGGCGCCAATGCCGTGTCGTGCCGGGGTGGTGGCCGACTGCACTCATATAGTGTGGCTATTGTGGGGCGCCCGCGGGGTGAAGCGCCGGTGCGTGGCTGCGGGGTGGGCAGGGGTTGATGTCGACTGCCCATAAATTGCGCATACGTTGGGTGCCGCGCCTAAGGCATGGGCAGTGTTTTTCCTGCCGTGCCCGCCTGCCAGTCGATTTTCCTTGCGCATCTGCGGCAATTTGAAACTGGCGCCTTTCTTGCTAGTTGCAGGGCAAGGCAAGGGCGTGGGTGCCGCATTGCGGCAACACTCGCGCATCAAATACGCGCATCCCCGCAAAATTCTGATTGGTCTTCGCTTTCTTGTTGGATTTGAAAGACCTTCAGGAGTAGTGGGGCTGCCACAAACAAAATCTGCCATGTACCCTCCCCCGGCTGGTCACAGCCTAGCCTTTAGGGCGCGGGGGCCGGCGCGACGGGCAACGCAAAAGCAGGTTCGCCAAGGGCCTGGAAAAAGTGAAGGGATCGAGCATGATGAGGGTTGAGAAGAGCCGCGGGCTGAAGTCCGCGCTGCTGGGTATGTCGGCATTGAGCCTCTTGGGGCTGGCCACCGTGGCGCAGGCCGCCGCAGCCGACGACAATTCCGACAAGCTGGATGAGATCATCGTGTCGGCCGAGCGCCGGCCGGCGCTGGAGCGTGAGGTGCCCATCGCCGTCACGTCCATCAGCGGTGAGAAGCTGGACGTGCTGAACTCCAGCGGCATGGACATCCGCTTCCTGGCGGCGCGTACCCCCAGCCTACAGGCGGAGTCGTCCTTCGGCCGTACCTATCCGCGCTTCTACATCCGCGGCCTGGGCAACGCCGATTTCGACCCCAACGCGTCGCAGCCGGTGTCGGTGGTGTACGACGACGTCGCCATGGAAAACCCCATGCTGAAGGCCTTCCCGGTCTTCGACGTGGGTGCCGTGGAAGTGCTGCGTGGCCCCCAGGGCACGCTGTTCGGCAAGAACACCCCGGCCGGCGTGGTCAAGATCGACAGCGCCAAGCCCAGCGACACCTTCGGTGGTTTCGCCGACCTGACCTACGGCACCTATGACACGGTGAACTTCACCGGCGCCGTGGGCGGCCCCATCGTCAAGAACGTGCTGAAGTACCGCGCCTCGGTCAACATGCAGCGCCGTAACGACTGGGTGCAGAACGAGGATATCTCCACGAAGAACGACACGGACTTCGAGGGTTACCGCGATCTGGCCGGCCGTTTCCAGCTGGAATACACGCCGAATGAGAACCTGGATGTCCTGCTGAACGTCCACGGCCGCCAGCTGGACGGCTCCGCCCGCCTGTTCCGCGCCAACATCATCCAGAAGGGCACCAACGACCTGGTCCCGGGCTTCGACATCGAGAAGGCCAACCAGGACGGCGCCAACCCGCAGAAGCTGAACTCCTTCGGCTCCAACCTGCACATCGTTTACGACGCCGGCCCCGTCACCGTCACCTCGGTCAGCGGCTATGAGCGCGCCAACGTGTTCAGCCGGGGCGACATCGACGGTGGCGTGCCCTCCGACGTGCCGTTCTCGGTGGAAACCGGCGGCTACAACTCCCCGCGTGAGCTGAGCCAGGAAGTGCGCTTCGCCTCCAACGACCTGGGGCCGTGGCTGCTGCAGGGCGGCCTGTACTACTTCAACTCCTACCTGGCCGGTAAGGACTACGACTACATCACCGCCACCGGCGCTATCGACGACCAGGTCCGCCACAAGGACCGCAGCGAGACCGACGGCGTCTTCGGTTCGGTGAAGTACAAGGTCACCGATGCCCTGACCCTGGGCGGCGGCGTGCGCTATTCGCACGACAACAAGTCGGTCGAATCCATCCGTGACTTCGGCTACACGGGTCCCATCTACCTGCGCACCAGCGTCAACGGCGGCAACGCCTCCTGGGACGTGTCGGCCGACTACGCCATCAACAGCGATGTCAACGCCTTCGTCCGCGTGGCGACCGGCTACCTGGCCCCGTCCATCCAGGACCGTATCACCTTCGCCAACGCCACCTCGACGGCCAAGGCCGAGACCACCATCTCGTATGAGGCGGGCGTCAAGTCGTCGCTGTTCGACAAGCGCGCCAGCTTGAACCTGACCGGCTATTACTACGATACCAGCGACATGCAGCTGACCGCCGTGGGCGGCGCCAGCAACACCGCCCGCCTGCTGAACGCCGACCATGCCATCGGCTATGGCGTGGAACTGGAGATCGAGGCCAAGCCCGTGGAGCACATGCTGGTCACCGCCGGCGGCAGCTACAACCACACGGAAATCCAGGACCCGAACGTGTCGGTCGCCACCTGCGGCGGCGGCTGCACCGTGACGAACGCGCTGAACGCCCAGGGCAACGCCCTGCTGAACGGCAACCCCCTGCCTGAGGCGCCCAAGTGGATCCTGAACGCCACGTTCCGCTATGGCGTGCCCGTGGGCCTGGATGGCGAGGTGTTCTTCTACACCGACTGGGCCTATCGCGGTGAAGACAACTTCTTCCTGTACACGGCCAAGGAGTTCACCGGAAAGGCCTTCCTGGATGGTGGCATCCGCGTCGGCTACAAGAACGACGCTGGCTATGAAGTCGCCGCCTTCGTCCGCAACGTGCTGGACCAGGTGCGCGTCATCGGCGCCATCGACTTCAACAATCTGACGGGCATGGTCAACGAACCCCGCATCATCGGTGTTCAGGCCAAGTACTCGTTCTAAGACGGTGTCGCGCGATCCCGGTGGCGGCGGGTCCGCCGCCGGGTGATCGTGATACATGCAGTTCAGGCAGGGGCCCGGCCGTGGCAGCGGCGGGTCCTTGTTCCTATGTGCCCCGTCGCGGCGGGGACCCGTCCCGTCTGTCGGGGAAGACCCATGACGCGCTCCATGCTTCGCATCGCCTTGCTTTTCCGGATACTCTGCGCCGGTGCCGCCTGTGCCGTCCTGCCGGCCGCTTCCGGCATCGCGGCGCCCGCTGCGGCGGAGAAGGTCATCATCGACACCGACATCGGCGATGACATTGATGACGCTTTCGCCCTGGCCGCCGCGCTGAACGATCCGCGCCTGGACATCCTGGGGGTTACAGCGGCGTGGGGCGACACCGGCTTGCGGGTGCGCCAGCTGCAACGCCTGCTCAGCATCGCCGGTCGGGCCGACATTCCCGTGGCGCAGGGGCCCGCCACGCCCAACACCACGCCCTATACGCAGAAGCGCTGGGCGGAGGGACAGCCGGTCCCGGCCGCGCCCGCGCCGTCCGCCGTGGATTTCATCCTGGACCAGGCGCGCCGCCATCCCGGCCAGGTCACCCTGATTTCCCTGGCGCCGCCCAGCACCCTGGGCGCCCTGATCGACCGTGACCCCGCCGGTTTCGCCAAGCTGAAGCGGGTGGTGATGATGGGCGGGTCCGTCTATGCCGGGTATGACGACACCGGCTATGGCCCGCTGAAGGGCCCGACGCCGGAATACAACATCTTCTCCGACATCCCCGCGGCCAAGAAGCTGTTCACCAGCGGCGTGCCCCTGGTGGTGATGCCGCTCGACAGCACCCGGCTGAAACTGGACGAGGTGAAGCGCGACCTGCTGTTCGCCGCCGGCGCGCCCATGACCGACGCCCTGGCCCTGATGTACCACCAGTGGCGCCACCTGAACGGCTGGGGCCAGATCACACCCACCCTGTTCGACCTGGTGCCCGTGGCCTATGTGCTGGACCCCAAGCTGTGCCCCACCACGCCGCTGCGCCTGGTGGTGGGCGACAAGGGCGAGACGACGCCAGTGGCGGGCCCCGCCAACGCCCAGGTCTGCCTGAAGGAAGACAAGGAAGGCATCCTGGACCTGCTGATGAACGGCCTGCTGGCCCAGCACTAGGGGGGACAGCCCATGCGCCGCCTGCTGGCCGCTTTTCTAGGCACGCTGTTAACCGGCACCGCTGGAGCGCAGGATACCCAGGCGGTGCCGTACGGCAGCTGGAAACAGCCGATGATCTCCGGTCCCGCCTGCCTTGCCTGGCGGGAAGCGTGGGAGGGCGGGACGCGGGACTGCACGGGCGCCGATTACGAGGCCTGGCTGGCCGATGTCCGCCATTGGCGCCAGGAACGCCGCATCCGCATCGGCTATGATCCCGCCCGCTATGACGATCCCCGGCTGGTCTGGACCCGCACCAGCTTCGTCCAGACCCAGATGATGGTGGAGGATCGCTATTTCTATGATCCGGTTGCCGGGCGCTACACCGTCGACCGCTACCTGGATGATCTGACGGCCCGCTTCGGCGGCATCGACGCCGTGCTGCTGTGGCCCGATTACCCCAACATGGGCATCGATGACCGCAACCAACTGGACCAGGTGGCCAACCTGCCGGGCGGGCTGCCCGCGGTGAAGGCCATGGTGGCGGATTTTCACCGCCGGGGCGTGCGCGTGCTGCTGCCCATGATGATGTGGGACCAGGGGACGCGGGCGCCGGCCCAGCCCTGGCCACAGGCCATCGCCGCGCTGGCCCGGGAAATCGGTATCGACGGCATCAACGGCGATACCCAGGATGGCGTGCCGCTGGCCTTTGCCCTGGCGGCGGACAAGGCGGGCCATCCCCTGGCCTTCCAGCCCGAAGGGGTGATGGCGGATGAGGCCGTGGCCTGGGACCTCATGTCCTGGGGCCAGTACGCCTTCGCGCCCGTGCCCAAGGTCGACCGCTACAAATGGCTGGAGCCCCGGCACATGGTCAACATCTCGGACCGCTGGGCCCGGGATAAGACCGACGACCTGCACTACGCCTTCTTCAACGGCGTCGGCTGGGAGGCGTGGGAGAACGTCTGGGGCATCTGGAACGGCATCAGCCCCCGCGATGGTGAGGCGATGCGCCGGGTGGCGACCCTGGAACGGGGCTTGGCGCCCCTGCTGTCCAGCCCGGACTGGCAGCCCTTCTACCCCACCCGCGCCGCCGGCGTGTACGCCAGCCGCTGGCCCGGCGCCGACGGCCGGGTGGCTTGGACCATCGTCAATCGCAACGACCATGCCCTGGACCAGACGGTGCTGGCCGTGCCGGCGGAGGGATTGGCCCTGCGGTATTTCGACCTTTACCATGGTGTGGAACTGACACCTCGGCGGGAGGGGGATCGGCTGCTGCTGTCCTTCCCGCTGGAGGCCCAGGGTTTCGGCGCCGTGCTGGCCCTGCCGGGGGCGCCGGACGCCGCCACCCTCGGCCTGATGCGGACCATGACGGCGATGACGGCCACCAACCTGGCCAGCCTGCCGCGCACCTGGGCGCCGCTGCCTCAGCACCTGGTCGATATCCCGGCCACCGCTCCCGCCGCCACGGCGCCCGAGGGCATGGTGGAAATTCCCGCCGGCGACTTCACCTTCCGCGTCCAGGGGTTGGAGATCGAGGGCGGCACCAATGCCGGCGTCGATGTCGCCTATCCTTGGGAGGGAGAGGCACGGCGCTATCATGAACACCGGCTCTCGTTGCCGCGCTTTTTCATGGACCGCTTTCCCGTGACCAACGCGCAGTTCAAGCGCTTCCTGGACGCCAGCGGCTACCACCCCAAGGACGACCGCAACTTCCTGAAGGACTGGAAGGGCGGCAGCTATCCCGCCGGCTGGGACGACCGGCCCGTCACCTGGGTATCGCAGGAGGATGCGCGCGCCTACGCCGCCTGGGCCGGCAAGCGCCTGCCCCACGAATGGGAATGGCAGTACGCCGCGCAAGGGCACGACGGCCGCCGATATCCCTGGGGCGACGCTTGGCGGGATGACGCCACGCCGGTGCCGGAAAGGGGCCGCGCCGTGCGTCTGCCCGACCCCGTGGGGACACACCCGGCGGGGGCCAGCCCCTTCGGCGTACAGGACCTGGTAGGCAACGTCTGGCAATGGACGGACGAATACCAGGACGACCATACCCGCGCCGCCATCCTGCGCGGTGGCAGCCTGTATCAGCCCCAGGGTTCCATCTGGTATTTCCCCCAGGCCTATCGCAACGACCAGCACGGCAAATTTCTGCTGATGGCCCCGTCGCGCGACCGTTCGGCGCTGGTTGGGTTCCGCTGCGTCAGGGACGCGGGCTGAGCGGCGACCCTACCCTAAGGCGCGCTTACCGGCCGGCCCCGCCAGGTGTACGCTTTTCCCGCCCAGTGCCCTGGGGGTGGCGGTTCTGGGAAAAGACGGGGGGACCGTGTGGAACGGCGTTGGCGACATCGGCAAGGCGGATCACCGCGGCTGCGGCGTCGCCATTGCGTTGTCCTCCTGCTGGCCGTAGTGCTGTGCGCCGCGTCCGGCGCACGCGCGAACCCAGCGCCGGCGGGCCCACCCGTTCCCGTCCAGGAATTGCACGTTCCACGCCATGGCCCGTTCGATGCCAAGGCCCCCAGCATGTGCGATGAAATCCTGCAGGCTTTGATCCGGCAGGCATCCGGCGTGCGGCTGGTATGGTCCACGGACTGGCTGACCCACGACCGGGCGGTCCAGGAATTGGCCGCCGGGCGCCTCGATTTCGACTGCGGCTATTACCGGACGGCGGCGCGCGAGACGCGCGTGCTCTATTCCCGCCAGCCTGTTCTGAGGCTGGAAACGGTGTTGGCGGTGCGCGCCGGGGACCCTGCCGCCATTACTTCCTTCGCGGAACTGCGCGCCGCGCTGGAGAAGGGGCACGACACCGTTCTGGTCAACGCCGGCTCCGCCTTTCTGGACCGTCTGCACAAGGCCGGCATCGATGACCGCCACATCGACGCCTGGGGCAGTCATAGCGACACCAACCTGCGCAAGCTGATGAGCGGCCGCGGCCGCTTCTACATCTTCCGCAACCCCGGCCTGACGGAAACCCTTCGGAACAATGGGTGGGAGGACCGCGTCCGTATCCTGCCCCAGCCGCTGGCGGTGGATGACCAATACCTGGTCTTTTCCCCCACCTTGATCCGGAGGTCCGGGAACGGCTGGAGGTGGCCCTGGCCCGCCTGGTCACCGACGGCACGCTGGCGCAAATCGCGTCCCAGCATGGGGGCCACCCGCCCGGCCTTTAATGCCGGATCGGAGGCGCGGAGGCGGTCGTCAGCCCGCGTTCCCCAGCCGGCGTTCCTCAGCCAGGGTGACGAAGGCCACCAGGTTGGCATCCCGCCAATGCTTGGTCCGCCGCAGTTCGTTCTGCGCCTTCGTCAGCAGGGTGGTGATCAGGGTGATCTCGGCGCCGGTCAGGGGGGTGGCGTCGCGCAGGCGATCCGTCGCGGTCTGTACCAGCCCCTGGTCCAACAGGGTCATGCTTTCGCGCAAGTCGGCACCCACGGCCTGCGACAGTTCCGCCGCGCGCACCGCCTGGCCCAGCCGTTCCCGGCTGTCGCCCACCTCGGTGCGGGAAAAGGCCGCGCGGTAGGCGTCCGTCAGATCCTCCACCAGCCGGTCGCGGAAATCACTGTAGCGGGTGCCCCAATGCAGGCTGCGCGTCAGGGTGTTGCGCCACCGCATGGTGTAGCCCAGCGCCCAGGCCAGCGCGGCATGGTCCAGCGCCGCCCGGCCCTTGGCGTGTGCCGTGACGGATACCCGGGTGGACAGATAGGGGTAAAGGGTGCCCTCCACCTTCTTGATCATCGTGTCCAGGTTGCCATGGGCCAGGCTGGCTTCCCGGCCATCGCGCAGCATGTCGAATTCATCGAACAGGGTCAGCAGGTCATCCAGGTGGACCAGTTCGCGCTCCAGCAGCTCCCGCCGGTCGGACGCCACCACCAGGGGGCGGCGGGCGACCTCGCCCGCGCCGGCCAGTTGCCCCAGCTCATCGGCCAGCACCTGGCAGGTGCGGGCCAGATGGCGCACCAGGGCCGACAACAGCACGGGTTGCCAATCGGTGGGACCCTGCACCAGATAACCGCTCATCTGCCGGTAGGCGCGATGGCGGTTCAGCAGCACCAGGGGCATCAGCAAGGCCAATTGGGCGGCCTGGGCCTGTGGCACGGATGGCGGCTGGAACGCCAGCACGGCGGCGGCACCCTCGGCCCCGCCACCATCGTCGTCGCTGTTCAGGCCCAGGACCAGGCGGCTGTAATGACTGCCATTCTCCAGCAGCACGTGCAGCAACGACAGATCGGCCGCCATCAGGGGCCGGGGGGCGAAGCCCAGGCCCTTGCGCGCGGCCTCCGCCCGGCGCCAGGCGTTCATCGCCTCCAGCAAATCCTTGGTGGCCGCTTTATCCGGCAGGGTCTGGCCCAGCCGCGCGGCGGCTGCTACGCGCAACTCCTCCCGCAGGGCCAGGGCTTTGGGCGTGCGCAGCACCACGAACAGCGGCTGTTCCTGGGCCAGGGCCGACAGGGTTTCGTCGACAGTACGACTCAAGGGCGCCAAGGGCTTGGCCGCCAACGCCGACCACAGCCCCCCCACATCCAGGGGATGGATGCTGCCCGGGCAATGGAACTCCTCCCGCAGCAGCCACGGGTCGCTGGTCAGGAAGGGTTCGAACAGCTGGGTGAACTGGCGGCGCGCATGGGCCTGGCGCTGGGCGTTCAGTTTTTGGATCAGGGCGCGCCGCACCACCGCCCGGCTCTGGTCGGGGCTGGCGTCGACTTCCTCGAACAGCTTGCGTGCTGCCTCGGGCGACAGCCGGTCCACCAGGTCGCTCAGCGTGCGGGCGCGCTCTTCTTCCGCGGGGCTCATGCCCTGCCTCGATGGCCGCGGTGGCGCGCCGTGCTCAACCCCATGCTTCCAACCTCATACCCCGCAACCTCACACGGCGAGCGCCGCTCGCATCCAGTCCGCCGGCGATATTTCCGGCAGGTAAACCAATCTGGCCCAAGGTAATACGCCCAGGGCTGTTGGCCGACAATTATCTTAAAGGTTCGGGCCTGGCGACGCCGGAGACCCCGCCGCTCCTGCGGCATTGCGCGCGGCCCCGTCGGCCGGGCAGATTTGCCGGGACGCGGTTCTGATGCGTGACGCTGAAAAAGGGGAGCCTGGCATGGCGGTGACGGACACCGATTTCGACGGGATCGTGGTGGGGGCGGGGGCCGTTGGCCTGGCCTGTGGCCGCGCCCTGGCCGCGCGTGGCCTGACCGTGGCGGTGCTGGAGGCGGAGGAGGCCATCGGGCAGGGCGTCTCCTCCCGCAATTCGGAGGTCGTCCACGGCGGCCTGTATTATCCCACGGGCTCGCTGCGGGCCCGGCTGTGCGTCGCCGGGCGGCGCCTGCTCTATCCCTTCCTGGATGTCCACGGCGTCACCTACGACAAGTGCGGCAAGCTGGTGGTGGCGACGGAGGCGGCCGAGCTGTCCCGGCTGGAGGGCATCCTGCGGCAGGCCCAGACCAACGACGTGGAGGGCATGCGCTGGCTGTCCGCCGCCGAGGTCCATGCGCTGGAACCGGAGCTGCGCGCCGTCGCCGCCCTTCTTTCCCCCGAAAGCGGCATCTTTGACAGCCACGGCTACATGGTGGCCCTGCGGGGTGAGATCGAGGGCGGGGGCGGTGCCGTGGTCACCGGGACGCCGGTGCTGGGGGTGACGCCGCTGGACGGCGGGGGCTTCAGCGTCCGCACCGGCGGGCGTGACCCCTACGCCGTTACCACCCGCTTGCTGGTCACGGCGCCCGGTCTCTCGGCCCAGGACGTGGCCGCCAGTATCGAGGGCTTTCCCGCCAACTTGATCCCCAAGGCGCATTACGGCAAGGGCAGCTATTTCGCGCTTCAAGGCGGGGCGCCGTTCCGGCGCCTGGTCTATCCACCGCCCATCCCCGGGGCGCTGGGCGTGCATTATCGCCGCGACCTGGGAGGGCAGGGGCGCTTTGGGCCGGACCTGGAATATGTGGACGCGCCCGACTACCGTGTCGATCCAGGCCGGGCGGATGGGTTCTACCGCTATATCCGCCGCTTTTGGCCTGGGCTGCCCGATGGCGCCCTGGTGCCGGACTATGCCGGCGTGCGGCCGAAGATCCATGGTCCTGGCGAGGCGCAGCCCGATTTCCGCCTGGACGGGGCGGATGTCCATGGGCTGCCCGGACTGGTGGCCCTATTCGGGATCGAAAGCCCTGGCCTGACGTCGTCGCTGGCCATCGGTGAGGCCGTGGCCGACATATTGGGCGTTTGAGAAAGGGGCGGCCGAAGGGGGGCGACCGGCAGGGCCGCCCCCCTTCCGTCACGACGATCAGACGGTCAGCACCTTGCGGGTGCGGCCGGCGGCCAAGGTCGCACCGGCCAGCGCCAGGACCGCCGCCACGCCGCTGGCGATGGCCAGGCCCAGGAAGGCGCTGAAGACGTCGCCGAAGCGATGCGTCAGCGTGGTGACGACGAAGGAGCTCAGGAACTGGCCGACGAAGAACGACGCCTGCCACAGCCCCGTGGCCCGGCCGCGGATCTCGAACGCCAGGCCGCGCAGGGCCCAGGTCAGCAGGGTCGGCAGGATCAGGCCGCAGCCGAACTGCGCCAGGGCCACGGAACCCAGCAGCCAGCCATGGCCGGTCACCAGCCCCATGCCGGTGAAGCCCGCGCCGCACAGGGCGAACGCCATCAACAGCAGCACGGCCACCGGCAGGCCGGACAGGCGCTGGAAGACGACGGTGCCGACCGGCACCGCCAGGCTGGCCGCCGCCGTCATGCCGCCGATGGCGGCCGGATCGGTGATGCCCCGGCCGGTGAGCGCCAGGGACAGGTCCACCTGCACGGTGTAGAACAGCACGGCGGCGAAGACCGTGATGGCGCAGATGCCGCCCAGGCGGGCCCAGGGGAAGGGCACGTTGCGGTGCGCCTCCGGATGCAGGATGACGTCCTCCGTCTCCTCCGGCTCCCAGGTGAAGAAATGGATGCCGGCCAGCAGCAGCAGGCTGCTGGCGTAGACGACGAAGGGCGCCCGCCAGCTGATGCTGCCCAGGGCGCCACCGATGACGAACAGCGCCACGGCGGCGACGGAGGCCACGGCTGTTTGCGCCGCCAGCCACTTCTCGCGCTGGTGCCCCTTGAAATAATCGCCGATCAGGGTGGTGGTCAGGGTCATGACGGCGGCCTCCGTCACGCCCACCACCACGCGGCTGGCCAGGATGGCCCAGAAATTGTCCAGCACCAGGGGGGCGACGCCGCAGATCGCGTACAGCAGCATGGACAGCATCAACGGCCCGCGCCGGCCGAAGCGGTCGGCCAGCCAGCCGGCGGGGGCGGAGAACAGGGCGACGCACAGCGCCGGCGTGGTGAGGATCAGGGGCACCCAGTAATCGGCCTGGGGCATGTCCTTGAAATGGTCCAGCATCTGGGGCAGCACCGGCGCCAGCACGACGACGCCCATCACCGACATGGTGCTGGGCAGCAGCAGCGCCAGCCCTTGCGCGAGGCCGGCCGTCCGATTTTCGGAAGCCATGGTCAAACATCCTCCCTGGGGATCGGGCGCGGGCGCCCCTCCGTTATCCTCCTGCCCTATCCGGGGCGGGCTTTTCCCGCCGGCCTCCGAACCATGGCGCCCCTAAACTAGTGGGGGTCGGGTCGGGCGGTAAAATCGGGCTTTGCGATATCTCGGCATCGGCGGCGCCGACGGCTGGCCTTATCGGCGCACCAGCAGGACGCCCAGCACCAACAGGCCGGCCCCCAGCAGGCGCAGGGGGCCGGCCGGGTGCGGCGTTATGCCCAGGGCGCCGACGTGATCGATCGCCATGCCGCACAGCATCTGCCCCACGACGATCAGGGCCAGCACCGTGGCCGCCCCCAGCCGGGGAATCATCAGGATGGCGGTGGCGATGAAGGCGGCGCCGAACAGCCCGCCGGTCCAGGCCGGCCAGCCGGCACCCCGCAGGGCGGCCAAGCTTGGCCGGGGACCCGGGGCCGCCATCGCCACGGTCAGCATGGCCAGCATGCCGACGAGATAGCTGGTGAAGCCCGCCCACCACGGCGACCCCAGGGCGGCCCGCAGGTTGGCGTTCAACACCTGTTGCACGGCAAGGCTGGCGCCGGCGGCGATAACCAACAGGCAGGACAGCAGGATGGCGGGGGCGGGCATGGCCGGCGACCTTCTTTCGGGGACGATGCCGCAGCGATAGCAGGGGAGGGGGTGGCCCTATAGAACGGGTGTGACCTCAGCCCGCGCGATAGCGTCCGGGCGTCACGCCGAACATCCGGCGGAAAAAGCGACCCAGATGGCTCTGGTCGGCGAACCCCGCCTCCGCCGCCACGGCGGCGATGGCCTCGCCCTGGCGCAGCAGGCCGCGGGCGGCGTTCAGCCGTTCCAGCAGGCGGAATTCCTGGGGCGGCAGGCCGTGGAGCCTCTTGAAGCGGCGGGAATACCCCTCGCGGCTCATTCCCGCCCGATGGGCCGCCTGGGTTATCGTTTCCCAGGGGGCCGACGGCGTCTCCGTCAACGGCAGACTGCCCGGCATCAGGTAGAAATTGGTGCAGACCACTCCGGCGGGGCTGGGCAGCGACCGGTGCGGCGTCCCGGCCGGAATGCGCAGGGACTGGCCGGCGGCGACCTCCACCAGCGCGCCCCCGATGACGAAGCGGCGGACGCCCGCTTGGACCCGGGTTATCTGGTCCTCCGCATGGAAATGGGTGGCCAGGGCGACCTCCCGCCCGCGCACCGTGCCCAGCTCGACCATCGCCGGCCGGACCGCAGGATCGCTTTCCGGCCGCCAATAGCGCCAGAGGCTGGGCGGGTCGCAGGGTGATGGAACGGGGATCGGATCCATGGGTCGGGGCCTCCTGCTCATGACCATGGCCGCATGGGGCCGGATGCGCAATGGCGTGGCGTGGGTTGGGGGCAGAGTCCTCGCCACACGCGTGATTCACGCTTTATCTTGTTGCGTCATCTTTATCCTCCCCAATACCTGGACAGATTCCGCCGAATCTTCTACCCCTAGGCCAGTATTCGAAAAGCCGGGGCCGCGGGTGGCCCCGGCCCTTATGTGGACGAGCGGATCGCGTGCTTTCCCTTGGGCTGAGGGGGGCATGGGTCCGCCAGGGGCGAGAGGAGCGGCACAGTGGGATTTGAGGGGGCGATAGGGGCGGCACGGCGTGTTCTTGGCCGGCTGGGGGCTGTCATCGCCACGATCGGGGCGGTTGTCGCCGGGTTGGCGGTGCCGCACCCGGCGCAGGCGGGTTACGCGTCCCTGGTGGTGGATGGCGGCACGGGGGCGGTGCTGAACGCCGTCAACCCGGATGAGCCGAACCATCCCGCGTCTCTGACCAAGATGATGACGCTCTACCTGACCTTCGAGGCCATCCACCAGGGGCGCCTGCATTGGGAGGATGAGCTGCCGGTGTCGCGCAACGCCGCCAACAAGGAACCGACCAAGCTGGGGCTGGAGGTGGGTCAGACCATCAGCGTCAAGGATTGCGTCCTGGGCATGATCGTCATTTCCGCCAACGATGGCGCCACCGTGGTGGGCGAGGCGCTGGCCGGCGGCAGCGAGTCGGTGTTCGCCCGCATGATGACCGACAAGGCCCGTCAGCTGGGCATGACCAACACCGTCTTCCGCAACGCCTCCGGCCTGCCGGATCGGGAGCAGGTGACCACGGCGCGCGACATGTCGCGCCTGGCCATGGCCCTGCATCACGATTTCCCCCAGGACTACCACTACTTCGCCACGCGTGAGTTCGATTTCGAGGGCCGGCATCTCACCGGCCATAACCGCCTCATGTACCGTTACCCGGGCATGGACGGCATGAAGACGGGCTTCACCAACGCCTCGGGTTCCAACCTGGTGTCGTCGGCCGTGCATGATGGGCGCCGCCTGTTCGGCGTCGTGTTCGGCGGCAGCAGCGCCAAGGCACGGGACAAGCTGATGGAGACCCTGCTGGATAACGCCTTCGCCAACCGCGACACCGATCCCAAGCTGGTGGCCCTGGCCGCCGGCCGTCCCCTGGCCCGGGTGGCCCGCGCCCGGGGCACCGGCCGCGTCGCCCATGCCGGCCGCGCCCGCGTGGCCCACGCGTCGGTGGCGCCGGTGCAGCGGCGCGGCCATGCCGCCGCCCACCGGCGCGTGGCGTCCGCCCATGCTGGCAAGCATGCCGGCAAGCATGTGGCGGCCAAGGGCCATACCCACGGCAAGGCGGCCAAGGTGGCGGGCCACGCCGGCAAGGCCAAGGTCGCGGCCAAGGGGCACCACCACCGCAAGGTTGCCGCCGATTGATCCAAGAATCAGATCAATATCAGCGGAACTATCCGTTGGAATGGTTTGTGTGAAATAGCGATGTTCAGGGGGCGCGGGTCCAGTCACAGGACCGCGCCCTTTCTTCATCAAGGCATCGCATCATGGCCCATACCGCCGACATCGCCGCTCCCCGCTGGCCCGCCCTGGTCTCCGCCACCCGCCTGTTACCGGGCCTGGGCTATTGCCTCATCCCGGCGGCGGCCGGCCTGGCCCTGCATCGCGTGCCGGCCCTGGGGCTGTTCAGCCCCATGATCCTGGCCGTGGTGGTGGGCATGGCGCTGCGCAGCGCGGTCGGCCTGCCGAGGGCGACGCAGGCTGGCGTGACGTTCGTGCTGAAGCGCCTGTTGCGCATCGCCGTGGCCCTGCTGGGCCTTCAGCTGACGGCCGCCCAGGTCGCGGCGGTGGGTCCCACGGGCGTGGCCATCATCGCCTTCAGCCTGGTGGCGACCTTTGTCTTCACCAAGACGGTGGGACGCTGGCTGGGCGTGCCAGCCCCCCTGGCGGAACTGATCGCCGCCGGCACCTCCATCTGTGGCGCCTCGGCCGTGGTCGCGGCCAACACGGTCACCCAGGCGGATGATGAGGATGCGGCCTATGCCGTCGCCTGCGTCACCGTCTTCGGCAGCATCGCCATGCTGAGCTATCCGGCCCTGGGGGCGGCCCTGCACCTGGCGCCCCGGGCCATCGGCCTGTGGGCCGGCGCCTCCATCCATGAAATCGCCCAGGTGGTCGCCGCCGCCTTCCAGTCCGGCCAGCAGGCGGGCGAGTTCGGCACGGTGGCCAAGCTGACCCGTGTCGCCATGCTGGCCCCCCTGGTGCTGTCCCTGGGCGCCCTGCGCCGCCGCCGCGAAGGCACGGGCGGCAAGCCCATGCCCATGCCGTGGTTCATCCTGGGCTTCGTCGCCCTGGTCGCCCTGAACAGCCTGCACGCCGTGCCCGCCGTGGTGAAGGACTGGGCCCCCGGCGTCACCACCAGCCTGCTGACCCTGGCCCTGGCCGCCATGGGCCTGCACACCCACGTCGGCCGCATGGCCGCCAAGGGCTTCGCCCCCCTGGCCCTGGGCGCCCTGGCCAGCCTGTTCATCGCCGGTCTCAGCCTGGTGCTGATCGTGACGGTGTGGGCGTGACGGGCCCCGTCGCCCCGACCTGACGTCATTCGTAGCGCAGCGCCCGGATGCCACCGGCTTCGTGCCTGCGCTACAGTGGCGCTGAAGCCGCCGCTTTCGGCGGCTCCCTCACTGACGGGGCTTCATCCTTGACGCTGGAACAGTTGCGCATCTTCGTGGCCGTGGCGGAACGGCAGCACGTGACCCAGGCGGCCCGCGCGCTGAACCTGGCGCAGTCGGCGGCCAGTGCCGCGGTCGCGGCGCTGGAGGATCGCTACCAGGCGGCGTTGTTCCATCGCGTCGGGCGCGGCATCACGCTGACGGAGGCCGGGCGCCTGTTCCTGGCGGAGGCCAAGGCCGTGCTGGCGCAGGCCGACAGGGCGGAACGGGCGCTGGCCGAGCTGTCCGGTCTGCAACGGGGCCATCTGCGGGTGCAGGCCAGCCAGACCATCGCCAGCTATTGGCTGCCCCGCCACCTGGTTGCCTTCCGCGAGCGGCATCCGGGCGTGGACCTGGATCTCGCCATCGGCAACACCGCCCAGGTGGCCGCCGCGGTGCTGGACGGCACGGCCGACCTCGGCTTTGTCGAGGGGGCTGTTGACAGCCCGGACCTGTCGGCCCACCAGGTGGCGCAGGACCAGTTGGTCGTGGTGGTCGCCCCCCATCATCCCTGGGCTTTCCGGGAGGCGGTGCCGGCGGCGGCGCTGCATGAAACGCCCTGGATCATGCGGGAACCGGGGTCGGGCACCCGCTCCGCCTTCCTGGCCGCGCTGGCGGACCTGGGCGTCGACACCGGCGCCTTGCGCATCGCCCTGGAACTGCCCTCCAACGAGGCGGTTCGCGCGGCGGTTGAGGCGGGCGGCGGGGCGGCGGCCCTGTCGGCGTCCGTCGCCAGCGGCAGCATCGAGGTGGGGCTGTTGCACCCCGTGCGCTTGGCCTTGGCGCCCCGCGCCTTCACCCTGGTCCGCCATGCGGGACGGGGGCTAAGCCGCGCGGCTAGCGCGTTTCTAGACGAAATGGGCCGCCCCGACCTCGCTTAAGCGATAGCATCCGCCGCTTGAAAACCAGGGCGGGCGAAATGAACTTCTTTTGACTGTTCCGCCAGGGGCTTGACCTGGCGCAGGGCCTATCCGATTGAAGGCTGCCAAGGATAAGCGCGCCTTTGTGCCACCGGCCGGGCGCGCGTTGAGGAGGGAGTGCGCGTGGAGATGCCGCCATCCGGGGCGCGAGTGACGGCCCATGGGCTGTCCGATATGGTTGCTGCACAATTTATGGGCGATGACGGGCCGGGCATTGCCTGCGGATTGGGCGTCGGGGCGTTGCGATCCCCGGTCCCGCGCCCGTTTCCTGGGCAATTCCTTGGCTAGGCCAAGTTGGCGTGGCTCTTGCTCAATCACACAGTCGGGCCTACCGATGGGGAAGGGTTTTATGGCGAAAGCAGACGGTCCATTCAATGAAATGGGCATGTCGGATGAGGTGCGCGGCCCGTATGCGGACATCGAACGATGGCTGCGCGAGATGCCGTCCGACAAACTGGAACTGAAGCGCCGCGAGGCGGAGACATTGTTCCGGCGCGTGGGCATCACCTTCGCGGTGTATACCGAGGGCGGCGATCCCGAACGGCTGATTCCCTTCGACATCATTCCGCGGGTGCTGGCACGCGCCGAATGGGACCGGCTGTCGCTGGGGTTGCAGCAGCGGGTCAAGGCGCTGAACGCCTTCCTGGCCGACGTCTATGGCGAACGCCACATCCTGCGGGCGGGCAAAGTGCCGGAGCGCATGGTGCTGGGGAATGAAAGCTTCCGGCCGGAGATGCAGGGCTTCCTGCCGCCGGCGGGCGCCTACACCCATGTCGCCGGCATCGACATCGTCCGCCTCGACCCGGACAATTTCTATGTGCTGGAGGATAACTGCCGCACACCCTCCGGCGTCTCCTACATGCTGGAGAACCGCGAGGCCATGCTGCGCCTGCTGCCCGATCTCTGCGGCATGCACAAGCTGGCGCCCGTCTCCCATTACCCGGAAGACCTGCTGGACACGCTGAAGTCGGTGGCGCCGCCGGCCTGCCGGGACGCGCCGACCGTGGCCGTGCTGACACCGGGGTCCTACAACAGCGCCTATTACGAGCACTCCTTCCTGGCCGATGAGATGGGCGTGGAACTGGTGGAGGGCGGCGACCTGTTCGTGGACGAGGGCTTCGTCTACATGCGCACCACTCAGGGACCGAAGCGGGTGGACGTGCTGTACCGCCGCATCGACGATGATTACCTGGACCCGCTGACCTTCCGTCCCGACAGCGCGCTGGGCGTGCCCGGTCTGTTCGCGGCCTATCGCGCCGGCCGGGTCACCCTGGCCAACGCGGTGGGCACCGGCATCGCCGACGACAAGGCGATTTATCCTTTCGTCCCCGAAATGATCCGCTTCTATCTTGGGGAAGAGCCCATCCTGCTGAACGTTCCCACCTACCTTTGCGAACGCGATGACGATCGCAAGTACGTGCTGGAGCACCTGCACGAACTGGTGGTGAAGGAAACGCGCGGCTCGGGCGGCTACGGCATGCTGATCGGCCCGCAATCCACCGCCGCCGACCGGGCGGTGTTCGCCGACCGCATCAAGGCCCGGCCGGCCGACTACATCGCCCAGCCCACGCTGGCCCTGTCCACCTGCCCCACCTTCGTGGAGCAGGGCATCGCCCCCCGCCATGTCGACCTGCGGCCCTTCGTGCTGAACGGGCGGGAGATCCGGGTGGTGCCCGGCGGCCTCACCCGTGTCGCCCTGCGCGAGGGCTCCCTGGTGGTGAATTCCAGCCAGGGCGGCGGCACCAAAGACACCTGGGTACTGGAGCGCTGACGAGAAATGCTGAGCCGTACCGCAGACGGACTGTTCTGGCTGGCCCGCTATATGGAGCGGGCGGCCAGTGTCGCGCGCCTGGTTCAGGTGGGCAACCGCATGTCCAACATGTCGCTGTCCCTGGACAATCCGGGCAATGAATGGCGCTCCACCCTGATCGCCGTGGGCACGGAACCCGGCTACCTCGCCAAGCATGGCGAGGTCGTGCCCTCGCTCGTGCTGGACTATCTGGTGCTGGACCCGGAAAACCCGTCCAGCATCGTGTCCTGCATCGAAACCGCCCGCCGCAACGGCCGCGCCGTCCGCACCGCGCTGACCGTGGACACGTGGGAGGCGTTGAACGAGACGTGGCAGCAGACCCGCGCGCTGAAGGCCGACCGCCTGGCGGCGGACAGCCTGCCCGGTCTCATGGACTGGGTGGTGCAACGCTCCCTGCTGTTCTGCGGCAGCTACGCCAACACCATGCTGCGCAACGACAGCTACCTGTTCACCCATTTGGGCACGTTGCTGGAACGGGCCGACAACACCGCCCGCATCCTGGACGTCAAGTATCACGTCCTGCTGCCGGACCAT
The DNA here is from genome assembly GCF_036348415.1 of Nitrospirillum karajorum. NCBI lineage: Bacteria > Pseudomonadati > Pseudomonadota > Alphaproteobacteria > Rhodospirillales > Azospirillaceae > Nitrospirillum > Nitrospirillum karajorum. Next base: position 1,249,809 of record NZ_JAZBQB010000002.1, read on the forward strand.
GAGGGCGTGGGCGGGGTTCTGGATTACTACCAGTGGCAAAGCATCCTGCGAGCCGTGTCGGCGTTGCGCAGCTATCACTGGGTCTACCATGACCGGCTGAAGCCCTGGCTGATCGCGGAACTGCTGATCCTGAAGCCGGAGATGCCCCGTTCCCTGGTCGCCTGCCTGGCGCATGTGGTGGACCTGCTGGAGGCGATGGCCGTGCGCTACGGCGGCCAGCGGGGCGAATGCCATCGCCTGGCGGGCGAAATCCACGCCCGCCTGCGCTATGGCCGGGTGGAGGATATCTTCCAGTTCGGCCTGCATGAGTATCTGACGCAGTTCATCGACGACATGCTGCGCCTGGGCCAGGAGATCAGTGGCTTCTACCTGAACGTCCGCTGATCGCCCCGACCCCTCACAGGGGCCGGGGTAGGGCCGTTTCTTGCGCCGGCGGGGGCGTCGCCAATACTTAATGTGCGCGCCCCCTGGTCGCGGCCCCGGGTTTCGGGGTATGAGGGGGCATCGGGATAGGCCCCTGTCCGGGGGGCCGCCCGTCCCTCATCTGAAGAAAAACGCCGCCCAGCCCAAGGGCCGGCGCCCGCGATGTCGAGGCCCAAGAGATGACGTATTGTGTCGCCCTGTTCCTGAAGGCCGGGCTGGTGATGCTGTCGGACACGCGCACCAACGCCGGTGTCGATAACATCTCCACCTTCTGCAAGATGCATCGCTTCGAAACGCCGGGCGACCGCTGCATGGTCCTGCTCTCCGCGGGCAACCTATCCATCAGCCAGTCGGTGGTGAACCGCCTGCAGGAAGGCGTCTCCATCGGCGATGCGGAGCCGGAAACGCTGGCCACCGTCCCGTCCATGTTCCGCGCGGCCCAGCTGGTGGGCGCCGCCATTCGCGCCGTCTACGATACCGACGGCCTGGCCATGAAGGCCCAGGGCGTGGGGTTCGATGCCTCCTTCCTCTTGGGCGGGCAGATCAAGGGCCGCGGCATGCGCCTGTTCCAGATCTATTCCCCCGGCAACTTCATCGAGGCCACGCCCGAGACGCCGTACCTGCAGATCGGGGAGCACAAGTACGGCAAGCCCATCCTGGACCGCGTCGTCTCCTACGATACGCCGGTGCAGGATGGGGTGAAGCTGGTGCTGGTGTCCATGGACAGCACCCTGCGCAGCAACCTGTCGGTGGGCATGCCCATCGACCTCGCGGTTTATCACCGCGACGACCTGCAATTGCGCATCCATCGCCGCATCACCGAAACCGACAGCTATTTCCAGCATGTCCGGGATCATTGGTCCAACGCGCTGCGCCAAAGCTACGGCACCTTGCCCACGGCGGACGAATGGTGGGCGGGGGAGCAGCGGGGCTGATCCCTTTCGGTCAAGCCGTCCCGTCTCGTCCTTTTTTCAGCAGCGGTTTCAGCACGGCGGCCACGGCGGCCATTCCGGCGGGCAGGGTGCTGGCCAGGGCGGCGATATCGGGGCGGCACGCCTCCGCCTTGCCAGCGCGCGCCGCCGTTTGAATGCGCGTGGCCTGGGCCTGCATTTGCCGCAGGCCGATATCGCCGGCGGTCGCGATCAGGGTGTGGGCGGCCTTGGCCATGGCGTCGGTGTCGTTGGTGGCCGCCAGCGTCTCCAGCGTGGCCACCCGCGCCTCGCACTCCGCCACGGAGGACATGACCAGGTCCGCCAGGGTGTCCGTGTCCAACAGCTCCGCCAACTGCCGCAACGGCGCCGGGTCCAGCACCGGCGGTTCGTGGACGGGCGCTGGCGCTGGTTCTGCTGGCGGCGGCGGTGCGGCGACAGGGGTGGCCGCTCCCACCCAACGCGCCACGGTGTTCGCCAGGGTGGGAAGGGCGAAAGGCTTGGCGATGTAGTCGTCCATGCCGGCGGCCAGATACTCCTCCCGCATGCCGGCCATGGCGTTGGCCGTCATGGCGATGACGGGGGTGCGGGGGGCGCCCGTCGCCTGCTGGATGGCGCGCATGCGCTGGGTGGCCTGCACGCCGTCCATCTCCGGCATCTGGATGTCCATCAGCACGGCCTGGAAAGTGTTCCGTTCATACAGGTCCAGCGCCGTCCGCGCGTCACCGGCCAGGGTGACGTGATAGCCCAGCCGTTCCAGCATGGTTTTGGCCACGGTCTGGTTGATGCCGTTGTCGTCCACCACCAGCAGGTGGGCGCCATCCCCGCCAGGCAGGCCATGGCGCGTGGTTTTCGGGCTGCGCCCGGCGCGGGGTGGCGGGGCCTGGGGCGCGGCTGGGGGCGGGCTGGTTTTGGGCATGTCCTTGGCCGGAACGAGCGGTAACGTGATGGTGAAGGAAAAGGTGCTGCCCTGGTTCAGGGCGCTTTCCAAATGGATGGCGCCGCCCATCAGCGCCACCAGGCGCTGGGAAATGGCCAGGCCCAGGCCGGACCCGCCGAAGCGGCGCGAGATGGATGTGTCGGCCTGGCCGAACTTGCGGAACAATTGCGCCTGGGCCGTGGCGCTGATGCCGATGCCGGTGTCGCGCACGGCGAAATTCAGCGGCGCCCTGTCATCCTGGGCGATGCCCACGTCGACCTCCAGCACGACCGATCCCTTTTCCGTGAACTTCACGGCGTTGCCCACCAGGTTCAGCAGCACCTGGCGCAGGCGCAGGGAATCCCCCCGATAATGACCCGGAGGGGCCCCGGTCGCCACCGTTTCCAGCCGGATGCCCTTGTCCCTCGCGCGGGGGCCCAGGATGGCCATCACCCCGGCGGTGACGTCGGCCAGGGCGAACGGCACCTCCTCCAGTTCCACGCGGCCGGCTTCCAGCTTCGAGATGTCCAGGATGTCGTTGATGATGGACAGCAAGGCGTCGGCGCTGTCGCGGATGACGGCGGTGTAGGCCGCCTGGTCGGTGGTCAGCGGGCTTTCCTGCAGCAACTGCACCATGCCCATCACGCCGTTCATGGGGGTGCGGATCTCATGGCTCATATTGGCCAGGAAGTCGGACTTGGCCGCGTTCGCCGCCTCCGCCGCCCGCCGGGCCGCGTCCAGCTCCTCCGCCAGGGTGCGCAGCTCCCGCGCCTGGGCCGCCAGCCGGTCACGGGCGTCGATCAGGTCGCTCACCTGCCGCCGCTGCACCGTCATGTCCCGGTAGCTGACGACGAAGCCGCTGCCCGCCATGGGGATGGCTTGCGCCTCCAGGGTGCTGCCGTCGGGTCGGGTCAGTTCGTAGGTTACCGGCGTCATGCCGTCCGGTGTCCCGGGATCGGCGGTTGGTTCTTGGCCGGCCACGGGGCCCTGCGGATGCATGCCGACCAGGGGAGCGGCGGCGTGATCCGTCAACAGCGCTTCCACCTCCGCCAGGGGCATGCCCGGTAGGCAGTCCTGCGGCTTCATGTCCATGAGGTCCAGGAATTGGTGGTTGCGGATGGACAGGCGCAACTGCGCATCGAAGGCGACGATGCCTTGGTCTATGGATTCCAGGATGGCGGTCAGCAGCCGGTCGCGATCCTGCAGGCGCTGGCGCGCCTCCACCAGGGGCGTGATGTTGCGGCCGATTCCGCGGAAGCCGCGGAACTGCCCATCCGACCCGTAGTAGGGCCGGCCGGAGATTTCCAGGTGCAGCATCCCGCCATCGGGACCGCGTACGGAATAGCTGAAGTCGCGGAAGGGAACGCGGTTGTTCAGGAAGCTCTCATAAACCGCCCAATGGGTGGCGTCGGCATCGGCGGACAGCTCACGCCGGGTACGGCCCAGCAATTGGCCCATATCCATGCCGACGAACCGGATTCCGTCCGAAATATAGGTGAAGCGGTGGGTTTCGTCCGTTTCCCAGTACCAGTCCGTCGACACTTCCGTCAGGTCGCGGAACCGTTCCTCGCGCGCGATCAGTTCCTGCTCTTGCCGGGCCACGGCGTCGGCCATGGCGTTGAAGGCCTGGGCCACCGCTTCCAGTTCCGGTCCGCTGCCGGGGCTGTCGAGATGAATGGCACGGTCGCCGGCGGCGATGCGCTGGGCCGCGTCGCCCAAGGTCTGCAGCCAGCGTAGCACCGACAATTCCAGCCCCGCGACCCCCAGCGCGAAGGCCAGCAGGGTGATGGCCAGAACCGCCACCAGGTTGCGGCGGAAGTCGATGTTGGCGTTGGCCAGCACCTCGGCCTTGGACAGGCCCACGGCCACCCGGGCCCCCGTGTCACCCACGCTGGCGATGCCGAAAAGCTGCTTCTCACCCCTCAGGTCGGCCATGTCGGCCGTGCCGTCCGGTGTGGCCAGGATGGTGCCGATCAGGGGCAGCCGCGCGCCGCCTGCGCCCAGGGCCGTGTCCTGCTCGGGATAGCGAGCCAGGAGGTGCCCATGGCGGTCGACGGCCAGGAAAACGGCGTGGCGCCGTGCCACCATCTGGCGGCCCATATCCTCCAGCCATTGCAGATTGATGGCGGTGCCGGCCACCTGGTCGACGCCGCCGCTGGGCGTGGCCCGTATCCGCGTCACCACCATGATGGGCTTGCCGTTGGTTCGACCGATCAGGAAGTCGCTGATCGTGGGCTGGCCGGTTTCCAGCAGTTCCTGGAAATAGTCACGGTCGCCGAAATTCTGGAAGGGCCGTTCGGCGGACGAGCAGAAGACCTGGCCGTCCGGGCTCATCAGGTTGACGTTGTTGATCCAGGGATGCGCCTGCTTCATCAGCCGCGCATCCTGGATGCATTGGTCCAACGGCAGATGGGCGCTTTCGCTCAGCAGGGTGTCGGCGATGTTGCGGGCCTGGGTGACCAGCAAGGCCTGTTGTCCGGCGATGGCATGTGCCAGGCTCAGGGCCTGGGCCTGGGCGGCGGCCACGGCCTCCGACCGTCGGGCGCCATAATCGGCGATGGACAGGGCCGTCAGGGGCGCCACCACCACCAGCAACAGGATTTGCAGCCGCGCCCGCAAGCCTCTGGCGTGCAGCTTCAGGTAGTGGGGTGGCAAGCCGTCGTACCTTTCCCGGCCAATCCTCAGGGCGCCGCCATCATAGCGAAAGCTGCCGGAAAATACAGGCGCAGAGGTATAGCGGATCGTTGCGGATCCGATTTCTCAAATGATTAGCGGGGTGACTCTGTCGCCGCGGCGACGCGTCAGGCCGCCCGCACCTTGCGGGCCTTGGGCACGGTGACTGAAATGTAGAATTGTGTGCCCGCCTTGTCGAAGGCCATTTCCGCCCCGATCTGCCGGCACAGCGCCTGCACCACCGTCATGCCGATACCGGCCAGGCGGGCGGCCCCCATGTCGGCCGGCAACTGGCCGCTGGGGTCGTCGATGATGCAGGACAGGCGGTTGTCCACGACCGTCAGGCCCAGGGTCACCGGGCTGGACAACTGGTCGGACCGCCGCAGGGTGGGCGTCAGCATCTCATTCAGGATCAGGGCCAGCGCCACCCCCGTTTCCACCGGCAGCAATACGGGCGTGCTGGTGACCTGGACCCGGTCCAAGGCGCCGTACTCCGCCGCCACTTCCCGGCAGAAGGCGGGAAGCAGGGCGCCGAACTCCACCTCATCCACCGTTTCGGCCTGCAGCATGCGCTTGTGGACCTCGTTGATGGCCAGCACGCGGGTGCGGGCCTCCGCCAGGGCGCGCTCCGCCTGGGGATCCTTGGTGTCGTGCGTCTGCAATTGCAGCAGGGTGCCGATCATGGACAGGCCGTTGCCCACCCGGTGGTTGATCTCTCGCAGCAGGCGGCCTTTCTCGTCCAGCATCTCCTGCAGCTGCTGGCGCATGCGGCTTTCCCGGTCGGCCTCGGTCATGGCGCCGCTGGACAGGCGCCATACCAGCCCGCCGGCGACCAGGCAGATGACCACGCTGCCGGCCACGAACAGCAGGCGCAGGGTGGCGACCCGGCCCTGCCGCTGCACCAGCAGCGCCTGCTCCGTCCCATCGATGACGGCCACCTGTTCGCGCACCTCGGCCATCAGGGACTCGCCCCGTTCCACCGTGATGCTGTCGGGCGGGGTTCCGGCCGGCGTCTGCATCAGCACCTGCAGGGCGTCCAACCGCGCATTGGCCAGCGCCGTCAGTGTCGATACCCGGCGGGTCTGGTCCGGGTTGTCGCTGACCAGGGTGCTCAACGCCAGCAACTGGTTGGTGGCATCGTCGCGGTACCCCTGGAAGTGGTCCCGCGCCTCCGGTCCCCGGACCAGCAGGTACAGCCGCTGGGACGATTCCGCCGACAGGATGTGGTTCAACGCCAGGACCGCGGTGGTGCGGACTTGGTGGCTGTGGTTCACCCACTTTTCGCTGCTCACCACCTCCGCGAAGATGGATTGCATGATCAACAGCAGGGCGACGATCCCGCCCAGGGCCGCCAGCCCCGCCAGTCGCACCCGCTGTCGCAGCAGCATTTCCACGGCCCGCGCCCCTCACCCCGATGCGCGCCTGTACCCAAAATGGCGCGCCGACCGCTCATGAAAAAGCCCTCCGCGCTACACACGCGGACGGGCTTCGTGAAAAGCGGACCATGCCGCAGTTACGCCGCCTTGGCGATCTTGCCTTAGGCGTATGCCCACTCTGGTAGTGACCCGCGGGGTCACGCCCGCCGGGGCTCAAGGTCTGGGCGGGGGCAGGGGGATGGCGGTGGTGGACTTGATGCGTTCCATGGCGAAGCTGGAACTGACGTCGGTCAGGCGTGTCACCTTGATCAGGCGTTTGTAGACCCGGTCATAATGCGGGATGTCGGCCACCAGCACCTTCAGCATGTAATCCACGTCGCCGCTCATGCGATAGAATTCCACGATCTCGGGAATCTCGGCCACGCCCCGGGCGAAGGTCTCCAGCCATTCCTCATTATGCTGGTTGGTGCGGATGGCCACGAACACGGTGATGCCACAGCCCAGCAGATCGGCGTCCAGCAGGGCGACGCGGCGGCGGATGACCCCCGCCTCCTCCAGCTGTTTCACCCGGCGCCAGCAGGCATTGGTCGAAAGCGCCACCGTCTCCGCCAACTGCGCGATGGACAGCGACGCGTCCTCCTGCAGCAATTGCAGCAGGCGGATGTCCGTTTTATCAAGGTGTTCCATAATTCGCCGGCATATTGGGATAAAATCAACAAAGTTCCCAGAAACTGTGGGACAGTTGGGGATTTTTCTCAAGCCAGTCTGCGTTATTCTTGGCGGCAGGCGGCCCGTGAGCGGCCGGCACTGGATGAGGGAAGCAGGGACCATGTTGCGCAAGCTGTTCATCGACCATCCGAGTTCGGTCCAGGAAAGCTATGGCGAGCACGCCCTGGTGGCGACCTCCTTTGGCGTGCGGATGCTTCTGGGGGGTATGGCGTGCCTGGTGCATGCCATCGTGCCGGGCCTGTTCGTGCGTACCGGCAGCGGGATCATCACCGTGCTGCATGATGAGATGGTGGTGAACCGCAACCGCAAGGCGCCCCGGGTACCCACCGGCGCATCCGCCGCCGACACCGTGGGTTAAAAAGGCGGCGTCCTCGTTACAGGCCGCCGCCGGCCCCATCCTCCGGCGGCAGGTCGCCGTTGAAGCGGTCGATTCCCGTCATGACCTGGGTGATCATCTCGCGTTCCGCCGCGCTCAAGTGGGGATGCCAGATATCGAACAGCAGGATGACGCGGGTCTGGTCACTGTCGTTCCAGGCCTCATGCTCGATGGTGTCATCGAACACCCACGCCTCGCCCACCTTCCATGCCCGCGTCTCGTTGCCCACGCGGAAGCCGCAGCCGGACGGCACCACCAGGGGCAGGTGCACCACCAGTCGCGTGTTGGACACGCCGGTGTGGGCCGGGATGCGCGTGCGGGGCTTCAACACGGAAAACATGGCGGCGGGGGATTTGCCCGGCACCTGGGGCTGCGGCATGGTGTCCAGCAAGGCCGCCGTCCGGGGGCAGCGGGCGCGGTTCTCAGCGTGCGGCCGGCCGTAATGCATGAAATGGAAGGCGCTCCACCGCGGCGAATGGTTCAGCTCCGCCCACTGGTCCAGGGGCAAGCCGTCGGGATAGGCGATATAGGGCACGAACTGGCTCGGGTCGTCCTCGTCCCGCAGGACGGCGGACAGCTCCGCCCGCACGGCGTCGGTCCCGGCCTCCAACTCCGTCAGCCAGGGGAACTCCGCGCGGTCGAAGAACTCGATCGCGGCGGGCAGGCCGGGATAGAAGAACTGCGCGGGCTGTTGGTGATAGGGTTTGGCCCGGCCCAGCGCCATATCGACGAAGCGGGCCATGCGCCGCGCCTCACCGCTCTGGCAACGGCGCAAGTCACCGTCGATCTCCCCTTTCAGGAAGCCGTCCAGTTCGGACAGGTATTGGGCGTGGCGCTCGCGGGCGCGGGTCACCGCGCGGGCGGTGGGCACGTCCAGCGCCGTGTCCGGCGGCGCCAGTTGCAGGGCGGTGCCATACGCCGCCCCCGCCTGGCGGGCGTGGCCCATGCTGTCCAGCAGCGACGCGCGCATCAGCAAGGCCATGAAGGCGCGGGGCTCCAGCGCCAGCGCCCGGTCCAACGCCGCCAGCGCGGCCAGGGGTTCGCCCAGGGCGCGATGGGCCGCCGCCAGGTTCAGCCATAGCGGCACCTGGGTCGGCGAGAAGGACAGCGCCTCTTCCAGCAGGGCCAGCGCCCGCGCGGGCTGGCCCGCCGCCATGGCGCGGACGGCCGCCGCGTTCAGGCCGCGCGCCTGATCATCCACGTCCATCCGGGTTGTCCCGCTCTCCGCCATCACGCCCCCGCGTTTTCCCTGGGGGGTACCGGAACGGATTCTGGGATGCGACGGCCGTGTCGGCCCTTGTCCCCCCGCCAGCACCCTCCCGGTTTTGTCATGGGCGGTATCGCTGCCGACCCGCCTTTATGCCTATGACTATAGGCAGGGCGCGTGCTGGGGAACAAGGGCCGTATCAGGATTTGTTACAAGTCCGGAACCGGCTCCGGCTACTTCTCGCCCACCACACCGCAGGCGACGCGGCCACCCCCGCCGCCCAGGGGCTCCGGCGTGTCGGAGAAGTTGTCGCCACCCGCGTGGATGATGAAGGCGTGGCCGGCGATGTCGGCCAGCGTCAGGTGCGGCGCGGTCAGCGGATCGGGGGCCGTGCTGCCATCGGCCGTCACCGTCAGCGGCGGCAGGTCGCCCTTGTGGCCGTCCCCGGTCGGGCCCAGGTGCTTGCCGGTGCTGGCGGGATCGAAATGGCCGCCGGCGGCCAGGCCGGCGCCGGGTTTGCCATCCTTTTCCCCCGGCTGGCAGGACGCGTTGGCATGCAGGTGGAAGCCGTGCACACCCGGCGTCAGGCCCGTCAGCTTGGGCGTCAGCACCAGACCGCCGCTGCCCTCGGTGGCCGTGATGGTGCCAATGGCCGGGCCCACGCCGGTGGCGGTGATCAGGTGAATGGTGGTGGTGACCGGGGCGGCCGCCGCCAGGGCCGCGAACGGCGCGCCGACGGCGGTCACCGTCGCGGCCGACACCAGCGCGGCACGCAGAATGGACTTGGTCATGGTTTCCCTCCGGATGGGCCCGCGGGGTCCAGGACGGGCCACGGGCTTATGGGCAAGCTGGTTAAAGCGCCGAATGATAAGGCAGACGACCCGGCCCCACCAGCGCGACACCCTGCGTAGACCGTACGGACACGACTATGTCGTGATCGCTTCCCCGTGCCTCTCCCGCTTATCGCAATTAGGGGGGCCTGCAATCGCAATCCAAGGGCTCGGTTGGCGAAATTGTGCGCCTGCGAAAGCGATTACTTGCCCGACAAAAGCAAAATTGGTTAAGCAAACCTTGCATTCTGAATACGTATGCGCCCGTTACTGGATCGTTGCACATACGTATGCGGGCTATGTTACAAAAATCCGGCCCCCACTATGATCGTCACAAATTCGGGAGGATACGGGGCCGGGCGCCAAGGCGTCCCATCCAGGATGATGCGCGATCAGGGTGACATGACGGGCCGGGCGCCGCGAAGGCCTTGGCAGCGTCCCCTCTGAGCCATCGCCGATCCACACCGTGACATTCATGACGTCGTGCGTGGCGCCCCGCCGACCGGGGGCGTCAAGGCCCTCGTTCATGCCGGGGCGACCCGGGGGTGTCCATCCGCGGGGTGGGCGCTTTCAAGAAACAGCAGCAACTGGGCCGGGTAACGGCCCGCTCGAAGGCGAGACTTAAGGGGAGGGTGCCATGAAGGATAAGAAGATCGCGCTGGCCGCCAGGCTGGCCCTGGGTGTCAGCACCGCGGTGCTGTTGATGCACGGCACCGCGATGGCGCAAAGCGCGCCGGCGGATGCCGCCACCACCGATGACATGCAGGAAATCGTCGTCAGCGGCTTCCGCCACTCGCTGGAATCGGCGATCGAGGCGAAGCGCGACGCCAGCCAGATCGTGGAAGCGATCTCGGCCGAAGACATCGGCAAGCTGCCGGACAATTCCATCGCGGAATCGCTGGCCCGCCTGCCCGGCCTGGCCGCCCAGCGCGTCGACGGCCGCGCCCAGGTCATCAGCCTGCGCGGCCTGGGCCCGGACTTCACCCTGACCACCCTGAACGGGCGCGAGCAGGTGTCGACCGGCAACAACCGCAGCGTCGAATACGATCTGTACCCCTCGGAAATCATCAGCAGCGCCGTGGTCTACAAGACCCCTCAGGCCGGCTTCACCGCCCAGGGCCTGGCCGGCACCGTGGACCTGCAGACCGTGCGCCCGCTGGATTACGGCAAGCGGGTGCTGTCCGCTTCCGCCCGGTATGAGCAGACCTCCATCGGCAAGTTGAACTCCGACAGCGAGGACAAGGGCTACCGCGCCAGCGCCACCTACATCGACCAGTTCGCCCATGACACCCTGGGCGTGTCGCTGTCCATCGCGCACCTGAACTCCCCCACCCAGCAGGAAACCTCCCGCGTCTGGGGCTACCCGCAGTTGTCCAACGGCAGCTATGTCATCGGCGGTGACGAGGTGCGCGCCAACTCCGAAGAGTTCAACCGCACCGGCATCATGAGCACGGTGCAGTACAAGCCCACCGACAACTTCACCACGTCGCTGGACTTCTTCTACACCCACTACCAGGACTATCAGTGGCAGCGTGGCATCGAGATGCCGCTGCAGTGGGGCAACGGCTCCGCCAACGGCGCGCAGCCGGCCGTGGCGCTGCTGCCCGGCTACACCACCGTTGGCAACATGATCACCAGCGGCGCGTTCAGCGGCGTGAAGGGCGTGGGCCGCAGCGACGTGGGCTCCACCCAGTCCGACCTGTACTCCATGGGCTGGAACGGCCAGTACACCAAGGGCGACTGGACCGGCACCCTGGACGCCGGCTACAGCCTGGCGGACCGTACCACCACCCGCTTCGAATCCTACTTCGGCACCGGCTCCAGCGGGTCGTCCGGCGCCACCGACACCATCGGGTTCACCAATGTCGGCACCAATGAGGCCGGGTACCAGTACACCCACAACCTGAATTACGCCGATCCCAACCTGATCAAGCTGACCGATCCCAACAACTGGAACGGCGGCACCACCCCCTATGCCCAGAACGGCTATCTGAACAAGCCGCGGGTGCACGACGATCTGCTCTCGCTGAGGGGCGACCTGAAGAAGGACTTCCACGAGGTCGCCTTCCTCAAGGACATCGACATCGGCGTGAACTACACCGAGCGCAACAAGGAATACTATCAGCCGGAATGGTACGTCACCCTGACGTCCAACCTGACCGCGGCGGTCGATCCGCTGACCGGGGTGAAGGGCGCCAGCGCCGCCATCCCGTCCTGGGCCATGGTGGGCACCGCCGACCTCAGCTGGATCGGCCTGGGCAACACCGTCGCCTACAACCCGGTGGAACTGCTATCCCGTGGCGTCTACAGCCTGGTGCCCTGCGCCCAGTACCGCGCCAACTGCACCAGCGACAGCCACTACACCGTGACCGAGAAGGTCACCACCGGCTTCGTCAAGGCGGACTTGGATGGGAATGTCGGGGCGGTGAAGGTCATGGGCAATGTTGGCCTGCAACTGGTCCATACCGACCAGTCGTCCACCGGTGTCGCCATCGTCGCCGCCAACAAGTACCAGGACCGTACCCTGGGCGTCGGCTATACCGACCTGCTGCCCAGCCTTAACCTGGCCTTCGTCCTGCCCAACCCGGACCACCAGATTCGCCTGGGTGCCGCCCGTGAGATGATGCGGGCCCGCATGGACCAGATGCAGGCCAACCTGTCCTATGGCTTCGACGCCTCCAAGGCCGGGATTTCCAACCCCAACAACGGCCCATGGAGTGGCAACGGCGGCAACCCCTACCTGAAGCCCTGGTACGCCGACGCCGTCGACCTGTCCTACGAATACTACTTCAACAAGGCTGGCTACCTGTCGCTGGCGGCGTTCTACAAGCACCTGGAAAACAACATCTACAACAAGAGCACGCTGACCGACTTCACCGGTATCAACCCCAACTCCGCCGCCACGCCGGCCACCAACTTCGGCTATGTCACCGTGCCCGTGAACGGCACCGGCGGCATGATCGAGGGTGTGGAAGCCGCGTTCGCCGTGCCGCTGGACATGGTGTGGTCCAAGCTGAGCGGCTTCGGCATCAACGGTGCCGCCGGCTGGACGCAGACCGACCTGCAGGCGGGCTCCCAGGGTGTGGGCAGCGGTAACAGCACGCTGCCGGTGGCCGGTTACTCCAAGTGGACGGAACAGGGCACGCTCTACTACGAGAACGGCGGCTTCGGCGCCCGCGTCTCGGTAACCCACCGCTCCGGCTATCTGTCGGAACAGACGGGCTTCGGCCAGGGCCGCGAGTTCGACATGGCGGTGCCGGAAACCCTGGTCGATGCCCAGGTCAGCTATGACTTCGGCGAAGGCGCCCTGAAGGGCCTGTCCATCGTCCTGCAGGCCCAGAACCTGACGGATGAGCCGGTCATCACCTACTACAACGGCGATACCACACAGAATTGGCGGTACGAAAAGTACGGCGTTCGTTATCTGCTCGGTGCTTCCTACAAGTACTGAGCCGATAGGGTGAGGTTTCCCGCCGGCCTCCCAGCCGGCGGGCGCTTCTCGCCTTTCTCCCCGAGCCCTCGTGAGGCGGGCCCAGGCCCTGGTGGCTCCCAGATACAGGTGAACCGGGGCCCGCCTCACCCTTTCCCCGCCCCGGTGGGGACGTACCGGCAACAGCGACCTGGAAGACAGGCCATGACGTTCGCCCCCCTCCGTGACATCGTCATCGTTGGCGGCGGCACCGCCGGCTGGATGGCGGCCGCCCTTTTCAGCCATATCCTCGGCCCCGGCGGCGGCTCCGGGGGCCATCGCATCCACCTGGTGGAATCGCAAGAGATCGGCACCGTGGGCGTGGGCGAGGCGACCATCCCCCCCATCGGCGTGTTCAATCGCGCCCTGGGCCTGGATGAAAACGACTTCCTGCGCGAAACCCAGGGCACCATCAAGCTGGGGATCGAGTTCGTGGACTGGCTGCGGCCCGGCCACCGCTACCTGCACAGTTTCGGCGCCTTCGGCCACGCGCTGGGGCTGGGGCACTTCCAGGACTTCTGGCTGCGCGCCCACCGCCTGGGCGTGACGGACGATTGGGAGCCCTACATCCTGAACAGCGTGGCGGCCCGGCGCGGACGTTTCACACGGCCCGATCCGCGCCGGCAAAGCCCGCTGGAGCCGCTGGCCTACGCCTTCCACATCGACGCGGGGCTGTACGCCCAATACCTGCGCCGGTTCGTGGAACAGCGCGGCGTGCGCCGGACGGAGGGCAGGATCGTCCGCACCGTCCTGCGCGCGCACGACGGCTTCGTCGACGCGGTGGAGATGGCGGACGGCACGCGCATCAAGGGCGACCTGTTCATCGACTGCTCCGGTTTTCGCGGCCTGCTGATCGAGCAGGCGCTGAACACCGGGTTCGAGGATTGGTCGCACTGGCTGCCGTGTGACCGGGCCTGGGCCGTGCCCTGCGCGCACGATGGGTCCGCCGCTGCCTTGACGCCCTACACCCGCTCGACCGCGCGGCCCGCCGGCTGGCAGTGGCGCATTCCGCTACAGCACCGCACCGGCAACGGCTATGTCTATTCCAGCCGCCATGTCAGCGATGACGAGGCGGCCGCCACCCTGCTGGCCAACCTGGAGGGCGAGGCGCTGGCCGATCCGCGTCCGCTGCGCTTCACCGCCGGCCGGCGCCGCCGCTTCTGGAACCGCAACGTCGTGGCCGTGGGCCTGGCCGGCGGGTTCATGGAGCCGCTGGAATCCACCAGCATCCACCTGGTGCAGTCGGCCCTGTCCCGGCTCATCACCCTGCTGCCCAACCACACGTTGGATCCCGCCGTGGCGGAGGAGTTCAACCGGGCCTCGGCCATCGAGTATGAGCGCATCCGCGACTTCATCATCCTGCACTATGTGGCCACGGAGCGCGCCGACAGCCCCTTCTGGCGAGAGTGCCGGGGCCGGCCGGTGCCCGAGGAACTGACGCGGCGCATGCGCGTCTTCCAGGCGCTGGGCCGTGTCGCCCGCGACCATGACGAACTGTTCAGCGAGGTCAGCTGGCTGCACGTCTTCCTGGGGCAGGGCGTCTGGCCGCACGACCATCACCCCCTGGCCGACCAGTTGTCGGAGGAGGACCTGCGCCGTTTCCTGGCCGACATCAAGGCGGCGGTGGCGCGCGAAGTGGACGCCATGCCCACCCATGCCGACTTCATCGCCCGCCACTGCCAGTCCGACAGCCTGACGAGGACCGCATGATACCCCTCAGCCGCCGCCTGGCGCTGCTTTCCACCACCCTGATCATCGCCGCTGGCGCCTTGCTGTCGGCCGGGCCCAACCCGGCGCGCGCCGCGGACTACCGCGACCGTCTGGCGGAAGATGAAGTGGTCTATTTCCTGCTGCCCGACCGCTTCGACAACGCCGACCCCGCCAATGACACGGGTGGCCTGGGCGGCGGGCTGACCGGTGACCGGTCGGTGACCGGCTATGACCCGAGCGACAGCGGCTATTATCACGGCGGCGATCTCAAGGGGCTGATCCGGCGCCTGGACTATATCCAGGGCCTGGGGGCCACCGCCCTGTGGGTGGGGCCGATCTTCAAGAACAAGGCGGTGCAGGGGGCGCCCGGCCACCAGTCCGCCGGCTATCACGGCTATTGGATCACCGACTTCACCCACGTCGATCCGCACTTCGGCACGGATGACGACTTCAAGGCCCTGGTGGAGGCGGCCCACGCGCGCGGCATGAAGGTCTACCTGGACATCGTCATCAATCACACGGCCGACGTCATCCAGTACAAGGAATGCGCCTCGGGAAATGGGCGGGCCAAGCCCTGCCCCTACCGCTCCAAGGCCGACTATCCCTACACCCGCAAGGGCGGCCCCATCGGCCCGTCCATCAACGCTGGTTTCATGGGCGATGAGGTCCAGACGGCGGAGAACTTCGCCCGGCTGACGGACCCGGCCTATGCCTATACCCCCGTCGTGCCCGAGGCCGAACGGCATGTTAAGGCGCCGGAGTGGCTGAACGACCCCCGCTACTACCACAATCGCGGTGAATCGACCTTCAAGGGCGAAAGCTCCCTCTACGGCGACTTCGGCGGCCTGGACGATGTGATGACGGAGCACCCGGCCGTGGTGCAGGGCTTCATCGACATCTATGGCGCCTGGATCGACCGCTACGGCATCGATGGCTACCGCATCGACACCACCCGCCATGTGAATCCGGAATTCTGGCAAGCCTTCGTGCCCGCCATGCTGGAGCGTGCTAGGGCCAAGGGCATTCCCCATTTCCATATCTTTGGCGAGGTGGCGGACACCGATGGCCGCGTCGCCGTCCTGGCGCGGCATACGCGGGTGGACAAGCTGCCGGCCGTACTGGATTTCGGCTTCCGCCGTGCCGTGATCGACACCGTGGCGGGGACCAAGGGCACCGACCGGCTGGCCCTGATGCTGGACGGCGACGCCCTGTATGAGGGGGGTGCGGACGCGGCGCGCCAACTGCCCACCTTCGTCAGCAACCATGACCATGGCCGCTTCGCCTTCTTCGTCCGCAAGGCCTTCCCCCAGGCGGGGGAGGATGAGATCCTGAAGCGCGTCATCCTGGCCAACGCCCTGATGTTCACCCAGCGCGGCGTGCCCGTCGTCTATGCCGGCGATGAGCAGGGCTTCAGCGGCGGGGAGGACCGCGCGGGGCGCGAGGATATGTTCGGCAGCCGGGTCGCGTCCTACAACGCCGAGCGCCTGGTGGGCACCACCGCCACCACGGCCACCCCCAGCTTCAACCCCGACCATCCCCTCTATAAGGCCCTGGCCGAGATGGCACGCCTGCGCGCGGCGGAACCCGCCCTGCGCCATGGCCGTAGCGTCCTGCGCTTTGCCAGCGAAAAGCCAGGGCTGTTCGCCGTGTCCCGTATCGATCCCACGACGGGGCGGGAGGTGCTGGTGGCCGTCAACACCGGGACCCAGCCGGTGGCCGCCCAGGTCGAGGTTGGCGCCCAATGGACCAGTTTCACCGCCCTGCATGGCCGATGCGGCCCTGCCCCTACCGCCCCTGGCAGCTATGCTGTCCAGCTGGCCCCGCTTGATTACGTTGTCTGCGCATCTGGAGAGGCTTCATGACCATGGAACACCCCACCCATACCGGACCGGGCGGCCCCCGACCCTGGTGGCGCGGGGCCACGATCTACCAGATCTATCCGCGCAGTTTCGCCGACGCCAACAATGACGGGGTGGGCGACCTGCCCGGCATCACACGGCATCTGGACCATGTCGCCAGCCTGGGGGTGGACGCCATCTGGCTGTCGCCCTTCTTCACCTCCCCCATGCGGGACTTCGGCTATGACGTGTCGGATTTCCGCGATGTCGACCCGCTGTTCGGCACCCTGGCCGATTTCGACGCCCTGGTGGCTCGGGCCCATGAGCTGAACCTCAAGGTCATCATCGACCAGGTCTATTCCCACACCTCGGACCAGCACGCCTGGTTCCAGGAAAGCCGCCAGGACCGCACCAATCCCAAGGCCGACTGGTACGTCTGGGCCGATGCCAAGCCCGACGGCAGCCCGCCCTGCAACTGGCAATCCGTCTTCGGCGGCCCGGCCTGGACCTGGGACGCGCGACGGGGCCAATACTACCTGCACAACTTCCTGACCGAGCAGCCGGACCTGAACGTGCACAATCCGGTGGTGCAGGACGCCCTGCTGGACGTGGCGCGCTTCTGGCTGGACCGGGGGGTGGACGGTTTCCGCCTGGACGCCATCAACTTCTCCATGCACGACCCGGCCTTCACCGACAATCCAGTGAACCCCGACCCGCACGCGCTGCGCACCCGTCCCTTCGATTTCCAGCTGCACACTAGGAACATGTCCCACCCGGACATCCCGAAGTTTTTGGAGCGTATCCGCGGCGTGCTGGACAGCTACGGCGGCGACCGTTTCACGGTGGCGGAGGTGGGCGGCCCCGGTGCCGACCGCGAGATGAAGGCCTTCACCGCGGGCAACACGCGGCTGAACAGCGCCTATGACTTCAGCTTCCTCTATGCCGACACCCTGACCCCGGCCCTGGTGCGCAAGGCGCTGGCGCTGTGGCCGGATGAGCCCGGCCTGGGTTGGCCCAGCTGGGCCTTCTCCAACCACGACGCGCCGCGCTGCGTTTCCCGTTGGGCCCAGCCCCAGGACCGCGCGGCCTTCGCCCGCATGGCGGCGCTGCTGCTGGTCACCCTGCGTGGCAACATCTTCCTCTACCAGGGGGAGGAGCTGGCGCTGACCCAGGTGGCCATCCCGTTCGAGCAGTTGCAGGACCCCGAGGCCATCGCCAACTGGCCCCTGACCCTGGGCCGCGACGGCGCCCGCACGCCCATGCCGTGGACGTCCGGCGCCCCCAACGCCGGTTTCAGCTCGGCCCAGCCCTGGCTGCCCGTGGGCGCCGACCATGACGCCATGGCGGTGGACCGGCAACAGGCCGACCCCCAGTCCCACCTGGCGCTGACCCGCCGAGTGCTGGGCCTGCGTAAGGCGCACCCGGCGCTGGCCGTGGGCGACATGCGCTTCATCGAGGCGGGCGAGCGTGTGCTGGCTTTCGAGCGCAGCCATGGGGATGAGACGCTGCTGTGCCTGTTCAACTTCGGACCCGAGGCCTGGACAACACCAGAGGGGGCGAACTGGCCGGTGGTGGACAGTGTGGGCGCGCCGCAATCGGGCACCCAGGGCTGGACCTTGCCGCCCTTCGGCGGGCTGGTGCTGTCGCGGCCGTAAGGAAGGGCCATGACCCATGGCCGGGATCACCGTCTTCATCAGCCGGCGCTGCCACGCGGTGCTTGGTCACCGCGCCCCGGTCACGCCATGCGCATCGACGCGAGGAAGTCCTGCACCTCGCGTTTCAGCAGTTCGGCATTCATGGACAATTGGCCGGCAGACGACAGCACCTGTTGCGCGGCGCTGCCGGTGGCGGCGGCGCTCTGTGAGACGCCGCCGATATTCCCGCTGACGGCCTGAGTTCCCTGGGCCGCCTGCTGCACGTTGCGAGCAATTTTCCGGGTGGCCGTGCCCTGCTCCTCCACGGCGGAGGAGATATCGGTCGCGATCCGTTGTATCTGATCAATGATACCTGCGATGCCTTGAATGGCGGCGACGGTGTTTCTCGTCTCTTCCTGAACCGATGTTATTTGCTGGCTGATCTCGTCTGTCGCCCGCGCGGTTTGGTTGGCGAGACTTTTGACCTCCCCCGCCACGACGGAGAAGCCTTTGCCGGCGTCTCCGGCCCGAGCCGCCTCTATGGTGGCGTTCAGGGCCAACAGATTGGTCTGGGCGGCAATGTCGTTGATCAGCTTCACCACTTCACCAATGCGCTCCGCAGCCGTGGCCAGGTTGGCGACCAAGTGATTGGCGTGCGCCGCTTTGTCGGAAGCGGCGTTGGCGATGCGCGCGGATTCGGTCATCCGGCGAGCGATCTCGGCAATGGAGGACGACAGTTCATCGGTCGCCGTGGCTACCGTCTGGACATTGGCCGACGTTTGCTCCGCCGCCGCCGCCACCGTCGTCGCCTGGGTGCTTGATTGTTCTGCCGAGGTCGACAAGAAGGCGGCGGTCGCTTCCAGTTCGGTGCTGGCGCTAGCCACGGTCTCCAACATGGTCGAAACGCTTTTGTCGAAGTTGGTCGTCAATGTCTCGACGGTCCGGGTCCGCTGTTCCCGCTTCTCCTGCTCTCTTTTCTCCCTGGCCTCCAGTTCGTACCGCTCCAGGGCGTTTTGCTTGAACACCTCCAGCGCGCGGGCCATTTCGCCGATCTCGTCCTTGTTCCTGAAGTACCAGACCGGGGCGTCTAGCCGTCCGGCGGCCAGTTGGGTCATCGATTGCGTCAACGAGGACAGGGGAAGGTTTATGCTGTTGCCAACCAATGAGACGAGGATGACGCTACCCAAAAGCGCCACTATGCTGATCCCGGACGACAGGTAGATCGATCGGCTTGAATCGTCGACCAGGGACTGGGCCGATGCGACAAGGTCATCACGAAGGCTGGACTCGACCTTGCCCAATAGGGAAATGCGGGCCGAGGTGATGCCGATCCACTCCTCCACCTTTATCTTTCCGGAAAAGTCGGTATCCGGGGTGGCTTCGGCGACCGCCTTGGTCAAAGACTCCGCCCTGTCGACATCAGGCCCGGTCACCGTCTGACGGTAGCGCGACTGCTGGTCCGGTGATGCGAACACCTCGAACCGCGCCTTGTAGAGGCGCTGTTTGCCATAGAACCCACTGACCCGCTTCAGCTGGTCGGCTGTGAACTTGCCCGTCGTGAAACCAGGTACCGCATTGGCCCGGGTGGCGCCAGACATCTCCTTGAGCCAAACAATGCTCTCATACGCTTGGGCGATGATCTGCAACCGTCCTTGATCGATCAAGGGCATTGTCTGTTCGATCACATCCAGCGATTTGCCAATCAGACCGAAGGTGTAAAAATCATTCAGATCATCCAGGGACATGGATAGGGAGTCGATGGCCGCCCGTTTGGCATCGATCTGGTCGATGTTCCGTTCCGCGATGGCATAGGCGTCCGCTGCTCGGCCTTCGCTTTTACGAAAGCCACCTTGCGAGACCGCGTCCTGCAGCTTTTTAATGGCGGTGTTCGTGGCTTTCCGCGCCGTTGCCAGTTCAGTCCGCATGTCTCTGCCGGCGCTGGAAGCGTAGGTCGCCGACAAGCCTGCCTCAAGTTGCAGGGCTGAAACTAGGTCGCCAATTGTTCCAGTGATGGTCACGGCTTCCTGAACTGAGGCCAGTTTGATCCGCTCCCTGTATTCCTTAAGAACTGATGGTATAAGGAACCCAAGCAAGAGCACCGTTGGTGCCGCAGCAATTATTATAATGCGAGCGCGTATTCTGAATTTTGACAATAATCCTGATTCTTTATCGGCACTCGCCGCGCTTTGCTGCTTTATATTTGGCATTTTTCCAATTCCACAGATTAAGAATTGCTCTTGTTCCAGTTCTTGCGGCGCCACCAGATTATTTATTTTAAATAATTGAGCTCTTCTTCCCGCAATCACATGCCGGAATTGACAGTGATTGTTCCCATGCTTGAAAAACAAGCGGTACGTCGCTTGGTGCGCCAGGGGGATTGATTTTCTGCGCTTGGAGAATGGGGCGGGGAAATGGCGCCATCCGCGGGAGGGTGTCCGCATACGTATTTCCCGCTTCCCCCTTTCGCCTCCCATACGTATTCAAGGCCTTGTGCAGCGCACTGCGGGGGACAGTGGGCCCTGCTGTCTTTCAAGCCTGGTGATGGAATGACGAACAAGAAGACGATGGGACGGAAACGGGCCATGGCGCTGGTGGCGGTGCTGCTGGCCTCCACCATGGGAACCGCGGCGCTGGCCGGTGTGGCGCCGGGCGCGCCGGGGCAGTCGGCCACGGGCGCCTATGCGGGCAAGACCGGCATCGGCACGGCCTACCATGCCTATGATGCGCAGGCGGGCAAGGCCGTGCCGTCGCGCGTCTGGTTCTCCCTGGCCAAGGGCGTGGTCACCGAGACCATGTACGGCCTGATCCATGAGGTGCAGCTGCGTGAACTGAAGGTCGCCATCCAGGGCGAGGGCTTCCTGGATGTGGAGGACAAGGACACCGACAGCACCACCAGCTATCTGGACGTGGATTCCGCCGGCCGCCCCCGCTCGCTAGCCTACAAGGTCGTGAATAAGGCCAAGAACGGCAAGTACGAGATCGAGAAGCAGGTCTTCACCGACCCCGCCGCCGACACCCTGATGGTGCGTGTGACCGTGCGGGCGCTGAAAGGCGCCACCGTCACCCCCTATCTGCTGGTGGACCCGCAGATGGCCGGCACCGGCGGTGGCGATAAGGCCGACGTGGCAGAGGGCGCATTGCACGCCTATGAGGGCAACCGCCATCTGGTGGTGAAGGCCGCCCAGGGCTTCAAGGCCGCCAGCGTGGGCTTCGTCGGCGCCTCCGACGGGCTGACCCAGCTGCAAAAGGCCGGCAAGCTGGATGCGGACTACACCACCACCGGCGATAAGGCCGGCAATGTGGCCCTGGCCGGCGCTCTGGCGCCCGTGACGGGGGAGGCCACCTTCGACATCGTCGTCGGCTTCGGCGACAGCGCCAAGGCGGCGGATGCCGCCGCCACGGCGACGCTGAAGCGCGGGCACGATGCCGTGCTGGCGGCCTATGACGCCGGCTGGGAAGGGTACCAGGCCAAGCTGGCGCCCCTGCCGGACTTGGCCAAGGTGGCCATGGATGGCGGCAAGCTGCTCTACGCCAGCGCCCTGGTGCTGAAGGCGCAGGAGGACAAGACCCATCCCGGCGCGCTCATCGCCTCCCTCTCCGCGCCCTGGGGCGACACGCAGAAGGCCGACAAGCCCGAGACGGGCTACAAGGCGGTGTGGCCGCGCGATTTCTACCAGTGCGCCATGGCCCTGCTGGCGCTGGGCGACACCGACACGCCCAAGGCGGCGCTGAACTACCTGAAGACCATCCAGGTGGGCCCGAAGACGCCGGGGAACCATGGTGATGGCGGCTGGTTCCTGCAGAAGACCCACGTGGACGGCACGCCCGAATGGGTGGGCGTGCAATTGGACCAGACGGCCATGCCCTTGATGCTGGCCTGGCGTCTGTGGCGCAACGGCGTCATCAGCGACGCCGACGTGACGGCGCTCTACCACGGCATGGTGAAGCCCGCCGCCGACTTCCTGGTCAAGGGCGGCACCGTGGGCATCGGCTGGAACAAGGAAACCATCCGCCCGCCGGTGACCCAGCAGGAACGCTGGGAGGAACAGGCCGGCAATTCGCCCTCCACCACCGCGGCGGTCATCGCCGGCCTGACGGTGGCGGCGGAGCTGGCAGACGTGGCGGGGGATGAGGCGGCGGTGAAGCGCTACTACGCCGCCGCCGACAAATACTCCGCTGGGCTGGAGGCCGCGACCGTCACCACCAATGGCCAGCTGGCGTCGAAGGGCTCCCCAGTACCGGGCAAGGGGGCCGGCTACTACCTGCGCATCGCCCCCACGGGCCAACCCAACGCCCACACGCCTCTGGCGGTGCGCAACGGGCAGCAGGCGCTGACCGAGGACGCCTATGTCGACGGCGGCTTCCTGGAGCTGGTGCGCTACGGCGTGCGGGCCCCCAGCGATCCCGTCATCAAGGCCAGCCTGGCCGTCCTGGATGACGAGGCGCTGCCGGAGAATTTGCGCGTCAAGTACACGTTCCACTTCGCCGGCGATCCCACCGCCTATCCCGGCTGGCGCCGCTACGGCAACGACGGCTATGGTGAGGACCGGGCGACCGGCGCCAACTACGCCGTCAGCGGCACCATGACCCCCACCCAGCGCGGCCGCGTCTGGCCCCTGCTGACCGGAGAGCGTGGGCATTACGAGCTGGCGCTGGCGGCGGCCAAGGCCGGCGGCGCCAAGCCGGCGGAGATAGAGGCCATCCGTACCACTTATGTCCGCGCCCTGGAGCGCTTCGCCAACCAGGGTCTGATGATCCCGGAACAGGTGTGGGACGGCGTGGGCAGCGACGGCGGCCGCGGCTACAAGGCCGGCGCCGGCACCGACAGCGCGACGCCCCTGGCCTGGGCGCACGCGGAGTATGTGAAGCTGCTGCGGTCCCTGCACGATGGCGGGGTCTGGGACCTCTACGCCCCTGTGGCGGTGCGCTACGCGACCCGGCCGTAAGCGTTGATCAACCCCGGGGCCCGTTGTGGCCCCGGGGATGGCGGGCGCGGCGTCAAAGCCCGCCGCAACTGCCCCGCACCACCAGGCTGGTGGCGATCTGTGTCGTCTCGATGGGGCGCCCCTCGATCAGGCGCAGCAGGTTTTCCACCAGCAACTCGCCCGCCGCCGCCGTGTCCTGGCGGATGGTGGTCAGGGGCGGGGAGGTGAAGGGGGCGGCGACGATGTCGTCAAAGCCCACCACCGCCACATCCTCCGGCACCCGCAAGGACCGCTCGCGCAGCCCGTTCATGGCGCCGATGGCCAGCAGGTCGCAGGCGCCGAACACGGCGTCGATGGGCCCCTCGCGGTCGATCAGGTCCAGGATGGCCTGGTGCCCGACCTCTTCCGAGGCGGCGGCATCGGCGTACAGCGCCTCGATGACCGGCAGGCCGGCCTCACCCAGCGCCTCGACATAACCGCGATAGCGGTCGCGGAACTCCGGGCAGTGTTCCGAGATGTCCCCCAGGAAGGCGATGCGCCGGCGGCCCCGCGCCACCAGGTGGCGCACACCCTCCCTCGCGCCGTTGACATTGTCCGACCCGATGAAGTGTCCCGGCTGTCCCGGCACCACCGGGCCCCAGGTGACGAAGGCGGTGCTGACCTCATCCAGGCGGCTGATCTTGTCGACGTAGCGCAGGTAATCGCCATAGCCCAGGAAGATCAGGCCGTCGGCCCGCTTGGACGCGGCGTAGTCGGCGCTCCAATCGTCGCTGGACTGTTGGAAACTGATCAGCAGGTCATAGCCGCGCCGGGCGGACGCCTTGGTGATGCTGCTCAGCATGGACAGGAAGAAGGGGTTGATCAGCGATTGGCTGGTCACCGGGTCTTCGTACAGCAGCAGGGCCAGGGTGTTGGTTTTCTGAGACCGCAGGTTGCGGGCGTTGACGTCGACCTTATAGTTCAGCAGGCGGGCCGCCTGGGCCACGCGCTGGCGGGTGTCCTCGCTGACCATCGCGTCGTTGCGCAGGGCGCGGGACACGGTGGACTGCGACACGCCGGCCAGTTCGGCGATGTCGAACGATGTCGGACGCTTGACCCGCATCCCCTTGATTCCGGCCTCTTGGTGCTCCCCTGGGCGCGGATGATAGCAATCGGCCGCGCGTCCCCGCAATGCGCGTCGCGGCTCCGGGTCCTTAAGATCCGGGAGGCTGGTGCCGGCCGGCAACACGCGCAGCGGATCGCCCATGGGCCGGCCTCTCAGCGGAAGGTGTAGACGATGGCGGCGGTGGCGGCCAGCAACAGGCCGGCCAGCACGCGATAGTTGCGCCAGAACGGTTCATGCGCCAGGCGGGCGGTTTCCTCGCGGAAGAAGGCCGGGGTCCAGACCAGGCCGGCCGACTTCTCCGCCGCGTCGGGCGCGGTGGCCAGGCTGACGATCACCAGTACCGTGGCGCATAGGACGAACAGCAGTGGGGCGACGTACAGGAAGTGGATGCTGACCACGTCCAGCACGGTGTTGGCCACGAACAGGGCCGCTCCGCCCAGCACGCCGGCGGCGATGCAGGCGGCGGCCCCGGCGGCGTTGGCCCGGCGCCAGAAGATGCCCACCAGGTACAGCGCCATCACCGGCGGCACGGCATAGGCGATGATGACCTGCAGGTACTGCCACAGCGATCCGAAATGCTCAATCTGCGGTGCCCAGGCCATGGCGGCCACGGCCATGACCAGGGTGGCCATCCGGCCCACGCGCACCAGGGCCGCGCCCTGCATCTCCGGCTTCCAGCGGCGCACGAAATCCATGGTGAACAGGGTGGACGCGGAATTGAAGGTGGAGGCGATGGACGACATCAGCGCCGACATGAAGCCCGCCACCGCCAGGCCCACCAGGCCGGCGGGCAGCAGGCCGAACAGCAGGGTGGGGAACACCAGGTCCGGCGACTTCAGGTTGGGGTACAGCAGGATGGCGGCGGTGCCGGGCAGCACCATCAGGAACAGCACGGGCAGCTTCAGCGCCCCGGCGAACAGGCTGCCCCAGCGGCCATGGTTCTCATCCTTGGCCGACAGCACGCGCTGCACCATGAACTGGTTGGTGCACCAGAAGTAGAAACCCAGCAGGGGCACGCCGGTCAGCAGGCCGGGCCAGGGCACGGCCGCGTCGCTCAAGGGCCGGATCAGCGACAGCTTGGCGGGATCGACGGCGCCCATGACCGCGTCCCAGCCGCCGGCCTTCAGGAAGGTGCGCACGGCGATGATCGCGGACGCCGTCAGCAGCAGCACGGCCTGGATGGTCTCGGTATAGATCACGGCGCGCAGGCCGCCGGCGATGGTGTAGATGCCGGCCGACACCGCCAGCACGATCACGATCTGCCACAGGGGCACGCCGGGCAGCAGCAGCTTGAACAGCAGGGCGCCGCCGTAGAGGGCGCTGGCTGTGTCCACCACCAGGTTCAGGAACAGGGTCAGCCCTGAGAAATAGCTGCGCGCCAGGCCGCTGTACCGCCGCTCCAGGAACTCCGGCAGGGTGTAGACCTTGGACCGCAGCAGGAAGGGTAGGAAGAAGACGCAGAAGAACACCAGGACAGCCGCCGCCATCCATTCGTAGTTGTAGACCGAGATGCCGGTGCCGTAGGCGGCACCCGCCAAGCCGATCAGCGTGGTGGAGGAGATGTTGGAGGCCAGCAGCGCCAGGCCGATGACGGGCCAGGTGGTGCCGCGCGACGCCAGGAAGAAATCCTCGGTCGAGGAATGGCGGCGGGCCAGGTACAGCCCCAATGACACGATGCCGATGAGATACAGCGCCACGATGGCGTAGTCGACCCAGGCCATGCCTGCAACCGGCACCATGCAATCCCCTCCCGATCCCTTGATTTCCCCCGCGCTGCTTCGTCGCGCAGGCTTTGTGCCTCGGCCGCAAATCCAGCCGGTGCGTCCTTCATGGCACAGGAAGGGGGGCCGACCACAACAAGAATTCGTATGCGGCGGATGCCGGGAACTCCGCCTCCCGCGCCGGGAACGGTCTGACCGGCGAACCCGTACCTTTGCGCATCAGTGAAACCAGTTTCATATATGCATTGAAACTGGTTTCAGAAGTGTTATGGTTACGGTGACGGGTGTTTATGCCGGTAGAACGGCAACAAAACAAAACAGGGGGCGCACTATGGTTTCACGATATGTCCCATCCACCGTGGCGCTGGGCATTGCCCTCGGCGCCATGGGCTTGACGGGGGCCCAGTCCGCATGGGCGGCGGATCAAACGGCGCAGGGCGCGGATAGCGGCGCCGATGAATTGGCGGAAGTGGTGGTGGTGGGCTCGCACATCGCGGCGCGGCCCAATATGACCTCGGCGGCGCCCATCACGTCGGTGACGGCGCTGGAAATCCAGCAGTCGGGCGCCTTGAACGTCGAGGATATCCTGAACCGCCTGCCGCAGGTGTCGCCCGACAACCAGCAGACCTATCAGGACAGCGATGGCGCGCAGAAGATCAACCTGCGCCGCATCGGCTTCGGCCGCACCCTGACGCTGATCGACGGCCAGCGGGTGGCGACCAACATCGGCCTGGACGTCAACATCATCCCCGTCGCCTTCCTGGAGCGCATCGACGTGCTGAGCGGCGGCGCGTCCGCCGCCTATGGCTCCGACGCGGTGGCCGGCGTGGTGAACTTCATGCTGAAGAAGGAGTTCAACGGCTTCCAGGTCAGCGGCAACTACAGCCTTTACGACCATTACAACCAGCGCACCATCGTGCAGCCGGTCGCCGACCGTTACGGTATCGGTTCGCCCAACGGCCAGGCCTGGGACGGCGGGCGTGGCGATTTCAGCGCCGCCTGGGGCCATTCGTTCGCCGATGGCCGGCTCAATGTCCGCGCCTTCGCCGATTACCGCCGGACGGAGCCCGTGTTGTACAAGGACCGGGATTTTTCCGCCTGCGGCCTGATCCAGGCCAGCACCGACGGCCCGCTATCCTGCCAGACCTCCACCTATTCCAAATACGGCTATTTCAGCCCGCAGTCCGGCGACAACGCCGGCAAGGTGTTCTCCAACGCCAAGGACGGGTCGCCGACCTTTGTCACTCGTGACCAGACTTATGGATACAATTCCTATCAGGACTATTATCTGCAGCGTCAGGATGAGCGCATCAATGGCGGATTGTTCCTGAATTATGATCTGACCGATTCGGTCGAGTTCTACAGTTCCTACCTGATCTCCAGCGACACTTCCTATAATCAGTTCCGCACATCGCGGCTTTACTCGCCCTCGGTTTTCGGTGAGTCGTCCTACAACATCAATTGCAACAACCCCCTGATGTCGGCGCAGCAACAGCAGGCGTTGTGCGGTTCCCTGGCGGGTACCAACACCCTGATGCCGACCGAGGTGCGCTACCAGTTCGACAGCACGGCGCAGCTGAAGGACTATTATTTGAATGAAAATCAGCGCGTCACGGCCGGTTTCCGCGGCAAGGTCCTGGACGCCTGGCACTATGACGTGGGCGGCGTGTACGCCCGGTTCGACAAGACTTACAAGCCGGCTTTTGAGAACCCAGTCTATCAGACCCAGGCCGATTCCCTGAACGTCGTCAACGTCAACGGCACGCCCACCTGCGCCGCCAAGGTGGCGGGCACCAGCCCCAACTGCGTTCCGGCCAACATCTTCGTGGCCAATGGCGGCAGCTCGGCCCTGGTCAATTTCTATGAGGGCGGCTACGGCGGCACGCAGGAACAGATCGGCACCCTGTGGGACGCCACCGTCAACGTCAACGGCGACCTGGGACACTACGGGGTTACCAGCCCCTACGCCCATGATGGTGTGGCCGTGGCCTTCGGTGGCGAATACCGCAAGGATATGGAGAATAACACCGTCGACGCCGCCTTCGTCAGCAACGCGGGGTACGGCAGCAACTTCAAGGCCAGCCAGAGCGTGAAGGAAGGCTATATCGAGGTCCAGGCGCCGCTGGTCCAGGACAAGCCCTTCGTGCATCTGCTGTCCGCCCAGGGCGGTTATCGCTGGTCCAAGTACGACACCAACCCGGACACCTTCACCACGTGGAAGATCGAGGGCACCTACGCCCCGGTGCCGGACGTGACCCTGCGCACCAGCTACAACAAGGCGGCCCGCGCCCCCAACATCTATGAGAACAACCAGGCCATCGACTTCACCTCGGGCGGCCCCGACATCTGCGCCGGCAGCAACCCGACGGCCAGCCTCGCCGCCTGCCAGCTGACCGGTGTCACCGCCGCCCAGTACGGTCATATCAAGCAGTGCGACGACAACGCCTGCCTGGCGCGCCAGGGTGGTTTCGTGCTGGACCCGGAAACGGCCCACACATTGACCTACGGCGCGGTGCTGAAGCCGAGCTTCCTGCCGGGTTTGACCCTGTCGGCCGACCGCTACCTGATCATGATCGACAACTCGATCGGCTTTAACTACGACGACTTCTACAGCAGCAGCTGCGCGCTGTTCGCCACCGCCTATTACTGCAGCCACTTCAACCGCAACGCCGACGGCTCGCTCACCAGCTACGACACCGTGCGGGGCGGCACGCCCAGCACCGGTTTCGTCACCTACGGCAATACCAACAACTACAAGACCTTCGCCGAGGGCTACGACTTCCAGGCCCAGTACCTGCTGCCGGTGGCCGAGCTGGGCGGTCATCTCGATTTCGACTTCAACGGCTCGCTCAGCACCCGCAACGGCGGGCAGGACACACCCAACTCGTTGCCCGCCAGCTGCGTCGGCTACTTCGGCCCCCGTTGCAACCAGCCGTTCCCGGCCTGGACGCACAACCTGCGCGGCACCTACATGCGCGATGGCGGCGCCTACAGCATCTCCCTCAACTGGCGCCACATTTCCAGCGTCACCAACGCCGCCAACAGCAACGACCCGTCGCTGGGCGCCAACGCGTCCACCCGTGTCACCACCTTCACCTCCATCCCGTCGTATGACTACTTCGACGTGGCGGTGGGCTACATGGTCAACGAGCAGATCAGCCTGCGGCTGACCGTCAACAACCTGACGGACAAGATGCCGCCGATCGTGGCCAACTCGTACAACATCTCGCTGGCTCGTTCGAACACCATCCCTCAGGTTTATGACGCCTTGGGCCGCATGGTGCAGATGGGCTTCACCGTCTCGTTCTGATGCCGGTCATGGCCCCGCGCGGTATATGCCGCGCGGGGCTTTTTCTATCCGCAGCGTGGGGGACACCCGTGTCGGCACATTCATATGGTCCATCCCGGCTGTCGCGCCGGGATTTCGCCTCCCTGGCCTTGGCGGCGCTGGCGGCGGGAAGCATGGCGCCGTCGTCCGCCTTGTCCGCCCGCGCGGCCGATGCCCCACCGGGTGGGGGCGCCTGGGCCCCCCGCTATCCCCTGACCCCCGTCCCCTCGACACCGGATGGGGCCGGCTGGGACGCTTTCCAGGCGCTGATGCAGTACGATCCGCAGGCGGATGCCGACGCGCCTTATTTCCAGTCCCAGGTGCGACGCGCCCACCGCATCGCGCCGTTCGCCGCCACGCAGGCCCATCCTGCATTGGACCCGGTGCCCGGTGTCGCCAGCCTGTCCGACTGCTATGGCCCCCTGGCGGAGGGCGTTTCCGAGGAAACGCTGATGCGCCGGCGTTACGGCACCCCGCTTCCGGGCGGCGTGCAGGTGCCGCGCATCTTCACCTACCATGACATCGTCGTGGGCTGGCGCGGCACCGGCATGATCCCCAACCCGGCGCTGGTCGACGTGGCCCACCGCAACGGCGCCCTGGCCCTGGGCACCATCTTCCAGCCCGACCGCCGCCATTACGACGGCAGCGCCGTGCCCATGCCCCAGGTCGCCCGCAAGCTGGTGGACCTGGCGGCGTATTTCGGCTTCGACGGCTATTTCGTGAATTTCGAGAACGGGACGGAGGAAGCGGAGGCCCAGGTCCTGGACTGGATCGCCGCCATGCGCGACGAGGCGAAGCGGCGCGGCCTCACCGATTTCCATATCCAGTTCTATGACGGCG
Source organism: Nitrospirillum karajorum (assembly GCF_036348415.1). Classification (NCBI taxonomy): domain Bacteria; kingdom Pseudomonadati; phylum Pseudomonadota; class Alphaproteobacteria; order Rhodospirillales; family Azospirillaceae; genus Nitrospirillum; species Nitrospirillum karajorum. The sequence continues at coordinate 1,279,841 of NZ_JAZBQB010000002.1, forward strand.
GCACCGATATGGACTGGCTGATGCGCCGCCGTGGCGACCGGCCGGGCCAAGCGTACGCCGACAGCACCATGCTGGACCAGGGGTGGAGCCGGTATGGCGGGCCGGGCAGCTGCTGCTCCGGCGCGCCGGTGGCGCCGCTGGAGGTGCGCGCCTATTGCCTGCGCAATGGGTTCGATCCACGCGCCGTGGCCTATTTCGGCCTCCAGCTTTATCCTGGGCCCGGCTATCTGGGGGCCGCCGCCCCGCAGGTCATCCACCCCAACGACGGCGCCTACGCCTATGGCGGCCTTCAGGTCTACAGCGTGGAGGATGGGCTGCGCAACGTGCTGCGCGTGGTGCGGACCCAGCGGGCGCTTCCCGGCGAGCCGCCGGGCGCGCACTCCGACCGCCGCATCCTGGGCATTCTGGAACGCCAGTTCTTCAGCGGGCAGTCGCAGAACCCCGCCGCCGACAACGCGCCGGATGCCGCCCAGGCGCAGGCCTATCTTCCCAACGCCGCCCGGGGGCGCCACCGCTATACCGACTATGACCCGGCGGCCCCCAAGGCCACGGACCAGTTGAACCTGCCCTTGACCTATGGCGTCGCCAATTTCATCGCCGAGCGTTCGGTCATCGGCGCCTTTCCCTTCGTCACCCGCTTCAACACGGGCGAGGGCGACCGCTTCCATGTCGATGGCGCGGTGGTGGCGGAACAGCCGTGGTACAACCTGGGCATCCAGGACATCCTGCCCACCTGGCAATGGCGGGTTGAGCCACTGGCAGGGGCTGCCGGTGCGTCGGCCGCGGATTTGCTGGCGGTCGATTACGCCTATGACACGGCGTTCAACGGCGGTTCCTCCCTGGGCGTCACGGGAACGCTGGGGCCCGGCAACGCGACGCGGGTATGGCTGTACAAGACCGCGCTGACCGTGGAGGCGGCCATAACCCCCGTGGTTCAGTTGGTGGTGAAGGGGCAGGGGGCCGATGCCTTGCGCCTGGGCCTCCTGTTCGCCGACAGGCCGGCGGCTCCCGTCTGGCTGCCCCTGGCCGGTGCGTCCAGGCAGGACCTGGCTGACGGCTGGTCGCGCCTGACGCTGAGCCTGGCCCCGTATCACGGGCGCACCATCGCGGCCCTGCTGCTGGGTGCCGCCGCCAAGGGCGGCCCCCAGGTGGTGGATGTCCGCATCGGTGAGGTCTATGCCGGTGCCGCGCCAGGCGACGTCCCAATGCCGGTGCCGCGCGGACTGATGGCGCAGGCACGGGCGATCGGTGCCGGCGGCGGCCGGGCGGAGGTGCGTCTCCGCTGGGCACCTGACCCCCTTGCGGCCCATCATGATGTTTACGCCGATGATGGGCAGGGGCGCTGGGTCTGGCTGGGCCGTGTCACCGGCACGGCCTACCATGCGGAGGCGGTTCCGGTCGGCGGCGACGGCACGGTGCGCCTGCGCCTGATCGCCTCCCCGCCGGGCTTGTCGACCCGGCCGGGGGTGCCGGCCGATATCGCCGTGGCGGTCGGCTTACCGCACCTTCCGTTCGGAAGGCGTCACGGACGCGGGGGAAGGTGGGGCCCGGGGGACGGCGGGTCAGGAAGCGGCTAGCTAGGGACGCGGGCCGTGGTCCCAATCCCCACGATGATCACCACCGCCGGGGCCGCGGTGATCATCGTGCGGTCCCCCCGGACCATGGTCCGGCCCCCCTGGGCCAGGCCGGCCGGGGCCAGGACCACCAGGGCCGGGGCGGCCGGGGCCGGGATGGCCGTCGTGGCGGTCCCAATCATGATGCTCCCACCCAGGGCGGCCGGGGCCCGGACCGGGGCGGAAGTCCTGCCCAGGGCGATAGATGGGACGGGGCGGCGGCAGGCGTTCCCACCGATGGCGATCCGCGAACCACGGGCGGTCGCGGTAATAGCGGCCCCAATACTCATTGAACGAGAAGGTGATGACGGGCAGGCCGATCACCCCGCCGAACTGCGGCAGGTAAACCCGCTGGCCCTGGTAGGGATACAGCAGGCTGCCGCCATAGAGCCAGCCGCGGTAGCCTTGGAAATCAACGTCGCACCACGACCAGCCGGCAAGGCAGCCATAGACGTTCAACGACACGCCGGGCGGCAGGCTGGCGATGGCCGGATAGCCGCCGCCGGGGCCGGCGCGCAGGATCGTGCCGCTGGCGGTGTAGGCGTATTCCGCCTTGGCCGCCATGGGCAGGGCCACCAGGGTGGACACCACCGCGGCGATCAGATGCGCCCGGCGGAAACGGGGCAGACGCGGGCGGGGGAGCGGCAGACGGATCATCGCGGGCGGACCTTTCTTGCTAAGGCCAATTCCTGGATTACCCCCTCGGGCGCAGCCCCCGGATTACTCCCTCGGGGGGCGCAGCCAGGGCGGCGGACCTTAAGGATCCGACAATACAATGGAGATACCGTACGCCCAACGCGGACGAAGGAGGGCGGACGAAAGATGGAGACGCCCGGCCCTTTGGTCAAATTGACGTCGGCCGTATCGGCTTTCTGGTTTGGTTGCGGGTAAAGCGTACTTATAAAGGCAATCCTGAATTGCGCCGCTTTTGCGGGGCGCCCCGAAGAGGAGATCAAGCAGCGAATGACCAGGGCCGTGAACGCAGCGGGGATTGCCTTGACCGAAGAGTCCGAGGGCCTGAACCTGACAGCCTATCTTTGCCCGGCCGGGCACCTGACCATCGGCTACGGCCACACGGGCCCCGATGTCACGGAGGGCATGACCATCACCGAGGCCCAGGCCCAGGATCTGCTGGCCCAGGACCTGGCCACCGCCGGCAATGGCGTTATGGCGGCGGTGACCGTGCCGTTGACCGATAACCAATATGCGGCCCTCACGGATTTCGCCTTCAACCTGGGGGTCGGCGCCCTGACCCAGTCCACGCTGCTGCGCCTGCTGAACCAGGGCGATTATCAAGGCGCCGCCGCGCAGTTCCTGGTTTGGGACAAGGCGCATGTGAATGGCCAGCTGGTCACGCTGCCGGGATTGGCGGCCCGCCGGCAGAAGGAGCAGGCCCTGTTCCTCACGGCGTGACACCTAGGCGGTGGAGCTATCCCTAGCCGGCGCGTGACAGGCGCCGGGACTCCCGGTATGACGGTGCGGGCGGTCGTAATGGCGCCGTCCGTGTCGTCTATTGGTTAACTAGGTTCGGCAGTCAGGGGCGCTCGATGAACCGCCGGTTAGTTATTGTTTTTGGCGCTTTCTTTTGTCTGTCCGCCGTCGCCAGCGCTGAGCCGGTCGCCCCACCCGCGACGCTCCCGCCCCCGGCCGCTCCGGTTCAGACCACCATATCCGTCTACGGCGATTCCCTGGCCGATGGGGTGTGGAGTGGCCTGTACGACCGCCTGAAATCCCAGCCGCAGACCCGGTTGGTGCGGCATTCGCAATTGGGCGCCGGGCTGACCCGTCCCGATTACGCCAGCTGGCAGGCCGAAACCGCCCGGCAGATCGACGACGCGGGGGAGGGCGGCTATGCCATCGTCATGTTCGGCGCCAACGACATGCAGGGCGTTCGGGATGAGAACCGCAAGGGCTACCTGTTCAAGTCGCCCGGCTGGACCAACGTCTATACCCAGCGCATCGATTGGCTGCTGCAGACGCTGAAGGATCACCACGTCACCACGGTGTGGATCGGGCTTCCGGTCATGCGCAAGCCGGAAACGAACGAGGACGCCAAGTTCATGACCGGCCTGTATGAGGCTGAGGCCAAGAAGTATGGCGCCGTGTTCCTGCCCCTCTACCAGGACTACCTGGATGCCGACGGCAACTTCATGGCGCGCATCGACGACAGCCGACAGAAAAGCCAGCAGCTGCGCTCCGACGATGGCATCCACTTCACCGGTTATGGCTATCAACTGGTGGCAAGCAAGGTGCTGACCCGCTTGCAGATGGCTTCGGCGCCCGTGGCCAAGCTGGCGCCGAAGCCGGCGGACGTCCCCGCCCGCCCGGCCCCCGCCGCCGAAACGCCCGCCCCGCCCCCGTCCGCCACGGGCGCCGCCGCTGCGTCACCCCACGTCACCCCCGCAGACCTGCCCGTCAACCCGTCGTCGGGTCAGCCCCCGGGCGCCGCCACCGGGGCCGCCGCCGGCTCTTCCATCGGTTCTCATGGCCGCGCGCTCATCGGCACGCCGGCACGGCAGCTTTGATCCTCATGCGCCGACGTCTCCTGTCTCTCAGCCTGATGCTGGCCGCAGTGGCGGCCTGCAGCGCCGCCCCTGCGGGCCGCACCGCCTCCAGCAACCCCAAGGCGACCCCGGCCGCGGTGGGGCGTGCCGCCCCGCCGTCGGCGCTGCCGGCGCGGGTATTCTCCCCCTATGATGGCAATCCGGGCTTCGAACGGCTTTTCCAGCGCCTGGCCGCGATCGAGGCCGGCCACGGCGGCACGGTCGACATCCTGCAACTGGGGGACAGCCACACCGCCGGCGGCGTTTTCACCACCCGCCTGCGCGACGCCTTGCAGGAACGCTTTGGTTCGGCCGGCCCCGGCTACATGCCGGCGGGCAAGCCCTATATCGGGTCGCGCCGGCCGGATGTCGCGGTGACCCAGGAAGGCAAGTGGCAGTATTTCAACAGCCTCAGCGACACGCCGCCACCGGGCTGGGGCATGACCGGCTTCGTCGCCCGCAGCCGCGCGCGCGGCGCGGCCATCAGCGTCACGCCCAAGGATGGGCTGGGCTTCGACATCGCTGGCGTCACCATCGTGCGCCAGCCGGGCGGCGGTGACCTGCTGGTGCTGATCGACGACCGGGTGGTGAAGCAGATTTCGACGCAAGGCCCCGCCGGCCAGGCCGATTGGATCACCCTGCCCACCGCCGGCCAGGCGCAGCAGTTGAAGCTGGTGGCGGCCGACGGCCGGCCGGTGGACATCGCCGGCTGGTCGCTGGACCGCGCCAAGCCCGGCGTGGTGTTCGACAGTGCCGGTGTGGTCGGTGCCCGCCTGACCACCATGGACCGCTGGAATCCCGAAACGGTCGCGCTGGAATTGGCCAAGCGCAAGCCGGACCTGGTGATCCTGGCCTACGGCACCAATGAGGGCTTCGACCGCGACCTGGACATGGCCGCCTATCAGGACCGGTTCAAGGCGGCCTTGCGCCGGCTGAACGCCGGACCCGTCGCGGTTATCGTGCTGGGCCCCCTGGATGGCCAGGCGGAGTCCGCCGCCTGTAAGAAGGTGGCGAACAAGGATGCCGTGTTCCCCTGCCAGGACACGCCGCCGCCCCTGGGCAAGTGCGCCTGGTACACGCCGCCTATGCTGGGGCGGGTGCGGTCCATGCAGGCCCAGGGCGCCAAGTCCGGCGACTATGTCTTCTGGGATTGGTCGCAGCTGATGCCGGGAGCCTGCGGCATGGACCGGTGGGTGCGCCAGGCCGTGCCGCTGGCCCGGGCCGATCATGTCCATCTGACGCCGGAGGGCTACACCCTGACGGCCAATGCCTTCTTCGCCTGGCTGATGGACCAGTACCAGGGCTATATCCAGCCCGGGGCCGCCCCGCCGCGCTCGGTGGTGGCTGGCGAAACTGGCGTCGCGGCCGGCCGGTGAGGGACGTCCGATGCTGTTCCCCACCCTGAATTTCGGCCTGTTCTTCCTCATCGTCTTCGCCCTCGCCTGGGCGCTGGTGCGGTGGCCGCAGGGCCGTATCGCCTTCCTCTCCGCCGCCAGCTATGTCTTCTACGGCTGGTGGGATTGGCGCTATCTGTTCCTGCTGGGCGGCAGCACGCTGTTCAATTACCTGGCGGGCCATATCATCGTGCGCCAGGAAACGCCGCGCGGCGCCAAGCTGGCGGTGTCCCTGGCCGTGGCGGTGAATTTGGCCGTGCTGGCCTTTTTTAAGTACGCGGATTTCACCAGCCACGCGGTCAACGACACGGCCACGGTGCTGGGCCTGCCCGTGCGCCTGGGCTTCCTGGACATGGTGGTGCCGGTCGGCATCTCCTTCTTCACCTTCCATGGCATCTCCTATCTGGTGGATCTGTACCGCGGCACCCTGCGGCGCCCGGCCAGCCTGATGAACCTGGTGCTCTACATCTCCTTCTTTCCTCAGCTGGTGGCGGGGCCCATCGTCCGCGCGTCCCATTTCCTGCCGCAGATCGGGGAACGCCCCAACCCGGACGACATCCGCGCCACGCGCGCCTATCTGCTGATCATCGGCGGGCTGTTTAAGAAAGTGGTGGTGGCCAATTACCTGGCGACCGATCTGGTGGACGCCGTGTTCATGGACCCGGACCGCTACGGCGCCTTGGATCTGCTGCTGGCCACCTATGGCTACGCCATGCAGATCTATTGCGATTTCAGCGCCTACACCGACATCGCCATCGGCCTGGCGGCCTTGCTGGGCTTTCGCTTTCCCCAGAACTTCAACCAGCCCTATCGGTCCGGCTCGCTGCAGGAATTCTGGCGCCGCTGGCACATCTCCCTTTCTTCCTGGTTGCGCGACTATCTCTACATCCCCTTGGGGGGCAACCGGGGCGGCCTTTGGGCGCATTGCCGCAATCTGATGATCACCATGCTGCTGGGCGGCCTGTGGCACGGCGCCAACTGGACCTTCGTCATCTGGGGGGCGTTGCACGGCGGCATGCTGGTGGTGGAGCTGCTGGTGAACCGCCTGCGCGCCATCACCCTGGGCGAATGGGAGGCGCCGCGCCTGCGCGGCTGGCGGCGGGTGGCGGCCATCGTCGCCACCTTCCACTTCGTCTGCTTCACCTGGATTTTCTTCCGGGCACCCACGCTGGATCTGGCCGGGCGCTTCCTGGCCGGGTTCGGCCGCTGGGACGTGCTGCCCACCGCCGTGACGCCGCTGACCCTGCTGCTGATCATTGGCACCTTGGCCAGCCAGTTCCTGCCGGGCGACCGGCTGGCCCGGGTGGAGGACTGGGTGCGGCGTGTGCCGCTGCCCGCCATGGGGGCCGCCGTGGGTTTGGCCGTAGTGCTGATCCAGGCCTGCGCGCCCGAGGGTGTCGCCCCCTTCATCTATTTTCAGTTCTGACGGGCGGGCCTCATGAATGCCATCCCCACAACCTCCGTCTCCACCCCGGCCACCGGCGTCGCAGCCGGCCGCCCGCCGGCGCGGCCCCGCTACAACCCGGTGGAGGTGATCGAGGGCGCCGCCCCGTCCCGGCTTTGGCCGGTGGCGCTGTCGCTGGCGGCGGCCAGTCTGGTGGCCCTGGCGCTGGGCGCCCACCCGCTGGCGGATTGGGTCAACGGCCTGCCCATCAACCCGGTGACGGACCGGCTGTCCGGCTGGGTGCAGACCTGGCAGGACTGGATGGACGCCATCGGGGTCGGGCACCTGTACACCAGCCTGCAGGCCCTGTTCCGCTGGTTCCAGGGGCTGCGTTTCTGACAGGCCGCCCAGCGTGGCAACCCCTTGCGCAGTCCACTGCGGCGGCCCTACACTTGCACCATGAAAGTCGCGGATGCGTGATCCGCCATCCCCGGTGTGCCCGCCATGCAGCGCAAGAGTTTCGAAGACCTGACCTGCCCCATCGCCCGCAGCCTGGAACGGGTGGGGGAGTGGTGGAGCATCCTGATTCTGCGGGACGCCTTCCACGGCATGACGCGCTTCGACCAGTTTCAGAAAAGCCTGGATATCGCCCCCAACATGCTGACCCGCCGCCTGACCGCCCTGGTGGAGGCCGGCTTGATGGAAAAGCGGCAATATAGTGAGCGGCCGCCCCGCTACGAATATGTCCTGACCGACCGTGGCCGCGATTTCCGGGAGGTGATGCTGGCCCTTCTGGCCTGGGGCAACCGGCAATTCGCGCCCGAGGGGCCGTCGGTGCAGTTGGTGGACACCCAGACCGGCCTGCCCGCCGACCTGATGTTGGTGGACCGCGTCAGCGGCAAGCCGGCCACCAGCCGCGACTTCCGCTTGGTCCCCGGCCCCGCCGCCGATGAGGGCGTGCGCCAGCGCTACGCCGCCAAGGCCAAGCCCGCGGCCTAATACGCGCGGCATTTGAACGCGGCCGTTCAGATGCTCCCTCAGTCGCCGGACGGCGGACGTCCGTCCGCCTAGGCTTGTCCTCGCTGTGCCCCCCTTTACACTAACTGGGCGGCGCTCGCTCCGGCGGCCCCGGTCGGGGCCCACAGCGGCACGAGTCTCCATCTCGTGCCGCTGGCATAATTCCCCGAAGGGCCAAGCGCCGGTCATAGTCCAAAAGGCCCAGGATGCGGCGGCGGTGCAAGAATGGCCGCCGGCTTCGCCCCCATGCCCTATTCATTAAGAATTATGGTTGCTATCACCCTGTGGTGATACGGTTATCGTGGTCCCTTCGGCGCCGCACAATCAATACTTCTGTCTCGCGGACGCCAATTTCCATCAGCGATTTTGGGAACTGTCGTCAATGAAGATTGCGCAAATCGCTCCGCTCTACGAGACGGTGCCGCCGACATACTATGGTGGTACTGAAAGGGTTATATCTTATTTGACGGATGCGCTGGTTGATCTTGGCCACGACGTCACCCTCTTCGCCAGCGGGGAGTCGGGCACCAAGGCCACCGTGGTCCCCATGCGGCCTAAGGCCCTGTGGCTGGATGATGCGCCGCTGAAATCGCCGGTGGCGGCGCACCTGGCCATGCTGGAACGGGTGCGGGCCCGCGCCGACGACTTCGACGTGCTGCACTTCCACCTCAGCCACTTCATGCATTTCCCCTTCTTCAAGGACTGCCCGGGGAAGACGGTGACCACGCCGCACGGCCGCCTGGACTATGTCGACTTGGCGCCGTCCTACGGGTTGTGGCCGCGCTACCCCATGATCTCCATCTCCGACCGGCAGCGACAGCCGCTGGCGGAGGCGAACTGGCTGGCCACCGTGTATCACGGCCTGCCGCTGGACCTGTACCGCCCGCCCGCCGACGGGCCCGGCGGTACCGGGAACTATCTGGCCTTCCTGGGCCGCTTCTCGCGGGACAAGCGGCCTGATCGGGCCATCGAGATCGCGGAAAAGTCCGGCCTGCCGCTGAAAATGGCGGCCAAGGTGGGCGACGATGACGGCCCCTATTTCAAGGAGCAGGTCGAGCCGCGCATCGATGGCCGCGCCATTCAGCATGTCGGTGAGATCGATGACGCCGGCAAGCCCGGCTTCCTGGGCGACGCGGCTGCCCTGCTGATGCCCATCGATTGGCCGGAGCCGTTCGGCCTGGTGGTGATCGAGGCCTTCGCCTGCGGCACGCCGGTCATCGCCTGGAACAACGGCGCCATGCCCGAGATCGTCGACCCCGGTGTCACGGGCTTTGTCGTCGACAGCATCGCCGACGCCGTGGACGCGGTGGAAAAGGCGCGCCGCCTGGACCGCGCCCGCATCCGCCAGGTGTTCGAGGAGCGCTTCTCGGTGGCCGCCATGGCCCGCAACTACGTCGCCGCGTACGAGCGCCTGCTGTGGGGGCGCGCCGCCGCCCCGTCTTCCTGACCCCCGCGAGCGAGACCAGACCTCCATGGCAGCCCTCGACGAACGACAGTTGGACCCGGCCATCGGGCTGGCCGGCCCGGATGGCAGCGGCCCCCGTGAGACCTTTCGCTTGTTCGCGCTGAAGCATGGCGATTGCTTCGTCGTGGCCGATGCCCATGGCGACATCCAGGGCCAGGGCGATGGCCTGTTCGTGGACGACACCCGCATCCTGTCCCGCTATCAGCTGCGCATCGGTGACAAGGAGCCGTCGCTGCTGGGCGCTTCGCTCAGCGAGGACAACATCCTGTTCACGGCCAACAGCACCAATGTGCCCATGCCCGCCCCCGGCGGCGGCATGACCCTGTGGGGTGTCATCCATATCGAGCGCACGCGCATCCTGTGGCAGAACCGGATGTATGAACGGGTGACCCTGTCCAACTTCGGCGGCAGCGACATCGTCGTGCCGCTGACCCTCAATTTCGCCGCTGATTTCCGCGACATGTTCGAGGTGCGCGGCTCCACCCGCCAACTGCGCGGCCGCACGCATGAGGCCCAGTTGTCCGGTGACGGTGTGACGCTCAGCTATGAGGGGCTGGACCAGGTCACCCGCCAGGCCACGCTGTCCTTCAGCCAGGCGCCGGACCGCCTTCAGGGTGACCGCGCCGTGTTCAACGTCAACCTGCCCACGCGCGGCGGCCACGTCCTGTACATCGAGGTGGGGACGGAGCGCACGGCCACGCCCAGCCGCGTGCGCTTCCGGGCCGCCGCCGTGCGGGCGCGGCTGGAAATGCGCACCAAGCGGCGGCGGGGCGCCAGCGTCTACAGCTCCGGCCGGGTGTTCAACGATTGGCTGGCCCGGGCCCAGGCCGACACCGCCCTGCTGACGACCGAGCTGGCGACCGGCCCCTATCCCTATGCCGGCATCCCCTGGTTCTCCACCGCCTTCGGGCGCGACGGCATCATCTCTGCCCTGCAGATGATGTGGCTGAACCCCCGCCTGGCGCGGGGCGTCTTGGCCTTCCTGGCCACCCACCAGGCGACCGAGACGGCGCCCTTCAGCGATGCCCAGCCGGGCAAGATCCTGCATGAGACGCGCAAGGGCGAAATGGCGGTGCTGCGTGAGCTGCCCTTCGGCCGCTATTACGGCAGCGTCGATACCACCCCGCTGTACATCTACCTGGCGTCCGTCTACGCCGACCGCACGGGGGACATGGCCTTCATCGACCAGTTATGGCCCTCGCTCTGTGCCGCCGCCGCCTGGATGGAGGGGGCGGGCGACCAGAATGGCGACGGGTTCGTCGATTACCAGCGCGCCGAGGAATCCGGCCTGGCCAACCAGGGCTGGAAGGACAGCTTCGACAGCATCCAGCATGCTGACGGCAGCCTGCCCGAAGGGCCGATCGCCCTGGTCGAGGTTCAGGGCTATGTCTATGCCGCCTATCGTGGCTTGGCCCGCCTGGCTACCCGCCGGGGGGAGGACGCGCAGGCCGCCTATTGGCAGCACCGGGCCGAAGCCCTGCGCCAGGCGGTGGAAACCCATTTCTGGATGGAGGACATGGGCTTTTACGCCTTGGCGCTGGATGGCAAGGGCCGGCCCTGCCGCGTGCGCGCCTCCAATGTCGGCCACCTGCTGTTCGTGGGCTTGCCCTCGCCCGAACGGGCGCAACGCGTGGCCGACCAGTTGCTGGCCGGCGCCTTCCATACCGGCTGGGGCATCCGCACGCTGGCGGATACCGAGGTCTGCTTCAACCCCATGTCCTATCACAACGGCTCCGTCTGGCCGCACGACACCGCCATCTGCGCCGCCGGCCTGGCGCGCTATGGCGTGCGCGGCGGGGTGGTCAAGCTGATGAGCGACACGTTCGAGGCGGCGGTGCGTTTCGGCATGCGCTTGCCCGAGCTGTTCTGCGGCTTCCCGCGTGAGCAGGGGAAACGCCCATCGCCTATCCGGTGGCCTGCGTGCCCCAGGCCTGGGCCGCCGGTTCCGTCTTCATGCTGCTGCAGGCTTGCCTCGGTATCCAAGTCGACGGCTGGCGCGGCGAAATCCATGTGAACCGGCCCAAGCTGCCCATCGGCATCGATCAGTTGACCGTGCGGCGCCTGACGGTGGGTGAGCACACCGTCGACCTGTTTTTCCAGCGCATGGGGGGGCAGGTCATCGCCTCCATCTCCGACCATGAGGAGGGGCTGGTGCCCCTCATCGTCCGTAGTTGAGCGCCGTCGGCGTTCGGCCTGTCGTCTAGGGAACCACAATCCAAGGTTCGGGATTGATAGGTTAATACTTCAGCCCGCCAATGAAACGGCGTGACTAGATGTATTCATGCAAGCGATGCGTCATAGGACCTGGTCCTAATAATCATAATCCCAGGTCATAGTCTTCTAACCGATAGGGTATGGGTGTATCACCATGATGGACATCGATCCGGGGGCACTGTTCTCGCAGGACTCCGCCACCGTCTACCTGGTGGGGGCCAGCCTGCTCTTATCCGCCGCGGCCCTGGCCGTCTCGTGTGCGGTGTTGCTGCGCTGGGGACGCGGCCGGTCGGCGGCGGTGGATGACGCCACCATTTCCCTGCGCGAGGATCTTTCGCGTGGCGATGGTCGGGGCCGGACGGGTCATTCCCCCATCACCTCCACCCCCATCGCCTCTGGCCCGGTGGCCCATGCCCGTGACGCTCACGCCGCCGCCCAGCGCGCCTTGCGCTCCACCCGGAGCGAGGGGGTGGCCACCGACCGGCTGGGCACCTGGACGCCCGATACGCTGCGGCATCTCCTGAAGACCGAGCTGACGGGCGCGCAGGTCATCGTGGTGTCCAACCGCGAACCCTTCATCCATGACCTGGAAGAGGATGGCGCAGTCAAGCTGCGGGCGCCGGCCGGGGGTTTGGTGGCGGCATTGGATCCGGTGATGCGCGCCTGCTCCGGCACCTGGATCGCCCACGGCAGCGGTTCGGCCGACCATTTGATGGTGGACGCGGACGACCGCATTGCCGTGCCGCCGGACAATCCCTCCTACACCCTGCGCCGTGTTTGGCTGAACGAGCATGAGGAGAAGCATTACTATTACGGCTTCTCCAACGATGGCCTGTGGCCGCTGTGCCATGTCGCCTTCACCCGGCCCAGCTTCAATGCCGAGGATTGGGAGGTTTACGAGGCCGTGAACCGCCGCTTCGCCGACGTGGTGGTGGAGGAGGCGCGGGATGAGCGGCCGGTGGTTCTGATCCAGGATTACCACTTCGCCCTGCTGCCCCGCATGATCCGTGAGCGGCTGCCCGACGCCGTCATCATCACCTTCTGGCACATCCCCTGGCCGAACGCCGAGATCTTCGGCATCTGCCCCTGGCGGGAGCGCATCCTGGATGGCCTGCTGGGCAGTTCGGTGGTGGGCTTCCATACCCAGTATTACTGCAACAACTTCATCGAGACGGTGGACCGCTTCCTGGAAAGCCGCATTGAACGGGATTCGGCCGCCATCACCTTCGGCGGGCTGACCACCCACGTGCACGCCCATCCCATTTCCATCGAATGGCCGCCGGCCTCGCTGGCGCGCCAGCCGGCGGTGGCGTCCTGCCGCCGCGACATCTTCGAGCAATTCAACCTGCCGCCGCAGGCCAAGCTTTGCGTGGGGGTGGAGCGCTTCGACTACACCAAGGGCATCATCGACCGCTTCCGCGCGGTGGAGGAGCTGTTCAAGCGCCATCCAGAGTGGATCGGCCGCTTGGTGGTGCTGCAGGTGGCGGCGCCCAGCCGCACCGCCCTGCCGGCCTATCAGCAGTGCCAGCGCGAGTGCCTGGACTTCGTGGACGAGCTGAACGCCCGCTATGGCCATGAGGGCTACCAGCCCGTGCACCTGCTGAACGAATCCTGATGGCAAGGACGAGGTCTATGGCCTGCTGCGCGCCGCCGACCTGTGCATGGTCACCAGCCTGCACGACGGCATGAACCTGGTGGCCAAGGAGTTCGTGGCGGCGCGCGAGGATGAGCAGGGCGTGCTGCTGCTCAGCAGCTTCGCCGGGGCGGCCAAGGAACTGCCGGAGAGCATCATCATCAACCCTTATGACACCTGCGGGACGGCCGACGCGCTGTTGCGTGGCCTGACCATGTCACCGGAGGAGCAGCGCGAGCGGATGCGCCGCATGCGCGAGACGGTGCGCGAGAACAACATCTACCGCTGGGCCGGCAACATGCTGCTGGACGGCGCCCGCCTGCGCAAACGCCACCATACCGCCCACGTCACCGCCCGCTTGGCCCGCCAGCACTCCGCGCGGGGCGCCTTGGGTCGCACGCCCTTGGGTCGCAACGTGGTCCGCCTTGTCAGCATGGGAACCAGCATGGGGAAAGGAAAGAGCGTTGAGCCGAACCACTTCTGACGCGAAGGCCGACAGCGCCTTGGCGCCCACCGCCGGGGATCGCTGGGCCCTGTTCCTGGATATCGACGGAACGCTGCTGGAACATCACAAGGACCCCACCGGCGTGGTGGTCGATGATGAGTTGCGCGACCTGTTGGCCAACCTGGACCGTCAGCTGGACGGGGCGCTGGCGCTGATCAGCGGCCGGTCGCTGGCGTCCATCGACACGCTGTTCCAGCCTCTGCGCCTGCGCGCCGGCGGGCTGTTCGGCATTGAGCTGCGCCTGTCTCCGGACGAGCCGGCGGTGGCGGCGGAGGAACCGCCGGCCCTGGCGGCGCTGGCGGAACGGGCGCAGGCTGAACTGGGCCACGCCCCCAACATCGTGATCGAACGCAAGGGCCCCGTGCTGGCCATCCATACCGGCCCCCACCCCGATAGCCTGGAGCACATCACCCGCCTGGCCAAATCGGCATTGCCCGGCCTGCCCGCGGGATATCGGGTGGTGGAAGGGAATGTGGGCGTGGAACTGCTGCCGGCCCAGGCGCTGAAGGGCGATGCCGTCCACCGTTTCATGGCGACGCCGCCGTTCCAGGGACGCCGGCCCATCTTCATCGGCGATGACGTTCCCGATGAGCACGCGTTCGAAAGCGTGCATGGCCTGGACGGCATTTCGGTGAAGGTTGGCCGTCCGGAACAGGCGACGGCGGCGCTGCACGCGCTGGCCGATGTGGCGGCGGTGCGCGCCTGGCTGGGCGATCCCCAGTTCCCCCTGCTGGATAAGCTGGTGCGGCGTGAGGTCACGGCGGCGGCCCAGGCCGGCTGACTCGGGGCCCAGACAACCGGATTCACCCCAACGCGCGACTTGACGGCCGCTGCGGCGCGGCCCACCGTCGGCACCCGCGAAGGTTTAGGGACATGTCGTCCTACGACCCAGGGTGTCCTGGCGGTGGAGGGCCGGCTTATATGACCGTGACTGACTGGTTGCTGGATCCATCCGGCCTGACGCCCCATGGCTTCTGTCTCAGCTGGGTGCCGGGGCTCATCTGGTTGCACGCCGGGTCCGACGCCATCATCGGCCTGTCCTACTTCTCCATCCCCCTGACCTTGGCCTGGTTCGTGCGCAAGCGCGGCGACCTGGCCTACCGCTGGGTGGGGCATCTGTTCATGGCCTTCATCCTGGCCTGCGGTCTGACGCACATGCTGGCGGTGATGACGCTGTGGGTGCCGGCTTACGGGGTGGAAGGACTGGAGAAGCTGCTGACCGCGCTGTTGTCGGTGGCGACGGCGGTCATGCTGTGGCCGGTGGTGCCCCGGGTGCTGGCCCTGCCCACGCCCGCCCAGCTCAGCCTGCTGAATGCCGAACTGACCCGCACGGTCGAGGAGCAGTCGCGTACCGCCGCGCTGCTGCGCGACAGCGAGGCCAGGGTGCTGGCCGCCAACTCGGAGCTGGAGCGGCGGGTGGCGGAACGGACGGCGGAACTGAGCGCCGCCAATGCCCAGCTGACCCAGGCGCTGGCGGAGCGGGCGGCGGTGACGGCGGCGCTGCGCGCGGCCAAATCGGATCTGGAGGAGATGGTGGCCGAGCGCACGGCCGCCTTGAAGCAGCGTGACCTGCTGTTGCGTGAGGTCTATCACCGGGTGAAGAACAATCTGCAGGTCATCGACGGCCTGGTGATGATGCAAAGCCTGCAATTGACCGACCCGGAGGCGCGCCAGGCGCTGGCGGGACTGCGCAGCCGGGTCTACGCGCTGGGGCTGGTGCATCAGCAGTTGATGACCTCGCCGGACCTGGAAACCTTCGATATCGCCCCCTTCCTCCAGGAATTGGCCAGCAACATCCTGCAATCCGGTGCCGATGACCGGGTCTCGCTGCGCATTTCCCTCTGTCCGCTGACCGTCACCCTGGATTTCGCCATCCCCCTGGGCTTGTTGGTGACCGAATTGATCACCAATTCGCTGAAACATGCTTTCCCCGATGGACACGGGACCATCACAATGGAAATGTGCCGCCGGGCGGAGGGGGATGTGCTGCTGGTCATCGCCGATGACGGCGCCGGGGCCGCCGCGCCGGACGCGGGACAACCGGCTGGCGCCTATGGGCGGGGGGTGGGAAGCATGATCATGAAGGGCCTGGTGGGACAGTTGGACGGGACGATGACGGTGCGGGTCGACCAAGGCACGCGGGTGGAAATCATTTTGCCGGCGCCCCCGGTGGGGCCAGCGTCGCAGCCGGGAATGGACGCGGCGCCATGAGCGGCCCCCTGAAGGATTGCGTGCTGGTCGTCGACGATGAGTTCCTGATCGCGGAAACGCTCAGCATTCAGATCCAGGACATGGGATTGCAGGTGTGCGGCACCGCCGCCACCGCGGCCGACGCCATCGCCATGGCGCAGGCGGAGCGCCCCCGTCTGGTGCTGATGGACATGCGGCTGAAGGGTAAGGGCGATGGCGTGGACGCCGCCCTGGCCATACACCACACCGTCGGGTCCAAGGTCATCTTCATCACCGCTTCGCGCGAGCCGGCGACCCTGGAACGTATCCACACGGATCACCCCGCCGCCATCCTGTACAAACCTGTCCTGGGCGGACAGCTCCAGACGGTGGTGCGGGAGGTTTGGGCGTCAGAAGCCGAATAAGGTGCCCGCGATGCCCGCGCCCCCCGCGGCGCAGATCATCAGGTAGATAAGGCCGAGAACGCGGGCGGTTTGATCCGAAAGCTTGTTCCTGAACGCGAAATAAAACGACGCGGCGAATAGGAAGCAGCCGGCATCGGCGATGATGGACAGCGTGTCGCATCGGTGGCTGATATCCATGATTGCGGATGTAGCCGTCAGGATCACCGCCAGCGACACCAGCATTTTCAGTGACATTGTTTCCGCGCGCGACATGTCCACCCCCGCCCCGACGCTATTGAATTGAAGTGTACCGGGTGATCGGCGGCGATCAACCATTCCCGGTTGTGGCGCTGGTGGCGGGTGCGCGACATAATGTCCCGCCGCGCATTCAGGGGCTATCGTTGGCGGGGGCGTCGATGCGGCCCACGCGGCTGGCCGACAGTGGCACCAGCAACATCAGCGTCGTCAGCAGGGCGAAGGCGGCCGGCAGGCCCCAGCCCCGGGCGATGAAACCGATCAGGGCCGGGCCGCCCAGCATGCCGGCGTATCCGATGGCGGTCATGCCGGCCACGGCCAGGGCCGGGGGCATGACCTGTTGGCGTCCGGTCGCGCTGAACAGCACCGGCACCAGGTTGGCGGCGCCGGCGCCGACCAGCAGGAACCCGGCGAAGGCCAGGACCGTCCCCAGCGGCGTCTGGGGGGCCAGCAGCAGCAGCGCCAGGCCGGCGATGGCCGCCGTCCCGCCCCACAGCATGACGCGGCGGCTGCCCAGGGCCGCCACCACCCGGTCTCCGGTCAGGCGCCCTGCCGTCATGGACAGCGAGAACAGGGTGTACCCCAGGCCGGCCTGGGTCGGCGGCACGCCGCGATGATCGGTCAGCAGCAGCGCGCCCCAGTCCAGCAGCGCCCCCTCGGTGAGAAAGGTGATCAGGGCCAGGACCCCGAGCAGCAGGACGATCCCCCGGGGCACCACGAACAGGGGCGCGCGTTCGCCCGCCGCCTGGCCTCCGGCCTGGGGCCCCGCTGGGCGTTTGCGCAGCAGACGGGGGGCGGCCAGGGCCAGCATCAGCAGCACCAGGGCGGCGCTGAGGGTGGCGGCGACCCAGGGGGCCATGCCCGCGGCCAGCAGCAGGGTCATGCCGCCCGATCCGCAAAATCCGCCCACGCTGAACAGCCCATGGAAGCCCGACATCAACGGCCGGTCGGAATCGCTTTCCACCTCCACCGCGTGCACGTTCATGGCCACGTCCAGCGTGCCCAGCGAGGCGCCGAACACCAGCAGCGCCACGGCCATGCCGGCCAGGCTGCCGACCGTCGCCAGGGCCGGCAGCGCCAGCGCCATGCCCAGCCCGCCGGCCAGGATCAGCGGCCGGGTGCCGTGCCGGCCGCTCAAGGGGGCGGTCGCCGGCATGGCCGCCACCGACCCTATGCCCAGGCACAGCAGCAACAGGCCCAGGGTGGCATCGTCCACCCCCAGCCGGGCGCGGGCATAGGGCACCAGCGGGGCCCAGCAGGACATGCTGAACCCGGCGGCCAGGAACGCCAGGCGGGTGGCCAGCCGTGTGGCCGGACGGTTCGCGGACGGCGCCGTCATACGCGCGGGGTTCCGGGTAATCGGGCCATGCCTTTGGAATCCATCCTTTTTTCGCCCTGATGCCGTTGTTTCCGCCGGCCAGCCATTTGCCGAACCGCTGCCAAGATATCTTCCAAATCAATTTTAACAATAGCTGAGCGGCTCTTAGGATCGCCCCTGACGCACCCCTTTTTTAGAGGGCGCGCATAGGGAAGAAACGGGAGAAGTTGGCGATGTCTCAGTCTTCATCGCGCGTGGACCGCGCCCCCATCCTTGTTCTCGGTGGCGGCATCGGCGGCATGTCCTTCGCCATCCTGGCCAGCCGGGCCGGCTGGCCCGTGCATGTGGTGGAGGCCGATCCCAACTGGCGTGTCTATGGCGCCGGTATCACCGTGACCGGCCCGACCTACCGCGCCTTCCGCAGCCTGGGCATCCTGGACGATCTGAAGGCCCAGGGCTATCACGTCACGGAGGGTGGGCGCATCTGCATCCCCAACGGTACGCCCGTGGCCGATCTGCAGGACCGCCCCATTCAGCCCGACCTGCCTGTATCCGGCGGCATCATGCGCCCCGACCTGCACGCCCTGCTGTCGCGCCTGACGCGTGAGGCCGGAGTGCGGGTGAGCCTGGGCCTGACCGCCACCGAATGGACCGACCAGGGCGACCGGGTGGAAGCGCGGTTCAGCGACGGCAGCACCGGCACCTATGACTTCGTGGTCGCGGCCGACGGCGCCTTTTCCAAGGCGCGGTCCTTCCTGTTCCCCGACGCGCCCCGGCCGGCCTACACCGGCCAGTATTGCTGGCGCGTCGTCGCCAAGCGCCCGCCGGAGATCGACCGCTCCCACTTCTTCGTCGGCGCGCCGGTGACCTGCGGCCTGGTGCCGGTCAGCCAGGACCTGATGTACATGTGGCTGCTGGAAAACGTGCCGGAGATGCGGAGGGTGGACGAGGCCACGGCCTATCAGCGCCTGGCGGCCTTGCTGGCGCCCTTCAGCGGCCCGGTCGGCGCGGTGCGCGACGCGCTCAACGCGGACTCCTTGGTCAATGTCCGTCCGCTTGAGGCCGTGCTGCTGCCCCGCGACCAGTGGTTCAAGGGCCGCAGCATCCTCATCGGCGACGCCTCCCACGCCACCACCCCGCACCTGGCCTCCGGCGCGGGCATCGCGGTGGAGGACGCCCTGGTCCTGGTGGAGGAATTGCAGCGTCACACCGACGCGCCGACCGCCTTCCAGGCCTTCACCGACCGCCGCTTCGAACGCTGCCGCCTGGTGGTGGAAAGCAGCGTCGCCATCGGCAAGGCCCAGCAGGACCATGTCTCACCCGAGACCATGGGCGCCATGATGGCCAAGGCTCAGGCGGCCTTGCTGGCCGACATCTGATCCGGTCAGTTTCAGATTCCATGGGAAAGACTTGCGACATGATCAGCGATTCCGGGCTGCCGCCTGTGCGGCGCGTGGTGACGGGGCACAATGCCCAGGCCCGCGCCGTCTTCACGGCGGATGACGAGTTCCCCACCCGCCGCATCCCGTCCGGCGATGCCGCCTTCACCCTGCTGTGGACCACGGCGACCGTCCCGGCCGACAACAATGATGGAACGGACGGGCGCCTGCGGGAGGCGGGGCTGACCCTGAACCAGGGGTCCGTCATCCGGGTGGTGGACATGCTGCCGGGCGGCGTGTCCCCCATGCACCGCACCAACAGCATCGACTATGGCATCGTCCTGTCGGGTGAGGTGGAGCTGGAGCTGGACGACGGGGTGAAGAAGACCGTGGGCGCCGGCGGCATCATCGTGCAGCGCGGCACCATGCACCTGTGGCGCAACCCCAGCGCCGCCACGCCGGCCCGCATCGTGTTCGTCCTGATCGAGGCGCCGCCCTACCTGCACGACGGGCAGCCCCTGCCGGAGGACAAGCCCGAGCATCGGTGAGGGCTCGCCCCCTCACTTGCCCATATGCGGGTGGAACAGGCGGAAGCGCTCCGTCACCAGCACGACGGCCAGGGCGCCGGTCCCGCACGCGAGGAAGCCGCCGACCAGGGGCAGGGTGGTGCCGTCGAAGTGCTGGCTGATCACGAAACCGATCAGGGCGCCGGCCACCGTGCTGATGAACCCTTGGACGGAGGCGGCGGTGCCGGCCATGGCGCCCACGGGCTCCATGGCCATGGCGCCGAAGTTGCTGGCCGCCAGGCCGAAGCAGAACATGGTCAGGATCTGCAGCGTGGTGAAGACCACCAGCCCCTCGCCATTCCGGGCGATGAGGGTGTGAATGCCGGTGAACAGGATGAAGCCCAGAAGCGCGCCGTGGGACAGGCGCCGCGTGCCCAGCCGCAGGACGATGCGGGCGTTCAGCAGGGCGGACACGGCCAGCGCCATGCCGGTCAGGGCGAAGATCAGGGGGAACAGCGCCGGCGCCTTGAACACCTCGTCAAAGATGGGCGGCATGCTGTTGAGGTAGGCGAAGACGGCGCTGATCATCAGCGTCTGCGCCAGGGTGTAGCCGATGGCCTGGCGGTCCGTCACCGTCTGGCGGGCGGCGGCCCAAATGGTGCGTACGTCGATGGGCCGCCGGTATTCGGGGTGTAGCGTTTCCGGCAGCCGCCGCCACAGCCACAGGGCGACCGCCAGGGCATAGGCCGTGAGGCAGGCGAAGATGGCGCGCCACGGGGCCACCAGCATGATCAGTTGCCCCAGGCTGGGCGCCAGGATGGGCACGGCCAGCAGGACCATGAAGGCCAGTGACATCACCCGCGCCATCTGCCGGCCGGCGTAGCAGTCGCGCACCACCGACACGACGACGATGCGGGTGGAGGCGACGGCGATGCCCTGGGCCACACGCACGGCCAGCAGCACCTCGAACGTGGGCGCCAGGGCCGCCGCCAGATTGCCCAGGGCGTAAAAGGCGATGCCCCAGAGCAGGACCGGTCGGCGGCCATAGCGGTCGGAGATGGGGCCATAGAAGATTTGCGCCCCGCCGAAGCCCAGGAGGAAGGCGGTCACGATCCACTGCCAGCGCGGCTCCTCCAGCACGCCCAGCGACCGGCCGATCTGGCCCAAGGCCGGCAGCATGGCATCCGTGCCCAGCGCGTTCATGGCCATCATGGCCGAAACCATCAGGACAAATTCGGTGAAGCCGATGCCGGCGTGGGGGTCGTCCTTGCGGACGTCCGGCGGAAGGGCGTCGGGGGCCAAGTGCATGGATGCGCGTTCCGTGGGCGGTCCCAGCCCTGGGCGTCCGCGTGGGGGCGGATGCCTGGGCCGGTCGTCGTTCAAGGCGAACCCTGGAGATAAGGGCGGGCGCCCCCAGGGGTTCCCTTTATACCGGCAGAAACCCGCCCGCGCCCTACTGCTTTTGCGGTATCGGCCATACGGTGGGCAGTCCGTTCCGTTGGCGGGCGACGCGCCCTTCCACTGCCGCATTGACGGCCCGGGGCCCGCGCGTTAAAGCCCAGGCATGACCGACGATACCCCCGCCACCGCCCCCGCCGCCCAAATCGACACCCTGTTCGCCACCCGCATCTACCGGGCCGAGCTGGAGGAGTTGCTGCCCCTGAACGGGGAGGTGGCGACCTGCTGCCTGACGGCGGCGGAGGACGATGGCGCCGGCCAGCGCTGGTCGGACAAGCATGGCTACACCGGGTACACCAGCTACGCCTCGCTGGACGACCTCATCTGGCGCTTTCCCATCCTGAAGAAGCTGAAGGCCCAGCTGGACCGCCATGCCAAGGCCTTCGCCAAGGTGCAGGACTGGGACCTGGGCGGCCGCAAGCTGGAACTGGATTCCCTGTGGATCAACGTGCTGGATCCGGGTGGTTTCCACGGGTCGCACATCCATCCCAACAGCGTCATCAGCGGCACCTATTACGTGCGCGTGCCGGCCGGCGCCTCGGTCCTGAAGTTCGAGGACCCGCGCCTGCCCTTCATGATGGCCGCGCCGCCGCGCAAGGCCAAGGCCGACCGCAGCCTGCAACCCACCATCGCCATGGAACCGCGGGAGGGTACTCTCCTGATGTGGGAAAGCTGGCTGCGGCACGAGGTGGCGCTGAACCGCGCCGATGAGGAGCGCATCTCCCTCAGCTTCAATTACGCCTGGCGCTGACCTGCCCTGCGGGTCGGGGCCGCGCGCCCCGGTTGACCGGCGCGGCGCCTGGCGTATGCTCCGGCCCCAGGCGCAAGGTTCCCGCAAGGGATCGAAAGGGAACGCGGTATCTCAAGTCCGCGGCTGCCCCCGCAACTGTGACCGGTGAGCGACCATCCGATACGCCACTGGGGCTCCCAAGCCCTGGGAAGGTGGATGGAAGCGGTGACCCGGAAGCCAGGAGACCTGCCTCGCGCCGTCGTCCTGTTGCCGGCCGGGGTGCGCCGGGGACTGCGGGGGAAACCGTCGCGACGACACCGTTTGGGGGTCGTCGCCGGGACGGGGCCAAGCTGCCCGTGCTGCCGATGTCGGTGCCTGTGGGGCGACCTCTTGTGATTGATCGCGAGGGGGAAATCCATGCGCCTATCCATTGTGCTGTCCACCGCCGCCCTTGTGGCCCTGTCGCCGCACGCCCGCGCCGATGTCGGCGATGACGGAGACGCCATCACCGACATCGTCGTGGCTGCCACCCGCGTGCCGACGCCGGTGTCGCAGGTGGCCAGCAGCGTCACGCTCATCACCGCCGCCGACATCGCCGCCAAGCAGGCCCATACCCTGCCCGATGCGCTGAAGGACGTGCCCGGCCTGAACATGGTGCAGACCGGCGGCCCCGGCGGGCAGGCCTATGTCTTCATGCGCGGCGCCAATTCCAACCATGTGAAGGTGCTGGTCGACGGCATCGACATGGGCGACCCCGGCAATCCCAACGCCGCCTTCGATTTCGGCCAGTTCCTGACCCCGGATATCGAGAGGGTGGAGGTGCTGCGCGGGCCCCAAAGCGGCCTTTACGGTTCCGACGCCATCGGCGGCGTCATCAACATCATCACCAAGGCGGGTGACGGCCCCGCCCGCCTGACGGCGGGGATCGAGGGCGGCAGCTTCGACACCTTCAACCAGAATGGCGGGGTCAGCGGCGCCACCGGACCGCTGCATTATGCCGCCACCATCGCCCACTTCCGGTCCGGCGCCACGCCGGTGACGCCGTTGGATCTGTTGGCCCCGGGGGAGAAGCGGAACGACGACAGCTATGACAACGTCACCGCGTCCGCCAAGCTGGGTTACGACATCAGCGACACTGTCGATCTGGGGCTGGTGGGGCGCTACACCAAGACCGACCTGCGCTTCACCGGCGATGACTTCAGCACCTCCCCCAGCCATCCGGCGGCGCTGCAAAGCCAGAACGACACGCTGCAGTATTACACCCGGGGCACGGCGCATGTGAGCCTGCTGGATGGCCGCCTGAACCAGACGCTGGGCGTCGCCTATGGCAGCGTCAAGACCAGCGCCCACACGCCCGACAGCGATGACACTTATTATGTCGGTGACCGGGTGAAGGTCGACTGGCAGGCGGACTACGCCGTGTCCGCCCAGCACACCCTGGTGGTCGGGGCCGAGCACCAGCGTGACGCCATTCATCAGCCCGTTGCGGCCGACACCACCCTCGACGGCGGCTATGCCGAGCTGCAATCCACCCTGTTCGAGAACTTCCACGACACGGTCAGCGTCCGCTATGACGGCAACGACCGCTTCGGCGGCAAGGTCACCTACCGCGTGGCGCCCACCTATCTGGTCGCCGCCACCGGCACCCGCCTCAAGGCCAGCGTCGGCAGTGGTTTCAAGGCGCCCAGCCTGAGCGAGATGTTCCAGGACTATCCAGCCTTCGGGTTCTTCGGCAACCCGAACCTGAAGCCGGAGAGCAGCACCGGCTATGACCTGGGGGTCGAGCAGGACATGGCGGCGGGCCGGGTGCAGGTTGGCGCCACCTGGTATCATATCGATTTCACCGACCTGATCACCCAGAACGCCAGCTTCACCAGCTATGCCAACATCGGCAAGGCCCACTCCCAGGGGATGGAGGGCTTCGTCGCGGTGAGGCCGCTGGAGACCGTGACCGTGCGGCTGGATTACACCTATACCCAGGCTTATGACGACGTGCTGAACCAGGAACTGCTGCGCCGGCCCCGGCACAAGGGCAGCGTGGACGTGCGCTGGCAGGCGACCGACCGGTTGTCACTGGACGGCGAAGTGGTGGCGGTGGGCAGCTTCATCGACGGCAACCGCGATTTCTCCATCCCTCGGCTGAAGGCGCCCGGCTATGCCACCGTGGATCTGGCCGCCAATTACGATTTCAGCGAAATGGTCACGGTCTATGGCCGCATCACCAACCTGTTGGACAAGGACTACCAAAGCCCCACTGGCTTCCTGCGGCCGGGCCGGGGCATTTTCGGCGGGGTCAGGGCCCGGCTCTGATCGGCAATTCGCGCGGCGTCGCCTTAGTCTGTCGTCGTCCGTGAATGATCGCTAAGGCGCTGTCATAGCGGGTGTTTCGGCGCCCGGTGAGTAATCTGGTTTGCAGGAAAGCGGGGGCTCGACCTCCGCTTTCTTGCGATTTGGGGATCCCCTTTTGGGCCGTTTCGTGATTCGATTCCCCCTGTGAACAGCGGTGGGAACAGGCCATGTCACGACCACGGGATACCCGACAGAAAGACCTTCTGCGTCCAGCCCTGGACCAGATCATCGACCTGAAGCATCCACTGGTGGTGCTGGCGGGGAAGATCGACTGGGGCTTCCTGGAACAGCGTCTGGGGGGCGTCTACAAGGGCGGCCCGGGCCAGCCGCCGCTGCCGGTCCGGCTGATGGCAGGCCTGCTGATCCTGAAGCACATGCACAATCTGTCCGACGAGGTGCTGACCGCCCGCTGGGCGGAGAACCCCTATTTCCAGTTCTTCTGCGGCGAGGAGGTCTTCCGCCACGACCTGCCTTTCGACCGGTCGTCGATGTCCCGCTGGCGCCAGCGTCTGGGCGAGGAACGGCTGGCGGCACTGATCCAGGAGAGCCTGCGGGTGGCCCAGGCCACCGGCGCTCTCAGCACCAAGGACTTGGCGCGGGTGGCGGTGGACACCACCGTCCAGCCCAAGGCCATCGCCCACCCCACCGACGCCCGCCTGACCCACAAGGCCATCGACATCGAGAAGTTGGTCGCCTTCGCCAAGGACAACGGCATCACGCTGCGCCAGAGCTATCTGCGCGTGGCCAAGAAGGCCGCCATCATGGTCGGCCGCTACACCCACGCCCACCAGCACAAGCGGGCCAATCGCCAACTGAAGTTCCTGCGTACCCGCCTGGGCCGCCTCATCCGCGACATCAACCGCAAGATCGCCGCCAAGGGGGACGCCGAGGCCCCGGAACTCCTGGCCCACTATGGCCCCTTACGTGACCTGGCCATCAAGATCAGCATGCAGACCCAGCGCCAGCGCGGGCAGAAAGTCTATTCCCTCCACGCCCCCGAGGTCGAATGCATCGGCAAGGGCAAGGCCCGCGCCCCCTACGAGTTCGGTTGCAAGGTCAGCGTCGCCGTCCCCATCACCAAGCCCAAGGGAGGGCTTTTTGTCCTCCATGCCCAGGCCATCCACGGCAACCCCTTCGACGGACACACCCTCGCCAAGGCCGTCGCCGACATCAAGGCCAACACCGGGCGCGATCCAGACCGGGTCCACGTCGATAAGGGCTATCGCGGGCACGACCATCCCAACAAGTTCAAGGTCTGGATCACCGGCCAGGTCCGAAGGACAACCGCCGCCATCAAACGAGAGATGAAGCGCCGCGCCGCCATCGAGCCCATTATCGGCCACCTCAAGGCCGAACACCGCATGGGGCGGAACTATCTCAAGGGACGCAGCGGCGACCGCATCAACGCCATCCTCGCCGCCGCCGGCTTCAACTTCCACCTCCTCATCAGGTGGCTCAAAGACCTTTGGCGTGCCCTCTTCCTGCTCATCCAAACCCAAAGCAAAATGGCCCTGATCAGCTCCAATTGAGCCAATCAGGGCCATTCTTCACAGACGACTTTGTCTAATTTGGATAGAAGCATATCTTCCGTGTCGGATGTAGGCAGCACACTCCGCCGGCTGGAAGCAGTCTAGGGCCTGTGGGGATTCATCGTGAGTTGATGACGGTGGCAGCGAGGAAGATCATCGCCTCGAAGCTGAGGTCGGTATTGCACGCACGCATGGCGATACGCTTGAACTCCTTGAGCTTGCAGAAGAAGTTTTCGATGACCTGCCGCCAGGTGTGGATGGCAGCGTCGATCTTGAGCTTCTATGGGCGGGTAGGGTGCTGCGAGATGACGCCCTTGGCGCCACGGTCATTCAGTTCGGCGATCAGCCCGTCAAAGGCGATGCCGTCGATCAGCGGCGGCACCAGCATGAAGCTGCTCCAGACATTTGGTCCATGGTTTCCAGGGGATGGGGGCTCATAGGGATGCGATCCTAAGGCTCGGCCAGCCAACATGACAGATTGATCCCCAGCAGGTGGCCCAAAGTCCCCACCGTTTCGCCATACTGGTCGATGAGGGCGCGTCGCAGCGGTGGCGGCAAGGGGGCTGACGGTCCCTCGAACACTGGCTGACGCAGAGATTCTTCCGGGACCTCGTCGTAAAAGCCCGCCTCGACGCCGATGTGTTCACACAGCCGGGACAGGAAGGCGTGGGGCTGGGATCGCAGGTCGTCGAAAAGGGCGATCATCAGTTGCTCGGCGGGAAAGACGGACCGCCAGCGCCGGATCGCCTCCGCGTAAGCGCCACGGCGGCGGGAGCCGGCGGACCGGAAATGATCCAGGAACCAGCGCTCGGACGCCTCATCCATGGTCATTTCGGCCCTTAGGACCGCCATGCGTGCCGCCGACCATGCCCGTTCGATGGGGTTGCGCAACACATAGAATAGACGCAGGTCTGGACAAAGCGCGTGGATTTCGTGAATGGTGTCCGTGTCGATTGTGGCGTAGGCGGGGGTAATCTCCCCAGAGTATAGACCTGGCTGCCTGGGCCCGAATTGGTCCAGCCACCAAGTCACGCCAAGCTCCCGGCGGGCATCCCAGAAATGGATCTCCTTGCCTGCTGGAAATCTAACATGAGGGTGGCGCGACAGGTTTTCATAGATCCAAGTCGTGCCGGACTTCTGTGCGCCGATACCTAAAAAACTCGGTCCTATCACCGCGACGCGTCCATGTCCTGGTGCCCAATCAGTGAATAGGGGCATAGCCCCACCTATCCACCCACTATATGACTTTGTTCGACCCCCTCGGACAAGAATTTATCTGCTGAGTGAGCCACCGCCGGGGAACACAACTTCAACTGCTTTGTTTCTCCGCCGTCAGATCCGGTGGCTCCCCGGTACGCTTGTTGTGCCGTGCCGTTCATGGTATCGAGGCAAGTAGCGGGGCTTCTCATGAGGCAGTATTGGGGGGAGGTTTCTGCCAGTTGCGGAGAATAAAGGGGTGGGAATATTGCGCGTTTTATGCTTTTCGGATTTCTCTAGTAACGTTGTCATTATTTTCCCTCTGCACGGGGATGATTGCCGTCCTATCGGTAGTGTCACGCTGACGACGGCCCAGCGGGTCTTCGATCAGGTCGAGGATGTGTCCGTCCTGATCGGCAACACCCCCTTCAAACCTTTTGTTTGCTCAGCTCTGCGGTTGTCACATCTCGAAATCGACGCCGGCTGGGCCGAGATACGAATCAGCCATCCCGGCGGCGAGGTAGAAGTCGCCAACGTCCAGATTGCGGCGCCTGGCGTCGCTGTTCCGTCGCCTACGGCCTTTTCCAACGAGGCGCTTCGCCTCACGGTGGACCATCTTCGCGTTTCCGGGTTGCCGCTGGCCCACGCGCTGGCCTTCGCCAATCTGATGGCCGTCTCCGCGGCCGCTGGGGCCTTTCCCGACCGCGCACCGGCAGTCGCAGGTGATGCCCCGGCGGATCCGGTCGCCGCCGCGATCGCCCCCCATTTCGATGCTGATTTCTACAGGGTTGCGTATCCAGAGGCCCTGTCGGACGGTGCGGCTACGTCCGCTGCTGCCCTGTTGCGGCAATACTGTGAGGCCGGCTGGCGGCAGGGGCGCAACCCTTCCTCTTCCTTTGATACCGCCTACTATCTGGCCACCAATCCCGATATTGTCGAAGCGGGTGTCAACCCATTCTGGCATTATATCGTCGCCGGCAAACGGGAAGGCCGGCGGGGATATCCGCTAGACAGGCGCCGGCGGGCCATGTTGCGGATTTTGTCCACTCTCGAAAAAAGGGACGCCGCCCCCGCTCATCCCCCCCTCGCCGTTACCGTGATGTCCCGGGCGCGCTTGACGGAGGCGCTTGCGCTTGGGCGATCGGTCCAGGGCGCTGAGGCAGCGGAGGGCAACTTACGGGGTGTGGTTGTCGCCATCGACCATGGCGTGGCAGCCGTTCCCATGGGCGGTGCCAGCGTGCAGGTCCCAAACGAACAACGCCGCTTCAGCGCACTCGGTTACCGCTACATCCATCTCCGCCCCAGGGTGTCGTCGTCGGTGATCCAGGGTGATGAGACAGCGGGGAATTTTATCGAGGTGTCGGTTGATGGCGAGCGCATGGGCTTATCGGACTACGCCGATTTGGCCGATATTCTGGCCGAGCGGTTGGGTGTCCACACGCTGCACCGCATCTTCGTCGTCCATGGCATCCTAGGCCATGACGTGGTGGGCGTGATCGCCGTGCAGCGGGCGCTGCAGCCGGCGCGCAACTGCTTCTGGTTGTGGGATTTTTCATCCCTTTGTGCCAATCCCCTGCTGCTGCGCAACGACCTCTCCTTCTGTGGCGCACCACCGCCGGATACTCCGGCGTGCGGCGTTTGCCTGTATGGCAAGGCTCGGCGCCGCCATCTGCCCCTTATGACACAACTGTTCAAGGCCATTGATTTTGAGGTGGTGGCGCCGTCGCGGTCAGCGCTTGACCTTTGGTGGAGGACGGCAACCCTTCCATTTGGGTCGAGCGTCGTGCTGGCGCAGAGCCACGTGATAGAACAGGGGGGGCGTCGTCTGTTGGGTGGCGACGACGCCCTGCCGGGCCTGCCGGATGCTCCCGTCCGTGTCGCCTTTGTCGGCAGTCCGAGCTTTCCCGACGGATGGGAGGTTTTTGAGGAACTGGTCCAGACCCTTCAGGACTGTTTCAGCTATCGTTTCTATCATTTCGCTCCGCCGGCTTGTTTCCGTAAGCTGGCTGGGGTCACCGAGGTCCCTATCCTTGCGGCGGAGGGCTTCGGAATGACTGCCCCCGCAACGGCCGTGGGCGCACGCAGCCTGGCGCACGCCCTGGAGACACATGGGATCGACCTGGTCCTCGCGCTGACCGTCCTGCCGGAAACCGTGTCATTTGTTGTGCATGAGGCGGCGGCCGCGGGGGCGGGCGTGATAGCGTTCGCGGACAGCGGCGATGTCGCCGATGCCATCCTAGAGCAGGGTCGCGGCCGCGTGTTCGCCGGCGACCGCGCCATGCTTGATTTCTTTACCACTTTCGAGGCGGTCGCCCATGTCCGGGATCGGCTGCGGGAGGGAGTGGCCACGGGCCGGGTGGAGTACGGCGATGCGACGGCGGCGGTCGTCGGCGGGCTTGAGGACATTGTCAGGATTGAGGGCTAAGGCATGTCCAGCGTCCATTGCTTCACCAGCTTCACCTACAGCTACCTGTCCCGGGCCAGGGTATTGGCCCAGACCCTGCGCCACGTCCATCCCGACTGGACCATCTGGGCTCTGATAGTCGATGATCTGCCAGAGGGTGTGCCAGCGGAAGAGGCCCATGCCGGGTTTGACCGGGTGGTCTTCGCGCGCGACCTTGGCATCCCGTCCTTCGACAGCTGGATTTTCCGCCATGACCTGGTAGAGGCCTGCACGGCGGTAAAGGGCCCGATGCTGGTGGAGATGCTACGACAGGGATGCGACACCGTCGTCTATCTCGACCCGGACATCGCGGTGTTCTCGTCCCTTGATGGCGTGCTGTCCCGTCTGGATGATGGCGCCATCCTGCTGACACCGCACCAGATTGATCCTAACGACACCCCATCCGCTGTCGCCGACAATGAGTTGGGGTCGCTCCGGCATGGCATTTACAACCTGGGCTTCATCGCCGTCTCGAACAGGCCGGAGGGGCGTCGCTTCGCCCGCTGGTGGGCGGACATGCTGGGGCAGGCGTGTTTCGACGATCCGGCCGCGGGGCTTTTCACCGACCAGAAATGGTGCGATCTGGTACCGGCCTTTTTCGACGGGGTGCGTATCGAACGCGATCCCGGTTGCAATGTCGCAAGCTGGAATCTGAGCCGGCGGCGAGTTGAGATTGGACGGGACGGCGGCATTCGCGTCAATGGCAGCCTCTTAAAATTCTATCATTTCACCAAGGTCAACGCCAACGGCGACGCCATGACCGAGCGCTACGCCGACGGTAACACCCATGTCCACGAGATTTGGCATTGGTACAAGCGGGCCATCGCCGCGCAGGAAATGCCTGGCATTCCCAAGGGATGGTGGGCGTATGGCCGGTTTGACAACGGCATGGCGGTTTCCAAGGCCATGCGCCTGCCGTTCCGGAATGACCTGGGGTGGGCCACCGCCTTCCCCAGCCCTTGCGCACGGGGGCTGGTTCGTATTTCGACTGGTTGCTGCGGGAAAAGCCGGAGCTGGTGAGGTGGGCCGCCACCGGCTTCGTCGTCATGGGCATGCACCGCAGCGGGACATCGGCGCTTGCCGGCTTGTTCGGCGGCCGCGGCGTTTGCGCGGGCGACCGGTTCATTCAGGCCAGCCAGGATAACGCCGACGGCTATTGGGAACATGAGGAACTGGTCACCCTTAATGACCTCCTGCTGTCCGCCGCCGGAACCGACTGGCGCACCATCGACGCGGTTTCCGGCGACGATATTCGGCGTGCAGGTGCTTCCTTGACGGACCGCGCGGCCGCCTTTCTCACGGACCTGGCGCGCGCCCGGCCGCTCTGGTTCATGAAGGACCCCCGGCTGTGCCGCACCTTGCCATTCTGGCAGCCGCACCTTGATGCCTTGCCGGTGCACATCTGCTACCTGCATGTCATCCGCGATCCCTGGTCGGTGGCCCGTTCCCTGGCGAGCCGCGATGGAATGAGTGCTGCGCACAGCCACCTGCTGTGGGCCCTGCACAATCTGGAAGCTGAGGCTCAAACGCGGGGACGGCCCCGGGTTTGGTTGCATTTCGATGCCATGATCACGGGCGGCGACCCGGTCGTCTTAGCAGCCATCCGGCAGCATCTGCCCGAAGGCATCGTACCCGCCGTAGAGGGAACGGAGGGGCCGACCATTCGCCCCGATCTGGTCCGTGCCGCCGGGGCGACCGATGACGCCACCGGGGCGCCCTTCGACATCGGCCGCCTGTATACCCTGTTGGGCGCGCTGTCGCAGAATGACGGCCAAGCATCCCTGCTGGCGGATCTGGACGCCATGCGCGCCCAGATCACCACCCAAATCCTGACGTACCGGTCGCTGTTGCTGAACGATGAACGGGACGAATTACGGGCCCGCGCGACCGCCATGGCTATCCAGGCGCAAGAGCGGTTGGACCTTTGGCGTCAGACGGACGAACAACTGCGTATTGTAACGGAGCAGCGCGATCGCGTCCTACGTTTGCTGCAAGAGCGCAAGGGCCAATAGTTGCCATATATCAGGGGCGCTCAGCCTGCGGCGCAAGGACCTACCCGTGTTCTGAGACACCAGTAGCGTTTGATTCCATTGGGAACTGCCAGGTCGCTTGAGGTCCTCGCGACGATCGTCGCTCGATCTCCGACGGGGCATTCACGTCGGCCAGCGCGGCGTTGTCCGCCTGACGCGAGGCTGCGGTGCCTGCAAGGTATTCGTCGAATTTTTCTCCCTGTTCAATACAAATGTCTGTTGAAATCCGGCTGTGGCTTCCTGTATTTGAAATTGAATATTGCTTTCTCGGTGTGATTGCTAATGCGTTCATTAATGGAATAATGAAATCGGGGGCGGTTGTGTTAAGCCGGAGGGGGGTTGTCGCGGGTTTGGCGGGCATGACCGCCATTTATCCCGTTTGGGCCATGGATATGCCTTTTAGCAATGCCTGGTTAACCTATCGCCGCCGTTTCGTTCGCGCCACGGGCCGCGTTGTCGATACGGGCAATCATGGCATCAGTCATTCCGAAGGGCAGGGCACCGGTCTTTTGTTCGCGGTTGCCGCCGATGACCACGACAGCTTCGCCGCCATTTGGGAATGGACGCGGGCCAACCTGCGGCGTGACGATGGCCTGCTGGCCTGGCGATGGTTGCCCGATGGCCCCGTGCCGGTGCCAGATCACAATAACGCCGCGGACGGCGACCTTTTGACGGCTTGGGCCCTGGCCCGCGCCGCGCGCCGATGGACGGTGCCGGACTATCGGGAGGCCGCGCTGCGTATGGCGGCGGCGATCCGGGGAAAGCTGTTGGTGCCCGGGGGGCGCGGGGGCGCGCCGCTTTTGCTGCCCGGCACCCAGGGCTTCCAGCATGAGGACGGGCTGACGCTCAATCTTTCTTATTATGTGTTTCCGGCCTTCCAGGAACTTGCGGCGTTGGAGCGGATGGCGGCGGTAGCGGGCGCGGACCAGGCCTGGCAGGCCGTTGCCAGGGGCGGCCTGGACCTGATCCGTGAGGCGCGGTTCGGGGTGCATTCCCTGCCGCCGGATTGGCTCCTGCGGCATCAGGACGGGGAACTGGTGCCGGACCCCCGCTTTCCGCCCCGGTTCGGGTATGACGCCGTACGCATTCCCCTTTATCTGGCGCTGGCCGGCCTTCTCACCCCGGACTTGGCGGCGCCCTTCCGTGCCCTGTGGCTGACCGCGCCGCCCCCCGGCTGGGTGGATTTGGTGACTGGCACCGTGGCGCCCTATACTGAACATGGCGGATACTTGTCGGTCGCAAAACTTATTGTTGACGGTTCTGCGCCCGCCAGAGATCTGACAGCGGAGGATGACTACTTTTCGGCCAGCCTGACGCTGTTCGCGCAACTCCCGCTAGCGTAACGCGGTGGGCGGCCGTGCGCGGTCGCCGCCGTGGTTCCAACCCGGGCACCGTTCAGCGACAGCACGCCTTTTCCATCGATTATGGAAAGGGACTGTTCCGCTTAGAACGAAAAGCGGCATATCGACGTCATCCCCCCGCTTGCTCCATTGCGCCCCGCTGGCTGCAAAAGCCATGACCTGTCCGACGTGTCCATGGTGTCCGACGTGTCCGACATGTCCGGGGGCGCCAGGAGCGACCTGAATCTACAGGCGTAACCCGCGTGGATTAACGCGGAATTCACTTGG
The DNA here is from genome assembly GCF_036348415.1 of Nitrospirillum karajorum. Taxonomy (NCBI): domain Bacteria; kingdom Pseudomonadati; phylum Pseudomonadota; class Alphaproteobacteria; order Rhodospirillales; family Azospirillaceae; genus Nitrospirillum; species Nitrospirillum karajorum. The sequence goes on from NZ_JAZBQB010000002.1 coordinate 1,313,004, forward strand.
CATGGGCCATGCATGGCGATGGTGGGCCGGTGCTTTCCGGGCCGCGGAGGGGCTTAAGGGGCGCTGAGGTGTTTTTATGTCGCAGGCTTTGAATGATAGATCTGTTGTGCAGAAGATTTTGGAGGTGAGGCTATTTATAATAACAAAAGTGGGGAAATATTTTTAAATATGGAATTAATATAGGATTAATAGTTAAGATCCTGCCGATTATTGCGGAAACCTCCCTGTAGAGCGGTATTTTTATTTACGTCGCTTCTGTCGGCGGATGGGCTTTGTTGCATTAACTACAATTTTATATAAGTACGGCGAAATTTGAATGCGTCGGAGATGGGAGCATCGAATTTTTCGTACCTCATTTCTAGGCTATCTATCCGAAAGGATACGCCTGGAAGGCTTAGGAATCCTTTTGACGTGGCTGGCTTTAAGTTTTAGATAGGCGTCAACCAAGAAAGCGCAGAAAAAGGGCCTGTAAGAATTTGTCATTATTTGACAGATTTGATTGCTGTCCCTATTCGCCTTTCAGAAGATGAGTGGCGGTTGAAAAATGAAGGACGACATTCGGAGTCTTTTGGTTAATTCCGGCATGCCCGATTTTCCATATCGGGAATTCCAGGAAAATGATCAAATCCGAACCCATGGTTTCACTACGAGCAATAATGGAAATGCTCGCAGTGTTGATCGCCGGGTTGCTCGCGATGAGGCCATTTCTCACGGCGACTATGTGCCCTTGGGTCTGGCGCCGGAAAGCTTCGCCATCGCGGCTTGGCCGGCCGACGCCTCGGCGCCGCGGCGGCCTGCTTCCTCGGGACGCACGTCGATTGCGGAACTGTTCCAACGGTTGGCGCAGGAGCCACAGGACGGCAGCGAGTTCAGGCCCCCATTCCCGTTGAGGTCTAGTTCCGCCGAGGGAAGCGGCAGCGCCTTGAGTCCAAGGCGCGTCTCGGGCTTTCCTACCTTTTCGAGGCGATCATGCCCCTGATTGTTATCTCCTCCCCCAAGGGAGGGGTCGGTAAGACGACCCTTGCCGGCAACCTCGCGTTCGCCCTGGCCCAGGCCGGTGAGCAGGTGGTCGCGCTCGATTTCGACCCCCAGAACTCGCTGCGCCTGCATTTCGGCCTGCCCATCAACACGCCCGGCTTCGCCCAGGCGCCATGGACCGTGGCTGGTCGGCCGCAGCTTTCCACCCACATGGTGATGGGTGTGCGGGTCCTGCCTTTCGGGCACGTGCCGAATATCGAGTTGCCCCGACTGGAGGCGCGGGTCCTGGCGGGAGAGGGGGCTTTGGCGGCGGAATGCGCCCGGATGGCATCCGGCGGGGCCTATGTCGTCGTCGACCAGGCCCCAGGCGTGTCGGTGTATCTGGAGGAAATGCGGCGCGCGGCCGATCTGGAATTGGTGGTGCTGTTGGCCGACGCGGTGTCGCTGTCGCTGGTGCCCAAGATCGAGTCAGGCCATTTCACCACCGGGCGGCTGCCGTCCAGCGTCGCGAAGCGCTATGTCCTGAATCAGGTCGATCCGGCCCGGCGGCTCAACCACGATGTCGCTTCCTTGCTGGGATCCCTGCTCAAGGATGGCATAGTCGGCGCGATCCATCGCGATGAATGCGTGGCCGAGGCTGCCGCGGCGCAAAGTCCGATCCTGAGCCGCAAGACCGCGTCGCGCGCCGCCGCCGATATCGCCGACCTCGCCTCCAAGGTGCGGGCCCTGGTCCCGCCGCCTGCCGCATCCTCTCCCCAAGCAGCGCCCGGCTTCGGCCGCCGCGCCCTGAGATGGTGGACCCGATGAACCAGTCTCCCCCGTTGCCGCCGGTGCCGTTTGTCAGGCGTCTGGCTTTGTCGTGGCTGGAGCCGGGCACGCCCGTCCACCTGGTCATGCTGGCCCTTGGATGCGTGCTTGCCGTTGGTGTTGTTGTCACCCCCCTGTACTTGAAGGCGCAGGTCGCCCTGGGGGTTGGCGCGGTCCTGATGCTGCTGGTGCTGTATGGCCGCCGGTCGCGGGAGGTGTCGGTCCTGCTGTGCGTCACCTCGTCGATCTACACCGCGCGTTACCTGTGGTGGCGGATGACGGACACGCTCGTCCTGTCCCATCCCGCCGAAGGACTTTTCAGCATTCTCCTCTTCCTGGCGGAGATCTATGCCGGGCTGGGCATGGCGCTGGGTTATGTCCAGAGTGTGTGGCCCCTGGGGCGGACGCCGGCCCCGTTGCCCGAGGACATCGCCGCGTGGCCGACCGTCGATATCCTGATTCCCACCTATAACGAGCCGCTGGAGATCGTTCGCCAGGCCATCTGGGCGGCGCAGGACATCGACTGGCCGGCGGACAAGATGCGCATCTATGTGCTGGACGACGGCAACCGGCGGGAGTTCAAGGAGTTCGCGGCGCGCAACGGTGTCGGCTATCTGACACGGTCCGACAATCGCCACGCCAAGGCCGGCAACCTGAACGCCGCCCTGGCCCGCACGGATGGGGAGTTGGTCGCGGTGTTCGATTGCGACCACGTTCCCAACCGCGCCTTCCTGCAGATGACTGTGGGCGGTTTCCTGCGCGATCCGAAACTGGCCATCGTCCAGACCCCGCATCACTTCTATTCCCAGGACCCCATCCAGCGCAACCTGACCCGAGGCCACGAACTGGCGGGGGAGGGCCTGCTGTTCTACGGCCTGATCCAGGACGGCAATGACCTTTGGAACGCCTCCTTCTTCTGCGGCTCCTGCGCGGTGCTGCGGCGCGAGGCGTTGGCAGAGATCGGCGGCTTCGCCGTGGAGACGGTGACCGAAGACGCCCACACCGCCCTGCGCCTTCAGCGCCACGGCTGGAACACCGAATATCTGCGCCTGCCGCTGGCGGCGGGCCTGGCGACCGAGCGGCTGGTGCAGCATCTGGGGCAGCGGGCGCGCTGGGCGCGCGGCATGGTCCAGATCGCGCGCCTGGACAGTCCGTTGTTGGGGCGCGGGCTCACGCTGCCCCAGCGTCTCTGCTACCTCAATGCCATGCTTTATTATTTCTTCGCGTTGCCGCGCATTGTCGTGCTGACCGCGCCGCTCTGTTACCTGCTGTTCGGCATGAACATCATTGGCGCCAGCCCGATCGTCGTCCTGGCCTACGCCATCCCCCACCTCATCTTGTCCGTTGGCGTGAACCAGAGGCTGCAAGGGGCCGTGCGTCCGCTTTTCATGGCGGAGGTCTATGAGACCATGTTGGCGTTCCATCTGCTGGTGCCAACGCTGCGCACGGTGCTGAACCCCTACAAGGGCGCCTTCAACGTCACGCGCAAGGGCGACATCCTTGATCGTGACCAGTTCGATGGCCGCTCGGTACTGCCGCAACTGGCCACGTTGCTGCTGCTGCTGGCCGGTTATATCTGGGGCATTGGGCGATATTTGTACGAGGGAATGCAGGGCCAGGACGTGGTGGTCTTGGTGGCCAACCTGTTCTGGGCCTTCTTCAGCATCGCCATCCTCGCGGCGGCGGCGGCGGCGGGGGTGGAAAAACGGCAAGTGCGCCGGCAGGTCCGCATCGGTGCCCATCTCAAGATGGCGGTGACGCTGCCGGATGGCCGCGCCTTTGTGGGCGAAACCCGGAACATCTCCATGGGCGGCGCTTTGCTGGCGATGGACCATAGGCAGTCGATCGACGGCTTTGCCGACAGGGTCACGGTGGAGTTGACCGCCCGGGGCCTACCCGTCCTGTTGCCGGCGCGTGTCATCGAACAGCGGAACGGCACGGTGCGCCTGGCGTTCGATGATCTGGACGATTGGCAGCACCGGCAACTGGTGCGCGCCATTTTCGGGCGCGCCGACGCCTGGCTGGACTGGACCGGCCAATCGGTGACGGGGGTCCGACGGTCGGCGTGGGCGATCATGTGCAATGGTTTCGGCCTGATCGCCGCACGGCGGCGGGCCCGGCGGACCGGCGGCTTGATGGTCGCTTTGGGTCTGGCGGGCCTCTTGCTGCTGCCGGCGGCGCGGGCGATGTCCGCGCCGGCCCATCCGGGCAAAGCCACCTCCGCCCCGTTCGCCGCGGCGTCCCCGGGGACGCCGTCCGAGGGGGCGGCGGAGGGCGAGCCCACCGATGCGACGCCGCTGGAACCGGCGCGCGGCGAGGTGCTGACCCTGACGGACCTTGGCGCCGGGGCGCTCACCTTCCACGGGGTGCAGGATTTCCGTACCGTTGACTTTCCCATCCGCCGGGATGATGTCGTCACGGCGGCAAAGCTCAGCCTGTCCATCACCAATTCGCCGGCCCTGCTGAAGGACCTGAGCCAGCTCAAGGTCCTGCTGAATGACGAATTGCTGACCACCATTCCCCTCAATGCCGCCACGGCCGGCGGCCAGGTGGTGGAACTGCCGGTCAATCCCCTGCTCATCCAGCAGGACAACCATCTGACCTTCCAGTTCATTGGCCACTACGCCACCGGCTGCGAGGATCCGCTACATTCCAGTCTCTGGGCCCTGCTCAGCGCCAATTCCAGCCTGCGGCTGACATTGCAGCGCCTGCCGGTGGCCGCCGACCTGTCCATCCTGCCCCGTCCGTTTTTCAACGATCATGACAGCCGGCCCCTGGCGCTGCCCTTCCTGCTGGGGGATGAGCCTTCGGACGGTGTGCTGCGGGCGGCGGGCATCGTGGCCTCCTGGTTTGGTGCCATGGCCGATTATCGTCCCGCCCGCTTCCCATCGTCGGGTCGCCGCCTTCCGCCGGACAACGCGGTGATCTTCGCGACGCCGGCCAGCCACCCGGTGGAATTGGACCTGGGGGTGGTGGACGGCCCGATGGTGGCGGTGCGGTCCAATCCCGTGGCCCCCAACCGGCGCCTGCTGCTGGTTATGGGCCGCAATGATGAGGAACTGCGCACCGCCGCGCTGACCCTGGTGCTGGGCGCCTCCGCGCTCAACGGCGCGGAGGCGCGGGCGACCCCGCCTTTGCTGGTGCCGCGCCAGCCCTACGACGCGCCGCGCTGGCTGTCCCTGAACCGGTCCGTCCGGTTGGGTGAGCTGGTGGGGGCCGACGTGCTGCAAAGCAACGGCATGGCGCCGGGCCCGATGCAGGTGCCGTTCCGCCTGCCGCCGGATCTGTTCGTCTGGCAGAACCGGGGTGTGCCGCTGCATGTCAATTATCGGTATCCGGGTGGCAAGTGGCTGGATATGGAACAGTCCCGCCTCGATGTCTCCCTCAACGGGACCTATGTCACCAGCCTCAAGTTGCGCGAGGACGGCCTGACGGACTGGTTCCGGACCTACGCCCTGGGGGACTACACCGCGCGCCAACGGATGGTGGAGGTGCCGCCCTACCTTTTCTATGGCCGCAACCAACTGCAGTTCATGTACTCGCTGCAGCCGGTGGATCGGGGCGCCTGTCACGGCACCACCCCGGACAATCTGCGCACGGGCGTCGATCCCGACAGCACGCTGGATCTGTCCTCCGCCCACCATTTCGCGGCCCTGCCCAACATGGCGTCGTTGGCCAGCGCGGGTTTCCCCTATAGCCGCATGGCCGATCTGTCGCAGACGGTGGTGGTGCTGCCGGAAAGGCCGCAGGCGGGGGATGTCACCGCGTATCTGGGCATGATGGGACTGATGGGCGCCAGCACGGGCATGCCCGCCACCCAGGTGACCGTGCGGCGGGCGTCCGAGGGGAAGGCCGGTCTTGAAGACCGTGACCTGCTGCTGATCGGCGACACGGCGCATCAACCCTTGCTGCGGGACTGGGCGGCGGCCGCACCCGTGCGCATCACCGACGATGTCATGGCCCTGAATACCCTGTCGCCCCTTCAGCGGCTGACCCAGTTGCTGGATGCCGACCCGGTATCGGCGGGGGTGCTCACCGATGGTGATGCGGAGCGCGTCCTGGTCAGCGGTACGCAGCTGGCCTTGATGATGGGCTTTGAGTCGCCGCTGACCCCCAAGCGCAGCGTCGTGGCGTTGACGGCGGGGAACGCCGACCTGCTGCCGGGCCTGGTCGACGCGCTGCGGCAGCCACGCACGGCGCCCAGGATTCAGGGCGACCTGGTCATCCTCAATCGCGCCGAGGTGTCCAGCTTTCAGGTTGGGCGCCGCTATTGGGTGGGTGATCTGCCGCCCCTGATGTTTGTGGTGTGGGGGGCGTCACGCCATCCCATCCTGGTGCTCGGCGCCCTCGGTCTGGCCATCCTGCTTATTTCCGTTCCGTCCATCCGCTTCCTGCGCCGCCGGGCCCAGGATCGCTTGGCCCGCACTGGTTCCTAAGGGGCGTCGCATGCGTAAGACCGTCGCGTTCGCCGGACTCCTGCTGTTGTCCTCCCTCTCCGCCGCCTGGGCGGAGACCATGCCCGACGCCCTGAACCTGATGCTGGAGAAGGCCGACTTCTGGGTTCGGCGCGACCGGCCGGACCTGGCCCGGGAAACCCTGAACGCCGTGCTCACCGTGTCACCCAATCAGCCGGTGGCGCTGGCCCGCCTGGCGGAGATTGAGGCTGACCAGGGGCATCGCGCGGAGGCGGAGGCGCTGATGCGCCGTCTGTCCGCCCTGCGCCCGGCCAGCCCGGGTGTCGCGGCGGAGGTGCGGGCCGTGGAGGCCGGCGGTCACCGGGCCACCCTGGCCGATGCGCGCCGTGCGGCCCAATCGGGCGACCTGGCCGGCGCCATCGCCCGGTACAAGGAGATCTTCCAGGGCCCCCCGCCGACCATCCCCTTGGCGTTGGAGTATTACCAGACGCTGGCCGGCACCGAGAGCGGCTGGGAGGAGGCGCGGGATGGCCTGCGTGAACTGGCGGAACAGCCCGGCGCGCCAACCGAGGCGCGGATCAGCTATTTGCGGGTGCTGAGTTATCGCGAGGCGACGCGGCGGGAGGTGTTGTCCCAGCTCGCGGCCATGGCGAAGTCGGCGCCGCTCGATGGCGAGGCCAAGAAGATACGCCATGACACGCTGCTGTGGCTGAACGCCGGCGCCGACGACAAGGCGGCGTATGCCCAGTATTTGGCCGACAACCCGGATGACGGGGCGGTCAGGGCGCGTTATGCGGCGTTGGACAAGCCAGCGGCCCGCGCCGACAACCGGGGTGTCGCACGGGCGCGGGCCTACGCCGCCCTGCGGGCCGAACGGCTGGATGTGGCCGAGGCGGGGTTCCAATCGGCCCTGAAGGAGAATGCGGCGGATGCGGAGGCCCGTGCCGGGCTGGGCTTGGTGCGTTTGCGCCAGAACCGCTTCGCCGAGGCCGCAAGCCTGCTGGATGGCGCCAGCAAGGCCGCACCGGCCCGGGCCGCGCAATGGCGCGACGCGCTGGCCAGCGCCGTGTTCTGGCGGGACATGCAGGCGGCGACGGAAGACCGTGACGCGGGGCGGCTGGCGTCGGCGGAGGATCGGGCCCAGGCCTTGGGCGCCGGCGCGCGCTCCCCCCTCGACCGGCAGGCCGCCACGCTGCTGCTGGCGGATGTGCGGGTGCGGCGCGACGAGCTTGCCGGGGCGGAGGAAGCCTACCGCGCCGTGTTGAAGGCGACCCCCGGCCAGCCCACCGCGCTGTCCGGCCTGTTCAACGTGCTGCTGCGGCAGCGGCGCGACCGTGAGGCGGAAGCCTTGGCGGCCAGCCCGGAGGCCGAGGCCTTGCGCCAATCACCGGCCTACACCGTCCTGCAGGGCGGTTTGGCGCACGCCCGCGCCAACGCCGCGGTGGCCGCCGGCGACGTGCTGGGCGCCCGGGCGGCGTTCGTCCAGGCCCGGCAACTGACGCCGGATGACGCCTGGCTGCGTCTGGACTATGCCCGCTTCCTGGTGGCCCAGCATGACGATGCGGCTGCGCGATCGATCATGGCGGTGACGCCGGAGGAAACGCGGGTCGACCTGTTGCATGCCGCCGCGCTGTTCCAGGCCGACCGGCAGGACTGGACCGCGGTGCGCGGCCTGCTGGAGCGTGTGCCCGCCGCCGCCCTGACGCCGGCCATGACGGCCCTGCTGGAGCAGGCGACCCTGCGGCGTGAGATGACGTTGGCCCAGATGCAGCCGCCTGTCGAGGCCCGGGTGCGCCTGCTGGGGCTGCGCCCCCTGGCGCGGACGGCGGAAACGCGGGGCTTGCTGGCGGGGGCCCTGGCGGACGCCGGGGACGCGCAGGCCGCGCTCAGCCTGTTGCAGCCGGACGTCTATGGCGCCCAGGTGACGGCCACGCCGCTCCTGCAATATACCGCCCTGCTGATGAAGGCCGACCGTGGGGCTGAGGCGGCGGGTCTGCTGCGCCAGTTGGAGCAGCGCGCCGACCTCACCGATACCGAGCGCCAGGGTTTGGCGGGGCTGAAATCGGCCATGGCGGTTCGTATCGCCGACAGCGCCCGCCAACGCGGTGACTATGCCGACGCCTACGACGCCATCGCCCCGCTGTTCAAGGCGAACAGCGGGGACCCGGCCCTGGTCCAGGCGATGGGGCGCATCTACCTCAGCGCCGGCCGGCCGGCCGAAGCGCTGGCCCTGCTGGGCGGTGTCCTGGCCGCCCACCCCGAAGACCTGGATGCCCAGCGGGGTGCCGCCGAGGCGGCCATCGCCGCCGGCGAGACGCGGCAGGCACGTCGAATCCTGGCCGCGGCGGCCCGTGCCCACCCGGACGATCCTCAGGTGCACCAAGCCTTGGCGCTATTGGCGCGGAAGGAGGATGACAGCGGCACGGCTCTCAAGGAGCTGAAGACGGCGCAAGAGTTGCGGCTGGCCCAACTCGGGCGGGGGCCGATGCAAGTGGCCGCCGCTGATGCCCCCGACGCCAACCCGTTCCGCGCTCCGGCCAAGGCATCCGACGCGGTGCCCCTGGGCGACCCCCTGCTGGCCACGCTGGCGGCGGATACGGCGGCGGTGGAGGAACAGTCCATGCCCCGCTTCGTGGCTGAGGTGCAGGCGCGGCTGCGCTCCGGTGAATCGGGCCTCAGCCGGCTGGTGGAATCGTCGGCCAAGGCCGGGTTCAGCACGCCGCTGTTCGGCATGGGGCAGTTGCAGGCCTCCCTGACGGGGGTGCACCTGGATGCCGGCGACATGGGCACCAACACTGACACCTACCGCCGCTTCGGCAGCAACATGTTCCTGACGGCGACGCAGGTGACCAAGCCGGAGGCGCAGGCCGCCAATGGTGCGGCGCCGGAGCTGTCGTACCGGCTGGACGACGTGGCCTTGGACGTGGGCGCCACGCCGCTTGGCTTCCGTGTCGTGCGCCCGGTCGGTGGCCTGAGGTGGACGCCCCAGCTTTCCGATGTGACGCAGTTGCAACTCGAAATGTCGCGGCGCGCGGTCACCGACAGCGTGCTGAGCTACGCCGGCGCCCGCGATCCCATCACGGGGCAGACCTGGGGCGGGGTGACCAAGACGGCCGCTCTGGCCGGGCTGGCCTATGACGACGGAAGCCTCGGGCTGTACGGCGACATGGGCTATGGCGAGCTGCGCGGTGTCCATGTCACGGCCAATCGTGAGGTCCAGGCCACGCTGGGCGCCTACATGCACCTGGCGAAGACGTCCGCGTCCGATCTGACCTTGGGCGTGAACGCCACGGGCATGGGCTATGACCGCAATCTGCGCTATTTCACCTACGGTCAGGGCGGCTACTTTAGCCCGCAGGAGTTCTACGCCCTGACGTTCCCTGTCAATTACACCGTGCAGGGGGCGAACTTCCGATATTCGCTGGGCGGCAGCCTGGGCGTCCAGCATTTCCGGGAGGAGGCGACGAACCTGTTCCCGGATGATCCGACCAGCCAGGCGGCGCTGGTGGCGCTGTCGGCCGACCGCGTCACCGACAGCCTGTTCCGCACGCGCTTCGGCGGGCAGGAAACGACCAACATCGGGTATGGCCTGAACGGCGCCTTCGAATACCGGATCAATTCCTTCCTCACGCTGGGTGGTTCGCTGTCCGTGAAACGGTCCGCCGACTGGACCGAGAGCACCGGCCGCATCACCCTGAAAACCCCTCTTGGAGATTGACCCCCATGCTTGCCGCGTTTCAGGAACGGTTCGCCGCCCTGCAGGCGTCGCCCGCCGCGCCGGAATCCCCGGATGCCGTCACCTTGCGCCATCACCGGTGGCAATCCTGCGCCCTTCAGTGGCGCGCCTTCATCCATACCTTGTTCGCTGAACTGGAAAGCGGTGTGGAACCGGCGGCGGCGCAAGCTTTCTACCGATCGGTCGGTTTGCGCTTCGCCGAAGGGATGGCTTTGCCGCCCTGCGAATCCCTGGAGGATCTGGAGCGTGCCATCGGGGATTGCTGGGCGGCGCTGGACTGGGGCTGGGTCCGGTTGGTGGATGAGGGGCAGTTCCTGCGTATCAGCCACGGCGCCTACCCCGTGCCCCATGCCGGACCACCCCACCCCGGTGACACCGCGCCGGCCCTGATGTCCCCTCCCTGGATGTCCTACATGCTGGAGGGCGTCTATACCCGCTGGATGGGGGAACTGGGCGGCACGGGCCTCCTGGCGGTGTGCCGCAACCGCCAGGTGCCCATCACCCAGCCCCTGATCTTCGATTTCGGCCGGCACGGCTGACAGGCGGCAGGGGGGCGCGTCACCCCGACCATCCCTGTCACTCACATATGGTATTATTCTGGTCTGGCGTGGTGCTATTCCTCCTTGCGCCACCACCAGGGAAGAGTGGCTATAGATAATTATATAACAACAAATTATGAGATGGCCGAGTCAGGCGGATATGCGGGGATTGGCGACTGGTTTCTATATGGTATTATGTCGTGCCCGTCATCGGGCGCCGCCATCATTTGATGCAGGATAGGCTATGGTTGTTGCCAAGACCGCGTCCCCGACGGTTCCGCTAATGGCCCTGGAGGCGGCCGAGTCCGGCGCCGCCGCGGCCCGGCAGATCGCCCGCACGGCACCGCTGTTCCGCGAACTGGGCGCCCGGCTGCGGGCGCTGAAGCCCAAGGTGGTCGTCACCTGCGCGCGGGGCAGCAGCGACCACGCCGCCGCCTACGGCAAATACCTCATCGAAACCCGGCTGGGCGTGCCCGTCGCCTCCGTCGGGCCCTCCGTCGTCTCCCTCTACAATGCCCCCCTGGCCGTGGACGGCGCCCTGTTCGTGGCGGTGTCGCAGTCCGGCCGCAGCCCCGACCTGCTGCGCCTGGCGGAGGCCGCCAAGGCCGGCGGCGCCCTGGTGGTGGGCTTCGTGAATGACGAGACCTCCCCCCTGGCCGCGCTGGCCGATGTCTTCATTCCGCTGTGCGCCGGGCCGGAGAGGAGTGTCGCCGCCACCAAGTCCTACCTCACCGCCTGCGTCGCTTTTTTGCAGTTGGTGGCCCATTGGCGGGAGGATGCGGGCCTGGCGGACACGGTGGCCCGGGTCCCCGGCTGGCTGGACCAGGCCGTGGCCCTGGATTGGTACCCGGCCTTGCGCGGGCTGGAACTGGCCACCGGCCTCTATGTCCTGGGCCGGGGCATCGGCAGCGGGGCGGCGGCGGAAATCGCCCTGAAGTGCAAGGAGACCTGCCGCCTGCATGCCGAAGCCTTCAGCGCGGCCGAGGTGGTGCATGGCCCCTTCGCCCTGGTGGGCCCCGGCTTCCCCATCCTGGCGCTGACCCAGGACGACGTGACGGCGGCGGTGACGCGCGACACCCTGGCCAAGGCCGCCGCCCTGGGCGCCCCCATCCTGGCCACCGAGATCGGCATCGACGGCGTCGAGGCCCTGCCCGTGGTGCCGGGCCTGCCGGCGGAGGTGGGCCCCCTGGCGGCGGTCGCCAGCTTCTACAGGGCCATCCACCGGGTGGCGCGGGCCCGGGGCCTGGACCCCGACGTGCCGCCCAACCTGCGCAAGGTGACGGAGACGGTGTGATGCGGACCTTCTTCCACGGCTGCCCCGTTTTCACCGGCGAACGGACAGTGACGGATGCCGGCGTCCTGGTGGAGGATGGGCGCGTGCTGGACCTGGCGCCCCAGCCGCCGGCGGGCGCGGCCGAGGTGGTCCTGGCGTCGGACAGCCTGCTGGCGCCCGGCTTCGTCGACACGCAGGTGAACGGTGGCGGCGGGGTGCTGTTCAATGAGACGCCGACGGCGGCGGGGGCCCTGGCCATCGCCGCCGCGCATCGCCGCTTCGGCACCACCGCGCTGCTGCCCACCTTCATCACCGACGCCGCCGGCACATGGCGCCGGGCGGTGGACGCGGCGGCCGAGGCGGCGCGGATGCCCGGCGGCGGCGTCATCGGCATCCACCTGGAAGGCCCCTTCCTGAACATGGAACGCCGGGGCGTGCATGAGGCGGCCTATGTCCGCGCGCCCACCGATGAGGACGTCGCGTTCCTGCTGGGCCTGCCGGCGCGCTTCGCCGGCGGCCGCGTCCTGCTGACCCTGGCCCCGGAGGTGGTGGACGACTGCATCCTGGCCCGCCTGGCCGATGCCGGCCTCATCCTGGCCGGGGGCCACTCCGCCGCCAGCTTCGCCCGCACGCGCGGCGCGCTGGACCACGGCCTGACCGGCTTCACCCACCTGTTCAACGCCATGCCGCCCTTGATGAACCGGGAGCCGGGCATCGCCGGCGCGGCGCTGGCGGACACGCGCGGCTGGTGCGGCGTCATCGCCGACGGCGTGCATGTCCACGGTGCCATGCTGCGCCTGGCGCTGGCGGCCAAGGGGCCGGAGCGCCTGTTCCTGGTGACCGACGCCATGCCGCCCACCGGCACCGACGCCGACCGGTTCGAGCTGTACGGCCAGACCATCCACCGCCGCAATGGCCGCCTGGAGACGGCGGACGGCGTGCTGGCCGGCGCCGATATCGACATGGCGGCGGCCGTGCGCGGCGCCATGGGCCTGATGGGCGTGTCGCGGGAAACGGCGCTGGCCATGGCCTCAAAGGTGCCGGCGGACTTCCTGGGACTGCCGGATGTGGGCCGCATCGCCCCGGGGGCCCGGGCGGACCTGGTGGAGCTGTCGCCCGACCTGGCCGTGCGGCGGGTGTGGATGAGGGGTGGGGAAACCCCACTCCCTGAGCTTGCTTACGACAAGGATGGACGGGGATAATAAATCGGGACGCACCAATGGTTCTTGGCCACCCATTCCGTATTGGGCAGGTCGGCCTCCACCCCCATGATACGGTGACAGGGCAGTTCGTAAACCTTGCCGGTCGAGGTGGGGATGCTCTGGAAGACGATGTACTTGTAGAAGCCGCTGCTCATGCCATCGGGCAAGTGCACCCGGTCGGGGTGGACCGGGTCCAGCACATCGCGGGCATAGGCCTGCTTCCAGGCCACGATTTCCGGCATGCGCCGGATTTGCACGGTGCCGAAGGCGGCGCGGAACTCATCCATGCGGTGGTTCAGGCTCTGCACCTTGTAGCCCGAGCCCCGGCCGTAGTCCCGGTATGACCGGGCGTGGCGCAACACGTCCTCATGCCGGCTGACCACCACGCCGCCCTCGCCGGTGGTGATGGTCTTGGTGGCGTAGAGCGAGAAGATGCCGGCGTCGCCGAAGCTGCCCGGCTTCTGCCCGTTCCAGTCGGCGCCCACGGCATGGGCGCAATCCTCCACCAGGATGATGCCCTTGTCCCGGCAATAGGTCGCGATCTTGTGGATGTCGAAGGCGATGTGGCCGCCTATATGGACGATGAAGGCCAGGGCTGGGCGATGCCGTTCCGCCTTGGCCACGAAATCATCGAAGGACCCGCACAAATCGTGGCGGTTGCAGTCATAGAACACCACCTCCGCCCCTGACAGCTGGGCGGCGCGCGGCGTGGCCAGGAAGGTGTTGGAGGGGCACAGCACGGTGGCGCCCCGCACCTCGAAATGGTCCAGCACGGCCATGGCGCCACCGGCCCAATTGTCGAAGGCCACGGCCGGCAGCTCGTTCCACGCCCGCCAGGCATCCTCGAACTCCTCCAGCTGGGCGGCGTGGCTCCATTTGTTGGACCGCAGGATGGCGCGCCAGCGGCGCATGATCTCTTCCTCATCTCGGTCGTCGTACCCCAGGCTGAAGGGTAGGGGCGGGGAGGGGTTTTGGTCCGGCTGTCCGCTCAAAGCAAAGTATCCTTCACGTCCAGTTGGAACAGGTGGGCGCCCAGGGTCCGACCGTAGACTTCATATTGGTTGGCGGCGTGCTGGCGGGCAGCCTGGATGTCGGCGCAGATGGGGCCCAGCGGATTGGCGACGGACAAGGCAGACGCGCCGGCGGCCTTGAACAGACGCCGGGCCAGCCGGTCACACCGTTCCACCACCGAGGTGGCCTGGACGCGATACAGCATGCGGTCGGCGATGGGCGCGTCCCCACCCTGGCGGGCATGGTCCAGCATGCGCTCGAAATTGCCTTCCAGGGTGCGGGTCATCTCGTCCAGCTCGACCGCTGTCTCGCCGCAGGCCAGCTGGGCCACGGGGTCGGTCAAGGGCCCCGTCCCGCGGCGGCGGTTGTGCTCGATGAAGGCGTCCAGCATGCCGCGCAGGCCGCCCAGCGCCGGGGTGGAGATGGCGCGGAACAGCATCTGGGGCAGGGGGATGCGGTAGAGCGGCGCCGGGTTCACGGCCAGGCCGGGGCCGCCGGTCAGGAAACGCTCCTGCACGCCATGACGCCGGTGGGCGGGGACGAAGCGGTCCTCCACCGACACGTCATGGCTGCCCGTGCCGCGCAGGCCGATGGTGTCCCAGGTGTCGTGGATGCGCACGTCGGCGCGCGGCACCAGGAAGATGACATGCTCCGGCGTGTCGCCCTCCAGCGCCGCCATGGCGCCCAGCATGAACCAGTCGGCGTGGTCGGCGCCGCTGGAAAAGCCCCAGCGGCCACTGAGGCGGAAGCCGCCCGGCACGCGCGTGGCCTTGCCCGCTGGCATGTAGCTGGAGGCCAGCAGCGCCAGCGGATCATCCCGCCAGACATCGTCCTGCGCCTCGACCGGCAGTAGCGCCAGGTGGAAGGCCACCATGCCCATGACACCCTGCAGCCAGCCGATGGACATGTCCCCGGCCGACAGGGCGGCCTGCACGGCGAAGAAGGTGGCAGGATGACATTCGGCCCCGCCATAGCGCCGGGGCTGCAGCAGACGGAACAGGCCGGCCTGCCTTATGGCGTCGATCAGGGCGGCGGGGGCGCGGCGCTCACGCTCCCCCTCCACCTTCAGGCTATCGATCAGGGGCAGCAGCTGGTGGGCGCGGTCCAGGATGGCGGCGGGAACCTCAAGGGGCGTGAACGGCGCCGACGCCCCCGGCACGTCCGTCCGTGTTCGCGACCATGATTCCGGCATGGGGCCCGCCCCCTGGTTCTTGTCCTTATCGGAAGGGCCGGCAACTCCGCCTGGGGCATGCCACCGGACCACCGATTAGATACCATATGAATACCAGCTTGTCCAGGTGGGCTGGCCATGCGACGCTGGCTCCAGCGATCCGGCGGGGATGCGATCATGCCCAACCTTGTCCTGAAGGCCGCCGTGGCCGATTACGGCCAACTGGCCGCGCGCGCCGCCTATCTCGTCGCCCGGGGACGGCCGGTGCGGCTGGAACTGCACACCTTTGGCGAGCGGGACGTGACCTCCGCCGCCGGCCTCGCCCTGGCCCGGCGGAATGTCGCCCGGCTGCGGGACGCGTTTCCGGTGGACGGGCTGATCGTCCATATCCCGCCACAGTCGGTACCGTTGGTCACCCGCGTCGGCTTCGATGCCGACCAATGCCGCCACACCCTGGCTTTCGCGTCGGAGATCGGGGCCGAGGCGGTGGTGCTGCATCGCTATTTCGACATGGTCTTCGGCCAGGCCCCGCCCCGGGCCCGCGACCGGGACGAGGCCGCCCAGGGCTTCGAGGAGGCGGTGCGCGACCTGGCGCGCCTGGCGGGCGGCATGCGGCTGCTGGTGGAGAATGTCGGCCATTATTCCCTACTGCCCCGTGACGGCCGCAGCTACATGACCGGCCCGCTGGACCATTTCTTCCCCTGGGAGATCCAGCGCTTCCGCGAGGTGGTGGCCCGCCACGGGCTTACGGGGGTGGAGCCGTTCATCGACGTGGCGCACGCCACCCTGTCGGCCAACCTGTTCAACCGCCGCCGCGCCCAGCCGCGCCTGACCGACGGCGACGCGCGCTTCGGCTGGATCACGACGGATGACCTGGACCGGGCGCACTGGCTGGAACCCTTCGATTTCGTGGATGAGCGGATGAGCTACCTGCACGTCTCCGATGCCATCCGCCTGGATGAACGCGCCTGCGCCGATCCGGGTCTGGACGCGGCCACCCTGGTGCGCGCCCTCTCGTCCGAGGGGTTGGAGCTGGGTGCGGGCAACCTGCCCTTCGCCGACCTGCCGGCGCGTTTTGGCACCGACGGCGACGTGGTGCTGGAGGTGGAGCCGGCGGCGGGGGAGGATCATGTGGCCAACGGCGCGCAGTTGCGCTCGCTGGAGGCGCTGTCGGGCCACTTCGTCGGCTGTTCCTGCCACCGCCCCGCGGCCGGCCTGGGATTCTAGGGGCGCCCTTACAGCCGCACCGGGGCGGGCCAGTGGGCGGGCGGCTGGAATGGCGCCGCGTCGGCCGCCTGGTCGGCATATCCCCGCGTCGTGGTGCAGGCGCATCCCGGTCGGGGCCGCTGTGGCCGATCCACCGCGCCCAGGCAGTCCGATACCAGGTCCAGCTGCAGCCGTTCGAAGGTGGGGGAGAAGCGGCCGGTCAGCCAGCCGATGACGAAGCCCGCCGCCAGCGTGCCCGCCGTCGTGGTGATGTAGCCCACGGTATCGATCTGCGGCACGGCCGTCAGGATGGGGTCCGGCCGCTCACCATTCGCCGCCGCCAGGGCCGCCTGGTCGGCCGGGGCCAGGCGATCGACCACCGGCAGCAGTTCCTGCGTCACCCGGGTGGGGGAGATCATGCCGCGGCAGCGGGGGCAGGGGTCGGCCGCCAGAAAGCGGACGATCTGCACCAGCTGGCCCGTGACGACCCCATCACGCCCCTCGATCAGGCCGCCGCAATCCACCGCCGGGATCAGGTAGCGGGTGGCGATGTCGGCCACCGCCATGCGGCTGGAATGCTGGTCGGTGCAGCCCATCAGCACATCGGCCTGCAGCACGGCGTCCAGCACCTCGGGCTGTGGCAGGCGGCCGTTGATGGCCTCCACCACCGTGCCGGGGGCGTATTCCGCCACCGACCGCTTGGCGATGGTGACCTTGGGCACGCGGCTGGCCACGTCGGCCGGGGTGCTGCCGTGCAGGCGCTCCAGATTGGATTCCGAGGCGTGGTCGCTGTCGATGATGATCAGCCGGCCCACGCCGGCCCGTGCCAGGATGGGAATGGCGGCGGAGCCGGTGCCGCCGGCGCCGATGAGGGCGACGGTGGAGCGTTGCAGGCGCTGGTACGCCTCGCGCCCGAAGGCGCTGGTCAGGCGGGCCACCCGCTCCGGCGGAATGGGCGGCTCCGGCGGTGGCTCGCCACGCGGCCAGGCGATCACGGTGGGGTCCCGCTCCGCCGCCACGCGGCCGATCTCATGCCAGGCGCCGTCGTGGAAGATACGGCCGGAAATGGCGGTGTCGTTGCCGATCCTAGAAACGATCAGGCTGACGAAGGGGCGGCCGGGGACGAGGTCGGCGAAATAGCCGGCCATGTACCGGTCCATCTCGTCATCCAGGGCGCTGGGCTTGGGCGCCACGCCGGCGGGATGGGCGTGGATGAAGCCGACGGCCAGGGGATGGCCCTCGGCCGCCAGGGCGGCACGGCGCAGGGCGTTGGCCGTGATCTTGATATCCGCCCCGCCGCCCTCGATATCGCCGGGCTGCGGCGGGTCGATGGCGGCCAGCGTGACCGCCAGGTGGGAGCCTGTCGTCCGCCAGCCGAAACGGGCGAAACAGCCGCCCTCCCGATCCGGCTGTCCCGTGAAGGTGGTGGCGAACAGCGCCTCCTTCTCCGGTGAGGCCAGGCGCAGCAAGCCTGTGGGCGTGGCGCGGCAGGGCTTCCCGTTCGGGGAGAGGCGCTCAGCCATGGCCGCCCATCACGAACTGGCGGGTGACCAGGAAGGTGTCGCCCGGGTGGATGTCCAGGGTGTCGGCCAGGGGCAGGGCCACCCAGTCGCCGGTGGGGGCGCTGCGTTCAACCACCGCATTGTCCGCCGGCACGCCCATCAGGGCGGCGATGTCGGCGGCGGTCACCCCCTGGTTGCCGATGGCGAAGCGGCGGCGGTTGACGAAGATTTCGCAGGTTGCGCCGGCGGTCTGGGTCGGGCCGGCTTGATCGGGGGCCTGATCTGGGGTCAAGCTTGGATGGATCGGTGCAGCAGGCATCGCGGTTGGACTTCTGCTCGGTCGATGGGGATCGGTGTCGAGGCTAACAGTATAAAACCAGTTTGTCACCACTTGGCGAACTGGCATGATGATTGGAACAGGCGCGGTGCCGGTCGGTACGGGGCTAGGATGCGGAAAACCTCATGGATCGCTTGATCATCCGGGGCGGGCGGCGGCTGGCCGGCACGGTGGACATCGCCGGCGCCAAGAACGCGGCGCTGCCCCTGATCGCCGCCAGCCTGCTGAGCGATCGGCCGGTGACGCTGGCCAACCTGCCGGCCATCACCGATGTGGAAACCATGCTGGCGCTGGCGGGTGGCTATGGCGTGCGGGTGACGCGCGGACAGGCGCACCAGGTGACGCTGGACGCGGCGGCCGCCGTGAATGCCGAGGCGCACTACGACACCGTGCGCCGCGCCCGGGCGACGGCCCTGGTGCTGGGCCCCCTGCTGGGCCGCTTCGGGCGCGCCCGCGTCTCCCTGCCTGGCGGCTGCGCCATCGGTGCCCGGCCCATCGACCTGCACCTGAAAGCGCTGACCGCCCTGGGTGCCGAGGTGGCGGTGGACGGCGGCTACGTCACCGCCCAGGCGCCGCAGGGTGGCCTCACCGGCGCCCGCATCGTCCTGACCCTGCCCTCCGTGGGCGCGACGGAGACGGCGCTGATGGCCGCCGTGACGGCGCGGGGGGAGACGGAAATCCTGAACGCCGCGCGGGAGCCGGAGGTGGCGGACCTCGCCGCCTGCCTGGTGGCCATGGGCGCCCATATCGAGGGTGCTGGCACGCAGCGCCTCCTGGTGCAGGGGCTGGCCAGCTTCCGCCCGGCGACGCACACGCTGATCCCCGACCGTATCGAGGCCGGCACCTATGCCGTGGCCGCCGCCATCACCGGCGGCCGGCTGGAACTGATCGGGGCCCGGCTGGAACATCTGGCGGTGCAATGCCAGATCCTGGAGCGGGCGGGGGTCAGCGTCTATCCCACCGACCGGGGCCTGATGGTGGAACGGGCGGGGCATCTGCGCGCCACCGACGTCTCGACCGAACCCTATCCCGGCTTCCCCACCGATCTGCAGGCCCAGTTCATGGCCCTGATGTCGGTGGCGGAGGGGGCCACCATGATCCGCGAGACCATCTTCGAGAACCGCTTCATGCATGTGCCGGAACTGGCGCGCCTGGGTGCCGATCTCACCCTGCGCGGCACATCCGTGCTGGTGCGCGGGGTGGAGCGGCTGCGTGGTGCGCCCGTCATGGCGACGGACCTGCGCGCCTCTGTCTGCCTTATCCTGGCGGGGCTGGTGGCGGAGGGGGAGACGGTGGTGAACCGCGTCTACCACCTGGACCGCGGCTATGAGGATCTGGCGCGCAAGCTGGTACGCTGCGGCGCTGATATCGAGCGGGTGCCCGGCTGATGGACGACACGCTGTACCTGGGTGTGGATGGCGGCGGCACCGGCTGCCGCGCGCGGCTGGAGGATGCGGCGGGCACCGTCCTGGGGCAGGGCATCGCCGGCCCCGCCGCCACCCGTTTCGGTATCGAGGCGTCGTGGCAAGCCATCGAGACGGCGGCCCGCCACGCCATCGCGGAGGCGGGGCTGGATGCGGCACGGGTGGGCCGCATCCGCGCCGGCGTGGGCGTGGCCGGCATTGGCCGCAAGGGCGCCCGCGCGGCGCTGGAGGCCATCCATCATCCCTTCGCCAGTATCGCCTTCACCAGCGACGCCATGATCGCCTGTCTGGGCGCGCATGGTGGCCGGGACGGCGGCATCGTCATCGTCGGCACTGGTTCATGCGCCATTGGCCGTGTGGCGGAACGGGAGATGAAGTTCGGCGGCTACGGCTTCCCCATTTCCGATGAGGGCAGCGGCGCCTATCTGGGCCTGCGGGCCCTGCAGCACAGCCTGCGCGCCCATGACGGGCGCGAAGCGGGCGGCGTGCTGACGCGGGAATTGATGGCCCGCTTCCAGGGGGACCCGACGGAGGTGGTGCTGTGGATGGACCGGGCGACGGCCACCGACTATGCCACCCTCGCCCCGCTGGTGTTGCGGCAGGCAGACCAGGGGGACGCCGTGGCCCGCCATGTGGTGCAGGAGGCGGCGGAGCATGTGAACGGTCTGGTGCGGGCGCTGTTGTCCGACGGGGTGCCACGCGTCAGCCTGATCGGCGGCCTGGCCAGCGCCATGGAGGCTTGGCTGGCCCCCGACGTTCGCCGCCGCCTGTCGCCCACCCTGGGCGACGCCGTGACAGGTGCCCTGGCGCTGGCTGGGCGGGCGCCCGACTGACCCTCAGGCGGGGCGAACGACAATAAGGCTGGCGTCGTCTGATCGCTTCAGCCGCAGATGGCCGTGGTGGGGATCATCCGCCGCCTCGATGCGGCGCAGGTCGCGCAAGGCCGTTTCCGCCCTGGCCTGATCGTCCAGGTCCAGGAAATCCGATGCCGTGGCCCGTCCGAACAGATCAATGAGGCGCAGAAAGCCGTCGGTGACCAGGGCGACCGGACCGTTGTCCAAGGGAACCATCTGGCGGTCCACATGCGCCAACGCCTCGGTATCGGTGCTCAAAACCCAATAGCCATCCGCGGTGTTCATGGATTGGCGGTTGGCCCGTACCTGGCCCACGACCTGGTTCCACAGTTCGGCCGGGGTCAGGTCGGGAGTCGCCTCCAGTGCCTGGCGGGCCGCGTGCAGGGTGCGCGCCTCGAAGACGGGAATGTTGGAAGAGCCGAAGACCCCCGCCCGCCCGTCGCGGTCGCGGTGGATGATCCCACAATCGCCGAGGGTGGTCATCTCCAGCCGGTCGTCGATCCGTCGCAGCAGGGCGAAGGCGGCGGATGGCCGTTCATGCCGGGCGCGGGGATGTCCTTCGGTGGCGCCGATGAATGCCTGGGCGACATCCTCCACCACCCGGCGCAGCACGGTGTCGGTGGCAAGGCCATCACTGTCCGCCGCATGCCGGCGCAGGGCCTGGTCCACCTGGCGCGAGAACCAGGCGGCATCGCTCAGGCCCGTGATGGTGGCGCCGCTGATGCCCGTCGCCCCGTCGATGACCCAGGCCCAGTCGCCGTGGTGACCCGCCGCATCCTCGTTGGCCGACGTGCCGCCGGCCTCTGAAATCAACGCGCAAACCTGAAGCAAGCGTGGTCTCCCCTATCGCGTCCGGCCCGCTCCCCGCCCCGCTTCCCGCGATGGCCAACAGTCTCTTCGCCCTGGGAAATTTTTTCCACCCGTACCATGTGAATTTAATGATGTCATGATGGTATTAATCTGGTATACGTCTCGGCACGACATCCTTCCCGCCTGGGGCTAACGGGCCGCCCCTGTATGACAATAAAACGGTCGGAGGTGTACGTTGCTCAAACCACTGCATGACCAGTCTCATCATATACATCCGATATGGTTATGGCTTGATCCGACCAGCAGGTGTAACTTGTCCTGTCGCCTTTGCTATACAAAGCAAAGTCATGGGAAATTGGACCTTGAGCCGGATGATCTTGAAGCGGTATTGGTGAAACTGGCGACTTCATCGTCGGTTGATGTCAAGGGAATACACCTGAATTGGCGGGGAGAGCCCTTGATGAACCCGCGGTTTCATGAATTGCTGGCCATGACGCGACGGCTTTTGCCGGACGCCCCACTCCAATGGCATACCAATGGAACCCTGCTGACACCCAAACGGGTTAGCGAAATTCTATCGGTACCCTTTCCCCACACCATTTATGTGTCGCTTGATGGCGGCAACCAGGCGAGCCATGATTTGAACCGGGGGGAGGGCACGTTCCAGAAGACCCTCCGGGGCTTGCGCACCCTGCTGGACGCGCGGGGCCGGGACCATGGCCACGTCCGCGTCGGCGTGTACCAGATCGATCTCAACGAACCGCTCGAGGATTATGATCCAGAGTTTCTGGCGTTGGCGGCACGGGTGGACACCCATGTGAAGGTCACGCCCCTGTTGCCGGGCGGCGCCCATCACAAAATCCGGGAACTGGATGATCTGGAAAGTGACGAGGCGCTGCACCGCCGCATGTCGCAGGATATCAACCCGTCCTTGCCCGTGCCCACCGGCGCCTGCTTCTGGGCCGGCCATACCTTGTGCATGGCCCCGGATGGCGAAACGTCGGTCTGCGTCATCAGTCACGGCGCTCAGGGTGTCGTCGGCAACCTGATGACAGAGACGGCGGAGACGGTGGTGGGACGCGCCGTCGACTTCCGTCGCCGCATGGCGGAGGACGGGCGCCAGTCCATCCTGCTCTGTGCCGGTTGCCGCAAGCCGAATGGTGAGATCCACGCCAAGCATAAGGCGGCGACGCCGCCCCCGGCGCGGCATCAGGAGGCGTTCCAATACGCCTCAGTCCGTTGAGCGTAGAGTTAAGAACCATTGGGGAAATCAGGGAGATCAATCAATGCAACCGATGTGGGCCATCGGCCTTATGACGGGCACAGTCCTGGACGGGATGATCGATATCGCGTGCATCCGCACGGATG
The DNA here is from genome assembly GCF_036348415.1 of Nitrospirillum karajorum. Lineage (NCBI taxonomy): Bacteria > Pseudomonadati > Pseudomonadota > Alphaproteobacteria > Rhodospirillales > Azospirillaceae > Nitrospirillum > Nitrospirillum karajorum. Next base: position 1,335,637 of record NZ_JAZBQB010000002.1, read on the forward strand.
GCGTTCATGTGTACGATTTCGGCCCGTGGAAGCTGGCGCCCTATCCGACGGACCTGCGCGGCCTTCTGGGGGAGGCGGTGGCCCAGGCGCTCACCTGGCGCTTCGAGGGGGCGGAGCCCCCGATTTTCGCTGAGGCGGAACGGGCCCTGTCCCGTGCCCAGGCCGAGGCGGTGGCCCAGTTCCTGGTCGAGAACGACATGCGGCCGGGGGAGGTGGCGGCCGTGGGCTTCCACGGCCAGACGGTGTTGCACCGCGCGCCGGTTCCCGGCCGCTTCGGCGACACCCGCCAGCTGGGCGACGGTCAACTGATGGCCGACATCCTGGGCATCGACGTCGTCTATGACTTCCGCACCGCCGACATGCGCGCGGGCGGTCACGGTGCGCCCCTGTCCGCCAGCTATCATGCCGCCCTGCTGAAGCGTGTCCACGCCGGGCCTGAGGTCGCGGCCCTGAACCTGGGTGGCGTCGGCAACGTCACCTGGTGGGATGGCAAGGACCAGTTCGAGGCCTTCGACACCGGCCCCGCCAACGGCCCCATCAACGACTGGATCATGCGCCACGGGGCGGGGGAGATGGATGTGGACGGCGCCATCGCCCGGCGCGGCCGGGTGGATGAGGCGCGGCTGGCCCGCTTGCTGGACCATCCCTACCTGTCGGCGGCATACCCGAAGTCTTTGGATCGCTACGACTTCACCGCCGACATGGCCGACGGCCTGTCGCTGGAGGATGGCGCGGCCACCCTGACGGCCTTCACGGCGGGGACGGTGGGGCGCTCGCTGGATTTGCTGCCCACCCGGCCGACCAAGCTGATCGTCTGTGGCGGCGGCCGCAAGAACCCGGCCATCATGGCCGCCTTGGGCGAGCGCGCCAAGGTGGAGGCTGTGCCGGCGGAGGCGGTGGACTGGCGCGGCGACGCGGTGGAGGCGGAGTGCTTCGCCTATCTCGCCGCCCGCGTGCTGGCCGGCCTTCCCATCAGCTTCCCCAAGACCACGGGGGTGAAGGCGCCCATGACCGGCGGCATCGTGGCCCGGCACAAACGCTGAAGACAGGGGCGGACCATGACCGACCTGGCCGACCTCCCCGTTTCCACCGTCGCGGATATCGACGCCGCCGCCGCGGCGCTGGAGGCGGAGTTCGCCGGGTTGGACGATTGGTCCGCCCGCCTGAAGCACCTGATGGACCTGGGCCGCGCCCTGGACGGCATCCCGCCGGACCAGCGGCGTGACCAGGATCAAGTGACCGGCTGCCAGTCGCAGTTGTGGCTGGTCATCGAGCGGACGCCGGCGGCCCTGCGTATCCGGGCGGATTCCGACGCCTTGATCATGCGGGGCCTGCTGGCCCTGGTGCTGCGGCTGTATGACGGGCGGCCGCCCGCCGCGATCCTGGCCCACAGTCCAGCGGTGCTGGACCGACTGGCCGTGGGCCGCAATCTGGCGCCCAGCCGTGCCAACGGCGTGCACCTGATCGTGAAGCGTATCCGCGAGGCCGCCGGCGCGGCCTGAGCAATCAAGAAAAATGGAACAGGAGGCCTGGGTGATGTCGACCGTTCCTGATGAGGCGAGTTTCTACCGGCGGCAGGTGGTTCTGCCGGAGATCGGCGTTGCCGGCCAGACCCGGCTTAAGGCCGCGCGCGTGCTGGTCATCGGTGCCGGCGGCCTGGGCTCCCCCCTGCTGATGTACCTGGCGGGGGCGGGGGTGGGCACGCTGGGTTTCGCCGATTTCGACTGTGTCGAGCCATCCAACCTGCACCGTCAGATCCTGCACGGCGTCGACCGGTTGGACATGCCCAAGGTACAGAGTGCCACCCTGACGCTGGCCCGTATCAACCCGCATGTGCGGCTGGTGGAGCACGCGGTGCCGGTGAATGCGGAGAACGCGGACGCGCTGGTGGCCCAGTATGACATCGTGGCCGATGGCTGCGACAACTTCGCCACCCGCGACGCGGTGCATGCCGCCTGCCGCCGGGCCGGGATTGTGCTGGTCAGCGCCGCCGTGCAGCTGGCCGATGGCATCCTGACCACCTTCAAGTCCCACCTGGGGGGACAGCACCCCTGCTTCCGGTGTCTCTATCCCGAGGTGCCGGCGGTGGCGCCCAGCTGTTCGGAGATCGGCGTACTGGGCCCGGCGGTGGGCGTCATGGGCGCGCTGCAGGCCATCGAGGTGATCAAGGAGATCCTGGGCGTGGAGCCCAGCCTGTCCGGCACGCTGGCGATGTACGACGCCTGGAGCTGCGACGTTACCAAGGTGGAGCTGCCCCGCCGGGAGAACTGTCCCTGCTGCGGGGCGGCCCAGGAAGGAAACGCCGGTCAGCCGCCGGTGACGGGTGGGAACAGGACCACCTCATCCGTCGCCGCCAGCGGGTGCGATTTCTCGACATAGCGGCGGTTGACGGTGTAGCGCAGGCTGCCTTGCGCGGTGGCGATTTCCGCCAGGGCCGGATGTCGGCCAGACAGGTAATCGATCAGCTCGCTCACCGTGTTGCAGTTCTGCGGCAAGTCTATCTGTTCCGATGCGGTGCCGGTCTTGGCGCGAAGCCAGGAAAAATAAGCGATACGCATGGCTGCCTCCTGTTTCGGATACTATTGCTTATCGGCACGATGATTTCAATAATTTATCGCGTCCGATCAATCTATAAATAATGGCGAGGGAAAGATGCTGGGATCACTTGAGGGTATTCGCGTTCTTGACATGACGCGATACATCGCTGGCCCGTTCTGCGGCCAACTGATGGGCGACCTGGGCGCCGACGTCGTGAAGGTGGAGCGCATCGATGGGGGCGAGGATGGCCGCCGGGTGGGCGAGGCCGTTGCCGGGGACACCCTGTTTTTCCTGTCGGCCAACCGTAACAAGCGCGGCTTCGCCGTCGACTTCCGCGATCCCGAGGGCCAGGCGCTGATCCGCCGCCTGGCGGCCAAGGCCGACATTCTGATCGAGAATTTCCGGCCGGGCACGCTGGAGGGCATGGGGCTAGGCTGGGACGTGCTGAGCGCGGCCAATCCCGGCCTGATCCTGGTGCGCGTCACGGGTTTCGGCCAGAAGGGGCCGCTGGCCCAGCACCCTTGCTTCGACGGCGCCGCCCAGGCCATCAGCGGCATCATGAGCATGACCGGCGCCCACGACGGGCCGCCCACCATGTCGGGCGTCTTTGTCTGCGACTACACCACCGCCCTGTATGCCACCATCGGCGCGCTGGCCGCCCTGCGGGCACGAGAGAAGACGGGGCGCGGCCAGGTGGTGGAGGCCACGTTGATGGACAGCGGTATGGCGCTCATGACCACGGCCATCCCGGAATACCTGCTGAACGGTGCGGAGCCGCCGCGCCTGGGCAACCGTGACCGCTACCTCTCGCCCTCCCATTGCTTCCAGAGCCGCGACGGCGTGTGGATTTACGTCGTCGCCGGGAACGATGCCCATTTTCCGCGCTTCGCGGCCGCCATGGGCATGCCGGGCCTGGCGCAGGACCCGCGTTTCGCGACCTTCGTGGCGCGCAACGCCAATGTCGGCTTGCTGGAAAGCATCATCAACGAATGGGCGCTGACCCAGGACGGCGAAACCATCCTGGCCCGCCTGCACGAGGCCGAGGTGCCGTGCGAGCGGGTGGCGACCATAGCCGACGTCGTCACCAATCCCCAGGTGGTGGCCCGCCAGCAGATCATCGACGTGCCCCATCCCATCCTGGGCTCCGTTCCCTTCCAGGCGCCGGCCGTGCGCCTGTGGGATACACCCACCAGCGTGCGCCGGGGGGCGCCTGCCATAGGGGAGCACAGCGGGGATATCCTGAAGGAATGGCTGGGCGCCGACGAGGCGGAGGTCGAGCGGCTGCGCGACCAGGGCACCATCTGAGCGGCATCGTGGGCCGGGCAAGGGAAGTGGATGATGGATGGTGTTGGAACGGCCCCATATGACGTCGATCGCCTGCGCGCCGACTTCCCCATCCTGGCGCTGGAGGTCGACGGCGGGCCCCTGGTCTATCTGGACAATGCCGCCTCGGCGCAGAAGCCCCGCGCCGTCGTCGAGCGCATGACCCAAGCCATTTATGCCGAATACGCCAATGTCCACCGCGGTTCCCACACCCTGGCCAACCGGGCGACCGACGGGTTCGAGCGGGCGCGCGAAACCGTCCGCGCCTTCCTGAACGCGGGCACGGTGGAGGAGATCGTCTTCACCAAGTCGGCGACCGAGGCCATCAACCTGGTGGCCCGCGCCTTTGGCGAGGCCCTCATCCGGCCGGGCGATGAGATCGTGCTATCGGTCATGGAGCACCACGCCAACATCGTGCCCTGGCATTTCTTGCGGGAGCGGCACGGCGCGGTCCTGAAGTGGGTCGATGTGGAGGAGGACGGCAGCCTGTCGCTGGACGCGGTGGAACGGGCGTTGACCGCGCGGACACGGCTGGTCGCCATCACCCACATGTCCAACGTCCTGGGCACGGTCACCCCCTTGGCCGATATCGTGCGCCTGGCCCACGCCCGGGGCATCCCGGTGCTGGCGGACGGCACGCAGGGGGCGGTGCACCTGGGTGTGGATGTCCGGGCGCTGGACGTTGATTTCTACGTTGTCACCGGCCACAAGCTTTATGGGCCCACGGGCATCGGCGCCCTTTACGGTAAGGCTGAATGGCTGCAACGGTTGCCGCCCGTGCTGGGTGGGGGGAAATGGTGCGGCGGGTGACGCTGGATGCCATCACCTATGCCGATCCGCCCCACCGGTTCGAGGCCGGCACGCCCCCCATCGTCCAGGCCATCGGCTTGGCTGCGGCGCTGGACTATCTGCGCGGCGTAGGCTTGCCCGCCGCTGCGGCCCATGAGGCTGACCTCCTGGCCCATGCGCAGCGGCGCCTGGCCGCCATCCCATCATTGCGGCTGGTCGGCACGGCGGCGGGAAAGGGGCCCATTGTGGCCTTCACCTTGGGGGATGCCCACCCGCTGGATGTGGCCACCATCCTGGACGGCTTCGGTGTCGCTGTGCGCGCCGGCACCCATTGTGCCCAGCCCTTGCTCGCGCGTTTCGGTGTCACCGCCACCTGCCGGGCCTCCTTCGCGCTGTACAACACCCGCGCCGAGGTCGACCGGCTGGCGGACGCGTTGCTGGTCGCGCGGGACATGCTGGGCTGAAAGCGTCCGCTTCGTCCCGGTGAGTGTAGACCACTTGAGTCCACATGGTGGCGGCTTCGCCCTTCTGGGGTGCAGGACTGCTTGAAAACCTGTCGATCTTTGCCGAAATCGTCGGGAAACTGCAGGGAGTTGCTTGACGCGATCTGGTTTATATTGGTATTAATTGCTTCGAGATATGCCGTAAAGTGGTATATCTGGAGTCAAAAAACAGGGGGGCTTGGAGCATGCGGAACAAACATTGGCGTGCCGCCTTGGCGGCACCGTTGCTTTTCCTGCCGGCGATGGCCGGCGCCGCCTACGCGCAGACCGCCACCACAGGCGGCGGCACCGCGGTTGCGGGCGCCGAGCCAACCGATTCCGGTCTGGAAGAAATCGTGGTGACCGGCACGCGCATTCCACGGCCGGGCCTGACGGCGGCCAGCCCCGTGGCCTCGACCACGTCCGAGGACATCCGCCTGCAGCAGGCGCTGACGGTGCAGGATTTCTCGACCAAGCTGCCGCAGTTGGCGGGCGGCGTGCGCGCCTCCTCGCAAGGCAGCGACGCTTTCGGCGCCCAGGTCTTCGACTTGCGCAACTTCGGGCAGAGCCGGTCGCTGGTGCTGATCGACGGCACGCGGGCGACGCCCTTCAGCTTCCGCAATTCCGTCGACGTCGGCAGCATTCCGGTGGCGCTGATCAAGCGGGTGGACGTGCTGACGGGCGGTGCCGCGGCGGTCTACGGCGCCGACGCCGTGGCCGGCGTGGTGAACTTCATCCTGGACCGCGATTTCGAGGGCATCGAGGCCACGGTCACCGACCGCAGCGCCCAGCATGGCGGTTCCGAATATGGCGCTGACCTGACCTTTGGCGGCAACATCAACAATGGTCGTGGCCATGTCGTCGTGGCCCTGAACTACACCAAGCGGGACGAGGTGGATTCCGGGTCGCGCAAATGGGCACTGACCCCCGGCAGCACCATCCCCAACGTCGGTGGCGTCTTCACCGACGTGGCCAGCGGGCGCAAGTTCGGCTTCGACGGCAGCGGCCAATTCACCACCAGCCCGTCGGCGACCTCGAACATCAGCGCCGAATACCCGCTGATCGAGCCGTTGAACCGTTACAACGCCACCGCGCTCTATCATTACGACCTGTTCGACAATGTCGAACTTTATGGCCGGGCCATGTACACCCGGGCGAAGACGGAAGAGTCGGGCACGCCCGGCCCTAACCCGCCATCCATCGATCAGGTCGTCTCCATCAGCCAGAACAACCCCTTCCTGACGCCGCAGATCGCCAACCAGCTGACCTTCGTCAACGGCACGGCGCAGATGCGCATCACCCGGTCGCTGGCCGAGCTGGGCCTGATCACCTATCACACCGACCGCGAGACGGAGCAGATCCAGACCGGCCTGCGCGGCGACATCACCAAGAACATCAAGTGGGATGCCTACGTGCAGTACGGCCGTTCAACCGAGGATTCGCCCATCACCGGTGATGGCCTGGTCACCTCTGCCGCCGGCGTGAACAATGTCGCCTCCCTGGCCAACACCATCGACTTCTTCGGGCCCAACCAGTCCAGCGTGAAGCAGTTGGGCACGACCTTCGACGCCTTCCACCGCACCCGTGAACAGCTGATCGGCTCGGGCGTGCTAAGTGGCACGTCGGCCGACCTCTTCTCCCTCCCGGCGGGGCCCGTGGGCTTCTCGCTGGGCTATGAGTACCGCAACGAGACCGGCAACTATACCCAGGACTCCGCCCTGCTGACGGGCAACACCTTCCGCCAGGGCGTGCAGGCCGCTTACAGCGGCAGCTTCGACGTGAAGGAGGTTTACGGCGAACTGCTGGTGCCGGTGCTCAAGGACCTGCCGTTGATCAAGGGCTTCGACGTCGGTGGTGCCTACCGCTATTCCGACTATTCGCTGTGGGGGGTGAATGGCACGCCCAAGGGTGAATTCACCTGGACGGTGGATGACAACATCCGCTTCCGCGGTACCATGCAGCGTGTCATCCGCACGCCGAACTTCAGCGAATATGCGGCGGCCACCTCGTCCCTGCCGTTCAGCAGCCTGGTGACGGTGGCACGCCTGGCCCCGCGCTATGCCGGCGATCCGTGCGTGCTGGGCACCGGCAATGCCGCCCAGTGCGCCCGTTTCGGCGCGCCGGCGGCGGGTTCCACCAACTCCTTCGCGCCGTCCTACCTTGAGGGGCAGTATTACTACGGCGGCAATGCCAACATTCAGCCGGAAACCGGACAGACCAAAACCCTGGGCGCGGTCATCACCCCGACCTTCATCCCCCACCTGAACATCACAGTCGACTACTACCAGTTGAACCTGACGGGCGCGATCGGCGTCATCCAGCCGGTCAATGCCCTGACCAGCTGCTACATCACCAATCCGGTGGCCAACAACCCGCTGTGCAAGCTGGTGTCGCGCAACCCCACCAACGGGCATCTGGCGAACGCCTACGTCAACAACCAGAACCTGGGCCTGCTGGACCAGAAGGGTTTCGACATCGGCATGACCTATTTCGTCCAGCCGGACTGGCTTCCCGGTGCCGGCCTGCAGTTCGCCTACCAGGCCAACATCGTTTCCAGCTATGGGTTCCAACCCAACGCCGCCGTGGCCACGCTGGAGTGCGCCGGCACCTATGGCGCCACCTGTTCCAGCGACGGCACCACGCTGGTGCAGCCGGACTACCGCCACAATGCCAGCGTCAGCTGGCTGTTCGATGAGGCCATGATCCGGCTGGCCTGGACGCGCATCGGTTCCGTCCACAACAGCGCGCCTGGGCAAAACGGCACCATCGCGGCCCAGAACTATTTCGACCTGACCGGCTCTTACAAGCTGACCCGCGACATCTCGGTGTCGGGCGGCATCCAGAACATCCTGGATAAGGACCCGCCCTTCGTCTCCGGCGGCGTGTTCAACACCTTCCCCGACACCTACAATGTAGAGGGCCGTGTGTTCTCCATCGCGCTGACGTTCCGGCAGTAAGGGGAAGTTGGCGGGCATCGCCATCTGGTGGTGCCCGCCGGCGGCCGCAAATCGAAGGGTTCCCCGTGTCGGGGACAAGGTTTTGGGGGTGGCATGAGTGGCGCTTTCTCCGGCTTGGACTGGGCGGTCGTGGGCCTGTATTTCCTGGCGGTCGCTGGCGTGGGTTTCGCGGTCAACCGGCAGGACAGCGGCGACGCCCGCGACTATTTCCTGGCGTCGGGCCAGGTGCCGGCCTGGTTGGCCGCCATCTCGGTGTTGGCCACCACCCAATCCGCCGCCACCTTCCTGGGCGGTCCCGATTTCGGCTATCGCGGCGACTTCACCTATCTCAGCACCTTTCTGGGCGCCTTCCTGGCGGTGGTGATCGTCGCCCACGTCTTCATCCCGCGCTTTTACGCCCACAACGTGACCACGGTGTATGAGCTGCTGGGCCAGCGGTTCGGCGCAACGGCCATGAAGGCGGCGGGTGGCATGTTCCTGGTGGGCCGCATCATCGCCGGCGGCGCCCGCCTCTACCTGGCGGCCATCGCCGTGGCCATGATCATCTTCGGCAACGTCACGGCGGCCAATGTCTCCGTCGCCTCCGCCTTCCTCATCCTGGCCTCCTTCATCTTCGCCTTCCACAAGGGGCTGAAGGCCATCGTCTGGATCGATTTGCTGCAGTTCGTCGTCTATGTCGGCGCCGCCATCGGCATCGCCCTCCTGCTGCTGCAACGCCTGGACATGCCGCTGGACGCCATGATCCAGACCCTGTCGGCCACCCCGGATGGGGCCCAGGGGGGGCATGACAAGTTGCGGCTGTTCGACCTGTCGACCAAGCTGTCCGCGCCCTTCAGCCTGGCGGCGTCGCTGACCGGCATCGTGTTGCTGTTCATCGGCAATTATGCGCTGGACCAGGACACGACGCAGCGGTTGTTGGCCTGCCGTGACGCCCGCACCAGTGCCAGGGGCCTGTACCTGTCCATCGCCGCCGCCATCCCCATCGTCTGGCTGTTCATCGCCATTGGCAGCCTGCTCTACCTGTTCTACCGGGGCCCGGCCGCCGCCGGCGCCGGCCCCGCCCGCGCCTTCCAGGGCGAGGACATCACCGTCCTCATGCACTTCATCCTGACGGAGGCGCCGGCCGGCGTCCGCGGCATGATGGCCATCGGCGTCATCGCCACGGCGGTGGGCACCACCATGTCGGCCCTGAACGCCATGTCGTCGGTGCTGATCCAGGATTTCTACCGCCCCTGGCACGCGGCCCGGCGCCAGGCCCGCGAGGACCATTACGTCACGGCCGGCCGCATCGGCATGGCGGCGGTCAGCGCCGCCACCCTGGCCATGGCCATAGGCTCGTACTATTGGCAGCACTACACCCGGGCGCCCTTGCTGGACTTCGTGCTGTCGGTCATGAACTTCGCTTATGCCGGCCTGCTGGGGGTCTATTTCACCGCCCTGTTCACCAAGCGGGGCTCCAGCGCCTCGGTCATGGTGGCGCTGGCCGGCGGCTTTGCCGTCGTGCTGGCCTTGCAGCCGGCCGTGGCGCGGGCCCTGTCCCTGCCGGCGCCGCTGCAGACCCTCGCCTTTCCCTGGCAGCTGTGCGTGGGAACGCTGGCCGCCTTCGCCCTCTGCGCCTGCGGGCGCGCCGTCCGCCAGACGGATGGCGCCGCCCGGCACGCGCGCCTTCAGGAGATTTGAATGTCCACCGAAACCTACGGTCGACGCTTCGTTGAGATCGCCGAATGGCCGACCAAGGTCGCGCTGGAGGCGATGCTGGAGGGGCAGCTTGCCGCCGTTTCCTCCGTCTACGGCCAGCTGGACCGCATCGCCGCCGCCAGCGAGGAGGCGGCCGGGCGGCTGCGCGACGGCGGACGCATCGTCTATATGGGTGCCGGTACCTCCGGCCGCATCGCCGTGCAGGATGGCGTGGAACTGACGCCCACCTACAGCTGGCCAGCCGAGCGCCTGGTGTTCGTCCTGGCCGGCGGGACCCTGGCGGTGACGGAAAGCGTGGAAGGGGCCGAGGATGATGAAGCCGATGCGCGCCGCCAGATCACGGCGGCGGCCCTGGGCCCCAACGATGTCGCCGTCGGCGTGGCCGCCAGCGGCCGCACACCTTTTACCGTGGCGGGCATCGGGGCCGCGCGTGCCGCCGGCGCGCTGACCATTGGCATCGCCAACAATCCCGGCAGCCCGCTGTTGGACATTTCCGATTACGCCATCCTGGCGGAAACGGGCAGCGAACCGATCGCCGGTTCCACCCGCATGAAGGCGGGTACCGCGCAGAAGGTGGTCCTTAACCTTCTGTCCACAACAATAATGCTAAGATTAGGCTTGGTCTATCGGGGCCTGATGGTGGATATGCGCGTTTCCAACGAGAAGCTGGCGCGTCGTGCCTGCGGTATCGTACAGGAATTAACCGGCGTATCCGAAGTACAGGCAGACGACGCGTTGCGGGTTTCCGACTATAACATCCGCAAGGCGGTCCTTGTCGCCTCGGGCCGGGCCCCGGCGGAGGCCGACACACTTTTGTCGCTTTACCCCAAGGACCTGAAGTCCGCCCTGGCCCACGGTCCTGCCTGACGGCTGATTCACCATTTTTGAAGTGTGACGACGATGCGAGACAAACTGGTTCCCAAGCCCGGCGACAGCACCCCCATCTATTTGCAGCTCGCGCGGAAACTGCGGGAACAGATCGCGTCAGGCGGCATCGATCCCGGCAACGCCCTTCCATCGGAACGCAATCTCAGCGACCTGACCGGCATGTCGCGGGTTACCATCCGCAAGGCCATCGACAAGCTGATCGAGGAAGGGCTGCTGTTTCGCAAGCACGGCTCGGGCACCTTCGTGGCGCCGCGGATAGAGGCCCCATCCTTCCTCAGCGGCTTCAGCGACGATGCCCGTCGCCGGGGTGACAAGCCTGGCGTTATCTGGATGATGAAGGCCTATGCCAGCCCCACGGAGGACGAGGCGGCGATGCTGGAGATTCCCGTGGTGACGAAGGTCGCGCGGCTCAGCCGTATCCGGCTGTCGGATGGGGAGCCGCTGGCCATCGAGCATGCGGTGGTCCCGGCGCGCTTCCTGCCGGCGCTTGAGGAACTGGGCGACTCCCTCTACGAAACACTGGGCGGCTATGGGTATCGCCCGGTGAAGGGCCAGCAACGCATCCGCGCCTCGCTCGCCACCCCGACGGAGGCTGGCATTTTTTCCGTCAAGGAGAACGCCGAAGTGCTGCGTATCGAGCGTATCACCCGTTTGGCCGATGGTACGCCGGTGGAGTTCACCCGCTCCGCCTATCGTGGCGACCGGTATGAGTTCGTGAGCGAGCTGCGCTGCGAATGATGATCATCCCCCAGGCTTCGCCATCAGCGGCGCCCTTGTGCGGCGCGGCGGATCCTCTTGCCTCGGGGGATGAACCGGCGCGATCAAATGCTTCGCCTGTCTCCAATAGGATCGGATAATTGCTATCCCGATAGGCGTCGCGGCGCTTCTCGAAGGCTTTGGAAACGGGCTTAAACCGATCCAGCGCCCATCGCTCGCCTTTCACGCGGGCAGTCCATTTTTGATGATGTCGGCACCGATATTGAGGTGATCGGCCAGCGGGCGGTCGTCGCGGTAGCGGCCGACACAGGCGCGCACATGGTCATGAATGGCGGCGGTGCCGGGGGCGCGGTCCGCCGGATCGACCGCCAGGTCATGCGCCTCGGTCGCCGCCAGCAGTTCAATTCCCAGGATGTATTCGGTGTTGTCGATGACGGACAGGAGTTTGGTGGCCGCCGCCGTGGGATGGGCCAGGTAATCCTCCTGCAGCGCGGAGTTGATGCCGCCGTCGAGGCTGGCGGGCGCGCAAAGGCGGCGGTTGTCCGCCACCAGGGCGGACGCGGTGTATTGCGCGATCATGAAGCCGGTTGTGGCGCCGGGATCGCTGGCCAGGAAAGGCGGAAGGCCGCTGACCAGCGGATTGACCAGACGGTCGGTATGGCGTTCGGAGATGGCGCCGAGGTGCGCGATGGCGATAGCCAGTGAGTCCAGGGCGATGGCCAGCGCGGGCGCCACGGCGTGCGCCTCGGACTCGACGACCGGCGCCGCCGGCGTGCCGGAGACGATGGGGTTGTCCGTGACCGATTGCAGTTCCCGGTCGATGACGGCACAGGCGCCGTCGAAGGCGTCCCGGGCGGCGCCATGCACATGCGGCACGGCCCGCAGGCTGAGTGCGTCCTGCAACCGGGTCCCCACGGCGCGTTCCAGGCGTCGGCTGCCTGCCAGGTAATTCCGCAGGGCGGCGCCCGTACGGTGCAGGCCACTCGACATCCGTATCTGCAGCACCTGGGCCTCATACGCCGACATCTGGGCGCCCAGCGCCTCCAGCGTCAGCGCCGCCACGGCGTCCGCCGTGGCCAGCAGCCGTTCGATCCGCGACAGCGCATAGCCACCCAGACCCGTGGCGCAGGGGGACCCGTTCACCAGGCTCAGCCCTTCCTTGGAATCAAGCACCAAGGGGGACATGCCGATGGCGTCCAGCGCCTCCCGCCCCGACAGGCGGCGTCCGCCCATATAGGCCGAGCCGGCGCCAATGAGGACCAGGCCGATATGGGCCATGTGGGTCAGATAGCCCACCGACCCGCGCGACGGCACCTCCGGTATGCAGCCCCGGGCCAACAGTGTCAGCAGGCCCTGCACCAGGTCGCGCCGCACACCGGAGCGGCCATGTGCGAAATTGTTGATCTGGGCGGCGATGATGCCCCGCACGGCGGCCGTCTCCAGGGGCTGCCCCATGCCGCAGGCATGGCTCATGACCAAGTTCCGGGACAAGTCGCGCTGCTTGGCGCGATCCACCACCGTGCTCACCAGCGCGCCGACACCGGTGTTCACGCCATAAGCCCGGATGCCCTGCGCCACGATGGCCTCGACCACGGCATGGGCATTGCCGATACGGGCCCAGGCATCCGGGGACAGCACCAGGTCGCTGCCCCGGGCGACGGCGCTGAGGTCGCGCCAGGTGAGGGGACCATTCAGCAGGACGGATGGCGTCATTGTTTGCTCCTTGGGTCCATAAGTCGCAAGATTCATGCGGCCGGCGGCGCGATACGGCAATTATGTATAGACTAAATCGAGGCGGGAATGTATAGACAATATGTATGAACGGCCGGCCGGCAACGGAACCCGGCCCAGCGGGGACAAACGGGCCATACCAAAACGAAGCAGGAGTTGGCATCCCATGTCGGACCTTGCATGTCTCTCCCATCCCGGTCTGCAGGCGAGGGCCGCATGACCGGCGCCGCGCCGTCCCTGGTTTCCATTGATACGGCCCTGGACCATGCGGCCACGCTGGTCGACCGCGCCCCGGCCCTGGCCATCGCGCAGGTGTTGGAAGTGCTGGGCGCGGCACCCGATCACCCGCGCGCACGGCTGATCCAGGGGCGTGCCCTCAGGCTGGCGGGGGACGTCCAGGCAGCGGCGGAGATCCTCCGCCGGCTGGCGGTGGCGGAGCCGAAATCGGCCGTCACGGCCTTGGAACTGGGCCTGACGTTGCGCGACCTGGGCCAGCTTACCGACGCCCTGGCTGAAATGCGCCGCGCCGGCGCGCTCAGCCCCGACTTGGCCGCCGCCTGGTGGGCGCTGGCCGACACGCTGGCCCTCGCCAGCGAGCATGAGGAAGCGGAGCGGGCCCATCTGGCCGGCGTGAAGGCCTCCACCCGCGACCCCGTCCTGGCCCAGGCCGCCGTGGCCATGATTGAGGGCCGGTTGAACGTGGCGGAACGGGCGCTGCGCGACCGGTTGCGGGCCCAGCCCACGGACGTGGCGGCCATCCGCATGATGGCCGAACTGGCGGTGCGCCTGGGCCGCTACGACGATGCCATCACCCTGCTGCGGCGCGCGCTGGAATTGGCACCCGCTTTCACGGCGGCCCGCGAACTGCTGGCCCGCACGCTGCAACGGCACAACCGGCCGGCGGAGGCCCTGGCCGAGGTGGAGCATCTGCTGGCGGACGAGCCGGACAATCCGTCGGTGTTGATGCTCAAGGCCTCGCTGCTGGTCCGTATTGGCGACCAGGATGGCGCCGCCGCCGTGTATGCCCATGTCCTGGCCCGCCACCCGCAGCAGGCCAAGGGCTGGATGAGCTATGGCCACGTCCTGAAGGCGATCGGCCGAGTGGACGATGCCATCAACGCCTATCGCACCGCCCTCGGACAGCAACCCACGCTGGGCGAGGCGTGGTGGAGCCTGGCCAACCTGAAGACCTTCCGCTTTTCCGCCGACGACAGGGCGGCCATGGAACGCGGCCTGCGGGCCACCGCGGACGACGAGAACCGGCTGCACCTGCATTTCGCGCTGGGCAAGGCGCTTGAGGATGCGGGAAGTGATGACGCGGCCACCTTCCGGGCCTATGCCGAGGGCAATCGCCTGCGCCGGGGCCAGTTGAGCTATGACGCGGATGAGACCCACGACCAGTGCGCCCGCATCGCCGCCATGGTCGACCGGGGATTCCTGGCCCAGGACCGAGGTGGCTGCCAGGCGCCCGATCCCATCTTCATCGTCGGCCTGCCCCGGTCTGGCTCCACCCTGGTGGAACAGATCCTGGCCAGCCACAGCATGGTCGAGGGCACCAGCGAACTGCCCGACATGATGGCGATCGCCGCGCGGCTGGCGTCCCCTGGCAAAGGGCCGGGCGCCGGACGGTATCCGGAATGCCTGGACGATCTTCCCGCCGACGCCTTGGCGGCGTTGGGGGCGGAATACATCGCGCGGACGCGGGTGCACCGGCATGAGGCGAAGCCGTTCTTCATCGACAAGATGCCCAACAACTGGATGCATGTCGCGCTCATCCGCGCCATCCTGCCCAAGGCCCGGATCATCGATGTCCGTCGTCATCCCCTGGGTGTCGGCTGGTCCGCCTACAAGCAGCATTTCGCGCGCGGCCAGGCCTTCACCTACGACCTGACGGAACTGGGGCGCTATTACGCGGACTACGCCACACTCCTGGCTCATGTGGACCGGGCGGCCCCCGGCTGCGTGCACCGTGTCGTCTATGAACGGCTGGTGACCGACACCGAAAATGAAGTCCATGCGCTGCTGGACCATCTGGGCCTGCCGTTCGAGGACGGCTGCCTGGCTTTTTGGGACAACAGGCGCACGGTGCGCACCCCCAGCTCCGAACAGGTACGCCAGCCCATCTTCACCGAGGGGCTGGACCATTGGCGGCGTTTCGAGCCCTGGCTGGCGCCGCTGAAAGCGGCGCTGGGAACCGTGCCGCAAACATATCCTAAAGTTGAACTGTAGTTATATAGAGCAACATAAAGTAAAATAACAAAACACCAAAGGGCGGAAGACCCACAAGAACAGGGACAGAAGCGGAACTTCATGGGAAAGGGCGATCATAATGAGAGTTAAGACCACGCGGGCCAGCAGGCTGGTCCTGCTGTTGGCCTCGACGGCGCTGGCGCCACTGTCGGGTATGCAATCGGCCCTGGCCGCCGATGTCCCTCCCGCCGCGCCGGCGGGCCCGGACTCGACCGGGAACGACACCCTGGCGGAAATCTTGGTAACGGCGCAGAAGCGCAGCGAGAACCTGCAGAACGTGCCTATCAGCCTGCAGGCCCTGGGCGCGGCGACGTTGGAGCAACACCAGGTCCAGTCCTTCGACGACTACGCCAAGCAGTTGCCCAGCGTGTCTTTCCAGTCTTTCGGGCCGGGCCAAAGCCAGCTGTTCTTCCGCGGCATCTCCTCCGGCGGTGACGGCCTACCGTTTGGGGCGCTGCCCACCAGCGGCTTTTACTTGGACGAAATTCCGGTCACGACCATCGGCTCCCTGCTGGACGTCCATATCTACGACGTCGCCCGGGTCGAGGCGCTGTCCGGGCCGCAAGGCACGCTCTACGGCGCCAGCTCCCTGTCCGGCACCTTGCGCATCATCACCAACAAGCCGGACACCTCCAAATTCTCCGCCGGCTATGATGTCCAGGGCACCCGCTTCGACAAGGGCAGCCTGGGCGGCACCATTGAGGGCTTCGTCAATATCCCCCTCAGCGACCGGGCGGCGGTGCGCATCGTCGGCTATGACGAGCATGACGGCGGCTACATCGACAACACCTACCACCAGCGCACCTACCAGAGCCCCCACACCCTGGACGACGGCACGGTGGTCAACAGCCCCATCACCGTGGACAATTCCAAGTTCGTCAAAAAGAACTTCAACGATGTCGACACCTATGGCGGCCGCGTGGCCCTGGGCATCGACCTGGACGACGACTGGACCGTCACGCCGCAGGTCATCGCCCAGCACCAGCGGTCCAACGGCTCTTTCCTCTACGATCCCAAGGCCGGTGACCTTCAGGTCCACGACTACGCGCCAGAGCGCAACATCGACAAATGGTACCAGGCGGCCCTGACCATCGAGGGCAAGGTCTGGGACTGGGATGTCCTCTATTCCGGCGGTTATATGCAGCGGTCGATAGACACGCATGCCGACTACAGCTATTACACCGTCGCGTACGACGCCTATCCGAACTACGGATATTTTACCAATTCCATGGGTAAGCAGATCGACCCGACCCAATATTACTATGGGCACCAGGATCTGACCAAGCAAAGCCATGAGCTGCGCTTCAGCTCGCCCGCCGCCAACCGTTGGCGGGTCACGGCCGGCCTGTTCTATCAAGAGCAGACCAACCAGTTCCAGGCGAACTATTACGCTCCTGGTTACGGGTCGTCCCAACAGGGGTCGCCCGTTTACGAAGACGACATCTTCCTGACCAACGTGCACATCGTCGATCGCGACTACGCGGTGTTCAGCCAGGCTTCCTATGACATCCTGCCCAGCGTCACCCTGACCGGCGGCGTGCGCGGGTTCATCGCCGACAACACGCTGACCGGCTTCTCGGGCTTTGCCAGCGACGCGGCGAAGGCTGGCTGCGTGACGCCCTTCCCGTCGCTCAACAGCTGTTCCTACCTGAAGAAAAGCTTCAACGATTCCGGCGAGACCCACAAACTGAACGTGACGTGGCAGATCGACCCGGATCGCATGGTCTATGCCACGTATTCCACCGGTTACCGGCCCGGCGGCAACAACCGGCGGGCGGCGGTTGAGCCCTATGGCTCGGATACCCTGGACAATTACGAGCTGGGGTGGAAGACGACCTGGTTCGATCAAAAGCTGCGCTTTAACGGCGCCGTCTATTACGAGGAATGGAACAATCTGCAATACGCCCTGGTGGCGCTCAACTCCGGCAGCGTGACCAACATCTACAACGCCGGCGACGCCCGGGTGTACGGCGTCGAGACGGACATCACCTGGGCCGTCACCCGCAGCCTGACCCTGTCGGCATCGGGAGCCTTCAACGACGCCCGACTGACGACCGACTTCTGCGCCATCGGTGCCAACAGCAACCCGGACTGCGCCTCCGGCATCATCGCGGCGCCGAAGGGCACGCGGCTGCCGGTACAGCCCCGTATCAAATTCAACACCACGGCCCGCTATGAATTCATGCTGGGGGAGGTGGACAGCTTCGTCCAGGGCTCCCTGAACCACCAGACCAGCACGCGCAGCTTCCTGGGGACCACGGCGGACGATCTCGTCGGCGACAGCCCCGGATTCACCACCGTTGACGTCTCGATGGGCGGCAAGATCGGCAACACCACCGCCGAGTTCTATATCCAGAACCTGTTCGACGAACGTGGGGGGCTGACCCGGAACACCTTCTCCGCCCCGGAAATCTCCGGCCAGTACGCGCGCATCTATCCCACGAAGCCGCGACTGTTCGGCGTCAAGTTCGGTCAGAAGTTCTGATGTCCCGTCCGGCCTGCGCTCCTTCGGGGCCGCGGGCCGTCACGGACGGCTGCTGCCAAACCGCGCGACCAGGTGATAGGCCGTGCCCAGGAAGTACTGGCGCACGGCCGTGATCCGTTCCGAACTGCGCCAGGTCTGCCGTTCCACCAACAGGCAGGCCGTGCCGACCGGTGTTTTCAATAGACCCGCGATCTCCGCATCGGCGGGAACGGCGGAAATGCGGGTTTCCGCCTCCGTCCATGGCACGTGCCGCAACAGCCAGGTTCCCGGCGGCTCCTTCTCAAGGTCGGCGTCCGCGATGGCCGGCACCGCGGCCAAGCTAACCAGGCGGCGTTCCACCGCCAGGGGCGCGCCATCGGCGGAATGCAGGCCATCCAACTGCAACAGCCGGCGCCCGCCGGCCAGCAACTCCTCCTCGGCGTTTCCGCGGGCGGCCGCCCGCAGCTTCCGCACCAGCGGCTGATAGCCGTAGACATGGCCGCGTTTGGCCACCTCAACCGGCAGGTCCGGGACGTCCAGGATCATGGAATGGGCGTGTGGGCGCCCCACGAAGGAACCGGCCCCCTTGCGCCGTTCGATCAGACCCGCCGCAGCCAGGGCGGACAGCGCCTTGTTGACCGTCATGCGCGAGCATTTATAGGTCTGCATCAGCTCATGCTCGACGGGGAGCCGGTCTTCCGGTGCCAGCTTTCCCGACAGGATGGCCGACTCTATGTCCGTTCGAATGCGCTCATGCAGGGAAAGCGTCACTGGGTCAATCTTTCAAGGACTTGGCGGTAACGGGTGACAATGGCGTCCCGCCGTTGGTGCCGGCCAGTATTAACCACCTGCTTGCCCCGGCGCCAGACCCCGTCAATGGCCGGCCGGCCGGCGGCGAAGATCAAGGCGTCCAGCAGCGCCGGGCCCCGGCGGCCATGCAGTGAGGGGTGCTGGGTGTCGATGCTGACCAGGTCCGCCGCATGGCCGACCGCGATGGCGGACGGCGCGCCCAGGGCGGCGGCGCCACCCGCCAGCGCGCCTTCTACCAGATCCTGGCCCGTCGATCGTCCTGGCGCCTGCGCGGTCACGTTGCGGCTGCGGCCCGCCAGGCGCTGACCGTATTCCAACAGGCGCAGTTCCTCGGTCGCGTCGATCAGGACGTTCGAGTCCGAGCCGACGCCGAACCGGCCGCCGGCGGACAGATAGGCGGCGGCCGGGAAGATGCCGTCGCCCAGGTTGGCCTCCGTGATGGGGCAGAGGCCAACCACCGCGCCGCGCGCCGCCATGTCCGCGACCTCCGCCGGCGTCACATGGGTGGCGTGCACCAGGCACCAGCGGCTGTCCACCGGCGCGTTGGCCAGCAGCCATTCCACCGGCCGGGCCCCGCCCCAGGCCACGCAGTCCTCGACCTCTTTCACCTGCTCGGCGACGTGGATGTGCACGGGGGCGGTGCCGGCTAGGCCGGCCACCTGAGTCAATTCCTCAGGCGTCACCGCGCGCAGGCTGTGCGGCGCCACGCCGACGACCGCATCGGGCAGGGCCCGCGCCTTGATCCGCGCCGCGTCCAGCAGGCGGGCGAAGCCGTCCAGGTCGTTCAGGAAACGGCGCTGTCCATGCCCCGGTGCCGCCCCGCCGAAACCGGAATGCGCGTAGAACACGGGCAGGTGGGTCAGGGCGATGCCGGTCTCATCCGCCGCCGCGACGATGGCGGCGCTCATTTCCGCCGGGTCGGCGAACCGCCCGCCGTCCCGATCATGATGAAGGTAATGGAATTCCCCGACGCGGGTGAACCCGGCCTCCAGCATTTCCATGTAGGCCAAGGCCGCGATGGTGTGCAGGTCGTCGGGCGAAAGGCGATCGACGAAGCGGTACATCACATCGCGCCAGGTCCAGAAGCTGTCGCCCACCGGCCCGCGCACCTCCGCCAAACCGGCCATGCCGCGCTGGAAGGCGTGGCTGTGCAGGTTGGGCAGGCCCGGTATGGCCGCCGGCCGCCTCTCGTCACCGGGCTGGGGGGCCGCGTTCCGTTCCAGGGTGGCGATGATGCCATCCCGGACCGTCAGCCGCACATTGTCCGCCCACCCCTCGGGAAGCAGGGCCTGCTGGAAGTGGAAAGCCCCGTCCGAACCGCCGTCAGTGCCCATGGTGCATTCTCCTGTTGCGCCATATGTCTATACATTCTAAGGTGCGAACGCAACCATAGAGGCGGACTTGGGATCCGCCGGGAGAACGGGCATGCGTTGCGACAAGCTGTGGACAAACGCCCATTTGGCGACCCTGGCCGGGTCGCTGCCTGGGCTGGGGATCGTTCGCGATGGCGCGGTGGCCGTCCGCGATGGCCTGATCGCCTATGCCGGCGCCATCGCCGACGCGCCCGATTTCGATGCCGGCGTGGTGGTGGATTGCTCCGGCCGGTGGATCACCCCCGGCTTGATCGATTGTCACACGCACCTGGTCCATGGTGGAAGCCGGGCGCATGAGTTCGAACTGCGGCTGGCCGGCGCCTCTTATGAGGAGATCGCGCGGGCCGGTGGCGGTATCCTTTCCACCATGCGCGCCACGCGCGACGCCGACGTGGCGGCGCTGACGGCCAGTGCACTGCCCCGGCTGGACGCCCTGATGGCGGAGGGGGCGACGACGGTGGAGATCAAGTCAGGATACGGGCTGAACCTGGAGGCGGAGCTGCGCATGCTGCGCGCCGCGCGGCGGTTGGGGCAGGCGCGACCGGTCCGGATCACCACCACCTTCCTGGGCGCCCACGCGCTGCCGCCTGAATTCAGCGGTGACGCTGACCGCTATGTCGACTTCCTGTGCGACACCGTGCTGCCGGCGGCGGCGGGGGAGGGGCTGGCCGACGCCGTCGACGCCTTCTGCGAAGGCATCGGCTTCACGCCGGATCAGACGGCACGGATGTTCGCCGCCGCCGCCGCCCATGGCCTGCCGGTCAAACTGCATGCCGATCAGCTGTCCAACCTGTCCGGCGCCGCGCTGGCGGCCCGGCATGGTGCCCTGTCGGCCGACCATTTGGAACATACGGACGCCGATGGCGTCGCGGCCATGGCCGCGGCCGGCACCGTGGCGACACTGCTGCCCGGCGCCTTCTATTTCGTGCGGGAAACCAAGCTGCCGCCGGTGGACGCTTTCCGCGCGGCCGGCGTGCCCATGGCCCTGGCCACCGACTGCAACCCCGGTACTTCGCCCCTGACCTCGTTGCTGCTGGTCATGAACATGGGCGCCACCCTGTTCCGCATGACGGTCGATGAATGCATCGCCGGCGTCACCCGCAACGCCGCTCGCGCCTTAGGGCTGCAGCATGAGATCGGCACACTGGAGGCGGGCAAGTCCTGCGACCTGGCGATCTGGGATATCGAGCGGCCGGCGGACCTGGTCTATCGCATGGGCTTCAATCCCCTGCATGCGCGCGTCTGGCGGGGCAACTGAGGTGATGGACTGGTGAGATGACGGATTGGCTGGAAATCCATCGCGGCGATGCGCCCCTGGTCGTGACCTTCCCCCACACCGGCACCGACATACCGGATGGGCTGCTGGGCCGTTTCGCGTCACCCTGGCTGGCGCGCAAGGACGCCGATTGGTGGATCGACCGGCTGTACGCCTTCGCGGCGGACCTGGGGGCCACCATCATCCGGACGCGGCTGTCGCGCAGCGTCATTGACGTCAACCGCGATCCCTCCGGCGCGTCGCTGTATCCTGGGCAGGCGACGACCGACCTCTGCCCCGTGACCACCTTCGACGGTGAGCCGCTTTACGCCGGGGTTCCGCCCGACGCCGCCGACATCGCCGCGCGGCGGGCGGCCTATTTCGATCCCTACCATGCCGCCATCCGGGCTGAGCTGGCGCGGCTGCGGCGAAACCATGACGCCGTCGTCCTCTATGACGCCCATTCCATCCGCAGCGTCATCCCGCGCCTGTTCGACGGCCCCCTGCCGCAGTTCAACATCGGCACCAACGGCGGCGTCACCTGCGACGGTGCGCTGGCGACCGCCATCCACGACCGCTGCGCCGCCAGTGGCCACAGCCACGTGCTGAACGGCCGGTTCAAGGGCGGCTGGACGACGCGCCACTATGGCCGCCCCGCCGAGGGCATCCACGCCATTCAGATGGAACTGGCCATCCGGGGCTATCTCGTCGAACCCGACGAGCCCGGCCCCGGCAACTGGCCGCCCCCCTTCGATCCTGTTTACGCGAGACCTCTCGTCACGATCCTGACCGGGATCCTGAACGACTGCCTCGCCTTCGCCACCAGCCTGGGAAGGACCCTATGAGCCGCATCGACAACACCCGCGTCATCCGCCCCGCCACCGGCACGGAACGCACCGCCAAAAGCTGGCTGACCGAGGCGGCGCTGCGCATGCTGATGAACAACTTGCACCCCGACGTGGCGGAGCGCCCGGAGGAGCTGGTGGTCTACGGCGGCATCGGCCGCGCCGCCCGCGACTGGCAGAGCTACGACCGGATCGTGGAGGCTTTGACGCGGCTGGAGGCCGACCAGACCCTGCTGGTCCAGTCCGGCAAGCCGGTGGGTGTCTTCCGCACCCACCCCGATGCCCCGCGCGTTCTGATCGCCAACAGCAACCTGGTTCCGAAATGGGCCAACTGGGAGCATTTTCACGAGCTGGACCGCAAGGGCCTGGCCATGTATGGCCAGATGACGGCCGGTTCCTGGATCTACATCGGGTCCCAGGGCATCGTCCAGGGCACCTATGAGACCTTCGTCGAGATGGGCCGCCAGCATTACGGCGGCGACCTGTCGGGCCGCTGGCTGCTGACCGCCGGCCTGGGGGGCATGGGCGGGGCGCAGCCGCTGGCCGCCGTCATGGCCGGCGCCTCGTGTTTGGCCATCGAATGCCAGCGCAGCCGCATCGAGATGCGACTGAGGACCGGCTATCTGGACCATGCCGCCGAAACCATCGATGAGGCGATGGCCATCATCGAACGCAGCCGTGCCGAGAAGAAGGCGGTTTCGGTCGGCCTGCTGGGCAATGCCGCCGAACTGCTGCCCGAGATGGTCCGGCGCGGCATCCGCCCGGATTTGCTGACCGACCAGACCTCGGCCCACGATCCCGTCAACGGCTACCTGCCGGCGGGCTGGACGGTGGCGGAGTGGGTCGAGCGGCGGGAACGCGAGCCTCAGGCCGTGGCCGCCGCCGCGCGCGCCAGCATGGCGGTGCACGTCCAGGCCATGCTGGACTTCCAGGCGGCGGGGGTGCCCACCGTCGACTATGGCAACAACATCCGCCAGGTGGCGAAGGACGAAGGGGTCGCCAACGCCTTCGATTTCCCCGGCTTCGTGCCCGCCTACATCCGCCCGCTGTTCTGCCGTGGCATCGGCCCCTTCCGCTGGGCGGCCCTGTCCGGCGATCCCGAGGACATCTACAAGACCGATGCCAAGGTGAAGGAACTGCTGCCGGACAACCGTCACCTGCACAATTGGCTGGACATGGCGCGGGAGAGGATCCGCTTCCAGGGCCTGCCGGCCCGCATCTGCTGGGTTGGCTTGGGGGATCGCCACCGCCTGGGCCTGGCCTTCAATGAAATGGTGGCCAAGGGCGAGCTGAAGGCCCCGGTGGTGATCGGCCGTGACCACCTGGACAGCGGCAGCGTCGCCAGCCCCAACCGCGAGACGGAAGCCATGCGGGACGGCAGCGACGCCGTGTCCGACTGGCCGTTGCTGAACGCCTTGCTCAACACCGCGTCGGGCGCCACCTGGGTCTCGCTGCACCATGGTGGCGGCGTGGGCATGGGCTATTCCCAGCATAGCGGCATGGTCATCGTCGCCGACGGCACCCCCGAAGCCGCCAAGCGGCTGGAGCGCGTCCTGTGGAACGACCCGGCCACCGGTGTGATGCGCCATGCCGACGCCGGTTATGACATCGCCCAGGACTGCGCCCGCGCCATGGGCCTTGACCTGCCCGGTATCCTGGGATGAGCGGTGTCCGCCTGCTTCCCTCGGCCTCACGGCCCGCCCAGCCGTGGAAGAACGGGGGCGGCGTCACGCGCGAGGTCGCCCGCCAGGACGATGGCGCGGGCGACATCCTGTGGCGGGTCAGCATCGCGGACGTGCGGGAGGCGGGGCCTTTCTCCCACTTCCCCGGCATCGACCGCGTGCTGGCGGTGCTGGAAGGCCTCCTGCTGCTGGACTTCGGCGCCGGCATGGCCCCCGTCCTGGTGACGCCGGAAACGGCAGCGCACGCCTTTCCTGGCGACGTGCCGGTATCGGGAACGCCGGATGGCGGCCCCGTCACCGACCTGAACCTGATGGTGCGCCGGGGGGCCGTGCGGGGCACCCAACTCCGTTTGTCCCCGGGCCCGTCATCGCTGTCGCCCAACCCCACGGCGACCCGCTTGCTGGTGGCGGCCGGCGAGGCGCAGGTGACCTGCGGCGGCGAGACTTACACCCTCGGCCGGCTGGACGCCCTGTTGTTCGCCCCCGGCACGACAGCGCCCGTCCTGGTCCAAGCCGCCGCAGCCTGCTGGCTGGTCGATATCGTCCCCCCGGCCGGTGCGGACGAACCATGAGAAGGCTTTGGCGCGCGGGTATTGGTTTCGGACTGGCGGCGCTTTCCCTATCCGCCGCTTGGGAAGGGGCCGCAGGGGCGGAGCCGCCGCCGCCCCGGACCGTCGTCATCGGCACGGAGGGGGCCTTCCCGCCATGGAATATAACCCGGCCGGACGGCACCCTGATCGGTTTTGAACCTGATCTGCTCCAGATCCTTTGCCAGCGGGCGAACCTGCGGTGCCAGTTGGTGGCCCAGGATTGGGATGGCATGATCGGTGCCTTGCAGGCCCATAAGATCGACGTCATCGCCGACGCGTTGCAGATCACGCCGGCGCGCAAGGCGGTACTGGCCTTCTCCCTGCCGTACGCCATCACCACCGGGGTTTTCGTCACCCAGAAGGACAGCCCCTTGGCCCGCATGGCCAACCGGGGCCTCGTGCTGGATCTGGACGCCAATCCCACGCCCGAGCGCCAGACCCAGGCGCTGGCGGCCCTGCGCGAGGAGTTGCGCGGCAAGACCCTGGGTGTCGCCATTTCCAGCACCTACGACGGCTTCTTGGACAAATACCTGGCCGGCGTCATCACCGTTAAATCCTATCGCACCATGGGCGAACGGGACCTGGACCTGTTGAGCGGCCGCATTGACCTGACGCTGGATGACACCACCTACCTGCGGCCGCTGCTGGCCGCTCCCGACGCGCAGGATCTGGTCCTGGTGGGGCCGGAACTGATCGGCGGCGAGCTGGGCGCCGGTGAGGGCTTCGGTCTGCGCAAAGACGACACCGCCTTGGCGGAGCGCCTGAACGCCGCCATCCGCTCCGCCGTGGAGGATGGTACGGTGCGGCGCCTCAGCCTGAAATGGTTCAAGGCGGACGCCACCCCCACCCTGGACGCCCGGCCGGGCGCCGCCGCCGGGAGCCTCCAGCCATGATGGACGACCTCGCGCTCCTCGGCTTCGGGCCGGACGGCTGGGCGCCCCTGCTGCTGAAGGGCTGTGTGCTCACCCTGGCGGTGTCCGCCACCTCCATGGTCATCGGCACGGCGCTGGGCGTCCTGCTGGCCTGGGCCCGGCTGAAGGGGCCGCGCTGGCTGCGGCGGACGGCGCTGGTTTATGGCGTGGTCTTGCGCGGGGTGCCGGAGCTGCTGGTCATCCTGCTGCTGTACTTCGGCCTGCCGTCGCTGATCCTGTCGCTGTCGGAGACCTTCGGTTGGGAGGCGCCGGGCCTGCCGCCGCCCTTCCTGGTCGGCAGCCTGTCCGTCGGCCTGGTGTCCGCGGCCTACCAGGCCGAGATTTTCCGGGGCGGTGTCGGCGCCATTCCCCGGGGCCAGTTCGAGGCGGCGCGGGCCATGGGCTTCGGTGACCTCCTGTGCTTCCACCGCATCGTCCTGCCACAGGTGGCGCGCGTCGTTCTGCCGGCGCTGGGCAATGTCTGGCAGTTCAACCTGAAGGACAGCGCGCTCATCGCCGTCACCGGGCTGAGCGAACTGATGCGCACCAGCCTGGTGGCCGCCGGGTCGACCCGGCATCCCTTCCTGTTCTTCGGTATGGCCATGGCGCTCTACCTGGTGCTCACCACCCTTTCCAGCACGGCCTTCCACTATGGCGGCCGGTATTCCAACCGGTGGGACAGGGGCTGAGCGCGATGGGGAACATCTGACGTTCATCGGGTCGGTCACTGCGCAGCTGGTGCGCGCCGTGCCCGTGACCCTGCTGATCCTGGCGGTTTCCGGCGTCTGCGCCACGGCGCTGGCCACGGGCCTTACGGCGATGTCGGTGGCGCGGTCGCCGCTGGCGCGCCTGATCCAGCGCACCTGGACCTTCCTGTTCCGGGGGACGCCGCTGATCCTGCAGATCTTCATGATATACTATGCGTTCGCCATGATCCCCTGGATACGCCACGGCATGCTCTGGACGGCGTTCCGGGACCCTGTGTTCTGCACCTGCCTGGCCATGACCTGCTGTTGCTCGGCCTATATCGCCGAAATCTTCCGTGGGGCCTTGGCCGCCGTGCCGCGTGGGGAGATCGAGGCCGGCCGCGCCTGTGGCATGACCGGGTTCATGTTGCTGCGGCGGGTGATCGCGCCGTCGCTCATCCGCATCGCGCTGCCCAGCTATTCCAACGAAATCATCATGATGACCAAGTCGACCTCGTTGGCCAGCACCATTACGGTTCTGGACATCACCGGTGTGGCGCAGCAGGTCATCGCCCACAGTTATCGCACGCTGGAGGTGTTCTGCGCCGCCGCGGCGCTGTACCTGCTGATCAACGCCGGTCTGTCGGCCCTGCTGGCGGCCCTGGAACGCCGGCTGGATGTCGACCGCGCCGTCCCATCCATCTTCGTTCCGCCCGTCGTGGAGCCGCTGTCATGACCCCGCTATCCCCCACCGTGCTGACCGCCACCAACATCCGCAAGTCCTTCGGCGACAGGGAAGTGCTGGCCGGCATTTCGCTGGAGGCGCGGGAAGGGGAGGTCATCTCCATCCTGGGGGGCAGCGGTTCGGGCAAAAGCACCTTCCTGCGTTGCCTCAACCTGCTGGAGGTTCCCGATGAGGGCCAGATCGCCATTGGCGACGTGCAGGCGCCCCTGGCGCGCAACCGCCACGGCCGCCTGGAGGTTTTCGATGGCCGTGCCGCCGCCCGCCTGCGGACACAGACGGCCATGGTCTTCCAAGGCTTCAATCTCTGGCCTCATCTGACGGTGTTGCAGAACGTCATGGAGGCGCCCTTGCGCGTCCATCGCCGTGACCGTGATGAGGTCCTTGCCACCGCGCGGACGCTGCTGGACCGCGTGGGCATGGGCGGCTTCCACGCCGCCTATCCCAAGCGGCTCTCCGGCGGGCAGCAGCAGCGGGTGGCCATTGCCCGGGCCTTGGCGACCAATCCGAAGCTGGTCCTGTTCGATGAGCCGACCTCCGCCCTTGACCCTGAGCGGGTACGCGAAGTGCTGGCCCTGATGCGGTCCCTGGCGGAGGAGGGACGCACCATGATCGTCGTGACCCACGAAATGGCGTTCGCGCGCGATGTGTCCAGCCGGGTGGTGCATTTGATGAACGGGCGGGTCGAGTCCAGCGGCCCGCCCGCCCAGATGTTTGGGCCCGACGCGTCCCCGGCGTTCCGCGCCTTTTTATCCCCCGCAGCTCTTTGACAAGGCGCCGCGTTCCCCTTCAAGCCCCTATGCCGTGGCTTATTGTGTCTGAAGAACCGCCAGGCGGCCATTCGCCGTGCGTCACCATCCCGCAGCGACAGGATGGGGGTGATCAGCGTTAATTGGCGCGCAGCTTGGATGCCGATCGGCGCGGTATCCGTTTGATTTTATTGAAGTCGGTGGGGTCAATTGATCGCGCTGATTTACACGCAGGGACCGCGTGAGATGGCTCCGCCCCGTCAAGGTAGCGATATCCGAGGGCAGCCGGAGGCGCAAGTAGAGCCCGTGACGGCGCTGAATGACATAGGGAATGGTGGACATTTTTGACCTCCGCAGCGCGTGTCACATCCGTGTGCCACGCGATTTTTCCAGCGGAGGCTGACACACCAGCAAATCAGGCGCTTAGGCCGGATTTGGCGTCCCCTAGGGGAGGTTTCGCCGACCGAGGCCCAAGGGATTGAGTGCCTTGGCTATTTGGATGCCAGATTTTGTGGATCGGCGTGTATCACGACTGTATGCCACGTCAGGCACCCGCCGCAAGCGCCGCCCGCCATGTTGGAGTTCATCTTCGTCCCCTGTGAAGATTGGCCCGGATCAGATTCAATTGAGCCGATCAGGGCCAATCTTCACAGGGGCCTCCGTCATGTGTGGGACGGATGGTGGCGGACTTGCGCCTCGGCAGGTGCGCCAGGTTATCGCTTACATTGAGGAGCATCTATCGGAACATATCTCCGTCAAGAAGCGCGGTGAGGTCGTGCGAAGGAGTGCGTCGCACTTTTGCCCGGCATTCAAGTGAACGATGGGCGAGATGCCCTATAGCTTCATTTTCGGCAGCGAACGGTCCCGACACAGATGATGCCGCCCTAGCTGGCAAGGCATGGCATGTCTGCTCGCGTTGAACCATACGTTGGAGCCAAATCAACCCCGGTTCGTTTGCCTGATCCGGAGGACGCTTGGTCAAGCAGCAAGCTACGGCTTTCGAGTAACTTCACGACATCCTGTTTGAACACGCATGTGCAGGCGCATGGCCGGATGGGCAGGCCATTGATGCCCGCCCTCGTAGCTATTTCTTGACAAATTTTCCACCCCGCGGACCCCGGCGTGATGCCGGGAAATGTCGGAATATAAGTGCGTGAGCGTTGCCCTCACTTATTCCCAGCTCTTCGGCGATGCGCTTGTAGCTGTAGCCGCCGCGGAGCATTTCCTGAATTTCTGACAATCTTTCCTTCATGGAATCTGGATTATACTTTCTCATATTCGGATAGAATTGGCCTATCACATTTCTTATATAGTATTCTGATATACCGGCCTCCTTGCTTATTTCTTTGTATTTTTTTCCAGAAGCGTACATTTCACCTATAAGTTTTATTTTTTCTTCATCTATATTGTTTGTTCCGCCATAGCCTCGTATATTGCGATAAATGTATTGTCGTACTGTTCCAATTTTTTTGCCGAGAATATTCGCTATTGATGGAATGGTCTCACCAGAACTTAGAAGCATTTCGATGTCAATTTTAATCTCTAGCCATTTAGAGTAATGTTTTTTTGATATCTCCGGGAAATACCAATTTATGACGATCGAAATATAGCTGGGACTCATATTGATGGCCCGCGCGATCCGATCCATAGAGTATCCCTCTATATACATTTCCTTAATTATCATGATAGTGTCAGAATTATGGCGAATTTTCCCCTCTGGAATATCGCACGACACCGTGTTGTGGGCCAATTCTGCATTTCCAGATTTTGATGGGTTCACCATAACCTAATTCCTCGGTTATTATTTTGGCAATGGCTGCCATCCTCCGAATTCTCATTGATGTTTAGGAAAATCATCATCCCAACTCGGAATATATTACCAAATGAGCCGGAAGCCGGCGGTG
Source organism: Nitrospirillum karajorum (assembly GCF_036348415.1). NCBI lineage: Bacteria > Pseudomonadati > Pseudomonadota > Alphaproteobacteria > Rhodospirillales > Azospirillaceae > Nitrospirillum > Nitrospirillum karajorum. The sequence goes on from NZ_JAZBQB010000002.1 coordinate 1,365,021, forward strand.
AAGACGTGGTCGGTCTCATGCCGGCGCAGCGTGCCGTCGTAGTTGGCGTAGAGGTTCAGGTTGTTGCCTTCCTGCAGGGTCAGCCCGCCGCCGATGCCCAGCGCGTTGGCGCCGGTGTCAGGGCCGGTCACCGCGAAGCTGGTGCCCGCCAGCGCGGCCTGGCTGGTCAGCGCCCGGTCGCGGAAGTCGTGCAGCCAAGCCGCCCGCAGCGCCGGGGTGATCACCGTGCCGCCGTCCGTCTTCCAGCTGGCCGAGGTGCGGCCGCCCACGCTGCTCTGCAGGGCCGTGGCGTCCAGGTCCTGCAGCACCAGGTTCAGGGCGCCGGCGCCCGTCTCGGTGAAGCCGTCGCGGCCCACCTTCAGCCACTGGATGCCGGCCTGCGGCTCCAAGGTCAGGTTGGACACCCGCACTCGGTAGCCGGCCGTGACACCCGCCGACAGTTCGTCACCGGTGGTATGGCCGAAGGCCGTGCGGCTGAGACTGCCAAAGCCCATGGTCCGCGCCGTGTCGTACTGGTCGTAGGTGTAGCCGGCGTTGCCGGTGACGAACAGGCCGTCCCCCAGGTCGACGTTGCCATAGGCCGACAGGCCATAGCTGCTGGTCTCATTGGACCCGCCCGAGGTGCTCTGTAGTAGCACGCCGGCCAGGCCCAGGGTCACGCCCGGCGCCACCGTGCGGTCGCCGCCGAACAGGCCGCCGCCGGTGTTGCTGTGCCCGCCCGCGGCGTTGCCGTCGCTGTCCACCCGGGTGAACGCCCCCAGGCCCTGGGCCCAGAAGTGCCAGCCCTCCTCCGGCGCCGAGCCGGCGGCCACACCGCGCTCATCCTCCACCGGCAGGGCGTCACCGCTGCTGGCCATGCTGGTGTACAGCGTGCGGCCGACCAGCTGCGCCTGCATCGTGCCCTGCATGCCGCCCGCCACGCCATCGCGCACCGCGGCCAGGCGCTGGCCCAGCACCTGGGTGGCGGCCAGGCCCCGGTTCAGGCTGTAGGCGACGATGTTGGCCTGGCTGCTGCCGCCGATCTGCGCCAGGGCATCCAGCGACGCCCCCACCGTGGGCAAGCCGTACAGCGCCTTCAGCACGGCGTTGAGGTCACTACCCACCGTTGGCGTCAGCCCGGCCACCACGCGCCCCATGGTCTGCTGGTTGGCGCTGACCCCCAGGCTGGCCAAGTTGCCGTAGGTGGGGGTGACGTACAGGTCGACGGCGTTGCTGCCGTACAGCGCCGTGAACTGCGTGCCGGCCAGCAGCCCGCTGCTGGGTTGGGTAATGCCGGCGAAGGTGCCGGAGACGCCACCCGCCGCTTGGACGATATTGAAGTCCGTGCCCAGGCCCGGGGTGTAGGTGTTGGTGGCCTTCCCCGATATCCCCCGCAGGTTGGGCTGAAGCACGGCACCGGAACCGATGACGTAGCTGCCGCCCGTGACCAGGACGCGGGAGTAGTTGCCGTAGCCGGCCCCGGTGCCCGTGCCATCGATATCGATGGACAGCACCGACTTGGCCGCCTGGGTCACACCGTTAGTGAAGGTCAGGGTCCCGGGCGAGTTGCCGGGCGCCAGGATGCCGGACACCGAGGCCTGGCCCGTCACCACACCGGACCCGCGCAGGGCGCCGCCGGATCCGATGGCGACATTGCCGCTGATAGTGCCGTTCATAGACACCTTACCCGCATCCACCGTTACCGACTGGCTGATGGTGCCACCCGCGTCCACCGTCATCACCGGCGTGGCGCTGGCGATCTGCGAGGCCGAGACCGTGGTGCCCGCCACCTGCACCGGCGCGTTGACGTTGCCCGAGATCGACAGGCTACCGCCCGTGACCTGCACTGGCTGGCTACTGACGATGGTGCCGCCGCTGGCCAACGACACAGTACCGCCGCTGACCGCCACCGGCGCCGTGATGGTGCCCGCAACGTTCACGCTGCCGGCGCTGGCCGTGACCGACTGTGTCACCACGCCACCGCTGGCGATCGAGACGGTGGCGCCGGCGCCCGAAACCGAGACCGGTGCCGCGATCGTCCCCCCACGTTCAGCGAGCCTGCGCTGGCGGTCACGCTCTGTGTCACCAGGCCGCCGCTGCTGATCGAAACCGTGGCGCCGGCGCCTGACACCGAGACGGGTGCCGCGATCGTCCCCCCACGTTCAGCGAGCCTGCGCTGGCGGTCACGCTCTGTGTCACCAGCCCGCCACTACTGATCGAAACCGTGGCGCCGGCACCCGACACCGAGACGGGTGCCGTGATCGTCCCGCCAACGCTCAGCGCGCCGGCGCTGGCGGTCACGCTCTGTGTCACCAGCCCGCCACTGCTGATCGAGACGGTGGCACCGGCACCCGACACCGAGACGGGTGCCGTGATCGTCCCGCCAACGCTCAGCGCACCGGCGCTGGCCGTGACCGACTGCGTCACCAGGCCGCCACTGCTGATCGAGACGGTGGCGCCGGCGCCCGACACCGAGACGGGCGCCGTGATCGTCCCGCCGACGTTCATCGCGCCGGCACTGGCGGTCACGCTCTGTGTCACCAGGCCGCCACTGCTGATCGAGACGGTGGCGCCGGCGTCAGTGACCTGCACTGGTGCCGCTACCACACCGGCAACATTCAAGCTGCCACCGGAGACCTGCAGCGGCTGATCGCTCGCGACAATGCCGCCACCGCTGATGGACAGCGAACCGGAAGATACCTGGATGGAAGTGGAGCTGTTGACGATACCACCGCTGCCCACCGCCACCGTGCCGCCGCTGACCGCGACCGGGGACGTTACCGACCCCGACACGGCCAACGAGCCGCCGCTGACGTTCACCGTCTGGGTGCCGCTGATGGTGGCGCCGCTGCCCAGGGTGATGGAACCGGCGGACACCTGCCCGACGCTGGCGTTGCCGCCGCTGATGTTGACCGTGCCGCCTGCGACGGTGCCCAGCGTAGCGGAACCGCCCCCGATGTTCACCGAACCGCCACTGATGGTGCTCAAAGTCGGCGTGCCGTCTGTTACTGTGACCGTTCCACCAGAGACCTGGCCCACGGTAGACGCCCCGCCGCCGATGGTGGTGGATGAGCCCGAGCCGAGGGTTCCAATCGTCCCGCCGTTCAGGCTGCCCAGCGTGACAATCAGGTCGGTCAGGCCCCCGACGACCGTTGTCATGCTGCTCAGCGCGTGGCCTGGAGCGACCACGGTGTATCCCGAATAGGCGGAAGACGCATCGCCAGCGGCGACGATGGTGTAGCTCTGGCCATCAACCAGGGAATAGCCCGCGCTGGGGTTCAGGATGATGGCGCCGCCGGTCACGGCGGCGGCACCGCTGACTTGCAGACCGCCATAGCTGTTGGCCGAGGCCACGTTGACCAGCAGGGCGCTGTCGCCGCTCTGTGCGTAATTGCCGGTGATGCTGACCAAGCTGTCCAGCCGCAAGGTCGCGCCAGCGGTGTTGGCGACTGTGTGGGTCCCCACATTGATGGCCATATTGGTGCCCAGCGCCACATTGCCGCCGGCCAGCACCACGTCACCTCCGGTGTTGGTCAGTGTGGCCGTTCCGTTGGAGCCTGCCGCGAACGTACCGAAGATGGAACCGGCGCCGCCCACGACCGTCAAACCGCGGGCCCCTTGATTCAGGACATTGCCCGCGATCAGCCCACTGTTGGTGATGGTATCCAGGAGACCAGTCCCGGTATTGCGGATGGCGGCGACACCGCCGAAAATTGTGCCGCTGTTGATCAGCGCGCCGATCGTTCCGGCGTTGAGAATGCCCGTTTGACCGCCCCGGATCAGTCCCGTATTGGTCAGCGTGCCAATGATCGCCGCCGCCCCGCCGTTATCCAAACCGATGCCTGCCGTCAGGTTCCGCTCCGTGCCTCCCAAAATGGTGCCATTGTTGACCAGAACGCCGACGGTGCCGGCCGCCGTTCCTGCCGCAATAATGCTGGTCGTGCCCACGTAGGTGCCGTTAACGCTGTCGAACGTTGACGTCATGATCGTCTGCATGACGTTGGCCTCCGCATTGGCCACGCCTGTCAGCGCGCCGGAGATGAGGCCGCTGTTGGTCAGCGTTCCCAGGGTGCCGCCGGCTTTGCTGAGGACCGAGGAATGGAAATAGGTGGGCTGGCTTTGCGACGTGGAGATGGCGGATTGGCCGACGTTGGCGACGCCGGTTCCCGCGACACCGACGATCGTGCCGCTATTGTCCAGAAGCCCCATCACGCCCGCATTGGCGACCCCGGCCAAGGTGCCGTTGATTAGGCCGCTGTTATGCAGAACCGGTACGCCGCTTGTCCGAACGGATGTGGTGGTAGCTTGGACGTTGTTGGCCAGCGTCACGGAAACGACGGTAAGTTGACGCGCAAGAATGCCCGTGCCACCGCCGCTTATCAGGCCGGCATTGTCGATGGTGCTGATGGTGCCACCAATCCCGATTCCATCGATCGTCCCGGTGGCGGCGTTGAATAGTGCGTCCAGCGTCTGACGATTGCTGACATTGACGCCGATATTCCAGGCGGACGAGATCAGGCCGGCATTGACCAGGGTCCCGACGCTGCCCCCTATCCAGATGCCGGAATTCAAAGCACTAATAGTGCCACCCGCCCGGTTGTCTATGGCTCCAACGACAGCACCCGATCCGTAAATCTCGATGCCACCGCTGATGGCGCCGCTGTTGGCGATGGTTCCGATGCTGCTGCTGGTGTTCACGATGCCTGCGGCACTGGTGCCGTAGGCCCCCACCGTGCCGCTGATATTGCCGATGGTGCCACCCGCCAAATTGATGATGGTGTCAATTCGTGCCTGAGACGATTGCACCGCGATGCCAGCGTAGGTCAAACCGGAGATTACACCGCCATTGCTGAGCGTGCCGATGGTGCCGCCGCTTAACTGCAGCCCGGTATTGCCGCCGGCGATGGTGCCCGCCGCTTGGTTGATCAAGTTGGCCACATTCCCGGCGGCGGTTAGGCTCCCGTAATTATGCATCGAGAGATAAAGGCCCTGGCTGTAGGTGCCTGTGCCCTTTATCAGGCCGGCGTTGTCCAGCGTGCCGATGGTCCCGCCGCCCAACTGAAGTCCGTTATTGCCGCCGGCGATGGTGGCGCCGCTGGTGTTGACCAGGCTACCAATCGTCCCCGGCATCATTCCCAGCAGCGTGGAGGTCGTGCCACTGTAGGTGAAGAATGCACTATCGTAGAGACCAATGCCTGTGCCCGAGCCGCCAACGATCGACCCGCTGTTCGCCAGCGTGCCGATGGTGGCCCCACTGATCTGCAGGCCGTTATAGCCGCCGACGATGGTGCCCGTCGCTTGGTTGATCAAATTGGCCACAGCGCCAGCGGCAGTTAGGCTCCCGTAATTATACGTCGAGAGGTAAAGGCCGGAGCTGAAGGTCCCTGTGCCCTCGATCAGGCCCGCGTTGTCCAGCGTGCCAATCGTCCCGCCACCCATCCCCAGGCCGTTGCTGCCACCCGCTATGGTGGCGCCGCTGGCATTGACCAAGCTGCCAATCGCCGCTGATACTGCCCCCGTGAATGTGGAGGTTGTTCCGTTGTAAGTGTAGAACGCGTTTTCGTAGACGCTAATGCCGGCGTTTGAGTTGCCAACGATTAGTCCGTTGTTCGCCAGTGTGCCGATAGTGGCACCACTCAATACGAGGGCGGAGTAGCTGCCAGCGATGGTACCCGTCGCCTCGTTAGTGAGGGTGGCCACGCCGCCGATAGCAGCCACTGTCCCGTAACTATAAAAGGAGAGGAAAAGGCCTTGGCCGAATGCTCCCGCGCCCTTGATGAGGCCTGCGTTGTCTAGCGTGCCGATGGTGCCCCCATGCAATTGCAGGCCGTAACTTCCACCGACAATGGTGGCGCCACTGGCGTTGCCCACGCTGGCGATCACCCCGGGCACCATTCCCTCCAGCATGAAGATTGTGCCGTTGGGGCGGTAGAACGCGTTGTCGTAGACACTAATGCCAGCGCTCGAGCTACCAACGATAAGTCCGCTGTTCGCGAGCGTGCCGATGGTACCGCCACTCAACTGGATGCCGGATTTTCCGCCGGTGATGGTACCCGTCGCTTGGTTGTTCAAGTTGGTCACAACACCAGCGGCTACTGTCGCGTAAACATCAAAGGGGAGATAAAGGCCCAGGCTTAAGGTGCCAGTACCTTTGATCAGGCCCGCGTTGTTCAACGTGCCGATGGTGCCGCCACTCAGCTGCAGGCCGTATTCACCACCTGCGATGGTGGCGCCGCTGGAATTGCCCAGACTGGCAATCGCCCCTGGCACCATCCCCAGCAGCGTGGAGGTTGTCCCGCCGATAGTATAGATAGTGTAGAATGTCTCGTCAGAGACATTAATGCCTGCGCCCGAACCTCCAACGATGAGTCCGCTGTTCGCCAGCGTACCGATGGTGCTGCCGCCCAATATGAGGCCAGATCTGCCGCCAGCGATGGTGCCGGTGTCGCCGTTAAGCAGAAGTCCGAGAGTGGAGACTTGATGAGTTGCGAAACCGGAGCCGACGTTTACGCCGGTGCTTAAAGACCCGCTGGCGCTAATCATGCCGGCGTTAAGGATGGTGCCTGCGGAAATGCCGCCAAGCCGCAGCGCCGTATTGCCCGCGGTGATCGTGCCACTTTGCTGATTGCTTAAAGTGCCCAGGCTGCCCGACTGCACAGGAAGCGCAACAGAATTGTAGAAGAACTGGGACTGTCCCACGTCTATGCCGACTATCGACCCTTTAATGACGCCGGCATTGCGGACCTCGCCGACATCGCTGCCCAGAAACTCAGTACCGAAATAGCCCGCTATCGTAGCGTTGGTGTTGTTGACCAAGGTCGATAACTGCCCACGGGAAAAGAGCCATGTGTTGTAGTCGAGAGTCTCTGCGCCTGGAGTGACCTGCAACCCGGAACCGGCGGTGCCTGCGATCAGCCCGCTATTGACCAAGGTACCGATGCTGCCGCCTTGTGAGGCTATTCCTGAATAGTAACCCGTAATCGTGGCGTTTGGGCCATTGGATATGGTCGCTATTCTTGTTCCCGCTGCCACACCGGATATCAATGAAGTGTTCAGCTCTATGCCCCGGCCCTGGGCGATGGAGGCGTTGCCGCCGCTGATCAGCCCATCATTATTGATGCGGCCGAGGGTCGCGTTACCGAATAGAAGCAGGGCGGGGTGCCCACCGTAAAAGGTGCCCCCGTCGGTTAGCGTCCCTGTGCCGGTTATAATGACGTCGCCGCCGGTGGGCGACAATGGGCCAACGATGGAGGTGGCAATGGTGACGTCAGCCCGTGCGACACCGGCCATCAGGGCTGCCACGATCGCGACCGCCGACGAGCCCGCCAATAGCCCCCGTGTCCGCGCAGCCAGACCCGTTTTCCGCTTCGACGTATCGATCAACATGCCCATCCCCCAACGATTGGCGCTTAGTAATAGTAGGTGACGATTGTAGGTGTCAGCCAACTTTGATAGACAGCCTTGGCCCAATAAAGCGCGGTTTCAGCCGCAAGAAGGCCGAGACGTCGCTGATAATCTTGCTGTTCTTTTTGTGCTTGTTGTACTTGAGCAAGTAAAATCCCCGCATCCTTATCCCCCCCGCCAGCGGCAAGGGTCAGCCATCTTTCCGCCTGCGGAAGGTCTTGCCGCATGGTGTCCAGTCCGGTCATGCACAAGCGGCCCAAGGCCGTCTGCGCCTTGACCATGCCGCCTTGGGCTGCCTTGGTCATCAGCTGGAATGCCTCGTAAAGACCTTGCCGTGTGCCGATGCCCCGGAAGGTCAGCAGGGCCAAGTTGTACTGCGCGTCGGGCACGCCCAAATCGGCCGCCCGTTTCAAATATTGAACGGCCAGTTGATTGTCTGGCGGGAGATCCCGGCCGGTCAGGTACAACATTCCCACGTTGAAGGCGGCGGCGGGATGGTTGCTATCCGCCGCCTTGAACAGCAGCTCCAGACCCTTTTGCGGGTTACGTGGAACCCCGGTTCCGTCCAGGTACAACTGTGCCAGACGGTATTGAGCCCAAGTGTGGCCCGCCGCCGCCGCTTGGTCGTAATAGCGGGCAGCGGCGACTAGGCTCTTGTTCACGCCACCTAGACCGTAGGCGTAGATGAGCCCCAGTTTATAGGCGGCGGCGGGTTGGGTTGATGCCTCGGCCTGGAGCGTGGCTAGCGCCTCGCCGCGGTAGGTGTCACTGTCGTCGGCCGAGGCCGGGCGCGGAGGTTCTGCCGGCAGGAAGCTGGCGGTCGATCGGTCGCGATCACCGCAACCGGTATCATCGCAGATGCGTACCGTATTGGTGGTGGACGGTGGGGGGGCCGCGCAGCTCCCAACCACCGCCAAGGACGCCACCATCCATCCTGCCGCTGGGCGCATCACTGGCCTTGGGCCTTCAGCAGGCCACCCGTGCCGGCCCCGCCTGCGATTTCCCGTTGTTTGTAGTTGCGGACCGCGATGACCATCTGGTTATAGGCATCGACGAAGGCAGCGACCGTGGTCTTACCTTCCGGCGTCCGTTCGAACCCGCTCAACTGACCGGTGGAGGCAGCCCCCACTATTTGGAAGATGCCGCCCAAGTCCGTCGTGGTGGCTGTGCCAACGGCCGCCGAGATTCTGGGTGCGGGACCGGATGTTCATCAATGTCAGCGTTACCTCAGCCTGGCGCTTGCTGACATTGCCGACCATGGAACCGAGCACTCCGCCCATCATCCCGCCAACGACCTTGTACGTGCTGTTGCTGTCGTTGATGAATTGGATGGCGGGCTGCAGAAAGTAATCGGCCATAATCGCTTGGTTTTTGCCGACGTTGGAGCCGATGCGGTATTCGCCGTCACGGCCCTTGTCCATCATCCGCGTCATGGCGTCGTCGAGATCAGCGTTGCCCATTGACGTGATCTCGAAGCAGTTGGACTGTGAGACCATCACCCTGATCAGTGGTTCAATGGTGGTCAACTGGGTGGATCGGGTGAATTCACCCCACCAGGCCGCCCGGCGGGAATCGTCGATGGCCAAGGTGCCCAACGTCTGGGGGCACCGTTCAATGACTTGGGAAGCATTGACGCTTGTCGCGCCCGCTGATGCTCCGCTTACGGGGCCGGTGCTGCCGCCCATGACGGTGCCTTGGCTAGCGCAACCGCCTGGACCCAGTACGGCTGCGAGGATAGCGATATGGCACATTGCGGCGCGTAATTTAATTAGCATAAGCCCCTCCAAGATATTCCAAGCATTGGAAAAATACATATGTGAATTAAATAATCCGAATTTTGTAATAATTATTAATTATATTTAATATTGACTCTCAATATAATCATTTATGGATCAATCTTTACTGTATTTTCGGCATCATCGATATGTCGGCCATTAGACGAACAATATCTTGCTGCCTTGCGAGTCCTGTCTTTGATAGGATATTTTTGATATGAGTTCTTATTGTATTCACGCTAGATTTTCTATGTTTTGCGATTTTATCGATGCTCATGCCTGCGTATATACAATACGAAACTTCCGCTTCAGAATTTGATAGAGAATATATCTTTCTGATGTTTGAAATTATTTGTATTTTCCTGATATTTATGCTGTCATGATACTTTGGGTCGTAGATAAATGTCGCGTATAATTCCTGATTATTGTGATTGTACTTCTGGATGCTTATTATGTAGAAACCAGAATCGTGCGGATGGCAATCCAATATGGTTACCTGTTCAGATGGCCTGGTTTCTATAAAATGGTTATAGACGCTCATAATCTTTTTACCATTTACAATTAAAGTCCCGCTCTTACGAGATATTATGTTACTGGCTGAAAATATTCTGTCGGACTCGTGATTTTTATATATGATACTTCCATCTTTTTCGGTTAAAATTATTCCTATTGCCAGATGATCAAGTATCCTATTGGCGCTCACAGCCTGTTCCTTCAATGGCGTGACATCAAAATAAACTCACGTATTGTTCAGCAAATTAAATTTTGCTCCTTCTGTAAATGTTGCGGCGTAAAATGTTATATTTATATATTCGGCCAATTGATTGTTGATGACGTGGTTGTGTTGTCATGTATTATTATTCGATGTTTAGAACGAGGCGCTCAGAAAGGTGGTTTTGCTTGTGGCTGAATTTCAGGGTGCAGCGTGCTCTAACTCGAGTGTGAGATGCATTTGATGCTGACGCATCACCCATATGGGGTATTTTTCTAACTATTTTGCTGTGCCTTATTGCAATGGCATGTCTCCTATGCGTTAGCGGGCGCTGGCGCCGAAAGGGCTGTCCTGGCGCCGGTCATCGTAGGTCTTGGGGAGTGCTGGCCGGTCGTTGAAGCCGCCGTTATATTCGGGGAAATGGGGGCCGCTTTATGGGTACGCGTTCACAGAAATTAGAATTTCTGCAAGAATCGCGTACCGGAAGGATATGGTCGCGCGAGCAGAGCCATATGTCTGGCAAGCCCCAGCACTCCCGGCAACGGTGAAGCAGCCCGGGGGGGACAGCCGATTTTGCGGATCACACATCCCTTGCGGTTTCCCATTGGTATTGTCAGTACGCGACCGCGTTCATGAGGCTATAATTTGTCGGCGACGGCGCCTTTGCCCTGCTGCCTGCCAGATATAGAATGGCCCTCATGCCCCACCACCCACTTACCCTCGGCATCACCGGCCATCGCCCAAATCGCCTGGCGTTCAACCGGCTGAGTGCCCTGGCCGGGGATGTGGGGGACTTGCTGGATCGATTGCGCGACTTCGCTCCCCCAGGTAACTCGCTCACTCTGGTTTCCAGCCTAGCCGAAGGAGCGGATCGGATTGCCGCCTCGGCCGCGCTGGCGCGACTTGTCGCCTTGGTTTGCCCCCTTCCGTTCCCTATTGACGAATACTGCCGTGATTTTGCCGATGCGGCCTCTGTAGCGGAGTTCCACAGCCTGTTGGCGCGCGCGAGAGAGGTCGTCATCCTGCCTGGGCGCAGGGACGGCACCGCGACGGCCTACGCCTTGGCTGGAGGGTGGATGCTGGACCATGTGGGCCTGCTCATCGCTATCTGGGATGGCGGCGCCAGTGCTGGGGCTGGTGGAACCCGCGACCTGATCGGCCAAGCCCTGGCGCGTGGAATTCCTGTGATCTGGCTACATGCCACGGAAGAATTTCCGCCAAGACTGTTACGACCTCAGGTCGGGGTGTCTTGCAACGAGGGCGAGAATCTTGATAATTCAACCCTTAGGCTTTTGCTGGCATCTTGGACCGCGTTGACTGACGATGGGGGGCAGGACGCCGCTTTCTGATGGAGTTTGCCCAGTGCCGCCGCCGACTGAACTCCATTGCGTGCGGCTAACGACACTCAACAAATCGGCGACACGTGAGGCACGTGGCCTTTACTTCCAGTCCTGCCCCTTGCTGGCGGGAAGCAGCCGCGAGACCCTGGCGGACCTTGTCTCTGCATCCGATCTTGTCGTCTGCCAACCCGGACAACTGGTTTTCGCACAGGGCCAAACCGCCGGTCCCCTGGTGTTCGTCGTTTCGGGCATCATTCAGCGCCGTGCGGTTCCCGCAGGCCATGAAGGGCAGGCGATGACAGCCTTGGGGGGCGGCATCCTGCCCCTGGATGAAGAAGCGCCTTGGCTACATCTTGGCCTCCATAGCGCTCGCCCCCTGGAAAGCGGCATCCCCAACGAGCTGGTTTGCGATACCGATCTGATCCCCCTGGCCACCGCTGCGGCGATCGTGCCCCGCCATGGGGCATCCGCGCTGGCCGTCGGCGATACGGTGGTGGCCGCGATTACCAGAGAGGCATTCGCCCAGTGTTTGGAACGCGAGCCCGCTGTACGCGACCGACTGGCGCGCGTGATCACCGAACAGTTCCGTCGCGCCCAAGGCTTGGCCGAGGATCTGGTGGTGCTGAAGGATGAAAGTCACGTCCGACTGGCCCGGTTGCTGTTGGACCTCTTTGATGCCGCCGCGGAGCCGCTGAACCCAATGGGCAAAGCTAGCCTTCCCAAGGGTGTCCTTCAGCAGCATCTGGCGACGGCCTTGGGCCTATCGCGCAAGCAGGTCAACGACGACCTGGGATTCCTGAAGGACTTCCGCGCGTTGGCGAATGGCAGGGCGTCGCGGTTGACCCTGCTTGACCGAGGGCGGCTCGCCATGATCGCCGCCTTCCGGCCGGCCGATGATCTGGATGATGGTCCTACGCATGATCCGGCGGATGACCGCGACAACGACGCCCACATCTGGTTTGAGGAATTGAGAGAAACCCTGATCGACAAGGCCAATCTTCTATGGGCCCGCCAGGTGGCGGAAAAGGCAACCCGCTATCATCCGCAATCTCGCAAAATCGCCCATCTTCAAATCCTGGCGCATCTACGGGATGGGGCATTGGATGCGGCGGAGCGGCTGTTGACACGGGGTCGGAAGTTTACCATGGACGACCCGGTCGAGGACTACGCTGCTCTGACCCCACGGCTCCTGAAGGATCGCAGCTTCCAGTCGGCCAACCCGGAGAAAAGCCAATTCTTGGCCTTACAGTCAGCGGCGGGGTATCGCTCCGTTCACCAACGGACGGGGGGCTATTATACCGGTATCAACGCTGCCGCCATGCTTGTTTGCGCGGGCCGCGCCGACGACGGGCGGACACTGGCGTCGGAAATCCTGCGCCAGTTGCCGGAGGCCAGCGGCTATTGGCCGCTGGCAACTCGGGCGGAGGCCCTAGGCTTGCTCGGCCAATTCGATCAGGCGGCCACCGCATTGGCCGAGGCGATCAACCAGCCTGATGCCCAGCCCGGTACCGTTGCATCAACGTTCACCCAATTCTCCCGGCTCCATTCGGCCACCCAAGATGAAGGATGGCGCACCCTGATGGGGGTGTTCAAATTACCCCCCATCATTGCCCTCTCCGCCGTGCCGCCTGGGGCAAGCTGGGCAGCTAGCCCGGAATTATTCAGCTTGGTCAAAAGCTTGAAGCCCAGTGCCGTGTATATGGGTGGGCTGGGCTGGGGCCGGGACATCGACTTGGCGGAGCAATTGCTTGCCGACGGGCATACCGCCGTGTCCGCCATTATTCCCGAGCCCCCCACGGCGTATGAAACTCGAACCATCCGGCCTGGGGGCGGGAATTGGTCGAAGCGTTTCAATGCCTGCAAGGGCGCCATCAATCTGATGCGTCTATGCCCAAAAGGCCTGGATCCCGAACAGCCGGTCAATTGGCAACGTCAGACCAATCGATCGGCGCTGGGGCTGGCTCTGGCCGCCGCGCGCCATCAGGAACGTCCCTGTTTTCTGGTGACCGGGGATGAAACAGTTCAGGCGGACCGGTTAAGCAGCCCTGGCGAGAGCCTCCGTACCGAGTGCCTGCCCGCTTGGGCTGCTCCCGACGATCTTACCGCCGGCTTTGTTGCCTTGGTCCGCGTGATAGCGGAAGGCGACCTTGATGCGATCGTCACCGGTCTGCCAGGGGAGGGGGTGACCAGCCGCCGGCAACTCGGCGCTAGCATAATAACGTGCCACCCTTCCGTGACTGGGGCTCTGGACACAGCTTTCCAGGTGCTGGATCGAGCGCTCTGGTCCGGCAGGCGGATCTCGATTTGCTGCGACATCGGCACCGAGGCCGACTGGCATGCCCCCGAAGCCTTCCTGGCCAGTCGGATCATGACGCAGAAGGCGCCGCCGCCGGGAGACATCAAAGCAACGGCATTTTTCCTGGCCGAGCTCGTTTTGCTGAATCGCCCCGACTTGTCCTTCAATCCCTCCGGCCAATACCCGAGTGACAACAAGCCGAGTCACCCCCAACTGTGGACGATACGGCGGCAAACTGCGGCTTAGCAGGATGCGGAAAAACCCTTCCGTCTGAGTTCCTGTCGTGATTCGCTTCCTCATGACGCTGAGGAGGATGGGATGCGTGGCGGAGACATTCGGACGGAAGGCTTGTTTTCGTACGTGAGTTGCGAAGCGCGTGTTCCGCCAAGGCATCCGCTTCGGGCGATCCGGGCGATCTGTGACGAGGCGCTGGAGGTTTTGTCGCCGGACTTTGAGGCGATGTACGCGAAGGTGGGTCGTCCTTCGATCCCGCCGGAGAAACTGCTGCGGGCGCTGCTGCTCCAGGCCTTCTATTCGGTCCGGTCGGAGCGACAACTGATGGAGCAGATGGACTACAATCTGCTGTTCCGCTGGTTTGTCGGGTTGGCGATGGACGCCCCGGTGTGGGACGTGACGGTGTTCACCAAGAACCGTGAGCGGCTTCTTGGAGGCGACGTCGCGGCGAAGTTCCTGGGGGCGGTGGTGGCCCAGGCGCGAGGCCGGAACTTGCTGTCGGACGACCACTTCTCGGTGGATGGCACGCTGATCGAGGCCTGGGCGTCGATCAAGAGCTTCCGGCCCAAGGATGGCGGTGGCGACCCGCCGGGCCCCGGTCGCAACGGGGAGCGCGACTTCCACGGGGAGAAGCGCTCCAACCAGACCCACGCGTCCACCACCGACCCTGAAGCCAAACTGTACCGCAAGAGCAATGGCCAGCCATCGCGCCTAGCCTACATGGGGCATGTGCTGATGGAGAACCGCAACGGCCTGGTGGTTGGTGCGACGCTGACCCAAGCGACCGGCACCGCCGAACGCGAGGCGGCGTTGGCATTGGTCGACGGGCTGAAGCCGACGCGGCGGATCACCTTGGGCGCCGACAAGGCCTTTGATGCGCGTGAGTTCGTCCGGGAACTCCGTGCCCGCAAGGTGACGCCGCATATCGCCCGGAATGATCACCTGACCAAGACCGGGGCGCGGCGCACGTCCGCCATTGATGGACGCACCACCCGCCACCCCGGCTATGGCGTGTCCTTGCGTATCCGCAAGCGTATTGAGGAGGTCTTCGGCTGGATCAAGACCACCGGCACCTTGCGCAAGACGCGCCACAAGGGAACCGATCGCGTCGGCTGGGCCTTCATGTTGACCGCCGCCGCCTACAACCTCGTCAGACTGCCCAAGCTGATGGTGGCGGCCTGACCATGCCCGGATTCCGCCTGCAAACGGCGGAAGCCGGGGAAGATGGCCGCAAAAGCGGCCCGTAGCCCCTCGATCAAGCCTTCAATCGGCTTGGCTCATGGGGAAAGGGGCCTTAACGCTCCATTCTTCCGCACCCTGTTAGAGCGATGTTGCGCCAATGGCATTAACAATTGACCTGTTCCCGGAATGTCGGTGTAGGCGCCAAACACGGCGTGGGCCAGCCCATTCCAGTCAAGGACGCGCCGGCCAATCTTCGCCGCAATGACATCGCTCCCGCCCAGTAGGACCGGTCGATCACGACATCCGTTGGCGCGTTACCGTCTTGTAGACGGAGCCGTCGGTTCGGATGATGTTGGCAAGCCCGTCAGGGCGCACGGAAAGCCGAACTGCCAATGCCGAACGGCTTCGATTGTCTGCTGAAAGCCTGCATCCCTTTCGAATTGATGCTGGGTATCCGCTGCCGCCCGCAAGGCGGCGGCTTGATGATCCTTCGCCTCCTTGAAGAGGGAGAGACGGCGGTCTTCGCCAGTTTGGGCAAGGCAAGCCATCTTGCGCTGCAAATCGCCGAGGAAGTATTCAGCGAAGAATAATCGTAGTTTCCAGCGCCTGTCGTCTGGATGGCTGACGGATAGTTCTTGGAATTGCTTAAGGCTATTAATAAAATTGAGCAGGGCTTCCTGAAGCTCCATCTGATCGACTACACCAACACCTTGCAGGGCCTGGTCGATACGAGAAAGTTCTTGATGAAATTTTCCCAAGCGTTCGAGAGTTTTCGCCATTTCCGTTAGAAGATCGACACGCTCGGGATCCAGTTGGAGCAAACTGGTGGTTAGATCGAGGGCATGGCGGAAATGATCGAGCGCCGACGTGAAATCGGCCACCTCCCGCTCCCCATCACCAACCAGACCTAGGCTCCAGACGTAGTTCCACTTGTCATTGGCATTGAGCCGGTTTTTGGCCGCTATGTCCTCACGCAGAGCTAGACTCCTTTTATAGTGGGTAAGTGCCGCGTAAAGCACTTCCTCATGCGTCTTGGGGAACGGCAGCGACGGTGGTGGAGATGTATTTGTGACCTCAAAATACTCCTCACCGCGCCGCAGAGTGTCGCCGAGCCGATTTTCCTCCTGGGCCGCCGCCCGCCGCCAATCCTCGTTATTGGGATCTTTGGCGAGAAGCTGGGCACGCAGATCGAATGCGAGCATGTAGTCGGCCCACGCTTCCGGGAAATGTTGTGTCGTGCGCTCTACATCACCCAGGCGGTCGTAACTTTCCGTAAGACGCTGCCAATCAGCATCTTGTCCAGACACTTGGGCAATTGCCTTGCGAATGTCGACCGCCTCGGCATAAGGCGCGCGCGCATCCTCCAATTTCGTTGCGCGCAGGACGTCGCCCAGAAGCATGAGCCCTTGCGCTTTCAGATCGAGCCAGTGGAGGTCGCGCGGCGCTGGCGCGAGCCTTGCTGCTACCTGGCGCAGCCCCTCATCGATCGCCGCGCGCTGCGCTGGACGGTCGCCCAGCAGATCGTAAACCTCAGCATAGCGATACTGCAGAGTGATGATCACCGTCGCGAGATCGCCACCCTCCCTCTGGATGTCCCCTGGATCGACCCGGCTTGGCAGTTCGGCTACGTTGCTCGCGATTTCACTCAGAAAAGCCTTCAGGGAATCCGAGCGTATCCCGATCTGGTTTTTCATATTGGTGACCTGTTTGGTCATACTGTTGATGGTCTTGATCGCCGTGATCAGGTTCGCCACCGCGATTTCGTGTTGCCTTTGGGCTTCAAGATAACTCCACCAGGCAACGCCTGCCAAAAAGGCCAAGACACCGACGGCCATGCTCAAGCCGATGATCCGCCGTCGCTGTGTTCGTTGCTCACGCTGTATAAGCTGGTCAAGGCCAAGCCCCATCAAGCCGGCCAGAATCTTCATTGTTCCGGATACCTCGCCGTCCTTCCCGGCGCGGAAATCCGCATTCAGCTTCTCGCCAGCTTGGCGTAATTCCGGCGGATAGCAAGCAGGAGGATCATCATCGATGATGACAGGAAATATTCTGTCACTTTTTCCAAGGCGGCGGAACTCTTTGATCTCGTCGTTGACGTAGCGGCTAGTGGCTGCGTTGGCGGAGCAGAGGACGATCAGTGCGTCGGATCTAGCCAGAGCATCATAGAGCAATGGCGCCAGGGGTTGGCCGGCGGCAAGTTCCTCGCGATCCCTGAAGACTCGGCCGATTTTGCGACCAAACCAATATTTCTTACCGTAGGCAGACGCAACGCCCCATGGAATGCTATAGCGCTCCAGCCGCTTGTGCAGCCGCGCCGCAATGGCCCCATCCTTGTGGCTGTAGGAGATATAAGCAGCGTATCGAGAAGCTGTAGTCGTCGTGGGCATCTTCTCACGTCACCTATCGTTTTAACTGATAGACTCAATTGGGCTGCTGCCCAAACCGAAGGCCAGATCACCAAGCTCAAACTCGTCAAACGCCAGATGTATGGCCGCGGAAAGCTTGACCTCCTCCAGGCCCGCGTCATCGGTGCCGAATGATCTGCCCATCATCAAGTTTGCGTCAGAGCCCTTATTCCATGCCAATTCATACACACCTCGACCTCGATGCCTAATTCGGCATCCAACTGCCGGATCACTTCGACCCGCTCGCGCTTGCGGTCGGCGCCCTTGGGGCGGGCGGTCAGCTTCGCTTCGGCGGGTGGAGTGCGCCCCTTGGGGTGGACAGCTTCAAGCCGCGGAATTGACTGGTGATCGGGCGTGTTGTTCCTCGAATGCGATAGGGCTGAGATAGCCCAGCGCTGAATGAAGGCGCCAGGCATTGTAAACCAGATCGATGAAACGCGGCAGATCGGCCACGACGTCGTCGAAGGTCTCGTACGCCATGGGATAAACGGCCTCGACCTTCAGGGTTTTCATGAAGCTTTCAGCTTTGGCGTTATCGTAGGGATTGCCGCGCCGGCTCATGGAGCCGACCAAGCCGTTGTCCGCCAAGATCTTTCGATAGGCGGCACTGGCGTATTGACTGCCCCGGTCGGTGTGCTGAACACAGCCGGTGGGTGGGTTTCGCGCGGCGATAGCGGCCTTCAAGGCCGCGATTGTCAGTCGGGTGTCGATGGAGCGGCTGATCGCATAGCCCACGACGCGGCGGGACCAGGCGTCCAGGATCACGGCCACGTAGACGAAGCCCTCCCAGGTGGCGAGTGGAGTAGGAAGCGCTGGAGCGCTTCCCCTCCCCGAACCGTACGTGCACCTTTCAGCGCATACGGCTCTCCCTTCAACCTTGGCCCAGGGCCATGGCGACATCATGATAGCGGGAGGTGACGGTGTTTCGGAGTTCGTCCCTGAAGATGTAGGGATTTCGCTCCGGGTTCCGCCACCGGAACTGCGCCTTCTGGCTGGAGACCAGTCGACGCAGCGCCTTGCCGACGGGATTTCCCCGATTGCTTCGGCCATAGACCAGCCAAGTCTTCGCCTGGCCGGTGGCTGGAGCTTGGTACCATTTCCGCATCAATGGCTTGATGCGGGAGCGATATTTCCGCGCCAGCCAGTGCGCCATTTTCCAGAACACGACGGTGTCGATGCGCCGGAACGTGCGCGCCGTGAAGTCGGTGAACTTGTAGAACGCGGCCCATCCCACCAGTTGGCGGTTCAGGCTGTCGATCATGTCCACCGCAGCAACATCATGATTGCCGGAGAGGGCTTCGACCAAGCGACGGGCGAAGGTCTTGGCTTTCTCCTTGGGTATGGTGGTAACCACGGACATCCTTCCGCTCGACCCCCGCTTGCGAATGATCCGGTGCCCGAGGAAGACGAACCCGTCGTCGACGTGGGTGATATGGGTCTTGCCCATATTCAGCGTCAGCTTCAGGCAGCCTTCCAGGAAGGCCCGGCATTCCTCGCGGATGGCTTCGGCTTGCGCCCTTGTCCCTTTGACGATGACGACGAAGTCATCGGCATAGCGGCAGTAGGCGACAGCGGGCTTCCATTGCCGGTTCTCTCGAACCGTGATGGGGCGCCCCTGCTGAATGCCGAAGTTCCAGGCCCAGCGGTCCTTGCGGGCTTTCGCGCTCAGGTATTTCGCCTCCAGCCACACATCAAACTCATGGAGCATGATGTTGGACAGGAGCGGCGACAACACGCCGCCTTGCGGAACCCCTTCGCTCGACGCCACGAACAGGCCACGGTCAACGTGGCCCGCCTTCAGGAGACGCCAGAGCAGATCGATGAACCGATCATCCCGAATGCGCCGCCGGACGCAGTGAAGCAGAAGCCGGTGGTGAACCGTGTCGAAGTAGCTCGCCAGATCGCCTTCGACGATCCAGCGTCCCCTCGTTCCGGCGTCCCCATCCTGCAACTGGAGCTTCACGGTCCGGACGGCGTGATGTACGCTGCGTTCCGGTCTGAAGCCGTAGGAGAGGCGATGGAAGTCGCTTTCCCAGATCGGCTCCATGGCCATCAGCATCGCGCGTTGGACGATGCGGTCCCTCAGGGTCGGAATACCCAGTGGTCGTGTCTTGCCGTTGGCTTTGGGAATATAGAGTCGCTTGACCGGCTGTGGGCGGTAGTCCCCCGACAGCAGGTCCGTTCGCAGGCTGGCCAGGTGTTCCCCCAGTTCAGCCTGCATCCACCGCTTGTCCATTCCGTCAATGCCCGGTGTCTTGGCGCCACTCGACGCCAGGACGATCCGGGCGGCTTCGGCAAGCCATTCCCCATCGGCCACGAGCCGGAGGAGACGATCGAACCGGCGGTTCGGGTCGCTCTCGGCCCATGTCGCGAGCTTGTGCTGCATTTCGCTGATTATCAAAGGTCTTCACCTCGTTGGGTCAGGTAGTTTGCACGCCAAGCCGGTTGAACTGTCCCCCTTCGCCATGTGACAGGCTTTCCCTGTCGCGGACTACTACGAGGACTCCGCCAGCATGATGGGCATCGGGGCCAACTCCCTTGGCATTCCATCACGCCTTCCCTCGTTCATATGCTGGACGTTCACGCGCTGGGGAGGTTGCCGGTCGCAGTCCTTGTCCTTGCGTCCCGCAAGTCGACGCCGATCCATGGTCTGGCTGCGTTCTCCCCATGGGTCCCCTCGGGTCGCCTTACATCTGCGCCCGAGTTCGGATGCCATCGACTTACGTGTCCGACGGCACCATCGGCATTCCGCCTGTTAAGCCGTGTAGGCGAAGGCGACATTTCAGCCCTCGGATGCGGTTTAACCGGTTCGTGTTCCTCAACCTTCCAGCACTTCAGCCTCGGGGACCATCTCGGCGTAACGGCTTCGCCTCAGTCCCCTTTTCCTGCGGGCTACGTCACCCTGTCAGTTGACGACAGGTCACCGCCGCTTGGGCTCATGCCCCCCACAGCAGAGGGCAGGGCCTTCGTTCAATTCCTCCTTTCTCCTTGGCATTCCAGTCATATGCACCCCGGACCATCCGGGACGAGGCGCACCATAAGTGATGTCGCCGACCCAGAGCTGGTCGGGCCCGGTAAGGGTCATGTCCGCCGCCCGGTTCGGGAAAATCGGCTCGTCATGGTCGCTGTCGGTCGTGGCGACGAAGCGCCGCCGGCGCCGGGGTTGGAGGTCGTGCTCGCGCATGAGCCGGCGCACCTTCTTGCTGTTGACCACCAGCCCCTGCTGCCGCAGTTCCGCACCGACCCGCCGATAGCCGTAGCTTTCGAACTCGGCGCAGATCGCCTTCATCCGGTCCAGGATCATGGCGTCGCCATCGGTCTCGACGGGCACGTCATAGTAGGTGGAGCGCGCGATCCCCATCAGCCGACAGCCTTCGGCGACGCTGAGACCGGCGGGCCGGCAATTACGGATGTAGTCCCGCTTTTGCTGGAGCGTCCGTGCTTCAGCGCCCCCTTTAGAAACTCGATCTCCAGCGCCTGCCGGCCGACCAGCCTTTCCAGGGCGGCGATCCGCCCTTCGTATTCCACGAGAAGGTTCGACGCCTCAACCTCCTCGTCGAATTCGCCGGCCTCTGCCTTGGCGACCCAGACCCGGATCAGGTTGCGGCAGATGCCATGCCGCCTCGCCAAGCCGTACAAGGCTTCCCCGGCCGCGTACTCGTCAACTACCTGGCGTTTGAACGCGATGCTGTAAACTCGGTGCTTCGCCATGACCCCACTCCTGCAAGGCCCGACATCACCGTCAATCTTTTATACCCGCTGTGTCCACCCCAAGGGGCGCACTCCAACTTTTCTGGGGAGTATTCATCCGCCACTGACACACGTTCCAGCATGTCCTTGGCGGACCGGTCGTGTTCCAGGCCGTCGACGGCGTCAAGAAGGCGGCGCGTGGCGTGATTGACCTGTTCGGTTCTAAGCTCCGTCTGGTCCACCTCCAACTCGCCCTGTTTCCGCGTCAGGTCCCATTGTGTGTAGAGGCTGCTGCAGTGGGCGACTGCCCGCTGGCGTTCGGCTTCGGGCAGCGCCTCGATCTGGCCGACCATGGCTGCGTATTGCGCCATGTCCATGACCTGGAGGTCGCCGACCGTCAGGTCCTCGACCGGTTTGCCCAGCAGCGCCGCAAGCATGGTCCGCCTGACCTCGCCCCAAAGGTGGTGTGCCCCGACCAGGAGTTTAGCCGCGGTGGCCCGGGCTTGGCGAGGATCGTTGGTACGCAGGGAGCGGACGTAATGGGTTCGGCCGGTCAGGGCGGCGACGTCGGCGGGTTGACGGACGCGCAGGTAGAGTCGCTGACGACGTTGGACGATGTATGGGATGCTGGCCAAGATGGCGTCGCCCTTGTGTGTCACAGACGTGTGTCACACCGATCCAGGCTGGGCGCCTATTTTGCCAGGTAACTCAAACATTTAAGCCAAAGTATGGCGTCCCCTAGGGGATTCGAACCCCTGTTACCGCCGTGAGAGGGCGAAATCAACCCCAGGCTTTCAGCCGTTTTTGGCGGATTTCCTGGAGTTTATAGCGCAGATAAAAGCGGCTAAGGCACGATAAGCGCATCTCAACTGTCCCGCAATTGTCCCGCAGAAGAATGCGACGGAGAGCGCCTAAGGGCAGTCGAGGAGCATCTTAGCTCCCATATTCACCTTGACCGGCACCCGGAAAGGCAACAAAATCATCGGACCTACGTAGGAGCCCCCGCCGCCAAGGCGAGCGGAACAAGGGTGATCCAAGGCGTAGCCAGGTAGTGTCCCGGCCCTTCGCGGTCGGGCTGCCCAGGGGGAAGAACCTGGGCCTCGGGGAACCGAGTAAAACAGCGGCAGAGTACCCTGGTAGCCGCGCGATTTGACCTCCGAAAAGGGGGCGAAGGCGCGCACCATGGCACCCACCACCACTACCCAAACCCAAATCCACGAGATTCTGACCCGTAAGGAAGCCGCTGCCTTCCTCCGGATCTCGGTCCGAGCGCTTGACGCCCTGGTCTCGGCGGGCACGGCCCCCGCCAGTTTCATCCTTGGCCGAGGCCGGATGTTTCCGCGCCTGGATGTGGAGGCTTGGATCCGGCGTCAGATCCAGGCGCAGGGCTGGTCGAGCCGGCCGGCTACTCCGCCGCCGGCGTCCCCGGGCCTGGCAAAGCGCGGCCGCGGGCGACCTCGCAAGGCGCCAATCGCCCAAGCCGCCACCCGTCGCAATTCAATCCCCACCCACCCCCAGGCGTGAAAAAAGGCCCGGCAGTTGCTAGCTGCCGAGCCTTTGCTTTGGGTGTGGATGGAAGGACAGACAGTATCAGAACAAATTGACACCCTGATATTGTCTGACCGGATGAGGATGGTCAACAGAAATTAGCGCTATTGACCATAAATTAGCCTAATCCGCGACCGCGCCCAAGCCTTCACGCCTCCCCCTCAGGGAGGCTGCATTGACTGTACATCCCGCCGCCCCCACCTTCGGGCGCATCCCCCGAACCGAAGCCGAACGACTGCTTTCCCGCTGGCGCCAGTATGACGCCCGCTTGGCGCCGGCTATCGATTGGTCAGCGCCAGCCCCGGTCCCCACGGCAAGCCAGGTCGAGGATCGGCCATGACGCCCGCGGCCGACACCCTCGACACCGCCGGCGCGCTCACCGACGCGGACCTTGACGCCATCTTTGGTCCCGCCGTTGTCCTGATCGGCCCCGACCTGGGCCCCGACCTGGACCCCAGCGACAGCGACAGCGACAACGACGACGATGACGCCCCTGACGCCCCTACCGTCGACCGCGCCAGCGCCAGCGAAGCGAACGCGCGGGCGCGCGACCTGGCCGCCCGAATCATGGCGCTCGGCGTCGAAAAAAAGCGGCCAGCTTGTCGACCCTATGCGAATTGCCCGTTTCGGTCGCGGCATTCGTTCTCCGGTCGGCGGCGAGGAAAGCGGGCTTCGGCGAAAGAGAACTGACTAAAATCAAGCCGTTATGGCTGGTCTGGCGCGAAAAGGACGACGAACTTGGGGAGGCCCTGTATCCGCCGACCGACCCAGAACAGCCACAGCCGGAAGACCTAGACGGCTACGCCCTTGTTGGGACGGTGAAAGCGGAGGCGGCGCGCCGGGACTCCTTCATCGCGACCTGTGCCAGGGGCGGGATCGATGAATATCAGGCCGTCGCCTTCGAGCGGGCCCGCCTGCTTCACAATCTCAATTTCCGCGAAATAATAGACGCTTCGGAAATCGATAAAGCGCCAAAATACTGCCCTGACTGGGTCCGCGCGCGGCAAGAATACGAGGAAAAGTGCGATAAATATGTAGAACTAATGGAACGGGCGTTCGCGGTCGAAAGAAGAGAATATAGCGTCAGGTATCTAACCCTGATCAGAGAAATTAGAAAGATGCTTGCGCATATAGTTGATAATGTAAAAATCCAGAATTTTTCCATTCTTGATTTTGATGCGCGCTATTATGACGAGAACATTATGGAAGAGGCCGGAAAATATGTCGAAAAAAGTAAGAAATTTGCGCATCTGGTTGAAGGCGAGAACGACAATATAAAAGAGAACACATATCGACGCCTCACAAACGTCAAATGGTGGTCTAAGTATTTGCGCGAAATTTCCATCGCTACTTTGTGCCATCTGGAAATTGTTGCCGGAATGGTCCATGGCCGCACGGGCGGTCAACGGATCATCGGGAAGAACACGCTCAACCTGTATATGCACATGGTCCGAAAGAATATTGAACATTCAAAGATGCAGGGTGTGAGGAAAAAAGGGGAAAAGGAACTGCCGCAAATATCGCTGTACGATGTCATCGAAAAATCAGCGCAGAATAAGATGGCTAAATTCTACGCCATTTCTACCGCTTTGGATGAAGTCGCCGAACGTAACAACTTCATTGCGTTGTTCGTGACCGTGACGGCGCCAAAAGAATACCATCTAAACCCAAAGAACAAAAATAAGGAAAAAAAAGGAGAGAACGACACCGCTGATATCAACTACGCCTATACGCCAAAAGATAGTTCAGAATACATAATGACGCCCTGGAAGCGGGTGCGCGCGGCGTTAAAAAAGGGGCATTATCCCCACTTTGGGTGCTGGGGACAGCAGCCGCACGACGACGGTACGGCCCATTTACATATTATTATTCACGTTCCTCGCGGCGCTGAGGAAGAGGTTGCCGAGATATTCTTTGATAGGTATGGCGTGACTTGCGGCGATCCACGCCGCCGCATCGATGGTGACCCGACCAAAAAGAAGCAGGACGAAAAATTTCATCCTGCTTGCGCGATTATTAGGGTCGACCCGAAGGAGTACGAGAAGCGGACCGGGAAGAAGGGGGCGCGAGCGTCAACGTATGTCAGCCGCTATGTTAACTGCTTTGCGGCGTCGACGATTTCGACGGCGGCGGCCTCGGATGGCGCGGGGGGCAAGCAAGGCGATACCCTGAAGGTCATGGCGTGGGCGAGCGCCAACCGCTTGCGACGAGGGCAGTTCTTCGGGTTGTCGGCCGGCACCCATAAAAAATGGGATATTTTATACGCAAAAAAAGATAGCTGGAGCGAAGAAGCGCAGCCGTGGGAGCAAGATCGGGGGAGATCATCCCCCGGATCTGGCGCGCCCTGCGCAACCGCCGCGCGGCCGACGCCCTGTTGGCCATGGGCGCCCTGGATCCAGCGAGGGACCTGGCAGCCTGGAACAAGCGCAGGGAGGCCAAGGCGGCAGCCGAAGAGATAGAGAGGGAAAGGGAAAAGGCTAGGGCCCTGGGCGTGGCCGACAAGGCGAGACGCGAGGCGGTGAGGGCCCACATCCTGCACCTGAAAGGCCAGATCAGCACCCTTTGCGAAGACATCCGAGCCATCAAGGCCAAGATCCAAGAGGGCAAGAAGCGGCTTGAGTTCGTCCGCGAATCAAAGGTGGGGGAAGAGTTCGGCGACCTCCGGGAGGTCATTATCGGCGTGGCCGACACGCGGACCGGAACCGAGGTACTGCGGGACCGTTACGAGGTCATCGACATGTCGGAGATCTGGGGTAAAGCCGCAAAAGGCGAGCTACAGTTAGAGTTGAGTGTTTCAAGCCGGGGCCAGACCTGGCCCTCCGGGCCCCGTGGGAAGGCAAACCATCCCCCGGATCCGGGGTCTGTGGCGGTAGAATAACGCTACGAAATAGGCAAGAAAGATCGGAAAAAGAGAAGCCCCGGCAATGGGATCGCCGGGGCTTGGGTGAGGCATTAACTAGGTCAGATCTACTCGGCGGCCTCGGCCCGCCGACCCAGGCCCGCGGCCTTGGCCAGCCCGGAACGCTGCTCGGCGTAGTTCGGCGCGACCATGGGATAGTCCGCCGGCAACCCCCATTTCGCCCGGTACTCGTCCGGCGTGAGGTTGTAGGCCGTGCGCAGGTGACGCTTCAGCATCTTCAGCTTTTTGCCGTCCTCCAGGCAGACGATGTAGTCGGGCGTCACAGACTTGCGGACTGGCACCGCCGGGACCGGCTTCGGCGCGGGGGCAGGCTGCTCGACAACAAGGGCGGCGACAACCGGCTCGGCAACCGGGATCGACAAAAGCCGGGTCAGAGCGGAATGGACCTCGGCAAGTAGAGCCGGCAGTCGATCCGGGGGCGTAGCAGGGTTGGCGGCGCTGGCAGCAACAATGCTGGCGGCCAAGGTGACAATCTTTTCATTGTCCATATCTGTATCTCCGAATAAAACTTAGCATCAGGAAGGGGCTGTAGGTCAGTTTGATGAGCGTAATTTAGTAGTAAGACCCGCTATCTTCAATATGAAAATGAATGGCGGCACATAAAACAAATAAAAAGTCAACAATGCTGGCCAGCATTGCGTTATAGGGGCGGAGCCCGCCACCTTCTCAGCCGCGCAGCGGTGGGGCTCTTCTCTGAACTTCCCCTTTTCCTCCCTACCAGGGCCCAGGCGCCGCAGGCGCCTGCAAAGAAAAGGAAGAAAAGGGGCCGCCTATCCTGGCGGCCCCGACCAAAGACGAACCCTTTACTTTCAAGCTCCCGGGCCCGGTTCTGGCCCACCGCCCCGCCCGCCGCGCCTGGCCGATCCTGGGCCAGGCCCAGACCAAACCTGGGTCAGCCTGGTGCCGGCCCCGGGCGATCCGCGGCCCGGCGCGCCTGCTCCGTCTGGGCGGCCTGGGCCTGGCGGCGCTGTTCCTCCTGCCGGAGGCGCGCCGCTTCCCTCGCCTCCCCCGCCACGAAAGGGGCTTTTGAATCAACTAGATGTGCGACGCGGGGCGGGCCAGGTGGGCGGGCCTTTACCTCAGCTTCGCGGGCGGCTGCCCGTGAAGCCAGCACCTCATTCCAGTCCCGCCCACCGTCAGTGCTGGTCGGTCGACCATCGCCGAAGGGCCGCCCGACCCGCTTCGCGGCCTCCTCGATCAACGAGTGATAGGCATTACCGGCGGCGTCTGAGTCAACGGCTGAAGTAATATGCATCCCGTCTGGCAAAGAAGAGAAAATAGCTTCAAGCTGACGCCGAGTGACGCCGTTACGGATCGCAATATAGGCTGTATTACGCAATTCTCTGTGAATGGCGTAATGCGACATGCAATCAATCGGGCTTTCGCAAACCACCAATTCACTGTCATTCGGGCGGATATTGCTACGCCACACGCCTATATCCGCTCCTGCGGAATAAAGACGGAATGAACGTCCGCCATCTGCCGTTGCACGATTTCGTTTCTCGACCGCGATAATTTGACCTTTGCTGTCGCGATATGGGAAGATGGCATTATGCCGGCTATCTTTCTTCCAAGTCCCCGCGAAACGCTCGCTACGAATAACATTCTCAGGGATAGCGCGGACTTTGGTCAGGAATGCGGGTACATCAGAATTACTAGGAAGGGCGGCCCATTCTTCCCGTGCTGCCTCGGCTGCCGCTATTTTTTCTTCCGGGGTGCGGACCCTGGGCGCCGCAGGGAGGTCAGCGACGCCGACGCCAGGGGCGAAATCACGCAGGAAGTCTTTGGCATCGCCGTACTTCATTCCGGCGTATTCACAAAGAAAATCAAAGACATACCCCTGGTGGCCCGTGTTGTCCGACCATGCCCAATGGCCATTTTTAGGCGAGCGTCCAATAATGACTTTAGCCGCATCCTTTCTCATTACCGTATGATTAGCGCTAGACGCGGAACTATCCACGGTAAAGCCGAAATGAGCGGCGACATGCCGCAAATCTATGCCTGACTTCATTCGCTCGGCTTCTTCTTTTGACTTGGCGGGGTCGAAACGTGGAGCGCTCTGAGTCACAATAACCCCTCTTTCTTTGCGAATTGAAGATTGGCGAGGTCCAACAAGTCGAGCATCATCTGTGTGGCTGGCTTCTGCTGCGGCGGTGTTGGCCTTGGTGTCGGGCTTGGAGTAGTCAAGTCCGGCGGAATTGGTGGGTTGAGCGAGAGAATTGCCATCAAGTCCGCCATTTCCTCGATAGCCTCCTGAATTATTGGCTGAACTGGGTGTTGCTGACTCTCCGGGTCCGCTGAGTGCGGCGCCGATAACTTGCGGTTCGCGGCCAGCAACGACAGGTATACTTGCCACAGCAGGCGGTTGGCCGCCCTGGCGAGCCCCGGAGGCGGAACGCGGATCGA
Source organism: Nitrospirillum karajorum (assembly GCF_036348415.1). Lineage (NCBI taxonomy): Bacteria > Pseudomonadati > Pseudomonadota > Alphaproteobacteria > Rhodospirillales > Azospirillaceae > Nitrospirillum > Nitrospirillum karajorum. Next base: position 1,392,912 of record NZ_JAZBQB010000002.1, read on the forward strand.
AGAGGGCGGGGGCGGCTGCTGGCCGGACAGAAAGTCCAGTGAGGGCCGGGATAGGCGCATAGGCTGCATAGGCTGGTGCGGCATGGGTGATGTCCGGCTCGGAGGAGGGCGACAGCGCCTGCGGCGCTGTCTGGACCCGGATAGGAGGGAGAGAAGGAGGGGGAGCGGAGGACGCCCGAACGGGCGTCGGCGCGACGGCGCCGGCGGCGCCAGGGGCTTCGCCCCCTTCGAAGGACGGCTGCGGGGAGGGGGCGACCTCTAATCCTCGCGCGGCGGGATCGAGGCCCCGTCGCAGGTTAGGATAGGTGGTTGATTTTCCTCGCTTTTCCAGACGATGGCCCGCATGACCTGGCAAAACACCTGGGCCGAAATCGGGTCGGATGCCGGCCGTCCGCTGGTCTCGCCAAGCCCCATCCAGATCGCCCAGTGGCACGATTCGCATCGACTCAATGGTACCCGGGGGGAGTGCTGGCCGCCCACCAGGGCTTGGCGCCCGGGGCGCAGCGGGACCCCTGGGACCACGCTGACGCCCCGGCCGGCCGAATCGTCCCATTCCTGAATCTCCGCGGTCCGCTCGGCCTCCGGATCCCGGGCCAAAGCCAAGGCCGTCCCCGGCGACGGGGTCGGCTGCGCCAGATCCGGGAGCGGCGGCAGGCTGTCCGTGCCCGCCTCCTCCAGCGCCAGCGGGTCCTGCTCCCGGGCTGGGGCTGGCGCCGCGTTCGACAACAGAGACGGCGGCGCGTCCCATTCCGGCAGGTCGATGGTGGGCAACAAAGTCATTTTTTTCCTCACTATTGCGGCCGGGCGCTCCCGGCGGTTGGGGTGCGGTTGATAAGAACAATTGGGGAACAAGGCGGGCCACACGGGGGCCGCTGTCGGCCTCGACCGCCAGGCCGGCGGCGCGGGCGGCGCGGGTCACCTGGCTGCGGAAGGCCCGATCACCCTGGAGGACCCTGATCGACCCCCACCCCCGGCTCTTGGCCTCCTGGATCATCAGGTTGATGGAGTTCTGAATCGCGGCTGTTGGTGGTTCTGATCCGCGCCGTCCCCGCCAGGATCTGCGTCCCGCCGGTCAACACGAGGCGGCCGGCGGCCGGATCTATAAAGCGAAGGCGGGCGAGGACAGCGGGGGGCAGGGGATAGCGCTTTTTGCTCCATTCCGTGGCCTTTCTCTGGACCCACTCCCTTCCGTCAGCCTTCGCGCGACGTAGGGCCAAATCAGAGCGCGTTTTTTCGTCCCCGCCCCAGGAAAAGCGGCTCCGGTGGTAGTCTCCGCGCCGCTGGACCAGGGCGGCCAGGCGCGCGGCGGCCTCGGCCGGATCTGTCCGGCGGGCCGGCGTGGCCTCGGCGGCGGCGGCCGGGATCAAGCCCGCCGGTAGGTCGCTAACCTTCTGAAAAGTCGAGGAAAAAAGCGGGCCCTTAAGCCGCAGGCCATGGGGGGCGGCGGGGCCAACGACACTCAAATAGTCGGCCCCCTCCCGCCGCAGGGTCCAGCCCTGGCCGGCAAGCCAGGCGGACACCCCAGCCCGATCCGAGATCCGGCCGGCCTGGATCTCAGCCATGACGCCGGCGGCAAGCTCCTCCCGCTGATCCGCTCGCCCGGCCTTGGCCAGATGGCCGGCCGGCGCGACCGGCCGGGCCCGGGCCGGGTCCGTCGGATCAGCCCAGCCTTCCCGCCAGTTCCAGTAATCCCGAAGTGCATCGTAAGTATTTCGTGCTTCGGCGCCCGGGGGGCAAGGATTGACCGACTTTAAACGCCCGCCATGAAGTATGGCGCGTGGTATAACCACGTTCAATTCTAGTCTACCCAAGTGCGTATGGGTCGACCAAAGCGTCATAGGGCGATTTTCGCGGGGAATACCCGCGAATGCCACGTCCTCAAATCCATCGATTAAATCATTGATCTTGTGACGTAATTCTTTGTCCCCGGCATTGAATTCGGCGACATTGATGTCGCTCGCGGCGAACGACAAGACAGCGGACGAATACTTTCGCTCAAACGGAATGGACGAAATAAGTGCGGCCATCAACTTCGGATCGCCGCGAAGGATTTCCGGCTTTGGGTCACGAAGGACCAATGACTTCTTACCGTCCGGCCCTTCCTTGTAAACCGACTCGTCTAGGAGGTACTTTATCGCACCTCGACCGGTCTTATCGTCCGCGCCAGAGTGCCCTGACCACATCACCATCATTGGATTTGGTCCATGGCCTGGGAAATAGCCACCTCGACTTTCCGAAGTGCCTGAATTATTTGGCGGGCGTCAGCTTCCTCGCGATACAAGTTGGCGTGGTGCGCTATCTGGTTGATATTATTGGCGATATTACTTAGCAACCAAACGCGGCGACGCTCGGCCTCCTCGGCCGCTAGGTCGCGGGCCGCCGGCTGCGTGAGCCCGGCCGACACCAAGACCCGAAGGTAGTCCCCGCGGCTGAGGCCGGCGGCTGCGGCCTGGGCGGCCAGGGCCTCAGCCTCGGCCTCGGACAGCCTGGCCTGGATCCGGCAGGCCCGCACCTGACCCGGCCGGCGGGACGTACGCGGGCGGCGGTGACGGCGACGCCCCGCGCCACCGTCACCCTCGCGCCCACCAAGATCCGCCAGATCTACCATGCTGCACTCGCCAGCTAGTTAGGGCCGGGGCCGCGTCAGCGGCCCCGGGGGGTCCAGGGGGGTAACCCCCTTGGCAAGGTCCGAACGGCCCCGAAGGGAGCCGGTCGGGGAGCCTTGCTCCCTCCGTAAAGTCAGATGGTCGGCTGCCGGTCCAGTTCAAGTAAAAAATAGCACATGGCAAAATTAGGACGCATCCTAACTGGTCCATGCTAAGCGTTGGCCAACGTGAGCCGACGTTGGCCAACGCTATAATCTGGTCAAGACGACGCCATTTATTCGACTTGTCGACGTTGATTATTTGCAAAAAACGTTGTTCAACGTGAAAAAACACTTGTCAACCACGTTCCGGCCGACAATATCTTGGGTGAGACCGGTCAAAGAACGGTCTGTGAGGCCAAAATGGAGGAGAGAGAAGGATGATAAACACCGCTGAGGCGGCTCGACGATATAGAGCGCAAAAAGAAAAGGATAAACAAAGACAAATGAAGATGAAAAAGGCCCGAGAAGCCGCTGGTCTAGTCAGAGTTAACCTCTGGATACCAATAGAGCAGCGGAAACAAATCGAGAGTGACCTGCGTAAACTCGTTAAACAGATGATGGATCAAAATGAAAGACAATAGAATAAGTTACATCCACTTAGTGGAGGAAATCGACACGGCCGAAAATTACGATTTTGGCCGCCGTCTTCGGCGCCTCGTCGGGTGGCGGCACTGGGTCTATTCGGGCTTCGGCTTAGCCTTTGCGACGTCGCTATTGGCCTTCACCCAGATTGGTGACGAAGCGCCAGCATACCGGGCCTATCAATGGGCCTTTTATTGGATCATCGTCGTCATGCTCCTGCATCGGCAAGCAATTGCTGTAGTCAAAGTCGCCCAGGAACACCCGCAAGGCGCGTTGGGTGGCGGTCTTCGCGACGCTATTACTTGGTTCTGCAAGCATCCGGCGGGGGCGACTTTCACGGCGATGGGCCTAATTACCTCGGCCGCGACGCTCGCCCTGGGCGTCTACAGCGTTTTTAAATTCTAACCTTGAAGGAGACACGAAAATTACCGCCAACAACAGTAACGAACAAGTCAACGCGCAGGACGATGTTGCGGAGTTCGACAATAAGCTCAGGGAAAACGGGGAATATGATTGGTGTATCCGTGCGCTGGTCATCGCTCCGCTGTTTCTCGTGGCCTTCCGCTGGTTCATCCTCACATCTCACCATGACATCCTGGCCGTCTGGATTGCGGGCGTCATGGTGGTTGTCTTGACGGCTTACGCGATCGCGGGTGTATTTTCTTCGCTTTACTCCGCCAGGAAGGAAATGGGCTGGCCGGCCGCCCGGCGGTGGGCGGCAAATCGAGCCCGCCGGGCGGCCACCGTGGCGCCCTGGGCCGCGATCGCCGGCGGGATCCTGACGTTCGACCGGGCGTCGGCGGCGCCGGTGGCGGTGGCCGGGGGCGTGGCCGCGATGATCGGATTCCTGGCCTTGGTCGCCCGGCTCGGCCGGCGCCGGCGGCCCTGATGATCGGCCGCTTTTTTCCGCGGGTCCTCGCCTGGCGGCGCCGGGCGGGGGATACGCCCCAAGGCCGGATCCTGCGGGATCTGGGCGATATCGCCGCCCTCGCCGCCCTGGCCGGCGCGCTGTCTCTCCTGAGCCACCTCTGAACTAAGGGAAGTAAGGCCATGAAAAAGATGCGGATTATTCGAGTTATTTGCTTCGTGCTGCTGTCTTCCGTGGCCATTCCCTCGTTTGCCTTGGCCAGCGACAGCGCGTCGACAAATAATTCAGAGACGACGGACGCGCTTTCCAGCGTCGTTGGCCAAATGGACGCCACGGCGAAATACTTGCTGGACTCTCTGAAAAGCACAAATACATCAACTGACCCAATGGTAAAATACCTTGTCGCCATTTTCGGCCCTGGTGTTGCGTCTGGCGCCGTGTCGTCGCATACGTCGACCGTAATATCTAACGTCGTCAGCATAATTACGAAAATAGTCTTCGTTTTGGCGGCGTACAGGATGGCATATAATGTCATTGTTGGCATCTGGAATACATCACAGGAAGGGAATGTTGCGGGTAAATATTGGAATAATGGTTGGCCGATATTTCGAAGCGTAATCGCGCTGCCGCTCTTGGCCCCGCTTCCGAGCGGATTTTGTCTTGTCCAAATATTAATTATCGCGGCGACCGTCAACGGCATCGGTCTTGCGAATAATATTACTAGCTTTAGCACAAAGCTCCTCGTCGAACAGGGGGTTCCTCTTTTTGTACCGGCATCATCTTCTGTAGCCGTTGGATCAGTGACAATAAATAAGCTGCTTGACATCATGATTTGCCGCGCGGTGATGAACAGAGCGGCAGATAGAAACAATATGTCAGCGCCAAATTTACCACAGGATATTGCCAGATATTTGGAACACACCAAATTAACTACCTATAATGCCCCCGAGCAAGGAACTAACCTGGCTAAGAATGGCATTGCCTTTGGCAATTCCAATTGGTCCGGTAATTTAATGTCCGCCAATAAACTATCCCCTGGAATGGCCGACCACATCTGCGGCGCCGTGATCGGTAATACAGTCACGCCGGACACAAGCGTCATAGATACCGTGGGCGGGCGCGCCCAAATCGAAGAAGCGCGACAGAAAATCGCCGTCGCGGTCAGCAATGCCCAAATCCAAGCGATCTATGATGTTCTTCGTTATGCCGGAAATCCAGGCGCTGCCAGCGGGAGCGACGCAGTTCCGACCGAAAGTGAGCTAGATAACGGCCTCCTTGGCACGATGGCCACAAATATAGTTCTGGAGTCCGTCCTAAGCAACCAGAACGAAGTGCTTGGATATGCGGGCAAACAGGAAGCGTTGGGCAAAATAGATTACACAAATTACCTTGATGTTCTTTCAAACTATTACTCCTATGCCCTCCAAGACCGCGTCAGCAAGGCTATTGGCGGCGCTCTGTCAAATAATACCGTGACGGCCGCGCTGTCGGATGAGATGAAGGGGGCTGGATGGACGGGAATTGCGAGGTGGGCAACCACAATAAATAGAGTTAATTCAACGATCTTGACGTCTGTAGAGGGCGCGAAGCCGGATATTGCCGCGCCTAATATTAAGGCGCTGCACTTCATCGAACATATGAACTCTGCGATGGAGGTGGCATCGAAAATAAAGTCCATGTCTGCTTCATCGGTTGCCGTCTATAACGCATCGACCAACAAGTTGACTGGCAAGAAATGCGAAAATACGGATAGCGAATGTCGCACTAGGCTGCTCAGCGAGGAAAATATTGCTCGCATGATTTCGGACCAGTGGGCGGGCAATGGAATTATCGGTTGGGCGACCGGCATTGACGGCAATAGCGAAGGAAAGAGCGAAACAGGAACCCTCATGACCCGGCTGATTAACTTCGGACATTGGGGTTTAGTGGCGGTCCATTCGACCATGGTGGTTATTGTCTCTGCCCTCACTCTCAGCGGGATTGACGTTGAAGTCTTTGGGACCGGAGGTCATCTTGATTTGACACCCGTCACGTCGTTCGTCGGCCCCCTCATTTCCAGCTTCATCACAAGCATGGAAGTATTAATGGGTGGTCTGGCATATGTTCTCCCGATCCTGCCCGTTCTGCGATACTCAACTCAAATATATGACTGGTTCCGTCATACGGTGATATTCTTTATCACCAGTCCGTTTTGGATGTTTGCGCACCTTGATCCAAGTGGAGATGGCCCAACGGGCGATGCAGGTAAGCAGGGATATTTCTTCCTGGTGCGTATTTTATTCGAACCCGCGATGATGGTTCTGGGATTTTTCCTTGGATTGGCCGTCTTTGAGATGTTCGGATCGTTCGTGACCAAGGAAATTATCTTCGCGTTCGATATCGGAACGGCTGGATTTACTGGCGGCTTGATCAAGCTGCTCTCATTTTTGGCCTTGGAAGCGGGGGCCATGGGTGTGATTGCCTGGAAGGCGTTCGGGATCGGCTCCGAAATAACCGCCCAGATGTCGCATTTGCTTGATTTCGGCAGCCACGATGGCGGCGGGGAAAGCGAAGCGACCGAGGCGAAGAATTCGACGGTTGCGACGCTGTTAAAGATCCAGAATGCCGGCAGCTTCAGGGCCGGAAGACCAAAGCGGCCGCAAAACAAAGACGGCGAAATAGGGCCTGGAAATCTTGGCAAGGAATAAGCTAAGGCAAGGGAGACACAGGGGTTTTCAGCCCCTGTGTTTCGCAGGATTCTTAACCCCATGCCGCATCATGAAAGCGTCAAAAGCCCGGTCAAATACCTGACGAAGGATCGTGCGACGGCTACCGTCAGCCAGATATTCTTCTTTTTCCGTAGGCTGGAGCAAAGGGTTGCCGGGGTCCAACCGCGCCAGTTCGGCCCGCAAAGCAACAACTTGCGCGTAACGGCCTTCTTCCGCTGAGCGCATGACCAATCGCTGCATAAAATCAGCGTTCGCATCAGCAGCGTCCCGCTTTGCCTGATAATAGTCATTATCAGCGCGTTCGCGTTCGGTCTTGGTGAAATACTTGCTGGCAAACATCGTGATCACCACATGGGTTAATCGAGCCTTGTATTAGCATAATACTCAAAAAGATACGTAGGTGCAAGCACAAATGTTTCGCTAACGCAACAAAAATCCTTTCTCCCTACAAGGATATTCGCTTTTTCCCCGCGATTATCGTGGAACGATGATCGCGCGGCCCACCTATGCTTGAGATATATGCCCTTGTTCGCCTCGTCCAACAACCTACCTGGTTTTTCTCGATACAGGTAGCCGCGGATCACGCCAGAATGCCCACCGCCGCCGAACTTTCATCGGCTGACCCCGCCGCCCAGCAAGCTGAAGCTGAGGCCGAGCTAGACCGCCAGCTTACCCAGGGCGCCCATGAAATCGTCGCGGATGCGGCCGGCCATCGCATCGATCGCGCTGCCCTGCCGGTGGGCCAGGTCCACAACGGCGTCAGCTTGGTGGAGTTCTGGGGCCTGGACGCGCCAACGATCCAGGTATGGCGCCTGGAGGTGACAGCCTCGCCCGGAAGCCGGGTGGACTATACGGATCCAACAAGTCAGCAGCTATTGCGTGAGATGCTGTCCGTCCGCCGCCTGGACGTAGGCGCCTTGTCGGCTTTGCTGGCGCGCATCAAGGCCCGCCAGGTCGCGGCCTTCGGGCCGGGCCTGGGAGGCGTAAAGGCGGCCATGCTCATGGCCCGCGTCCACCAGGCCATCGAGCGCCCGGAGGACTTCCCCGGCCTGCTGAGCGACGATGAACTTGTAGAAGCCTACAAGATCTCAGCGAACATAGGCCCCAAGTTCGGCTGGTCCCATGACCTCCTGGTCGGCGCCGCCACGACGCCCGGGTCGGCAATGTCCGGCTTGAAGTTGCGGAAGTGGACCGTCCCGCCCTGGCTTCGGCGGACAAACAAGGTGATCCTGTTTCCGCCGGTGGCTCTGTGCCTGCTGGCGATTGAACGGCTGCTGTCCGCCGCGGAATCCCACTACAGTCAGAAGAAGGCGGTATTTCGGGATGAGATGCTCCGCCGCAACATGGCCATACCGAAATGACCGAAGCTGACGCCAACGATCCCCCGACTCCGCGCCTGGCCGGCCTCCTATGGCTCCTGGGCGCGGGCGCCTATATCGCGGTGATCGTCCTAATCCGCCGACAGCTTGATCCCAGCTTCTTCTCTCCGGCCGGCTGGTGTTTCGGCCTGGGACTGATCTCAGCCGCCCTGACGCGCCGTTGGCCGCTGGTGTCCTCGGGGGCGTGGCTGGCGTTCGGGGTGGCAGGGGTCCTGCTGGCGGTCTTCCTGCCGTGACCACAGATGTGAACAGAAAGGGGCAGCAGCGGTGCTGCCCCTTTCGAAGGCAAATTATGGCAAATGGTCAGTGATCACGTACCAGCTTGGCGGGGATGATGGATCGTAGTACAGATTGTAATTGCCAAGCGTAACGTTGTATCCATTGACGGTAACTACTGCCGTATAAGGATAGCCTGGAACTGCACATCTACGCATTTCCGCCAAGAATGAATGAGACTCTAAGCCGCTGCAATCTCGGTCGACTTCTTCTTCCGTCGGTAGACGTGTAACTGTTAGGTATGGCATACTGGGCAACTCCATTTGAGTCAGATTATAAAGAGGGGCCGCCTTCGTCCGGCTCATCATCCTTTGTATCTTCAGAAGGCGCATCTGTTAATTGTGCTATATACTTTTCAGCTTCAGCTTTTGTGCTGAAAGTTTTCGTCACGTATCCCTGATTTGTTCGAATCCTAACCTGCCATTTTCCCGGTTCCGGGTTGGTAATTTCAGCCAATGATTTTCTCCCTACAATCAACTTAGTTCGCCACTCCCGGCGGCCTTGGAGAGTCAACGAATTGACTGCATTTTTCAACTGTCGGCTGTTTATGTTCTGATTTCATCGGTCGATTTAATGAGCGTCCCCGTTTAGCCAGCCCCGCTAATCCAACCGCCGCGCCAATTCAACTGCATCCGCGTGGTAGTAGCGCGCCAGCATCGAAAGCGTCTTGTGGCCCGTGATTTTCATTAATTCTAGGCTGGTATAGATCTTTGCCAGGCGGCTCGTCGCCTCGTGCCTTAGGTCATGAAAAGTTAGGTCCAGAATTCCAACCCGATCTACGACCCGCCCGAATGTGACTTTCAGCAACGCCTGATCGACCGAAACCACCGGGCCACCCTTCTTCTCGCCATATGTGGGGAAGGCCCGGAGGGCCGCTATGGCCGCCGTCGAAAGCGGCACCTGCCGAATCTCGCCATTCTTCGACCCGGCGCCGGAGAGTCCGCGCACGGTCATAACCCGCCGATCCAAATCCACATCCGACCAATCCAGGGCGCAAATCTCCCCCTGCCTAGCTGCTGTTTCAATCGCCAGCCGCGCCATAGGGGCGAGCCAGCACCCATGCTTACTCTCAGCTAGGCCGGCCAACAGCGCTTCCTCTTCACCGTCCTGAAGGCGCCGCTCACGCTTCCGGTCGGCGCCCTTGGGCCTTGCTGTCAACGTCGCCTCGGCGGGATTAGACGGCATGTGGATGCTCCATTCCCGGCGTCCGTGCCCAATGGCGGTGGCGATGAGGTTGACTCGGCGCACGACCGTGGCTGGTGCATAGCCTGAAGTCAGCATCCGGTCGCGAAACTCAGCGATGTCCCTGGGGGACAAATCCGATAGCCGCCGGAGGCAGATTTCATCGTCCCCGATCACCAGTAGGTGGCCGGCTTCCTGGTTGGCGCCGCGCTTGGTAGGCGTCACGGATTCACGATAGCGCTGAAGGAGCGCGCCCAGCGTGGTGGAATCGGCCTGGCTGTAATCGAGGTGGACGCGGCGGTCCATATCGGCCTCGACCCCCGTTGCCCAGCGCTCGGCGTCGCGGCGCTTCTCGAATGTCTTGGATACCGGCTTGTGACCGAGGCGGCGCACCTTGGCCTGGTAGCCGATGATTTGGCCGTCTCAATTCTTCCGGGGGGTGATGGTGGCCACGGCAGGGACTTCCTTGCAATGTTTTGCAAGGCTACTGTCCCGCAATTGTCCCGCAAATTCCAGCCAAAACGCTGAAACGCTGGCGTCCCCTAGGGGATTCGAACCCCTGTTACCGCCGTGAGAGGGCGGTGTCCTAGGCCTCTAGACGAAGGGGACGAGGCCGTGTGAGGCCGGTGATTTACGCCAATAGGGGCTGGAAGCCAAGCCCTTATTTGGCCAAGCCCTTATTTGGAAGGAAGCCGGGCGACCTTGCCGACCGGCGGTAAAAACCCTTTGGGGCCCCTTACACCCGCGTGCGCGCGAGCATATGTATGGGGTCCTGAGGTTCGGCAAAAATCGTCATGGTGCTGCAAGATTTCTGTAGACAGGCCCCCGGTGGGGTCACTATAACCCCGTTCACCGACGCGGCGGGCGACAACGAACGGCGCGACGGCGAAGCGATCCCTGAGTTCTGGCGGATGACGCTGGTGATTGAGGGGTTGCGGTTCTGGCGGTAACGCCGCTGGACGAAACGGAATTTGCCCTTCCTGTCCGGGTGTGGGCTGATCCTCGTGGGGATCGGTCAAGGACGGGGTTGTGGTTTGAGCGCGTATTTGCGTTTGGGTCACGGGTTCTTGAACAAGTGAACGTCTTGAGAAGGGATGCGCAGACGGCGGTTCCGATGATGGGCCCGGTACGGGCAGCAACATGGAAACGACCAGAACGCATCTTGAATACATGCTCTGAAAATGACCCTCGGGCGATCGGGGGTTCAGGAACGGACTTGGGTTTAGGTGCCGACGAAGGTTGGTTTCCGCCGAGGTTCTTGATTGCCGGCGACGGCGATTGGGATACCGCACAGAACCTGAGAGTTTGATCCTGGCTCAGAACGAACGCTGGCGGCATGCCTAACACATGCAAGTCGAACGAAGGCTTCGGCCTTAGTGGCGCACGGGTGAGTAACGCGTGGGAACCTGCCCTTTGGTTCGGAATAACTCCGGGAAACTGGAGCTAATACCGGATGAGCCTGATGGTTGTGGAGACTGTCAGGGAAAGATTTATCGCCGAAGGAGGGGCCCGCGTCCGATTAGGTAGTTGGTGAGGTAACGGCTCACCAAGCCGACGATCGGTAGCTGGTCTGAGAGGATGATCAGCCACACTGGGACTGAGACACGGCCCAGACTCCTACGGGAGGCAGCAGTGGGGAATATTGGACAATGGGGGCAACCCTGATCCAGCAATGCCGCGTGAGTGATGAAGGCCTTAGGGTTGTAAAGCTCTTTCGCACGTGACGATGATGACGGTAACGTGAGAAGAAGCCCCGGCTAACTTCGTGCCAGCAGCCGCGGTAATACGAAGGGGGCTAGCGTTGTTCGGAATTACTGGGCGTAAAGGGCGCGTAGGCGGCTGCTCAAGTCAGGCGTGAAATCCCCGGGCTTAACCTGGGAATTGCGCTTGAGACTGGGCGGCTTGAGTTCGGGAGAGGTGAGTGGAATTCCCAGTGTAGAGGTGAAATTCGTAGATATTGGGAAGAACACCGGTGGCGAAGGCGGCTCACTGGACCGATACTGACGCTGAGGCGCGAAAGCGTGGGGAGCAAACAGGATTAGATACCCTGGTAGTCCACGCCGTAAACGATGAGTGCTAGACGTTGGGGTTCTTAGAACTTCGGTGTCGCAGCTAACGCATTAAGCACTCCGCCTGGGGAGTACGGCCGCAAGGTTGAAACTCAAAGGAATTGACGGGGGCCCGCACAAGCGGTGGAGCATGTGGTTTAATTCGAAGCAACGCGCAGAACCTTACCAGCTCTTGACATCTACTGACCGGTACGGAGACGTACTTTTCCCTTCGGGGACGGTAAGACAGGTGCTGCATGGCTGTCGTCAGCTCGTGTCGTGAGATGTTGGGTTAAGTCCCGCAACGAGCGCAACCCCCATCTTCAGTTGCCATCATTTGGTTGGGCACTCTGGAGAAACTGCCGGTGACAAGCCGGAGGAAGGCGGGGATGACGTCAA
>NZ_JAZBQB010000002.1:1410000-1417659 GCF_036348415.1 Nitrospirillum karajorum
CCGGGCAATGTGCGCATCTACCTGGCGTGCGGCGCGACCGATATGCGCCGTGGGTTCGACAGCCTGGCCGCCCAGGTGCAGACGATGCTGAGGCTTGATCCCCACGACGGCGCGCTTTACGCCTTCCGGGGGCGGCGGGGCGACCTGATCAAGATTTTATGGTGGGACGGCCAGGGCCTTTGCCTGTTCTCCAAGCGGCTGGAGCGCGGCCGGTTCGTCTGGCCGCAGGCCCGGGAGGGCTCGGTCGTGCTCACCTCCGCCCAGGTTTCCATGCTGCTGGAAGGGATCGATTGGCGGACGCCGGTGCGCACCTGGCAGCCGGACGCGGCCTGCTGAGCACGCTCGGTTCCATGCGGCCCCCGGCGCGTCATAGTGACTCGGATGCTGTCCACCACCCTGCCGGTGGTGGTGTTTTCGGGTAGAATCCGCCCCATGACCGACGTTGCCGCAGAGATCGCCGAGCTTCGTGCCCGGCTCGCCGAACGCGAGGCCGAACTGGCCGCGGCGCGGGCGGAACTGACCGGCGCACGTCTCCTGATCGAGCAGTATAAGGCGCAACTGGCCAAGCTTCGCCGGATGCAGTTCGGCCGCTCGTCGGAGAAGCTCGACCGGCAGATCGCCCAACTGGAACTGATGCTGGAAGACCTGGAGGAAGGCGAGGCCGCCCGGACGGCGCCGTCGCTGGATGGCGGGAACGCGGCCCCGGAACGGCGCCAGCGGGACCAGCGTCATCCGGTGCGCCGTCCTCTGCCGGAGCATTTGCCACGCGAAGAGGTCGTCCATTCCCCAGGCGACGTCTGCCCCGGCTGCGGCGGCACGCATTTCTCCCGGTTGGGTGAGGACGTGACCGAGGTACTGGAGAAGATCCCGGCCCGGCTCAAGGTGATCCGCCACATCCGGCCGAAGCTGTCTTGCCGGGCGTGCGAGGCCGTCCTCCAGGCGCCGGCCCCGGACCTGCCGGTGGAGAAGGGCCGCCCCGGGGCCGGCCTGCTGGCCAATGTCGTGGTGTCGAAGTACCTGGACGGGCTGCCGCTCTACCGGCAGTCGGCGATCCTGGCGCGTGAGGGCATCGCGATCGAGCGCGCGACCTTGGCCGATTGGGTCGGCCATGCCGCCTGGTGGGTAGCCCCCCTGGCCGGTCTGATCGGCGCCCATGTGATGGCGGCGCCAATCATCCACACCGACGACACGCCGGTCAAGGTGCTGGCCCCCGGCAACGGCCAGACCAGGCTCGGTCGGCTCTGGACCTATCTGGTCGATGAGCGGCCCTGGTGCGGTGACCGTGCGCCGGCGGCGTTCTATCGCTTCAGCCCGGACCGCAAGGGCGAGCGCCCGCGTGAGCATCTCTCCGGGTTCAGCGGGGTGATCCAGGCCGACGCCTACACGGGCTATGAGGCCCTGACCCGGCCATCGGGCCTGGTCCCGCCCGGTATCGTTCCACCAGGTATCGTCCATGCGGCCTGTTGGGCGCATGCGCGGCGGCACCTCTACGACCAGTACGAGAAGACCAGGTCACCCATCGCCGAAGAGGCCTTGCGCCGGATTGGGCGGCTCTACGAGGTCGAGGCCACGATCACCGGCCTGTCGGCCGACCAGCGCCGGGACGCGCGACGGCAACTCGCCGTTCCCATCCTCGACGACCTCAAACCATGGCTGGAGGCGCAGCAGCGGCGCCTGTCGGCCAAGAACACGCTGGGCAAGGCGATCGGGTATGCGCTGAACCGCTGGAACGCGCTCACCCTCTATGTCGCCGACGGCCGCATCGCCATCGACAACAATCCCGCCGAGCGCTCCCTGCGTGGCATCGCCCTTACCAGGAAGAACTTCCTGTTCCTGGGCTCCGAGGCGGGCGGCGACCGGGCGGCACTCCTCTACTCCGTCCTGGAGACGGCGAAGCTGAACGGGCTCGACCCCGAGGCCTATCTGGCGGATGTCCTGGACCGCATGGCCAAGGGCCATCCGATCAACCGGCTGGCCGAACTTCTGCCCTGGAACTGGACACGCCGGGCTGACAAACTCGCGGCATGACCGCCGACGCCCCCCTCCCGCCAGAGCTCATCGCGACAGTCCGCATCGATCTGCTCGACACCGACCCGCCGATCTGGCGCGAGGTCGAGGTGCCGATCACGATGACGCTGAAGCAAGTTCATGGCGTCATCCAGGCCGCCATGGAATGGCAGGATGCCCATCTCTGGTCATTCGCCAGCGACAGCGAGGAGATATCCCAAAGCCGGGCCGCCAAGCTGCCGCTTCAAGACCTGCTGCGGCCTCGCAAGACCAAGCTCCTCTACACCTACGACTTCGGTGACTGCTGGGAACATCAACTGACTGTGACCCGGCCCCGTCCGCCCGAAATGGGTGTCGCCTATCCCCGCTACGTCGCCGGGGAAGGTGCCGCGCCGCCGGAGGATTGCGGCGGCATTCCTGGCTTCTATGCTCAACTCGACATCCTCGCTGACCCGAACCATCCCGATCACGATGAGGTCAAGGAGTGGCTCGGTGACTACGATCCTGGCGCCTTCGATGAGCAACCGGTCAGGCAAAGACTCGCCCGCATCGCCGCTCGCCGGTCAGCACCGAAAAAGGCAAAGACGCGGTGATCCGCTGACGCTTACAGCTGTTCATCTGGCGGCGGCAGTATGGCGATGGTCTGCTGGCCCCTACGTGTGAGGCCGGCCCCGCGTTGCTGCCGGTGACGATCACGGACGTGCGAAGCGCGGAGAAGAGGTCGGCACCGGCGGATGCTGGGCGGATCGAGATCGAGTTGCCGAACGGCTACCGCCTTCGGGTTGAGGCCACGGTTGATGGCAAGGCGCTCCGCCGTGTGCTTGATGTTCTGGAGCGGCGATGATCCCGGTGCCGTCGGGGGTGCGGGTCTGGCTGGCGGTGGGCCGGACGGACATGCGGCGGGGGATGACCGGCCTGGCCCTGCAGGTGCAGGAGGCGCTGGGCCGCGATCCGCACGCGGGTGACTTTTACGTCTTCCGGGGCGGCCGGGGCGACCTGATCAAGATCCTGTGGCATGACGGCCTGGGCATGTCGCTTTACGCCAAGCGGCTGGAGAAGGGGCGCTTCCTGTGGCCGTCACCGGCCGACGGCGTGGTGGGGATATCGGCGGCGCAGCTGGCCTATCTGCTCGACGGCATCGATTGGCGCAACCCCCGGCACACCTGGCGGCCGAGCAGTGCCGGATAGGGTCGACCAGCGCCACTTTCCAGGAGCGGCGGGGGCGGATTCATGATTCACTCAGCGTCATGGATACCGATCATGCCCCCATGCCGGACGACATCGATGCGCTGAAAGCAGCACTGGTGATGGCGCGCGCGCAGGCGCTGGAAGCGGCGGCGGAGCTGGCGGTGGCACGGGCGCGGGCGTCGGAAGACCTGGCCCTGATCGCGCACCAGAAGCTGCGGATCGCCCAGCTGGAGCGCCAGGTTTATGGCCAGCGCTCGGAACGGTCGGCGCGGCTGGTCGATCAGTTGGCCCTGCGGTTCGAGGAACTGGAGGCCAGCGCCACCGAGGACGAGCTGGCGGCGGAGACCGCCGTCGCCAAGACCACGACCGTGGCGGGCTTCACCCGCAAGCATGCCGAGCGCGCCACATTCCCCGACCATCTGCCGCGTGAGCGGGTGGTGATCGATCCGCCGACGGCCTGTGGCTGTTGCGGCAGCACGCGGCTGCGCAAGCTGGGCGAGGACGTGACCCGGACGCTGGAAGTGATCCCGCGCCAGTGGAAGGTGGTCGAGACGGTGCGGGAGAAGTTCAGCTGCCGGGACTGCGAGAAGGT
The DNA here is from genome assembly GCF_036348415.1 of Nitrospirillum karajorum. NCBI lineage: Bacteria > Pseudomonadati > Pseudomonadota > Alphaproteobacteria > Rhodospirillales > Azospirillaceae > Nitrospirillum > Nitrospirillum karajorum. Next base: position 1,413,788 of record NZ_JAZBQB010000002.1, read on the forward strand.
GAGCCAGGCCCCCGCCCCCTTCCATGCCATTCCCCGGGGATGGGCGGGCCCCAGCCTGCTGGCGATGATCCTGTTTGAGAAATTCGGCCAGCACCAGCCGCTGAACCGGCAGGCCGAGCGCTATGCGCTGGAAGGCGTGCCGGTCAGCCTGTCGACCATGGCCGACGCCGTGGGGGCGAGCTGTGCCGCGCTGGAGCCGCTGCTGCGGCGGGTCGAGGCCCATGTGATGGCGGCGGAGCGCCTGCATGGCGATGATACGACCGTGCCGGTCCTGGCCAAGGGCAAGACCGACACCGGGCGCTGCTGGGTCTATGTCCGTGACGACCGGCCGTTCGGCGGGACGGCGCCGCCGGCGGCGCTGTTCCGCTACTCGCGCGACCGCAAGGGCGAGCATCCGCAGGGCCACCTGGCCGGATATGCCGGGCTGTTCCAGGCCGACGCCTTTGACGGCTATCGCGCGCTTTACGCGGCCGACCGAAGTCCCGGCCCCATCCGGGAGGCGGGATGCTGGGTGCATGCCCGGCGGCCGTTCTTCGCCATGGCCGATCTTGAGGAGAACGCCCGGCGCCAGGCGGCGGGCAAGAAGACGATCGCGCTCTCGCCCATCGCCATCGAGGTGGTGCGCCGCATCGATGCCCTGTTCGACATCGAGCGGCCGATCAATGGCAAGAGCGCGGACGAACGCCGGGCGGTCCGCCAAGAAGTGAGCAAGCCGCTGGTCGAGGACCTGCGGGCCTACCTGCACGAGCAGCGCGCCAAGCTGTCCCGTGGCCACGACCTCGCCAAGGCCATCGACTATATCCTGAAGCGATGGTCTGCCTTCACCCTGTTCCTGGACGACGGCCGCGTCTGCCTGTCGAACAATGCCGCCGAACGCGCCTTGCGCGGCATTGCGCTCGGACGGAAGTCATGGATGTTCTGTGGCTCCGACCGCGGCGGCCAGCGTGCCGCCGCCCTGTACAGCCTTATCGTCACCGCCAAGATGAACGGCGTCGACCCGCAGGCCTGGCTGGCCGACGTCCTAGCCCGGATTGCCGCGCACCCGGCCCACCGGCTCGACGAATTGCTGCCCTGGCGCTGGACACTCAAGGCGGCGGCGACACCCGCCGTGGCGGCCTGACCGGGAATTACGGCCCGGGCGACGAGGCCGTCAGCACCCTGCGGCCTACGCCGCATGCTTACGCTGTGAACCGACTACGTCCGGTTAAACGCGGACGACCATGGCGGCATGGTGCCATCCGGTCCACGATACGCTCATGATGTCGTGAGCCTGTGTGTGCAGCGGATGATCGGTACCCCTCCGCTGAGGGCCGCCTTCCATCTGTGATACCGCTCGCTGAAGATGGCAGGAGATCTGGCCTGTGAGGGTGTGAAGTGTCCACGAGCGGGATAATGGACACGATGGGCGGCAAGCGCCGGCGTCGGACGTGGAGTGAAGCGCTGAAGCGTGAGATCGTGGCGGCGTCGTTCGAGCCGGGCGCGTCGGCTTCGGTGGTCGCGCGGCGTTACGACGTGAACACCAACCAGCTGTTCATCTGGCGGCGGCAGTATGGCGATGGTCTGCTGGCCCCTACGTGTGAGGCCGGCCCCGCGTTGCTGCCGGTGACGATCACGGACGTGCGAAGCGCGGAGAAGAGGTCGGCACCGGCGGATGCTGGGCGGATCGAGATCGAGTTGCCGAACGGCTACCGCCTTCGGGTTGAGGCCACGGTTGATGGCAAGGCGCTCCGCCGTGTGCTTGATGTTCTGGAGCGGCGATGATCCCGGTGCCGTCGGGGGTGCGGGTCTGGCTGGCGGTGGGCCGGACGGACATGCGGCGGGGGATGACCGGCCTGGCCCTGCAGGTGCAGGAGGCGCTGGGCCGCGATCCGCACGCGGGTGACTTTTACGTCTTCCGGGGCGGCCGGGGCGACCTGATCAAGATCCTGTGGCATGACGGCCTGGGCATGTCGCTTTACGCCAAGCGGCTGGAGAAGGGGCGCTTCCTGTGGCCGTCACCGGCCGACGGCGTGGTGGGGATATCGGCGGCGCAGCTGGCCTATCTGCTCGACGGCATCGATTGGCGCAACCCCCGGCACACCTGGCGGCCGAGCAGTGCCGGATAGGGTCGACCAGCGCCACTTTCCAGGAGCGGCGGGGGCGGATTCATGATTCACTCAGCGTCATGGATACCGATCATGCCCCCATGCCGGACGACATCGATGCGCTGAAAGCAGCACTGGTGATGGCGCGCGCGCAGGCGCTGGAAGCGGCGGCGGAGCTGGCGGTGGCACGGGCGCGGGCGTCGGAAGACCTGGCCCTGATCGCGCACCAGAAGCTGCGGATCGCCCAGCTGGAGCGCCAGGTTTATGGCCAGCGCTCGGAACGGTCGGCGCGGCTGGTCGATCAGTTGGCCCTGCGGTTCGAGGAACTGGAGGCCAGCGCCACCGAGGACGAGCTGGCGGCGGAGACCGCCGTCGCCAAGACCACGACCGTGGCGGGCTTCACCCGCAAGCATGCCGAGCGCGCCACATTCCCCGACCATCTGCCGCGTGAGCGGGTGGTGATCGATCCGCCGACGGCCTGTGGCTGTTGCGGCAGCACGCGGCTGCGCAAGCTGGGCGAGGACGTGACCCGGACGCTGGAAGTGATCCCGCGCCAGTGGAAGGTGGTCGAGACGGTGCGGGAGAAGTTCAGCTGCCGGGACTGCGAGAAGGTGAGCCAGGCCCCCGCCCCCTTCCATGCCATTCCCCGGGGATGGGCGGGCCCCAGCCTGCTGGCGATGATCCTGTTTGAGAAATTCGGCCAGCACCAGCCGCTGAACCGGCAGGCCGAGCGCTATGCGCTGGAAGGCGTGCCGGTCAGCCTGTCGACCATGGCCGACGCCGTGGGGGCGAGCTGTGCCGCGCTGGAGCCGCTGCTGCGGCGGGTCGAGGCCCATGTGATGGCGGCGGAGCGCCTGCATGGCGATGATACGACCGTGCCGGTCCTGGCCAAGGGCAAGACCGACACCGGGCGCTGCTGGGTCTATGTCCGTGACGACCGGCCGTTCGGCGGGACGGCGCCGCCGGCGGCGCTGTTCCGCTACTCGCGCGACCGCAAGGGCGAGCATCCGCAGGGCCACCTGGCCGGATATGCCGGGCTGTTCCAGGCCGACGCCTTTGACGGCTATCGCGCGCTTTACGCGGCCGACCGAAGTCCCGGCCCCATCCGGGAGGCGGGATGCTGGGTGCATGCCCGGCGGCCGTTCTTCGCCATGGCCGATCTTGAGGAGAACGCCCGGCGCCAGGCGGCGGGCAAGAAGACGATCGCGCTCTCGCCCATCGCCATCGAGGTGGTGCGCCGCATCGATGCCCTGTTCGACATCGAGCGGCCGATCAATGGCAAGAGCGCGGACGAACGCCGGGCGGTCCGCCAAGAAGTGAGCAAGCCGCTGGTCGAGGACCTGCGGGCCTACCTGCACGAGCAGCGCGCCAAGCTGTCCCGTGGCCACGACCTCGCCAAGGCCATCGACTATATCCTGAAGCGATGGTCTGCCTTCACCCTGTTCCTGGACGACGGCCGCGTCTGCCTGTCGAACAATGCCGCCGAACGCGCCTTGCGCGGCATTGCGCTCGGACGGAAGTCATGGATGTTCTGTGGCTCCGACCGCGGCGGCCAGCGTGCCGCCGCCCTGTACAGCCTTATCGTCACCGCCAAGATGAACGGCGTCGACCCGCAGGCCTGGCTGGCCGACGTCCTAGCCCGGATTGCCGCGCACCCGGCCCACCGGCTCGACGAATTGCTGCCCTGGCGCTGGACACTCAAGGCGGCGGCGACACCCGCCGTGGCGGCCTGACCGGGAATTACGGCCCGGGCGACGAGGCCGTCAGCACCCTGCGGCCTACGCCGCA
>NZ_JAZBQB010000003.1:0-482500 GCF_036348415.1 Nitrospirillum karajorum
GTGTAGGCGCAAAGTTAAACTGTCAGACCAGAGCAAAGTAGAAGTGTCAGTCTCCTGGTTGGGTGGTGCCGGCTGGGAGGTTGGTGATGGGCTGGGTGGTGATGAGCGATCGGGAAGTTCGGCGGGTGGAGGTTCTTGGGGATGTGGTTGGCGGCCGTCTGACGGCGTCGTCCGCTGCGGTTGTTCTGGGCTTGAGCGAGCGGCAGGTATGGCGCTTGCTGCGGCGGTATCGGGATGGTGGCGGCGGCGCGTTGGTGCACCAGGCGCGCGGTCGCCCGTCGAACCATCGTCTGGATGGTGGGGTTCGGGAGCTGGCGCTGGAACTGGTGCAGCGGCATTACGGGGATTTTGGTCCGACGCTGGCGGCGGAGAAGCTGGCGGAGCGTCATGGGCTGGAGGTGTCGCGGGAGACGCTGCGGGGTTGGATGGCGTCGGCTGGGCTGTGGCGGTCACGAGCGCAGCGGCGGCAGTTCCACCGCCCTCGCCTGCGGCGGGAATGCCTGGGGGAGCTGATACAGATCGATGGCAGTGAGCACCGGTGGTTTGAGGACCGTGCTGGGCCGTGCAGCTTGCTTGTGTTCATCGATGACGCGACGGGTCGGCTGATGCAGTTGCGGTTTGTGGCGTCGGAGAGCGCGTTCAGCTACTTCGCGGCGTTGGAGGGGTACCTGGTTCGGCATGGTCGGCCGTTGGCGTTTTATTCCGACAAGCACACGGTTTTCCGGGTGGCGAAGACGGAGGCGCGGACAGGTCAGGGCCTGACGCAGTTCGGGCGGGCCATGGCGGAACTGGGGATTGAGGTTTTGTGCGCGAACTCCAGCCAGGCGAAGGGCCGGGTTGAGCGGGTGAACCGGACGCTGCAGGATCGGCTGGTGAAGGAGCTGCGGCTTGCCGGGATCAGCGATATGGCGGTTGGCAACGCTTTCCTGGAAGGGTTCATGGAACGCTTCAATGCCCAGTTTGCCGTGGTCCCTGCCCGGCCGGAGGATTTGCACCGGCCGCTGGGGGCTTTGGCTGAGCGGTTGGGGGACATCCTGTGCTGGCGGGAGCGGCGATATGTGGGGCGGCAGCTGACGCTGTCGTATGAGCGCCGGCGGGTGATGCTGGAAGAGACGGCGGTGACGCGGGGGTTGGTGGGGCAGTATGTGGACAGCTACGCCTTTGCCGACGGCCGGGTGGAGTTCCGCTGGCAGGGCGTTGCCCTGCCCTACACCGAGTTCGACAAGAGCCAGCGGGTGAGCCTGGGGGCGGTGGTTGAGAACAAGCGGCTGTCGGCGGTTCTGGCAGAGATTAAGACGATGCAGGACACCAGGCTTGCGCCCCAGGTGCAGACCCACAGCGAGCGCATCGGTTACGCCAAGACGGGGGGAAAGCCGGGTCGCAAGAGGGGCTCGACGTCGCTGCGTGTTGGGGGTGGCCGGTCCGCTGCGCCTTCGGCTCCGCTCCCCGCCCACCCCCAGCACTGACAGTTCTACTTTGCGGGACACCCTGACACTTCTATCCGGTTGAAACACTGTTTGTAGGCGGGTGGACTCAAAAACGAAGTGCGACTTTCCAACGTTCTCAGTGAGTTGGACAGGAGGTCGCAGATGGGGTCTCACTACTCTCACCTGGATTTGTCGGAACGTCGGCTGATTGAGGCCGGTCTTGCTGCCGGTCTCTCGGTTGCGGCCCTGGCCTCGACGCTGGGTCGGCACCGGTCGACGGTCTATCGGGAGATTGCGCGTCACTTCTACCACACGGCGGAGCGAGACCGCTGGGGCCATGGCTATCGTGGCTACTATTGCGTGGCGGCGCATCGGGCGGCGGGCCGTCGGCGGTATGGCTGTGCCAAGCTGGCCCGTAATCCGGCGCTTCTGGCCCACGTGCTGTCGAAGCTTCGTGCGGGCTGGTCGCCGGAACAGATCGCTGGGCGGCTGAAGGTGGAGCCGGAGGTTGTCGGCTGTGTTTCTCATGAGACCATCTACAGGTATGTTTACAGTGCCGAAGGCCGGCGCGACGGTCTGTTTGCCCTTCTAGCGATGGCCAGGCATCGCCGACGCCGACTGCGGGGCCGCAAGCCCCGCCAGGGTGCGATCCCGCCGGAACGTTGGATTACCGCCCGGCCTGCCAGCGTGGCGGATCGCAGTGAGTTCGGCCATTGGGAATGCGACCTGGTTCTGTTTGCCAGGGCATTCGGTGAAGCCAACGTGACCTCTTTGCAGGAGCGCCAGAGCCGCTATCTCATCCTGCAAGCCAATGAGGATCGCCGGGCTGGGCCGTTGGCGGCCAGTCTATCGGCTCTCCTGACGTCCCTGCCCGCGCCCGCCCGGCAAACCATCACCTTTGATCGCGGTACCGAGTTCATGGGCTATCGGGCTGTTCCTGCGGACTGTTACTTCTGCGATCCGCACAGTCCTTGGCAGAAGGGCGGCGTGGAGAACGCCAACGGCCGGGTCCGGCGACATCTGCCGCTCGACAGCGCGCCGGGGGATCGATCCCCCGGCGCGCTGTCGGCTCTGTGCGAGCGCCTCAATGCGACGCCTCGCCGATGCCTTAACTACCGAACGCCAGCGGAGGTCTTCCACGCCAAGCTCGCGGAACTTGGGGCGGTTGGTTAGGATGAAAAAGCCATGTCGCACTTCGACTTGAGCCCACCGCAAAGTTAAACTGTCAGTCCAGAGCAAAGTAGAAGTGTCAGTCTCCTGGTTGGGTGGTGCCGGCTGGGAGGTTGGTGATGGGCTGGATCGTGATGAGCGATCGGGACCTTCGTCCCGCCCACCCTTCGGTGGCCAACCTTCACGCGGCGCGGGCGGTCGGCATAGGGTGGACGATGAAGGCCCCACAGGCCCGCGCCCACATCAGCGGCGCCGGGTACCCGTCCCCGATGACGGGTGGTGTCGCGTCGCTGGGGCCATGCCCGGCCACCCCCGGATCTCCGGCGCCCAGCCATTGCAGGGACATGCGCCGCCACTGGTGGACGTCCCGCGACCAAGGTTTCCTGTCAGGCACTTCACCTAAATCCTTTTGCCAGGTTGCGCTATGATGGGGCGACAGAGGCTCAATGGCTGCTGACCGGGCGCGTATCCCAGGCGCTGCTGGTGCCCAAGCCGGTGGGCGTGCCCAAGCCGGTATCACCCGGGTCCATGCCCATGATGTCCGCCAGGCGGGCGCGACCGCGGTTGACGCGGCTTTTGATGGTGCCGAGCGCGCAGCCGCAAATTTCCGCCGCTTCCTCGTAGCTGGCGCCGGCGCCGCCCACCAGGACCAGCGCTTCCCGCTGTTCCACGGGCAGTTTCATCAGCGCCGCCTTCAACTCACGACTGGCGATGCCCCATTCTTGGGAGGGGCCTATGGTCAGACGCGCTGTATGCACGCCGTCCGGATCGCCCACCTCGCGCTGCTGGTGCTTGGCGACTGAATAATACCGATTCCGCAAAATGGTGAAGAGCCAGGCGCGCAGGTTGGTGCCCGGCGTGAACTGCTCGGCATGGGACCAAGCCCGGACGATTGCGTCCTGCACGAGATCGTCGGTGTCGGCGGCGTTGTTGGTCAATGACCGGGCGAAGGCCCGCATGGCGGGGATGAGTTTCACCAGGTCGTCACGGAAGGTGGGCGTCGTCTCAGCGGATGGCATGGATCACCCCTTTTTGTGAAAGCCCGCTGCGTTTCTGACGTCATCAAGAAATCGCAGGTGATTGTGGGCGATGTCGAGGTTCGTTACCCCCAAAATTCGTCCGTATCGTTGAGAGACTATAGGCAAACGCCGTCGATCGCGTCCCTCCGTATTTCGGGAAAAACGCTATGTTTATCGCTGTATTTATTCGGTCTATTTGGCGGATGATCTATTACGATCCGGTTATGCGGCAAACTGTCCAGCGCACCCTGGGCTGGTCTGTTCAAAGGAGAGGAATGGCAATTTTGCGGTAATGTGCCGCCCCTTCCCTACACCCAACGCCCCATCGCCTGCCCTGACCGGCCTAAACGGAAGGGGCATCATCCGCTCAGCCGCGTGGAACAAAGCCGCCGCTGGAGACTTTAAGGACGGTACGAAGGGCATAGGCCCGATGTCACAGGAAGGATGCCATGACTAAGCGGTTGAAGAGCATAGAATTTCAGCGTTATCCGGTCCTGGCCCCCGCCATGGCGACGCTTGGTCAGCGACCGGTGGCCTATGCCAACCGCTATGATGCCGCCCGCAATGACGTGGATGATCAGGTTCGGGAAATGTTCTGCGACATGGTGGCCGAGCCCCTGCCCGCTGACATCCAGGCCCTGCTGGCGCGATTGCAGGGGAAAGATAGACTGAACTGAGGCGCCTCTCGTGGCATCCCCATGGCCGCGCGCCCGTGCAGACGGCATCCCTTGGATGAAAAGGCCGGCGCCTGATCAGGCCCGGCCTTTTCACGTCGTCCCGATTACGTCTTCCGAAGGTTACGCGGCCTGTGCCCGGATCAGATAGTCTTCCAACTGAGTCAACGTCCCACTCCAGCCTTGGTGCAAGCTGTCCATGCCGGCGGCGAAGGTCGTTTGTTCCTCCGGTGTGGCGTCGATGGGGACCGCGGTGCAATCCAACCGGGTGCCGCCCGCGTCAACGACGAAGGTGGTGGTGCTGAGCAACGCCAGCGGCCACGTTGGGCTCATGGGATGGCGTATCGCTTGGCCATCCGGATCGGTGAAGGAGACGCTGAAGGACAGCACACCGGATGCCGCCACCGTGGGCGCCACGATGTCCCTGAAGGTCCACTTGCCCCACATGATGGCGCCCCCGGCTTCCTCCGGTGCTTTCATCCCGTAGAAAAAGGTCCCGTGCGGCCGCAGGTCCAGATCGCCGCGCACCCAGCGGAAGCCCCTGGGCCCCCACCACAGGCGCAAGCGCTCCGGTTCCGTATAAGCCGACCACAGCAGGCGGGGCGGCGCCGCGAAACGGCGGGACAGGCGGAATATGGGCGTCTCGGGCATGGTGCGCATCCCTGTTGGTCATGGGTGGATTTATAGCGGGTCGGGTTTGCCAGGCGCCGCTTGTCCTGGCGGAATGCTCAGCCGGCCTCGCCAGCGGTGGCCAAGGGGCATGCCTCGCCCGGCGCGCCCAAAGGATGGGCGAAGCTCCATATATGGCCATAAGGATCACGGATCTGGCCATAACGGGCGCCCCAGAAGGCGTCCATGGCCGGCATGGCCACGGCGGCGCCGGCGGTCACCGCCCTGTCCATGGCGGCATCGCAATTGGCGACCTCCAGGTGCAGGAACACGCTGGTGCCTTTCAGCGTCGTGGGTGGGGCGCCGGTCCCGCCCATCTCCGCCCGGTATTCCGGAAAATCGTCGCAGAGGAAGACACGGGCGCCATTCACGCGGATCTCCGCGTGCAGCAGGCGGTCACCGTCCTTTTCCGGCATGCGGAAGACCTCCTCCGCGCCCAGGCCCTGCACGTAAAACGCCAGCGCCGCCTTGGCGTCGCCGACCACCAGATGGGGAATGACGCCCTGCTGCGTGGGTTGGATGCTGTCTGACATGATCACCTGCTCCCGTTTCCTTGGGTCCCAATGGGGACGAGTGGCGGCCGCCATGGGCGGGCCATCCCAAGGACGATGATCCCCGGGTGATTCCGACAGGGGCCCGCGATTTTTCGCGATTTATTTTTGAACGGGCGCCGCCTCGCCCATTAGACGATCCAGATGCTGGCGGATGTGGGCGGCTTCGGCCGGGGTATGGGCCAGCGCGATGGCGCGGTCGAAGGCCACCCGCGCCTCCGCCGTCCGTCCCAATTGGCTCAGATAGGCGCCCTTGGCCCCGAAGAAGTGGAAATAGCCCCCCAGCCGATCGCCCAGCGGTTCGATCATGGCCAGCGCCGCCGCCGGCCCCCGCAGTTTGGCCGTGGCGACGGAACGGTTCAGCGTCACCACCGGCGACGGCTGGATATGCTCCAGCGTGGCGTACAGCAGGTCGATCTGCGACCAGTCCGTCTCGGCGGCGCTGGACGCGCGGGCATGCAGGGCGGCGATCGCGGCCTGCACCAGGTACGGGGTCGGCTGGCCGTGGCGCATGGCCTTGTCGATCAGGGCCAGGCCTTCCGCGATCATCGGGGCGCTCCAGCGGCGACGGTCCTGATCGTCCAGCAGGATGGCGTTACCCTGGGCGTCGAAACGGGCGGCGGCGCGGGACTGCTGCAACAGCATCAGCGCCAGCAGGCCCATGATCTCCGGCTCCGCCGGGAACAGGCGCAGCAGCAGGCGCGCCAGGCGGATCGCCTCATGCGCCAGGGGCGCGCGTCGTTCCGCCGTGTCACCGCCAGCGGAATAGCCCTCGTTGAACAGCAGGTAGAGCATGGCGGCAACGGTTCCCAGCCGCCGCGCCCGTTCCGGCGCGCCCGGCGTCTCGAACGGCACGCCCGACCGCGCGATGCGCGCCTTGGCCCGGGTGATGCGCTGTTCCATGGCGCTCTCCCCGACCAGGAAAGCGCGGGCGATGTCCGCCACGCTGAGGCCGGAGACGATGCGCAAGGCCACCGCGATCTGCTGGGTGGTCGGCAGGTCCGGCGCGCAGCAGATGAACAGCAGGCGCAGGATGTCGTCACGATAGCCGGCGTCGTCCAGGCGTTCGGCCAGGGCAGCTTCCGCATCCCCCGCGCCGTCGGCGGCGGTCATGACATCTTCCGCCGGCAAGGGCTGCTGGCGTGCCTGGCGACGGACACCGTCCAGCGCGGCGTTTCGGCCGACGAAGATCAGCCAGGCGGCGGGATCGCGGGGGGGCCGTTGCGTGGCCAAGCGGTCAGCGCCCGCAGCGAGGCCTCCTGAAACGCTTCCTCGGCCGTGTCCAGGTCACGGAAATAGCGCAGCAAGGCGCCCATGGCCTGGGGACGGGCCGCCGCCAGGGCTGTGTCGATCCAGGCCATGTCGAGGGGCCCGGTCATGACTCAGGCCCCAGCGGACGGCGCGGGATGATAAAGGCCGACGGGGCGGATTTCGTAGCAGCCGCCGGGGTTTGCGCGGCCCAGTTCACGCGCCGTGTCCAGGACCTGTTCCAGCGTCTCCCCCTCGACCAGGTAGAAGCCCAGCAGTTGTTCCTTGGTCTCGGCGAAGGGGCCGTCGATCACCAGCGGCGGGTCGCTGTCCTTGCGCAGCGTGGTGGCGGCCGTGGTGGGCAGCAGCCGGGCCACCGGGCCCAGCCGCCCTTCCCGCGCCAGCTTCTCGTGCACCAGTGCCAGCTTGGCCATCACGGCGTCATCCTCCTCCTTGGTCCAGGAGCCGACGACATCTTCGCGGTGGTAACACAGGATGGCATACAGCATGGGACGTTCCTCCGGCGAATGGGATGGGCCGGCTTGGCGCCGGTTCTTCCCAGGACGGTCCAGTAAGGCCGCTTCCGACAGAGCCGCCGGAAAAAACCTGGCGACTGTCGTGTGCTATTGGGCCCCTATTTGGCGAAGATGAGAGACTCGTCGCGGAAGGCTTTGAATTCCAAGGCATTCCTGCTCGGGTCATACAGGAACATGGTACCCTGTTCCCCCACTTGGCCCTTGAAGCGGATGTACGGTTCAATCACGAACGCCTGGCCGGCGTTCCGCAGGCGGTCGGCCAGCGCCGTCCAGTCATCCCAGGCCAGGATCAGGCCAAAATGCGGCACCGGTACGTCGTACCCATCGACCGGGTTTTGGTTCCGGTCGGCGCCCCGGTCGTGAACCAAATGCGCCACGATCTGATGGCCGTACAAGTCGAAATCCACCCAATCCGGTGAACTGCGCCCCTCGGGGCATCCCAACAGGTCGCCGTAAAAGGCACGGGCGGCCGTCAGATCGTGGACGGGGAAAGCCAGGTGAAAACGCGGGCGTTGTGTCATCCTCATCCGCTTTCTCAGGATATATTTTGTTTTATATCAGGCAATTGACTGAATTTCCTAAGGTAAGATATCACCTTAGAATAGTCCGCGCCACAGGCGCCATAGCCTTCGGCCCGCTAGGGCTACTGCAAATCTTATCACTGGCCGCCCAGCCTTCGCCACGCCCCGGTGGTGTAACCGCCTGGCAGGTCGTATACGACAGCGGCCTGGAAAACCGTTAGAACCTATCCCGTTCCCCGCCATGTTCCCGATCCCTCCGACCTTGGCCACCATGTCCGACGCCCCGCGCCCAACCTTGCTTTTTGTCGTGACGGAGGACTGGTACTTCCGCTCCCATCGGCTGCCCACCGCGCGGGCGGCGCGGGATGCCGGGTTCGACGTCGCGGTGGCCTGCCGCGTGGGCAAGGATGCCGCCGCCATCGCGGCGGAAGGGTTCCGCGTCATTCCCCTGCCCTGGCGGCGGGGCAGCTTCAATCCCCTACGCGCCCTGGGCGACATCCGCCGGCTGGCGCGGCTATACCGGCGGGAAAGGCCGACCATCATTCACCACATCGCGGTGAAGCCCACGGTGCTGGGTGGTTTCGCCCTTTTCCTGGGAGGGTTCCCCGACGACCTGCGGGACACCCGCGTGGTCGCCACGCTGGCGGGCCTGGGCCTGGGCCTTTCCGGCGCCGGTACCAAGGCGGCCCTGGGCCGGGGGCTGCTGCGCCTGGCCCTGAACGCCGCCGGCTGGCGGCGGCGCCATGCGCTGGTCGTGCAGAACGGCGACGATGCCGCCCTGCTGGCCGCTGGCTGGCCCCGCCCGCCATCCCCGCGCCTCATCCGCGGCTCCGGCGTCGATCTCACCCATTATGAGGAACTGGCCGAGCCGATCGGGCCGGTGACCTGCGCCCAGGTCTCACGCATGCTGACCTTGAAAGGCGTGGAGGACCTGGTGGCGGCCGTGCGCCAGGTCAGGGCCCAAGGGGTCGATTTGCGCCTGCTGCTGGCCGGTGCGCCTGATGCCGACAGTCCCGCCGCCATTCCCGAGGCCACGCTGCGGGCCTGGGGGGCGGAGCCCGGCATCGAATGGCTGGGCGCCGTCAGCGACGTGCGGACCGTCTGGGCTCGTGCCCATATCGCCGTTCTCGCCTCCCGCGGGGGGAAGGCGTGCCTAAGAGCCTGCTGGAGGCGGCGGCCTGTGGCCGCGCCATCGTGGCCACCGACGTGCCGGGCAGCCGTGAGGTGGCGGTGGAGAGCCGCAACGCCCTGCTGGCCCCGCCGCGCGATCCAGCGGCCCTGGCGGCCGCGTTGTCGCGCCTGGCGCAGGATGCGGCCCTGCGCCGCCGGCTTAGCCTGGTCAGCCGCGCCGTGGTGGACCCGGAATTTGGCGAGGCCGAGGTGGGGCGGCGCATGCGGGATCTCTATTTGGGCCTGGTGGCGCCGTTTCCGGCATCCGCCCCAGGCGGTGCGTGACGGAGGGCGGGCGATGCGGCCAGGACATTGGGGATGGGCTTTGGCGCTGGCGCTGCTGATCGCCAGCGGGCCGGCCCGCGCCGTCGAGCAGGAGGTGGCCATCAACGGTGGCCCCGGCCCGTTGGCGGGCACATTGGAACTGCCGGACATGGCGCCGCCGGGCCCCATTCCGGCGGTGCTGATGCTCCCCGGGTCCGGCCCCGTCGACCGCAACGGCAACGGCCCGTCATTGCGGACCGACGCCTTGCGCCAGTTGGCGCAAACCCTGGCTCTGAAGGGCATCGCCAGCCTGCGGATCGACAAGCGCGGCGTGGGCGCCAGCAAGGGCGCCCTGGTCCGGGAAGAGGATTTGCGGCTGGACACCTATGTGCAGGATGCCGGCCAATGGTTGGCTTTCCTGCGCGCCCAGCCGGGCATCGGCCCTGTCTTCCTGCTGGGGCACAGCGAGGGCGGGCTGACCGTCACCTTGCTGGCGCAGCGGGTGCCCGTGGCCGGATTGATCCTGGTGGCCACCCCCGGCCGTACGTTCGGTGATCTGCTGCGCCAGCAGTTGCCGCGTACGGACCTGCCGCTGGAGGTACAGAAAGCCGCGCTGGAGGCCATCACCCTGCTGGAACAGGGCCGGCCGGTGACCAAGGTACCGCCGCCGCTGATGAGCCTGTTCCGTCCCAGCGTTCAGCCCTACCTGATCTCCGAACTGACCCGCGACCCGGCCGCCGAGTTGGCCCGCACCACGGCGCCCGTACTGGTGCTGCAAGGGACCAACGACGTGCAGGTCGATATGTCCGACGCCGTCCGCCTGTCCCAAGCGCGCCAGGGCGTGCGTCTGGAACGGCTGGAGGCCGTGAACCACGTCCTGAAGAACGCCCCCTTGAACGACCGCGCCGGCAACCTGGCCACCTACACCGACCCTGGCCTGGCCATCAACCCCGGCATCACCGCCGCCATCGTCCGCTTCGTGCGGGAGAATGAGGCCGGCGGCGGGTGACTGGAATTAGGGACACCATCCCGCCTTGGCACAACGGCAGGACAAAAAGCCGCAGGCCTTGACAGCTTGTGCATCACTGCTACTTCGCCTTGGACATTGCGCCCTGGCCTCTCATCCGTGCCCGGGCTGTGAAACAAGCGCCATTTTCAAGGGAGGATGGTGATGGCCACTGTTACTTCATCTGAGCGCATTTTCGTATTTGATGAAAAAAACACATTGCGCATCTGGTTGGAAGAAAAGGTTGTTGGTCATGAGCTGTCTATGAGTGAAGCTGATAATTTATTGAGGGAATATGAGAATCAAGGAAAGCTGTGGACTGGACCATTTAAGGATTCTTTTGGCAGTGCTAAATTGATTTATAAATTAGCAAATGATGTAAAGTCCTGGAAGGGTGCGCGTGTTTTATTTATGCATGGTAAAAATGGAGATCTTGTCGTTATTAAGGGTTGGCCAGAAGGTCGAAGAATACTGACGGGAACTAGATAGCGTGTTGACAACCCAAAAATTGTTGAAATGCAGCTTGGAAAGCCGGGTATTCGGGCGGCGGCAAAAGAATCCGCGCGCTTTGGGATTTATCTCGTCGTCGCTGTTGATATAGCAGATTACATTATACGGGATAATGCCACTTTAGGGCAGCTATTGGGAAGTTTGACAGTTGATATCCCGTCTGTGTTGCTTGCAACAGCTGTCGGTACCGCAATAGCCACCTCAACTATTGGCGGTGCAACGGGGGCGGCAACAGGAGTGGCAGTATTTGTTACAAGTTTCGCTTGCGGTCCAATTCTCGTAGCGCTGGCAGTAGGGGTGATAGTGGCTGCTGCGCTTTTTGAAATTGACCAGTATTTTGGCATAAGTGATAAATTGGGAGATTTATATGATAGCGGGTTGCAGAAATTAAAGCTTGCCTATGAAGAATTGGGAGCAGAGGCTGAGCTGCGTTTCCATCAGCTATCTAACAGCCATATCGTTCAGGACCTATTTCAGGATGTGGACCAAATCGCCGCCAAACTTGGTCGCAAAGCGGACTGGGTGCGGTGGGAACTGGCGCACTGGTGATGTGGAAGTCGATTTTGCGAAGGCCTTGGGTTCAACGCGCCATATTTTTTCTTGGTTTCGCGCTACCTGGTGCTTGCATGTTATGGCTTGGGTTGTCGGCTTTGATTCCCCTGGTCCGTGATATAAGCAATAATGAGCGATTGATTGAATTACAGCTCATGCACATCAAGGAACTGTCGATATCTGTAACATGCCTCGCGTTTGCAGCACTTGCACTCTGCCCTACCCCAGATTTTGGGCCGCGTAGACGGGGACAGCCCCGGGTGACGAAGCAGGCAAAGCGCATTGACGCCGCGACGCTATGCATGGGATTGGCGATGCTGGGAATTATTTTAACCTTCACCTCGCCTCTCATCACCGCGATCACTGTGGAAGAAATCGTGACCAACCGCGGTTACGTCGCCTGTCCCGCTGTGCCGGGAGAACGTCATCCACCTATGCGCTGGACCCGAGGTCCGGTCGATAGCTGCCCCTCGCTGGACAAGAAGGCTGCGTCCAAGAACTGACGCATAAGCGCTTGTCAGCCCTCCAGCAGATCCGCCTTGAAGCGTCGGCTGGCGGTTACGGTCAGGCCGGTGGTCAGCGTGATGTCCAGGTCGCCGGAGGGGCGGCTGTCCATGCGCTGGATGGCCGCTCGGTTCAGTAGGCGGGAGCGGTGGACGCGCACGAACAGCTGGGGCGGCAACTCGGCCTGGATGTCGGCCAGGGACCGGCGCACCAGATGCACCCGCTCCGCCGTCATGACCTCCACATATTTGCCGGCGGCGCTGACCTGGAGGATCTCCTGCGGCGCCACGAACACCCGCCGGGTGCCGACCTTCAGTTCCAGGCGCGGCGGCGGCTCCACGGGCGGTGTGGGTGCCGGGAGGGGCGCCGCCCCCGCCGCCTGCTGTGCCTCCACCAAGGCGACCACCCGCGACAGGCGCACCAATTGGCGCCCCATGGTCAGGATGGCGGTGGCGACCAGGTAGGTTATGGTGTCCTTGCGGAGTTCATAGGGAAATTCGCGGGTCAGCGGCCCCACATGATAGGTCCAGCCCACGAGCCCATAGAGAATGGATCGAAGCCCCATCATGATGGTGACATGCACGGTGCTGTAGCCCAGCATCGTGACGATGTGCAGCCCTACGGTACGCCAGGGTGCACGGGCCCAAGCGGACCGATTGACGGCCAGATAGACCAGCGGCAGGGCGGCGAAGCCGCCGATGGCGCTGGAATACTCCCAACTGATCGGTTCCCAGACCGCGATGGGGTTGGCGCCGCCGCGCTCGTGCTCCGTGAGCACCGAGAAAATGTTCACCGTGGTGGGCAGGAGGTAGAAGGCCAGCCACACCAGCGCCCAGGTGCCCCGCGCCGACAGCCGCCACCCTGGTAGCATCACCGCTTGCGCCGCTGGTCCCACCGTTGGTGCCGTGGACATCGCCGTTCAATCCCCATCCGCGCCTTTTGTCCCGCCGCCGGTGCCCACCGGCCTTGGGGCGGGCTGCCGGGTGGATGCAGCGTAGCGCCAACGCTGGTCGCACGGCCAGCTTGATCATGAGGATGCGCCGCCGATGTCCGTTTCCGCCCCTGCCTCCCCCTCGACGCGCCGGTATGACCTGGACTGGATCCGGGTCATCACCTTCTTCCTGCTGATCCTCTATCACGTCGGCATGTTCTACGTGCCCTGGGATTGGCATGTGAAAAGCCCGCATCCGGTGCCCGCGCTGGAACCCGTCATGATGCTGACCAGCCCGTGGCGGCTGACCTTGTTGTTCCTGGTTTCAGGCGCCGCCACGCGTTTCTTGGCTGGCAAAATGGCTATCGCCGGCACGACGGACGTGCGGGCGCTGACCCGGGCCCGGGTGGCGCGGCTGCTGCCACCGCTGCTTCTGGCCATCTTTGTGATCGTCCCGCCGCAGAGCTTTTTCGAGATCGTGGAGAAGGTGCCGGACCAGGCCCTGCCCTACGCCGACTTTTACCTGAGGTACGTCACCGGCAGCGGCCATTGGTGCCGGGGGACCGACTGCCTGATGACGCCCACCTACAACCACATGTGGTTCGTGGCCTATCTTCTGGCCTACACCCTGGTGCTGTGCGCCCTGCTGGCCGTGGCGGGGCCGGCGCTGAAACGGCTGGAGCGCGGCGTTGAATGGGCCTTGGGCGGTTGGCGCCTGCTGGTGCTACCCATCCTGTTCCTGGGAGTGATCCGCTTTGCCCTGTTGAGCCGGTTCCCCATGACGCATTGGATCGTCAACGACTGGTACGACCATGCCTTGTCGTTCAGCGCCTTCCTGTTCGGCTTCCTCACGGCCCCCGTCGAAAGCCTGCGCCAGGGGTTCATGCGCCTGCGCTGGCCCGCGCTGGCAGTGGCGCTGCCGGCTTATGCCGCCTTCGCGACCTATGCCTGGATCTACCGCGCCGACGATGCCGTCCCGCCGGAGGCGTTGCGCGCCGTCATGCGCTTCGTCTATGCCACCGACCAGTGGGCGGCCATCGCCGCCGTGCTGGGCTTCGGCGCCCGCCACCTCACCCGGGACAGCGCCGCCCTGCGCTATCTGGTTCCGGCGGTCTTTCCCTTCTACCTGGTCCACCAGACGGTGACCGTCGTCCTGGGCCATTACGTGGCCAAGGCCGCGCTGCCCCACGGCGTGGAGGCGCCGCTGCTGATCCTGGGCACCTTCGCAGCCTGCTTCTGCGTCTATGAGGCGGTGCGGCGCGTGAACCCGTTGCGGCCCTGGTTCGGGCTGAAACCCCGACCGGCCGGGCAATTGGCGGAAAGGCCCCAACTGGCCTGATCGCCCCACGGCGCGGGCGTCAGGCCGTCAGGTTGGCGCGCGGCAGGCTGATGCCCAGGGCCAGGCCACCGTCCTGCCAGTCGAAGTTCAGGCGCCCGCCCAACTGCCCCGCCAAAAGCAACTGGCAGACCGTGAGGCCGAAGCCCTTACGCAGGGGCGGGCGGACATCGCGCAACCCCCATTCGCGCCAACTGAGGGACAGGGCTTCGTCATCGCTGTGCCAGGACAGGTCGATGTGGCCATCCGGATGGTTCAGGGCGCCGAAGCGGGCGGCGTTGCCGGCCAGTTCGTACAGCGCCAAGCCCATGGCCTGAGACGCCTGGGGCCCCAGCACCATTTGGGGACCGCTGCAGGTGACGCGGGAACCGCCCGGATCGAAAGGATCGAACGAAATATGGGTCAGGCTGTCCAGGTCGGTGCCCACCCACTGGCGGCTGGCCACCTGGCTGTGGATGGCGGCCAGCGCGGAAATGCGGCCCTCCACCAGGGCCACGAAATCATCGACCGTGTCGGCCCGCGTCAGGCGCAGGATGGACTGGACCACCGCCAGCGCGTTCTTGGCGCGGTGGTCGACCTCCTGCATCAGGAAGGAAATCTGCCGTTCCGAACGGCGGTGCTGGGAAATGTCGCGGGCGATCTTGGACGCCCCGATCAGGTTCCCCTCGTTGTCATGCAGGGGTGACACGCTCAGAGAGATCTCCAGCGTATGGCCATCCTTGTGGCGGCGCAGCGTCTCGAAATGACTGATCCGCTCCCCCTGCTTCAGCCGGGCCAGGATGCTGGGCATTTCCGCCTCCCGTCCGGGGGGCGCTAGCACGGTGACGCTGCGGCCGATCATCTCTTCGGCGGTGTAGCCGAACATCCGCTCCGCCGCCGCGTTCCAGCTTGTGACGATGCCGTCCAGCGTCTTGCTGATGATGGCGTCATCCGACGAGTCAACGATCGCTGCCAGAATGGCGTGCGAAGACAAGGCGTCCATCGGTCGGCAGTGCCTCCAAGCCAACACACAAACAAGGTTAACGCCGACCAATGCCGGTTGGGCCGGACTTGGGGCACCCATCTCCGCGGGCACTTCGTCTCAAGGTGTGAAACCTTGTAGAACAGCGCACCCCATCGACCATCGCAGTTTGGCCCAATGCACGGTCCCACTTCAAACGGACCTTAGACCTATACCTCCGGCGATTCATGGTGCGTGCCCGATAATCGCTTGGGCATACATCTATTCTAGAACAACTCTGATTTGTAACGCCGGCTGGCGGGAATGACGGCCCCGTTGCGCAGCGTGAGGTCCATGTCGCCGGAGGGGCGGCTGTCGATGCGCAGGATGGCGCCGCGGTTCACCAGATGGGAACGATGGACCCGCACGAACTCTGCAACGGGCAGGTCCGCCTGGAAATCCGCCAGGGTGCGACGGACCAGATGGACGGCCTCGGCGGTCACGACCTCGATGTAATTGCCGGCGGACCGGACCAGCAGGATTTCCGCCGGCGCCAGGTAGACCCGCCGTGACCCGACCTTCAATTCCACGCGCGCCGGTTCAGTCCCGGGAGGGCGTCCAGGCTCCGCCGCGTGGGCTGGCGGCGCCCCCGTCCCGGGGGAGCCAGCGGCGTTCGCCGCCGCCTCCAACAGGGCCAGGGAGCGCGACAGGCGGATCAGGTGGCGGACTCCGACCACGACCAGCACGATCAGCAAATAGGTCAGCAGAACCCGGCGAATCTCATAGGGCAGGTCGTCCCGCAGATCGTCCAGGCCGTACCCCTGGCCCAAGGCGCCATAGGCGGCCATGCGCACCACGGTCACGGCGGCCAGGTGCAGGGTACCGAAGGCCAGCGCCGTCGCCAGGAACTGGGCCACCCAGCGCACGGGCGCCTCCGTCCAGGCGGGGGCATGGTTGATGGACCAGCGGACCAGGGGCAGCACCAGTAGCAGCGCGATGCCGCTGGAGTATTCGCGCAGGAAGGGCTCCCATCCCGGGATGTCCTGGTTGGTACGTTCGTATTCCGTGAGCAAGGTGAAGGCGTTGATGGTCGTGGGAAGAAAGGCGAAACCCAGCCACACCAGCGCCCAGGCCTTCAGATTCGGCGTACTCCAGAAGGCCAGGAAACGATCCACCGCCCGTCTCATATTCTCAACCGTTCACCGTTCTCGCGCCACCATCCGTCCCCGCCAGCCCCTTAAAACCAGCCGTTCGTGTCAGGGAAATGGCCCGCCCTTTTTCCAAAGATCAGCGTAGGGCAGCGGTACAGGCGACCGCCACACGTCTTACGACCAGGGGCCGAAAGAACATGATGCCTTCCCGTGCGACGCCCACCGTCACCCGCCGTCCAGACCTGGACTGGATCCGGGTACTGGCGTTCTTCACGTTGATCGTGTTCCACGTCGGCATGTTCTACGGGCCTTGGGAATGGCATGTGAAAAGCCCGCGCGAGGTTCCGGGCATGGCATCGGTGCTGATGGCCACCAGTCCTTGGCGCCTCACCCTGCTCTTCCTCGTCTCCGGCGCCGCCACCCGCTTCATGGCCGACAAGATGACGGTGGCCGCCCTGACCAAGGCGAGGTTGGCCCGCCTGGTCCCTCCCCTGGTGTTCGCCGTCCTGGTCCTGGTGCCGCCACAGACCTACTACCAGGTGATCGAACAGGCGGTGACGCCGGTGGAGACCTACTATCCCGCCTTCTATCTGAAATACCTCAGTGGCACCGGCCACTGGTGCCGGGTCAATGACTGCCTGACGACGCCGACCTACAACCACATGTGGTTCGTCTCTTACCTGCTGGCCTACAGCCTGGCGCTCTCGGTCTTGCTGGCCATGGCGGGACAGCGCCTGCGCGCGGTGGGGGATATCCTGGAGGCCCGGTTGACCGGCTGGCGGCTGGTGGTCCTACCGTTCCTGGCGCTGTGCGCGCTGGACATGTTGCAACTGCGCTTTCCCGTCACCCATTGGCTGCTGCACGACTGGTACAACCACATCCTGTCGTTCACGGCCTTCCTGTTCGGTTTCCTCATCGCCAAATCCCTTCCCCTGCGGGATGGGTTCGTTCGCTGGCGCTGGTGGGGCCTGGCCCTGGCCCTTCCCGCCTATGCCGCCGTCGCCTATTACACCTGGGCCTATCCCTTCGGCGCGCCGCCGGCCCCCTGGGGCATCCGCGTGCCCATGCGTGTCGTGTACGCCGCGCAGCAGTGGGGGGCCATCGTCGCCGCGCTGGGCTTCGGCGCCCGTCACCTGAACCGGGATAGTCCTGTACTGCGGTATCTGGTCCAGGCGGTCTTCCCCTTCTACCTGGTCCACCAGACCATCACCGTGGTGGCGGGCCACAACCTGGCGCTCCTGGGCCTGAACCAGGGCTTGGAAGCCACGCTTCTGGTGGTCATCACCTTCGCGGGTTGCTTCGCCACGTATGAGATCGTCCGGCGCATCAACGTCCTGCGTCCCTGGTTCGGGCTCAAGCGGTTGACGCCGCGCCCTGAAACCACTGCGCAACCGCAAGAGCAGGCGCAGACGCAGGCTGCCGGGGCCTGAGCGGCGGCTGAGTACGTCTTTGGATATCCTATACCGAAGATGCATTGCATTTTCGGTAATTTTAGGAGTGTGTCACAAAGTATAAATCCAAATTTAACATGGCTGTGATTATCCGGCGGCCGCCGCGGTTTGTAAGGTGGCATGGCTCCGGGTGGCCCGTCCCCCGGGGTTCCCTTGCCTCTGTCAGGATGGCCGCCCCCCATGCGCCAGACGTCCCCCGCCCGCCTCGCCGCCGTCACTGCCCGCCTGCCCGCCCTCAAGACCGCCGTTGCCGCCCGTCTGGCGCCGCTGTTCAACAGCCCCGCCGGGGCCGGTGTCGCGCGCGTGGCCAGCCGCCTGGGGGGCCTATTGGCGCGCCTGGTGCCGCACCCCACGCGCTTGCGCTCCAAATTCATGGCCGTGGGCGGCACGCTGCTGTTCCTGGTCCTGCTGCAAAGCGCCATCGGCATCGGCATCGCCCGGCAGTCGCGCGCCATCCTGGAGGGAACGACGGCGCAGACGGACGGGGCCATGGCGGACCTGGGCCTGGCCGCCACCCTGAAGAACATGCAGGTGCAGGTGCTGCTGACGCAGACGCTGATGGGCACCCTGTCGGTGGCCGAGCCGGCGGAACTGAACAACTCCCTGCGGGCCATCGCCAGCACCTACGCCGCCGGCCTGGAAGAGGTGCGCCGCGTCGCCGCGCGGGAGCGCGCGAACGGCACCGCTGAGAACAACCCGCTGGGCGACGTGGCCACCAAGGTGCAGATGGCCAAAACGCAGTTCGATGGCCTGCAGGAAACCGCCATGGCCTTGAAGCCGCTGGCGGGCAAAAGCTCCGCCCCGGCGGATCAGTTGCTGAAGCTGTCCGCCCAGGTGGATGGCCTGAACGACCATCTGGACCGCATGGCGGAGGCCATGAAGCTGGTGGCCAAGGGCGACCAGGCCCAGGTGCGCGCAGGCAACCAGGCGGCGCTGGGGGTGATCGATGACCTGAACCACGGCATCCAGGCCAGCACAGCGCTGGGCTTGGTCCTGTGCGGGGTGGCGGTCCTGTTCCTGATGCGGGGCGTGCTGTCGCCGCTGCTGGCCGTGGCCGGTGCCACCCGCGAGCTGGCGGGCGGGCGTCTGGACGTGGTCCTGCCCACCGCCCGCAAGGACGAAATCGGGGAGATGGTGGACAGCCTGTCCGTCTTCCGTGACAACGCCCGCGCGGTGGAGCGCCTTAACGTGGAACGCGACCAGGAACGGGTGCGGGCCGAGGAAATGCGCCGTCGCGCCCTGGAAGACACCGCCCAGTCCTTCGAGACCAAGGCGGGCCGCATCCTGGGTTCGGTCACCGAGGCAGCCCACGGCCTGGTGGAAACGGCGCGCGCCGTGTCGCGGACCGCCGCCGGCGCCTCCACCGCCGCGAGCGCCGCGGAGACTGCTGCCCAGTCCGCCAACGGCACCATCCAGGGCGCCGTCAGCGCGGCGGAACAATTGCGCGCCACGACGGCCGACGTGTTGGAAAGCGTGGCCGAAGCCGCCAAGCTGGCCCGCACCACCGCCGACAGCACCAAAGGCACCAGCGAACTGATCGAGCGCCTGACCGTGGCCTCCCGCCGCATCACCGACGTGGTCGCCTTGATCCAGACCATCGCCGGCCAGACGAACCTGTTGGCGCTGAACGCCACCATCGAGGCGGCCCGCGCCGGTGAGGCCGGCCGCGGCTTCGCCGTGGTCGCCAGCGAGGTGAAGGGTTTGGCCGGCCAGACCGCTCAGGCCACCCAGGACATCCAGCAGGAAATCGCCGCCATGCAGGCCGCCATCGCCCAGGCGGTTGAGGCCTTCCGCGAGATTGTCGGGGCGGTGATGCGGATCGACCAGGTGAATGACGGGATCGCCCGCACCATCACCGAGCAGGCGCGCGCCACCCAGGCCATCGCCGCCACCATGACCGACGCCGCCCAGGGCGTCACCCGCGTCGGCGGCGATATCGGCACCGTGGCCCGTGCCGCCAATGACACGGGCCTGGCGACCAGCCAGGTGTTCACCGCCAGCAGCGACTTGTCCGTGCAGGCCAAGGAACTGCAGCGCGCCGTGGCCGATTTCCTCTCCGCCATCGTCGCCGCCTGATGAGGGCTGCTTGACCTGTGCGCTTGTCCGGGCGGCCGTCTTGGGTCGCCTGGACGGACGTCAATGAGGCGAGTCGCGACGGGGCGGGCCGAGGGTACCGCCCCGTTGTTCTTTTGGGGTGCATCGTTCTTTAAGGCCCGACGTTCTTTTTAGGCATGGCGCCGCGTCGATAAGGCGGACCTGCGCCCTTAAGCCGCGTGTCCGTGGCGCCATGATGCACCTTTATGGTGGCCCGGGCGTAAATAAGCCCGCAGCCAGCGCACAAGGGGATACCACTGCAGGACAGGGGTGTCGTCGAGGCTTCTATCCCCTACTTTGTAGTCTACCAGGGATAAAGGAATTCTCTTATTTACCGTATGTAAACTTGTTTACGATGTCATTATACAGACCGCTTCGGAACGGTATCCCTCGGGTGCTCGCGCGTCGCCTCCCCAACGGCTGACAGCGGAGCCTCGGTGGCGCCGTCCCGGATAACGGCAAAGGAGACGATCCCGTGCAGGGGGTGCCGTGTATCGGCCCTTGATGACGGTGGTCAATGAGGACAAGTCCCCGGATTGGCGATGGTTGCCATGACGCTGTCCGGGAAGGCGCCTCGCCCCCACGTGCGACAGGATTTTAGGAAATGACGACAGACAAGCCGAACACCGGCCGTAGCAAGACCCGCAAGCGCACCATGCTGGCTGCCGAAGAAGAGACGGGCACGAGCGTGGACAGTTATGTCGGTGGCCGGGTGCGCCTTCGCCGGACCCTGATCGGCATGAGCCAGGAAAAGCTGGGCGAGGCCATTGGCCTGACCTTCCAGCAGGTGCAGAAGTATGAGCGCGGCGCCAACCGCATCTCCGCTTCCATGCTGCACAAGATCGCCCAGGTCCTGGACGTTCCCATCAGCTTCTTCTTCGACGGCCTGGGTCCGCAGGGCGAGATCCCGGCACCGGCCATCGAGGCGGCGGTGGAGGGCGGCCGGCCGCCCAGCGAGCGGCGTGAAACCCTGGAACTGGTGCGTGCCTATTCCCGCATCACCGAAAGCTCGGTGCGTGACAGCATCATGGCCTTGGCCAAGTCCCTGGCCAACCATAACGGCTGACGCCCCCAAGGCCGTTAAGCCTATCCGTTTTGCGCTGCGGCATGGATGGGAACCATCCATATCGTGGTTTGATTAAAAGCCGGGCGTCGACGATCATTGTCGCCGTCCGGCTTTTTGTTTGGAGTCGCCCGCCATTTGGGTGCCTTTGCCCCGTAAGGGCGATCCGGGCACAAGGTCAGCCGGCTTTGTCCGTCCTGCAACGGATGCGTGGCGGACATGCGGGCATTAATCATCAATACTGCCTGTGCCTGTCGTTACAGGCGGCCCTTGTAAAACTTTCCTTAACCGCTGGGTCTGATAGTGATGACCATGGGGCACGACGATGCCGAACAGGGTCGCCACCAACCGCCTTTCAGCCAATACTCGTTCCGCCTGCGGTTTCATTAACGTTTTCATGTACCCGTTAATACGATGGGCTTGGAGATGACCGCACAGGGACGCCTTGGCACGCGAAGGCTCGGGGCATGCACGCTGGTTAAATCAAGGCTGCATCAAACGAGGGCGTGGAACCGACTTTCTGGTTGCGGCACCGCAGCAAAAAACTGGTATCGTTGCCTTGAGCCGGGATGGATGCCATGACAACTTTATCTCTCAAGAAGCCGCTGGGCTTTGAAACTAAACTGACTCTCGACGCGGCACAGCGCGGCACCGTTGGTGACCGCGGCGCAACAAAGCGTGTCGTCGTCCTGGAACGGACCCCGACGCCGGTGCGCAGCCGCCAAGGCGGCGGCGCCGATCGTGACACCGGTCGCTTTGATCGGGGGGACCGCCAGGCGGAACCCGATTTTGGTGAGCGCCGGCAGTCCCGTGGTGACGGTCCCTACCGCCCCGCCCATTACGATTATGAACGGCCGGACTCCGACTTCCGCCCCAATTACCGGGCGCTGGAAAGCCGGCACCAGGATAACCGGGACAGCCGCCCCCACGGGGGTGAGCAGCGCGGCCGTCCTGGCGGACGCCCCGTCCATGGTGGCGGGCGTGGCCGTGAGGACGACGCCAGCGATCGGCCCCACGTGTTGTGGCCGCCCCGCGTGGTGGTGAACGATTTCGATGGCGCCGCCATCACCCTGCCCCGTGTTGCCGGCACGCCGCTGGAACTGCCGGAGGACATGGCCCGGGTGCACGCCCAGCTGAGCCGCCGCTTCCCCGAGGCTTTCCCCGAGGATCCGGTGCCGCTGAGCCTGACCGTGGAAAAGGAAATGGCCCGCGCGTTGGGCGATGCCGACTTGGTGGCCACCGCCGAGTCCTTCCTGTTCGTCTACCGCGCCCACCCGGCCTACCTGGCGTCCGTGGTGCGCAACACCCGGCGGGTGACCCTGGACGGCGCCCGTGCGGAGCGTATCGAGCCGGAGGAACGTGAGCAGGCGCTTTGGACCCTGCGCGCCCTGGACACCACGTTCCAGTAAACGTCTTAACAGCATCCCGGCTCATCCAAAACGGCCGCCCCAAACTCCGGGGGCGGCCGTTTTTATTTATGCGATCGGAGGGCCGGGCCTACGGGGTCGGCGGTGGCGTGTCCTCCACGTCGGACAGGAAGCGTTCGCGCAGCAGTTCCCAATCCTGGCGGCCGAACTCCACCGCCGATTGGGCGACGGCCACCGCGCGGTCCAGGTCGGCCGCGACACACGCCTCATGCAGGGCCATGGCCAGATCCTGCAATCGGATCAGCCCGCAGGTGCCCGCGGTGGCCATCAGATCGTGCGATTCGGCCCTCAAAGCCTTCAGATCCCGGTTCCGCGCCGCCTCGGCCAAGGTTTCCACCCGTTGTTTGCCCAAGGCGAGGAAGCCGCTGACGATGCGGATGAAATCCGGCCGGGCCGCCATCGTGGCCAGTTCTCCCAGCCTATCCTCCGCCAGGATGCCGAACAGCGGTGGCACACTGGCCACCGGCTCCACCGGGGCCTCCTGCTGGGCGGGCTGGCCGCAGGCCCAATGCACCACCTTGCCGATGAAATGGCCTCGGTCGAAAGGCTTGGCGACATAGTCGTCCATCCCGGCGGCCAGGTATTCCTCGCGCATGCCTGCCATGGCGTTCGCGGTGATGGCGATGATGGGCATGCGGGCGCCCATGGCGCGCATGCGACGCGTGGCCTCGATGCCGTCCATGCGCGGCATCTGGATGTCCATCAGCACTAGGTCGAAGCGGCGGCAACGCACCGCCTCCAGCGCGTCGACACCGTCCTGGACAAGCACCGCCTCGAACCCCTCCTTGGCCAGCATCAGGCTGGCCACCTCCTGGTTCACCGGATTGTCCTCCACCAGTAGGACGCACCGCCCCACGCCCCGCCCCTGGGCGGGCACGGGCGGCGCGCTGCTGCCGCCCCAAACGGCCGGCGATGGCCGACGGGTGGGGAGAGGTGCGGTAAAACCCTCCTGAAAGGGTTGCTCGGCCGGTTCCAGGGGAACCGAGAACCAGAAGGTGCTGCCCACGCCCGGTTCGCTGGACACGCCGATGGTGCCGCCCATGAGCTGTACCAACTGCCGGCAAATGGCGAGGCCCAGGCCCGTGCCACCGAAGCGCCGGGTGATGGAGGTGTCGGCCTGGCTAAAGCTTTCAAACAGGCGGGACGCCTGCTCGGCGTTGATGCCTATGCCCGTGTCCTTGACCTCGCCCCGTAAGATCAGGGTTGGCCTGCCCCCGCCGGGGCGGGGCACGGGTGTCAGCACCAGGCTGACGGCCACCTCGCCGCTCAAGGTGAACTTGATGGCGTTGCCGATGAGGTTGACCAGGATCTGACGCAGGCGCGTGGGATCGCCCCGCACCAGCACCTGGCGGTCGCCCTCGTCGCGGTTGCCGTTGGCGATGCCGGGGTGGGTATCAGCCGTCTCCCCGCCCTCCACCAGCCCGGTTTTGAAGGCCAGGCCCTTTTCCCGGGCCCGGGGGGCCAGGATGGTGGCGACACCGTCCAGCAGGCCGCCCAGAGAGAAGTCGACGATCTCCAGTTCGACCTTTCCCGCCTCCAGCTTCGAGATGTCCAGAATGTCGTCGATGACGCCCAGCAGCGCCTCAGCGCTTTCGCGGATGGCCTGGGCGAAACCCCGCTGCTCCTCGTTCAGGGGGGTATCAAGCAGCAATTGCACCATGCCCATGACGCCGTTCATGGGGGTTCGGATCTCATGGCTCATGTTGGCCAGGAATTCCGATTTGCTCTGGCTGGCAGCCTGGGCCTGCACGCGGGCGCGGTCCAGGTCGCGGGCCAGCACCGCCAGGTCATGGGCTTGCCGTTCCAGCCGCTCCTGCTTCTCGGTCAGCATGGCGTTGGTGGCCTTCAGGTCCCGCGTGCGGCGGGCCACGTCACCCTCCAGCCCCTCCAGCAGGCTGACATTGTCGAAGCCCGCGGGGATCTTGGTGGCGAACAGCTCCAGCAGGTGCCGGTCCATGGCAGAAGGCGGTTCCTGCGCCTTGATCAGGACCACCGTCCGGCCGACTTCACGGCTGGGGATATGCAAGACGCTGATATCATCGACGAACAGCGACTGCTGTGTGTTGAGCGCCCGCTCGATCAGGCCCGCGCCGGGAATAGCCTCGTCGGGCGTGCCCGTAGTGGTATGGCCGCCCAGGTGGGCATAGATGCCGCTGGCCGCCAGTACGCTGAGGGCTTGCCCCTCGGGCGCGTGAACGCAGATCACGCCCTGGGGCCCGCAGCTGAGGAAGCTGCCCACCTGGGTCAGGACGCCGGTGGCGAAGTCGCGCATGGACCGGATTTGGAACAAGGTCGCGGCGCTGTCGATGATGCGCTCCAGCCCGCGCTTGTTCTCCTCCAGCGCCACGATGTGCCCGTAGGAGCGCAATGCCGTGATGATGGTGGTGGTGAGGCGCGCGGCGCTCAGGTCCGCCTTGGGGCGGTAGTCGTCGATGTCATAGTCGACGATGACCTGCTCCTCCGGTGCGACGCCCGGCTGGCCGGTACGCAGAATGATGCGCGTGGCCTCGTTGCCCAATTCGCGGCGAATACGGCGGGCCAGCACCAGGCCGGCATCGTCGGTTTCCATCACGACATCCAGCAGGACGACGGCGATGTCCGTCCCCTCGGCCAGGATCTTGAACCCATCCGCCGCCGAATGGGCCGACACGATTTCCACCCTGCGGTCGCGGAAGCGCAACCTGTTCAGGACCATGCGGGTCAGGGCGTGAACCTCGGCATCGTCATCGACAACCAGGATTTTCCAGGGCGGGAGGTTGGTGGGCTTTTGGAGCGCGGTCGCCCCCTCCCCCTCATCCCGCCAGATGGCCTCCTCGTCCATTCCCTGCATCGACCACGGTCCCCCTGGGGAGTAGGCCCATCTGCCGGCGGCTCCCCTATCCGCCGCCCCTGTATCGGTGGGGCGGGCTGTTGTTTCAGACTATCCCAGATACCCGGGTAGTGACACGCTTCTTAAGGTTTCATCAGCGTCGGGCGACAGTTTCCCCAAGTTGGGCCGTATATCTGCTTAGCCGGTTCTAGAACGGCGAAGATGAACCTGACGAGGCTTGTAAATCCATGTCCCGCTTCCGTACTCAACTCCTTTCGACCTTGGCGGTCGGCGTCTTTGCCGTCGGTGTCGCGGCTGGCGCTTTCGCCCAGGATTCTTCCCATCCGGTCCCGCCGCCCATGGCGCGTGAGCACCATCGCGGTGGTCCGTGGGAACATGTGGATGGCCGCCTGGCCTTCTTGAAGGCCGAACTGAAAATCACTGCCGCCCAGGAAGGGCAGTGGAAGAAGTTCGAAACCCTGGTCCGTGCCGATGCCGAGGAAATGAAGCAAAAGGCTGAGAAATTCGAGGCCGAGCACAAGGCGCGCTGGGAAAAGGTCGAGGCCGCCCGCAAGGCCGGCCAGCCGGTCGAGCCGCCCGCCCCGCCCTCGCTGACTGAGCGGCTGGACCGTGCCGACAAGATGGCGGCCGAGCATGCCAAGCACATCAGCGAGCTTAAGGCCGTGCTGACCCCGCTGTACGCCAGCTTCACGCCGGAACAGAAGGAAAAGGCCGACACCATGCTGGCCCGTGTGATCGGCCCGCACGGCCATCACCCCGGTGGCGGCCATCACGGCTTCGGCGGCGGCCGTTTCGGCGGCCCCGGACCCGGCTTTGGCGGTGACCAAGGCATGCATGGCGGCCCCGGCCGTCCCGGCCCGGATGGCGATGACGACGGCGACATGCCGCCGCCGCCCGCCCCGCAGGACGCCGACTGATCCTGTCCGGGATTAGGGACGCCTGAAAAGACGGCGGCGGATCGTTGGGGATCCGCCGCCGTTTCATTTTTCACGCTCCGTAGGCGCCGTGCGCGGCGTCCTGGGATTTACCGCCCGCTCCGGCACCAGCGATACAAGGAAGGCGACGGCGCCGGGCGCGGCCATCAGCAGGAACAGCCAATGGGCGGCCGCCTGGGCACCGGCCAAGCCGCCCGGATCGACCAGGCCGGCGCCGTTGGCGATGACGCCCGACAAGGCGGCGCCCAAAGCGCCCCCCAGCGATTGCACGGTGGCGATGGCGGCGGAGGCCTTGTCCTGCTCCGCATCCCCCGCCCACCTCAGCACGCCGGCCACCAGATGGGCCCAGCACAGCCCGACGCCACCCCCCATGGCCAGCATGGCCAGGACCGCCGGCGCCATGGCCATCCATCCGCCCCAGGCCGTCCGGTCGCCGAGAAGCGGGGCCAGCGCCAGCGTCGCGCCCGCCTCCAACGCGCACCCGGCACTGATGGCCAGGACCGCCCCCCGTCCCCGGAGCGTGCCGGTGAAAAAGGCCGTCAGCGTCCAACCCAGGGCCACCAGGGCGACCAGATATCCCGAGGTCAGCGGCGCCACGCCGTGGAGGGTCTGCAGGAAATATGGGATGTAGACATCGCTGGAGACGGTGATGATCAGCCCGAACATCACCAGGTACAGCCGGGCGATGGGCTGCCCCAGCCGGGTCGCGCCCTGCGGCAACAGGCGTGTGGCCGCACGCCGCTCCAGGCCCAGCATGGCGGCGAATAGCGCCAGCGAGCCCGCCAGCATCCCCGTCTTGAGGTCAGCGCGTCCGTCCGTCCCGGCCGCGCTGACCAGCAGCACAGCGGCCAGCAACAGGCTGATCTGGGCCAAGGGCGGGCGGGCATCCTGCCGCTCATCCGCCACCCGGGGCAGCAACCGCCCCGCACTGGCCGCCATCAGCAGGGCCGGCGGCACCAGGATGGAAAACGCGTAGCGCCAGTTCGCCCCGCCGGCGAAAAGGCCCCCCGCCGTGGGGCCCAGGAAGGTGGCGACGCCCCAGATGGCGGCATAGAGGGTGGACGCCTTGCGCCACAGCGGCTCCGGATAGACATGGCGAATGAAGGCATAGGCCAGGCCGGACAACATGCCGGCGCCCAGGCCCTGCACCGCCCGCCCCAGCAACACCACGGGCATCGCCGGGGCCGCCGCGCAGACCAGGCTGCCGGCGCTGAACACCAAGGCCCCCACGGTGTAGACGCCGCGCAGGCCCAGGGTCCGGGGACGTAGGGCGACGAATTGCGCGCCCAGGACCGCCGCCGCGACATACAGGGTGGTGAGCCAGGCGAACAGGTCCAGTCCGCCGATGTCCCGGACGATGGAAGGCGCCACCGTCGCGGTGACATAGGTTTCCACCGCGAACAGGGTGACACCACCACCCAGCATCAGGGTGGCCGGCAGCAAGCCGGGTGAGAAAAGCCGCCAGACGGAACCGGCGGTATCGCGGGACGATGCGGCCGGCGCGGGATCGGGGCGGGGAGTAGGCTCTGGGGCGGAAGACATGGCGGCGGCGTTCCTTGCGGGCTTGTCCTTGACCCGGCGGTGATTTTTTTCCAAGTTCATTATTGGAAAATACGCGCCGT
Source organism: Nitrospirillum karajorum (assembly GCF_036348415.1). Classification (NCBI taxonomy): domain Bacteria; kingdom Pseudomonadati; phylum Pseudomonadota; class Alphaproteobacteria; order Rhodospirillales; family Azospirillaceae; genus Nitrospirillum; species Nitrospirillum karajorum. The sequence goes on from NZ_JAZBQB010000003.1 coordinate 27,602, forward strand.
GCCGATTAAAGCAAGTTTAAACTTGGAAATATCATGCCCCACGCTCCCCTCAACCGTGTCCTGCTGATGTTGAAGACGGAAGGGCCGCAGCCCACGGCCACCCTGGCCACCGCGCTGGGGATCACGGGTGAGGCGGCGCGCCAGCAACTGGCGCGTTTGGCGCAGGAGGGCGTGGTGGAAAGCGCCGGCGAGCCGGCGGTCGGCCGTGGTCGTCCCCGCCAGCGCTGGCACCTGACGGCGGCCGGGCACGCCCATTTCCCCGATGGCCATGCGGCATTGGCCACAGCGCTGCTGTCCACGCTGGTGGCACAGCTGGGACCGGCCGCGCTGGATACCGTCATTGCCGCGCGTGAGGCGGAAACCCTAGCCCGTTACAAGAACGAAATGATCGGCGCGCCGGACTTGGCCGACCGGATCCGGCGCCTGGCCGCCATCCGCACGGCGGAAGGCTACATGGCCGATAACTGGCGGGAGCCGGATGGCAGCTGGATGTTGGTGGAAAACCATTGCCCCATCTGCGCCGCGGCCAGCGCCTGCGCCGGCTTCTGCCGCTCAGAACTGGAAACCTTCCGCGCCGTGCTGGGCGCCCGGGTGGAACGGGTGGACCACATTCCCCAGGGCGCCCGCCGTTGCGCCTACCGCATCACCGGCGACTGACGCCGTCAGTGGCTCCCGGAGTTGTGGGTGCCGGGTTCACGGAAGGTGCCGCTGGCCTGCATGGCCAGCCACAGCACGCTGGCGTAGGCCGCCGTGGACTGGTCGATGGTGGCGCGATCCACCCGATCCAGCGTGTCGTCCGCCGTGTGGTGGATGTCGAAGTAGGTGGTCGCGTCCAGCGACAGTTCCGCCACCGGCATGCCGGCCTTGGCCATGGGGCCCAGGTCGGAGCTTTCGCCCTCCTCATCATCGCGCCCCTTGACGATGCGCAGGGGTTGCAGCGCCGTGGCGATGGTGGCCAGGGCGGTGGCGTTGTTCGCATTGGCCTTCATCTTGAATTGCCATACCGGACCGATGCCCAGGTCCGCCTCCGTTCCCAGGACATAGCGGTCGGCCTCGGCCGCATGCGCCTTGCCATAAGCGATGGCGCCGTAGGTGCCCTCCTCCTCCGCCGCGAACAGCACGACGCGCAGGGTGCGCTTGGGCTTTTCCGGCAGGCCCTTGATCAGCTTGGCCGACGCCAGCGCGATGGCGACACCGGCGCCATCGTCGATGGCGCCCGTGCCCAGGTCCCAGCTGTCCAGGTGTGCGCCGACCAGCACGATCTCGTCCGGCTTCTCCGTCCCCTTGAGGTCGCCCACCACGCTGTAGGTGGTGATGGGGTCCAGCGGCGCCACGTCCAGCACCAGCTTCATCTTCACCGACCCCTTGTTGTCGGATCCAGGGGCCAGCAGCCGGTCCAACTGGGCGGCATCGACGGTGGAGATGGCGCCGGCCGGGATCTTGGGTACGCCGTCCTCATACCGGGTCATGCCGGTGTGGGGCAAGCGGTGGGCATCGGTGCCGACGGAGCGGATGAGCACCGCCACGGCCCCCTTCTTGGCCGCCGCCGCCGGGCCCGCGATGCGCATGGCCACGGCCTCGCCATAGCCGCTGCCGTCCTGGGTGCGGGTCATGGGCAGGGCGATGTAGGCGATCTTGCCTGCCAGCGACCCGGCCGGCGCCGCCTGCAGCTCCGCCAGGTTGGCGAAGCGCACCACCTCGGCCTCGATGCCCTCCGGCCCCGTGCCCACGCTGGCGCCCAGCGCCGCCACGGCGATCGGCTGCGGCATGGGCGACAGGAGGCTGGCCCGTTCCAGGCCGCGCCGCCAGCCGGGCATGGGCACGGCCTCGGTATGGACGTTCTGCAGGCCCAGATCCTTCATGGCCTTGACCGCCCAGGCCACGGCCGCCGCGTCATTGGGCGTGCCGGGCAGACGCGGCCCCACCTGCGTGGTCAGCGACTCCACCACCTCATAGGCGCCACTGCCGGCCAAGGCCCGCTTCTGCAATTCCTTGACGCTGGAGAGCGCCGAGTCCGGAATGGCGGCCGGGCTTTCGACGGCCCACGCCGCCGGGGCCATCAATCCGGTGGCCATGCCCAGAGCCATCCCTGCCCCAACGGCCCTGTTCCTCATTCGCGTCACGCCCTTACCCATCACGCCCTGTCTCCCATCCATTGGACCGGCCTGGACGGCCCCCGCCATCGTTCCAAGGCCTTGCTGGGTGTGGAAACTGCCACGAGGAAGGGGCACCGCGCCATGGCGGAGTTGAGGGCTGGAACGGTTCCGGCAAGGGGCTCGCAGAAGGCGGAGGTCGTTACCCCGTGGGTTCCAGAACCGGTGGCGCCTCATTGGTCTGGAAGCTGCCCAGCGCGATGTGCACGCGCGTGCCCTCGCCCGGCAGGCTGTCCAGGCTCAGTTCGCCCCGCAGCGGGCCCGTCACCAGGTTATGGACGATGTGCAGGCCCAGGCCGGAGCCGCCCGACCCCTGCTTGGTGGTGAAGAAGGGTTCGAACGCCTGCGCCGCCAACTCCGCCGTCATGCCGCGCCCGTTGTCGGACACCGTCACGGTGGCGGTCCCCGCGGGGCCCACTCCGACCTGGATATGGATGGCCGGATGCGCCACCCCGTCAAAGGCATGGACCACGGCGTTCTGCACCAGGTTGGTCAGAACCTGGGCCAACTGGCCCGGCCGCGTGGGCACGATCAGGCCCTCCGGCCCGTCCACCGTCGCGGCGACGCCGTGTGCCTTCAACAGCGGCTCCAGGCTGAGCAGCGTTTCGCGCAGGTATTCCGTGAGGGGAACGGCGCGCACGCGCTCACTGGTCTGGTCCACCGACAGTTGCTTGAAGCTCTGCACCAGATCGGCGGCACGGCGCAGGTTGCGGTTCAGGATTTCGCACTCGGCGCGTGTTTGCACCAGGAAGTCGTCCAGGTCCCCCCGGCGCAGACGCTTGTCCGCCATGGCGCCGGCCAGGGCTTCGACCTCGCTCTGGAGCTGGGAGCCCAGCGTGACGGAGACGCCCAGCGGCGTGTTGATCTCATGCGCCACCACCGCGACCAGATTGCCCAGCGATGCCAGCTTTTCCTGCTGGACCAGGCGGGTCAGGGCGCTTTCCAGGTTGGCCAGGGTTTGGGCCGTCTCTTCCCGCGCCCGTTCCACATCGCGGAAGGCGGCGGCGTTGGTGATGGCCACCGCGGCGAAGGCGGCCATGGAGCGCAGGGCCTCCGCGTGCCGGGGCAATGCGGCGTCCGGCCGGCTGATGCGCACCTCCACCACGCCCAGACGCCGGTTGCCGACGCGCAAGGGCGCATGCATCAGCGTGTCGGCCGGCCCGCTGGAGGTGGAGGCCCCTTCCGCCGCCCGCTGGTAAAGCGCATCGTCCGGCGCCAGCGGTCCCAGGGGCGTCTCGGCCGTGCCGCCGGCGTAGACCAACGACAGGCGGGTCGCGTCCGGATCGTCGAACAACGCCACGCGCAGGGCGGCGGCGGGCATCAGCTCGTTCACATGGGCATGCAGGGCGCGGCAAATGGCCTCCCGCTCCAACGATGCCGACAGGTCCCGGCCGGCATCGCCCACCCGGCGCAGCGTCGCGGCGGAGGCGGCCAAGTCGGCCGTGCGGGCGTCCACCAATTCCTCCAGTTCCCGCTGGCGGCGGCGATGCCAGGCCAAGCGGGCCCAGAAGGCCATCGCCACGGCCCCCACCACGCTGGCCGCCGCCAGGATGCGGAACCACCATGTCTGATACCAGGCCGGCAGCACCGTGACCGGCAGGGACAGGGTTTCCGGGTTCCACCGGCCATCCTTGTTGCTGCCCCTGACCAGCAGCCGATAGTGGCCGGGCGACAGGTTGGTGTAGACGGCGCGGCGGCGCTGCGCGTCCTTTTCCAGCCAGGCGGTGTCGAAGCCCTCCAGCATGACGGCGTAGCGGTTACGGTCGGGGGCGGAAAAGTCCAGCGCGGTGAACTCCACCTCAAATCCCCTGTCACCGGGGCGCAGGACCAGGGGCACGCCCTCGATGGCGGCGGGCGGCACGCTCTGGGTTCCCACCCGCACATCGGTGACAGCCAGCGGCGGGGCGAACCGCCAGTCGGCGATGGCGTCCGGGGACACCACGGTCATGCCGCCGTCGCCGGCGAACAGCAGCTTGCCATCCGGCGTGACGGCGGAAGCATTTTCCCAATAGCGGCGGATCAAGGCGTTCTCGGCCGGCCCCAGCACACGGACGGCCAGGCTGCCGACGTCGATGCTGACCAGTTCGTCCGCCGTGGTGGCCCACACATGGTCGTGGCCGTCGTAGGTCAGGTTGTTGATCCGCAGGCCGGGCAAGCCGTTTTGCCGATCCAGGACGCGGAAGCGCGGCCGGCCGGCGGCGTCGCGCCCTTCCAGGATGGCGATGCCGCCTTGGGCGGTGCCCACCCACAGCCGACCCTGGCCATCCTCCGCCAGGCTGTTGATGTAGTCATGCGGCAGCGATCCGGGGTCGGTCGCGTCATGCGCCAGCCGTTCCACCGCGCCGGTGGCAGGATCCAGGCGATTGAGGCCATGTTCCGTGCCCGCCCAGACGGCGCCGGTATGGTCCACGGCCAAGGCGATGATGCGGTCATCCACCAGCGTGGCCGGGTTGGCGGGATCGCGGCGGTACAGGGTCTTCGCGCCGTCGGCGCTGATGCGCACCAAGCCCGCGAAGGTGCCGACCCAGGTCGTCGGGCCAGCCGTCACCACGCGGGAGATATAGGGATAGGGATTGATGGTGGGTAACGCCTCGCGCTCCACCGTTCCCGACGCTTCCGCCACGCGGTACAGCCCCCGGGGCGTGCCGGCCCACACGGTGGCGGGGGCGCTGGCGTCCGCATTCGCCAGGCGTGCCATGGCCAGGACGTCCAGTTGCGGCAGCGTGTGATCGGGGTTCGCGTTGGGACCCCCGGCCAGGATGCGGCGCGCCTGGCGCGTGGCGGGGTCGAACAGCAGGATGGCGCCATCGCCGCCCAGCCACAGCGTGCCCTGGGGCGTCACCGCCACGCTTTTGATGGTGGGCAGGTCGCCCAGGGGCGGCCGGCCGTTACCCGTGAACAGGGTGACCAGGGCGGCGTTGGTGGGGTTGTGCACATCCAGGCCCGAATCCCCACCCGTCCAGATCAGGCCGGACCGGTCCTTGAGGATGGCGCGCAGGGCGTTGCTGGACAGGGTGGCGGGGATGTCGGGCTCATGCCGGATGGTGTGGTAGACCCCTTGGGCCACGTCCACCTCGGCGATGCCATTGCCCAGCGTGGCCACCCACAGCACGCCCGGCCGCACCTCCACCGACCCGCGCATGGTCACGGCCGCCAGCGGCGGCTCGCTCTCACTCCGCGGGTGGATGACCGTCAAGGTCTGGTCATGGGTATCGTAAACGCCCAGGCCGCTGCGGTCGCCCCCCAGCCAAAGGCGGCCGTCCGCCCCCTCCTCGATCTGCCAGACACTGTCGGCCAGCAGGGCCTCGGCGGCCGGGGATGGGGTCGCCAGCGGCGGCGGAGCGAAGCGGTCGCCTCCGGCGGGCCGCATCACCAAGCCCCTGGCCGTGCCGGCCCACAGGTTTCCGGCGCGGTCCTGGTGGACGGTGAACACCGTGTTATGGGGTAATGCGTCGTCGCCGGGGGCCTTTTCCTTGGCGGCATCCCTGGCGGGGTCCTTGTCGGCGTGGCGGAACCGTGCCACCACCCGGCCATCGCTGGTGAGGTGGTCCATGCCGCCCCGCGTGGCCACCCAGATGCCGCCGCCGCCGTCGTCGCTGATGTCATAAACGGTGGCGGCGCTGACCCCGTTGGGGCCGGGCCCGATGGTGCGGAACCGCTCCGTCACCGGGTCGTAGAGGGCGAGGCCGCCGACATGGGTTCCAACCCAGAGCCGGCCCGCCGGGTCCACATGCAGGGCGCGGATGACACCGTCGGGCAGAGACCCCGGCACATCGGGATCCGGCTGGAAGACCCGCATGTGATAGCCGTCGAAACGGGCAAGGCCGTTGGTGGTGCCGATCCAGATGAAGCCGCGCTGATCCTGTGCCAAGGAAAAGATGGTGTCGCTGGGCAACCCGCGCGAGCGGTCGATGTGCTCAAACGCCGTCTGCCCCAGCGCTTGCCATTGGCCCGGCTCCGCCCACGCCTGGTCCCAGGGCAACCCCAAAGCACCCAGGGCGGCCAGCCATACCATGACGAAGAGGGACACTGCGCGCATCAGCACAACCACCTGGGTGACGGCAAACGCCGGAGTCACCGAGAGGGGTGGCCCGAACAATCCTGGATTTTATACAATCGATGCCGCTGCGCCACAAAATCAGTATCGCCCGGCGTCGTTCCCCCTGCGGCAAAGGGGCTGGGCGGCGTGGGGAATCCCGCCTATTGTGGCGTCAACAGTGGGCGCCCCCAGGGCGTCCCTTAAAAGCCGCGCGCCGCGACATGCGTCCCGACTCCGCCAAAGGCATACGCGATGAGTATAGAAAATACGGCCGTTAGCGCCGCCCCCGCCGCGACGCGGGTGTTGGTGGCGGAGGATAACCGGGTGAATCGGGAGCTGATTCTGGCCGTCCTGCGGCGCCTGGGATACGACGCGACGGGCGCCGCCGACGGGGCGGAGGCCATCGCCCTGTTCGACTCCGCCGTGCCCCCGTTCGAGCTGGTGCTGTTGGATTTGCATATGCCCGGCGTCGGCGGGGCAGAAGCGGCGCGCGAGCTGCACGGCCGCCCTGCCCCGGCGGGCCGCAGCCGGCCGGTCCCCCTGGTGCTGATGACGGCGGAAACCGACGTCATCGACCATCTGACCACGGGGCTGTTTGCGGGCTACGTCGCCAAGCCGCTGGTGTGGAACGATCTGGACACGCTGATCCGGCGCCTGGTGGCGATGGAGTAGTGAACAGGACCTCGACAGTGGTCCTGTCAGGGGAGGAAACCACGTTCCCGCAGCCATTGCTGGAACAGGTCAGGCCACGCCGACTCCCCCGGCACCCCTGTGGCCAAGCCCGCGCCATGTGGACCATGGTCAAACCAATAAACCGCCGCCGGAACCCCGGCCGCCTGTAAAGATCGTGCCAGCAGCCGGCTGTTTTCCGGGCTGACGCGCTGATCATCCAGGCCATCGAAGAGGAAGACGGGCGGCGCATGGGGGCCGACCAGATTTTGCGCTGAAAGCCGCCGCTCCAGGGCGGCGCGTTCCGCCCCCCGATATCCCGACAATAGATGACGGGCGCTGGCCGAGGCCGGAGCGTCCCCCGCATCCATGGTTATAACGGGATATCCAAGCCCAAGGACGGCAACGCCATCGTCCACGTCGTCGGTCGCATCCCGCCTGGACAACCCGAAATCGTCGCCGGGGCGGAAGGCGATCACGCTTGCCAAATGGCCGCCGGCGGAAAATCCGAAGATCCCGATGCGGCGCGGATCGATGCCGTAATGGGGGGCCCGCGCCCGCACCAGCCTCACGGCCCGACGTCCATCCCATAAGGGTACGGGATAGCGGTAGGTGCCATCGGCCTGAACCAGGCGATAGGACAAAACGAAGGTGGTGATATGCAGATGCCGGGCGAAATAGGCGGCGACGGGCTCCTGCTCGCGCGCGTTCGAGAGGCGGTCGTAACCACCCCCCGGAATCAAAACCAGGGCGGGCCCGATGTCCTGTCCAGGCGCCCGAAAGACCTTGAGGAACGGGATATCCCGACAAGCGTCATCCCCGCTCGCACCTGGAGCCGGCCCAGGCCATAAGCGAATGTCGTCCGGGTCGGCTGGGTCGAAACAGGGAGCCGCGCCAGCGGCAGAGCTACCCCCGATGGCGAAGCCCAGAACCAGCAGCGTGACCAACCGGATTCTGGTCCGTCCGATGTGCCGTGCCCTGCATGACAACGCTGTTTGCTCCGCCTGGTGATGCCCCGCCGCCGACAGGCGCTGCCGAGGGGCGGGACAAGATCATTAGAAAAATGGGCCCCGGAATGCTCCGGGGCCCAACCTCGCAAGTACCTCGATACCGGGAGCAACCGCGGCCGGCCTCAGGTCACCAGTTCCGGCACCTTTTCCTCCGGCTTTTCCCGCTGCGACGGGCGGCTTCCGCCGGCGGCGTAGTCGAAGGACAGGGCGTCGTCCTTGACGGTGACGCGGACGGCGCCACCCTTCACCAGCTTGCCGAACAGCAGTTCTTCCGCCAGCGGCTTCTTGATGTACTCCTGGATGGTCCGGCCCAAGGGGCGCGCGCCGTACAGCGGGTCGTACCCCTTCTTCGACAGCCAGTCGCGGGCCTCGTCCGTCAGTTCGATGGTGACGCCGCGGTCGCTCAGCTGCGCCTCCAGTTCCATGACGAACTTGTCCACCACCCGGCCGATGATTTCCGGCGACAGGCCGGAGAACGGGATGATGGCGTCCAGGCGGTTGCGGAATTCCGGGGTGAACAGGCGGTTGATCGCCTCCTCATCCTCGCCCAGCCGCTGCTCCCGGCCGAAGCCGAAGGCGGGCTTGGCCAGATCGGCCGCACCGGCGTTGGTGGTCATGATCAGGATGACGTTGCGGAAGTCGACCGTCTTGCCGTTGTGGTCGGTCAGCTTGCCGTGGTCCATCACCTGCAACAGGATGTTGTAGAGATCGGGGTGCGCCTTCTCGATCTCGTCCAGCAGCAACACGCAGTGCGGATGCTGGTCGATGGCGTCGGTCAGCAGGCCGCCCTGGTCGAAGCCGACATATCCCGGGGGCGCGCCGATCAGGCGGCTGACCGTGTGCCGCTCCATATATTCCGACATGTCGAAGCGGGTCAGCTCGATGCCCAGGGTGCGCGACAACTGACGCGCCACCTCGGTCTTGCCCACGCCGGTCGGGCCGGAGAACAGATAGTTGCCGATGGGCTTTTCCGGGTCGCGCAGGCCGGCGCGCGCCAGCTTGATGGCGCTGACCAGAGTGTCGATGGCCTTGTCCTGGCCGAACACCATGGTCTTCAGGTCCCGCTCCAGGTTCAGCAGCACCTCGCGGTCATCGCGGCTGACGCTCTTCGGCGGGATGCGGGCGATCTTGGCGACCACCGCCTCCACGTCCTTGACCTGGATGGTTTTCTTGCGCTTGGCCACGGGCAGCAGCATCTGCGCCGCCCCGACCTCGTCGATGATGTCGATGGCCTTGTCCGGCAGCTTGCGGTCGCCGATGTACTTGGCCGACAGCTCCACCGCCGAGCGGATGGCCTCACGCGTGTAGCGGACGTTGTGGTGCTTCTCGTAGTAGCTCTTGATCCCTTCCAGGATCTTCACGGCATCGTCCAGCGAGGGCTCGTTGACGTCGATCTTCTGGAAGCGGCGGACCAGGGCGCGGTCCTTCTCGAAGTAGCTGCGGTATTCCTTGTAGGTGGTCGAGCCGATGCAGCGCAGGGCGCCGCTGGCCAGGGCGGGCTTCAGCAGGTTGCTGGCGTCCATGGCCCCGCCCGAGGTGGCGCCGGCGCCGATCACCGTATGGATCTCATCGATGAACAGGACGGAGCCCTCGACTGCCTCCAACTCCGACAGCACGGACTTCAGCCGTTCCTCGAAGTCGCCGCGATAGCGGGTGCCCGCCAGCAGCGCGCCCATGTCCAGGGCGAAGATGGTGGCGTTCAGCAACACCTCCGGCACCTCGCCATGGACGATGCGGCGGGCCAAGCCCTCGGCGATGGCGGTCTTGCCCACGCCGGGGTCACCCACGTACAGCGGGTTGTTCTTGGAGCGGCGGCAGAGGATCTGGATGGTGCGGTCAACCTCCTGCCCGCGGCCGATCAAGGGATCGATCTTGCCGCTGAGCGCCTTCTTGTTGAGGTTGACGCAGTACGCTTCCAGTGCCTCGGTGCCCTTCTTGGGCGCCTTCTCGCCGGCGGTGGTCTCCTCCTCGGCGCCGCTGACGCGCTTGGCCTCGGAGCGGCCGGGCGACTTGGCGATGCCGTGGGAGATGTAGTTGACGGCGTCGAAGCGCGTCATCTCCTGCTCCTGCAGGAAATAGACGGCGTGGCTCTCCCGTTCGGAGAACAGGGCCACCAGCACATTGGCGCCCGTCACCTCTTCCCGGCCGGAGCTTTGGACGTGGATGGCGGCGCGCTGCAGCACCCGCTGGAAACCGGCGGTGGGCTTGGCGTCCTCCGACCGGCTGGAGATGAGGTTGCTCAGTTCGTTGTCCAGGTATTCACCCAGCTCGACCCGCAACTTTTCCACGGTCACGCCGCAGGCGCGCAGCACCGCCAGGGCATCCTGGTCCTCGGTGAGCGCCAGCAGAAGGTGTTCCAGGGTCGCGTACTCGTGCCGACGCTCATTGGCGTAAGCTAGGGCCCGGTGCAGCGTCTGCTCGAGATTACGCGAGAGCATGCCTACTAATCCTTCTCCAAGGTGCATTGCAGGGGATGCTGGTTCTGGCGCGCGAAATCCATCACCTGGGTTACTTTCGTTTCCGCCACCTCGTAGGTGAACACACCGCACACGCCCACGCCACGGCGATGGACATGCAGCATGATCCGCGTCGCCTCCTCCCGGTTCTTGGAGAAGAAACGCTCCAGGATGTGGACGACGAACTCCATCGGCGTGTAGTCGTCGTTCAGCATCAAGACCTTGTACATGGAGGGCTTTTTGGTCTTAGGCTTGGCCTTGACCACGACGCCGGTGTTGGTGCCGTCGCCGCCAGTGCCGCCCTCGCTTCCGTGACTGTCGAACTCCGTCATGGCCTTCCAGGTACGTGTCTCTCGGGGTGGTCATCCCAGGGATAATATGAGATCGCGGCGGGCCGTTGGAAGACCCCAGGTGACCTTAATCATGCCTGGCGTGCGATGAGCGCACGGGAATCATCCAAGCGCGTTGGGCGGCCGGACGCAAGGCGCGCCATCACACCAAAAAAATAAAACCCGGTGGGCGCGTGCCCACCGGGTTCATCAGCATCGGCTGGAACGGCCGGCCGCATGGCGCGGCCCAACCGCGATCACGCCGCCAGGCGCGGCTTGCCGAACTTGGTCACGACCGCGTTGACGCGGGCGGAGATGGGCTCGATCGCCTCGTTGGCCAGCTTCACCGACAGCTCGGAGGTCTTGGTGGCCTCGCTCACCAGGGTGTCGAAGCTGGTCTTGGCGAATTCGGACTGCAGGTCCACCGCCTCGCGCAGGGTCTTCACGGCCAGCAGCGCCTTGGTGGCCGCCACGCTGCTCTCCAGCGAGGACTGGGCGTAGGCGACGAAGGACTTGGACAGGTTTTCCAGGCCCTTGGCCAGGACGGTGGAGGACTGCACCAGGGCGTCCACCGTTTCCTTGTTGAAGCTGGTCAGCTCCTCATAGGCCTCGAAAGCCTTCTTGCTGGCCTTCTCCACCTGCTCCTTGGTGAGGGCGACGGCCTGCTCGTAATTCTTGGTCACGGCGTCCTGCGCGGCGGCCACGGTGGTCTCGGCGGCCTGCTTGGTGGCGGCGCCGGTTTCCACGGCGGCGTCGGCGACGACCTTCTTGGCCCGCGACGCGGTGGTGGTGACGGGGGTGGCAGTATTCGGGGTGGTCATGACAATGCTCCTTCCAATGATCGCGTATGATCCATCGGCCGCCCGATGCGGCCCGTGCCCGGGTCAGGCAAACCGGCGTCGGCCGGGCGGCGTGCCGCCGGCGAACGGCCCACCAGAGGCACCGTCATGTTGCGTCGCAGCACGATCCCATACCTGGACCCCGATACGCGCTTTGTCAACCAGTTTTTGTGCGGCGCAAAATTTCCGTAACACGACCGCTGGGCGACAACATGCCGGAGTAAGGTCCAGCAAAGGCTTGGATAAAGTATGCTTAATAAGCCAAGCAGTCCATGTGCGCTGCCTCGCACGGGGCTGTTATGCTGCGCTGCAGCACGACTTTCGGCGAAGCACATCCTCCATCCGGGGTAGCGCTGGGCCCGGAAGCGCGCGACGCGCATGTAAAGGCGGGCAATGATGCTCGGGGCCTTCTTTGCCCTTAACGATATTTTCAATACTGGACAGGGAATCATCATGCCTTTACTTTTGTCGTCATCATCGACATGGCATGGCGGAAGGGGCAGTTCACCGTGACCCATTGGAATCACTCGGTTCGGGGGAATCGCTCGTCCCTGACCCACCTTGCCTGGCGCTTGGCCGTCCTGGCCTTCGTGGCTTGCCTCGCCTTCGCCCCGGCACGCGCTTTCGCCAAGTACGCCGCCATTGTCGTGGATGCTGAAACCGGCCAGGTGCTGCACGCCGCCGGCGCGGATACCCAGAACTACCCGGCGTCCCTGACCAAGATGATGACGCTGTATCTGCTGTTCGACGCGCTGGATGCCGGCCGCGTCACGCTGGACACGCCGTTCAAGGTTTCCGCGCACGCCGCCGCCCAGGCGCCCAGCAAGCTGGGCCTGGACGCGGGCGACACCATCCGCGTGCGCGACGCCATCCTGGCCCTGGTGACCAAGTCGGCCAACGACGTGGCGGTGACGGTGGGGGAAAACCTGGGCGGCAGCGAGCCGCGCTTCGCCCAGATGATGACGGCCAAGGCCCGCGCCCTGGGCATGAGCCGCACCACCTTCCGCAACGCCTCCGGCCTGCCCAACACCGGCCAGGTGACGACGGCCCGCGACCTGGCCCGCCTGGCCCAAGCCCTGATCCACGACCACGCCAAGCAGTACACCTATTTTAAGACGGCCAGCTTCACCTACAACGGTGAAACCATGGCCAACCATAACCACCTCATGGCGCGCTATCCCGGTATGGACGGCATCAAGACCGGGTTCATCAACGCCTCCGGCTTCAACCTCGTGGGCTCCGCTGTGCAGGACGGCCGCCGGTTGATCGCCGTGGTCATGGGCGGCAGCAGCGCCGTGTGGCGGGACAACCGCATGGCCGACCTGCTGGATGAAGGCTTCGCCACCAAGCCCGGCCAGGTGCTGACGGCGGAGGCGCCCATCCGCGCGCCGCGTGATCGCGGGGCGTCGCAGGCGGGGGCGGTGCAATTGGCGAGTGCTGAAAGCCAGGACAGCGCCACATCCGAAGGCGATGAGGATGAGGCAGACGAGGCGCCCGCGCCCAAGGCCACCAAGGCCGTGCGTCTGGCCAGTGCCGCCGGCAAGGCCGCCAAGGCCGTGGGCAAGGCGGCGGAAAGCGTGGCCGACCACACCCTGTTGGCGGCCCCGGCGGAGGCGGCCCCCGCCGTCGCCACCGGCACCAAGGGCAAGAACATCCCGGCGGGCTGGAGCATCCAGGTGGGCGCCTATAACGACCGCGCCGCCACCCAGGCCGCCATCGCCCGCGCCACGCAGAAGTCGCGGGGCCTGCTGAACGCCGCCGTGCCCAACGTGGTGGAGGTGTCATCCGCCAAGTCCACCCTGTACCGCGCCCGTCTGGCAGGCTTGAGCGAGAAGACCGCGCGCGCCGCCTGTGCCCAGTTGAGCCGCCAGGGCCAGGGCTGCATCACCATCGCCCCCGGCGCCAACTGATCCCCGCTTCCATGGCGCCCCCCGGCCCGGCGGCGGGCGATGGCCCCGCCCCGCCCTCTCTTTTGGCTTTGGCTCGGCAGCGGCGGGAGCCGTGGTGGGCCTTCCTGGCCGGCATGGTGATCGTCGTCATCGGCAGCGTCCTGATCGCTGTGGTGCTGCTGAAACTGCCGCACTGGTCGCATGTGGACCGGGCGATGGAGCGCAGCGAGGGACTGCGCGCCATTGTCGAATTGCTGATGCTGCTGGGCAGCGTCGCCGCCGCGCTGCTGCCCCTTACCCTGGCGGTGCGCTGGCTGCACGGACGGCCCTTGCGCAGCCTGGTGTCGCCCGTCGCCGGCCTGGATGTGGGATTGGCGCTGCGCTCCGCCCTGCTGTGGGGCGGGCTGGTGCTGCTGACGGTCGTGGCCAGCGGCCTGATCGACGTCTGGAACGGCGAGCCGTTCGCCCCTGGCGGGCAGCCCTGGCCCCAGGTGCTGGCCTTCGCCGCCGCCACGGCGTGGATGGTGGTGCTGCAGGTCACAGCCGAGGAGGCGGTGTTCCGCGGCTATATCAGCCAGGGGCTCTACGCCGCCACGGGCAGCGCCTGGGTGACCGCCCTGCCCGTGGCGCTGCTGTTCGCTGCCCTACATACCCAGTCCTGGAGCAACGGGGTGTGGGACCAGCGCGCGCTCTATTTCATCATCTCGCTGCTGCTGTCGGCGATCACCGCCAAGGCCGGCCGGCTGGAGGCCGCCATCGGCATCCATCTGGGCCAGAACCTGGCCGCCATCTATGTCATGGGCGTCCTGGGCCCGCCCTTCCCCTCCCTGCTAGGCGTGGGCGCGCCGGAGGGCAAGCCGGCGGGCCTGGCGGAGGTGGGCACGGTACTGCTGACCATGGCCGTCGTTGTGGGCCTGTACTGGTATTTGGGCGTGCGTCGCGGCTGGGTGGTGCGACAGCCAGCGGCAGGATAATCCCTCCCTTTTCCGCCAAGGGCGACGCGACGGTTACCATATGGGTTCCTATCGAATGGCCGTCTCCACCTGGCCATCCCCCTCAACGTCTCTGCGGATACGCTCATCTTCGATGAGCACGAACGCGCTCCCAAGGACGAGGGCGTCAGGCTGATCCTGCAAGCGCTCGACGAGTTCACGCCCGAGGAACTCGCCACGGTCAAGAACGTCCTCCAGGGCCTCGTCCTTCAGCACCTGGCGCGCCGCTGGGGCCAACGCCTCTTAGCGGCGGACAAGGCCGGCGGCGGGAGGGCAGCATCTGGTTCTGCGGGGGGATCGGGGATGGCGGGGCGCATCACGCGGCGAGCAACTCAGCCGCTAAGGTAAGCTGCTGTTCTAAAACAGAGAATCCACATCGGTGTAGACTGGTGTGGATCGGTGTGGATTTAGCGGCGGTCGATAGGCGCGAGAACTCAGGCTAAGCGGCTGATTCTCAATGTAGAATGCGCGTTTTTAGGCCAGCGGCCGCAATCGGCCGCGCCAGGCGCCAAAACGCCGGCAAGAGCGCTAAAACGGCCGCAACCCCACTCCGCAGCGTCAAAAATGACAGGATTTAGGATTACACCTGTGCATCACTTATGCACGAAGGTTCAACGATGGGTGGATAAGTGGCTGATCTTTCTAGACTATTCGAGCATACTATGAAGCTCAGCCACGTCCCCACGATGCACATACCAAACCCTACAAGTCACGTTTAAGATTATCAGTAACAATGTCTGGATATGAGACCCTCAACCCTTCAGAGAATTCTGTCAAATTATAAATACAGTGACCAATATAAGGTATGTACTTTGAGAAATCTTCATCCGTCATATTATTCTTCATGAATTCAGAAATTAGCTCAAGATTACCAATCGCATTCACTAGAAATGCGTCCACTCTGGTAGCGACTACATCCTCCATTACGGCTTTCCTTTCAGAATCCGAGGTAGATTGGGTTCCCCGGGAATGGGACCAATAAGAGAACCCACCACGGCGGAGGCTGGCTGGGTGGAGGCGAATAGTTGTTCTGTGGTGAGAAAAATACGCCTTCCCATTCAGGATAGCTATTTTTACCCATGCATTGATTAACACAACTTTGAAATCTGACACCATAGTCACGAGTCGGCAATGCTAGCCGGCTGCATTGTTCAAGACACCAATTTATGTTCCCAGGGCCGTCGTCTCCCAAAGAGATAAGATGTGGCTTTGGCTTATAGTCACTTACAGTTATCTCAATAGGCGTGTTTTCATTTTTCTGTTCATTACTTTGCGCCTGCGCACTTTGTGGCGGGTCGTTATGGATGTAGGCATACCGGTTGAGCCCATCCTTGATCCCGGCGGGATCCATCTGCAGCCACCTGCCGATGCCGGGCACGTAGGTGCGGTTGGGCGTCACATACAGCCCGATCTCGTCATACCGCATGCCGGCGTAGCGGTAGGGCGAGCCCGTCTGCCCATCCTGGGCACTCTGGCCAGAGTACGCAGTGACGGCATGTTACATCCGGCTCAACCGTCGTAGCCGCACCTCCCCCTGGCTGGCACTAAAAAAAGCCGCGACCCCAGCGGATCGCGGCCCTTTCCCTACTCTATCATCAATCGGCTCAGAAGCCTTCGGGCGCCTGGATGCCGCTCTGGCTCAGCTGGTCGCGGATGCTGCCCTTCAGGCGTTCAAGGCCGGCTTCGCTGAAGGCCTCGGCGCGGGCCACCAGCACGTCCTGGGTGTTGGAGGCGCGCAGCAGCCACCAGCCGTCCTCGGTCTTCACGCGGACGCCGTCGATGTCGTTGACCTCGACACCCTTGCCCGCCAGGGCCTTGGCGCGGGCCACGATTTCCTCCACCGCCTTGAACTTGCGCTCCTCATCCACCTGGAAGCGCACTTCCGGGGTGTTGAACACGGGCGGCAGCACCGACTTCAGCTTGGCCAGGCTGCCTTCGCGGCTGACCAGGCCGGCCAGGCGCACACCGCAATAGGGCGCGTCGTCGAAGCCGTAGTACTTGTCGGCGAAGAAGATGTGGCCGCTCATCTCACCGGCCAGGGGCGAGCCCGTCTCGGCCATCTTGGCCTTCAGCAGGCTGTGGCCGGTCTTCCACATCAGCGGCTTGCCACCGTTCTTGGCGATGTCGTCGTACAGCGTCTGGCTGGACTTGACGTCGGCGATGATGGTGGCACCCGGGTGACTCTTCAGCACGTCGGCGGCGTAGATGGCCAACAGCTGGTCACCCCAGATGATGTCGCCATGCTCGTCCACGGCGCCGATGCGGTCGCCGTCACCGTCGAAGCCGATACCGATGTCCGCCTTGTGGGTGTGGACGGCGTGGATCAGGTCTTCTAGGTTCTCCGGCACGGTCGGGTCGGGGTGGTGGTTGGGGAAATTGCCGTCCACCTCCTCGAACAACAGGATGTGCTTGCCCGGCAGCTTGTCCGTCAGGCGGCGCAGGACGTGGCCCACCGCGCCGTTGCCGGCGTCCCACACGATGGTCAGGTCGCGGGTGCCGTCATAATCGGCCGCCAGGCGGTTGATGTAATCCTCGCTGACGTCCAGCTTGCGGGAGGAGCCGGCGCCGGTCACCAGGTCCTGGCCGTGGACCAGGCGGCCGATCTCCTGGATCTGCTCGCCATAGACCGGGCCCTTGCCCAGCATCATCTTGAAGCCGTTGTAGTCCGGCGGGTTGTGCGAGCCGGTGATCATCACGCCGGCGTCCAGTTCCAGGTGCCGCACGGTGAAGTATAGCATGGGCGTGGGGCCCAGGCCGATGCGGATGACCTCCAGGCCGGTGGACATCAGCCCCTCGACGCAAGCCTGCTCCAACTCCGGCGAGGACAGGCGGCCGTCGTAGCCGATGGCCACGCGGGTGCCGCCGGCGCGCACCACCAGGGTGCCAAAGCCCTGGCCGATGGCGCGGGCGTCGTCCGGGCCCAGGGTCTTGCCGATGACGCCGCGGATGTCGTACTCGCGCAGCACCGTGGGGTGGAACCGATGATTAGCGGTCATGACGTGCACCTGCTTCCTTGCTGCATTTGACCTTAGCGGCGCGCCGGCCGGCCAATGGACTGGTAGGTAAAACCGGCGGCCTTCATATCGTCAGGATTGTAGATATTGCGGAGATCGACAAGCACCGGCGCTTTCATCGACCGGCGCACCCGGTCGAAATCCAGCGCGCGGAACTCGTTCCATTCCGTCAGGATGGCCAGGATGTCGGAATCCTGGATGGCGGCATAGGCGTCGGCGCACCAGGCGACCCCCGGCAACAGGCGCTCGGCCTCATGCATGCCGGCCGGATCGTAGGCCTGCACGACGGCGCCCAGGCGTTGCAGTTCCGGAATGATGTCCAGGGACGGCGCGTCTCGCATGTCGTCCGTGTTGGGCTTGAAGGTGACGCCCAGGATGCCGACCCGCTTGCCCTCCACGCTGCCGCCGGCGGCGGCCACGATGCGGGCGGCCATGGCCTTCTTGCGCTTGTCGTTGATGTCGATGACCGTCTCGACGATGCGCAGGGGCGATCCCACGTCGGCGGCGGTACGGGCCAGGGCCAGCGTGTCCTTGGGGAAGCAGGAGCCGCCATAGCCGGGACCGGCGTGCAGGAACTTGCGGCCGATGCGGCCGTCCAGCCCGATGCCCTTGGCCACGTCGTGGACGTTGGCGCCCACCTTCTCGCACAGGTCGGCGACCTCGTTGATGAAGGTGATCTTGGTGGCGAGGAAGGTGTTGGCCGCGTACTTGATCAGCTCGGATGTCTCCAGGCTGGTCATGACGATGGGCGTCTCGATGAGGTATAGCGGCCGGTACAGGGCCTTCATCACCGCCTGGGCACGCTCCGACTCGGCGCCGATGACCACCCGGTCCGGACGCATGAAGTCGCCGATGGCCGCACCTTCGCGCAGGAACTCGGGGTTGGAGCAGACATCGAAGTCCAGACCCGGCCGCGCTTCGCCGATGATGCGCGCCACCTCGCGGCCCGTCCCCACCGGCACGGTCGACTTGGTGACGATGACCGTGTAGCGCGCGGGATCCAGGGCCAGGGCCACTTCCTTCGCCGCGGCATAGACATAGGACAGGTCCGCATGACCATCGCCCCGGCGCGAAGGCGTCCCGACGGCGATGAACACGGCGTCGACGTCCCTGACGGCGCTGGCGAGGTCGGTGGTGAAGCTGAGCCGGCCGGCCTTGGCGTTCTTGGCCACCAGGTCATCGAGGCCGGGTTCGAAGATGGGGATCTCGCCGCGGTTCAAGCGCTCGATCTTGCTGGCGTCCTTGTCGACGCAGACCGTGGTCACGCCGAACTCGGAAAAACAGGCGCCAGAGACCAAGCCGACATAGCCCGTTCCGATCACCGCGATGCGCATACCGATCCCCTATCGTCACGTCGTCCCGTTTCCCGGCACCCCGCTTGGGCCCCCATCGGGTGCCCTGTCAGCGAGGTTTCGGGAACTGGGGTGGCGCCAGCGTTCATCTGACGACCACCCCGTCATTTAAGGCGACACGCCTGTGCCGCGCATGTGACCTTTTAGGGTCTTTCACCGCCTATTTAAAGCGCGTGGACATGCCCTGGGCGTGCGCTCAGAGCATTTCCTTCAAGGCGGCGCGCACCTTGTCGGCCATGTCGGGTCGGGCCAGGGCGTAGGCGGCGTTGGCCAGGACGAAGCCCAGCTTGTCGCCGCAGTCGAAGCGTTTGCCCTCGAAGCGGAAGCCGTGGAAAGGCTGGTTGCCGATCAGCTTGGCCATGGCGTCGGTCAGTTGGATCTCGCCGCCGGCCCCCTTCTCGAAGCGCTCCAGGTGATGGAAGATTTCCGGCTGCAGGATATAGCGGCCCTGAATTGACAGGGTGGACGGGGCCTGCGCCGGCTCCGGCTTTTCCACCAGCCCCTTGACCTCGGCCAGACGGCCGTCGTCCCTGCCGATGTCCAGGATGCCGTATTTGTTGGTCTGCTCGCGCGGGACCTCGAACACGGACAGCAGATTGCCGCCGACCTGGTTGTAGGCGTCCATCATCTGGACCAGGCAGGGACGGTTGCCCAGTACCTGCTCATCGGGCAGCAGCACGGCGAAAGGCTCGTCACCGATGAACTCACGGGCGCACCAGACGGCATGGCCCAGGCCCAGCGGCTCCGACTGGCGGACATAGGCGATCTTGCCGCTGTCGATCTGGATGCTCTCGACCACCTTCAGCAGGTCGAGCTTGCCGCGGTTCTTGAGCGTCTGGTTCAGTTCGTAGTTCAGGTCGAAATGATCTTCCAGCGGGGTCTTGCCCCGGCTGGTGACGAAGCAGAACATTTCGATGCCGGCGGCCTTCGCCTCATCAACCGCGTGCTGGATCAACGGCTTGTCGGCCAGCGGCAGCATTTCCTTCGGGATCGCCTTGGTCGCGGGAAGAAACCGCGTGCCCAGACCCGCGACCGGAAACACCGCTTTGCGTATGCGCTTGACCATAACCGACCCCTGGAGTTCAAGCCCCGGATTATCGGGGATTATTGGAATTGGTGGGTGGGCCGCCCGATTCCGGATCGGCCCGTCCGTGCCGCCCTTCTGCCATACCGGCAAGCGGGCGTGCAATCAAGCTGACGAGACTTTCTGACGCTTTCGTGGCAAGAAAAACCGCCATCACGGGCGGCGGCGGCCTATGCCGATGCCTATATCCATGGTCAGGCACGGCGCCCGTTCGTTGGATGACATCCTGTCCAAACGGTAACTTTTGCCTCAATCGCGCCTAATTCCGTTGCTTAAATCAGGTGACGCAAGTCAAATCAGCGTGACAGCCCCGGCCGGAATTTGTAGTAGTTTAGCCTAAAGTTGGCCCTCCAATATTCCCGAACCGGGTCTGTTCATCCCAAGGCGGCTGTTTCTGCCCAACAGGCATGGGCTAACGCCGCCGAAGGCATGCTTAACGCACGCAGACACGATATTCGTCTAGGACACCATATTCGTCTGGGTTCGCTGGCAACCTTGGTTCCCTACTACCTCTGAACGAGAGTCGGACATGAACATCCTGATCGGTGATGACCACCTGCTGTTTCGCGAAGGCCTTTGCCGGCTGCTGACCCAGCTCAGCGCCGATGCCACCTTCACCGAGGCTGGCACATTCAACGAGGCGCTGGAATACGCCCAGGGCGAGCAGGAATTCGATCTCATCCTTCTGGACCTGCAGATGCCTAACTGGCCGGGCTTCGCCGGCATCCAGGAGATTTGCGAGATCCAGGCCGGCACGCCGGTGGTCATCGTCTCCGCCTCGGAAAGCCAGGCCGACGTGCGCGCGGCGCTGGACGCCGGCGCCTCGGGCTACATTCCCAAGTCCTCCAGCGTGAAGATCATGTTGAGCGCGCTGAACCTGGTGTTCTCCGGCGGCATCTACGTCCCGCCGGCGGCCATCCATGGGGAAAGCGCCAGCTCGTCCAACAGCGGTGGCTCCTCCTCCACCGGCGGCGCCTCGGGCGGCAACACCCCGGCGCTGACCCAGCGCCAGCGCGATGTGCTGCGTTGCCTGCGCGAGGGCAAGTCCAACAAGCAGATCGCCTATGAGCTGGGCCTGTCGGAAGGCACGGTGAAGATCCACGTCACCGCCGTGATGCGCTCCCTGGGCGTGCGCAACCGCACCCAGGCCGTCATTGCGTCCGCCGACATTCTGCCCTAAGACCCCGGCGGGATCACGGTCCCGCCTTTCGACCTGTTCAGAAGTACCGAAGCGACATGACCGGTCATCCGGATGAAACCAACGCCCCGGCGAGCACGGCTCCCGGGGCGCCTTCTTTTGACGGCGCGGCGCCCCCCGCCGACATCGGCGCCGCCTATCTGGCGGCCGAGGGCTTTCTGGAGCCCCTGCTGGAAGAACTGGACAATTCGTCGGCCATCGTGCACGGCCGCCTGGTGATCACCCAGGCGCCGCCGCGCTCGGCCGCCTGGTCGCTCAACACCTGGTTGAGCCCCCGGCGCATCGCCATTTCCTCGATCAAGGACGGCGCCCGCGCCCTGCGCGCCATTCAGCGCAACTGGGCGGTGTATGAACATGGCCACCACCGGCGGTCGCGGCTGATCCAGGAGCAGCTGCCCCACGTTTCGGCCAAGCCGCTGGTCTTTCCCTCGCCGGCCCCCACCGCGCCCCTGGGCGCTTGGACCCTGCTGGACGAACACACCGTCCTGGCCTCGCCCACCTGCAGCAGCGCCTTCGCCAATGGCGAGGTGGCGTTCGTGGAGGACAAGGCCACCCCACCCAACCGCGCCTACCTCAAACTGTGGGAGGCGCTGACGCTGGCGGGGCGCATGCCGGGCCCGGGGGATCGCTGCCTGGACCTGGGCGCCTGCCCCGGCGGCTGGACCTGGGTGCTGCAATCTTTGGGGGCGGAGGTCACGGCCATCGACAAGGCGCCGCTGGATCCGCGCATCGCCAGCCTGCCCCGCGTCACCGTGCGGCGGGAGAGCGCCTTCGGCCTGGAACCGGCCACGATAGGGCCGGTCGATTGGCTGTGCAGCGATGTCATTTGCTATCCGGAACGACTGCTGCGCCTGGTCCGGCAGTGGAAGGATGGCGGACATGCGCGCAACTTCATCTGCACGCTGAAGTTTCAGGGCGAGACGGACCATGCCAGCGCCCGCGCCTTCGCCGCCATCCCCGGATCCCGCCTACTGCATCTCTCGCACAACAAGCATGAGTTGACCTGGATTTACCTGGCGCCAGAGGCATCAGCGTCTTAGTGGCTTTGGCTGTGACGCAGCCCCTTGCGCCGGCCCGGCTCTAAGCGCAAAAACGACGCGGGGCGGTCCTGTCGCATGGGGGATCGGTCTTATCTGGATCACGCCAGAGGCTGGTTTTCGCCAGGCCCCGCCACCGCGTCGCGTCCTGAACACCGGGGCGCTCTAAGATGGGTGACGAATGCGCCGGGTGTTCTCTTGGATCGCGTGGCCAGGGCTCCTCGCCCTGTGCATTGCCGGATATGCCTATGGGAACGCGCTGGGTCATCCCATCCTCGCTTACAATATCACCTATTTCGGCATGGCCGGCGTCCTGCTCGTCCTGGAACGGCTGATGCCTTACGAGACGGTCTGGTCCCAAAGCGACGGCCAGATGCGGCAGGATCTCAGCCACACCGCGCTGAACAAGGGTATCGGCCAATTCCTGGCCAGCATCGCCGCCGTGCTGGGGGCCAGCCAGGTGGCGCCAGCCGCGGCGGGGGGCCTGTGGCCGGCCCATTGGCCGCTGGCGGCGCAGGTGGTGCTGGGCCTGGTGGTGGCGGAATTCGGCCTCTATTGGGCGCATCGGCTGTGCCATGAGATCCCGTGGCTGTGGCCCTACCATGCCGTCCATCACAGCGTCACCCGCCTGTGGGTGGTGAACACCGGCCGATTCCACTTCGTGGACAGCCTGCTCAGCAGCGGATTCGCCCTGGCGCTGGGCATGCTGGTGGGCGCGCCCAAGGACGTCATCGTCTGGGTGCTGGTCATCACCACCTATATCGGCTTCCTGACCCACTGCAACGTGGACATGGACTGTCGCGGGCTGAACTGGCTGTTCAACACGCCGGACCTGCACCGCTGGCATCACAGCCGCATCCCGGCCGAAGGCAACACCAATTACGGCGAAAACCTGCTGCTGTGGGACGTGATCTTCCGCACCCGGTATCTGCCGCGGGACCGCCGTCCCCCGTGGACATCGGCACCGCCGATTCCGTCCCCCGACCTTCCTGGGCCAGTTGGCCTATCCGTTCCGCCGTCGCTTGTCGCCGGTGCAAGCCGTATCGCCCGTGCTCGACGTGCCGGCGGAAGCTGGCGGGGACTGACGTCAGACGGCCTGTCCGGCGACCCAGCCGGACGACCAGGCCCATTGGAAGTTATAACCGCCCAGCCAGCCGGTGACGTCCACCGCCTCCCCCACGAAGTACAGGCCCGGTACGGCCTTGGCCTCCATGGTCTTGGACGACAGGTCGTTGGTGTCGACGCCCCCCACCGTCACCTCCGCCGTGCGGTATCCTTCCGTGCCGGCGGGAACCACACTCCACCGCTTCAGTCGGGCCGCCACCTCCACCAGGGCCTTGTCGGCCAGGTCGCGCAAGGGGCGGCTTTCGACCTCGCCGGTCCCGCCATCGCCGCACAGCCGTTCGGCGAAACGGCGCGGCAGCACATCGCCCAGGATGGTCTTCAGCTCGGCATTGGGGCGCGCGCGCTTGGCTGCCTTCAGATGTTCCGCCAAATCCAGGTCGGGCGTCAGGTCCACGGTGATGGGCTGGCCCGGTTGCCAATAGCTGGACACCTGCAGGATGCTGGGGCCGGACAGGCCGCGATGGGTGATCAGCAGCGCCTCCCGGAACGCCGCCGCCTTGGCGCCGCCGGTGCCGACCACGGCATCCAGCGCCACCCCGGACAGGCCCTGGGTGCGGGCCAGATCCCGCGGCGTGAAGGTGAAGGGCACCAGTCCCGGCCGGGGCGTCACGATGGAGAGTCCCCAGCGCTTGGCCAGGCGGTAGGCGAAGTCCGTGGCGCCCATCTTGGGAATGGACAGGCCGCCTGTCGCCACCACCAGGTTGGGCGCGCACATCTGGCCCTGCGCCGTTTCCAGGACGAACCCATCCCCGGTCCGCTCCACCTCCCCCACCGCGCAACCGAGGCGCAATTCGACCCGGGCATCAGCCGCCTCGGCCAACAGCATGGTCAGGATGTCCCGGGCGGAGGAGTCGCAGAACAACTGGCCCAGCTTCTTCTCATGCCAGGCGATACCGTGGCGCTCCACCAGATCCAGGAAATCGCGGGGCGTGTAGCGGCGCAGCGCCGAAATACAGAAATGCGGGTTGGAGGAGAGATAGCGTTGGGGCTGCGCATCCACGTTGGTGAAGTTGCAGCGCCCGCCGCCGGAAATGAGGATCTTGCGTCCCGCCTCCGGGGCGTGGTCGACCACGACCACCCGCCGCCCCCGTTTGCCGGCAGCGATGGCGGTGAAAAGGCCGGCGGCACCGGCGCCGATGACGATGACGTCGGGGGTGTTGGGGGCTGTCATGGGGGGCTTAGTCGAAATCCACGGTGCCGCGCAGACGCTTCACACCGCTGCGGGTGGCCTTGGCCTCCAGCCGCCGTTTCTGGGACCCCAGCGTGGGCCGGGTCGGGCGGCGGGCCGCCTGGCGCACCGTCGCCTCGCGGATCAGCTCGAACAGGCGTTCACGCGCGTCCTCGCGATTACGCTCCTGGGTGCGGTGGCGTTGCGCGGTGATGACGATGACGCCGTCCCCCGTCCAGCGGCGGCCGGCCAGGGTCTTCAGCTTGTCCTTCACCCATTGCGGCAGGTTGGGCGAGGCCGCGGCGTCGAACCGCAGTTGCACGGCCGTTTCCACCTTGTTGACGTTCTGCCCGCCGGGACCGCCGGCGCGCAGGAAACTCTCCTGCAACTCCGTCTCGGCCAACCGGATTCCGGGCGCGACCAGCACGGTCGGGCCTTGGAACGGCGGGGGCGAGGACGGCGGCAGCATGGAATGGAACCAGGTGTGGAAGCGCAGCCATAATCCTAGACGGCGGGCTTCCCCTTGTCTAACGGCGGGCCCGAATGGCTGAAACGCCGCCCGTCAGGGCGTGTCGACATCCCACATGGCCACCGGCCATTCCTCCGACAGACGGCGGCGGCCCGGGCCGGGCGTGGCCAAGGTGCGCAGGGCGTCGAAGTCCTTCAGCACGGCGACACCTTCTTCCAGCGCCACGCCATGTCGGCGCAGGTCGGCAAAGGTCCAGGCCACATCCTCCGGTGCGGCGGACAGGGCCGCGGCCAGGGCGGCGAGGTCAACCTCCAGCCGGCCGCCGGCCCGGCGCTCGGCATGCTCCCGCAACAGATGGGCCGCCAGGCGTTGGGGCAGCGAGAGTTCTCGCAGGGCCGTGACCGTCTCGACCAACACCCGTTCGCGCGCCGCCTGCCCGGCCATCAGTGACAGCGCCAGGTCGGCGCCCACCCCCAGGCGCGTGCGCAGGGCCGCCACCGGCAATGCCAGAAGACGGGCCGGGGTCAGCGCGCGAACACTGACCGGCGCGGGGGCGCCAGTAAGCGCTTCCGCCAACAGGAAGGTGGTTTCGGGGCCGTGGCGCTGCCCCACCTCGGCATTGCCCGCCACCAGGGCCACCGTGCCGGACAGCAGTACCTGGATAACGTCCAAGGGCACGCCCTGTCTGACGGCCAGGTCGCCAGGCGCCCGCTCCTCGATGCGGCAGGCAGCCGCCAGGGCGGACAGCATGTCCGGCGCCAGGCGGGCGAAAGCCGGCAGCGCCGCCAGATCGCCGGCGATTCCCAGAGCGCCACCACCGATGGCGCCGGCGCCCGTCGTCATATCCATCGTCATCCAACCCAACCCCATCTTGCCCGCCAACCGCCCCGCGGGCGGGCGCCACCTTATGCCCTAGGGCACACCCCAAATAGTCGAGCCTTTGCCCTAAGCCTTTTGGATACGGACCGTTCGCAAACGCAAAACCTTCATCGGTCCTGCCGCCGGTAGCGGCGCCGCTCCCGTGCCAGGGCCATGGACCTTGCGGCGTGTCGCCAGGCGGCGGACAACACCGGGACGGCGACGGCCCGGACGCCCCGCGCGACCGCCACGACCGCACGCCAGGCGGGCAGCGCCTTCAGCCGGTCGATCCAACCCACGATCCAACCATGGACCCGGGCGAACCAGCGGATGGTCAACAGCTTGTGCCGGCTGCGCTGGAACAGGCGTTCCACCGTCAGCAGCTTCACGATCTCGGCCGCCACGATCAGCAGGATGCCCAGGCGGGTTTTGCCCTGGGCGATCAGCAGCGCGCCCAAGGGTTTCGCCGGCTCCAGCACGATCAACGGCACCAGGAACAGGACCAAGGTCGTGCGCGGCCCCAATCGGTCAATAAACCGCCCCAGGGCCTGAAATGCCGACCAGCGGCCCATGCGCGTGGCGAAGGGACGCACTAGGGGTAGGAAGCAGACATCGACCAGGACATAGGCCAAGGCTGCCAGCACCGCCAAGGGCGTCACCAGACGGCGAATCCATAGGCGGGTCTGGGAACTGGGGCGCCAACCCAAAGCACGGCGCACACGGCCGTGCCGTGTTGGGCCGGCCGACTTCTGATCCGCCATCCTCTCCGTCCTTCCTATGGACCAACCACCGCTCTTCCCCTGACCCAACCCGGGGGCTGAGCGAAGGGGCCTGGGCGGGCCCACAACCTTGCGGGGACGGTGACGAGCCCCAGTCCCGCGCGCAAGGTCCACTTGGTGGCATTTTTGTGGACCCGTCCTCGCATATACGCGCGGGGGCCAAAAGGAAAAGGCGCCTTCCCAAGGGAAGACGCCTTTCCGGCAAAACCATCCAAACGGCTGGATATCAGCGCTTGGAGAACTGGAAGCTACGACGGGCCTTGGCCTTACCGTACTTCTTACGCTCGACCACGCGCGGGTCGCGGGTCAGCAGGCCGGCAACCTTCAGCGGCGGGCGCAGGGCCGGCTCGAAGTAGGTCAGGGCCTTGGAGATGCCGTGGCGCAGCGCGCCGGCCTGGCCGGACAGGCCACCACCGGACACGGTGCACACCACATCGTACTGCTCAACGCGGCCGACGATCTGGAACGGCTGGTTGATCATCATGCGCAGCACGGGGCGGGCGAAGTAGACGGTGATGTCACGGCCGTTGACCGTGACCTGGCCCTTGCCCGGCTTAATCCAGACGCGGGCGACCGCGTCCTTGCGCTTGCCGGTGGCGTAGGAACGGCCCTGAGCGTCGATCTTCGGCTGAGCCGGCTCGGCGGCCTCGGTCGTCACGACGGCGGCGCCCTGCTTCAGGTCGGCCAGGCTGTTGATGGTCTGAGCCATGGATTAGGCCCCCTTGTTCTTGGGATTCAGGGCGCCGACGTCCAGCACCTCGGGGTTCTGCGCTTCGTGAGGATGCGTCGGACCCTTGTAAACGCGCAGGTTACCCATCTGACGACGGCCCAGCGGACCGCGGGTGATCATGCGCTCGACGGCCTTCTCAATGACCCGCTCCGGGTACTTGCCGTCCAGGATCTGGCCCAGGCTGCGCTGCTTGATGCCGCCAGCGTAACCGGTGTGCCAGTAGAAGATCTCGTCGCTGCGCTTGTTGCCGGTCAGCTTCACCTTCTCCGCATTGATGACGATGACGTTGTCACCGCAATCCATGTGGGGGGTGTAGGTCGGCTTGTGCTTGCCGCGCAGGCGCATGGAAATGATGCTGGCCAGTCGGCCCAGCACGAGGCCGTCGGCGTCGATGAGAAGCCACTTCTTCTCGATCTCAGACGGCTTGAGAGACAAGGTTTTCATCCGCGCACTCACTCAAAATGAGGTCCGGGCCAAAATGGGCCCCAGGGCACCGCTCCTGGGACCGGCACCGAAGTGGGCGGTTTTTATGTCGGTGACGGCCGGGTGTCAACGGTAAAAAGGGGCCGGCCATCAAATGCTTAGCGATAAGGTATTATGATACCTTATTTTCAAACCCCTTGATTCCATTACGTTTTTTCAATCGCGAATTTTGCCGTCGTTTCCGTTTTCCCAATGAATCCAGCACATTGCCCGGGTGGCCGCGCCGGGTCGCTTATCGCGGGCGTTGCCCCCGCCTCAGCCCCGCGGAATCGCATAGGTGCCCGTCGCGTGCGCCACGGGGTCATCCTCCCCCTCTGAATAGAGGGTGACCTCGCCATAGGCCAGGCTGCGCCCCATGCGGACGATGCGGGCATGGGCCACCAGCGGCCGGGCCGGCGGGCGGCGCAGGAAGGTGATGGTCATGTTGCTGGTGACGGCCAGCACGATGTGCCCCGCCCTGCTGAGGACCGCGCCGTAGAGCGCCACATCGGCCAGGGCGAACATGGTGGGGCCGGAGACTGTGCCGCCGGGGCGCAGGAAATCCTCCGACACCGGCATGGTCAGGGTGATGCTGCCGTGCCCCATCTCCCGGGTGCGGATGCCGGCGCGGTGCGCCTGCGGCAAGCCCGTTTCCAGCAGGCGGTCGAAATCCGCCGGCGTGAACACTGCGGCCTTGCCCATGGCGGCCAGCATGTCCCCCGTGGACGTGTCCCCATTAGGCGCCTGCACGTCATCCGTCATTTCAATTCCCCTCCCCGTGTCCCATGTATGGTTCTCGCCCCACCGGGCGCCGTCGCTTCCCATCCCTTGCCCATCCCTTTCAAGGATCCAGGACCATGAGCGAGACGATCACCGATGACACGCTGCGCGACGTGTTCCTGAAGACCAGGACCGTGGCCATTGTCGGCATATCCCCCGATCCGGCCAAGCCGTCGCACTATGTTCCGGCCTTCATGCAGCGCGACTACGGCTACAAGATCATCCCGGTGCATCCGGCGCACGTCGGCACCACGATCCTGGGTGAACCCGTGGTCGCCAGCCTGGCCGAGTTGCCCGAGGGCGTCGACTTCGTGGAAATCTTCCGCGCCGCGCCGGCCATCGCGCCGTTCGTGGTGGAAGCGGCACAGCGCGGCATCCCCTTCATCTGGATGCCGCTGGGCGTCAGCCATGAGGACTCGGCCGCCCAGGCGCGGTCGCTGGGGGCCACGGTCATCATGGACCGCTGCCCCAAGATCGACCTGCCGCGCCTGTTCCCCAACGGTTTGCCGGCAAGACCCTAGATCACGCGGCCGGCGGGGGCGGCGCGGCCGAGGCGGCGATCCATTCCAGGAAACCCGGGTTGCCCGACACCACCGGCAGCGCCACGATGCAGGGCGTATCGTAGCTGTGCAGTTCCTTGACCCGCTTGGTCAGGGCCTCGAACCGGTCGGCGCGGGTCTTGGCGATGAAGGCAACCTCCGCCGCCGTCTCAACGCCGTCTTTCCAGCGGTAAATGGATTGCGTCGCCCCCAGGATGTTGACGCAAGCGGCAAGCCGCTCCTCCACCAACACCCGTCCAATGGTCTGCGCCTCCTCCGTCGAGGCCGCTGTCATATAGACCAGGAACGCCGCCATCACGCACCTCTCACTTTGAAAATGTCCGCCCGATACGTGCCCGCCCCCTGACGCCTGGGGCCGTTTGACGTCCGGCGCTGCCAGCGTAAGATACAAGAGTGCCCGGCGCCACCGTGCAATCGGTGCAGCCTATGGGCGTGGCGCCGCATCGTGGGACAGGCGGCGATGACGGGGGCGAGGCATGGCGCACGACAAGGAAGCTGTTCCTGAGACGGCCACGGCGGCCTTCCCCGCGTCTGTGGTCCCTACCCCGGTGCAAAAGCGCTGGCTGCGGCGCGGCCTGGACCAGGCCGGCGGCAAGCTGCCCCTGTTCTGGCCGGACGGCAGCAAGGTCACCCCCGCCACGGTCAAGGCCTGCCTGGATGCCGGTTGGGCCACCCCCTGGTTCAGCAACCCGCTGAAACCCGATTGGCTGGTGTGCCGTCTGACCGACGCGGGGCGAGCGGTGTGCGGCAAGCCGGCCCCCCGGAAAAAGAGGGAAGCGGAAAAGGTGCGGGATGTGACGTAGCCCAGAAATGGAAACGGCGCCTGGTCCATTACGGAACCGGCGCCGTCTTCATGTTCGAGAGATGGTCGGAGCGACAGGATTCGAACCTGCGACCCCCAGACCCCCAGTCTGATGCGCTACCAGGCTGCGCTACGCTCCGACCTCTCGAGTGAACCGCGGTACGCTGCGGTTCGGGCGCGGACTATATCCACGAGGTCACCCCAATGCAACGCTGTTGGAGGCCCTAACGTCAAAAAAATGAATTTTTCTATATAATGATTATTTTTCAAAAGGTTATAGATACGCACGACGCTCGAACGAACGCGCGGGACCACCAAAAGACGCCCTCGTCGCCTGGTCGATCATCTTTTCCGGGTTGGGGGAAGGCCCCGCATCGCCGTCGGCCCCGCGTGGTCGGGGCGGTACGGCGGGACGGCCTGGGCAAGAGGTTAAAGGACCCGCCGCAGCAGGTCGCGAATCTCTTCCAGGTCGCTCAGCACCTGGCCCAGCGCATCCCGCTTGGCCAAAGGCAGACCCTTCTCACCGGCGGGGCGACGGGTCTCCGGGGCGCGGGGCGCCAAGGGTTCTGGCTCCGGCGGGGTGCGCGCCCATTCCGGATCGGCCTCGGGATCGTGATCGAACAGGCCGACGATGCGAAGCTTGTCCTCCGGCTGCGTGCGGACTGGCGGCTGGGGCGCGGGCGGCGGGGATGGCGCCTCCGTCCAGCCGTCGTCACCGGAGTCCGCGCCTTCATCCGCGTCGGCCGCCGGGCCATGGGACGGCAGCGGACGCCCACCGGGAGTGCGCAGCAGGCGTTGCACCCCCTTGATGGTGTAGCCTTCCTTATAAAGCAGCACCTGGATTCGGCGCAGCATCTCCACATCGTCGGGGCGGTAATAGCGACGACCGCCGCCGCGCTTCAGTGGGCGGATGTGAGGGAATTTGGTTTCCCAAAACCGCAGCACGTGCTGCGGCACGTCCAACTCGGCCGACACTTCGCTGATGGTGCGGAAGGCGGTGGGGGATTTGGCGCCGCTGCGGCCACCACGCTCGGGGGCGCTCCCGGCGGTCACTTCCCCGTGCGTCTCTCCTTCCGGCACGTCCGCCTCACCCATCTCATCCCCACCCTCAGGCAGGGCATCGGTCACGGCGACAGCGTCGCTGGACTCGGGGCCGCCATCGGCGGGCACCGTGGGTTCAGGCGCGGGCGTGCCGGACATGGCTTATTGCTCGTTGGCCGACAGGACTTCGTTGATGCGATTCTTCAGCACATGGCTGGCCCGGAACACCAGGACGCGGCGGGGCAGAATCGGCACTTCCTCACCCGTCTTGGGGTTGCGGCCGATGCGCTCCCCCTTGGACCGGACGGAGAAGCTGCCAAAGGAAGAAATCTTGACCATTTCCCCGCGCCCCAAGGCGGCGGCGATCTCATCCAACACGCTTTCCACCAAAACGGAAGACTCATTTCGCGACAGCCCCACCTCCTGGTAGATGGCCTCGCTCAAATGAGCGCGCGTGACGGTGTGATCTCCCATGGGTGCCCTCCCTCGACCAGTGGCCCCTTTGCCAACTGCGGGAACGGTAATGCCAGCGGGTAAAGTCGTCAATTCCAAAGGTTTGCCAAAGTCTTGTCAGATTTGGCTAGACCATCCGTCAAGGTGCGGCGGTATTGCGGAGCACCCAAAAATGGTGCGATGCGAAAGCAGCGACGCCATCGCCTCAAATAATGAAGGGGCCCCTGTCCAGAGGCCCCGTCGCATACCAAGGTAGGTTGATTGACTTAGAAGCGCACCAGGGCGGCGCCCCAGGTGAAGCCGCCGCCCATGGCTTCCAGCAAGACCAACTCGCCCCGCTTGATGCGGCCATCGGTCACGGCCTCGCACAACGCCAGCGGGATGGAGGCGGCGGAGGTGTTGCCATGGTGGTCCACGGTCAGCACCACCTGGTTGGCATCCATCTTCAGCTTGCGGGCGGTGTTCTCGATGATGCGGCGGTTGGCCTGATGGGGCACCAGCCAGTCCAGGTCTTCGGGCGCCAGGCCATTGGCATCCAGCGCCTCGCCCACCACCTCGGCCAAATTGGCCACGGCGTGCTTGAACACCTCCTGCCCCGCCATGCGCACGTGGCCCACGGTCTGGGTGGAGGATGGGCCGCCGTCTACATAGAGCAGATCGTGGTGCCGGCCGTCGGAGTGGAGGTGGGTGGACAGGATGCCGCGATCCCGCGCCGTGCCCTCGCCCTCCTGGGCGCGCAGCACGACGGCGCCGGCGCCGTCGCCGAACAGCACGCAGGTGCCGCGGTCGTTCCAGTCAAGAATGCGGGAGAAGGTTTCGGCGCCGATGACCAGCACGGTCCGCGCCTGGCCGGCCCGGATGAAGTTGTCCGCCACCGACAGGGCGTAGATGAAGCCGGAGCAGACGGCCTGCACGTCGAAGGCGGCGCCGCGGGTCATCCCCAATGCCGCCTGCACCTTGGCGGCGGTGGCGGGAAAGGTCTGGTCGGGCGTCGCCGTGGCCAGCACGATCAGGTCGAGATCATCGACCGGGACATTGCCATGGGCCAGCGCCGCCTTGGCGGCGGCCAGCGCCAGGTCGGAAGTCTTCTCCCCCTCCGCCGCGATATGGCGGCTGCGGATGCCCGTGCGCTGGGTGATCCACTCGTCCGATGTGTCGACCATCTTGGCCAGATCGTCGTTGGTCAGGACGCGGGCCGGCAAGTAAGAGCCGCAGCCCACGATGACGGAGCGCATTACCATGGGTCAACCAGCCGTGAGGTGATGGACCGTCACTGGGCGACGGCCTGGGGATCGGTACCGGAAGCGGCCGCCGCGGCCTGCAGGCTTTCCTGCAGCAGGGCCAACTCCTTGCGGATTTTCTCGTTGAAGCCATGCTGGACAAGGTCCACCGCCACGCAGATGGCGTTGGCGAAGCCCAGCCCATCGGTGCCGCCGTGGCTTTTCACGCAGACACCCTGAAGCCCTAGGAACATGGCGCCGTTGTAGCGGCGCGGATCGGTGCGCTGGCGTAGCTTGTTGAAGGCGCCCCGCGCCAGCAGATAGCCCAGCTTGGCCAGCAGGGACGATTGGAAGGTGCGCCGCAGGAACTCGCCAATCAGCTTGGCGGCGCCCTCGGTGGCCTTCAGCGCGACATTGCCGGTGAAGCCATCGGTCACCACCACGTCCACCGTGCCGGCGGAGATGTCGGTTCCCTCCACGAAGCCGTGGAAGTTGCGGGCCAGGGGCGTGGCGCGCAGGGCCGTCGCGGCGGCGCGGATGGACTCGTGGCCCTTCTGCTCTTCCGAACCGACGTTCAGCAAACCGATGGTCGGTTCCAGCAGGCCCAACACCGTCTGGGCGAACACCGTGCCCAGCACGGCGAACTGCACCAGGTTGTCGGCGTCGCATTCGAGGTTGGCACCCAGGTCCAGCATCACGCAGTCGCCCCGCATCGTGGGCAACATGGACGCGATCGCCGGCCTGTCAATGCCAGGCAGCGTCTTCAGCACGAACTTGGCCATGGCCATCAGAGCGCCGGTGTTGCCGGCGGAGACGACACACGCCGCCTCGCCGGCGGCCACGGCATCGATGGCCAGGCGCATGCTGGAGCCGCGACCAGAACGAAGGGCCACGGACGGCTTCGCGTCCATGGCCACAACGTCAGCGGTATGGCGCACCTGGGAAATCGCCTTCAGCGCCGGACGGGAATCGAGCAGCGCGCTGATGCGCTGCTCATCACCGACGAACAGGAAGTCGACATTGGGGCAGCGTTCGCGTGCGATATCCGCACCGTCCACCACCATGTCCGGGGCATGATCGCCGCCCATCGCGTCAAGGGCAATTCGCAGGCGTGTGCTCACCGGACAGCGACCTCCTCAAGCACCGGGGCGAACCGGATCAGGCGGCAGCGGTAGCAGTGTCGACGACGACCTCGCGGCCGTCGTAGTGGCCGCAAGAGCCACACACGTGGTGCGGGCGGGTCAGCTCACCGCAGTTGCTGCACTCGTGATGCGCACCGGCGCTGATGGCGTGGTGCGAGCGGCGCATGTTGCGGCGAGACTGGGAGGTCTTTTTCTTAGGAACGGCCATGATCGTCTACTCTCTACTCGATTAAGACGACCACTCACGTGCCGTCTTGCTAATCATCGTCAGACCCCATGCTTTAGCGAAATCGCCGTCCTTTTCCCACCCCCAATTTACTGGGGACGGGCTTGCGGAAAACGACACGGGGCCAAACGACAAGGAACCCGGCCCAGCCCTGGACCGGATGAAACAGGGCGATTTGATTACTTGAAATCCCGGCAAAGGGCAAGCGCCAAAGACCAAATTAAGTCTTGGGGCGCAGCTTCGCAAGGGCGGCAAAGGGGTTGGGCTTGGTCTCCGCCCCCTCGACGGCCGGAGTCGCGGCTTTGGTGGCCGGCGACTCCGGCCCCTCCATGTCCTGCGTCTCCCCGTCCGCCCCCTCCATATCCGGGGGCGGTTCATTGGGCGCGTCGGGAAACTCGCCCTCGCCCTCCCAATCCTCGACATGCACGAACCGCTCGGCGTCCGCCTTGCGTGGGTAAGGCTCCAGGGCCAGGGAAAGATGCTGGGCCACCAGCTCACCGATGTCGATGCGTCCATTCTCAATGGGCTCGGGCGGGTCGGCCTCGTCATCCAGCCCCAGGTTCTCCAGGTCCTCCTCGTCCTTGGGTACCAGGTGGGCCGGGGCGAACAGGGCCTGGAAGCTGTCGCGCACGCTGGCCGCCAAGGGCTCCAACGTCACCACGCAGCTCTGCACCACCTCGGCCTCCAGCTCGCCGGTGACGCGCACCATCTGGCCGCCCCGGATGCGGCGCAGGCGCACGAGCGCCGTCAGGCTATCCAGCGACACCAGCTCCAGGCGCTTGGCCAGGGCGGCGCGTTCCGCCGGGGTGGCGGTGATCTTCTCCACGCTCTCGCGGGCGGACACCTTGTCGGCGATGACGGGGCGGGAAAACTCAGGGGTCATGTCAGCCATGACGGCAACTCCAAACGCTCAATATCAAAGAAAAAGGGAACGGGCGCTCACAGGATCGGCGGGGCGGCGAACACCGGCCCCCGCGCCAGGACATCGGCCAGGGGCATGGCGCCCAGCCGGTCGGCGGAGGCCCGGACGTAGGCCGCGACCGCGGCCACCTCCGGCCCGTCCGGCAGGGTGGAGCCGAAAAGGTTGCGGTCCAGCGCGGCCTCCAGCGCCGGCACCGGTTCCTTCAGGCCCAACTCGTAGGCGTCGGCGCGGCCATAGAAATGCGTGCCCAGGTCCTTCACCTTCTTGCCCACGACCATTTCGCTGGCGCCCAACTCGCGCAGGCTGAAGTCCAGATCGGTGAACATGTGGTCGAACAGTGCCTGGTTCAGGGCCGCGAAATCCGGCCCCTCGGCCGCCAGCCGGCGCATCACCAGCCAAGCATGCAGGGCCATCACCTCGAACCGCCCCTCCACGGTATCGGGAACGCCGCGCCCCTCGCCCGCCGACGCGGTGTAAAAGGCGGGATGGCGTGCCTGCTCGACGATGCCGGCGTACAGGCGCAGGACCGCCGCTTGGTGGCGGTTACGGCCGAACAGGGACTTCAGCAAGGCAATCACGGCGCGGTACCCGGCTTTCGTTGACAGGACAAAGCGGCTGGTGCGATTGTCACCGGCCAGATGGGGGGTGGTCATCCACCGGTCAAGCGTGACGCGGGACGTCGCGCCGGATGGGGATGACAGGAAACCCGGGCCGGTTGGTGCTCCGCGCCGGATTATCGCATCCCCCTGCGACGGACGGGCGATGCCTCAATCGTGGAATGGGGCCGACCCGCGATCAACGCTCTTGGGATTAACGTCTTAGACCATGCCGAACAAGACCCTTAAGTTGCTGTCCCCCGTTGGCCTGCTTGGCCTGGGCCTTGTCGGGATCGGGCTGACGGCCTGCACGCCCACCATCAACAACCGCGGCAACCTGGTGGAAAATCGCCGCTTGGCCGATGTCCACCCTGGGACCAGCACCAAGGAAGACGTGCAGAAGGCCCTGGGCTCGCCCAGCACCACCAGCACGGTCGATGCCAACGTCTGGTACTACATCGGCGCCATCACCGAGAACGAAGCCTTCTTCGATCCCGATATCGTTCAGCAGCGGGTGCTGCAGGTCAGCTTCAACGACCAGGGCGTCGTCAATTCCATTGGCGACATCGACCTGAACCAGCAGCAGGACATCAGCCCCGAGGATCGGGAAACCCCGACGGCGGGCCATGAGGTCACCTTCCTGGAGCAGTTGATGGGTAACCTCAACCGCGAGAAGAAGAAGGACGACAAGAAGAAGAAGGGCGGCGGCTGAGCCTCCACCCTCCACGACGGAATCAAAACCCCGGCGCGACATCGTCCCGCCGGGGTTTTTATTTGCGCGAATCGCCCGAATCTGTGCCGTGAGTAACTCAGCCGTGGGCCAGGATGGCCAGCAGCAGCAAGGCCACGATGTTCGTGATCTTGATCATGGGGTTCACGGCCGGGCCCGCCGTGTCCTTGTAGGGGTCGCCCACCGTGTCGCCGGTCACGGCCGCCTTGTGCGCGTCCGACCCCTTGCCACCGTGGTGCCCCTCCTCGATATACTTCTTGGCGTTGTCCCAGGCGCCGCCGCCCGAGGTCATGGAGATGGCGACGAACAGGCCGGTGACGATGACACCCAGCAGCATGGCGCCCACGGCTGAGAACGCCGCGCCCTTCCCCGCGATGGCGTTGATGATGAAATACAGCACCACCGGCGCCAGCACCGGCAGCAGCGAGGGAATCACCATCTCCTTGATGGCGGCCCGGGTCAGCAGGTCGACGGCCCGGCCGTAATCCGGCTTCGACGTGCCGGCCATGATGCCGGTGTTTTCCCGGAACTGGCGTCGCACCTCCTCCACCACCGAACCGGCGGCGCGGCCCACCGCCGTCATGCCCATGGCGCCGAACAGGAAGGGCAACAGCCCCCCCAGGATCAGCCCCACCACGACGAAGGGGTTGTCCAGGCCGAAGTCCAGTTTGCCCGACAGGTCCGCGAAATAGGGATAGTCGTCAGGCTTGCTCATGAAATAGTGCAGGTCCTCGTTATAGGCGGCGAACAGCACCAGGGCACCCAGGCCGGCGGAGCCGATGGCATAGCCTTTGGTCACCGCCTTGGTGGTGTTGCCCACGGCGTCCAGCGCGTCGGTGGTCACCCGCACGTCGCCGGGCAGGTCCGCCATTTCCGCGATGCCGCCGCCGTTGTCGGTGACGGGGCCATAGGCGTCCAGCGCCACGATCATGCCGGCCAGCGCCAGCATGCTGGTGACGGCGATGGCGATGCCCATCAGACCCGCCATCAGATGGGTCACCAGGATGGCCGCGCAGATGACGATGGCCGGCAGGGCCGTCGACTCCATGGAAATGGCCAGGCCCTGGATGACGTTGGTGCCGTGGCCGGTGGTGGAGCTTTGCGCCACCGACTTCACCGGACGGTAGTTCGTGCCGGTATAGTACTCGGTGATCCAGACGATCAGCGCCGTGACCAGCAGGCCGACAACGGCGCAGCAATAGAGGGTCTGGCCGGTGAAGTCCTTGCCGTTGACGGAGAAGGCGGTGGCCAGGTGGTCGGGCAGCACCCAATAGGTGACGGCCCAGATGCCGACCAGGGACAGGACGCCGGTGGCGATCAGCCCCTTGTACAGCGCGCCCATGATGTTGCCGCTGGCCCCCAATCGCACGAAATAGGTGCCGATGATGGAGGTGACGATGCAGACCCCACCGATGGCCAGCGGATACAGCATCAAGGGCGCCAGCAGGTCCGTGCCGGCGAAGAAGATGGAGGCCAGCACCATGGTCGCCACCGTGGTGACGGCATAGGTCTCGAACAGGTCGGCGGCCATGCCGGCGCAGTCGCCCACGTTGTCGCCGACATTGTCGGCGATCACGGCGGGATTGCGCGGATCATCCTCGGGAATGCCGGCCTCGACCTTGCCCACCAGGTCGGCGCCGACATCCGCCCCCTTGGTGAAGATGCCGCCGCCCAGGCGCGCGAAGATGGAGATGAGGGAGGCGCCGAAGCCCAGCGCCACCAGGGCGTCGACCAGGGGCCGCCCGGTGATCCCCAGTTGGGAAAGCAGTCCGAAATAGCCCGACACGCCCAGCAGGGCCAAGCCGGCGACCAGCATGCCGGTGACCGCGCCGGAGCGGAAGGCGATGGACAGGCCCGCCGCCAGGCCGTGGCGCGACGCCTCCGCCGTACGCACGTTGGCGCGTACCGAGACGTTCATGCCGATGTAGCCGGCCGCCCCCGAGAGCACCGCTCCCACGACGAAGCCCAAGGCGACGTACCATTTCAGGGTGACGTACAGCAGGATGGCGAGGACGACGCCCACCACGGCGATGGTGCGGTACTGGCGGTTCAGGTAAGCACCCGCCCCCACCTGGATGGCGGCGGCGATTTCCAGCATGCGGGCGTTGCCCGGGCTGGATGCGAGAACGGATCTGGCGGTGAAAAGACCATAGAGCACGGCCAAGGCGCCGCACCCCCATACGAAGGGAAGCACTCCTGTCATGGCGTTTCCTTTTCCCAGACTGGTTTCCCAGAGCGGCCGCCGCCCCAATTCTGAACGTTGGGTGTCAGTCGCCGCTTAGCCTTGAAAAAGTGACATGGAAACAGGGCTTAAGCAATCGTCTGTAGGAAATGTCCTAAAGAGACAGGAAGTAAAACCGCGTATCCACCGCCATGCGGGGAAAGGTTGGGGGTAACTCATCAGGGGTAATCGGGGAGAAACCGCTTTTCTCGTAAAAGCGATGGGCGGCCAAGAACTTAGCGGTCGTGCCCAAATACAGGGAGGTGAGGCCCACTTCCCGGGCGTGGGACAGCAAAGCCGCCAGCAACCGCGCCGCCGCCCGGTGGGGCTGCCCCCGGTGGCTGGGGGCCACGAACATCTTGCGCAACGCGGCGGCGCCGCCGCCGATGTCCTTCAGAGCGATGCTGCCGACGATGGCCTCCCCCTCCACCGCCACCCAGAACTGGCCGGCGCCCGTCAGGTAAAAGCCTGGAATGTCGCGCAGATCCGGCTGGTCCTCATAGCTTATGGGGATGCCGAACTCCTCCTGCTGGATGGGGACGATCAGTGCGGCGATGCCCGACTCGTCACCGGCGCGGTAGGGGCGGATCTCCATGCGTGGGTCCCCCGTCGGCCATCAATAGGCGGGGTGCTGGTTCACGGCCTGGATCAGCACGTCGTCCACCACGCCCTCGCCCATCACCTTGGTGGTCGCGTCGATCAGCCAGCGGCGCACCTGCACCACGTCGATGACCTGCCCGGCCTTGATCTGCTGCTGTCCCAACTTTCCGTACAATGCCTCGATATAGGCGTTCTGCAGGCGATAGCGCTGCTCCTTGACCTTTTCCTTGGCCTCGTCGGACGGCACCTGGATCTGCACCTGCAGCAGCAGGTTCTGCTCGATCTGCTTGTCGCCCATGATGGGCAGGACGAAGGGGCCGATGTCCACGAACTGCGGTGGCCCCACGGGCTTCTTTTTCTCCTCCTCCACCTTGGGCTGGGCGTCCTTGTGCACAAGGAAGATATAGCCGCCCACGCCGGCGCCGATCAGCGCCAGCAAAGCCACCAAGAGGAAAAGGATTTTCTTCATCGACAGGACATCCAGTGAAAAGATCAGGGGGCGAGTGTTCGCCCTCGCGCCATCCTAGCGCCTGGACGTTAAAAAACCGTGCCGCGCCAATGGCAAGGCAGCCCCACCCCCACCATAGACCAGGATCAGAAGTGCTGCCAGCCGGCGACGCGGGGGGTGATGTCCCGGCCCATGACGTCCACAAGCCGGGCGGGGCCCGTGCCATCCGTCCACCCGCCCCCGGCGGGCAGCGGACGCAGGGTGCCGATCTCGGCGACGGTCATCTTGGCCTTGGCCGCCGCCGCCATGACAGGCGCGCGCGCGGCGGGCGGCGCGGTGAACACCACCTCGTAATCTTCACCGCCCGTGACCAGGTCGGCGATGGTGCAGGCATGGGCGGCCAGCATGCGCCGCGCGGGGGGTGACAGGGGAACACGCTCCGCCTCGATCATGGCCACCAGGCCGCTTTCGCGCACGATATGCCCCAGGTCGGCCAGCAGGCCGTCCGACACGTCGGCCGACGACGTGGCGCCGGCGCGCAGCACCGGGCCCAATCCCAGGCGCGGCCGGGGACGATAGAAGCGATCAAGCAGGAACTGGCGATCCTCCTCCGGCACCGGCCCCTTGCGCTGACGCGCCAAGGCCAAGCCCAGGGTGGCGTCGCCGATGGTGCCGGTGACGAACACCAGGTCGCCCGGCCCCGCCCCCCGGCGGCGCACAGCCGTGCCGGCGTCGATCAGGCCCAGGGCGCTGATGGCCAGGGTGATGGGACCGTCGGTGACGGTGCTGTCCCCGCCCAGCAGGTGGATGCCGAATTCGGCCTGGTCCGCCGCCAAGCCGCTGGCGAATCCGGCCAGCCACGCCTCCGGCAGGGTGCGGGGCAGGCTGGTGACCAGACTGTAGGCCAGGGGCTCCGCCCCCTTGGCCGCCAGGTCGGACAGGTTGGTACGCAACAGCTTGCCCGCCACCAGAACCGGCGCGTCGTCGGGAAAGAAATGGACGCCGGCCACCATGGCATCCGTCGTCACCACCAGTTCCTTGCCAGGCGGCACGGTGACGTAGGCGGCATCGTCACGCAGCCCCTGCGCGCCGGGAAACCCTTGGGCCAGGGGGCGGAAATAGCGGGCAATGCGATCGAACTCGCCCAGCGGCGCGGCCATCTCCGGCGGCACGGCCGGTGCCGCCGTCGGGGTGCCGGGATCAGAACCTGGATCCACCATCCGCGGGATCACCCCTTCAAAAACGCCCGGTTTCAAACGCCCCTCGGTGCGGAGCGGCAGCCGGAACCCGATCAGGCCGGGGCGTTGCCGCCCGCGCGGGCGGCCATCTCATCCGGCCGGACGATGCGGGCGACCCGATCCAGAACGCCATTGATCATGCCGGGTTCCCGGCCGGCGAAGAAGCCGTGGGCCACGTCGATGTAGTCGTTGATGACGATACGGGCGGCCGTGTCGCCGCCGGAGAGCAGCTCCCACGCGCCGGCGCGCAGGATGGCGCGCAGCAGCAGCTCCAGCCGGTCCAGGTGCTGGCGGTCCAGCGCCTGGGCCAGCACCGGGTCGATTTCATGCTGACGCGAGGTGGCGCCGCGCACGATGGCCGCGAACAATTCCCCATCGGCCGAGACGTACCGGTCGCCGTCCAACTCCTGCCCCAGGCGGTAGTTGGCGTATTCGGTGATGATCACCTCGGGCGAGCTTTCGGTCAGCTCGATCTGGTACAGCGCCTGGACGGCGTTCAGGCGGGCGGCGCTGCGCCGCGCCTTGGCCGAACCGGCGCGCTTGGGCACAGGGGGCTTCACTTCCGGCGTGGGCGCGGGGGGGGTGACCTTTTTACGGGGAGCCATGATGTCGGAAACGCTTTTCGCCAGAAAGGAAGGGGAAATGGAAAGTAGGGAAAGATGCGGCAGCCGGGCTCTTCGGCCAACCGAAAAATCATCCGGCATAGCCGGCCTGCCCGCAAAGCGGTCACCAATACGCCACACCCGTCAGGCTGCGACCGCTGCCGCTCACGGCCTGAGGGCGCACGACCTAACGCGTGTTGAGGCGAAACTGGCGCTTCAGCTCGATCATGTCCAGGCAGGCGCGCGCCGCCTCCCCACCCCGGTTTTTCTGTGTCACCGACGCGCGGGCCCACGCCTGTTCCCGATTCTCCACGGTCAGCACGCCATAGCCCAAGGCCAGGGTGTGGCGCAGCACCAGATCGTTCAGGCCCCGGGCGCATTCGGCCGCCACGGTGTCGTAGTGCGTGGTCTCACCGCGGATGAGGCAGCCCAGCGCCACATAGCCGTCGAAGCGGCGGCGGCCGGAATAGAAGTCCATGGACTTCACCGCGTACTGCAGCGCCGCCGGTAGTTCGAAGGCGCCGGGCACCTGGAAGTGCTCGTAGGTCGCCCCCGCCTTGGTGATCTCGGCCACGGCCCCACGCACCAGCTCCTCGCCGATGTCCTCATGGAACCGGGCCTCGACGACCATCAGGTGGGGGGCTTCGGCCAAAGACCGGCTCCTCAGAGGGCGGGGGGACGCGGCGGAATGGCGCGCTGGCTGAGGATGGTCAAGCCATACCCATCCACGCCCACCAGGGTCTTGGGATTGTTGGTCAGCAGGTGCAGTTCCTTGACCCCCAGGTCCAGCAGGATCTGCGCGCCCACGCCATAGTCGCGCAGCTGGCCGCCATCGGGCGTGCCGGCGCCATCCAGCGCCCGCAGCCGATCCACCAGCGAGAAGGGCTGCGCGTCGCGGATGACGACGATGACGCCCCGCCCCTCGCGCGCCACGGTGCTCATGGCGATGTCCAGGTCACCGGCCCCCTGGCGCCGCACGTCGCCCAGCAGGTCGTGCACCACCTCCAGCGCGTGCATGCGGGCCAGCACCGGCCGGCCGTCGTTCACGTCACCCATGACCAGGGCCAGATGCTCCGCCCCGGTGATCCGGTTCTTGTAGACATGGATGGTGAAGTGGCCGCCATGGCGGCTCTCGATGGCGGTGGTGTAGACACGCTCCACCAGCGTCTCGGTGCGGCGGCGATAGGCGATCAGGTCGGCGATGGTGCCGATCTTCAGGCCATGCTCGGCGGCGAAGGGCAGCAGGTCCGGCAGGCGGGCCATGGTGCCATCGTCCTTCATGATCTCGCAGATCACGCCGGCCGGCAGCTTGCCCGCCAGGCGGGCGATGTCCACCGCCGCCTCGGTATGGCCGGCGCGAACCAGCACGCCACCGTCACGGGCCACCAGCGGGAAGATATGGCCGGGAGAGGCGATATCCTGGGGGCCGCTGTTGGGATCGATGGCGACGGCGATGGTGCGGGCGCGGTCGGGGGCGGAAATGCCGGTGGTGACCCCTTCCCGCGCCTCGATCGACACGGTGAACGCGGTCTGATGGCGGGAGGCGTTGTCCCGCGACATCAGCGGCAGGTTGAGGCGGTTGATCTGGGCCTGGTCCATGGACAGGCAGATCAGGCCACGGCCATGCCGGGCCATGAAGTTCACCGCCGCCGCGTCGCAGCACTCCGCAGGGATGACCAGATCACCCTCGTTCTCGCGGTCCTCGTCATCCACCAGGATGAACATGCGGCCGGCGCGGGCCTCCTCGATCAATTCCTCGGGGCTGGACAGGGCCACGGAAACCGGCGTGTTGCTCATTATTTCGTTTCCACCAGACGGGCGACGTAACGCGCCAGCATGTCGACTTCCAGGTTCACCACGCCACCAGCCTTCAGATACTGGAAGGTCGTCTTTTCCTGGGTATGGGGGATGATGTTGATACCGAAGCGCGTGCCCTCGACCGAGTTCACGGTCAGCGACACGCCATCCAGGGCGACGGAGC
This sequence comes from Nitrospirillum karajorum, assembly GCF_036348415.1. Taxonomy (NCBI): domain Bacteria; kingdom Pseudomonadati; phylum Pseudomonadota; class Alphaproteobacteria; order Rhodospirillales; family Azospirillaceae; genus Nitrospirillum; species Nitrospirillum karajorum. Next base: position 70,816 of record NZ_JAZBQB010000003.1, read on the forward strand.
CCTTGGCGGCGATGAAGCGCGCCAGATGCGGCGGCGCGTCGAACCACCAGCGCTGGCTGTCCCCGTCCTGCTGAACGTCGGCGATGTCGATGACACCGTCGACATGGCCATAGACCAGATGGCCGCCCAGTTCATCACCCAGGCGCAGGGACCGCTCCAGGTTCACGGGCGTGCCGGCCTGCCAGCTGCCGGTGGTGGTCTTGGAATGGGTCTCAGCGGAGACGTCCACCTTGAACCAGCCCCGGCCGCCGCCCTGGTCGCCCCCTTGGCCCGTCTCCACCACCGTCAGGCAGACGCCGTTGCAGGCGATGGAGGCACCAATGGCGATCGTCTCCAGGTCGAACCCGGTGGCGATGGTGAAACGGGTATCGCCACGCCGTTCTACAGCGGTGACCTGCCCGACATCCGTGATGAGTCCAGTAAACATGGCGACAAACTAGGCCCGGCCGCCGCGGCTGGCGAGTGGAAAATGCGGACGTTTCCCGCGCGTGACCGCAGGCCGGTCACCCGATGCGGCGATAGCTCTCCGCCTTGTCATCGCCGGCGGCGCGCACATCCACGCAGGTGAAGCGCGGGGCACCATCCAGCCGTTCCAGGCCGAAGCCCTGCGCCGCCGCCAGGCCGTCGCCACCGATGACCTTGGCCGCGCGATACCATTCCAGCCGGTCGACCAGATCCTCCTTGAACAGGGAGGCCGCAAGCTGCGCGCCCCCCTCCACCAGCACCCGGGTCAGGCCGCGCCCGCCCAGCGCCGCCAGCACGGCGCGCAAGGGCATGACGCCGCCGGCATCCGGTTCGATCTCGATGACCTCAACGCCACAGTCCTGATAAGCGCGGCGGCGGTGGGCGTCGCCCCCGGCCAGGGTAGCCACCCAGACCGGCACGCGCCGGGCGTCGCGCACCAGCCGGCTGGTCAGCGGCAGGCGCAGCCGGCTGTCGACCACGATGCGGACGGGGGAGCGGTCCTCCAGCCCCGGCAAGCGGCAGGTCAGTTCGGGATCGTCGGCCAAGGCGGTGCCGATGCCCACCATGATGGCGTCATGGGTGGCGCGCAGTCCATGGCCCCAGGAGCGCGCGACAGGGCCGGTGATCCATTGGCTTTCATGCGCCTTGGTGGCGATGCGCCCGTCCAGCGTGGTGGCCAGCTTCAGCGTCACCATGGGGCGCCCCTCGGTCACGCGCCGCAAGAACCCTTCCGTCACCAGACCGGCCTCCTCCTCCAGCAAGCCCAGGTCCACGGTGATTCCCGCTGCGCGCAGGCGGGCGATTCCCCGGCCGGAGACGCGGGGGTCGGGGTCGCCGATGGCGACGACCACCCGGGCCACACCGGCGGCCACCAGGGCGTCGGCGCAGGGCGGCGTCTTGCCGACATGGCTGCAGGGTTCCAGGGTGACGTAGGCCGTGGCGCCCTCGGCGGCGCCGGCGGCCTGGGCCAGGGCCACCGTCTCGGCGTGCGGCCGGCCACCGGGCTGGGTCCAGCCCCGGCCGACGACATAGCCATCGCGGACGATGACGCAGCCCACGGCGGGGTTGGGCCAACAGCGCCCCAGTCCACGCGATGCCAAGGACAGGGCGGCGCGCATGTGCGCGACATCGTCGGCGGTGAAATGGGCATGGGTCATGCGGCCTCTCCTCAAATGCTCAGGATGGGCCGTCAGGCGGGGCCCGTTCAAGCCCCGCCTGATGTCTGTTACATCCGCCCTCAGGCGCCGGGCGCCGCCATCCGGCGGCTTGGCTGATCCTCGATTTCCGGTCCGCTGGTGCTTCCCGAAAATCTACGGCGGACGCGGTCGCGTCCTACGGTGTACGGTGGCACGAGACGATGCTCGTGCCAGCCGCCGTCAGGCCTCAGGATCGGTCTTAAGATGGCCGACGAACTCGTTGAAATCGGCCACTTCGCGGAAGTCCTTATAGACCGAGGCATAGCGGATGTAGGCGATCTGGTCCAACTGGGCCAGCGTGTCCATCACCATGCTGCCGATCTGCTTCGACGGGATTTCCGTCTCGCCGGACGACTCAAGCTGACGAACGATGGAATTGACCACCCGGTCGATGCGGTCGGCGTCCACCGGACGCTTGCGCAAAGCGACCCGCATCGACCGCAAGACCTTCTCGCGGTCGAAGGGTTCACGCTGCCCGGTCGCCTTCACCACGGTCAGCTCGCGCAGCTGCACGCGCTCGAACGTCGTGAACCGCGCGCCGCAGGAGGGGCAGAAGCGGCGGCGGCGGATGGCGGAGTTATCCTCGGTAGGCCGGGAATCCTTCACCTGGGTATCGTCGTTACCACAAAACGGGCAGCGCATTACTCCTGTTCCCCCTCCTTATGAGGCCGTTCAACCAGCCTTGTTTCGGTCAATCGGGTGTCAGTAAATCGGAAAGCGCCGGCAAAGCGCCTGAACCTTTTCCCGCACCCGCGTCTCGGCGGCGGAGTTGTCGCCGTTGGACTGGGCCAGCGCGTCCAGCACCTCGATGATCATCTCGCCGACCTGGCGGAACTCCTCGGTGCCGAAGCCGCGCGTGGTCGCGGCGGGGGTGCCCAGGCGGACACCGGAGGTCACCATCGGCTTTTCCGGGTCGAAGGGCACGCCGTTCTTGTTGCAGGTCATGCCGGCATGTTCCAGGCTGACCTCGGCGTCGCGGCCGGTCAGCTTCTTGGGACGCAGGTCGACCAGGACGATGTGGCTGTCGGTGCCGCCGGACACGATGTCCAGGCCACCCTTGATCAGCACGTCGGCCAGCACCTGGGCGTTGGCCTTCACCTGGGCGGCGTATTCCTTGAACTCCGGCTTCAGCGCCTCACCGAAGGCCACGGCCTTGGCGGCGATGACGTGCATCAGCGGGCCGCCCTGCAGGCCCGGGAACACGGCCGAATTGATCTTCTTGCCCAGGTCCAGGTCGTTGGACAGGATCATGCCGCCACGCGGACCGCGCAGGGTCTTGTGCGTGGTGGTGGTGACGATGTGGGCGTGCGGCAGCGGGCTGGGATAGACACCGGCGGCGACCAGACCCGCATAGTGGGCCATGTCCACCATCAGATAGGCGCCGATCTCATCCGCGATGGCGCGGAAGCGGGCGAAGTCGATCTCACGCGGGTAGGCGGAGGCGCCGGCGATGATCAGCTTGGGCTTGTGCTCGCGGGCCTTGGCCTCCATCGCGTCGTAGTCGATGCGGTGGTCATCGGGACGTACGCCATAGCTGACGACGTTGAACCACTTGCCTGACTGGTTGGCGGCGGAGCCGTGGGTCAGATGGCCGCCATGGGTCAGGTCCATACCCATGAAGGTGTCGCCCGGCTTCAGCAGGGCCAGGAACACCGCCTGGTTGGCCTGGGCGCCGGAATGCGGCTGGACGTTGGCATAGGCGCAGCCGAACAGGGCCTTGGCGCGGTCGATGGCCAGTTGTTCGGCCACGTCGACATACTCGCAACCGCCGTAGTAACGCTTGGACGGATAGCCTTCGGCGTACTTGTTGGTCAGGACGGAGCCCTGGGCCTCCAGCACGGCGCGGGAGACGATGTTCTCCGACGCGATCAGCTCGATCTGGTCCTGCTGGCGATGCAGCTCCTCACCGAGGACGCGGGCGAGATCGGGATCGGCCGCCGCGAGCGTATCGCTGAAAAAGCCGGCGCTTTGAGTAAAAGCCATTGTGACAACCCTCTATGATGCGGGATCCGCGTCGTCTGGACCCGCGCCGGGGCGCCGGTCCCGGAAAAAGCGCCTTCAGCCCAGCATGGCAACGCGCCGGGCGTGACGTCCCCCTTCATACGGCGTGGACAGGAAAGCCAAGGTGCAATCGCGCGCCACTTCCGCCCCGACGATGCGGGCGCCCAGCACCAGGACATTGGCGTCGTTGTGCTGGCGGCACAGGCGGGCGGTGGTGATGTCGTGGCACAGCGCCGCCCGCACGTGGCGGTGCCTGTTGGCGGCGATGCTGATGCCGATGCCGGTGCCGCAGATCAGCACACCGGCCTCGGCCCGGCCATCGGCCAGGGCGGCGGCGACGGCATCGGCGAAATTGGGATAGTCGACGCTGGCGGGACCGTTGGTGCCCAGGTCCAGGACGGCCACACCCTGCTCTTCCAGCAGCGTTTTCAGCGCGGCCTTCAACTCGGTGCCGGCATGATCGGAAGCGATGGCGAACGTCTTGGCGGTCATGGGGCCCAACCCGTTTTTTGCGAACACGCGACCAGGGGCGCGCCCGCACGGCCCGCCCCTTCGGCGCCATCCCCCCGGACTCGATGGCCCGCGACAGGCGGCGCCACAAGAAGTGGGGGCTAAAAATCGTGTGGACACTACCAGATGCGCCCTGCCGGCACCAGTTCCGGGATCCGCTGGCGGCGCAGCCAGGATATGCCCGCCACGCCGACCTGCAACCACGCCGCGACCACAGGTGAGCCTTGAATGACCGGCTGCCGAGCTTCGCTGTTGGCAACGTGCAGTAGAGCCACCTTGGCCCGCAATAGCCCGCCAATGCAGCAACTCAACCGTGAAGCCCACAATCCGTCTAAAATTGTCGACATGTGACGCACGTCACAATCAAGGGCATGGGCGCCAACTATCCCCTTCCAAGACAACACGACCCAACACTTGGCGAAGGCTAGAAAGACCAGCCCCACATCGACAGGATAACTCGAATTAACATTGACATGACATTATGACTGTGCGAGGGGTACACGCACTTCGTTCCAATGTGTCAAGGCAGTTGAAATGATTGAACAACAGGACGGCGATCTGCGCGCGTCTCAACTTCTCCGGATGACGTCGGAAATCGTTTCTGCCTATGTTGGCAAAAATGCCCTTCCGGCTCAGCAGATCCCCGAGATCATCAGCACGGTCTATAGCTCGCTCGCCGGCCTCGACACGCCGCAAGTCGAAGCCCAGCCCGAGCCGCAGCGTCCCGCCGTGCCCGTGCGCAAGTCGGTCACCCCGGAATACATCGTTTGCTTGGAAGATGGTAAGAAGCTGAAGATGCTGAAGCGGCATCTGCGCTCCACCTACAACATGACCCCCGACGAATACCGCGCCAAGTGGGGTCTGCCGGCCGACTATCCGATGGTGGCCCCGAACTATGCCGCCCAGCGGTCGGAGTTCGCGAAGAAGATCGGTCTGGGCAAGGCCCCGTCCGACCAGCCCCGCCGTCGCGCCTCCTAAGGTCCCGGTTCCGCGGCCCAGCCATCTTTGGCTGGGTCCGATGGATCAATATAAAAGCCGCCGTGCCCAAAGGGTCGGCGGCTTTTATATTGGGAATCAGGCGAGGATGCCGCGCGGTTTGCTGCGTCTTTTGGCCAGGACATACTTCAGCTTGGCGATGGCGACCCGCGCCAGCTGCGCGCGGGGCAAGCTGGCAGGGCCTTGAATCGACACCTCGACGCCCGTCTGGGCGTCGATGGCCGTGGCCTTCACGATCTGGCCGATCCGGTGGTATTCGACATAGACTTCGCCGTCCCCGGCCATCACCCGCCATCCACCTGATGGTAAACGCTGCCTTTAGGCAGCCGAACTGGCCGGATAGTTGGTGTAGTCGAGGGCGGAAGTCCAGAAGCGCTCAAGCTTGCGCATCAGGTCATTGGCCTTGGTCAATTCATCGGCGGAGAGCCCGGCCTCCCCCAAAGCGCCGACCTGGCGTTCGAACAGGGTGTTGATCTTGTCCCGCAAGGCGATGCCCTTGCCGGAAAGACGCACGCGCACGGAACGGCGGTCATGGGCCGAACGCTCCTGCGTCAGATACCCATTCTCATGCATCTTCTTGACGTTATAAGAGACATTCGACCCGAGGTAGTAGCCCCGGGCGGTCAGCTCACCCACCGTCAGCTCATCTTCGCCGATATTATACAGGATCAGGCTCTGGACATTGTTGATGTCCTGCACGCCCTGCCGGTCCAGCTCGACCTTGAGCACTTCCAGAAAGTGCCGATGCAGCCTTTCGATCAACAGGATGCTGTCGTAATAAGGTTGCTTCAAAGCCCTCTCCTTCACACGGAACCGGCGACATAAAGTGTTCGACGGCAAATAAATCAACGGGAATCATTACGGACACGTAGATTCCATTGCACGCGCAAGACTTTAACGCATCGCCTGCGGGCAATCGACCCGATAATGTAAGAAAATCTCAGAATCTGTCACCGCGACCGGGGAAGACCTACCCCGAACGGATAGTTTACTCAACCATTTGTCGAGATATTTCTTATGTATGGATACGTTGAGGTGTCGGCTCCCCCACCTATCGCTTAGGCGTACGTCAATCGGTAAAGGTGAGATCCCCGGACGCGGGCGCCTGGAAGTGGCGTTCCACCTCAGACTCGGAAACATGGTTAAGAGTGGCCGGCCGCCATTTCGGTTGCCGATCCTTGTCCACCAGCTGGGCCCGGATGCCCTCGTAAAAATCATGGCCGGCCATCACGGCCTGCGTCATGCGGTATTCCATGACCAGCACGTCCTCAATCTCCATCGCCACGCCCCGGCGCAATTGCGCCAGCGTCACCTTCAGGCTGGTGGGGGACATCTGGGACAAGGTCTTCACCGTCGCCGAGGCCCAGGCGGCATCGAATCCCTGCGTCTCATCGCAAAGGCAGGCCAGGATCTCCTCCACGGTGCCCGCGTTGAAGCTGCGGTCGATGGATGGCGTGTGCGCCGCCAGCGGCGCCTCGCCGGGAAAGACGGCATGGCGGGCGAGGATCGCGTCCACCGTGGCCCCGGGATGGTCGCCATAGCTGGCGGCGGCCAGTTCCTCCACCAACGCCTCCACCTGGGCGGAGGGCACATGGTGCGTGGCGATGCCGGTATAGGCGGCATCGGCGGCGCCCAGCCGGGCGCCTGTCAAGGCCAGGTAGGTGCCCAACTCGCCAGGCAGGCGGGACAGGAAGTAGCCGCCCCCCACGTCGGGGAACAGACCGATTCCCGTCTCCGGCATGGCCAGCAGCGTCTTCTCCGTCGTGACCCGGTGGCTGCCATGCACCGACAGCCCCACGCCACCGCCCATGGTGATGCCGTCCAGCACGGCGACGTAGGGCTTGGGATAGCGCTTGATGCGCCGGTTCAGCCGGTATTCCTCGCCGAAGAAGTCGCGGGCGACGGCGCCGTCCCCCTCCCCGCGCTGTAGGGCCTTGCCGCTGTCCCAGACCGCGCGGACGTCGCCGCCGGCGCAAAAGGCGCGATCGCCCGCCCCCTGGATGACCACCGCCTTGACGGCCGGGTCCTTGGCCCAGGCGGCCAGCTGCGGATCGATGACGCGGATCATGTCCAGGGTCAGGGCGTTCAGCGCCTTGGGCCGGTTCAGCAGCACATGGCCGATGGCGCCCCGCACCGTGCAGATGACATGAGGCTGGTCCACGGTCTCGTTCATTCCCTCGTCCCCTGACGTTTTTATAAGGCAGGCGTTCATATGCCCGCGTGGGATCACCCCTGCGGGCGTCGGCTGATTGGCGGCGATCATAGGGAGGTGCGCCGGCCAACGCCAGTCCGACGGGCGCATCTTTCCTGGCAGGGCAGTGCCTACCGGCAGGGCAGCCTTTCCTAGCAGGTCAGCGTTGACCGGGGCGGGCGCGCCGCACCGTTCCCGGCCTTGAGAGCTGGAAGGCCGGGGCGTAGCATTCCCGGCACCGGATCCATATTCCACGTCATTCCCAAACGTCCCAAGGACTTGGAGCCCTTCCATGGTTGATCATGCCTCTCTGCCTCGCCGTTTCGGCGGCGATCCTCGCCAGCGGCCGCGCCGCAATCGCGTTGACGCCTGGACGCGCCGGCTGGTGGCGGAAACCCGGTTGTCGGTCGACGACCTGATCTGGCCGGTCTTCGTGGTCGAGGGTGAGAATTGCCGTGAGCCCGTGACCTCCATGCCCGGGGTGGAGCGGCTCAGCATCGACCTGTTGTTGCCGGCGGTGGCCGAGGCGCGCGACCTGGGCATCCCCTGCGTGGCGCTGTTTCCCTGCCTGCCGGCGGACCAGAAGGACCCCATGGGCAGCGAGGCGACCAACCCCGACAACCTGATGTGCCGCGCCTTGCGCGCCATCAAGCGCGAAGTGCCGGATATCGGCACCCTGGGCGACGTGGCGCTGGACCCCTACACCAGCCATGGCCATGACGGCATCGTCACCGACGGCCGCATCCTGAACGACGAGACCGTGGCCGTGCTGGTGCAGCAGTCGCTGGTGCAGGCGGCGGCGGGCTGCGACATCATCGCCCCGTCCGACATGATGGACGGCCGCGTCGGCGCCATCCGCGACGCCCTGGACGAGAGCGGACACGAGTTGACCCGCATCTGCGCCTATGCCGCCAAGTACGCCTCCGCCTTCTATGGCCCCTTCCGCGACGCGGTGAAGACCGGCGGCCTGCTGAAGGGCGACAAGCGCACCTATCAGATGGACTCGGCCAACACCAACGAGGCCCTGCGCGAGGTGCAGTTGGACCTGGAGGAAGGCGCCGACATGGTGATGGTGAAGCCTGGACTGCCCTACCTGGACATCGTGCACCGGGTGAAGGCGGAATTCGGCGTGCCCACCTTCGCCTATCAGGTCAGTGGTGAGTTCGCCATGATGAAGGCCGCCGCCCAGAACGGCTGGATGGATTACGAGAAGTCGCTGCTGGAAACCCTGTTGGCCTTCCGGCGCGCGGGCGCCGACGCCATCCTGACCTATGGCGCCGTCGACGCCGCCCGCCTGCTGCGGGCTGGGCACTGATAGGGGAAGGGCGCGGACCGGAACATCGCCGGTGCGCGCCCTCACCTCACGCGGGATCGTGGCAGACGGCCTCGATGTTATGGCCGTCCGGGTCCAGGATGAAGGCCCCGTAGTAATTGGGATGATAATGCGGGCGCAGGCCGGGCGCGCCGTTGTCCCGCCCACCGGCGGCCAGGGCTGCGGCATGGAAGGCGTCGACCGTCTTGCGGTCTTCCGCGGCGAAGCAGATGTGCAGGGCGCCGCCCTGCAACCGGCGCCCGGTACCGATCCAGAAGTAGGGCTTGCCCTCGCTGCCATAGCCGGCATGGGCGCCGGCGCCGGTCATCTCCTCGGTGATGTTCATCAGCCGGCTGATGCCCAAGGGGGCCAGGGCGTGATCATAAAAGGCGGTGGAGGTCGCGAAATCGGCGACGGAAATGCCAATGTGGTCCAGCACGGGAATGACCCTCCCCAATGTTTATTATGGCGCCCCTATCATGCCAGCGTTTCCAGAAAACGCACCAGGCATCGATCGAGCCATCCACCACCTAAAATAGCGCCATCATTCTCCCGCGCCCCATGGAATCCGACGTGCCCCCCTTTGGTCACGATCAGAGGCAGCAGTGCCGGATGAGCCGCCCAGTCGAAGTCCAGATAGGGCTCCGGCGCGATCCACGGATCGTCCAGCGCATGGATCACCAGGGTCGGTCGGGTGATGGCGGACATGAAGCGCCGGGCGCTGTTGACGCGGTAATACTCCTCCGCGTCCCGCCAGCCGTTGGCCGGCGCCACGTAATCGTTGTCGAACCCATAGATGGTGCGGGCGCGGCGCACGGCCGCCTGGCGGCTGGCCTCCGCACTTCCGGGCTCGGCCGGCGTAGCCAGCGTCTCCGCCTTCATCTGGCGCAACAGCCACAGGTGGTAGGGACGGTTGCGCGGTTTCAGGAACCGATGGGAGGTGGCGGACAGGTCGATGGGGGCGGACACCGCCACGGCGGCGCGCACCACGGGCGGGAGCGCTTCCCCCTCCCCCATCAGCTTCAGTACCATGTTCCCGGCCAGGGAATAGCCCACCACCACGACACCCGCCGCCGTCACGTCCGGCAGGTCCCGCGCCAGATGGGCAAGGACGGCGCGAACATCGGCGGTGCGGCCGGCATGATAGCGCTGGCGGGTGCGGCCGACGAAGGGACCGGCGCCACGCAGGTTCAGCCGTAGGACGGCGTGGCCACGGGACAGGACGGCGCCGGCGGCGGCGCGGATGTAGGGGCTGTCCTCCGACCCGGCCAGCCCATGGATCAGCAGCACCAGGGGGCGATCCGTCGCCGGGTCGGGCGGTCGGTGCAGCGTTCCGGCCAAGCGGTCGCCGCTGTCGTCGTCCATGGGGAAGACCAACGCCTGCCCTGCCGGCAAGGGATGCCAGGGGCGGCGCAGGGTGTTGCGCAATGTCTGGAGATCCGGCCCCCACCAGGGCGGGCGGGGCCGGAATGGCGGGTAGCCGGGGAGTAACGGCGGGAGAGGCACCTCAGCGCAGGAAATCGCGCACGGCCGCCCGTTGCGCCGGGTCCATCAGCGCCGGGGCATGGCCGGCGTCCGCCACCTCATACAGCGTGGCCTTGGGCCCGCGCTCGGTCATCGCCTGGGCGATCTCCGCCGTCAGCAGGTCGGATTGCAGGCCGCGAATTGCCAGAACGGGGCAGCGGATCATGCCCCACACCGGCCACAGGTCGACATCGGTGATGGGCTGCGTCTGGAAGGCGCGGGCGATTCCAGTGTCGTAGGCCAGACCCAAGGTGCCGTCAGCCCGCGTCCAGTAGCCATGGTCCGCCAAAAGCCGCCACTGGGCGTCCGTCAAATCGCCGAAGGGGGCGTAGACCAGGCTGAGATAGCGCTGCACCTCCTCCACGGAATGGAAGGTCGGGCTGGTGCCGACATAAGTGGCGATGCGTTCCAGCGCCGCCTTGGGCACCAGGGGCCCGACATCGTTCACCACCAGGCGGGTGACGGGGCTGTCGCCCTGCGCCGCCAGGATCATGCCGATCAGGCCGCCCATGGAGGTGCCGACCCAGTCCAGCGACTCCACGTCCAGGCGGGCGATCAGCGCGGCCATGTCGGCGAGGTACTGCGGGTAACCATAGAGATCCGGGTTGGCCAGCGTGCCGCTCTTGCCCCGGCCGACGACGTCCGGGCAAATCACCCGGGCACCCAGGCTGTCGGCCAGGTCCGCCGCCAGCAGATCGAAGTCACGGCCGTTGCGGGTCAGGCCATGGCAGCAGACGATGGTGCGGGTGGCGCGTCCGGTGTCTGGACACCACTGCGTGTAGGCCAGGCGGTGGAAGCCTAGGGCGGAGAGACCCCGAAGGGTATGTTCGGTCATGGTCGCCATGGTTAAAGCGATACCATGGGGCCCGGTGCCAGGAAAGCCCGCCCTTGGGGAAAGCCCACCCTTGGCCAGCCCCGGCGTCGTGACCATATGGCGGCCGCGACCATTTGTTCCGCATGCGGCGCCCGCCCTGGCGGGGCGGCGGTGCCGGTCATTGTCGGGAGCGGCCATTTAGGATTTGTCGCGCCGGCCCCGGCCCCGGTTAGACTGCGGGTCCATGTGTTTGGGCATAAGGGGATAGCGGCTTGGCCAGCGCGGGGGGCGACGAGAAGGCGCCCATCATCATCAAGAAGGTGAACAAGGGCGGCGACGGGCACCACGGCGGCGCCTGGAAGGTGGCCTATGCCGACTTCGTCACCGCCATGATGGCCTTCTTCCTGCTGCTGTGGCTGTTGAGCGTGACCACGGCGGAGCAGAAGCTGGGCTTGGCCGACTATTTCAGCCCCGCGACCCCCTCCAAGCAGGAGAGCGGCGCCGGCGGCGTGCTAGGCGGCAAGACCATCACGGTCAACGGCGCCGCCATGAACAACAGTTCCCCCACCTCCGTGGCGGTGCCCTTGCCCTCCCGTCCCCAGGCGGCCAACGCCTTCCAGTCGGTCGAGGATGCGACGGACGAGGCCCAGGGCAAGCCCGACGGCAAGGACGACAAGACCAGCGGCACCACCGACAACACTGGCGGGCGCAGCGACGGCAGCAAGTCGGGCGACGGCCGGCTGGACATGGACCAGAACGGCGACGGCAAGGTCGATGAGCAGGAGCTGAAGCAGGCCTTGGCGCAGCACGAGGACCAGCAGTTCAAGGAAATCGAGAAGGAGGTCCGTCAGGCCATCCAGCAGGTGCCGGAACTGAAGGATTTGCAGCAGAACGTCATCATGCAGCGCACGCCGGAAGGGGAGCGGCTGAACCTGGTGGACCAGGACGGTTATTCCATGTTCCCGTCGGGCAGCGCCAAGATGAACGCCCAAACGGCGCAGCTGCTGTCCTTGGTGGCGCAGGCCGTGGCCAAGCTGCCCAACAAGGTGTCCATCACCGGGCACACCGACAACACCCCGTTCGCCAATGGCTCCGGCTCCTATGGCAATTGGGAACTGTCGTCCGACCGCGCCAACGCCACCCGCCGCGCGCTCGCCGCCGCCGGCGTGGCGGAGGACCGCATCGCCTCCGTGGTCGGGCTGTCCGACCGCGACCCGCTGTTCCCCGATGACCCCAAGTCGCCGCGCAACCGGCGCATCAGTATCACCGTGCTGCGCGAGCATCCGCTCAGCGACATCGCCACCAAGTCCGGCGCCGCGAGGACGCCGGACGGTATGCCGACAACCCCAGCCGGCACCCCGGTCCCGCCGCCACCGCCCTCGATCAGCAGCCGTCCCGGCGGCGGCGGGCGGTGAGGTGAAGCAGCGAAAGAGCGTTTACCCCGAAAGGGAATGCCTCTGGCATGGCCCTACATCTCCCGGTAAAGTTTATCGGTAAGCGTCATCAGGTATTGTTGTTCAGTTGGCCTGCAGCTGTTCCTGTTTTCCCGTGGCACCAGTCGTCCAAGAAAGGCGCGGATGTCGGTCATCCCACCCCATTCCCGGCCGTTGCAGCAGTTCTACCGCTCCGGTCCCATGCCCTGCCCCTACCTCCCGGGGCGTATGGAGCGCAAGCTGTTCACCCGCTTGGTGGGACAGCAGGCCAGCGGCGTGAACTCCGCCCTGTCACGCGCCGGCTTCCGCCGCAGCCATGACATCGTCTACCGCCCCGTCTGCGCCGGGTGCGCCGCCTGCGTCCCGGTGCGCATTCCCGTGGCGGGCTTCAGCCCCAACCGCACCATGCGCCGCATCCTCCGCGCCAACGCCGATCTGGTGCCAGGGGTCCAGCCCGCCAGCGCCACGGCGGAACAGTTCCAGGTTTTCGCCAGCTATCAGGCGGCCCGCCACAGCGATAGCGACATGAGCCGCATGGGCATGACCGACTACGCCGCCATGATCGAGGAGGGCCAGGTGGACAGCCGCCTGTACACCCTGCGCGATGCTGGTGGGGCCCTGATGGGCGCCATCCTGACGGACCGGCTGGATGACGGCTTTTCCGCCGTCTACAGCTTCTACAATCCCGACCTGCCGGACCGCAGCCTGGGCACCCGGCTGATCCTGTCACTGGTGGAGCAAGCGCGGCAGGAGGGATTGCCCCACGTCTATCTTGGCTATTGGATCGAGGGCAGCCGCAAGATGGACTATAAGCGCCGCTTCCAGCCGCTGGAGGCTTTGGGCCGTGACGGCTGGGTCCCCTTGGGGCCGGCTACCTGAGTAGTTTCTGCCGCTGGCCGCAAATCCCTTTGTCGGAAACCCGTTGCAAAATGCAAATGCGGCCTTTCATTCGGCAAGGCGCTCCTCATCACGGGCGAGTCGCCGCCGCGAAAACGGCATTAAATTAACGGCATATTTATTGCTGTGTTGCGAAGTGCTTCACAGCGTCCGTCGTGGTGGCGGACGCGTCGTCGTCACTGGAAAAAGGGGTGCGGTCGGTCCATGCGTGCGGTCAGCGGTTTCATCCGCCCTGCCTTCCTGGCTGTGGTTCTGGCGTTGCTGGCGATAAAGCCGGCGATGGCGCTGAACATCGCCGTGAAGGGGGTTGTGGAATCCAACTGCTTCGTTTCCGTGTCGGTGGGTGACGCCACCCTGTCCGCCGATGGCGGTGGCAACGTCATGCTGGGCGACCTGGGGGAGCACTGCAACGAGTCCTCCGGCTACACGGTGGTGCTGTCGTCCAATAACGGCGGCGCCCTGGTCGATGCCAACGGCAACAAGATCCCCTACACCATTTCCTATGACCAGGTGGATGGCCGTCCCTTGAGCGAGCCGCAGGTCATCAACCGCCTGGACCCGCAGACGGAGATGCGGACCGGCAGCATCCTGCTGACGTTGCCCCGCCAGGTCGTCCACCAGGGCGGCTTTTACAGCGATACCCTGACCATCACGGTGCGCGCCCGCTGACCGGGCGACGCCCGGCCAGGATAGGCAGCACCAGCAGGCCGAGGCCGTCCACCGCGGCGTGCACCGCGATGGGGATGAGCAAACTGTCAGCTGCTGCATAAATCAGGGACAGGGCCACGCCTGACAAGGCCGTGGCAGTGACGCCCCGCCAGCCCAGATAGAGATGCGATAGGCCGAACAGCAGGGCGGCCCCGGCGATTCCCAGCCCGGCGTCGCCCGAAGCCAGGGTGATCAGCAAGGGCAACAGCAGGCGGAAGGCCGCCTCCTCCGTGATGCCGGCGTTCATGGCCAGAACGATGGCCCATAGCCGTTCCCCACCGTCACGCGGCAGCAGGTATTCGACATCGCCGAAGATGGAGGGCAATCGCCGATTCTGGCTCCGCCCGTGGCGCCGGTCCCGAGCGGCGCCGGCGATGGCGGTGATGGCGACCATGCCGGCCAACAGCGAGGCCGCCACCCAGGTGGGCCAGGCGAGGCTTCCGGCCTGCGTCGCAATCTTGCCCGGCAGCACGATTTCCGTTGGCGGCGTGACCAGGTCAGGCAGTCGACCGAGCAGCGCCAGGGCAGCCAGCGTGCCTCCACCGAACAGGACCAGGCTGCTGCCCACCCATCGGCGGAAGAAGGCCCTGCGCCCCGCGCCGCTTTCTCTTTGCGCCTTGAACGCCGCGAATGCCCTGACATGCCAAGGCGTCCAGACCGCCAGCAGCGCCAGCGCCATGACCAGCAGGAAACTGACCATTCCCGGCTCTCCCCGACGGCGTGCATCCCTAGGGGCCCCAGGGGCGCTCCGGCCCATCAATCGTCCGGTTCGCCTCTTGTTCCATCCCCGGCGCCCTCCTCGTCCGCCGCCCCCCATCAGGCAGGGTTGCGTCCGGCATCGCTTTGCCGCACAGTATCTCAAAATGGTACCGTTAACATAAAAATGTTAGCGCTAACGGGAGGGACAACCATGCGGGCCATCTGGTTTGCCGCCGCCTTGGCTATTCAGCCTTGGCTCACCCAATCCTGCCTTGCCGCGGCCCCACCGACCGCGTCACCCGGGCTGACCGTCAGCCCCGATGAGACGTTGGAGATGCAGGGCCTCAGCGTCATCGTCGACCAGATGCATTTCCATCCGGTGTTCCGCGATGAGAAGAACGCCGGCATCCAGATCATCCTGCATGGGGAGCGCATCGCCACCGATGGTGCCGTACGCCTGAACCCCACGCCGGAACAGTGGGACCCCGTCCCCGCCTTCGTGAAGCGCGAGCGCGGCCCCGGGCCCGACCAGTTGACGGTGTACAGCAGCTTCCCAGAGCAGGGCTTCAGCTATCGCCTGGCCATCACACCGGAGGGCACGGGCTTTCGCGTGGCGGTGAACCTGGACCAGCCGCTGCCGGCGGCATATGTCGGCAAGGCGGCCTTCAGCCTGGATTTCCTGCCCACCAGCTATTTCGGCAAGACCTACGCGCTGGGAAGCGGCAACGGGGGTGACGCGACGGGCCTGTTTCCGCGCAACCCCAGCGGTCCCATGGCCAAGGATGGCTCGGGCGATCCGCTGCCCCTGGCGGCGGGCGGCTCCACCATCGTGCTGTCGCCGGAAGATCCGGTGACCCGTGTGGCCATCACCTCCGACACGGCGCCGCTGTCGCTCTATGACGCCCGCAACCGCGCGCAGAATGGCTGGTTCGTGGTGCGCGCCCTGATCCCGGCGGGCAAGACCACGGACGCCATCGTCTGGCACGTCCATCCCAACGTCATCAAGAACTGGGTGCGCGATCCCGTCGTCGCCTTCAACCAGGCCGGTTACACGCCCGACCGCGCCAAGGTCGCGACCGTGGAGCTGGACCCGCACATGAAGGCGCCCAAGGATATCCAGCTGGTCCGCCTGGGCGCCGATGGCAGCCGGACCGTGGCGCTGAAGGGCACCCTCAAGCCGTGGGGTCGGTGGCTGCGCTATGACTACGCCACCTTCGACTTCTCCTCGGTGCGCACGCCCGGCATCTACGCCATCTCCTACGCCGGGCATCTGTTCAACCCCTTCCGCATCGCGCCTGACGCCTATGACCGCATCTGGCAACCCTCGCTCGACACCTATCTGGCGGAGCAGATGGACCATATGGCGGTGAAGGAGCAGTACCGCACCTGGCAGGGCCTGTCGCACATGGATGACGCCCGCCAGGCGGCGCCCAACATCACCCATTTCGATGGCTACAAGATGGGTCCGCACCTCGACTCGCCCTTCAAGCCGGGCGAGCATATTCCCGGCCTGAACGTGGGCGGTTGGCAGGACGCCGGCGACTACGACATCCAGACCTCCGACAACGCCTGGGTGGTGCGCGACCTGGTGTGGGGGCGTGAGCTGTTCGGCCTGGAGTGGGACGAGGACACGATCGACGAGGCCGCGCACCAGGTGGAGATCCGCAAGCCGGACGGCGTGCCCGACGTGCTGCAGCAGATCCGCCACGGCACCCTGCAATTGCTGGCCCAGTACAAGGTGTTCGGCCATGCCATTGTCGGCATCATCGACCCCACCTTGAAACAGTACACGCACCTGGGCGACGCCGGTTCGCAGACCGACCGGCTGATCTACGACCCCAAGCTGGGCCCTAACGAGAGCAACGGCGTCTATTCAGGCGTGCCCGACGACCGCTGGGCCTTCACCTCCGACGTGCCGGCGGACGATTACCACCTGGCCGGCGCCCTGGCCGGCGCGTCGCGCGTGCTGGGCGGCATCGACCCCGACCTGGCCGCCCAGGCCCTGGCCGCGGCCAAGGTGCTGTGGGCCAACCAGCAGGACCCGGGCGACCGCATGGACCGGCCGGAACGGGGCGATTGGAACACCGCCGACATCCTCGACATGGCCGCCTTTTCCGCGACGGTGGACCTGGTGATCACGACCAAGGGCGCCGATCCGCTGTACACCACCAAGCTCAAGTCCCTGCTGCCCGCCATCAAGCGCCACTTCGCCTGGCTGGGGGGGCCGCCACGCTGGCCCTGCCCTACATGGACGCCGACTATCGCGCCCAACTGACCCAGGCGGTGATCGAGGCCAAGGCCACCATCGATGCGGAGGCCGCCAAGACACCCTTCGGCGTGCCCGTGGCCATGGGCACCTGGGCCGGCAGCAGCCAAGTGGCCGGGTTCGGCACCACCATGTACCTGCTGCACAAGGCCTTCCCCGGCATCATCGGCACCCAATACACCCTGGACGCCCTGGACTATGTCCTGGGCCGCCATCCCGCGACCAACCTGTCCCTGGTGTCGACGGTGGGCACCGAGTCCAAGATGATCGCCTACACCCACAACCGGGCGGATTACTCCACCGTGCCCGGCGCCATGGTGCCCGGCGTCCTGGTCATCAAGCCGGACTTTCCTGAGCAGAAGGTCGCCTGGCCCTTCCTGTGGTTCGAGAACGAATCCACGGTGGCCACCACCACCGCCTACATCCTGGCGGCCAACGCCGGGATCATGGCGGCCAAGGGACAGTGACGCCTTATCGCCTCGCCCAAAAGGAACAACGCCGGAGTGATCCCCACTCCGGCGTTGTTCCTTTGATTTGACTGGGTGATTTGATTGGGCGGATCAGAAGCGGTTGTTACGCGGGAAGCCGTTGGGCGGCAGCTTGCCTTGGGTGCCGCGCGCGCCGCGCCAGGGCGACAGGTCGGTTTCCACCCGGGTGCGGTCGCCGGCCCCGCCCATCTTCCACGACAGGCCCTTGGCGCCGTCGAACACGCAGATGTCGGACAGGCTGGCGTCCTTGTACTTCTGCAGGGCCACGCCCTTGCCGCGCACCATGACCGGCAGTTCGTCCAGGGCGAAGACCAGCAGTTTGCGGTTATTGCCGATGACGGCGATGGTGTCGCCCTCCACCGGCACGCAGGCCAGCGCCGTGGCGCCATCGCCCACGTTCAGCACCTGCTTGCCAGCGCGGGTCTGCGCCACCACCTCATCCGCGTCCACTTGGAAACCCCGGCCGTCGCTGGACGCCACCAGCAGGCGCTTGCCCGGACGGTAGGGCAGCACGGTGACGATGTCGGCGTCGCCCAAATCCACCATCAGGCGCACGGGCTCGCCAAAGCCGCGGCCGCGCGGCAGCCGGTCCACGCCGATGGTGTGGAACTTGCCGGTGCTGGAGAACACCAGCAGCTTGTCCGTCGTCTCGGCATGCAGGACGAAGCGCTCGGCATCGCCCTCCTTGTACTTGGCCTCCGCCGTCTCGGTGGGCGGCAGGTGGCCCTTCACGGCGCGGATCCAGCCCTTCTCCGACAGGAAGACGGTGACCGACTCCCGCTCGATCATGGCCTCCACCGGCACCACCACGTCGGTGGGGGCGTCGCCTACATTGGTGCGGCGGGCGCCCAGCTCGGTCGCCTGGCCGAAGCGCTTCTTGGTGGCCGCCACCTCGGCGGCGATGGCGGACCAGCGCTTGCCATCGTCATCCAGCAGGGACAGCAGTTCCGCCCGCTCGGCCGTCAGGCTGTCATGCTCCTTGCGGATCTCCATCTCTTCCAGCTTGCGTAAAGACCGCAGGCGCATATTGAGGATGGCTTCCGCCTGCACGTCGGTCAGGCCGAAGGCGCGCATCAGCTCGGCCTTGGGCTCATCCTCCTCACGGATGATGCGGATGACCTCGTCCAGGTTCAGGTAGGCGATGAGGTAACCGCCCAGCACTTCCAGCCTGTGGTCGATCTTGGCCAGACGGTGGCGGGACCGGCGCACCAGGACCACGTTGCGATGGTCCAGATAGGCCCGCAGCACCTCGTGCAGGGTCATGACGCGCGGCACCTGATCGGCGTCCAGCACGTTCATGTTCAGCGGGATGCGCACCTCAAGATCGGTGTTGCGGAACAGTTGTTCCATCAGCACCGCCGGGTCGACGTTGCGGCTCTTGGGCACCAGCACAAGCCGCACATCCTCTGCCGACTCGTCGCGCACGTCCTCCAACAGGGGCAGCTTACGCTCCATGAGGAGTTCGGCGATCTTCTCCACCAGGCGGGACTTCTGCACCTGGTAGGGGATCTGGGTGACGACGATCTGCCAGGTGCCTTGGGCCAGCTTTTCGCTTTCCCACTTGGCGCGCAGGCGGAAGCCGCCGCGGCCGGTGCGGTAGGCTTCGCGCACGGCATCGCGGCTTTCCACCAGCACGCCGCCGGTGGGGAAGTCGGGACCGGGCATCAGGGTGACCAGCTCATCCACCGTCACCGGCCGGCGGCGGTCTTCCGGCACCAGCAGTTCGCGGTCGATGATCAGGCTGAGGGCGTCGCAGATCTCGCCGGCGTTGTGCGGCGGGATGCTGGTGGCCATGCCCACGGCGATGCCGGCCGAGCCATTGGCCAGCAGGTTGGGGAAGGCCGACGGCAGCACCACCGGCTCCTCGCCATCGCCGTCGTAGGTGGCGCGGAAATCGACCGCGTCCTCGTCGATGCCGTCCAGCAGGGCCTTGGCCACCTCGGTCAGGCGGGCCTCGGTGTATCGCATGGCGGCGGCGTTATCGCCGTCGATGTTGCCGAAGTTGCCCTGGCCCTGGACCAGGGGATAGCGGGCGGCGAAGTCCTGGGCCAGACGTACGAGCGCGTCATAGACCGAGGCGTCACCATGGGGGTGGAACTTGCCGATGACGTCGCCCACCACGCGGGCCGACTTTTTGGGCGGGGTGGTGGGTTCCAGCTTCAGCTGGCTCATGGCGAACAGCAGGCGGCGGTGCACCGGCTTCAGCCCGTCGCGCACATCGGGCAGCGACCGCGACACGATGGTCGACAGGGCGTAGGACAGGTAACGCTCGCCCAGCGCATCGGCCAGGGGCTTATCGAGAATCTCGGTGGCATCGGTCATGGTGCGGCGACACTACCAGATATGGTGGGCCGATTGCCAGACATGGTGCAGCCGTAGGAAGATCACGTTTCCTGCGGCTCAGCGGCGGGCAAGCCCCCCGGAAGATTGTTCGCACGCAAGTAACGCTCCACCAGGCGCTGGCGGGCCGGCGGCACCTCGGCGTGGCGCTGGGCGAAGACGTGGCGCTCCAGGAAATGGCCGGTCAGGCGCAGGCCGGCCGCCACGTCCTCCTCCCCGCCGCCCTGGAAGCCCAGTCCGATGAGGAAGCCCGGCAAGGGCAGCAACTTGTCGCGATAAGGTTCCCCCGCCGACAAGGAAACCGCGCGGCCGGTGCGGGGGCTGACATAGGCCAGCTGGTCGTTCGGCGTCCCCACGGGCTGGCCAGTACTGGCGCACTGCGTCAGGTCCAGGCCGAAGCCCACCTCCTCCAGCAGGCCGACCTCCCATCGCACGTAGATTGCGGGCCAAATATCGAGGTCCAGCGCCTGGAACAGCGCCAGGGTGGCATCGTACAGGCCGGGATGGGCCTCCCGCTCCGCCAGAACGGCGTCCATCAGGGCGGCGGCGGCCACGATGGCCGCCAGGCGCAGGGGGTCGTCCAGGTACAGCCCGGCGGGGGAGCGCACGGGCTCCACCGTCCAGGTGCCCAGTTGGTCAGCCGTGCGGGCGCGCCAGCGAACGGCGACCTGGGCGCCGGGTTCCAGCACGCCACGATACCGCTGGGACTGGCCGCCATGCAGCACGCCGGCGTGCCGTCCATGCTCACGCGTCAACGCCACTACCAGCGCGGCGGTGTCGCCGAACGGGCGGGATGAAAGCACGATGGCGTCGTCAGTCCATTCCATGCAGGCGTTTTAGCAGATCGCGCGCCCAGGGGGATATGCCAATGCTCCCGCCGCCCGCATCAGACCAACGGTGTCACCGCAGCACTTTTTAGTATAATCTCTATTGATAACTTTGGAACCGAGCGCCGGCGTGCACAGCCCATCTATTGGAAATCGTTGGACTATAAAGGTGGGTTCACTGCGCGGTCGGGTCGTGGTGCGCGGTGCCACGCCGGTGATGACATGAGTCCGGGAAAGCCAGCCCCCGCCAAAGGCGCAACCACGCCAAGCCCGGCGCCGACGCCCCCGGCCCTGGACCATGATGAACGGCTGACGCTGGAGCGCTACCGCCTGGCGGCGGCGGCCAGCAATGAGGGCTTGTACGACTGGGACCTGCGCACCGACCAAGTCTATTACGCCGACTCCTGGAAGGCGCTGCTGGGTTATGCCGAGCATGAGATCGGCACCTCCCCCGACGAATGGCTGAGCCGGGTCGACCCGGACGACCTGATCTGGCTGCAGGCCACCTTGGACGCCCAAGCCAGCGCCGGGGGCAAGCCCTTCCAGATCGAATACCGCATGACCCACCGCAACGGCCATGTGCTGTGGATGATGTGTCGCGGCATCGTCGTGCTGGATGACGAGGGGGAGCCCATCCGCATTGTCGGCGCCCACCGCGACATCACCGACCGCAAGAACGCCGAGGAACAGCTGCGCCTGAGCGAGGAGCGCTACGCCCTCGCCGCCCAGGGCGCCAACGATGGCTTGTGGGACTGGCATGTGGCGCCGGACGAGCTGTACTGTTCCTCCCGCTGGACGGCCATGCTGGGTATCGGTGGCGGTGCGCGGACCAGCAGCATGGAGGATTGGTACGCCCAGATCGACGGGGAGGATCGCCCCCGCCTGCGGGCGGCGATGGAAACCCATATCGCCGGCGGCAGCGCCCACCTGGAGGAGGAGGTGCGCACCCGCCACGCCGGTGGCGGCGAGCTGTGGGTGCTGATCCGGGGCGTGGCCATCCGCGATGAAAGTGGCGAGGCCATCCGCATGGCCGGCTCCATGACCGACATCACGGCGCGCAAGCGGGCGGAGCAGCAGCTGCTGTTCGACGCCTTCCATGACGGCCTGACCCGCCTGCCCAACCGCATGCTGCTGCTGGACCGCATCGGCCAGGCGCTGGGGCGCCGCCGCCGGCCGGAGGAGGCGCAGTTCGCGGTCATGATCTTCGACATCGACCATTTCAAGACGGTGAACGACAGCCTGGGCCCCCTGGTGGGGGACGAGGTGCTGTGCGCCGTGGGCCAGCGCCTGGACGAGGCCCGGCGGGCCGGTGACACGGTGGCGCGCCTGTCGGCCGACGAATACGGCGTGTTGATGGACGGCGTGCTGGACGTGAAGGCGGCGGTGGACGCGGCGGAACGCCTGGCCGCCGCCGTGGCCAAGCCGCTGGCCCTGCCCAACGGGGATGAGGTGGTGATGAGCGTGACCGCCGGCATCGCCCTGTCGGGGTCGGGCTACACCTCGGCCGCCGACATGCTGCGGGACGCCGGCCTGGCCATGTTCCGGGCAAAGACCAGCGCCCGCGGCCGGGTGGAGATGTTCGATGACACGCTGCGCGAACGGGCCCTGACCCGCCTGCGCCTGGAATCGGACCTGCGCCACGCCGTGGAGGATCACGAGTTCCGCCTGTTCTACCAACCCATCGTGCGGTTGCGCGATGGCACCATTGCGGGGTTCGAGGCGCTGATGCGCTGGTTCCATCCCCAGCGCGGCCTGATCCCGCCCAGCGACTTCGTCCACCTGGCGGAGGAAACGGGCCTCATCCTGAAGATGGGGCGCTGGGCCCTGGCCGAGGGCACGCGCCAGCTGGCGGAATGGCAAGGCCGATTTAGCCCCGACCTGTTCATGAGCGTCAACGTGTCCGGCCGCCAGTTGATGGAGGACGACCTGGTGGCGGCGGTGACCGAGACGCTGGCGGCCCATCGCATCACCCCGGGCACGCTGAAGCTGGAAATCACGGAAAGCCTGCTGCTGGATGACCCCGGCCGCTGCCTGGGCATCATGGAGGCGCTGAAGAGCAAAGGCGTGAAGCTGTCGCTCGACGACTTCGGCACCGGCTTCTCCTCGCTCAGCTACCTGCACCGCTATCCCATCGGCACGCTGAAGATCGACCGCAGCTTCGTGCGCGCCGCCGGCGAAAGCGACCGCCGCAGCGCCATCGCCCGCATCATCACCCTGCTGGCCCAGGCGCTGGACCTGGAGGTGATCGCCGAGGGCATCGAAAAGGAATCCGAGGCCGAGTTCCTGCGCGGCCTGCACTGCCAATACGGCCAGGGCTATCACTTCGCCCCGCCCCTGCCCAAGGAGGCGGTGGAAGACATGATGGACGGCCGGCGCCGGGAACGGGAGGCGTTGGCCGGGGTGTCGGCCCTGAAGGGCCTGCCCCCCAAGGGGCGGTGAGCTTACCCCGGGGCAGGCGTCGCTAATTTTGCAGCCGCCGCCGGATGTCCTGGTAGGCGGCGGCGATCAGCGCTGTGAGCGCCGCCGCGTCATGCTCCTGGCCCCAGCGCAGCTTAACATGGCGCATGCGCTTGCCCGTCCCCAGCAACAGGCCAGCGGGGTCATCCAGGTCGGCACCGTGGAAGAAGCCCACGCTGGCATGCGCCGTGTAGGCACCGACATAGGCGAAGGCCGCATCATTCACGCAGGCCGTTGGCTGGCGATCATGGATCAACTCACGCACGTCCGGGCCACAACCGCGCAAGGCCTCGAACCAGGGTTGGACTATAAGGCGCAAAGGATCGCCCTGGGCGAACCAGGCATCGACCTCGGGATCGCGCCGCACGGCGCCTGGTAATCGGAAGAGGACGTCCATGGATGCGAGTGTGCGCAGGCCGGCCGGAAATGTCGAGGCGATGGCGCCATCGGCCACCACGGCAGGGGCATTGCCTACAAACCATACTTGTTGATAATTATTAACTTAAATAAGTAAGGGAGATGGGGATGGAAAAGGTGGGGAAAATGGACCGGCGAACGCTGTTGCAGGTGGCGGCGACAGCCGGGGTCGCCCAGACCGCCATGGCGGAAGCCGCCAATGCTGCGTCCCCGGCGGCGCCCCCAACCCCGCTCAGCACCGTGCCCCTGCAGTTGCCTGCCACCGAGTTCACCTATGAGGCCGTGGTCGAGCTGGACCCGATGGTGCCCTTGGGCAAATCGCCGCTGGGGGAGCGCCGCATCATCCCCATTACCGGCGGGGTGTTCCAGGGGCCGCGCATCCGGGGAACCGTGCTGGCGGGTGGTGCCGACCGGCAGTTGAGCCGGCCCGACGGCGTGCTGCTGCTGAACGCCCTCTATGAACTGAAGACCGACGACGGCGCCATCATCACCGTGAACAACCGGGCGGTCATCGACGCGCCGCCGGGCCAGGCGCCCTACGCCTACTCCGTCCTGGACTTCACCGCGCCCGAGGGCCCCCACGCCTGGCTGAACCGCGGCATCTTCGTCGGCACCGTCCACGGCCTGCCGCCGGAGCGGCACGCCGTGTTGATCCGGGTTTACAAGGTGGTGTGAACGGCGTGGGGCGCCGGCCTGCCCGGATCGTCCCCGCCCAAATCCTTCCCACCCAAATCTTCCAGGATGGGGCAGTCCGGCCGGTCATCGCCGGCGCAGCAATGGGCCAGATGGCGCAGGGTGTCGGCCATGGCCTGCATCTCGCGGATGCGGCTGTCCAAATCATCCAGGTGGCGCTGGGCGATGGCCTTGACCTCGCGGCTGGACCGGTCGCGGTCGCGCCACAGCGACAGCAACTGGCCGATTTCCGCCATGTCGAATCCCAGGCCCCGGGCGCGCCGGACGAAGCGCAGCTCGTTCACTTCGCGGGCATCGTATTCGCGGTAGTTGCCTTCGGACCGGCCGGACGGGCGGACCAGGCCAACCTCGTCGTAATAGCGGATCATCTTGACGCTGACGCCCGAGGCCTTGGCGGCTTGGCCGATGTTCATGATCCCCTCCCTCAGGACGGACGGAAGCGCCGCAGGCGCAGGGCGTTGGTCAGGACGCTGACGCTGGACAGCGCCATGGCGCCGGCCGCCACCATGGGCGACAGCAGCCAGCCGGTGAGCGGATAGAGCAACCCGGCGGCCAGGGGGATCAGCACCACGTTGTAGCCGAAGGCCCAGGCCAGGTTCTGGCGGATGTTGCCCAGCACGGCGCGGCTGAGGGCGATGGCCGTTGCCACGCCCCTCAGGTCGCCCCGCACGAGCACCACGTCCGCCGCCTCGATGGCGATGTCGGTGCCGGCGCCCATGGCCAGGCCGACGTCGGCGGTGGCCAAGGCCGGAGCGTCGTTCACGCCGTCGCCGGCGAAGGCGATGCGGCCGTGCTGCCGTTGCAGGTCCTTCACCGCCGCCACCTTACCCTCCGGCAGCACCTCCGCCGCCACCTCGTCGATGCCCAGCGTCCGGGCCACGGCCTCTGCCGTGCGCCGGTTGTCGCCCGTGACCATGATGACCTTGAGGCCGGCGTCGTGCAGCGTCCGCACGGCGTCCGCCGCCTCCGGCTTCACCGGGTCGGCCACCGCCAGGATGGCGGCGAGCGTTCCATCAATGGCGGCGTAAAGCGGGCTGCGGCCGTCGGCGGCCAGCTTTGCCGCCGCACCGGCCAGGGGGGCGACGGCCACGCCCAGGCGGGTCATGTAGCGATCGGCACCTACGGCGACGATATGGTCCTCCACCCGGGCTTGCGCGCCGAACCCCGCCTCCGCCTGGAAGCCAACCGCCCCGGACGGCGCCAGGCCACGCGCCCGCGCCGCCGCCACGACGGCCTGGGCGATGGGGTGTTCAGACAGCACCTCCACCGCCGCCACCAGGCGCAACACCTCATGCTCGTCGAGGCCCTCCTCGACCATCAGGTCCGTCAAGGTCGGCTGCCCCAGGGTCAGGGTCCCGGTCTTGTCGAAGGCCACGGCGCGCACGTCGCGCAAGCCCTGCAGGGCATCCCCCTGGCGGAACAGGATGCCCAGTTCCGCCGCCTTGCCGGTGCCCACCATGATGGAGGTGGGGGTGGCCAGCCCCATGGCGCAGGGGCAGGCGATGATCAGCACCGCCACGGCGTTGACCAGGGCGTAGCTGAGCTGGGGCTGCGGCCCCAGGAAATACCAGGCGGCGAAGGTCAGCAGGGCGGCCACCATGACCGCCGGCACGAACCAGGCCGTCACCCGGTCCACCGCCGCCTGGATGGGCAGCTTGGCGCCCTGGGCCGTTTCCACCATGCGCACGATCTGGGACAGCAACGTGGCTGCCCCCACCTTCTCCGCCCGGAACCGGAAGGAACCCGTCTTGTTGACCGTGCCGCCGACGACGGCGGCGCCAGGCCCCTTCTCCACCGGCAGCGGCTCGCCGGTGATCATGCTTTCGTCCACGAAAGAGGACCCGTCCAGCACCGCGCCATCCACCGGCACGCGGTCGCCGGGACGTACCAGCACCACGTCCCCCACCGCCACCTGGGCGATGGGCACCTCGACCGTCTGGCCGTCGCGCTCCACCCGCGCCGTCTTGGCCTGCAGGGTCAGCAGACGCTTGATGGCCTCGGATGTACGGCCCTTGGCCCTGGCCTCGAACAGGCGGCCCACCAGGATCAGGGTGACGATGACGGCCGCCGCCTCGAAATAGACGTTGTCGGTGCCGGCGGGCAGCAGGTCGGGCGCGACCAGGGGCGCCACCGTGGCCACGGCGGAATAGAGGAAGGCCGCGCCCGCCCCAAGCACCACCAGGGAATTCATGTCCGGCGTGGCCCGGATGAGGTTGGGCACACCCTTGGCGAAGAAGCGGCCCCCCGGCACGGCCAATACGAAGGCCGCCAGCACCAGGCTGACCCAGCGCCAGGGCTGCTCCCCCACCGTCACCGCCAGCCAGTGGTGGACGCCTGGTATGGCGTGGCGGGCCATCTCCACCGCGAACAGGGGCAGGGTCGCTACGGCGGCCATGGCCACGGCCCGGCGCAGGGCACTGATCTCCGCCGTGCGGGCCGCCTTTTCCCGGTCCGCCTGGCGGGTCGTGTCCTCCTGGTCCACCAGGCGGGCGTCATAGCCGATCCGGGTGACGGCCGCCGTCGCTGCGGCGCTGTCGGCGCCGTCGACCAGCGTCACGGCAGCCCGCTCCGTCGCCAGGTTCACGGTGGCGGCCACGACGCCGGGCGCCAAGCGCAGCGCCTTTTCCACCCGCGCCACGCAGCCGGCGCAGGTCATGCCACCGATGGCGAGATCCACGGTGTGGGTGCCGGTGTCGTAACCGGCCTTGGCGATCGCCTCGACTACATCGGGCAGCTTTCCTCCTTCGCTCAACGCCACATGGGCGCGGCCGGTGGCCAGGTTCACGGCCGCGCCGGCCACGCCCGGAACGGCGGAGATGGCCTTCTCCACACGGCGGACGCAGCCGGCGCAGGTCATGCCACCGATGGTGATATCGACGGCGCGGGGGGATGGGACGGTGGAGGCCGCATGGGACATTTCTGTCTCCTCAAAACGCGATGCCGGTAGTGATAGACCCTCCCATCATGGGAAGGTCAAGGGATCTCGTCACACCCTTGAAGGCGTCGCACGCTTCCGTTAACCATAATTTCAGCAAGGCGTCCTAGGAAACGGGCAATTATCTAAAATGTTCTATAAAATTTTCTGAAATAATACTCAGCCCTCTGGCAGTGCAGGGGATGTTGATTCAGGCGAACTATTCCGCCCCAGCGCAGCCATTGATGGACACCACCAACTTTCGACTATATTTTTGCGGAAATTTCCGTATAAAATATACCAAGGGATAGGTTTTGGTCGGCGGCATGAGCTGCGACCTCGTGGCTCACATCCCGGCATTGTCCTCCGAAAGCTTGTAAGACCCGGTCAGCGGCCGATGGGGATCGGCGACCAAGTCCTGCGCCAGCGCTCAACGTAAGGTACGATGAATGAAACGCACCAAGCGTTACCTTGGTTTCGCCTTCGCCAACGCCGACCTTCTGCTTGAGGTGGATGCGCAGGGAATCATTCATTTCGCGACGGGCGCGTGCCTGGCGCTGATGGGCGTGACGGATGCCGACCTTTTGGAGCAGCCCTTGTTCGGGCATCTGGTTCCCGCCGACCAGGCGCTGGTGCGGCGCATCCTGGTAACCTTGGGGGAGAATGACCGCGCGCCGCCACGGCTGATCCGCCTGCGCCACCGGGACGGCGGCACCCTGCCCTGCACCATGGCCGCCTACCGCATGCAGGACTCCCCCCTGCTGAACATCACCCTGAGCCAGATCGGCAGTCATGAGCCGCCCCTGGCCCCACCAGCGGCGGGCGATGTCGATCCTCAAACGCAGCTGCTCGCCCCCAGCGCCTTCACCAAGGCGGCCATGAGCACCCTCGCATCGGTGGATGGCGGGGCTCTGGCGTCCTTGACGCTGGTGCAGATGAACAACCTGCGGGAAATACGCGCCCATCTGACGCAGGACCAGGACCGTCAGCTGATGGTCGAGATCGGCGCCGTACTGCGGCAGTACGGTGGACCGGAGGCCGTCGCCGGGCGACTGGCGGAGGACCGTTTCGGCGTCATGACGCCCACCGACCTGGCCGACCTCATCACCCGTGACATCGCCCAGCTGGCCCAGGATCTGGGCCTGGACCAGCCACTGGAGGTCGACGCCCATACGATGGACGCCAGGGAGCGGGCGCTGAGCCAGGCCGACCGGGGCCGGCTCATGCTGTATGCGCTGCGCCGCTTCGCGGAGGACGGCATCAAGGGCATGGAGGCGCTGACCTCCTCATCCTCCCTGGTGGCCGAATTCGCCCGCGACGCCATGGGGCGGCTGGCCAGGCTGCGCGGCACCCTGCGGGACAGCCGCCTGGCCCTGTCCTTCGAGCCCATCCATGACCTGGACAGCGGCCGCGTGCATCACTTCGAGGTGCTGTGCCGCATCAACGGGGAACGGCCGGGGCCCTGCATCACCTTCGCGGAGGAGGTGGGCATCATCAACGACCTGGACATGGCCGTCTGCACCATGGCGATGCGGGAGCTGGAGACGGCGGAGCCCGACATTTCGCTGGCGGTGAACCTGTCGGCCGCCTCCGTCGCCTCCGACCTGTTCATGCAGGCGCTGTTGGCCCAGCTATCGATGCGCCCGAAGCTGGCCGGCCGCCTGCTGTTCGAAATCACGGAAACCGGCCGCCTGGACGACCTGCCGCGCGCCCGTGCCGTCCTGAACGGCCTGCGCCAGCGCGGCTTTCCGGTCTGCCTGGACGATTTCGGCGCCGGCATGGCCTCCTTCACCTACGTGCGCGCGCTGGAGTTCGACTATCTGAAGCTCGACGGTTCCTTCGTCAGCCGCATGTGTGAAAGCCAGCGCGAGGAATCCATCGTCGTCAGCATGCTGGCGCTGTGCCGGGGCCTGAAGGTGGCCGCCATCGCGGAGCATGTGGAAACCGCCGAACAGGTGCTGCGCCTGCGCACCCTGGGCTGCGCCATGGGCCAGGGCTGGTTCTTTTCCAAGGGCATGTCCCGCCCCAAGCGCCGCGACATGGACCTGACGTCCCTCAGCCGCCCCTCGCGCTGGACGCCAACGGTACATGACTACACCCGCTAACCCCCCGGAAATTCCGGGGGGATAATAAAATCTCCCATCAGCGGCACGAGCCAGTGATACGCGCCCGTTCGCGCCCGCGACGGCGGGCGCCGGAGATTTCTGGGGAGCCGAAGGCGGACTGGAAATCGAGGACGAGCCAAGGCCACAGATGTGGCCGCCCGGCGATTGAGGGCTGGCATTTGACCGGTTACGATCAAATGCCGAACAATCAAGCGTTGAAGTCCAAACCCCACTGGCTGTAGCTGTCCGGCTTCTCCGCCCAATCCTCGCGCACCTTCACGAACAGCATGACGTGCACGCGGCGGTCCAGGATCTCTTCCAGCTCCACCCGCGCGGCGGCGCCGATGGACTTGATCTTGCTGCCGCCCTTGCCCAGCACGATGGCCTTCTGGTTGGGGCGCTGGACGTAGACGATCTGGGAGATCTTGACGGAGCCATCCTCAAACTCCTCCCACGCCTCGGTTTCCACGGCCACGGCATAGGGCAGTTCCTGGTGCAATTGCAGGAACAGCTTCTCCCGTGTGATTTCCGCCGCCAGCAGGCGCTGCGGCATGTCGGACAACTGATCCTCTGGATACAGCCAGGGGCTTTCCGGCAGGCGGGCGGCCAGCTTGTCCAGGAAGTCCGTCAGGCCGTCGCCGGTCAGGGCGGAGATCATGAAGATGTCGGTGAACACGCCCGTCTCATTGAAGCGGGCCGCCAGCTCCAGCAGCCGCTCATACGGGATCAGGTCGATCTTGTTCAGGATCAAGATGGCCTTGCGCTTGCTCTCCTTCAGGCGCTCGACAATGCCGTTGGTGTCGTCATCCACACGGCGCGAGGCGTCGACCAGCACCGCCACCAAATCCGCATCCTCCGCCCCGCTCCAGGCGGCGGCGACCATGGCGCGCTCCAGCCGCTTCTTGGGCGTGAAGATGCCGGGCAGGTCGACGAACAGGATCTGGGCGCGGCCGTGCATGCCGATGCCCAGAACGCGGGACCGGGTGGTCTGCACCTTGGGGCTGACGATGGACACCTTGCTGCCCACCGCCGCGTTCAGCAGCGTGGACTTGCCGGCGTTGGGGGCGCCCACCAGGGCGACGAAACCGCAGCGCATGGGGGCCAAGGGCGCGCCCTCCTCCCCCTCGTCGTCTTCGTCGTCCTCGAAATCGTCCTCGTCCTCAAACTCGTCACCGTCGACCTCGTCGGCCTGGTGGTCCTCTTCGCCCGCGTGCTGATCCTCATGCGCGGCGCCGGCCACGCTGTCCTCATCGGGGGGAAGGCCATCCTGGCCGTGTTCGACGTCGCTCATTACTCTCAAATCCTCAAAAAGAACGGTGGGCCCGAACGCCCTTGCGCCCGCCCACCGCGACAGGCCCGTTTCATGACACAGGCGGCCCTCCAGCGCCAGCGGCGGCGCGGCATCCAAGGATTGCGCGAACGCGCGCCCACACGGCAGCGCCTTGGAGATTTAACGCCTTGGAAATTTAACAGGGGCCAAGCCTGGACGCACGGTATAGCTCGATCCCACCGGTTTCGCCGGTGATGGTATCAGTCTATCAGGAGCCCGCTTCCATGTCCCTGCCGCACCGCCCGGCTATGCGCCATTTGGCCCTTCGCGCCCTGTTGGCCACGGCTATCGCCCTGCCCGCCCTGGCCCTTCCAGCCCTGGCCGATGCCCGCGACCTGGATATCGAGGCGCACCGCGGCGGCCGCGCCCTGTGGCCGGAAAACACGCTGCAATCCTTCGCCCACGCCCTGTCGCTGGGCGTGACCACCTTGGAGATGGATATGAACATCACCAAGGACGGTGCCGTCATCATCTCGCACGAACGGCACCTGAACCCGGACCTGGCCAAGGGGCCGGACGGCGCCTACCTCACCGCCCCCACCCCGTCCTTCTTCAGCCTGACGCTGGACCAGATCAAGAAGTACGACGTGGGCCAGCTGCGCCCCGGCAGCGCCTACGGCAGCCACTTCCCCGACCAGCGCCCCATCCCCGGCACGCCCATCCCCACCTTGAAGGAGGTCATCGACCTGGTGAAGCGGTCGGGCAACACGACCGTGAAGATGAACATCGAGACCAAGATCGACCCCACCCATCCCGAGGACAGCCCGTCGCCGGAGGTCTTCGTGGACACGGTGCTGGCCGTGCTCAAGGCCGAGAAGTTCGAGGACCGGGTGATGATCCAGTCCTTCGACTGGCGCACCCTGCAACTGGTACAGCAGAAGGCCCCCACCATCCCCACCGTCTACCTGACGGAGCAGGACCCGCGGGAACCGTCGGTCAGCCTGACCGCCAAGCTGCCCTGGACCGCCGGCTTCGACCCCATCGACCATGGCGGCAGCGTGCCCAAGGCGGTGAAGGCCGCCGGCGGCAAGGTCTGGTCGCCGCTGTATACCGACATCGACGCCGCCCTGGTTCAGGAGGCGCATGGCCTGGGCCTGACCGTCATCCCCTGGACGGTGAACAAGCCGGAAGACATGGCCAAGCTGATCGACATGGGCGTGGACGGCATCATCTCCGACCAGCCGGTGCTGCTGCGTGAGGCGGCCGCCGCCAAGGGCATCGCCCTGCCCAAGGCCTTCCCGGTCGAGGCCGTGCCGGGCAAGAAGCATTAAGGTTCCCTCAAACGGCGGGCGCGGGCATCCGCCCGCTTGCCTTGTCCTCGATTTCCAGTCCGCTGCCGCTCCCCAGAAATCTCCGGGGACCTGCGGTCGCCGGCCTGGCCCACTCAGAGACCGCGACGAAGCGCCCCGGCCGGGCTTTCCCGCCGGGGCGTTTTCTTTTCCGGCCCCTCTTGTCGGCCACCTATCGTTCGCTATATCGTACGATATGTTTTCCGATCATACGACATCCCATCCCCCTTGCCTGGCCATGGGCGGGCGCGGCGGGTGGCATCATTGGAAGCACGGTGGCGGCTTCGGTGGAGGCGGCGGCTTCTGGGGCGGCGGTGGCGGCGTGCCCGGGGGGCGCAAGCTGTCCTCCGCCGATCTGGAACTGCTGCTCCTGGCCCTGCTGGAGCGCAAGCCCGCCCACGGCTATGAGCTGATCCGTGCGGTGGAGGAGCATTCCGGCGGCTTCTACACCCCCAGCCCCGGCGTCATTTACCCGGCCCTGACCTTCCTGGCGGAAATCGGCCGCGCCACGGCGGAGCCGGACGGCAACCGCAAGCTCTACCGCATCACCGACAGCGGTCGAACCCACTTGGAGGGGCATCGAGGCACCGCCATCGGCATCTTGGAGGCATTGCGCCGCATCGGCATGCGCATGGAGCAAGTGCGCGAGGCGTTCGCCGGTGTCACCGATGCCGACCCCGAAGCCTCTGAAGAATTGCATCAGGCCCGCCACGCCCTGAAGTCGGCGCTCTATGGCAAGCGCGGCTGCGACGCCGCCGAGGCCCGGCGCCTGGCGGCCATCCTGCGACGCGCCATAGCGGAAATCCTGGGCGACAATACGCCCCCACCCGGCACCAAAGACGACAAGACGGAACCAAAGTGACACCATGACCGACACGCCGACGATCCCTGACACGCGCCACCAGATCGGCCGCATGCGCTTCGACACGCGCCGACGCACCCTGACCGTGACCAGCGTGGCGCACCTGACGCCCAGAATGCTGCGCGTCACCCTGACCTCGCCCGATCTGGCGGACTTCGACAGCCGGGGCGCCGACGACCACATCAAGCTGTTCTTCACCGGCGCCGATGGCGAAATGGTGATGCGCGACTACACCCCCCGCGCCTTCAGCCGGGAGGACCGCACCCTGACCCTGGATTTCGCCCTGCATGACGCCGGTCCGGCCACGGCCTGGGCCCAATCCGCCAAGGTGGGCGACACGCTGGAGATCGGCGGCCCGCGCGGCTCCATGATCGTGCCGGATGATTTCGACTGGTACCTGCTGATCGCCGATGAGACGGGCCTGCCCGCCATCGGCCGGCGGCTGGAGGCACTGCGCGCGGGCGTGCCGGTCCACACCGTCGTCGCCATCGACACCGACGCCGAACGGCAGACGATGGAGACCAAGGCGCGCTGGATCGCCCATTGGGTCACCCGCGACCGCGATGGCGCGGACGACGCGGCCAGCCTGCGCCGCGTGGTGGAGGGCATCCAGTTGCCGCCCGGTGACGGCTATGTCTGGATCGCCGCCGAGGCCGCCGTGGCCAAGAGCCTACGCGCCTTCGTCCTGGAAAATCTCAAGCATCCGGCGGCCTGGATGCGGGCGTCCGGCTATTGGCTGCGCGGCGAGGCCGGCGCACACGAGAACTTGTGAGGGTGACCTTCAGAAGCCGATGACCGCGTTTTCCGCCGGTAACTGGCCATGGCGCGGCTGGGGTGCCTGGCTTGGCGTCCAGGCACCGCCCGCGTCGGCGGCGGCCGTATCAGCCACCAAACCCAGCAGGGCAAAGGCGTCGAAGACGAACGGCAGGCCGTCGGTCGCCGCGATATGCCCGCGATCCCCCACCTGGAAATGCAGATGGGGGGCGTCGGATTGACCGGAATCGCCCAGCCGACCCAGCACCTGCCCCTGGTGCACGGCTTGCCCCGGCCGCACAGGGATGCTGCCGGGGATAAGGTGGGCATAGGCGGCGTACGCGCCCCCCTTCAGGCGCAGGATCACCTGGTTGCCGGCAATCGTGTCCAGCGTGACCTTCTGCGCCGGAGGCTGGCCGGGCACGTTGTCCGGAAGCCCATCGCGCATGCTCTCGACGACGCCA
The DNA here is from genome assembly GCF_036348415.1 of Nitrospirillum karajorum. Taxonomy (NCBI): domain Bacteria; kingdom Pseudomonadati; phylum Pseudomonadota; class Alphaproteobacteria; order Rhodospirillales; family Azospirillaceae; genus Nitrospirillum; species Nitrospirillum karajorum. The sequence goes on from NZ_JAZBQB010000003.1 coordinate 104,767, forward strand.
TCGGCCACGGCCAACACCGCCTGGCCATAGCCGGGCCAGGACTCGTTGCGCGCTTGGTCTCCGCTGAACTCCCGCCCGTCCCCGGTCAGCTTCATGAAGTCGATTGCGTAGCGCTCCGGCACGCGCGCCTGGCCATCCACCACCATGAGGGTGGTCCGGTGGATGGAGGTGGCGGAGAGGCCGTTGAAAGCCACCCACCCCGTGCCGGCGACAGGGGCCGAGACGACGAGCGGTTGGCTCCCATCCACCGGCACGGCGACCGCCGTGTTCAGCGTTGTGTCGGGCAGGCCGGGCTTGAACGGGGCGATGGTGAGCGCGAGTTGGAGGTCCGCCACCTGCGTATCGCCGTCGAGAGGCAGGTCGAACAGGGCGGTGGCGAAGGTATTGCCCTGTATGACCGTCACCGGGGGCTGGCCTTCCCCCACCGGCCGGCCTGGCCGCGATAACAGATCCGCCAGGGCCGTGCCCTCGATTCGTGCCAGAGCGGCGGGCTGGGCCACCGTGCCCAGGCGCACGGCCGACAGCGTCAAGGGCACCGGGGAAAAATTGCTAATCAGTGCCTCGAACACCAGGTGGCGGCCATCCGTAGCCGGCACCACACTGGCCGGCCGCAAGATCCGAATGTCCAAGGGGGTGATGGAATGGACATCCGGCTCCGCCCCCGCGCCGAAGGCAGCGGCCAGCAAACCGCTCAACGCAAGAAACTGGGCGAAACGGCGGCGGGCCATGGCGGCTCCTGACAGGTTGAACAACCGCAGGATGCCGCACAAAGCCCCGCCGTCAATGGCCCGTTGGCCTTAGCCCAGCCGCTTCAGCATTTCCAGCGCCGCGGCCTTTTCCGCCGCGCGCTTGGATGGGCCACTGGCGGCCTCGCTGCCCTTGCCCTGCACAGCGACGCGCACGGTGAAGACCGGTTCATGGTCCAGGCCGGTGCGGGACACCTGCTCATAAACCGGCAGGGGCAGGCCACGGGCCAGGGCCCATTCCTGCAGGGCGGTCTTGGGTTCCACCGGCGGCAGTTCGGCGGCGTCGATACGGCCCGCCCAATGCGTGCGGATGAAGGCGGCGGCCACATCCAGGCCCCCGTCCAGGTACAGGGCGCCGATCACCGCCTCGCAGGCGTCCGCCAGGATGGCCGGCTTGGCGCGACCGCCGGCGTCGGATTCGCCGGGGGCCAGGCGCAGGTAGAGTCCCAAGTTCAGGTTCTCCGCCACGCCGGCCAGGGCCTCGGCCCGCACCAGGGCGGTATGGCGCTTGGCCAGGCCGCCCTCGTTCTCCTCGGGAAAACGCTCCAGCAGCCACTGGGCGATGACCAGGCCCAGCACACGGTCGCCCAGGAACTCCAGCCGCTCATAATGGCCAGTGGCGGCCCGCGGGCCGCGGCCAATGCCGGCCACGCTGGGATGGGTCACCGCCTCCAGCAAGTGGCTGACCTCGGTGAAGGTGTGCCCCAGGGCTTTGGCCAGGGTCGCGATGTCGGCACCGCCGGTGTCCAGCGGGCCAGCGGAGGCGGCCATGGCGTCAATGCGCCTTGTTGAAGATCTGGCCGAAGCGGATGGACGTCGGCCACTTCCAGAACTCCCAGAAGTGCACACCCTCCTCCAGCGAGAAGAACTTGAACTGCGCCTTGCCCACCACGTTCTCCAAGGGGACGTAGCCGACGACGTTCAGGACACGGCTGTCCTGGCTGTTATCGCGGTTGTCGCCCATGCAGAAGATGTGGCCCTCGGGCACGGTGTAGACCGGCGTGTTGTCCAGCCCGCCATCGTCACCCATGATCTCGATGATGGTGTGCTTGACGCCGTTGGGCAGGGTTTCGATGTAACGCGGCACGGCGCTCTGGCGGCCGAACGGCGTCTCCATGGTGTAGTCCTCGATCCGCTCGCGCTTCACCGGCTCGCCATTGATGTGCAGGATGCCGTCGATCATCTGGATGCGGTCGCCGGGCAGGCCGATGACGCGCTTGATATAGTCCTGGCTGGTGTCGGTCGGCAGGCGAAAGACCACCACGTCGCCACGTTCCGGCACGCTGCCGAAGATGCGGCCGTGGAACAGCGGCGGGGCCAGCGGCAGGGAGAAGCGGCTGTAGCCGTAGCTGAACTTCGACACGAAGACGTAGTCGCCGATGAGCAGCGTCGGGATCATGGAGCCCGAGGGGATGTTGAACGGCTCGAACGCCACGGTCCGCACGCCCAGCGCGATGATCAGGGCGTAGATGACGGTCCGCACCACGTCGCCCCAGCTTTCCGCCTGGGGCTGGGGGGCCGCGCGGCTGACGCGATCATTCTGCTGGCTCATGGAACGAAACAACCTCGTAAGAGTGGGTGGCACCGATCTAGCGGGCCCACCGGGATTTTCAAGCGATACCGTTGGCGCCACCACCGGCCGGGGCCGGGGTCGCCGTAATGATGACGAAGGCCTCCGCCAGGGGCGGCTCATCCGTCAGCGTCAAAAAAATTTGCGCCACCATGCCCGGTGGCGTCATCGCCCGCAACCGCTCAAGGGCGCCACCCGTGAGACATAGTGTCGGCTGGCCGCTGGGCAGGTTGATGACGCCCATGTCCTTGTGAAAGACGCCCTCGCGGAAGCCGGTGCCCAATGCCTTGGAACAGGCCTCTTTCGCGGCGAAGCGCTTGGCGTAGCTGGCGGCGCGGCCATTGGACTTGGCGCGGCGGTCGGACTTCGCCTGCTCAACATCGGTGAACACCCGCTCGACGAAGCGCTGGCCGAAACGGGCCAGCGTCTTCTCGATACGGGTGATGTCGATCAGGTCGTTGCCGATGCCCAGGATCAGGGCCCCAGGCTGGAAAGCGGCGCCCATCATCAGGAGGCCCGCGCCCCGTCCATCAGGGCGCGCATCTGGCGGATGGCGGCCTCCAGCCCCACGAACACGGCCTCGCCCACCAGGAAATGGCCGATGTTCAACTCGCGCACCTGCGGCAGGGCCGCCACCGGCACGACATTGTCGAAACGCAGGCCGTGGCCGGCGTGGCATTCCAGCCCGATCGCGGCGGCGTGGGCCGCCGCCTCGGCCAAGCGCGCCAGTTCGCTCTCGACGGTGGCGGCGTCCTCGGCATCGGCATAGCGGCCGGTGTGCAGTTCCACCACCGGCGCGCCGATACGGCGGGCGGCGTCCAACTGCGCCCGCTCCGGCGCGATGAACAGCGATACCCGCACGCCGGCGTCGTTCAGGCGGCCGATGATGGGCGCCAGATGGTCAAAGCCGCCGACCACGTCCAGGCCGCCCTCGGTCGTGCGCTCCTGCCGGCGTTCCGGGACCAGGCAGGCGGCATGGGGACGGTGGCGAAGAGCGATGGCCAGCATCTCTTCCGTCGCCGCCATCTCCAGGTTCAGGGGTAGCGAAATCTCCGACATCAGGCGGTCGATGTCGCTGTCCCGGATGTGGCGCCGGTCCTCGCGCAGATGGGCGGTGATGCCGTCGGCGCCGGCGTCGGCGGCCAGGTGGGCGGCGCGCAGCACGTCGGGATGGGCGCCGCCCCGCGCGTTGCGGATGGTGGCGACATGGTCGATGTTGACGCCCAGGCGCAAGCGCTGGCTCTGGGGTTCAGACGTCATATCAGTCTCCGGCCGGCCGGGGCTCATGGCCCAGGACCGGATGTTGGTGGCTGGCGGCGATACGATGATGCTTGTAGCGCGCGATCAAGGGCCGCAGCACCAGAAAAACCAGGGGCCAGGTCAGGGCGGCGGACAGGAAGCCGCCCACCGTCATGGGGGCCACGACCTGCCAGGCGCTGTGGCGCAAGACGTGCCAGGACAGTTCCATGGGCCCGTGGCCGGGGTGCATGTGCAGCACGAAGCATCCCAGGCGGTAGGTGGCCAGCCAAATGAAGGGCCACGTCACCGGGTTGCCGAACAGGGTGCCCAGCAGCGAGGCGGCGATGGACCCGCGCAACAGCCAGGCCAGCGCGATGGACAGGGGGAAATGGACGCCCATGAACGGCGTCATCGCCATGGCCACACCGCTGGCGAAACCGGCGGAGATGCCATAGGGCGTCCCCGGCACGCGGCCGACGCGGTGCATCCAATAGCGTCCGGCGCGGCGCCAACCCATCTTCGGCCAGAAGGTTTCCTTCACGGCTTCAGCGAACGGCCTTTTTTCACGTCGGCGGAACATAAGCCTGCTGCCTCTGGGATAAGGTAGTCGCGGCCCGACACGGGCCCCGGACAAACTTGCACTGTTTTAGACCTGGGCATGGCGTCACGCCAGCGCTGTATGCCTTTCGTCTAAGCCGTTCCGCCCAAGTCGGCAACGGCGCCTCCCCAAACCCGCGCGTCAGCGCCCCCGCGCCCGGTCGACGGAATTGATGACCGGCGTGGCCCGTAACGCGGCGATGATATTGGTCAGATGCTTCACGTCATGCACGTCGATATCGATCAACATCTCGAAAAAGTCGGTCGTGCGGTGGGTGATCTTGAGGTTGGTGATGTTGCCGGCGTTCTTGCCGATGACCGTGGACACGGTGCCCAGGCTGCCCGGCTCATTGGCCACCACCACCGTGATGCGGCCGACCTTCTCGTCGGCCCCGTCCATCTCGTTGTCCCACGAGACGTCGATCCACCGCTCCGGACTGTCGTGGAAACTTTCCAGCGTCTCGCAATCGATGGTGTGGATGGTGACGCCCTTGCCGGTCGTGACGATACCGACGATGCGGTCGCCCGGCAGGGGGTGACAGCAGCGGGCGTAATGCACCGCCATGCCCGGGATCAGACCCTTGATGGGCAGCGGGCTGTCCTTGCCCTTGGGCTTGGTGGTCTTGCCGCGCGTCAGCTGGACGATCTTCTCGTCCGGCGTGACCTGCTGCACCGCCTTGTGCCCGGGGAAGACGGCATTGAACACGTCGCGGGCGCCGGCCAAGCCGGCACCGATGGCGGCAATCAGGTCATCGACCGCCTGGTACTGGAAGATCTTGAGGACGCCATCCAGCGCCTTGTCGGAATAGTCGTAGCCTTCCTGCCGGAAGATCTTCTGCACCATGGCCCGGCCCAGCTCGATATGCTGGGCGCGCTGCTGGGTGCGGATGTAGCGGCGGATGCGGGCGCGGGCCTTGCCGGTGACGACGAAGTTTTCCCAGTCGGGCGACGGCGTCTGCGCCTTGCTGGTGACGACCTCCACCTGGTCGCCGTTCTGCAATTGGCTGCGCAGCGGCTGGATGCGGCCGTTGATCTTGGCGCCGACGCAGGTGTCACCGATCTGGCTGTGCACGGCGTAGGCGAAGTCGACCGGCGTGGCGCCGCGCGGCAGGGCGATCAGGTCGCCCTTGGGCGTGAAGCAGAACACCTGGTCCTGGAACAGCTCCAGTTTGGTGTGCTCCAGGAACTCCTCCGGCCGGACCGCATGCTCCAGGATGTCCAGCAGTTCCCGCAGCCAGCGGTATTGCCGGCCCTCGGTCTTGGGCTGGCTGCCGTCCTGCTTGTAGGCCCAGTGGGCGGCCACGCCCAACTCGGACACTTCGTGCATTTCGGTGGTGCGGATTTGCACCTCGATGCGCTGGCGCTCCGGGCCGATGACGGTGGTGTGCAGCGAGCGGTAGCCGTTGGGCTTGGGTGTGGAGACGTAGTCCTTGAAGCGCCCAGGCACCACCGGATAATGGGCGTGGATGACGCCAAGGGCCTGGTAGCACTGCTCGATGGACTCGACGGTGACGCGGAAGGCCATGACGTCGGACAACTGCTCGAACGTCACGTTCTTGCGCTGCATCTTGCGCCAGATGGAATAGGGCGCCTTGCGCCGGCCCGACACGGTGGCCTTGGGCAGGCCGCCCTCATGCAGGGTATCCACCAGCTCATGGATGATGCGATCGACGCGACCGGCGCCCTGCTCTTCCAGGTCTTGCAGGCGCTTGGTGATGCTGTCGTAGGCGTCCGGGTTCAATTCCTTGAACGCCAGTTCCTCTAGCTGGTCCTTCCAGCGCTGGATGCCGATGCGCTCGGCCAGCGGCGCGTAGATTTCCAGCGTCTCGCGGGCGATGCGCTTACGCTTCTCCGGCTTCGACAGATAATGCAGCGTCTGCATGTTGTGCAGACGATCGGCCAGCTTCACCAGCAGGACGCGGATGTCTTCCGACATCGCCAGCACCAGCTTGCGGAAGTTCTCCGCCTGCTTGGACTGGTCGCTTTCCAGATTCTGCAGCTCGATGCGCGACAGCTTGGTCACGCCATCCACCAGACGCGCGATCTCCGGCCCGAACAGGCGCTGCACCTCGTCCAAGGTGGTCAGCGTGTCCTCGACCGTGTCGTGCAGCAGCGCCGTGATGATGGAAGCGCTATCCAGCTTGAGCTGGGTCAGCAGCCCCGCCACCTCGAGGGGGTGGGAGAAGTAGGGATCGCCGGAAGCGCGCTTCTGCGACCCGTGCGCCTTCATGGAGAAGACATAGGCGCGGTTGAGCCTGTCCTCGTCCGCATTCGGATCGTAGGAGCGGACACGCTCGACCAACTCATATTGACGCATCATGGGCGCCCCGCCCGGCCCCAGGCCTGGTCGGCGCAAACGGACACAAGCGCCAGCCTGCGTCCGTTCAGGGCGTTATCCATGGAAAAACAGGGTAAGGGGACGGGACGCCTAGCCACGACCTGCCCCATCACCGGCTCAGAGGCCCTCGTCGTCGCCGAGGTCGTCACCCTGCACCTGATCCTCGACGGCATCGCCTTCACCGCCCAGATCGTCATCCTCGCCGGCGGCGCCCTGCACGGCCCAGGCCTGCTCACCGGCCATCAGCTCGATGATCTCTTCTTCAGGCTCATCCTGCTCCTGGACGCGCTGATGCCCCTTGATCAGGGAATTCTTCAGGCTGTCCAGCACCACCGTCTCGTCCGCGATCTCGCGCAGGGCGACGACCGGGTTCTTGTCGTTGTCGCGATCGACCGACAGCGGCGCGCCGGCCGCAACGTCCCGCGCCCGCTGGGCCGCCATCATCACCAGCTCGAACCGGTTCGGAACCTTCAGGACGCAATCTTCAACGGTAACGCGGGCCATGCCTTGCTCACTCCAACAACGAAACGGGTGCCGGAAAAACCGGCACCAGACACCATCTCATAGTTATACGGGCCCGGTTTCCCGGTTGCAAGGAAGCCGACGAGCACCAGATCGCATTCCTGCTTTACCGCGCCCGTCATGGCCGCCCCGTCGGGCGGGCCCCTTACGCCCCGATGCGCTCGGTGACCTGGCCGGGCGGCAGGGCCGCCACCAGGGCCGCCACATCCAGCCCCAGGAGAGGATGGCGCCAGCTTGGCGCCACGTCCCGCAGCGGCAGCAGGACGAAGGCGCGCTGGTGCATCCGGGGATGGGGCAATTGCGGCCCCTGTTCCCGGACCTGCCCATGATAGGCCAGGAGGTCCAGATCCAGCCCTCGCGCCTCGTTCACTTGGCGGCGGACCCGGCCGAAGCCGGCTTCGACCTTGTGCAGCAGCGCCAGCAGGGCTGGCGCGTCCAGATCCGTCTCCACCCGCAGGACGCCATTGACGTACCACGGCTGATCCGACGCAGGCACGGGCGCACTCCGGTACCAGGGCGACACCGCAGCGACCACCACCCCCTCCTCCTTGAGCGCGCGCACCGCGGCCGCCACCACGTCCGCAGGGCCACCGATCCCGGGAACGGACAGGTTAGAGCCCACGCCCAACAAGATCATTTCGCATCCTCACAACAACCAGGGGCCCCTTGCGGGGCATGGTCCGCACAACTATACCGTTGGGCGAGATATTACGTCGCCGATGTAGGGTAACATCCCCAAAAGACAGAGCCCCACTTTAAAAACAGGGGCCGCGACCATATCTCACTTGAATGCGTTAACCTATTCACCCTATGTAGACGCTTGTCAGTGCGTGACAAAGTGGGCACGCTACCAACCATTGCGTTCGATGCATTACCGCGACAATTAATATTAAAAGGAATTTAAAATGCTCCATTATCCCGAAGAGCGCCTCGCCCTGTTTATCGATGGCGCCAATTTGTTCGCGGCCGCCCGCGCGCTGAATTTCGATATCGACTATAAGCGTTTATTGAATTTCTGCGGTAGAAAGGGGCGCCTGATCCGCGCTTTCTACTATACCGCCTTGGTTGAAGACCAAGAATACTCTCCAATTCGGCCGCTGGTCGACTGGCTGGACTATAACGGCTACACCATGGTCACAAAGCCGACCAAGGAATACACCGACGCGTCGGGCCGGCGTAAGATCAAGGGCAACATGGACATCGAGTTGGCCATCGATGTCATGGAAATGGCGCAGCATCTGGACCACATCATGTTGTTCTCCGGCGATGGGGACTTCCGTCGCTTGGTGGAGGCGGTGCAGCGCAAGGGCGTGCGCGTCTCGGTCATCAGCACCGTACGCTCGACCCCGCCCATGATCGCCGATGAATTGCGCCGCCAGGCCGACAACTTCATCGAATTGATGGATTTGGCGCCCGAAATCGCCCGCGCCCATGCCCCCCGGCCGCCGGTGGAGCACGCGCAACTTATCGACACCACGCCGGTGGAGTGATATCCGGCGCGCTCACGATAGATTGTCCCACAAGACACCTTGTAATGGGCGCCGCATCCTAATGACTGAAATCCTGACGCCTCCAGGGCGAGACTGTCCCCTGTGCCCCCGGCTGGTGGACTATCGCCTGCGCAACCGTGCCGCCTTTCCCGACAAGTATAACGGTCCGGTGCCGTCGTTCGGCGGGCTGGACGCGCGCTTGCTGGTGGTGGGCCTTGCGCCGGGTTTGCGGGGCGCCAACTTCACCGGCCGCCCCTTCACCGGCGATTATGCCGGCGATCTGTTGTACGCCACCCTGCTGAAATTCGGTTTCGCCACCGGCCAATACCTGGAGCGACCGGACGACGGCCTGACCCTGATCGACGCGCGCATCACCAACGCCGTCCGCTGCGTGCCGCCGGAAAACAAGCCCACGCCGGAAGAATCGCACACCTGCCGTCCCTTCCTGGTGGCGGAACTGGCGGCGATGACCAAGCTCAAGGCGGTGGTGGCCTTGGGCTCCGTCTCCCACACCAGCGTCATCCGCACCTTCGGGCTGCGGCAAGCGGCCCACCCCTTCGGGCACGGCGCCCGGCATGACCTGGGCGGCGGGGTGACGTTGTTCGACAGCTATCACTGCTCCCGCTACAACACGAACACCGGCCGCCTGACCGATGCCATGTTCGAGGATGTGTTCCGGGCGGTGCGGCAGTACCTGGGCGCTTAGGGAAAAGCCCCTGTGAAAGTAAAAGACCGGAGTGTGCGCTCCGCCTTTTCAATTTTCCGGCGATTTTCAGACTTAGCCCTTGGCCCGCATCAGGCGCGCCTTGTCGCGCTGCCAGTCGCGTTCCTTCTCCGCCTCGCGCTTATCACCCTTCTTCTTGCCCTTGGCCACGCCGATCTCGACCTTGGCGTAGCCGCGGTCATTGAAATAGATCGACAGGGGAATCAGGGTGACGCCGTCGCGGCGGATGGAGGCGAACAGCTTGTCCATCTCACGCCGGCGGACCAGCAGCTTACGCGCCCGCTTGGGCTCATGCTGAAAAAAACGGCCGGCCAACTGGTATTCCGGGAAATGGGCGTTGATGAGGTAAAGCTCACCATCCCGCTCGCCGGCGTAGGACTCGGCGATGCTGACCCGGCCGGCGCGTAGCGACTTCACCTCCGTCCCGGTCAGCATGATGCCCGCCTCGATCGTTTCGGTAATGAAAAAATCGAAGCGGGCGCGCCGGTTCTGGGCGGCGTATTTATGTTCGTCGGCGCGTGCCATGGCGGCTACCCGGCCCCTTCCCTCAGCTCAACACACCGGCATGGACCAGGGCCGCGCGCACCAGCTCCTGAGTTGCCGGCGTGGTCTCCACCAGCGGCAGGCGCAGTTCCGGACGGCACAGGCCCAGCAGGCTGGCGGCATACTTCACCGGCGCCGGGCTGGTCTCCACGAACATGGCGTGGTGCAGCGGCATCAGCAGGTCGCGGATGCGCGCCATCTCCACCAGATCGCCGCGCACCCAGGCGTTCTGCATCTCCGCGCAAAGGCGCGGCGCCACGTTGGCCGTGACCGAAATGCAGCCGACGCCACCCTGGGCCAGGAAGGCCGTGGCCGTGGCGTCCTCACCCGACAGCTGGATGAAATCGGCGCCCAACTCGACCCGTGTGCGCAACGGCCGCACCAAATCAGCGGTGGCGTCCTTCACGCCAACGATGTTAGGCAACGCCGCGAGGCGGGCCATGGTGGCGATCGACATGTCGATCACGCTGCGGCCGGGAATGTTATAAATGATGATGGGCAGGTCGGCCGCATCATGGATGGCTTTGAAATGCTGGTAGAGACCTTCTTGCGTCGGCTTGTTGTAGTAGGGCGTCACCACCAGGGCGGCGTCGGCGCCAACGGCCTTGGCGTGCTTGGTCAGGCTGATGGCCTCGGCCGTGGAGTTGCTGCCGGTGCCGGCGACCACGGGAACGCGGCGGTCCGCGACCTCGACGCACAGCTCGACCAGGCGGCGGTGCTCCTCATGGCTCAGCGTCGGCGACTCGCCGGTGGTGCCGCAGGGAACCAGGCCGTGCGTGCCCTCTTTGACCTGCCAGTCCACCAGGGCCTGGAAGGCGCGCTCGTCCACTTTGCCGTCGGCGAACGGCGTGATCAGGGCGACGAGGGAACCGGCGAGGGCGGGCGTGGCGGTGGTCATCTTTGCAATCTCCGTGGGCATTCGACCCGAAAGGCGCGAACCTTAGCGGCCCGACACCTGGGTGACAAGCGACGAGAGCGGACCCCCTGGGCCCCGTTCCAGCGGGGGCTGGCGGCCTTGATCCTGCCGGTTTCCCTGATGACCGCCCCGGTGATGGCATCCCTGGCGGCCCCGTCGGCGGCATGGGCGCAATCCTCCGGCGATATCAGCACCTATCGCGCCGCCTTCAAGGCCGCGGACAAGGGCAAATGGGCGGATGCCCACAAGCTGGCCGAGCGCGGGCATGACCCGCTGGCGGACAAGGTCCTGACCTGGATGGACCTGGGGCGCAGCGACACCAGCGCCAGCTTTCAGGAACTCTCTGATTTCATCGACAAGAATCCGGATTGGCCCGGGCTGGCCGCCCTGCGACGCAACGCCGAAATCCGCATGCCCGATTTCGGCGACACCCCGACGCGCGACTGGTTCGACAGGCACCCGCCCCTGACCACCGCCGGCTTCAACCGCTATGCCGACGCCCTGCTGAACTTGGGCGACAGCGAGAAAGCCATCGCGCTGATCCGGGAGCGCTATGTCAAAGGCAACTTCGGCGTGGTGGACGAGCGGACGTTCCGCACCAAGTACGTGGCCATCCTGCGCCCCGCCGACCATTGGGCTCGCCTGGACCGGCTGCTGTGGGAGAATGACGAGGACGGCGCCCGTCGCATGCTGCCCATCGTCGACCCTGGCCACCAGGCAGTGGCGCTGGCCCGGCTGGCCATGGCCGACCTGGACCCGAATGTGGAGCGGCTGCTACAGCAGGTGCCGGCCCCGCTGATGAGCGAGCCCGGCATCACCTATGAACGGCTGCGCTGGCGCAGGCGCAAGGACATGGACGCCGGCGCGCTGGAGATCGTGGAGAACCTGCCCAAGGATGTGGGGAAGGAACTGGGCCATCCCGAGGCGTGGTGGATGGAGCGCCATATCCTGGCCCGCCGCTTGATGGACCAGGGCCAGATGCAGCGCGCCTACCGTCTGGCCGCCAACCATGGCGTGACCGATGGCCTGGGCTTCATCCAGGCGGAGTTCCTGGCCGGCTGGCTATCCTTACAGTTCCTGAACAAGCCGGAGCAGGCGCTGGACCATTTCACCCGCCTGTATGAGGGGGTGTCCTCACCCATCGGGCAATCCCGCGGCGCCTATTGGGCGGGACGGGCCTGCGAGAAGCTGGGCAATCCCGAGCGCGCCCGCCAGTGGTACGAACTGGGCGCGCGGTGGGGAAGCACCTTCTACGGCATGATGGCGCAGGAGAAGCTGGGCCAGGCCGAGGCCATTCCCATCGCCCCCACGCCCTCCGCCGACGCCCGGTCGCGGTTCGAGAAGAAGGAGCTGGTCCGCGCCGCACGCCTGCTGGACAAGGTCCTGAGCGAGGATGACGACCGCGTGGACCTGTTCCTGCGCAAGCTGTCGCAGGACGCCCAGTCACCGGACGATTTCGTGCTGGTGGCCAAGGCCGCGCTGGAAATGCATCGCCGCGACCTGGGCGTGGGCATCAGCCGCCAGTCGCTGAGCAAGGGCATCGTCCTGGCCGACGCCGGCTATCCCATCATCTCCAGCCACCTGCCGGCGCAACCGGAGCCGGCGCTGATCCACGCCCTGATCCGGCAGGAAAGCAGCTTCAAGGTGGACGCAGCCAGTGGTGCCGGCGCCCTGGGCCTGATGCAGTTGATGCCGCCCACGGCCCAGCAATTGGCCAAGCGCGAAGGCATGAAGTACGCGGTGACCAAGCTGACCCACGACGCGGACTTCAACATGCGCCTGGGCAGCGTCTATGTGCAGGATCTGCTGGACCGCTTCGGCGGCTCCTACATCCTCGCCATCGCCGCCTACAACGCGGGGCCCGGCCGTGTTGCCAACTGGCTCCGCGATTATGGCGACCCCCGTATCGAGGCGGTGGACCCGGTGGACTGGGTGGAGACCATCCCCATCTATGAAACACGCACCTACGTTCAGCGGGTGCTGGAAAACCTGCACGTCTACCGCATCCGAATGGGAAGTCACCAACTGCCCATGACCACCGATTTGAGGCGTGGAACGGCCGGATGATGGTTTATTGGCAACACTATTTTGGTTAATACGCGCAAAAGGTTAGGGGGCGACCCGCCAAACCTACTGTTAACTTGCGATTAATGACGCTCGCCATATCCTACATGGGTAAACAGCCTTTCCCCGTAGGAATACGCTATGGCCTCTGTTCCCCTGGCACCGTCGCCGCTTCCGGCCCCCCTTGAGCGGGCCGCCGCCGTTCATCACCGTCTGGTCGAAGCCTTCATCCGGCTGACACGGCACGAATTGGCGCGCCAACCAGACGAATACGCGCGCGACAGCTTGAATGAACTTTTGGATGTGTTGAAAAGCCAGCGGGCGGCATACATTCCTGGATCTCAAAGATTGGCCAAGGATCCGGCCAATGAATCACGGCCCACGGACACGATAGCGGCAAACCAGCCGTGACCAATGCCCGTGATGTTCCGCGTCGGCCTGCGATGTCGCCTGGGATGTACGATGCGAGTCGGCGGCCACACCGCCAAAATCCGCGCATTTCCCCGGCTGAAATCTATCTTTCGTCTAGCTGCCGCCCCTGTTCGCGATTGCCTAACCCACCCAAAAGATGAATACATTTGTATTCTTTCAGCTAAACAGTTCTAAAGAGCCCAGCAGGGGTGGGAACGCCCAGTTCACGAGGTTGATGCCGGTTGTCAGCGTCTGAACATCTTCCTACTCTCGCCGCGAAATTCCCCCTTCCTACCCTTGTAGGTTATACGGCGTTCCATCCATGATCCTCGGTGGCGCCTCATCGACTGGAGTAATGCTTATGCCCCGTAGGACGAAGAACACGGTTGTCGCCGAACTCGAAGGTAAGATTGAGGGCCACGTCGCCAGCCGCATTCGCTTGCGGCGCGGTCTTCTGGGCATGAGCCAGTCTGACCTTGCGCGAGCCTTGGGCATCACCTTCCAGCAGGTGCAGAAGTACGAGCGTGGCTCCAACCGCGTCTCCGTCGGCAAGCTGTATCGACTGGCCGAGATCCTCGACGTGCCGCTGACCTTCTTCTTCGACGATTTGGAAAGTGGCGCCGATCGTCCCGCCCCCACCACCTTCAGCGCGCCGGACGAGGGCTCGCCCCTGCTGTCGCGCCGCGACCTGGACCTGCTGCGCGCCTGGCGCAACGCCCCGGCGGACATCGCCGACTGCGTCGCCGGCCTGCTGCGCGCCGTATCGCAGGATGAGGACGGCTCCACGCCTTCGGCCCCCCCGCCGGCGATACGGACGAGGAAGCCAGCGATGAACCCAAGCCCACCCGCCGCCGCCGGGGTGCCGTGTGGGACCCGGCCGACATGTATAAGGCCGCCAAGACCCCCAAGCGCGGCAAGTCGCCGTCCACGGCACCGTAAGCACGGGGACCCGTTACAGAATTCAAAGGGGCGTGGCGGATATCCGTTGCGCCCTTTTGTTTTTGCCTAATGATGGGTAAGCGGCATAGTCACGAAGGGAACTTAACGAGGACGGGGACCTCATGTGGACGTGGCTGGCTCGGGTGCTGCTGTGCCTGCCTTTAATCGGCCTGTCGTGCGCCGCCGTGGCCCAGGTCCCACCCCCGACCGCGGGACAGTTCCAGGCCTTCAAGCAAGCGGACAAACTCCATAACTATTTTGACTTTGTCACCGTCCAGGATTGGGGTGAGCGGCTTCATGCCGCGCTGACGCTTCGGAGCTTACGCCACTGGTCCCAGCCGCTGGCGCGGGCTTATGCCCTGACACCTGACCAGGCAACCGATCTCCTGCATTTGGTGGTGCTGACCGGCGCTTACGATCATTTTGATCGTGAAGCGCCTCACCAAGCGAAAAGGCTGCGTCTTGTCCTACGGGACGCATCCATCGCGCTGGCGCGAGCAACCGACCACAACCCCGTGGTCCTGGTGGCCGCTGGCCAGGCCATGGGGGCAGCCCGGTTCTGCGACGCCGCGACCTATCAGGCCTTGCTACCTGAATTCGAACCGTGGCGGACCACCGGTGCCTGGCTGCTGGCACACCAAGCGGACTGCGCACAATGGTATGTCGGGTTCGCCCACGAGGCGCCTTGGTATCGGGACGCGATCCTATGGGGTTTGTCCTCAAGTGCCGACAGGCCGGATCAATTGGCCCTCCTGGACTATATGGTCACCAATCGCGCCCTGATGGAGGTCTTCGAAGCGGATCGCACGGTATTTCAGTTGGCGTACGCGCGCCAGTATGCGGCGGCGCTTGCCGATGCGGGCCTGGCTGAACAACTGGTGCTTTTTGTCGATGGTTTGCCGCCGGATATTCGCAAGCAATTAACGGCAGATGACGGCCCCAACGCTGAAACCGCGATGATGGACGGGCTGGAACTGCCGCTGCCACAGACTGACCTCACCGACTTGGCCTTGAATCTCGCCGCGGCCGACATCCTGCAAAAACGGGAAGCCGACGCGGAGGCTCTCCTGGCGCCCTATGCTGTGGCTCTGGAGAAAGCCAAGGCGGACATGGCCTGCGCTTACAATGAGGATCGGCCCCTGACTCAGCCGCACCTCTGGGGAGCGCGCCGCTGCCCCATCATTGCGACTGATCAACGAAAGCTGATCGTGCTGGACCATCTGCTGCACCATGCGGCGGAGGACCCATATCCCCTGGCGGAAACCCTGTACGCCGACCACAACTCGCTAGCAGACGGCGGCGGGGTCTGGGCGGCGATAAGCTGCCGGCTGCTGGCGGAAGGCAGCTTGCATAGCGTGTGCGACCGGGCATTACGCCCTCATCCCCACGAGACCGATCCGGATACGCGGCAGGCGGCTGGTGTCACAACCGACGCGTTGCGCCTGGTTTTGCCGGATTATGGCGCACGGCGTCAGAAGATGGACACCGCCCTGGCGGCCAACTCAACCGGCCGCGACGCCAAGCAAACGGCGGGGAAGGTCGCGGACCAGCCACCCCTGCTTCCGCCCTGGGAGGCCTTGCCCTTGCCATCCATCTGGCGTGGACCGGCGGTGGCATCGAAAAGCGGCGGGACCAGGAGCATGGCCCCCCTGCCCGCCAACTTCCAGCAGGTACGGGTCTGGCAGCAGGGGCGTCGCGTGGCCGTGATCAGCGTCGCGGCGATCTACGACCAAGCCTCCGCCCAGTCCCGGGGCGGCTATTGGCTGCATTTGTCGGACGATGGCGGCAAGAGCTGGCACCCGCCCCTTTACACCGGCCTGGTGGAGCGTTTCCCCTATGTGGTGCGGCGTGACGCCAAACTGCCGCTGCTGGAGGGGGATGACCTGACCCTGGCGGTGGACGCCGACGAACAGGTGGGAACCAGCCCCTTCGGCAAACAGACATTCCGGCGGCGGGCGCGTGACCTTTTCCTCCGCATCCCCTTGGCCGAATTGGCCCGGGACAGCGACGGCGACGGCATGAGCGACGTCGCCGAACGCCATCTCCTGCTGCCTCCCGCCGAGACCACGCCGGCCGACGGCCCCCTGCCCATGAAGATCCGACCGGACCAGCCCCGCCCCTGCCCCGCCGCATCCCGATATGAGGCCATGGCCCTGGCCACGGTTCTGGCGGCAGGGGACCCGTTCCCCAATGACCGTTTCACGGTTTCCCTGGACGATACCGATGAACGTCAAGAGCAGCCCAGAGCGCCGTACCTCGACAGCACGCCGCCGACCATAGTCGTGGCACGCCAGGCGGACTTCGCCTGCCTACGGGCAGACCAGCGCCTGATCGTCTATGATGGGGATGATCCGCGCGTCCAGCGCCTGCGGGCGGGGCCAGGAAATTTCGACCCAACCATCGTGACCCCCATCGTCTTCAACGCCGCCCATGATCGTGGCTTCATTGAAATGGACGGTCGTTGGAGTGGCATCGTCATCCGGCTGCGACGTGTTGAGAACGGCTGGCGGCTGGATGTGATCGACCATCGCATTGTCTGACGGCCGGGCACATCCGTGCGCGCTTCCCTAAACGCCTCAGCCCTTCTTCACGAACTCCGCGCGCAGTACCAGGCCCTTGATGGTGTCGTGGCGGCAGTCGATCTCCTGGGAGTCGCCGGTCAGCCGGATGGAGCGGATGACGGTTCCCCGCTTCAGCACCTGATTGGCGCCCTTCACCTTCAGGTCCTTGATCAGGGTGACGCTGTCGCCGTCGGCCAGCAGGTTCCCCACGGAATCCCGGACCTCGACCACGCCGGCGGCCGCGGCGCCAGCGGCCGCGTTGGCCGCCGCCTGGCTAGCCGGAATCCACTCGCCCGTGGCCTCGTCATACACAAATTCTTCGTCGGCCGAACTGTTCATCAAAAACCTCAATCTCTGCGTATAAGCCGCCGTCGCCCACAGTCACCGGACAGGGGCGGGCGCGATGGCGTTGATATGTCTGTCGCTGCGGCGCCAATAGGCTTCGCCGGTGGCATCGGGGCGCCGGCTGGAAAATAACGGACCGGCGCGCAACCGTCACTCATCAAAGCCCTTCGGCGCCACGACGGCCGACATGCCTGATATCCAGGGAGGGAGGAATTGGACCTGGGATCAGGCGAGCACCACGCACTTCAAACGGTGTGCCGGGGAGTCGTCGGCGGTGCCAACATCCAGCATATCCTTGCCCCTGGAGCGCGCAGGCGCGGCCTTGGGCAGCATCGCCAAGCTCAGCACATAGCCGATCACGGCGCTGCCGCCATAGCCCACGATGGGCGTCGGATAGTTCCCCAGGGCGGCCGCGACCAGGGCGACACCCCAAACGGCGGCGAACACCGCATGGATATCCCGGTTGCCCTGGGCGCGTGCCCCTCCCACCATCGCCGGCACGAGAAGCAGGGCCGCACCGGCCAGCACCAGCATCCCCGCGATGGGATTCAAGCTGAAGGCGGACTGGAAAACCCGTTCAACATACGGGGTCGCGGTCAGCCGGTCCGCCTGGATCAGCGTGGCGGCAAAGCCGGCGATGGCGCCGGCGAGCGCCCGCGAGACATGGTCATCATCAGGACGCCTGATCGCCAGGACCGCAAGGCCGGTGGCCAACATCCCGGCCATGGCCCGGTCGGGCTGCAGGGCCAGGGCCGCCGCCGTGACGATCATCCCCCAGGTCGAGCGCCGGTTGGGCGACCGGGCGAAGTCGAGAATCATCAGCGGAAGAAGCACAAGGCTGGGCTGGATGAACAGGCCGCCCAGGTTCACCCAGCGCGCGGCATCGTCGACCCGTGCGCCACCCAGCGCCGTCGCCAGCAGCAGGACCGACAGCAGCAATGTCATCGTGCCCGGCCGCAGGCGAACCGCCGTCCCGGCCTGCCGGATCGCGGCCAGCACGCAGAGGCCCAGGATCAGCGCGCCGGCATTGACACCCAGGTACCGCGCCGGCGCCCCCGCCATCGCCAGATACCCCAAGCCCAGCCCGACAGCCCCGATGGCGCAGGCGATACCGATGGCGCGAGGATGGAATGTCATGTCGGCGGGTGGAGAGGCCCTATCGGAGAACGTCGCCATTTGGCGCAAGTGGTGGCCTAGAATAAGGGGCAGAAGACCGCACAGGCCACCGGCCGCGAAGCGCAGGGCGGCGGCGTCGCTTTCGATCCCGGCGGTTTCAAGGCGTATGGCCGATCCCCAGTCTTGCAGATGGGCAGGCAAGGCCCTTTCCAGGATATCGCAGGCCAGGACCGCAAGGCCGCGCCACACTCCGCCTCTCATATCGTCACCTCACGCGGGTTCAGGGGCCCCGCCGTCTCCGGCGCCGGCGGGTTGGCCTGGGCGAACCGTATGCCGGTGGCGGTCAGGCGATAGGCATGGCGGGGCGGCCGGCCCGTCTCCACAGGAGGCTGCCACTGCGCCTCCAGATACCCCAGCCGCTCCAGCCGGATGAGCAAGGGGTACAGGGTTCCCGACTTGACGCCGGCCAGTTGGGCCA
This sequence comes from Nitrospirillum karajorum, assembly GCF_036348415.1. NCBI lineage: Bacteria > Pseudomonadati > Pseudomonadota > Alphaproteobacteria > Rhodospirillales > Azospirillaceae > Nitrospirillum > Nitrospirillum karajorum. Next base: position 123,366 of record NZ_JAZBQB010000003.1, read on the forward strand.
GCTCGTAGCCATGACGCCAGGCGCCGGAAGCCTCAAGGAGGGTGGCAAGGATCATCCTCGCCTGATTGGATGGGGTTCGCGTGCGGGCCATGCACTATAAATCTACCTATGTAGATTTATTGTCAAGAAGAGGGCGACGGGCGACTCTCCCGCAAAACTCTTGCTGTGCGATTTTCGATAACTGGCCCCGGAAACGACAAAGCCGCCCCGAGGGGCGGCTTGTCCGTTCACTTGCCTCACAATGTGGCCTGGGCAAGTGATGGCGGAGGGGATGGGATTCGAACCCACGGTACCAGTTTCCCGGTACGACGGTTTAGCAAACCGTTGCCTTCAGCCACTCGGCCACCCCTCCGTCCACCGACTGTCGTCGGCGGTTCGCGTATGTACTCGGGCGGCGGCCCCCTTGTCAACGATAACGGTGAGGAAAAATCGCGGGAAAATGAAAAGGGGGACCCGGAGGCCCCCCTGCCCATGCGCCGCCGGCCGACAGGCCTGGCAAAGCGCTACTTTTCCCAGTCGAACCAAGGCGCAAGGCCCCGGTCCTCACCTTAGACCTTCGGGCCTCAGCCCTTCAGCTTGGCGGTCAGGATCTCGTTCACCAAGGCCGGGTTCGCCTTGCCCTGGGTGGCCTTCATGACCTGGCCGACGAAGAAGCCGAACAGCTTGTCCTTGCCGCTGCGGAACTCCGCCACCTTGTCGGCGTTGGCCGCCATCACGGCCGCGATGGCCTGGTCGATGGCGCCCGTGTCCGTCACCTGGCGCAGGCCCTTCTCCTCCACGATCTGGGCGGCGGGCTTGCCCGTCTCCAGCATGTCGGCGAACACCTCCTTGGCGATGCGGCCGGAGATGGTGTTGTCGGCGATCAGGTCGATCAGCCCGCCCAGCGCCGCGGCGCTGATGGGGGAGCTGTCGATGTCGGCACCGGTCTTGTTCAGGGCGCCCAGCAGGTCGCCGATGACGAAGTTGGCGGCCATCTTGGGATCGCGGCCCCGGGCCACCTCTTCATAAAAGTCGGCGCGCGAGCGTTCGGCCACCAGCACGCCGGCGTCATAGACCGGCAGCTTGTAGTCGGCCATGAAACGGGCCTTCTTCTCATCCGGCAGTTCCGGCAGGGTGCGCTTGATCTCCTCCACCCAGGCGGGGTCCAGGTCCAGCGGCAGCAGGTCCGGATCGGGGAAGTAGCGGTAATCCTGCGCATCTTCCTTGGAGCGCATGGACCGCGTTTCCCCCTTGTTGGGGTCCCACAGGCGGGTTTCCTGCACCACCACGCCGCCGTCCTCGATCACCTGGACCTGGCGCTGGGCCTCATACTCGATGGCCTGCTGGACATAGCGGATGGAGTTGACGTTCTTCGTCTCCGTCCGGGTGCCATAGGCCTCGCCCGGCTTGCGCACCGACACGTTGATGTCACAGCGCATGGAGCCTTCCTCCATGTTGCCGTCGCAGGTGCCAAGATAGCGCAGGATGGTGCGCAGCTTGCGCAGGTAGGCGGCGGCCTCCTCCGGCGTGCGCATGTCGGGCTCCGACACGATCTCCATCAGGGCCACGCCCGACCGGTTCAGGTCGACGTAGGTCTTGGTCGGGTTCTGGTCATGCAGGCTCTTGCCCGCGTCAATTTCCAGGTGCAGGCGGGTGATGCCCACCTCGCGCGTGGAACCGTCCGCCAGGTCGAGCACGATGGTGCCGTGGCCGACGATGGGCTGCAGGTACTGGCTGATCTGATAGCCGGCCGGGTTGTCGGCATAAAAGTAGTTCTTGCGGTCGAAGACCGAGCGCAGGTTGATCCGCGCCTTCAGGCCCAGGCCCGTGCGCACCGCCTGTTCCACGCAGACCTCGTTGATCACCGGCAGCATGCCGGGGAAACCCGCGTCCACGAAGCTGACTTGGCTATTCGGCGCGGCGCCGAAGGCGGTCGCCGCCCCGCTGAACAACTTGGCATTGGAAACGACCTGGGCATGGACCTCCAGCCCGATCACCACTTCCCATTCGCCCGTCTCGCCTGCAATCCGATAAGCCATCGTCTTCGCCATCAAGTCCAATCATGGAGTGAGGGGTGTTTTCTGGCCGGAATCGCGCGAAAACGCAACCGGCTTGGGCGGGAGGCTGCCTGGACGGGGACGTTGGACCGGCGGGATGGGCGAGCCCCCTTCCCCGTATTCAGGCTAAGGTTGGAAAACATGGTTAAAGAATTTGATATTTTATTTTGCATATGACAAAGCCTCAAAAATTAAGACATCATTAAAGAATGAGACCATATGCAGTGGTCATTAACAGATTAACCACTTCCCTCATAAAGAAGGCCGTGATGCTTCGGTCCCTGAAAATCGCCCACAAGTTGGGCTTGGCGGTTCTGCTCTTCCTCATTCCGGTGGGTTACCTGCTGTACGCGCTGATCGCGCAACAGCAGATCGCCATCGACTTCGCCCAGAAGGAATTGGCCGGCACCGCCTACCTGCGCGGCCTGCAGACCATCCAGGCCCGGCTGGCGGCCGCGGAGACGGGCGGCGCCACGCCGGACGCGACGGCAACCGCGGCAACGGTGCGCCAGTTGCAGGCGGACTGGGGCCAGGAGATGGAAACGGCCGACAAGGTGAACGACCTGCTGGCCGCCCTAGGCAAGAAGGATGGGGACAAGAAGGATGGGGCCGGCAGCCCGGCCACCCGCGCGGCGCTGCGGGCGCTGATCGCCCAGATCGGCGACAAGTCCAACCTGATCCTGGACCCGGACCTGGACAGCTTCTACGTCATGGACATCGTGCTGGTGAAGCTGCCCGACCTGCAGGACCAGACCACGGGCCTGCGCGCCGTGACGCGTCAGGCTGGCGACAACAAGGTCGACCTGTTCGTTGCCCTGGGCGGAGTGAAGTCCCTGCTGACCGGCCTCAATTCCTCCGCCACCTCGGCCTATGGCGGCAACGCCGACGGCAGCGTGAAGAAGGCGCTGACGGCGCCGGTCGCCGCCACGCAGAAGGCCGCCGCCGTGGTGACGGCGGGTGCGGAGAAAGGTGCTGTCACCGACACCGATGCAGCGGCGGCGCTGAAAGCCCAGGATGCGCTGTACAACGCCGCGTCAACGGAACTGGAGCGTCTGCTGAAGGCGCGTATCGATGGGTTCAAGGCGACGCAGTTGCGGGTGCTGCTGATCTCGCTGGCACTGTTCGCGGCGGGCGGCGTCGGGGTCTACCTGGTGGTGCGCCGCTTCGTCATCACACCGCTCAGCGACCTGACCGGCGCCATGTCGAGTTTGGCCGAGGGCCGCCTGGACACCGCCATCGACCATGCCGACAGCGGGGATGAGGTGGGGGCCATGGCCCGCGCCCTGGTCGTCTTCAAGGAAAACGCCCTGCGCAACCGCGAGCTGGAGGCGGCGCAGGCCCAGGAACAGGAAAAGCGGCTGCGCCGTCAGCAGGCGCTGGAAACCCTGACGCGGGACTTCCAGGCCGCCATCAGCGCCGAGTTGCGCGGCATGGCCGCCGCCGCGACGGAGCTGGAGGCCACCGCCGGTTCACTGGCCAGCCAGGCGGACAATACCGCCGGCCGCACCCAGGTTGCCGACGACAGCGCCGCCCGTGCCACCGACAACACCGAAACGGTGGCGGTGGCGACGGAGCAGCTGGCCGCCAGCAGCAACGAGATCGGCGCCCAGGCGGAGCAGACCGCCGTCACCACCAAGACGGCGGTGCAGGAGGCGGAGCACGCGCGCGACGTGGTGGGGGAATTGGCCACGGTGGCGGACAGCGTGAACGAGGTCGTGCGCTTCATCCAGACCATCGCGGCCCAAACCAACCTCCTGGCCCTGAACGCCACCATCGAGGCGGCCCGCGCCGGCGAGGCGGGCAAGGGCTTCGCCGTGGTGGCGACCGAGGTCAAGACCCTGGCCAACCAGACGGCGCAGGCGACGGACGATATCCAGGCCCGCGTCAGTGGCGTGAAGGCTGCCGCCGAGAACGCCATCGGCATCATCAACCGCATCGCCACCACCATCGCCATCGTCGACGGCAACACCGGCGCCATCGCCGCCGCCGTCAGCCAGCAGAGCGCCGCCACCGCCGAGATCAGCCGCAACGTGACGGAGGCCGCCAGCCGCACGCGCGAGGTGACCCACTCCCTGGCACTGGTGCGGGACAGCGCGGAATTCACCAAGGAGGCGTCCGACCAACTGCTGGGGGCGGCCAACGAACTGTCACGGCAGTCGGAACAGCTGCGCACGGACGTGGAGCATTTCCTGACGGCCATGCAGACGGCGGATGATCGGCGCCAATTCGAACGCTACGACCTGGACCTCCCTGTCCATGTTGGCGCGCCGGGTGTCCTGTCCGCCGGGGCCGCTACGCATCGGCTGCTCAACATCGGACGCGGTGGCTGCGCCCTCCAGGGCCCGGCGATCGGCACCCCGGGCCGTGAGGTCGAGGTGCTGGTTGACGGCAGCCGCTTCCGGGGCCGGGTCACCAGCCACGAAGGCGACACCACCCGCATCCAGTTCCGCATGAGCGACGACGTCGCCCAGGCGGTGGACGCGCTGGTGGCGCGGTATGGGGCGAAGGCGGCCTGAGGGCCGCCCGTCCCGATCCGTCGCATAGCCAAGCCCACAACACATCCGGGAAATACCTTTAAGCATAGATTTGCCGCAGGCGACGGCGGTGATAACGATTCCTAAAGGCCGACGATGCAAGCTGGACGCCGGAGAATCGTGAGGTCGGGATGTTTTTGCGGAATTCGCCGTCATTGCCCAGCGGTGTCGGCGTCCACCCCGCCGCCCCGCCTGGGCGACAGAAGATGATCGCGTCGTGGGCGGGCCGGCCCATGCGGATGACCATCCTTATTCCCGTGCTTCTCATGGTGCTCAGCGTCGTGGGGGGGCTGGTCGCCGCCCGCCTGATGGCCACCCACAACCAGACCCTGGCGACCGCCAGCCTGACCGCGCGGGCCGGCGAGATGGCGGAGGATCTGCGTCAACAGGTCATGCTGTACCAATATGGCCTGCGCGGTGCTCGCGGCGCCGCCGTCGTGGCCGGCGGACCCGAGGCGTTGACCCTGGCCCAGTTCCGCAGCTACGCGGCGACGCGGTCCCTGGCGACGGAGTTCCGTGGCGCCATGGGCTTCGGTATCATCCGGCGGGTGCCCGTAGCGGACGAGGCGTCCTTCATCGCACGGCAACACCGCGATGGGCGCCCCGATTTCCGCATCCGCGAGCTGCGCCCCCATGATGCGGAGCATGCCGTCATCCAGTTCATCGAGCCCGAGGCGGCGAACATCAACGCCGTGGGCCTGGACATCGCCTCCGAACCCGCGCGCCATGCCGCGGCCGTCGCCGCGATGCGGTCGGGGGAACCCCGGCTGACCGCCCCGATTGCCCTGGTGCAGGCACCCGGCGAGACGGGCGGGTTCCTGCTGCTGCTGCCGATCTATCGGCAAGGCGCCGACCTCGGCGACGCCGACGCCCGCCAGGCCGCGACGCTGGGCTGGTCCTATACGCCCTTCCTCATCAGCCGGATGATCGCCGGGTCGGAACTCATGCGCGCCGACGTTGGATTCAGCGTGAGCGACATCACCGAGGATCCGCACACCGCCCCCTTCTACCAGACCCCCGCCCTGCCCGGCGGCGTGGTCGATGGGTTGGTCCATGAAGAGAGGCTGAACATCTTCGGCCGCGACTGGCTGATCCGCTTCCAGGCGACACCGATGCTGTTGCGCGCCCTGAACCTCACCCCGCCCCTGCTGGCGGCGGCGCAGGTCACGACGGGCGGCATCCTGCTGGCCCTGCTGCTGCACTTCTACCTGGTCAACCTGACGCGCCGCCACGCCGCCGCCCGGGAAGCGGCCCGCCAGACCGAACTGCTGGAGCGGGAGGTCGGCCTCCGCACAGCGGAGTTGGCCCAGCGGGAGGAGCGTTTCAAGACGCTGACGGAACTGTCGACCGACTGGTACTGGGAAACCGACCGGGACGGCCGCTTCACCGCCATGTCGCAAGGTGTTTCGCGCATCGGGCAGGACCATCGCGGGCTGATCGGCAAGACACGCCGTGACCTGTCCTCCGACCCCCGGCTGGACCAATACGAAGACTGCGTGCGGCGCGGCGTGCCGTTTCGCGACCTGGCCTATGATCTGGTGGGCGAGGACGGGGCCCTGCGCCACATCGTCATCAGCGGCACCCCCATCCTAGACGCGGCCGGCGCCTGTATCGGATATCGCGGGTCGGGCCGGGACGTGACGGAGCAGTTGCGCGCGGAAGAGGCCCTGCGCGCCAGCCAGCGCTTCATCCGCGCCATCGCGGACAACATCCCCGGCATGGTCGGCTATTGGGACAAGGACCTGCGCTGCCGCTTCGCCAACGACCGCTATCGCAAATGGCTGGGCAAGACGTCGGAGGAAATCCTGGGCCAAAGCGCCAGGACCCTGCTGGATGCCGAGCTTTTCGCCGCCAACAAGCCGTATATGGACGGGGCGCTGCGCGGCGAAACCCAACGGTTCGAGCGGACGCTGACGCGGCGGGACGGTCGTCCCACCGACAGCTGGATCCACTATATGCCCGACGTGGATCACCAGGGCGCGGTCCAGGGCTTCTATGTCCTGGTAACCGATGTCACGCCGCTGAAGCGGGCCGAGCGGGAATTGCGCGCGACATCCTCGCGGCTGGCGCTGGCGACCAAGGCCAGCGGCATCGCCATCTGGGAATATGACGTCGCCAGCGGACAGTTGGACTGGGACGAGCAGATGTTCCAGTTGTACGGCAGGCCCCCTACCCAGGGCCACGGCCCCACCGTCTGGCGCGAGCAGTGCCACCCGGACGATATCGCCAGGGTAGAAACCGAGTTCCGGCGTGTCGTGCAGGGGAACGCCGATCTGGATATCGAGTTCCGCATCCGGCGGCCCGGCGGCGGCCTGCGTCACGTCAAGGCCGCGTCGATCACCGAAAAGAGCGCCGAGGGCCGGCCGGTGCGCATCATCGGCGTCAACTGGGACATCACCGAGATGCGGGACCGCGAAGCGGCCCTGGTGGCGGCGCAAACGGCGGCGGAGGCGGCAAGCCGCGCCAAAACCGACTTCCTGGCCAACATGAGCCACGAGATCCGCACGCCCATGAACGCCATCCTGGGCCTGACCCATCTGCTGGGTGATCTGGACCTGGGCCCCCAGCAACGGGACTTCGTGACCAAGATCGCCGCCGCCGGTCGCAGCCTGCTGGACCTCATCAACGACATCCTGGACTTCTCCAAGGTCGAGGCCGGCCGCCTCGACCTGGAGCACGCGGCGTTCCGGCTGCCGGATTGGGTGGACGGGCTGATGTCCCTGGTGTCGGTCAGCGCGAATGAACGCAAGCTCGCCCTGTCGGCCAAGATCGCGCCGGATGTGCCAACGGCGGTGGTGGGCGACCGCCTGCGGCTGCAACAGGTGGCGCTGAACCTTTTGGGCAACGCCATCAAGTTCACCCATGCGGGCAGCGTGGCGATGACCATCGACCTCATCGGCCGGCCTGCCCCGGATCAGGCCGTCCTGCGCTTCGCCGTCACCGATACCGGCATCGGCATTCCCCGCGAGATCATCCCCACCCTGTTCAGCGCCTTCACCCAGGCGGACACCTCGACCACCCGCCGCTATGGCGGCAGCGGCCTGGGCCTGGCCATCTGCAAGCGGCTGGTGGACCTGATGGGTGGGGAAATCGGCGTGGACAGCCAGCCCGGCGCGGGCAGCACCTTCTGGTTCACGGTGCCGGTGCGGGTGGCGGAACCAGCCGCGCCGCAACCACCGGCGCGCCCGACGACGCCGGCTGAAGCTGGCGGGCGCCAACGACCCAAGCGCCTGGACGGCATGCGCCTGCTGATGGTGGAGGACAACGCCATCAACCAGGACGTCGGCCGCCTGCTGCTGCAGTCGGAGGGGGCGACCGTCACCATCGCCGGCGATGGGCAGCAGGCCGTCGACTGGCTGCGTGCCACGCCTCGGGACTTCGACCTGGTGCTGATGGACATGCAGATGCCGGTGATGGACGGCTATGAGGCGACCCGCTTGATTCGAGCGGAGCTGGGATTGACGGCCCTGCCCATCATCGCTCTGACCGCCGGCGTGCTGGATGCGGAGCGCGCCCGCGCGTACGAGGCCGGCATCAACGACTTCCTGACCAAGCCCTTCGATCTGGAGGGATTGGCGGCCACCATCCGCCGTCACCTGTCAGACGCCCACGGCACCGCCGAGGAGATCGCCAGCCGCCTGCGCGCGCTGGTGCCCGATATCGACCAGCGTCTGGCCCAGCTGGGCCTGGCCGACGACTGGGACCTTTACATCACCCTGCTGCGACGCCTGATCGGCCAGTTTGGGGAAACGGTGTCGGCGATCTTCGAAGCGGTGAACCGCCAGGATTGGCAGGCCGCGTCCGCCCACCTCCTCGCCTTGAACGCGGCGGCGGAACAGGTGGCCGTCCCCCCTGTGGCCGCAGCCGCGGCGGAGGCGGAGACGGCCCTGCGGCGCCAGGACGAGAGCGCGTGCCGGTCCGCCCTGGGCACCCTGACCGGGGCGCTGGCCGCCCTGGCGGCGGCCGTACGCTGAACGGCTTGCGGCTTCAGACCTGCTGGATCGCCGACAGGAGCCAGCGGCCACCATCCGCCCGGACGAAGGTCCACAGCTCCTGAACCTCTTCGGGACGTTGATCGTCGCCCGCCACCACGCGGCCGGTGGTCTCATCCACCGTCCAGTCGCGGGCGCGCCAGCGCAGCAAGGCGGTGCAGTAGGTGCGACCGTCCTCATGCCAGCTTTCCACCACGTCGCCCTTCACCAGGTGCACATCGGCCACCAGATTGCGCACACCGCGGCTCTGGTTCTCGGTCATCTCCTCGCCGTAGTAGGACAGCATTTCCGGTGTCAGGTGGCGGCGCAGGGCCGTCAGGTCGCCCTTGCTCCAGCTGTCCATGATGCCGGTCAGGATCTGTTCGAACGCCGAGAGGTCCTGGCCCTGCATCTGCACGCCGATGGCGGGGACGGGCGGCGGCGGCGGAACGGACGCGCCCCCTTGATTATTGTAGCCACCGCCGAAGGGAGTCGCGTTGTAGGGGGCGTCCTGCGGGGGGAACATCTCATATGTCATGCCCGAGGCTGAGGCCGGGCGCGGGCCGCTGATGGCCATGCGGATCAGGCGATAGATCAGATAGACGATGCCCGCCATGATCAGCAGCCGCAGGAGGCCCCCCAGCGCGCCGCCGGAGCCGCTGCCATAATCGCCACCGGCGCCATAACCGTGGTGACCGAACAGCGAGTTGTACAGGCTGGCGCCCAGGAAGCCGCCCATCATGCCCGACAGGAAGGGGTGGCGCTGGGTGAAGCTGGGCTGGGCGAATCCCGGTTGGGCGAATCCCGGCTGGCCAAACGGCTGTTGGAAGCCTGGGCGCGGCTGATAGGTCGGGGCCGCGGGAGCGGCGGCCGGCGGCGGGGTGATGCTGCGCTGGATGGGCTGGCCCGTCACCGATGGGTTGGCGGGCGTGGTGTAGGTCCGGCTGCCCCGGCTGCCGGAACTGGAACTGCGGCCCGGGCGGGCATCGGCAGCCAAGGGCGCCAAGGCCAGGGACACCGCCAGGACTGCGGCGACCGCACGCGAACCAAACCGACCGAACATCTTCTCTCCCCCAGGATCACGGACCCTAAATCATGGGGCCGGCTTCCCGCCCCACCCTAATGTGGGCCCCGCTTGCAAAATTGCCAGGGCCAGTCATCGCCTTACCAAGCGGACCGCTTTTCGGCCCCGCGACAGACGGGACCTTTGCCCGCAAGCCTCGCTCATGTCTAGACTGCACCCAAGCCCGGGCCGGTACTGCGGGGAAGCACCGGACGCCGGGCAACAATGAAACCAGGGGTTATGGGGGTTCCGACATATGCCCACACCGAAGTGGAAGCTGGCGGCCTTGCTGACCGGCACGGCCTTGATTTTGCTCACCACCCACATGGCCATCACCAGCACGCCGGCCAACGCCGGCGACAAGCCGGCGGCCGATCAAGCCAAGGGCGATGACAAGGCGGGGGGCGACAAGTCCGGTGCCGATAAAGACTGGACCCCCAAGCACTTCACCATCGACCGCAGCGGCACCTTCAACGGCAAGCGCGTGGACTACCAGGTGCTGGCCGGCGAAACCCACCTGGTGAACGACAAGGAGGAGGACGCGGCCACCGTCTTCTCCACCGCCTATGTGAAGAAGGGGGTGAAGGACGCGACGCAACGCCCCCTCATCTTCCTGTTCAACGGCGGCCCCGGCTCGGCCAGCCTGTGGCTGCACATGGGCGCCTGGGGCCCCAAGCGCGTGGACGTGCCCAGCGACGCGACCAACGCCGGCAGCCCGCCCTACCCCCTGAAGGACAACCCGCAAAGCCTGCTGGACGTGGCCGACCTGGTGTTCATCGACCCGGTGGGCACCGGCTACAGCCGCATCCTGCCCAAGGGGGATGAGAAGGACTATTACGGCGTGAAGCAGGACGCCCATTCCATCGCGCAGTTCATGCGGCGCTGGCTGACCGACCACAAGCGCTGGAACTCCCCTGTCTTCATCGGCGGAGAAAGCTACGGCGGCATGCGCATCGGCGCCCTGCTGCCAGAATTGCTGGAGAATGGCGCGCCCGTGGGCCTGAACGGCCTGATCGTCGTTTCCGGCGCCGTCGATTATGGCGCGTTCGAGTTCAACCGCGGCAACGACGTGCCCTACCCGGCCTTCCTGCCGACCTATGCCGCCGTGGCCTGGTACCACAAGAAGATCGCCGACACCTCCATGGGGTTCGACGCCTTCATGAACCAGGTGCGCAAGTTCGCGGTGGAGGAATATCCGGTGGCCCTGCTGAAGGGCAACCGCATGAGCCCGGCCGAGCGCAAGGGCGTGATCGACAAGTTGTCGCGCTTCACCGGCCTGTCGCCGGCCTATCTCGACCGCACCAACCTGCGCGTCCGCGACGTGCGCTTCGCCAAGGAACTGCTGCGCGACCAGGGCAAGGTCGTCGGCATCTATGACGGCCGCTACACCGGGCAGGAATATGACTCGGCGGGCGATACGGTGGACAGTGACCCTTCGGGCTACGGCGTCGGCGCCGCCTTCGCCACCACGCTGCAGAGCTATCTGCTGAGCGACCTGAACATCAAGATGGACCGGGAGTACCGGACCAGCGGCGACGTAGGCAAGACCTGGGACTGGAAGACCTGGGGGGACGAGGGCGGCGGCTACGCCAACGTGGCGCCCTGGTACGGCGACGCCATGCGTCAGAACCCCAAGCTGAAGGTGTTCATGGCCGGCGGCTGGTACGACATCTGCGTGCCCTTCTTCTCCAACGAAAACGCCATGAACGCCAACGGCGTGCCCACCGATCGCGTGACCTTCAGCTATTACGAGGCCGGGCACATGATGTACCTGAACCGCGCCGCCCTCGATAAGCTGACCGACGACGTCCGCCACTTCGTCAGGGCGGCGGCGCCAGGGGCGGCGGAGTAAGACCGAAATCGGCGGGGCGGCCAGCGCCGCCCCGCCAGATTGCCGGCAGCAACGTCAGAGCCAGGCATTCAAGACTGGGACGCCCGTGCGGACATAATCCGTCACGTCGCGTGTCACCACCGTCAAATCATAGTGAAGCCCTGTCGCGGCAATGATCAAATCAGGCTGCGTATAGGTATGCCGGGCTTGTCGGCCCGCTTCCACCAAAAGCCGCCACTTCAACATCACATCTTCACTGACAGGCAGGACGCGGCCATCGAACATCGGACGCAGCTTGTGCGTCAGCCAATCGGTCAGGTCCGACCTTTTGCCGGCATCCGCCGCCTGCTCAATGCCAAACCGGATCTCCGCCAGCGTCACCGTGCTGATGAAAAGAGTATCAAGCGGCTGGGCAGCCACAAAAGCGACGACCTTCCTGTCCGGCTTGGGTCGGCGGAGTTCGGACAAGACATTGGTATCCAGCAACCAGCCCGTCATAGAGCGACATCACGCACTGGCATCACCATGCGCTCAACGTCGAACTCCACATCCGGATGTGGGCACACCTGGAGTGCATCCACCAGGGCCTGTCCGGAAAGGCCCCCCTTCAGGCGACGGAACTCCTCCGCCGAAATGACCACCACTTCGTCACGACCATGCACCGTGACATGCTGTGGACCATCGCTTTTGACCCGTCGCACCAACTCGCTGAAGCGTGCTTTGGCATCCTGTAAGGGCCAGCGGTCATCAGGCTTTGGCGCCCCACGTTTTTCTCGCGTCATGTCCGCCCCCGAAACTGGTCTGTCTGACCAGTATATCAAAGGGGACAAAATCAAGCCAGTTACGGCTCCATCAACTCCAGCGCCCGGCTGAAGTCGAAGCCGCGCACCGACTGGATGAAGTCATCGGCGCGAGGGGCGGGCATGGCCGTGCGCAGCAGATGCAGGTTGCTCTCGGCCAGTTCCTCGGCCTCGGGGTCGTTGTCGGCCAGCAGGTCGCGCAGGGGGACACGACCGATATGTCCGTCATGTTCAATATCGCACCTATGAGAAAGCCCATCCAGTAAACCATTGAAATACGCAGATAAAATATTGGCACGAATAATGCTTTATGACTTCTGCCAAACGGCGGACTGACCTCGGTATGAGAGAAAATCATATCCGGCAGCGTCAGGAAAACCAAACATGTGGAGATGAAAATGACGACGCAAGCTACGTTGACAGTTCCGAGTGCTTATCCCGTTTACAAGTTTGTCGCCCCCTCCATTAACAATTCGCAGGAGCGGGTATATTTTAGCCTTAATTTAAATGACCCCGTCGCCTCTTCAGGTTTCGTTTTTGCTGGAATCGCTTTCCTTGCCTTTCCATCCCCGGATGAAAATCTTGTTCCGGTTTATCAGTTCACGATTCCCTCACCGAGTGACCAGAATCCCTTGCGCTTCTACTACAGCCCTAATTCCAGTCCGTCTGCGGGCTGGGTTCTCAGCACTACGGCGAATAATAAGTCGGGCATTGCCTTCTATACGCCAGCCTCAACAGTTCAAGGCACCGTCCCTGTTTACAACTTTCATTATGTGTTTGGTGCGCTATCGCTATGGAACAACAGGTATCAATTGTCGCCGAATGCAGCTGAACCCTGGACAGCTTCCAATCCCGCAATCGGTTTCTATGCACTGCCACTATGATGCCAACGGTCAGAAAATCTGATCGTTAGCGTTAGCCCTAGGCGGCGGGGTCGCCACCCGGCGCCTGAGGGCCCTTGAATCCTGACGCTCGGTCAGGTTTCAAGGGCGATGGTAGGACTGGTGACCAGCGGGGCGGTCAGCGCCGCCCCGCCGGTTCGTCCCTCTTCCGCCCCGCCGCCTCGCGGGTGGACTTCAATCGCATCGGGTGGTCCGGGTTGCGCCGCAGGAAGCCGGGTACCTCCTTGGGCATGGCCGGCAGCGGCTCCGCCCCTGGCCGGGAGCGATAGCTCGAGAACCGATACCCCTGCCGCCACAGCGCTTCCACTTCTGCCATTGGGCAACGTCGGTGCGCTTGGGCGCCTTGAACGAGCGCCCCATCAGGCGCAGTCGCCCACCGCAGGCGGGACAGGACCGCTCCTCCCCCACATCATCAAACCGCACCGGCGATTTCCAGCTGCGCCGGCAGGCGAAACAGGCGTGAGCGATCAGATAGTTGCTGGTGAAGAGTGCCTTACCGGCGCTCGCGTTTCTTCGCATCATGGTCAACCGCCCGCCTACGGCTCCATCAACTCCAGCGCCCGGCTGAAGTCGAAGCCGCGCACCGACTGGATGAAGTCATCGGCGCGGGGGGCGGGCATGGCCGCGCGCAGCAGATGCAGGTTGCTCTCGGCCAATTCCTCGGCCTCGGGGTCGTTGTCGGCCAGCAGGTCGCGCAGGCGTGCCATCAGGGCCGCCGCCTGGGCAGGGTCGGAGTCCGGGACGGCCGCCGGCGCTGGCGCATCCTCGGCCAGCCAGCGTTCGATGCCCGCCGCCACATCCTCCAGCAGCGGGGTCAGGATGGCCACTGTCCGCTCCGGCGCGGCACCGCCGCGCAGGGCGGCCTCCACCGCCGCCGCCGCGCGCTGCACGTCGCCGGCGCCGATGGTGCCGGCCACGCCCTTGAGGGTGTGGGCCAGCCGCTCCGCCGTGGCCGTGTCGCCACTGCGCCAGCGGTCCAGGATGGCGGCGGGGGTGGCGCGCTGGTTGGCGGCGAACTTCCTCAGGATGTCGGCATAGAGAGCGCGCTTGCCGCGCACCCGCCGCAACCCATCCTCCGCGTCGATGCCGGGGATGGCGATGGCGCGCTCCGGCACCGGGTCGGGCGCCTTTTCCAGGGGCGGCGGCGTCACCCGCGCCCCCGCCGCCTCGGTGCCGCCCCGCCCCCAGCGCGCCAGCACGGCGAACAACTGGTCGGGGTCGATGGGCTTGGAAACGTAGTCGTTCATGCCCGCCGCCAGACAGCGGTCGCGGTCCGAGGCCATGGCGTTGGCGGTCATGGCGATGATGGGCAACGCCCCTTCCCCCATCTCCCGGATGCGGCGCGAGGCGGTCAGGCCATCCATGACGGGCATCTGCACATCCATGAGCACGGCGTCGTAGCGCCGCTCGGCGATCTTCTCCAGCGCGATGGCGCCATTCTCCGCCAGGTCGACGCCGACGCCCACATCGGTCAACAGCTCGATGGCCACCTGCTGGTTGAAGTCGTTGTCCTCCACCAGCAGCACGGACAGCCCCTGCAAGGATTGGAAATCAGGGGAGGCGCCGGCGGGGGCCCTGGGCGGTGCGTCTTCGGCCCCGGCGATGGCGCGGATGACGGCATCAAACAGCACGGAGGAGTTCACCGGCTTGATCAGCACATCCTCGAGCCCGCTCTGCTCCGCCGCCCGCCGGACATCCTCGCGGCTGTAGGCCGTTACCATGATCAGGTGCGGCGGACGGGCCAAGCCCAGCGCGCCGATGGCCCGCGCCGTCTCCATGCCGTCCATATCCGGCATCTGCCAGTCCAGGAAGGCCACGTCGTAGGGGGACCCGGCGGCGGCCGCCTCCTGGATGGCGGCGATGGCGGCGTGGCCGTCGGCCGCCCCATCGACCCGGAAGGACATGGCGGCCAGCATGGCCGACATCACCCGCCGGGCGTTGCGGCTGTCATCCACCACCAGCACCCGGCGCCCCCGCAGGTCGGGCCGGGGCAACAGCGGCTGGCTGGTGGGCACCCGTCCCAACTTGGCCGTGAACCAGAAGCAAGAGCCCCGGCCATAGGTGCTGTCCACACCGACCGAGCCGCCCATAAGTTCCGCCAGGCGCTTGGAGATGGCCAAGCCCAGCCCCGTGCCCCCGAAGCGGCGGGTGGTGGTGGCGTCGGCCTGCTCGAAACTGCGGAAAAGGCGCCCCTGCTGCTCAGCCGTCATGCCAATGCCGGTGTCCGCCACCTGGAACAGCAGGGTCACCGACATCTCATCCTCATCGACCGCCCGGATGTGGATGGAAATGCGCCCCGTCTCGGTGAACTTCACGGCGTTGCCGGCGAAGTTGATCAGGATCTGGGCCAAACGCAGCGGGTCGCCCATCAGGTTCCCCGGCACCCCGGCATCCACGTCGAAAACGAAGTCCAATCCCTTGGCCGCCGCTCGTTCCGACACCAGGTTGGCGACGCCGTCCAGCACCTCATCCAGCCGGATCTCCACCCGCTCGATGGTCAGCTTGCCGGCGTCGATCTTGGAGAAGTCCAGGATGTCGTTGATGATCCCCAGCAGATGCTGGCTGGAGCGCTGGATCTTGCTGATATAATCCCGCTGGCGGGGATTGAGGTCGGTTTTCAGCGCCAGATGGCTCATGCCGATGATGGCGTTCATGGGCGTGCGGATTTCGTGGCTCATGTTGGCCAGGAAATCCGCCTTGGCCTGGGACGCCGCCTCCGCCGTGTGGCGGGCGGCCTCCAGTTCCAGCGCGCGGGCCCGGGTCATGGCGACGATGCGGCTCAACAGCGCGACACCCGTGCCGACGCCGGCATACAGGCCCTGGTCGGTGATCAGGAAGCCTTCCGTCAGCGCCTTGGGGTGGTCGCTGGCGATCATGGCGCTGACGTCGTCCAGGGGGGTGTCGACATCGACGCACAGGTAGGGCCGGCCCAGCATGAAGGCCACCGGCCGCCGCCGGTACAGTTCCGACTTGATCTGGTGGGCGAAGGTCGACAGCAGGAACTCGCGGGCGATCAAACCCAGCACGCCGCCCCAGTCATCCACGACGGCGACGCAGGGCAGAAGGGGGGCGCTGAGGAACATCTGCACGACATCGCCGCAGGGTGTGCGTTCCGCGATACCCTGCGCCGGCAGCAGGATGTCGCGCGCGCGGTAAACCACCGGCGCCGCCCCGCCCCCCTGCGTCAGATCATCCCCGCCGGCGAGTTGCATATCGACTTCCGACCGACGGCCGGCCCCTTCCCGGGCTAACGCCTGTCCGCCGCCAACAGGTAGTCCCGCTTCTCATCCAGGAAGCCATCCTTGTCGGCGAAGCGCGCGGCGATGGCCCGGAACTCGTCCTCGATCTCCAGGAAAGCCTGGACAATATCGGGATCGAAATGACCGCCCGAGCCATCGGCGATGATGGCGGCGGCCTGCTCATGCGGCATGGGTTCCTTATAGACCCGACGGCTGATCAGGGCGTCATAGACGTCCGCCACGGCCATCAACCGGGCGGAAATGGGAATCTCATCCCCCGAGAGACCCTCGGGATAACCGCTGCCGTCCCACTTCTCATGGTGGGAGTAGACGATCTCCTTGATGCAGGTGAGGAATTCGACCGGAGCGCCCAGCGCGTCCTCCGCCGCCTCGATGGCATCGCGGCCCAGGGTGGTGTGCCGCTTCATGATCTCAAATTCCTCGGGCTGGTAACGGCCCGGCTTCAGCAGGATGCGGTCGGGAATGCCGACCTTGCCGATGTCGTGCAGCGGCGCCGACTTGAACAGGGTGTCGATGCGGCTGTCGGTGATGTAGCCGGCGAAGCGGGGGTGACGGCGCAGGCGCAGCGCCAGGGCGCGCACGTAGAATTGCGTCCGGCGGATGTGGTTGCCGGTGTCCGTGTCGCGCGTTTCCGCCAGCGAGGCCAGGGTCATGACCGTGACGTCCTGGATGGCCATGATCTCCCGCGTGCGGCGGGCCACCTCAGCCTCCAGAAAATCCGCCTTGTCACGCAGCAGGTCGGCCACCGCCTTCAGTCGCAGGTGGGTGCCGACCCGAGCCAGCACGATGGGCGGGCTGATGGGCTTGGTGATGTAGTCGACCGCGCCCATGGACAGGCCCTGTTCCTCATCCGCCACCTCGTTGCGGGCGGTGAGGAAGATGACGGGGATGTCGCGGGTGGCGGGGTCGGCCTTCAGGCGACGGCAGACCTCGTACCCGTCCATGCCGGGCATGACGATGTCCAGCAGGATCAGGTCCAGCCGGGGATGGGCGGCGGCGACCGCCAAGGCCCGCTCACCGGAATTGGCGACGCGGACGTGGTAATTGTCCTTGAGCAGGCCGCTCATGATCTTGAGGTTGTCGGGCGTATCGTCGACCACCAATATTTGCGGCCGCGTCTTCTCCGCAAAACCGGAGCCCGTTTCTTCCCACATCGCCGTCGCCCACGCCAGAGGTGCCGGCCCTGCCCCTGCCGGAGCTGCCGTCGGAGAAAGTCACGTCACACCAGGGGCTTGCGCGCACGGTTCAGGCGGGCAGCCCCTTGAAGGGGGCCGGGGCCCGACCGGGGCGCGCCTCTAGCCCAGGTTGTCTTCCTCTTTTGTATAGGCTGATTATTTCGATGAGATGACGGTTTGCGAAAAATTACACTTTAGTTATGGAGCATCCGCCCAGTTTTTATTCAATCATCACCGTTCACGGCTTGAAACGGCCCCTTTTTCAGGCCACCGCCTCTTGCGGCCGGGTGACCAGGAACGACAGGCCCAGCGCCGCCATCAGCAACACGGCGGCCAGCAGGAAGGGCGACCCATGGGGCAGCATGGCGAAGGGACCCACGCTGTCGGCCAGCACGGTGGTGAACAGCAGGGGCCCCACCATGCCGGTGACGCCGCGGATGCTGACCAGCGTGCCTTGCAGCAACCCCTGCTCCGTCGCCGACACTCGGGCGGACATGAGGCTTTGGGCGGAAGGACCGACCATGCCCCAGAGGGCCACCAGGGGGATGCCGCAGAGCAAGCCGATACCCGCGGATGAGGCGCCGAAGACGGCGAAACCGGCGGTGCCCGCGACCAACCCCACCATCATGGTGCGACGGGCCCCCAGGCGCTTGACCACGCGGCCCACCAGACCGCCCTGCACGATAGTGCTGCACACGCCCACGCCGGCCAGGGTCAGGCCCACGGACTCCGGCCCCCAGCCATAGCGGTCGTTGACGTAGATGACGAAGGTGTTGTTCAGCACCTCATGCGCCAGATAGTAGAGCCAGACGATGCCGCCCAGGCCCAGCAGACCCGGCGCGCCGCGCAGCAGGGCGAACGCGCCCAGCGGGTTGGCACGCCGCCAGGAGAAAACGCCGCGGCGGTCGGCCGGCAGCGATTCCGGCAGGACGAACAGGCCATAGCAGGCGTTAAGCAGGCTGAGGCCGCCCGCCACCCAGAATGGAAGGCGCGGGCTGACGGCCCCCAGCAGCCCCCCCGCCGCCGGGCCGACGATGAAGCCCAGGCCGAAAGCGGCGCCCAGCATGCCGAAGGCGCCGGCGCGCTTTTCCGCCGGGGTCACGTCGGCGATGTAGGCCGAAGCGGTGGTGAAGCTGGCGGCGGTGATGCCGGAGAGGATGCGCCCCACCACCAGCCAACTCAAGGTCGGCGCCAGGGCCATCAGCATATAGTCCGCGCCCAGGCCGAAGCAGGACACCAGCAGGATGGGGCGTCGGCCGAACCGGTCGGACAACGCGCCGATGAGGGGGAGAACAGGAACTGCATGGCGGCGAACAGGGTGCCGAACAGGCCCACCATGTGCGCGGCCCGGGCGTTGTCGCCACCGACGAAGCCCTTCAACAGGTCCGGCAGCACCGGAATGACGATACCCAGCGCCAAGACGTCCAGCAACGCGGTGACGAAGACAAAGGCCAGCGCGGCGCGGCGCGGCGTGGGGGATGCGGTCATTGTCAGGCCCAGACTGGAAACCCGGCGTTGCGGGCGCCGGGCGGGATCATCGTTCTTTGCGGGCCTACCCTTAATCCTTTTGCGCGCTGGCGGGGAGTCCTGAAAACAGGGGCGGTCACTATGTCCGGGTCATGACGATCCCTCAAACACCTCCGGCCGCGAACCCCTGGCCTTGGCCGGTCACCTGCCGCTATATGGTGCCAACCTATCCAGCCAATCGGTTAACGAGGATGAACGATGCGTGAAGTCAGCTGTGTTCTGGACGCCCAGGCCCAGTTGGGCGAATGCCCGCGCTGGGTTTACGGCGCCGATGGCCAGGATGGCGCGCTGTACTGGGTGGACATTCCGGCCAAGACGCTCCATCGCTTCGATCCCGCCACCGGCCAGGACGTGCAGCGCGGCTTCGACCAGCCGGCGGCCTGCCTGGCGCGCCAAGGCGCCCACGGCCTGGTTCTGGGCATGAAGGACGGCTTCGCCCTCCTGTCCGATTTCGCGGCGGAGCCCATGCCCCTGGGCGCCCAGGTGGAAGAGTCGCGGCCCGACAACCGCTTCAACGACGGCCGCTGCGACCGGCTGGGCCGCTTCTGGTCCGGCACCCTGGATGGCACCAAGCAGCACCGCAACGGTACGCTGTACCGCCTGGGCGTGGACGGGCAGGTGACCGACATCGCCACCGGCTTCCTCACCAGCAACGGCATCGCGTTCTCCCCCGACGACCGCACCTTCTATCTGGCGGACACGCCCAACCACGTCATCTACGCCTATGACTTCGACCTGGCGGGCGGCCATCTGTCCAACCAGCGCGTCTTCCACCAGTTTCCGCATGGCCTGGGCCGGCCGGACGGCGCCTCGGTGGATGCGGAGGGCTGCTACTGGACGGCGCTGTACGACGGCGGCCGGGTGGTGCGCCTGTCACCCCAGGGCGAAATCCTGGAGGAGGTGGCCATCCCCGCCCGCCTGTGCACCATGATCGCCTTCGGCGGCCCAGACCTGAAGACCGCCTACGTCACCACCGCCCGGCAGAAGCTGGACGAGGCCGAACTGGCCCGCCATCCACAATCCGGCGGCATCTTCAGCTTCCGCGTCGATGTCCCCGGCCTGCCGGAGCACGCCTACGGGGGATGAGGTCGGGCCGCGGCGCCTTCATCCCGTCACCTCAGGCCGAATGTCTTCCTTAAGCTGGCATCGACAGGGCCGGAAGGCATGAAGCGCCGTAATATCCTGAGCAGAGAGGCCTCGCCTTTCGGGGTGCGCCGCATTCTCCAGGTGCCCAAGGCCGCGTCGACAATGGTGGCGGCCACGCGATCGGGCCCCGGCGCATTACCGAGGCTCTGCTGGATGGTACGGAAGACCGTATCCCGCTCGGCGTCGTAAGCCGTCAGTTGGGACGCCGCTTGCGGCGCGTTAACGTCAAGGCTGGTCTTGGTGTACGACGGCTCGACCAGGACCACCCGTATCCCGAAGCTGCGGACCTCGTGATCCAAGGTTTCGGACAATCCCTCGACGGCGTGCTTGGACGCCGAATAAAGGCCCATATACGGCGCGGGAAGAAAGCCGAGCACAGAACTGACGTTGACAATTCTTCCGGCGCGCTGCGCCCGCATATGCGGCAGCACGGCTTTTACCGTCCGCAATATGCCAAACACATTGGTATCAAAGAGGGCCTGAGCCTCGGCGATCGATGTTTCCTCGGTGGCGCCGAGCAGGCTGACGCCGGCACTGTTCACCAGGACGTCGATCCTTTTCGCCTTCGCCACGATGTTCTCAATGCCGCGTCGAACGGAGTCATCACTGCGGACATCCAACTCAATCAAAACGACGCCGGGTATTGGATTTGCCTTAGCGATGTCGCGCACGGTGCCGAATACCTGGCAGCCCCGCCTGGCGAAATTTTCGGCGGCGGCACGCCCGATGCCCGATGAAACGCCGGTGATGACGACGACTGGAGAGTTGGACATGGCGGTCCCTGTGAGTGGTGGGCGGTTCCATGGCGAGAAGGCTTCAAAAGCACTTCCCGGATCGGCCCCTTGTTGGCCTGACGAGACGTTAAGGAAAATACCGGCTCGGTCGCGTTCTAGGACGCCCTGCCCCCCAAGCGGTTGATAAAGTCCTGATCGGGGCGGGAATCCGTGGCCGACGCGGCCGGGCGGAAAAGGCCGTCGTGCTTGCCCTGCAGGCCATCGATGAACCGCCGCGCCGGATCGGTCTCAGGCGACGAGACGGGGGGACGACGCTGCGCGCCACTGGTTCCCGCTTGCCCATCAGCGACGCGACGAAGACTTTCGCCGGGTCCTGGTCCTGCGCGGCAAAGGCCGTGCCCGACATAACGCTGAATAGGATCAGCGCTTTGGCCGACCTCCGCGAAATTCTGTTGATCGAGGCGAGCATCATCTTTCTCCGGGAGCGCCGACGCAACCCGACCAGGGCTGGACCAGGGATCGGCTATGAAACGAACCCGCGCCATCAGGGGGCGGGAGCACCATCGTGCTACCCAGTAAAGATATATGATGAGTAACGTTTCTTCTATATCGTCACTCATCACTTTTATATATGCCTGCCATGCCGGCTGGCCATCGCAACACGGGCGGCGCGATGCAGAGCGCCGCCCGCCAAAGCGGCATGAACCGTTCCCTCTCGCAGCCCCCTGCCGGCGCTGGCGAGTTATGGGCCTATCGCTGGATTGAAAGACGTCCGCCGAACACCTTACACACGCCAAGGGCTGGCCCCCGCCCAAGGGCGGCGTAGAGCCCCATTCCAATGGCAGGCAACGGCTTTAATCGTCGCCGGCGGCGCTTTCGGTCGCGGGCTTCAGCGGATGGGTATGGTGGCCACTGACCTCCGCGCCGGCGTCGGGGTCCAGGCGGACGAAGTGGAAGACCGAGGTCAGGCCGATGGCCATGATCGTCAGGAAAGCGACCATGAAGTCATGGGGCTGCAGGGCGTCGCCGCCATGCGCGGCCAGGGTGACGTGCAGCAGCAGCGCGCCGGCGGCGACGCCCATGCCCAGCGACACCTGCTGCACCATGGAGGAGAGGCTGGTAGCGGCACTCATGCGGGCGGCGGGCACGTCCGCGAAGGCCAGGGTGTTCAGGCCGGTGAACTGCAGGGAGCGGAAGAAGCCGCCCACCAGCAGCACGACCAGGATCAGCGCCACTGGCGTATCGGGCCGGAACAGGCCGATGGCGCCGGTCAGCAGGGCGGACAGCACACTGTTGATCACCAGCGCCTGGCGGAAACCATAGCGGCGCAGGATAGGGCCGGCCGTCATCTTCATGACCAGCGCCCCCGCCGCCGTGGCGAAGGTCAGCAGACCGGAAATGAAGGCCGTCATGCCGAACCCCACCTGCAGCATCAGTGGCAACAGGAAGGGGATGGCGCCCATGCAGATGCGGAACAGCGACCCGCCCAGCACGCTGATGCGGAAGGTGGCGGTCTTCAGCAGATCCAGGTCGATCAGGGGATGGGGATGGCGCCGCGAGTGGCGGACCGCCACGATGCCGACCAGCAGCCCGAACAGCAACAGCGCCGGCGCCACGCGCCAATCCACCCCGTCGCGTCCGATGGACTCGAAACCGGCCATGAGGGCGGCCAGCGCCACGCCGGAGCTGACGAAGCCCCAGCCGTCCAGCTTGGCCACCGACTCCTCGCGATGATCGGCGATGTAGCGCCAGGACAGGTAAAGTCCCAGCAGGCCGATGGGAATGTTGATGAAGAAAATCCAGCGCCAGGACAGATAGGTGGTCAGCAGGCCGCCAATGGGCGGGCCGATCAGCGGCCCCACCATGGCCGGCGTGGTCAGGTAGTTCATGGCCCGGACCAGCTGGTCCTTGGGCACGGTGCGCAACAGCACCAGCCGGCCCACCGGCACCATCATGGCACCCCCCACGCCCTGCAGCAGGCGCGCCACCGCCAGCTGCGGCAGCGACTGGCTGAGCCCACAGGCGATGGAACCCAGGGTGAACAGCACGATGGCGGCGCGGAAGACTCGGCTGGAGCCGAAGCGGTCGGCGACCCAGCCACTGATGGGGATGAACACGGCCAGGCTGAGGATGTAAGCGGTGATGGCCAGGCTGAGATGAATGGGACTGACGCCCAGGCTGGTGCCCATGGCCGGCAGGGCCGTGGCCAGCACGGTGGCGTCCAGGTTCTCCATGAACAAGGCGCACGATATGATGAGCGCGACGAGCATGGGCCGTAACACTGCCTTTCATCCGGGGCTTTGACGCGGGAACAGGGCGACGAAAACGCTACCCGCCGTTTGAGAATTTGGGCAAAGCCGTTGCGTGGAACAAGTGTGTGCCCAGCATGGCTGACAGTCGGCCCACCCAACCATGCGGTGCGGGACACTCGATCAAGCCGTTCCCCCTGCGACCCCGCGTCCGCGATATGGTCGTGCGGGATTTCGCCCCTTGGCACCGGAACGCAGCCCCCTTAGGAATGGTTCCCCCATCCGCTTCCCGGTAAGGAAGCAGCTGAAGAATGGCAGAGGATCGTTCCATGAAGCTCTACTACAAGGCCGGCGCCTGCTCGCTTTCCCCGCACATCGTGGCCCTGGAGGCCGGTCTGGACATCGCCATCGAGGCGGTGGACCTGAAGACCAAGGTGACGGAGACGGGCGCCAACTTCCTGGAGGCCAATCCCAAGGGCTCCGTCCCCGCGCTGACGCTGGATGACGGCACCGTGCTGACCGAGGGCGCGGTCATCGCGCAGTATCTGGCCGACCTGGCCCCCGCCAGCGGTCTGATCCCCGCCGCCGGCAGCCTCGGCCGCTACAAGGTGCAGGAGTGGCTGAACTTCATCGCCACCGAGCTGCACAAAGGCTTCAGCCCCCTGTTCAACCCGGCGACGCCGGACGACTACAAGACGGTTGCCAAGCAGAACCTGGATCGCCGCTTCACGTATCTGGAAACCGTGCTGGCTGACGGCCGCTCCTATCTGACCGGCGAGACCTTCACCGTGGCCGACGCCTATGCCTATGTCGTGCTGACCTGGGCGGGCAAGGTCGGGATCGACCTCGCCGCCTATCCCAAGGTCTCCGCCTTCTTCACCCGCGTGGGCCAGCGGCCCAAGGTGCAGGCGGCGCTGAAGGCCGAGGGGCTGCTGGCCGCCTGAGCGACCATCCCCGTAAGGAGGGCCGTCCCCACCCGGATGGCCCTTCCTGACGGTACCCGCGCAGAAAGGAGGCCGGCCCCATGCCCATCCCCATGGAATTGCAGCACGCGTCCCAGGACTTCGAGCGCTTCCTGGCCGACGCCCGCGACCTCGCCGGCCTGGCCACCCGCAACCAGACCTACACCATGGTGCAGGGGGTGTTGCAGACCTTCCGCCGCCGGCTTGGCCCCGCCGACGCCATCCGCTTCGCTGGCGTGCTGCCGCCCCTGCTGCGCGCCATCTTCGTGACTGACTGGCCGATCGATGAGCCCCCGGTGCCCTTCACCGACCGCGCCACCATGACGCGCGAGGTGCAGGCGCTGCGCCGCGATCACAACTTCGCGCCCGACACCGCGATCCGCGACGTGGCGGAGGCCCTGCGCCGCCACGTCTACCTGGATGACTTCGACCGCGTGCTGGCCTCCTTGCCGGCGGGGGCGGCGGCGTTCTGGAGCGTCCCCCAAGCGCCGTCACTGACAGCGCGGCAGCGCAACGGTGACGGCCGCGCCCGTGTAGGCGATGATCTTGGCGTCCTCCGCCCCTGGCGCCGCACCACAGACGACGCGGAAGCGCACCGTGGCGGGCATTCCCGGAAAGGCGCCGTCGCGCGCCTGGATCGTCAGCCGGCGCTGCTTGTCCGACCAGGCCAGGGGAATGACCGCGCGCTTGCCCGCCTGGTAGCCATAACCGTCGCCCTGATCGTCATACAGCTCATACGCGGCGTCGCGGCCGGGGTAGACCCGCAGTTCCAGCGGCTCATCGCTGGGGGCGTCGGCATAGGCCTTGACGGGGCCCAGCGGCACGATGCTGCCCGCCCGCACGAACAGCGGCAGCGTCGCCAGGTCCGCCTTCGCGTCCACCCGCCGGCCGCCCGCCTGGGCGGCGCCCGTCCAGAAATCGAACCACCGGCCGTCGCCCGGCAGATAGACACTGCGCGTCGTGGCGCCCGCCTGCAACACGGGCGACACCAGGAACGCTTTGCCGAACATGTACTGGTCGGTGACGCGCAGGGCGGCGGCGTCCTCGGGGAAATCGAAGGCCAGCGCCCGCATCATCGTCCCGCGATGGCTCAGCACATCCCAGGACAGGGAATAGACATAGGGCAACAGGCGGTAGCGCAGTTTGACGTCGTCGATCAGGATTTTCTGGATCGCCGGGTCGAAGTTCCAGATCTCCTTGCCCTGCCCCGCCCCGTGGATGCGGAACATCGGGTTGAAGACGCCGAACTGGTGCCAGCGCACGAACAGTTCGGCATAGGTCTTGTCCTTCACCGGGTCGGGACTGAAGAAGCCACCGATATCCGCCGACCAATAGGGCTCCCCGCTCAGCGAAAAATTGAGTGCCGCCGGGATCTGCTTGGCCAGCGTCTCCCAACTGGCGTGGGTGTCGCCCGACCAGGTGATGACGCCGTTGCGCTGCTGGCCAGCGTAGGCGGAACGGGACAGGATGAACACCCGCTTGTCCTGCTGGTCCCGCCGCATGCCGTCATGGACGCCGCTGGTGTGCAGCAAGGGGAAGCTGTTGTTGACGACGATGCCGGGGCCGGCGGCGGTCGATTGCTCCCGCATCTCGCCGGTCTTCCCCCCAGCTCCGCCTCGTCCCCATCCAGCCACCAGCCGTCGAAGCCGAGGACGCCCAGGTTCCGCATGATCTGGGACCAATAGATCTCCCGTCCCTTGGGGCTCCAGGCGTCGTACCAGCGGCCGAAGCCGACGGGGTAGACATTGTTGAAGGCGTCCGGGAAGGCCGCGCCGGCCTGATCCAACTCCGCCAGGTTGGCGGTGCCGAGGTCGAAGCGCGGCCATACCGAGATGATGGTGTGGACGTGCAGATCATGGATCGCCGACACCATGGATTTGGGGTCGGGGTAGCGTGACTCCTCGAACCGGTGGCTGCCCCACTGGCCGCCCGCCCAATACTGCCAATCCTGCACCACGACATCGATGGGCACGCCCATGTCCCGGTAGCGCCGTGGGATGGCGACCAGTTCATCCTGGGTGCTGTAGTGTTCCTTGGACTGCCACATGCCCCAGGTCCAGCGGGCCATCAACGGCACGTCGCCGGTGAGCGCGCGATAGCCGGCGATCACCTCATCCAGCTTGGGTCCCAGGATGAAGTGATAATCGATGCCCGGCCCCGCCTCCGACCGGATGCCCAGCGGCAACGCGCCGGTGGCGACGTCGACATCGGTGACGGAGGCGTTGTTCCACAACAGGCCGAAGCCCGTGGGCGACACCAGCATGGGAATGCCCACGTCGGTGTTGGCCTGCTGCAGGTGGATGGTATGGCCGCTGTAGTCCAGAACGCCATTCTGGTGCTGGCCCAATCCATAAATCGGTGTCGCGGTCTTGAACCACTGGGTGGCCCCCACCCCGGCGTCACGCTCCCCCTCCTCCAGGATCACATGGTCCTTGGCGTCCAGGAAGGTTACGGCCGCCGTCCGCTTGGCGACGCGGACATGCAGCCGCGCGGTGGTCAGCACATAGGCGTCAGGCGTCTCCTCGACCTGGAAGGCGACAGTGCCGGGTTGGGCGATGACGGCCGGATTGTAGTTGCCGCGATAGCCCGGCGTCCCGAACCGGACGTGGATGATGCCATCCTGCCAGGGCTCGATGGTGAGAACGCCGCGCTCGGTGCGCAAGGCCAGCGAGCCGGCACCGTCCAACCTTTCCACCACGGTATCGGCCCGGGCCGTCACAGTGAGCGCCAGCAGCATGCCGATGGTTGGCAGGAGAGACTTGGACATGAAGTCCTTCAATGATGAGCGCATGGCCGTCCCTGTCGTCTTTTGTTTTATGAGGCTTGGATCAAGGGGAGATGGCATCGAGCGTGACCCGGCGCGTGGGCAGCCCCGCGACGTCGATGTCGACCGTGAGGGGCCCCGCCCGGGTACCGGCCCGGATGGCCAGGACCGCGCGGCCATGGAAGGTGCGCCGCTGGCCGGACTGTAAACTGCCGGCATCGCGGGGATCGCCATTCCCCATGCCGGCCAGCACGCCGGCGCCCGCAACCCGCGCGGTCACCAGGCGATCGGCATCCCGCGCGTAAACGGGCGTGCCGTCGGCGTCAGCCAATTCCACCGTCAGATAGGCCAAATCCTCGCCATTGGCCCGCATCGCCGTCCGGTCCAGCGATAGCCGGGCCTGGGCCGGCACGCCAGCCGTGCGCAATTCCCACCGCCCTGCCGGCTGGCCATCGCGATAGCCGACGGCGACCAGACGGCCGGGCGCATAGGGAACCTGGAAGGTCACCTTGTATTCGCTGGCCACGCCCACCGCGCGGCGGCCCAGGCTGTGGTCGTTCAGGAACAGCTCCACCTCCGGGAATTCGGAGTAGACCACCACCTCCAGCGGCTTGCCCTCCTGCCCAGGCCAGGTCCAGCTGGGATGGACATCATCCAGCGACCAGTCCAGATGCGGCGGCTGGATGGGGAAGTAATGCCGGTCGGGCAAATCCTCCGTCCCCGCCGGCTGGCGCACGAAGGCGGAAATGGGGTCGATGCCCGTCTTCCACAGCACCTCGCGGTAATAGGCGGCCGGCCGCTTGCGGCCCGTGGCGTCGATCTCGCCGCAATAGGCCAGGGTCCAGGGATAGGGCGCCAGCTTCTGCCAATCCTGGCTGTAGCCCATCCAGCCGATGCCGGCCTCACCGATATAGTCGACCGCCGTCCAGACGAAATCGCCGATCACCCAGGGCATGGTTTCGACCGGCCGCCAATACTGGAAGGCATCCTGGGGCGTGGACTCGGTGGTCAGCATGACCCGGTTGGGGAACTGAACATGGTCGGGGCCGAAGAGATGGGCGCGGTAGTTATAGCCGGCCACGTCCAGCACGGCGAACTGACGGGCGTTGTCCGGCCCGTCGATGCTGACCGCCTGGATAACCGGACGGGTGGGGTCCAGGCGGCGCACCCGCTCCGCCAGGCGCCTGCCCGTCTCCGCCCCCTGCGGCGTTCCTTGCTCCGGTATCTCGTTGCCGATGCTCCAGAACAGCACGCTGGGATGGTTGCGACCGCTGACCACCAGACTGTCCAGGTCGGCCACCCAATCCTGCGCGAAGAAGCGGGCGTAGTCCTGGGCGCGCTTGGGCTTATCCCAGGCGTCGAAGGCCTCGTCGATGACCAGCATGCCCAGCGCGTCGGCGGCATCCAGAGTCGCCTGGCTGGCCGGGTTGTGGGCGCTGCGGATGGCGTTGTAGCCGGCGGCCTTCATCAGCGCGACCTTACGCGCGTCCGCATCGGGCAGGCCGGCGGCCCCGATCATGTAATTGTCGTGGTGAATGTTGCCGCCCTTCAGCACCACCTTTTGGCCGTTGATGCGCAAGCCCTGCCGCGCGTCGACGGTGATGGTGCGGATGCCGAAACGGGTGCGCCGCTCATCCTTCAGCACACCTCTCACGCGCACCTGCTGCACCAGGGTGTAGAGGTTGGGCGCATCCGGCGACCACAGCGCCGGCCGGTCCACCCCCAGCGACTGGGCCCCCTCCACCCGGCCGTTGGCCGCCGCCGGCAGCACCTGCCGCGCCTGGGCCACCACAGTGCCATCGGCCGCCACCACCTGGGACAGCAGATCGACCGTCGCCGCGCGGGGCGAACGGTTTACCACCGCCGACCGCACCGCGACTTGTCCGCTTTGCACCGTGGCCACCGGGGTGGTGACGGCCGTGCCCTCCGGATCGAGATGCACGGGGTCCAGGACATCCAGGCTGACCGGGCGGATGAGGCCAGTGCCGGCATACCAGCGCGACGAGGGGTCGGGATGATTGACCCGCACGGCAATGACATTATCACCAGACCTCACCTTGCCCGTGAGGTCCAGGCTGAAAGCCGTATAGCCGTAGCGATGGCGGGCCAGCCGCTGGCCGTTCAGCCAGATGTCGGCATCCATGTAGACGGCTTCGAAATTCAGACGGACGACGCGGGCCGCCTGAGCCGCGTCCAGCACCAGATGCCGACGGTACCAAGCCTGTCCCCCCGGCAGGTAACCGGAGTCCTGGCCGGCGACCGCCTGCGCGTCGAACGGCGGCGTCCCATCGGCATGATCATCAATGGACGCGTCATGGGGAACGGTGACCTGGCGCCAGTCCTTGTCATCGAAAGCCACGGCCTCGGCGCCCGCCGCCTCGCCGCGATGAACCCGCCAGCCGGACGCCAGGGGCAATTGCTCCGCCCCGGCGCTAGTGGACAGCACGGCAAGGATCACCGTCAGCGCCAGCAGTCGGTCGCAGCTTCGTGGCATAACGCTGTTCTCCCTGGGGCCCGTCCCGCACCTGCCGCTGCGGACCCTCATTTATTCTGCGCGCGTCAGACTGCCGTGGCCGCTGCCCGCCCCATGGCGATGCCCCATGGCGATGAGCGCGGTCGCGCCTGTGATAACGCTAACATCCGCACTCATTTGTCGGAGTAATCAGATTAATGTCAACAGGGCATAGGCGGACGGGGCGCCTCGGAACCACGACGCCCCGTCCCATGGGTCACGGCAGGAACGCCTGGTTGTCCCGCATCTGTTTCAGCATGTCCTTGCCGGCGTCGTTCACCACCTGGCCGAAAGCGCCGTACATCATGTCCAGGGTGGCGCGGGCGACAGGGCTGCCGGGGTCGGTCTTCTCTGGCGGAATCCAGGGGTATTCGCCGCCGTCCTCCTCCCCCGTCTCGGGATTGACCAAGGACACCAGGTGCCGCGTCTCGACATAGCCGTGGTCGCTCATGTCCTTGGTCTGGGCCAGGAGGTACAGGGTGGGGCCGGTCAGGCTGCCGCCCGGGAAGCTGGACATGAAGCGTTGGCGGTCCACCGTCTTGGTGCCATCCGCGCTCAACTTTCCATACAGCGCGTCGGCATCGGCCGTGCCGCCTTCGCCGGACGCGACGGCGGCCTCCACCTCTTTCGCGCTGAGGACGCCATCCTTGTCGGTGTCGCTGACGGCGAAAATCTGGTCCAGCGCCGACTGCTTGGCGGCGGTGTCGTCGCTCGGCGGCCCCAGGTGGCTGACACCCGTGCTGACCCCGCAATTGATGACCGGCATCATTTTCATCGTTCCCCTCCCCCAAAATCTATCGGTGAGCGATGAACGACAAACATGCAACTTTCAAGCCATGGCCAAGCCCTTGATTCCCGGCACATCGCCGGACGGCGACACCGGAAGGAAAGGGTGCCGCCGGTCAAAACCTGCCGAGTTGGGCGGCCAAAGCTGCCTCACGCCACGAAGGCGTTATCGACGCCGGCCCAGCCGGGCAGGCCCTCAGCCACCACCAACTGATCGCGCACCTCGCGCACGCCGGGGCCGTTTTCCGCCACCACGCGGAAGGCCTGGGCCACACGGGCGTCATACACGACGCCGGTCAGGGTGACGATGCCGTTGGCGACCGTCACATCCACGCGGCTGTCGGCCCACCAGCGCTTGTCCGCCAATTCCACCAGCAGGCGATAACGGATTTCGCTGTCCAGCAAGGGCGGCTCCTCCACCGGCGTCACGCCCAGGTCCAGGGTGTGCAGCAGGGCGCGCACCACGTCGGCGCGGCTGATCACCCCCGCCAAATGGCCATGGGCCAGCACCGGCAGGCGCTTCACCTTGTGGCGGTCCATCAGGGCGACGGCGGTGGCGATGTCGTCGTCCACGTCCACGGTCAGGACGCTGCGGGTCATGACCTCATCCACCCGGCGGCCGTGGACCTTGCTGTATTGGTCGGCCTGGTCGCCCGGGGTGATGAAAAGGCGCTGCCACCAGTGGCTTGGGGCCTCCGTCCCCGTCTCGGCGCGGCGCATCAGGTCGCCCTCGGTCAGGACGCCGACGACGCGGCAGCCGCCGCCATCCGCCGCCGGATCATCCTCCACCACCGGCAGGCCGCTGATGCGGTTGCGCACCATCAGGCGCAGGGCATCCACCAGCGGCGTCTCCGGCCGCACGGTCAGGACGCCGGGCGTCATGATCTGGCGGACGGCGGTGGGCTTGAAAATCTCGAAATTCGGGGCGGGCGCGGTCATGGCGGCATCCTCCGGTTGGGATGCCGCCATAGTGGGCCCGGGGCCGGTGGGCGTCCTTGATGCGGGTCAATTCAGCGCCCGCATCAATTCGGCCCCGCCCCTTCACTTCAGCATGCGGCGCCCGCGTCCAGGATGGGGGCGACCAGGGCGTGCAGGGACAGCGCGTCCGGCGCGGCGCGCAGGGTGGCGGCCAGACCAGGCGTGCGCAGGGCGCGGCTGATGCGCGCCAGGGCCTGAAGGTGGGCATTACCGCAATGGACGGGCGTCAACAGGCCGAACACCAGATCCACGGGGGCGCCGTCGATGGCCTCGAACTCCACCGGCTTGGCCAAGCGGATGAAGGCGCCGATGGGCCGGGTGATGCTGGCGAACCGGGCATGGGGAATGGCGATGCCGGCCCCCACGCCGGTGGAGCCCAGCGCCTCACGGGCGCGCAAATCGTCCAGGACCGCGCCGGCGTCCAGGGCGCCGGCCGCGGCGATGCGCAGCGCGATCTCCTTCAGGACGGCGTCCTTGGTCGACACCGTCAGGCCCAGCCCGACGGAGGACGGGGCCAGCGCGGAAGGAGTGCCGGAGGGATTGGCCGACGGATCGGATGCGATCGACGCCATGACGTCAGCGACCTTGGGGGCGGCGAAGGCCGACCGGGGCGCAACGCTGGAGCGGAGCATGGAAACAACCGTGCTGGTTACCGATCGCCGTCACATAAGCGATCTTGACCCCTTTGGGAAGCCCCAACTGCGGCAGCATAACGCAGATGCCGGCAGGGTATGGATGCCCGTCCATGATTCGTTTCCGTTAAAAGTCCGTGGAATCAGAGGGATTCGTCACTAATGACCAAGCGGTAGCCGATGCCGGGTTCGGTCTGAATGATTCCCGGCGCGTTGGGGTCACTTTCAATCTTTTGGCGCAGCATGCGGATATAGACGCGCAAGTACTGCACCTCGTCTTCCTTCGCGGGGCCCCAGACTTCCTTGAGGATTTGCCGGTGGGTCAAAATCTTGCCGGCGTGCGCCGCCAGGAAACGCAACAGGTCGAATTCCGTGGGCGACAAATGCAGCTTCTCCGGCCCCCGCGTCACCTGCCGGTTGATGAGGTCGATGGCCAGCCCGCCGGCGTTCACCACCGACCGGCCGCCCTGTTGCTGCACGGCGTGGCGCAGGGCCGCCCGGATGCGGGCCATCAGCTCCGCCGTGCCGAAGGGCTTGGTGACATAGTCGTCGGCGCCCAGGTCCAACGCCGCCACCTTGTCCTCCTCCTGATCGCGGCTGGACAGGATGATGACGGGCGTGGGCCGCTCCGCCTTCAGCTTGCCCACCAGGTCCAGGCCGTCGCCATCGGGCAGGCCCAGGTCCAGCAAGACCAGGTCCACGCCCGGCAGGCGGGCCTGCACCAGCCCCTCCTGCGCCGTCGCCGCCTCCACCAAGGTCCAGCCCTGGGGGGCCAGCACGGCGCGCAGCAGGCGCCTGATGGCGACTTCATCCTCGATGACCAGGATGCGATGGGGTTTGCTCATGATCTCAACTCTAGTCCAGCATGCTCTTTACCCGAGAACCCGGGGTTACCCGAGAACCCAGGCATCTAGCGCGTCGTCGGTGGGCAAGGTCAATTCGAACACGGCGCCGGTCCGGTCGGTGCGATTGGTGGCCTTGATGGTGCCACCCAGGGCGGTCATGAAACCACGGCAGATGGCCAGGCCCAGGCCGGTGCCGGCCTGGCGGTGGTCCCGCGCCTCCACCCGGTAGAACTTGTCGAAGATGCGTTCCAGGCTGTCGGGCGGAATGCCCACGCCCTCATCCGTCACGCGGATGACGACGTGGTTGTGCCGCCGCGCGGCGCTCACGCCCACCCTGCCCTCCGGCCCGGAATATTTGGCGGCGTTGTCCAGCAGGTTGAACAGCACCTGTTCCAGCAGCAGGTAGTCGGTGCGCACCAGCGGCAGGTCGGGCGCCAGATCCAGGTCCAGCGGGCGGCCAGCAAGCACGGGCTTGGCCCGCTGGGTGGCGGTGTGCACCACGTCCACCAGGTCCGTCGGCTCGCGGCGGATGTCCAGCCCGGCCTCCAGCCGCGTCATGTCCAGCAGGTTGCGCACGAAGCGGCCCATGCGCTCCGCCTCCACCAGCAGATCGCCGGTGAGCTGGGCGCGGGTGGCGGGTTCCAGCCCCTCCCCCTCCGACGCCAAGGCATCGGTTTTCAGGGTGGTGGCGGTGCCGATGATGGCGGCCAGCGGCGTGCGCAGGTCATGCGACAGCGAGGTCAGCATGGCGGAGCGCAGGCGCTCCGTCTCCCCCTCCAGCCGCGCCTTATCGATGTCCTGCACCAGCTTCACCCGCTCGATGGCCACGGCGGCCTGGTCCATGATGGCGTCCAGCAGGCGACGCTGGTCGGGCGTCAGGATGGGGCCGGGGTCGTCGGTATCCACGCCCACCACCGCCACCACGCCCCGTTCCGTCCGCACGGGCAGGAACAGGCGCTGGGTGCCGGGCAGCGTGGGGGCGCCGCGACCGGCGGGCTTGGCGTTGTCATAGGCCCAGCGGGCGGCGGCCAGGTCCATCTCCCCCACCTGGTCCTCGGGTGGATAGCCGGCCTTGACCTCCAAGGTGCCCTGGTCGTCGGGCATCAGCAGCACGACCCGCACCTTCAGCAGCAGCGCCACCTGGTGGGTGGTGGCCCACAGCAAATCCTCCATCTCGCCGATGCCGGCCAGCTTGCGCGCGAAGGAGAACATCTGCGCGGTGATGCGGGCACGGTTGGCGGCGATGGTCGCCTGCTCCCTCACCCGCGCCGTCAGGCGGCTGGTGAAGACGGCGACGATGGTGAAGAACACCAGCGCCACCACGTTGGACGGGTCGCGGATGGTGAAGGTGTACAGTGGCGGCAGGAAGAAGAAGTTGTAGGCCAGGACGCTGAGGCAGGAGGCGAACAGCGACGGGCCATAGCCGTGCAGGATGGCGCTGGCGAGCACCGCCGCGATGTAGACCAGCGACAGGTTGCGCACATCCATGGCGTTGCCCAGCAGGCTGCCCGCCACGGTGGCCAGCGCCACCATCAGCGTCGCCACGCCATAGGGCTGCCACGCCAGGCCGCTGGATTCGGGGCGGGTCCGCACCATCTTGGGCGGGATCGTGTCCGCCTCCACCGCGTCGCCGGCGATGACGTGGACGGAAATGGTGCCAGCCTTGCGCACCAGTTCATGCACGACGGAGCCGTGGACGATCTCGAACCAGCGCGGGCGTTCGGATTTGCCGATGATGATGTGGGTGAAGTTGTTGGCGCGGGCATAGGCCAGCAGGTCGGCGGCGATGGTGCGGCCGGGCACGGTGATGGCCTCGCCCCCCAGCTGCTCCGCCAGGCGCAATGTGTCGGCGATGCGGTCGCGCGCCGCCTCACCCAGGCGCTGGGTGCGCGCGGTCTCGACATATAGGGCGGTGAAGCGGGTTTTCAGCCGGTCGGCCAGGCGCTTGGCGTAGCGCACCAGGCCGCCGGCGGTCTTGTCCTCCGACACACAGACCAGCACCCGGTCGCCCGCCGCCCAAGGGCCCTGGATGGCGTGGCGCTGCATGTAGGACAGCATCTGGTCGTCCACCCGCTGCGCCGTCCGCCGCAGCGCCAGTTCGCGCAGGGCGGTCAGGTTGCCAGGGGAGAAATAGTGCTTCAGCGCCCGCTGCGCCTGCTCGCGGATATAAACCTTGCCCTCGTTCAGGCGCTTGATCAGATCCTGCGGCGGCAGGTCGATGACCTCGATCTCATCCGCCATCTCCAGCACGCTGTCGGGCACGGTCTCGCGCACGCGGATGCGGGTGATCTGCGCCACCACGTCGTTCAGGCTTTCCACATGCTGGATGTTCAGCGTGGTCAGCACATCGATGCCGGCGGCCAGCAACTCCTCCACATCGGAATAGCGCTTGGCGTGGCGGCTGCCCGCCGCGTTGGTGTGGGCCAGTTCGTCCACCAGGGCCAGGCGGGGACGGCGGCGCAGCAGGGCGTCGATGTCCATCTCCTCCAGGGTGCGGCCCTTGTACTCCAGCAGCTGGCGGGGCACGACCTCCAGCCCCGCCACCATGGCCTCGGTCTCGCGCCGGCCATGGGTTTCCACCACGCCGACCACCACGTCCACACCCTCCGCCTTCAGCTGCCGCGCCGTTTCCAGCATCTGATAGGTCTTGCCCACGCCGGGGGCGGCCCCCAGGTAGATGCGCAGCTTGCCCCGGCGCTCCTGCATGGCCTGGCTCAGCAAGGCGTCCGGCGACGGGCGGGTGGTGTGGTCGTGGCTCAAGGGTGGTCTTTCAAAGACGATGCAAACGGCAAAGGTCGTCGCCCGGCATCATGGGCGACAATAGCGCCCATGATGCCAGGACAGCGAGCCCTCAACCTTTCGAGACAATCAGTTACCCGAGGGGTGCGCCGCGTCCAGGGCGCGGTTCAGCGCCAGGACGTTGACATGTGGCTCCCCGATCAGGCCCAGCAGGCGGCCTTCGACGTGGGCGTCCACCAGGCTGCGCACGGCGGCCTCGGTCATGCCCCGCGCCTTGGCCACGCGCGCCACCTGGTAATAGGCGCCGGCGGCCGAGATGTCGGGGTCCAGGCCGCTGGCCGAGGTGGTCACCAGGTCCACCGGCACCGGATGCTCCTTGGTGGCACCATACTTCTCCGCATCCCCCTGGATGCGGTCCACCAGCGCCTTGGAGGTGGGCCCCAGGTTGGAGCCCATGGAGTTGGCGGCGTTGTAGGGGGCGGCTATGGTCTTGGTGCTGTCGTTGGGATCGGTGTCGGTTGTCGCCGACGGACGGCCCCAGAAATACTTCTCCGACGTGAAGTTCTGCCCGATGAGGGTGGAGCCCACCACCGTGCCGTCCTGGTTGGTGATCAGGCTGCCGGCGGC
Organism: Nitrospirillum karajorum; assembly: GCF_036348415.1. Lineage (NCBI taxonomy): Bacteria > Pseudomonadati > Pseudomonadota > Alphaproteobacteria > Rhodospirillales > Azospirillaceae > Nitrospirillum > Nitrospirillum karajorum. Next base: position 159,439 of record NZ_JAZBQB010000003.1, read on the forward strand.
CTGGCGCGGGAACAGGACGTGGGCGATGCGGGTCATGGCCAGCGGATAGACCAGGCCGCAGAGGACGGTGAAGAACAGGGCCAGCGAGATGGCCGGACGGATTTGCTTGAGCATGGCTCTGAGGCCTCCTTTAGGCCAGGCCGACGGCGGTCACGACCATGTCGATGGCCTTGATGCCGATGAAGGGGATGATGATGCCGCCCAGGCCATAGACCAGCATGTTGCGCGACAGCAGGCTGGCGGCCGGCAGGGCGCGGTACCGCACGCCCTTCAGGGCCAGCGGGATCAGCGCGATGATGACCAGGGCGTTGAAGATGATGGCCGACAGGATGGCCGACTGCGGCGTGCCTAAGTGCATGATGTTCAGCGCGTTCAGCGCCGGGTACAGCCCCGCGAACATCGCCGGGATGATGGCGAAGTACTTGGCCACGTCGTTGGCGATGGAGAAGGTGGTCAAGGCGCCGCGGGTCATCAGCAGCTGTTTGCCGATGCCCACGATCTCGATCAGCTTGGTGGGGTCGCTGTCCAAATCCACCATGTTGCCGGCCTCGCGGGCGGCCTGGGTGCCGGTGTTCATGGCGACACCCACGTCCGCCTGGGCCAGGGCCGGGGCGTCGTTGGTGCCGTCGCCGCACATGGCGACCAGGCGGCCCTCGGCCTGTTCCTTGCGGATCAGGGCCAGCTTGTCCTCCGGCGTCGCCTGGGCCAGGAAGTCGTCCACGCCCGCCTCAGCCGCGATGGCGGCGGCGGTCAGCGGGTTGTCGCCGGTGATCATCACCGTGCGGATGCCCATGCGGCGCAGCTCGGCGAAGCGGTCGCGGATGCCGCCCTTGATGATGTCCTTCAGGTAGATGACGCCCAGCACCCGGTCGTTGCGCACCACCGCCAGGGGGGTGCCGCCGGCCTTGGCGATGCGCTCGGTGATGGCCTCCAGCTCCGGATGGCGCACCGGCTGGCTGCCGCGCAGGGCCGCCACATGGCGCAGCACGGCGTCCACGGCGCCCTTGCGGATCTGGATGCCGCCCTCCCCGTTTTCACTGGCGAGGTCAACGCCGCTCATGCGCGTCTGGGCGGCGAAGGGGACGAAGCGGGCGTTCAGGCCGCCCATGTCCTTGCCCCGCAGGCCGTACTTCTCCTTGGCCAGGACGACGATGGAGCGGCCCTCCGGCGTCTCATCGCTGAGCGAGGACAGCTGTGCCGCCTCCGCCAGTTCCTTGTCGCTGACACCCGACACCGGGATGAACTCCGCCGCGTGGCGGTTGCCCAGGGTGATGGTGCCGGTCTTGTCCAGCAGCAGGGTGTCGACGTCGCCAGCCGCCTCCACCGCGCGGCCGGACATGGCCAACACGTTGAAGCGCACCAGGCGGTCCATGCCGGCGATGCCGATGGCGGACAACAGCGCGCCGATGGTGGTGGGGATCAGGGTGACGAACAGCGCCACCAGCACCACCACCGACACCGACCCGCCGGCATAGGCGGCGAAGCCCGGGATGGTGACGACCGCCAGGATGAAGATCAGGCTCATACCCACCAGCAGGATGTTGAGCGCGATCTCGTTGGGGGTCTTCTGCCGCTCCGCCCCCTCGACCAGCGCGATCATGCGGTCGAGGAAGGTGGAGCCCTGGGCGGCGGTGATGCGGACGATGATGCGATCCGACAGCACGCGGGTGCCGCCGGTGACGGCCGAGCGGTCGCCGCCGCTCTCCCGGATCACCGGGGCGGATTCACCGGTGATGGCGGACTCGTCCACCGTGGCGATGCCGTCGACGATCTCGCCATCGCTGGGGATGATGTCGCCGGCGTCGACCACGACATGGTCGCCCACCTTCAGGTCGGCGGCCCCCACCGTCTGAAAGCTGGTAACGGCCGCCCCCCTGGCGACCATGGGACCGGTCAGGCGCTTGGCCACCGTCTCGGTGCGGGTCTTGCGCAGGCTATCGGCCTGGGCCTTGCCCCGGCCCTCGGCCACCGCCTCGGCGAAGTTGGCGAACAGCACCGTGAACCACAGCCACAGCACGATCTGGAAGGAGAAGCCAGCGCCCGGGGCGCCGGTCACCAGGTCGCGCGCCAGCAGCACGGTGGTCAGCAGGGCCACCGCCGCCACCAGGAACATGACCGGGTTACGCACCAGGGTGGCGGGGTTCAGCTTGGTGAAGCTGGCCTTGACCGCCGGGCCCAGGATGGCGGGGTCCAGCAGCGCCGACTTGGCCGACCGGCGGGCGGACGGGGCTGGCGCCGGCTGGGGGGCCGGCTGCTGCCCCGGGTGGAACATGGAAGGGGATGACATCTTAAAATCTCCGAAGAACGGATGACGCCAATGCGGGGCTTCTACCCGGGGGTCAGTAGGTGGTGCCGGCCATCATCTGCAGGTGCTCGACCACCGGCCCCAGCGCCACGGCGGGGAAGTAGGTCAGGCCGCCCACGATCAGGATCACGCCCACCAGCAGGCTGACGAACAGCGGGCCGGTGGTGGGAAAGGTGCCGCCGGACGCGGGCACGGTCTTCTTCGCCGCCAGGGCGCCGGCGATGGCCAGGGCCGGGATGATGATGAAGAAGCGGCCGACGAACATGGTCACGCCCAGGGTGGTGTTGTACCAGAGCGTGTTCGCCGACAGCCCGCCGAAGGCGCTGCCGTTGTTCGCGGCACCCGAGGCATAGGCGTAGAAGATTTCCGAGAAGCCGTGCGGGCCGTTGTTGGCCACCCCGGCCGTGCCCAGGGGAATGGCCGAGGAAATGGCGGTGAACAGCAGGATGACCAGCGGCATGGCCAGGATGGCCAGCACCGTCATCTTCACCTCCTTCGCCTCCAGCTTCTTGCCGATGTATTCCGGCGTGCGGCCCACCATCAGGCCGGCCACGAACATGGCGATGATGGCCATCAGCAGGATGCCGTAGAGGCCGGCGCCCACGCCGCCGACGATGACCTCGCCCAGCAGCATGTTGACAAGGGGGACCAGGCCGCCCAGGGGCATGAAGCTGTCATGCCAGCCGATGACGGCGCCGCACGAGGCGTCGGTGGTGATGGTGGCGAACAGGGCGGTGTTGGCGATGCCGAACCGCACCTCCTTGCCCTCCATGTTGCCGCCGGGCGACAGGGCGCTCGCCACCTGGTCGACCGGCAGGCCGGCCAGCAGCGGGTTGGCCTGGGCCTCCGCCCAATAGCAGACGCCGACGCCCACCAGGAACATCACGCCCATGGCGGCCAGGATGGCCCAGCCCTGGCGCTCGTTGCCGACCATGCGGCCGAACACGTTGGTCAGGCCGGCGCCGATGGCGAAGATGGCGACCATCTGCACCAGGTTGACCAGGGCGTTGGGGTTCTCGAACGGGTGGGCGGAGTTGGCGTTGAAGAAGCCGCCGCCGTTGGTGCCCAGCATCTTGATGGCCAGCTGCGAGGCCACGGGGCCCTGCGCGATCAGCTGCTTGGCGCCTTCCAGCGTGGTGGCCTCGGTATAGGCCCCCAGGTTCTGCGGCACGCCCTGCCAGACGAAGAACAGGGTCATGACGATGCAGGCGGGCAGCAGCACATAGAGGGTGCAGCGGGTGAGATCCACCCAGAAATTGCCGATGGTGCGCGCACCCCGGCGGGAGAAGCCGCGCACCAGCGCCAGGGCCAGCGCGATGCCGGTCGCGGCGGACATGAAGTTCTGCACCGTCAGGCCGGCCATCTGCACCAGATAGCCCATCGTGGTCTCACCGCCATAGGACTGCCAGTTGGTGTTGGTGACGAAGCTGATGGCGGTGTTGAACGACAGGTCCGGCGTCACCGCCACCTGCCCCTGCGGGTTGAAGGGCAGCAGGGCCTGCAGGCGCATCAGCGCGTACAGCACCAAAGCGCCCATCATGTTGAACAGCAGCAGGGCGACGGCGTAGGTCAGCCAATGCTGCTCCGTCGTCTCATCGACGCCGCAGAGGCGATAGATGGCGCGCTCCACCGGGCCCAGCGCCCGGCCGATGAGCGTGCGCTCACCGGAAAAGACACGGGTCATGAAGCCGCCGAGGGGCCGCGTCAGGACCACGATGATCGCGGCGAACAGCGCGATCTGAAGAATGCCGTTGAAGGTCACGGGAAAAATCTCCGCATGCGCGACGGGCGCCTAAAAAGCGTCCGTCTTCAGAACCGTTCTGGCCGGATCAGGACATAGACGAGGTAAAGGGTCAGGCCGACCGAGACGGCGGCGCCCAGGATCAGATCGAACATGGGCGCCTCACAGCCTCTCGCAGGCATAGGCGTAGGCCACGCCCAGCCCGAAAAGCCCCACCAGGAGGGCGACAAGGATGACGTCGAGCATGCGGTTGTTCCTCACGAACGAAGCCCGGAAGCCTTTCGGGGAAGGCGCTTCCGGGCGGAATGGGTCGACGCTGAGGAAACCGCCGATGGCCATCAAAATTCGATGGCAAAGCCGGGGGGCGGAAATAAAAGGATTTTAATGGGACGGTCAAGTCCGAGGACCGCGAAGATCGCGACCAGACATGTCCGACACGTCCGACGTGCCCTCGTTGAGGCGAATTGTTCGATATTTAGGGCATCATCATCAATTGGCAGATGAAAAAATCTGGCACATCTCATGCTTGAAACCCATCCAGGCGACAGGGTCACCAAATTTCGCCCAATGTTTCATCAAATAGCAATGAGGAGAATTGCCATGAGTTCATTCCCAATAAAAACTGTGAATGCTTGGATTTTGCTTAGTGAAGATGACCCTGCCGGGACAACGTACCCGGATTCAAACAGTGCCTACCAAGCGCTTATCACAAATAAAACTTACCTGAGCATGGACATGATTTTCTTGTGCTTTGGTGAAATAGTTCAGGCCAGCACGTTACCGGATGCGAACATGTACCCTTATCCAGGGGCATATACGCTCGTAATACAATCAGCAAATCATGTAGACTCCACTACAGGCAACACTTACACGAATCAGCAATATATGAAGTTTGTCATAGATGAGGCTAATTCACAAAATAGTAATATAAAAATTGCAATAACACTTGATTTCGGAAATTCCGGAGCGATAAATCAAATATTTGACGGTCTTAGCGGAGATGAAATAACAACCGCCGCTGATCAATTCGCCGCAAACTTGCTATTTTATATGCAAGGAAGCGGGCTGATTGGGTTTGACATCGACTGGGAACCATCCCTCTCCAGCGAAACAACCACATCAAATTTTATTGCATTCATAACAGCAATTGGAACCTTATTCCAAAAACAGGCGACAAAATACTACCTCACAATGTCACCATCGGAGGCGGGAAACCTGGATCCAAGCACGGTCAATTCATATGTCGATTTCTTAAACCTTCAACTATATGGCGGCGCAAATCCCAACGATTTCCCAAATATAAATCAGAATCTATTCGCGTATGGAGCAAAATTTGAATGCGACTTCAGCAATGGGCAGTCAAATCAAACCGGCAAGCAAACTGCACAGGAGGCATTTAACGACAACCTTAATAATTACAAATATGCAATAATGACAAATTGGCGCATCAACTCAAGTAATTTTCAATATGAACAAAGCCAACAGGCCGCGCTTTTCGCTATGGTACTCAACGGAAATCTCTAATGAACACGTGCGACGCTCGACGCTATCCCTATTATAATTAATAACAGACACCGGCATGGGAGAGTTTCGAGCGTCTGTCTACAAAGGTCGGTCCCTCGACAATTAAACGCGTTGAAAATATGGACAAATTTTGGCTGGATCCCAGGCGAAAATAGATGCCAGAGCACTCTCCTGAAGAAAACTAGAGCATGACGACACTAACCAAATTCCAGCGGAAATCTGGTTGGCGTAATCATCTAAATCTGCTCCTTGTGCGGATGTGCTGATCATTGAGGCCTCACTAATCGAGGTTCGTTTAACGGCACATCCACTTCCTGCCCCGCTGTCAACCAGTTGAGACGCCAAGCCTGATAGGCGCCCGCCGGAACAAAAGACCAGCGCGCGCCCAATTCACCCCCCCTGCCTCTCATAAGCATCCCCCGTCCAGCGATAAACCGTGGACTTGGCGCCCGTCTTCAGCAGCAGGTCATAAAAGCCCTGGGTCTTCTTCTGGCTGATGACCAGCGTGCCCTTGGGCGCCGCCTTGCCGTCCGCGTCCTCGTACGCCACCGGGGCGGAGAAGATGACCGCCGGTTCGGCGTCTTTGAGCGGGCGCAGCAGGTACAGCGTTTCGCCCCCGACATGGGCGCCGGCCCCGGCGGCGTCATAGGCGGACTGCACCCGCACGCCGAACGCCGTCTCCCCCTCCCGGATGCGATAGGGGGCAAGGTCCAGCGTCGCCCCCACCAGGTGCGCGCCCTGGTCCGTCACCATGTCCGGATCGTCCAGCTTCGCACTGGTCAGCAGGGCCAAGGTGCCGCCCTTGACGGTGAACAGCCCAACCTCCACCGCGAAGCTCAGGCCGCCGTCGGCCTCATCGCGCTCGGCCAAGGCCAGGATGCGCAGGTCGGCTGGCAACAGCGGGCTTTCCGCCGGTGTCCAGCTCTTGAACGCCGGCACGCCCAGCAGGAACAGATGATCCTCCAGCGGCACGGGGCCCAGCGCCGGGTTGGCCGCCGTGTAGTGGGGATGCAGCAGGCGGATCGCCTGGGTCACGAGATCACCGCCAGCCCCCCCGCCGGCAGGCTGTTCCGCCGCCCGCCCCCCTGCGGCCAGGAGGAGGGTCAGCATCAAGACGGCGGCGGAGCACAGACGACTGAGGGCGATCATGATTTCCCGTTCATTTCATCATCGAAGGCGGGTGAAGAGGCCGGCTCAACCACGCCGGCCCGGGGGCGTGACCGGCGGCGGCTTCTGGGTATCCAGATAGGCCGCCTCGCTGGTCACCCGTTGCTTATACCAATCCTGGGAGACCGCGTAATTCCGCAGCGCCGTCACCGCCTCGTCCCACTTGCCGGCGAAAGCGGCGTTGAAGAAGGGCTGCGCCACGCTGGTGCTGGCGACACCATTGCCCTGGTGGAAGGCGCGGGAGAACAAGACCGTCTGCCAGGGCGTCGGCAGTTCGGTGAACGTCGGAACGCCCTCCTCCCGGCCCTGGTCCCAGGCGTTCTTGATGGCGTTCAGCACATCGCCGTGCACGGCCTTGTCCACCGCGTCGGCCTGCGCCTTGGTCAGGATGGGCAGCGGGGCCGTGTCCTTCACCCATTTCGCCACCTGGATCTTGGTCATGCCTTTGAATTTATGGTGGGCGAACGGCGAAACCAGGCTGATCACATCCTGTGGCAATCCCATGGCCTTCAATTCCGCCTCGTTCTTCTGGCCAACGTCGAAGCCCGTGGCCACCGTCATGCCGCTGGAACCGGCGACCAGGCCGTCATTGCCAAAGGGAACATAGCCGCGCAGCTGCTGACCGCCTTCGAATTGGCTGAGGAAGGTGAAGTTGATGTTGGTGCCATACTGGCCGTTCAGCGCCTGATACACGGCGGGATCGGTCCGGGTGACCACGACGGGCATGCGGCGCGGCACATCCAGGAACCAGAGGCGGCCGGCCAGGATGGCGGCGGCGGTCATGGTGATGACCTCCGCGTTGTTGTGCGGTGTGTCGCCGATACCCGTCAGCAACCGGGTCAGTGTTCCCAGGGCGACGGTGTCGGGATGGCGACCGGCCAGGGGCGCCAGCAGATGCTTGATCTCATCGGCGCTGCCGAACTTCTTGAACCGGGCCTGCCAGAACAGGGTCAGAAGCTCCGATCCGATGACGAAATGCCGGGCACCCTTGCGGTTGATCAGGGCGTGGTGCCCCAGCCAATGGAAGATGGCCAGGTTCTCCAGATCATCCGGGTCGTCCAGGACGGTGCCTGATGTCCGGGCAGCGGAGCGGATCGTGCTGAGATCATCTGTCATTCAGGGGGGTCCGGATAGGCCAGGCGTCGCGAGGCAACCGGGAAGAAGAATTTGGCGGCGGCCCGGGATTTCCACCTGCCCACTGGAAATATGCCCAAGGCTGTTGATCGGACCGCCCCGCCGCCCTATCGTGCCGGGGCGCGGTCGCCATGCCGCCTCCGGACCCGCGGGAAGGGCTGAGCCCCCTGGCACCATCACCATCGGTCACATTCGACCTTTGTGCAGTCGGATTTGCGGGTCGTCGGCGCTTCACGCACGGAGGTTCGCTTTATGGCCCGACCGCTTCCCCCCATCCCCACCTCGACCAATTGAAACGCCAGGCCAAGGAGCTGCTGGCGGCCTATCGGCGCGGCGATGCCGACGCCCTCGCCCGTTTCCGCGCCAGCCTGCCGGCGGCGCAAGGGCGGGACGACGCAAGCCTGGCGGCGCAGCGGCTGCGGCTGCACGATGCCCAGTCCTGCTTGGCACGGGAATACGGCTTCCCCTCCTGGGCGGATCTGGACGCCTTCGTCGCCAGCCGCCGTGCCACCGCGAACGAGGCGGAGGCCCGGCTGGAATGGCTGCGCCTGGTCTATGCCGGCGACATCAGCGGCAGCATGCGCCGCCCCCGCCCGGCCGCCGCCGTCCGCCTGCTGGCGGAGACCCCGGACGTCGCGGTGGGCGACCCCATCCTGGCCTGCGCCATGGGCGATGCGACGCGCGTGCGCCAGGCAATCGCCCGGGACCCCACCTGGGTGGACCGCCCCGGCGGCCCGCTGAACCTGCCGCCCCTGGTGGCCGTCACCCATTCCAGCCTGGTGCGGGTGCCCGGCTTTACCGAACGCTTGCGGGATTGCGCCGGCGCGCTACTGGCCGCCGGCGCCGACCCCAACCAGGCGGTGGGCAACCGCTGGCCGCCCGCCAGCGTGGCGCAGCCGTCGGAGACGGAACGCCTGTCCGCCCTCTATGGCGCTGCCGGGCAGAACCACGACCCCGGCCTCACGGCCCTGCTGCTGCAGGCCGGCGCCGATCCCAACGATGGGGAATCGCTGTACCATGCCCTGGAAAGTCCGGCCTGCGTGGACCTGCTGCTGAAGGCCGGTGCCCGAGTTAGCGGGTCCAACGCCCTGTACCGGGCGCTGGACATGGACAACCTGCCGGTGCTCCAGCTATTGCTGGCCCACGGCGGCGACGCCAACGAACAGGCGCGCAACCGCCCGCTGTCCGACTGGGGATCGCCGCTGCTGTGGGCCATCCACCGCCGCCGCTCGCCCGCCCACATCGCGGCCTTGCTGGCGGCCGGGGCTGACCCGAGCGCCAGCACGCCGGACGGCATCGCCGCCTACACGGTCGCCCTGCGCTATGGCATGACGGAGGTCGCGGACCTGCTGCGCCAGGCTGGCGGCGACGCGCCGCTGTCGGTGGAAGACCGGTTCATGGCCGCCTGTGCCGCCGGGGACGAGGCCGCGGCCCGCACCCTCCAGGCCCAGCGGGCGGACCTGCCGGTCGGCCTGTCGGAGGCGCGGTTGCGCCTGCTGCCGGACCTGGCGGCGCAAGGGGGCTGCGACGCCGCCATCGCCGTCATGGTCCGCCTGGGCTGGCCCCTGGATGTCCAGGCGGGGGACTGGAACGCCACCGCCCTGAACCACGCCGTGTTCCGCGGCGACGCCGCCCTCGCCCGCTTCCTGCTGGACCACGGCGCCCGCTGGACGGAGCGCCACGGCTATGGCGACGACGTCAGCGGCACCCTGTCCTGGGCCTCGCTGAACCTGCCGGAGGAAAGCGGCGACTGGCCGGCGTGCGCCCAGGCCCTGCTGGACCACGGCCTGCCGGTGGCAAGGGCGCCCGCTGACGGCAAGGGCGGCGTGCTGGTCGATGGCCAGCGCAAGTGGTTCTCGGAGGAGGTGACGGAGGTCTTGCTGGGCGTCGCCTAAAGAAAAGAGGGGCCGGCACTCGCCGGCGCCGGCCCCTCCCGAGGAAGGGCTTTTCCGTTTCGTGGGACCTCAGGGCGATCCCGCCTCCGCCACCGTTTCCGGCGGTGTGTCGCAGGCCCGGTTGGCGGGGCAGACGGCGCCGGTGGGGCGGATGCTGACCACGGCGGTGCCGGTACGATCCAGGCCCAGGACGCGGGCGGCGGCGGCCGAGAGGTCCAACACCCGGCCCTGGACATAAGGGCCGCGATCGTTCACCCGCACCTTCACCATCTGGCCGTGGGCCGACACCTCGATCACCGTGCCCAGCGGCAGGGTGCGGTGCGCGGCGGTCAGGCCCTCGGGGTCGTAGGCCTCGCCGCTGGCGGTGCGGTGGCCCGCATGCTCCCGCCCATACCAGCTGGCTTTACCGACCTGGTGGCCAGCCGGGGCGCTGTCGCCGTTGGCACTCCCCTGGGCGAAGGCCGGCGTCAGCGCCAACCCCGTCACCAGGCCCAGGCAACCCCACAGCTGCGTCCTCATGGGACTCTCGCAATCGTTGTTATGAAAAAGGCGGTACAGCGACCGACGGCTCAGGCGCCGAAGGGGATCAGCATGTCCAGGCCGAAGGTCGTCTGCCCCTGCTCTCCAGCGAAGGGCCGGGCGTTGCCCAGCGAGCGGTCGTAGCGTACCTCCGGCCGCAGGGCGAGCCCGTCGGGAAGGGCGTCCCAGCCCAGGCTGGCCGCCGGCTTCCAGGTCACCCCGGCGGTCAGCGCCATGTAAGTCGCCCCTTGGCCGGCCGACAGCACCGGCGCGCGCGTCGGCCACCCGGCCTCCGCCAGCGCATAGTCCTGATTGCGCTGATAGGCCGAGACGTAGAAGCCCTGGACATCGCGGAACAGCTCCGTCCGCAGGGTCAGCGACAGGGCGTCGCTGTACTTCCAGGTGGCGTACTGGGCGGCGCCGAACGCCTCCGCCTTCACCAGGTCGTCGCGGACATAGTTCAGCTCGGTGATCAGGGTCAGGGCGTCGTTGGCCTTCACCGTCAGCACGGCGTCGTTGATCCAGCGCGCCTCGTCATTGGCGCGCGCCAAACCCAGGGGAGCCTTGGTGCTGGCGTTCTCCGGCCCCACATGGGTCAGCGCCACCAGCGTGGCGGTGCCGTCGGCCGTGGCGTAACCAAAACCGAAGATGCCGGACCAGGCGTCGTTGTTGTCGCCATCGCGCCCCAGGCTGGTGTTCACGCCGCTGTCGACACCGCCGTAAAGGTCGATGCCGCCCGCCAGGTGCAGGGTGGCGAGCGCGCCGGTGTGCTTGAACGGCAGGCCGAAATTGAAAATGTAGCTGTGGCTGTACAGCGGGTTGCCGGATGCCACGATGGTCTCCGCCCCCAAGGGGGAGGCATACTGCCCCACCTTCAGATCCAGGCTGCCACCCGCGACCCGCGGGATGTGGGCGGTGAGGTTGGCCTCGACGATGTCCAACTGCGTGCGTTCGCCGATGGCGCGGTCCAGTTCACCCAGGAAGTGGGTGTAGCGGGCGTCGGTGCCATAGAGGCCCTGCAGCTTGAAGCCCCAGCCGAAATCGTCACCGGAGCCGGCATCCTTGGCGATGGTGCCCACCGCCTGGTTCAGCACCAGTTGGTCGGTACGGTCGGTGAACAGGTGGCCGTAGTTGGGCCCGCGGTCCAGGCCATGGTTCGCCGCCGTGATGCCGGCCTCCACCAGGCCGCTGATGGTGATGTCCGTCGGCGCGGCCAGCGTGTCATCGGCGCGGGCGGCACCCGCCGCCAGCACCAGGGCACAGGCGGCCGTGGCCGAGGCGATGTGCCGGGCGGTGCGGCGGCGCGGAATGGTGGACTGGATGGAATGCGACATGGGAAGGTGTCTCTGGCTCTCTGGCCGGCGGGGATGCCGGCGTGGCGCCAAGAGACGGCAAGGCCGCCTTAAAGTTCGATGCGAAAGCCACGGCACGAAAATCAAAAAGCCTTTATCCCGGAAGGCCGCATCACTGTCGCACCCCGCCGTGGCGCTTGGCAAAGGCCCGCCCCTTATGAAAGCATGGCGCTGGCTAACCCGGCCTCACGCGAAGGCTGGACACATAACGGAAGGAAACCATCGCCATGACGATGCTGTGGGAAAAGTCCTATCCGCCGGGCGTCGATTGGAACAGCGAGCCGCCCCTGCCCACGCTGGTGGAGGATTTGGACCGCGCCGTGGCCACCTGGCCCACCCAGCCCTTCCTGACCTGCATGGGCCAGACGGTGGATTTCACCACCTTCGGCGCGCTGTGCGCCCGCGTGGCGGCCAACCTGGCGGCGCTGGGCGTGGGGCCCGGCGTGCATGTCGGCCTGCACCTGCCCAACACCCCGCATTTCGTCCTGGCCTTCTACGCCGTACTGAAGGCCGGTGGCGTGGTGGTGCCGATGAGCCCCCTGGATGCCGAGCGGGAGCTGACGCACAAGCAGGTCAAGGCGGATGTCCGCCTGGTCGTCAGCTTCGCCGGGCTGGCGGACAAACTGCCCCTGGCCCCGGGCGTGCGCCTGGTGGTGGCGGGCCCCACCGACTTCGCCGGCCAGGGGCAAGGGGGGGCCGAGGCCCTGCCCGCCGGCGCCCTGCCCTTCACCGCCCTGCTGGCCCCGGCGGCGGCACCGGCGGCCGGCTGGCCGGCGCCGACGCTGGACGACCTGGCGACGCTGCAATTCTCCGGCGGCACCACCGGCCTGCCCAAGCCCGCCATGCTGACCCATGGCAACCTCAGCGCCTCGGCCGACGCCTATGACACTTTCAGCCGCTTCCTGGGTCTGACGCCCGGTCAGGAAACGCTGCTGGTGGCCCTGCCCCTGTTCCACATCTATGCGCTGGACACGCTGATGGTGCGGGCCATGCGCAACGGCTATCGCATGGTGCTGCACCCGCGCTGGGACACCGACGCCGTGCTGGACAGCATCCAAACCTACCGGCCCACCCTGTTCGCCGGCGTGCCCACCATGCACCGGGCCATCGCCTCCTCCCCCCGGGTCAAGGACATCGACTTCTCCAGCTTCAAGTTCATCGGCAGCGGCGGCGCGCCCTTGCCGGTGGAACTGGCGCATGAGTTCGAGGCGGTGACGGGCAAGCCCGTCCTGGAAGGCTGGGGCATGAGCGAGACCAGCCCCGCCGGCACCATCACGCCGCCGCACAAGCGCAAGGTGGGATCGGCCGGCATCCCCATGCCCGGCATCACCATCGAAATCCGCGACCTGGCGGACCCGCACACCGCCCTGGGCCCCAATGAGAAGGGCGAGATCTGCATCAAGGGCCGCAACGTCACCCAAGGCTATTACAAGCTGCCGGACGAGACGCGTGAAGCCTTCGTCGACGGCCTGTTCCGCACCGGCGACATCGGCTACCTGGACGAGGACGGCTTCATGTTCATCGTCGACCGGCGCAAGGACATGATCCTGTCCGGCGGCTACAACGTCTATCCCCGGATGGTGGAGGAGGCGATCTACGAACATCCCGCCGTGGCGGAGGTGATCGTCATCGGCATCCCCGACAGCTATCGCGGGGAAAGCGCCAAGGCCTTCGTCACCCTGCGGCCCGGCGCGGCGGCCTTCACCCTGGAGGAATTGCGCGCCTTCCTGGCGGACAAGCTGGGCCGGCACGAACTGCCCGCCGCGCTGGAGTTCCGGGACACCTTGCCCAAGACCGCCGTGGGCAAGCTGTGGAAGCAGCCCCTGGTGGCGGAGGAGCGGGCCAAGGCGGCCACCGCGGCGGCTGAGTAGGACAGCGGCGTAACGCCCGCCATACCCCTTACGGAGCGGCGCCCCGGCAAAACCGGTGGCGCCGTCGCCGTCTTCGCGGGTATGTCCTGAGGGGTCCCCATCCCGCACCCGCAGGACGCCCATGAGCACGCCCGAAAGCCGCGCCGACTATCGCCACTTCCAGCCCATCACCACCCGCTGGGCCGACAACGACGCCTATGGCCATGTCAACAACGTGGTCTATTACAGCTACTTCGACACGGCGGTGAACCAGCACATGATCGAAAAGGGCGTGCTGGCGCCGGAGAAGGGCACGGCCATCGCCCTGGTGGTGGAGACGCAGTGCCGCTACTTCGCGCCCATCACCTTCCCCGACCGGGTGACGGTGGGCGTGCGGGTGGCGCACATGGGCCGCAGCAGCGTGCGCTATGAGCTGGCGCTGTTCCGCAATGATGAGGACGCGCCGGCGGCGGCCGGCCACTATGTCCATGTCTATGTCGACAACGCCACCCGCCGCCCCACCCCCATTCCCGAGGATGTCGCCGCCATCCTGCGCACCATGGTGGTGGGCGGGACCGACCCGGCCTAAGGCGCGACGGAGGCTGGGGCGGCTGGTGCGGCCGCGCGGCGCCCGATGACGCCCGTGCTGGCGATGAAGCCGGCGCCGGCCCCCGCCAGGATCAGGTCCACCACCAAGGCGGCGCCCGGCAGGCCGAGGCCGTGGCTGGCCAGATGCGCGACGGCCAGCAACAGCAGCGCCCCGCCCAGCAGCCGGCGCAGCAGGCGGGACGCTCCCTCACCGCTGGGCACGAGCAGGCTGAGCAGCGGCAGGGCCGCCACCGGCAGCCAGAAGGCACCGATGTAGACCGGCTCCCGCGCCAGTCCCGGCACCAGGGTGCAGGCGGCGGACAGGGCCATGGCCAGGGGCACGCCCCAGGTGACACCGGCCCAGGCGCGCTCCAGCCCCGGCAGCGGCCGGCCCCGATCACGCCGCCGCGCCAGGAAGATGGAAAAGCCGGTGGCGGAGACGACGGCGAGCGCCAGGCCCAGCACGCCATAGGCCAGGCGCACCGCCAGGCCGCCGAAGGTGGCGCAGTGCAGAGCCAGCGAGGCGCCATAGACGCGCAGGCCGATGGAGCCGTCCAGGAAACCAGCCGGGGCCAGCAACTTGCCCTCGCCATCGAAATAGAAGCGGTCGCCCTGGGTCAGGCCGTCGCGGCGGGTCATGTCCAGCAGGACGCGCTGTCCCCGGGTGCCCGGCCGCTCGACATAGTAAAAGCGGGAGATGCGGGCGGCACCCGGCGTGGGGTCGGCCACCTGGGCCTGCAGCAGGGCGAGGGGCGGCAGCGGCTGGGCGGCGGCGTCCACCGCCACCATCGGCCCCCGCAAGGGGGCGGAGGCGCGGGCGAGATTACCGTGATAGCCCACCTGGGCGATGGCCACCACCATCAGGCTGGCCAGCGCGAACAGCGTGCCGGTGACGCTGAGGGCCAGATGGAAGGGCAGGCCCCAGACGCTGAGGCGATTGTGCAGGTCGGCCAGCCCCAGCCGCCGCCCGCCGGTCAGGCGCAGGGCGAAGGCGTCGCGGAAAATGCGCGGGTGGGCCAGGATGCCCGAGAACAGCAGCGACATCAGCGCGATGCCGACGGTGCCGACCACCAGCCCGCCCCACAGGCCAGGCAGGGTCAAGCCCAGATGCACGTCGCCGATGACGTCGGTCCACTTGTCGGACGGGGCGTCGGCCAGCACGCCGTCGGCATCCGCCTGCCAGGTGACCTCGCCCCCGCCCAGGGTATAGGCGCGCACCGCCAGGTGCGGCCAATCCGGGCGGGGCAACAGAGTGTAGAGCACGCTGACCTTCTCCACGCCGCCGGCCATTTCCGCGGCGCGGACCAGGCCCGCCGCCATGGCCTTGTCCACCGCTTCGGGCGCCACGCTGGCGGATTCCGGCGTGGCGGCCCATTCCCAGCGGCCAAGGTCGTCGGCGAAGACGGCGACGGCGCCGCTGAGGCAGACGATGTAGATCAGGGCGCCCAGGGCCAGGCCCAGGGCCGAATGGCCGGCCAGCGCCGACTGCACCAGGCCGCTCTTGGCGGAGGGTCGGGCGCGGCGGGCCAGGACGCGGGCGGCGAAGCGCTTCAGCATGATCATGTCCCCTATTGAGTCAGGCACGGGCCAGCCAGGCGGCCGCCACGGCGGCGCCGGCCGTCAGCGGCAGCAGCAGGCCCACCCGGGCCAGGCGCGCGTCGGCCAGGGCCCAGGTCATGGCGATGCCCCAGGCGATGGGCCCGACGAAGCCGCCGGCCACCAGCCGGTCCCCCTCCAGCCCACCGCCCCGCACCGCCACCAGCGCCGCCAGGGACAGGCCGATGCCGGCGGCCAGGGGGCCGGCCAGCAGGACGCGGGCCGTGCCGCGTAGAGCGGTGACCCAGGGGCGGCTGGCCGCCGAGCTGGCTCCCATCGTTTTGGCCGGGGACGCGCCGGCTTTGGGCGTTTTAGCGCTGGGCGCCTTGGGCGCGCGGTGCGGGCGGCGGCGGCGGTCGCGGCCGGCCACCAGCACGGCGACGCCCACCAGCGAGAACGCCAGCACGCCAATGGTGATGGCCTTGTCGGCATCCGCCACGGCCAGCCAGCCGGCGAAACCGGCCAGGATCAGGCCCCAGCCCGGCAGGGTGTGCCAGCGCGGCGCCGTGGCCGAGGCCCACACCCGCCGCAGCAGGACGATGCCCAGCACCGTCAGGGCCAAGCCCCCCAAAAAGCCCATCGTCGCCGTCATGCCGTCGCCCATTTTTCAAGCGTGTCGTGTTCCCACGCGTGTCACGGGCGCCCGACCGATCATCCCCCCGGCCAGCACCCTTTAGCGTCCGGCACTATAGATAAGAGTAATTCGCAATTGCAATGACCAAGCTCACTCCCAGGCGGCCGACGCGCTGCCCAGGGGGCTGGCGGGCCGGTCCCAGGCCAGGGGCGCCCCGGCCACGGCCACCGGCGGCCGCAGGCGGCGGGCGGGGCCCCAGGTGGTCTGCTCGACGACCGGGTTGAAATCGGCGTCGGTCTCCGGCGCCAGCGGCGGCGCGTCCAACCGGCCCGCCCCGCCCTCCATCAGCAGGCGGGCGGTGGCGGCCAGGGAGGTGCGGCCCACCATGCCGCGCCCGGTCTCGCGCCGGCGGGCCAGGCCGCGCAGCGCCATGGCCGCCAGGATATAGCCGGTGGCGTGGTCCAGGGCCTGCACCGGCAGGGGTGTGGGCCGGTCGCGGGGCCGGTCCCGGTCCAGCAGGCGCATGCCGGCCTCGGCGATGCCGCAGCTCATCTGCACCAGGCTGTCGAAGCCGCGCCGGCCGGCCCAGGGGCCGGTCCAGCCATAGGCGTCCAGGCAGATGTCCACCAGGCCGGGATTAAGCGCGCGGCGGCTGTCCGCGTCCAGGCCCAGGCGGGCCAGGGCGTCGGGGCGGTAGCCGTGGACCAGCACGTCCGCCCCGGCCAGCAGCCGGCGCAAGGTCGCCAGGTCGTCGGCCGCGCGCAGGTTCAGCCGGGCGCAGCGCTTGCCCAGGGTCATGTCCGGCGCCAGGGCCGGCTCCTCCCAATCCGGCGGATCGATGCGCAGCACCTGGGCGCCGCACCCGGCCAGGAAGCGGGTGGCGGTGGGGCCGGCCAGCACCCGCGTCAGGTCCAGCACCCGGATGCCGGCCAGGGGGCGCGCGGGGTTGGGGCGCCAGGCTCCACCGCCCTGACCCGTCCCCTGCCCCGCCTCATCCAGGCTGAGCAGCGGGGCGGCCGCCACGGCCCGGCCTTGGGGGTGCGCGGCCCAGGCGGCGGCGTCGCGCATCGCTGCGGCACAGCCGCCGGCCGCCACCACGGCGGTTTCCAGCTCGGTGGCCGGCCAGGCGGCGACGGCGCGGGCCACGGCCGCGCGCTCCGCCGGCACCGACAGCACGGACAGGGCGGCGGCGCGGTGGTGGGGGGCGTTGGTGTGCAGGCGGATCGAGCCGTCGGCAGCGCGGTAGTCGCCCGCCACCGCGTCCCAGACGGGTGGCAGTTCCCAGCCCAGGGGCCGCAGGGCATAGCCGAACCAGGCCGAGGCCAGGCGGCGGTCGGCCACGACGGCGTCAGCTCCTGTCAGCCCTGCACCCGTTAGCCCAGCCCCCGTCAGCCCAGCCAGGGCCAGCCCGGCGGCGGCCACCGAGGCCACGGCCAGGTCGGTGACAGGGTAGACGGCCGGCAAGCTGCCGGCGCCGATAAAGGTGACACGGTCCAG
This sequence comes from Nitrospirillum karajorum, assembly GCF_036348415.1. NCBI lineage: Bacteria > Pseudomonadati > Pseudomonadota > Alphaproteobacteria > Rhodospirillales > Azospirillaceae > Nitrospirillum > Nitrospirillum karajorum. The sequence goes on from NZ_JAZBQB010000003.1 coordinate 177,181, forward strand.
GGCGGCCGGGTCACCCCCCAGGGCATGCCAGAGGGTGGCCAGGAAGCGCCTGTCGGGGGTGGGGTGGGCGGCGGTGTCGGGGGTGGTCATGGTGGGCCTTCCATGAGGTTCGGAACGCCCCGACGATGAACCGGTGACATTTATCGTCAACGTTGATTAACTTAATCAATGTTGACGCAGATAATCAACCAAGGGGCACCATGGCCGACCCGCTGACCGCCGACATGTTGACTGCCGCCCAGGCCGCCACCCGGCTGGGCGTCTCCCGCCCCACGCTGTACGCCTATGTCAGCCGTGGGCTGCTGCGCGCCCAGCCGGCGGGCGATGGCCGGGGCAGCCGCTACCTGGCGGCGGAGGTCGATCGCCTGGCCCTGACCCGCATCCGGGGCCGCCGGCCCAAGGAGATCGCCAAGGCCACGCTGGACTGGGGCCTGCCGGTGCTGGAATCGGCCATCACCCTGATCCAGAACGGCCGGCTGTACTATCGCGGCCATGACGCCCTGGACCTGGCCGCCCGCGCCAGCGTGGAGGAGGTGGCGGGCCTGCTGTGGCAAGTCCCCTCCAGCGGGGCGGTCCTGGCCGACGCCTTCAGCGGGCCGGCCCCCGCCCCGGCGCCGGCCTTCGCCGCCGCCCGCGCCGCCTTCCACGGCCGCCGGGCGGAGGAGGCGCTGCTGCCCCTGCTGGCCCTGGCCAGCGACGACGCCGACACCGCCATCTGGCAGCGGGCGCCCGGCCGCCTGGCCCAGGGGGCGGCGGCGCTGGTGCGGCTGCTGACCGCGTGCCTGCTGGGCACGGCGCCGGACGCCGCCCCCATCCACCGGCAATGCGCCAAGGCGTGGGGGCTGGACAAGGAGGGGGCCGAACTGGTGCGCATGGCCCTGGTGCTGTGCGCCGACCATGAGCTGAACGCTTCCAACTTCACCGCGCGCTGCGTCGCCTCCACCGGCGCCAGCCTGCGGGCGGCGGTGCTGGGCGGGCTGGCGGCCCTGGGGGGGCCGCGTCATGGCGGCCTGACCGCGCGGGTGGAGGCGCTGTGGGATGAGGTGGGGGCCGATGGCGACACCGCCGGCCGCCTGCGCCAGCGCCTGGCGCGGGGGGAGGACATCCCCGGCTATGGCCACCCGCTGTACCCGGCGGGCGACCCGCGCGCCGCCGCCCTGCTGGCCCGCATCCTGCCCCAGCGCCCGGCCTGGGCCGTAGTGATGGAGCAGACGCAGCGCCTGGTGGGTCAGCCGCCAGTGATCGACACCGCCCTGGTGGCGCTGCGCCGCCACCTGCGCCTGCAGCCGGGTTCGGCCTTCGGCCTGTTCGCCCTGGGCCGGTCCCTGGGCTGGATCGCGCATGCCCTGGAACAGCGGGCGGACGCCCAGCTCATCCGCCCGCGCGCCCTCTACACCGGGCCGCGGCCGGCGCCCAAGCCGTGATACACATGCCGAGGGCGGGGCGCCTGGGCCAAAGCGATATGCCGGGCGCCGGGGCTGCGGCGGCGGCCAATGCACGGTATACGGGTGGTTCCCTATTTGGAGGCTGACCCCCATGCCCACCCTCCTGCCCGCCGAGTTGGCCTGGTACGTCACCGGCCGTTTCTACAAGGCCGCCGACGGCACGCTGGCCGACTATGGCTATTTCCTGCACCTGCCCTTCCCCGACGTGCCGCTGTTCGCCGGACCGGCGGGCGCCACGCCCAGCGAGACAGCCGCCCACTTCACCTTCGCGGCCCAGCCGTTCCGGGCGGGCACGGCGACCAACGGCGCCCTGTCGCTGGGCCTGGACCCGGTGGGCGGCTTCGCCGTGTTCCTGCAGCGCCAGCCGGCCGCCACCTTCGACGACCCCGCCACCTTCGCCCAAGGGGAATGCATCGCCACCTTCCGCCGCACCAGCCTGGTGGTGGGCACCACGGTCACCGCGGGCGATAGCCCGCTGTTGGCGACCAACGTCTTCTCCGCCCGGCTGACCGGCAGCCAGCCCTTCGACTTCGCCGGCGGCCGCCATGACCTGGCCGAGCACATCGGCGCCGGCGTCACCCAGTTCGGCACCGCCGCCACCGCGCCGGTGACGCCGGCCCCTGCCGGCTACACCCTGGCCGTGCCCTTCACCGGCTCCGCCATCGCCCTGGGCTGACGGCGCGGGCCCACGGACGGCCAGCTATCGGCGGCACCGATATACCCCCATCGTTAAATACGGTACTGCCGGGCCGGCAAAGGGCTGGTTCAGCTATCGGTTTCGGCGTACCAAAATGGGGCGAGGTATCACCTCGAACAATAAAACCGGGAGGATGGACGCCATGCGCTTCCGCCGATTCGACCTCAACCTGCTGGTGGCGCTGGACGTGCTGCTGGAGGAGCGCAACGTCTCACGCGCCGCCCATCGCCTGCATCTCAGCCAATCGGCCATGAGCGGGGCGCTGGCCCGCCTGCGCGATTACTTCGATGACGAGATCATGGTGATGGTGGGGCGCACCATGGTGCCCACGCCGCTGGCGCTGGCCCTGGTGGAGCCGGTGCGCGACATCCTGATCCGGGTGCAGACCACCATCGAGGCGCGCCCCACCTTCGACCCCGCCACGGCCAATCGCGTGTTCCGCGTGGTGGCGTCGGATTATGTGACCGAGGTGGTGCTGGCCCGCGCCATCCGCCGCCTGCGGCGCGAGGCGCCGGGCCTGCGGCTGGAGATCAGCGTGGTGGGCGACGATGTCCACGACCGCCTGAACCGGGGCGACGTGGACCTGGTGATCACCCCCGACGCCTATCTAACCAGCGACCAGCCCAAGGAAATCCTGTTCGAGGAGACGCACAGCTGCGTCGTCTGGCGCGACAACCCGGACGTGGGCGACAGCCTGACGTTCGAGCGCTATCTGGAGATGGCGCACGTGGTGGTGATCATCGGCGGCAAGCGCACCCCGGCCTTCGAGCAATGGTTCATGGAGCGCTATGGCTACGCCCGCACCATCGGCGCCGTGGCCCCCGACTTCTCCTCCGTCGCCTCCATCCTGGTGGAGACGGACATGATCAGCACCATGCACACCCGCCTGGCCCACCTCTACGCCCAGCACCTGCCCCTGCGCATCCTCCCTCCCCCCATCGAGTTCCCGGTGCTGACCGAGATGATGCAGTGGCACTACCAGTTCGACCGCGATCCCGGCCTGATCTGGCTGCGGGGGTATCTCAGGGAGTGCGCGGGGGCGTGAGGGCGGCGGAACGCTGCTAGAACCGGCGCCGGCGTTTTCAACCGCGCGCCCGGCGCGCGCCGGGATGAGCCCTTTTGTTGTACGGGGACGGATACACCGCTCTGCCATTCCGGCAGGGCTTGAAACCGTGGGCCAACTTTTCATCTCCCTGATGGCGGGCTTGCTGGGGAGGAGCATTTGAAGCTCGGTTTCATATTACCCATTGTTGCTATGCTAACGGCAGCTTGGCCGACGGCCGCGCTGGCCGGTGATGGCTTCCTGGGGAAATGGACCGATTCCGCGCCCAAGAACGATCCGATGGGCCCGCTTGACATCACCAGCGACAAGATCACCGTGGGGAAGGTCACCTATGAGGTGACGCAGGCCGGGACCTTTGGCAAGGGCGTGCTGTACACGGTCAACGGCCTGAACCGGAAAACCGACCCCAACGGCTGCGGCCCCACCAAGAAGCTCAGCCACATCATCGTGAGGCCCAAGCCCACCATCTCCAACGCCACCTACGCCGCCATCGTGGTGACCTTCTATGCGGCACCGGAGGCGCCCAAGCCGGACACCCTCAATGAGATGGCGATTTGCGGCGAGCATCCCTTTGCGCGGAGCAAGTAGCGCCTGCGCTTTCTACAAAGCCATCAACAACAGCCTGAGGTTCGAGTGCCATCCGGAGATGGCACATGTGTTAGTAATCATCGGCGGGAAGCCCACCCTGGCATTAGAGCAATGGTTCATAGGACGCTATGGCCAGCGGAAGCCGCTCTCCAGAACATGAATGGTGCCGCTGACGATACACCTGTCATCGCTTTGATATGACCTTGAGCCAGACCAATGGCTTGCCGCTCCGGTAACGCTTTGTTCCACCGCGCTGCCGCAGGGGTAGCGCGGTGGAACCGGCAGTGCGAGACCATTTCTGGCGTGGATTCGCTATATATCTTCGGCTGCCCAACGATCACGGTGAAGACGAAGATAAGGCGGAAGCCATGTCACTAGCCCATGTTAGAGGCTGGAATAATATATCATAATCCCAGACATAAAAACCGCCGATTGATGATATGTGCGAAGCAACAGAAGTTGCTATGCTTTTACATCCTGAATATATATCAGATGTGTACGGAGATGATGACGGACTTACATCACAGTTTGGCAGGTTATTGTTATTCGCGTTTAGTTGCGGGCTATTTGGACCCAATCCTACAAGTAATTTTGACTCAGTGAAATTTGAGTCGCAATTCTTTATTGATTTAGTGCCAGCTCTCAAACTCTTTATTATATCATCTGTTTTAGAAATATATCCACCGGCATAGAATTGAATATTTATATAGTTTGCGGTGACTTTATTACTATACAAAGAACAATATTGATTAGAAAATGATCCTGTAATTCCACCAGATACCGGGGCAATAGTCAGAGTCTTTGCTGGTGTAAAGCCGGCAATTACATGTCCAGCAGCGATAAATCCGTTAGTGTATGGCGAATTTTCAAAATCAAGATCATATCCATCCGGAGAGTATGTTGAGTCAAATTTCCCCAGAAGACTTTTTGCAATATTATTAGTGGCATCGTTTTGGAAATAACTCCAAGTGCCACCGTTTATCCACCCACCGACCGAAAATAGCACTTTCTTATTTGCAGCATTAAGGATACCAATTACTGCTTTTATTTCTGATACTTGAACAGCAGATGCTGGATTGCTCTGATCGTCCGGATCAGTTGGCTGATTGTTCCAAAGAAGAATTGCATCTGACGTACTAGATGGAACGGTACAATTGTTTGTAGATATATCTTTTCTAGAACAAATATTCAGGAAAGACAATATAAACATGTTAAATTTTGACGCTGCCATATCTGCTGCCGTCGCCACAGACAGATTCCCACCCATGCTGGATGTGTTCGTTTCAACATAAGCCATATTTATGGCAGCGCCATAAACATGCGTCGATATTAGAACTGAAGAAAATATAATATATTTTTTCAATCTAGTCAGGACTGGAAGTGTCATTTTAACGATAATTCGTTCAAGCATCTTTTCCTCCTGTCGATTTTGGTTGCGGACACGCGGCCATCACGCACCTTATGATAGCAAAATTTGCCTGACTGAAAATATCTTTTCCTTTTTTTGTGGCACATATTGCACGTCAACGCGGTTAAAATTGTCTCCGTATCATTTTTACAACTATTTTTAGCGGTCACTCAAGTCGGCTCACTTATTGATCGACCACCCCTTTCGCAAACATTGTTTAATAATACCAATTGCTTACCTGACGCACATTACCCCGCCTAATCACCTCCCCCGATACACCCCTATCCAGCCTATCGATTTGATGAATGCATCATTGCGATCTACCTTTGCCTGTAGCGGCACAGTAGGCGCCCGGGAACCGGCGCCCCGGCTTTAGTCCCTTGGAAGAGCACGGCTTTTGCCGTGGGGGGCTGCGGGCTGGCCATAGAGGCCGCGCAGGGAGTGAACACATATGCACCGGATCGTGCGTCCGGCGACGGCTGCCGTCGCCCTTTTGCTGACACCCGCCTTGGGGGCGGCCATCGCTTCCCCCGCCCTGGCGCAGAGCGCCACCCCCGCCTCCGTTCCCCCCGCCCCCGCCGCGTCTGCCAGTGCCAAGAGCACCGCTCCGGCGGAAACCAGCCAGCTTGAGGACATCGTCGTCACTGCCGAGCGGCGGGAGCAGAGCCTGCAGAACGCGCCCATCGCCGTGTCGGCCCTGGGCGGGGCCGCGCTGAAGGACGCGGGCGTGGCCGATGTGTCGGACCTGACGCGCAGCGTGCCCTCGGTGGTGATCGCCCCGGCGGCGGGCGGCGTGCCGCAGGTCTATGTGCGCGGCATCGGCACCTTCGCCTCCAACCAATATGCCGAGCAGTCGGTGGCGGTGAACCTGGACGGCATCTACATCTCCCGCCCCGCCGGCGCCAACGGCTTCTTCTATGACATCCAGCGGGTGGAGGTGCTGAAGGGCCCGCAGGGCACGCTGTACGGCCGCAACGCCTCGGGCGGGGCTGTCAACGTGCTGCCGGAGACGCCGAAGCTGGACGCGCTGTCGGCCGCCGCCACGCTGGACATCGGCAATTACAACCTGCGCAAGGGCGACGCCTACGTCAACGTGCCGCTGAGCGACAAGGTGGCGCTGCGCGCCTCCGGCATGGTGATCGACCGCAAGGGCTATCTGACCGACGGCTACAACGACGACCAGGGCCAGGCCGGGCGCCTGCAACTGCTGCTGGAGCCGACGGAGGATTGGCGGGTGCGCCTGTCCGGCGACTATTACCACCGGGGCGGCAAGGGCTCCGGCCAGGTGCAGTACCCCTATGCCGACGCCGACAACCCCTGGGTCGGCCCGTCCGATCCCCGCGCCGTCGCCGCCTATTACGCCGGGCTGCCGCCGATCTCCGCCCACAACCCGCTGATCGAGAACGCCAAGGGCGACGGCTATATCGATGACCAGTTCTGGGGCACCCACGCCGAGATCAGCCACGATTTCAGCTTCGCCACCCTGACCGTCATCCCTGCCTATCGCGAGGTGCATGAGGACTACCTGTCCTACATCCCCTCCGCCTTCGCGGTGAAGAGCGACAGCGCGCAGAAATCGGTGGAGGCGCGGCTGGCGTCCAGCGCCGGCGGGCCGCTGACCTGGCTGGCCGGCGTCTATTACTTCACCGAGGATGTGACGGCCAACCAGGACTATGACCACTGGGTCATGGAAACGGTGATCAACAGCAAGCTGACGGATGAGACGACGGCGGCCTTCGGCCAGCTGACCTACGCGCTGACCGACAGCCTGCGCCTGACCGCCGGCGGCCGCTTCACCCATGAGGAGAAGACGCAGGACAGCCAGTTCGGCACCGCCACGTTCAGCCCGGTGAAACCCGTGCTGAGCGCCCGCGCCGACGACCGCATCTGGAACGCCGCCACCTGGAAGGTGGGCGTGGATTACGACGTGGCGCCGCAGTCGCTGCTCTATGCCAACATCGGCACCGGCTTCAAGGCCGGCGGCTTCTTCGCCAGCATCGGCCCCGACACCTATAACCCGGAGCATCTGACGGCCTACAGCGTCGGCCTGAAGAACCGCTTCTGGGACAACCAGGTGCAGTTGAACGTCGAGGCCTTCGACTATGAATACCGCGACCAGCAGATCAGCTATCTGTCGCCGACGCTGACCGGGTCGTCCAGCACCCCCTACGCCCCCATCTTCGTGACCCAGAATGTCGGCCGCTCCCGCATTCGCGGCTTCGAGGTGGAGGGGCGGTGGAAAGCGACGGCGCAGGACCTGCTGACCGCCAACGTGCAGTATATCGACAGCCGCTACAGCAGCTTCAGCTACAATTACTTCTCCAACTTCGGCGCCCCGCCCTCGGTCGGGTGCCCCTACAGCGTGGCGACGGGGGCCAGCCCGGCGCCGGTGGTCCCCTCCGCCATCTACACGGTGAATTGCAGCGGCAAGCCCGGGACCAACGCCCCGCGCTGGACGGCCAACCTGGGCTATGAGCATGAGTTCCGCTTCGCCGACGGTTCCGGCCTGACGGCGGCGGCGGACGTCTACCTCTCCGCCTCCTACTACACCGCCTATGACTATCTGGCGGAACAGGTGCAGGGCGGCTATCACATGACCAACCTGCGCCTGACCTACAACGCCGCCGATGATCGCTGGTCCGTCACCGGCTATGTCAACAACGTGGAAAACCAGGCGGTGGTCAACACCAGCTACCAGCCCAACCAGGCCTTCGGCAACGGCCTGAACTACGCCAACATCCGCCCGCCGCGCACCTATGGCGTGCGCGCCACCGTGCGTTATTGATGTGTACGGCTATCCTGACCTGGGATCAGGATAGCCGCCCTCAAGCGCCGGCGCCGCCATCCGGCGGTTTGGCTACCGCGCCTCGCGGCACCGTTACGGCCGCTTCCGCTGAACAGGCGGGCGGCCAGTAACCCTGACAATTATCACCAATAAAGATTGCAATACCGGCACCGTCCCCGCGCGCCACGCGGGGGCGGCGTCTTGCGTTGTGTGGTTTCACGGTATCACCGATCAATTCTAATCAAATCTGATTATTATTTCATTGCGCCGTCAGGTCATTTTCTGTCTCCTGACGCCTGTCTGCATAGGCACGGAATGGCGCCCGCCCAAGCGGCGCCCCGGACCGCCCGGTCCGGCCAACAGCTGCCATGCGTTGGGGACACATACATGACCAAACTGTTTCGGCCGGCGACGGCCATGGCCACCCTTTTTCTGGCCGCCGCCCTGCATGCCCCCGCCGCCCAAGCCGCGGGCGGGGCCTCCGCCGATGCCTCCCCTGGGGGGGCGCCGGATACAGCCGACGCCGGCGACACCGCGCCGGATGGCACGCTGGACGACATCGTGGTGACGGCGGAACAGCGCGCGCAGACGCTGCAGTCCGCCCCCGTGGCCGTGCAGGCCGTGACCGGCGCCAGCCTGGCGGCCAACAGCCTGACCAACACCGCCGACCTGACCCGCGTGCTGCCGGCCCTGGTGGTGGCGCCGGCGGCGGGCGGCACGCCACAGCTCTACGTGCGCGGCATCGGCAGCTTCATCTCCACCAGCTATTCCGAGCCGGCGGTGGCCTTCAACCTGGACGGCGTCTACGTCCCCCGCCCGGCCGGCGCCAGCCTGGCCTTCTATGACCTGCGGCGCCTGGAGCTGCTGCCCGGCCCGCAGGGCACGCTGTACGGCCGCAACGCCTCCGCCGGCGTGCTGAACATCGTGCCGGAGGTGCCGGTGCTGGGCGAAACCTCGGGCCACGCCTCGCTGGAGTTCGGCAACTACAATCTGCGCAAGGGCGAGGGCGCCCTGAACGTGCCGCTGTCGGACAAGGCGGCGCTGCGCGTGGCCGGCCAGGTGGTGGACCGCAAGGGCTATCTCTCCGACGGCTATGACGACGACCAGAGCCAGGCCGGCCGCGTGCAGGTGGCGCTGGAGCCGGCGGACGACTGGCATATCCGCTTCGCCGCCGACTACGCCCACCGGGGCGGCAAGGGCGATGCGGAGGTGCAGTACCCCTTCGTGAACAGCGACAACCCGTGGGTGGGCCCGTCCGACCCGGCGGCGGTGAAGGCCTATTACACGGCGCTGCCGGCGGTGGCCCGCCTCAGCCCGCTGATCGGCAACGCCAAGAACGACGGCTTCATCGACGACAAGGGCTGGGGTCTGAAGACCGACATCGCCAAGGACTTCAGCTTCGCCACCCTGACGCTGACCCCGGCCTATCGCGGCATGGATGAGGACTATCTGACCTACGTCCCCAGCGCCTTCCGCCTGACGTCGCGGTCACGCTCCACCTCGGTGGACGCGCGCCTGACCTCCAACGGCCAGGGGCCGCTGAGCTGGGTGGGCGGGGCCAGCTATTTCGATGAGAACCTGTACGCCGACCAGAACTTCAACAGCTTCATCCAGCACGCCGTCGGCAAGGGCGACCTGACGACGGAATCCCAATCCGTCTATGGCCAGCTCACCTACGCCGTGGTTCCCGACCTGCGCCTGACCGCCGGCGGCCGCCTGTCCCATGAGGAGAAGACGCAAGCCATCCTGTTCGGCAGCAACACCTTCTCCGCCGCCTCGCCCACCCTGCTGCACCGGGACGACCGGCATGACTGGAACGGCACCAGCTGGAAGGCCGGGGCGGATTACGACCTGGCCCCCGGCTCGCTGCTGTATGCCACCATCGCCACCGGCTACAAGGCGGGGGGCTTCTTCTCCGCCCCCGTCAGCCAGCGCGACCAGTACGGGCCGGAACACCTGACGGCCTACACCGTGGGCCTGAAGAACAGCCTGCTGGGCGGCAAGGCCCAAGTGAACCTGGAGGCGTTCGATTACGAGTACCGCGACCAGCAGATCAATTACACCGCCCCGGTGCTGACCGGCATCGCCCTGGCCCCCTACGCCGCCCTGTCGGTGACGCAGAACGCCGGCCGGGCGCACATGCGCGGCCTGGCGCTGGACGGCCGGTGGCAGATGACGGCGGACGACCTGCTGACCGCCAGCGGCCAGTACCTGGACACCGCCTACGACGACCTCCACTACCGCTATTACAGCGGCCTGGGCCTGGCGCCGTCGGTGGGCTGCGCCTACACCAACGCCACCGCCGCGGCGGTGCCCAAGCCAGTCGGCGCCGCCAAGATCTGGGCGGTGGATTGCTCCGGCAAGCCGGCGGTCAACGCCCCGCGCTGGACCGCCACGCTGGGCTATCAGCACGACTTCCGCCTGGACGGCAACGGCACGGTGACGGCGGCGGCGGATGTCTACCTTTCCTCCTCCTACCACACCGCCTATGACTACCTGGCCAAGCAGGTGCAGGGCGGCTATCACACCACCAACCTGCGCCTGACCTACACCCCGCAGCATGCGTGGTGGAGCCTGACCGGCTACGTCAACAACGTGGAGAACCAGGCGGTGGTCAACATGGGCTATCAGCCCGTGCAGGCCCTGGGCGCCGGCTACAACACCGAAAGCATCCGGCCGCCGCGCCTCTATGGCGTGCGGGTGCGGGTGGCGTACTGACGTCACACGTTTGGCGCTGCTGATCCAAAGGGATAAACCCCTTATGGTTGCATGGCAACATGGATGTTCCTGCTAAGATGAGGTGTGCCCGGGGATAACCCACCCCGGGCGCATCCTTTCGCGGAGACGTCCCATGCACACGCCCTTCCCCGCCGTCGGCCACTATTACCTGGTGACCTTCACCACCTTCCGGGTCGAACTGCATTTCACCTCGATCACGTCGCTGACCTACACCGTCATCAACCAGGACGGCAGCCGGGGCCAGTCCGAAACCGTGACCATCAAGGTGGGGGAGCTGCGCGACGACCAGTTCCTCGTGACCTGGCAGGAGGCCGACAAGACCACGGTGGTGCATGTCGAGGACTATGCCCGCCACACCATCGTCACCAACATCACCAACCCAGACCTGACCTTCGTCCAGGACCACGGCACCTTCGTCCAGGTGCCGGGGCCGGTGGGGACGTGTTGACGCCCTGCTGCGCGCCCGACGTCGCCCGGCTATGCTGCGTGCTGGTATAGCGTCGAGGGGCATGTCGGGGGGCCCATGATCCTGGTTTTCGTGCATGGCTGGAGCGTCACCAGCACCGCGACTTACGGCGGCCTGCCGGACGCCCTGGTGCAGCAGGCGGCGCTGACGGCGCCCGGCCTGCCCCTGACGGTGGCGCACATCCACCTGGGCAGCTACATCAGCTTCCACGACGCCATCACCATGGCCGACCTGGTGCGGGCCCTCGACCAGGCCCTGCGCGACACGCTGCTGCCGCCCGGCGCCCCGGCGGGGATGCCCCTGCCCGACTTCTCCTGCGTCACCCATTCCACCGGCGGCCCGGTGGTGCGGGAATGGGTCAGCCGGCTGTATGACGACGGGACCGGCCTGCGGCGGCCGCCGCTGCGCCACCTGGTCATGCTGGCGCCCGCCAACCACGGCTCCCCCCTCGCCACCCTGGGCAAGGAGCGGGTGGGCCGCATCCGGGCCTTCTTCGACGGCGTGGAACCGGGGGAGCGCATCCTGGACTGGCTGGCCCTGGGCAGCGCCGACCAATGGCGCCTGAACGGCCGCTGGCAGGAGTACGAGCCCACGGCCGTGGACCTCTACCCCGCCGTGCTCACCGGCCAGACCATCGATGGCCACTTCTACGACTTCCTCAATTCCTATCTGGCGGAGGAAGGGTCGGATGGCGTGGTGCGCGTGGCCGGGGCCAACCTGAACTGCCTGTTCCTGACGCTGGTGGAAACGGCGGCGACGGTGGCCAACCCACACCCGCATTTTGACGGACGACCGGCCGCCGTGCTCGGCCTCGATGGTGGGCCCCGCCCCCCTTGGCCGCCCCTGGCCTTCGGCGTCATCCCCGACGCCAGCCATGCCGGCGACCGCCTGGGCATCATGGGCAGCGTCACCCTCCAGAACGCCGCCACCAAGCCGGTGGTGGCGGAGATCCTGCGCTGCCTGCAGGTCGACAGCCCGGCGACCTACGCGGCGTGCACGGCGGCACTGGCCCACCTGACCGACGCCACCCAGCAGGCCGTGGCCCAGGCCAAGCCGCATGAGGGGCAGCGCCACAGCCAACTGGTCTTCCGCGTCCGCGACGACCAGGGCGACGCGGTGAACGACTTCGACCTCTATCTGCTGGGCGGCCCGGATTATAGCCCGGACGACCTGCCCCAGGGCTTTTTCGTCGATCGGCAGCGCAACAGCGTCTCGCCCAACTGCCTGGTCTACTACCTGGATTACGACGTCATGGCGCGGCTGCCGGATGAACGGTTCGGCCTGCGCGTCCAGGCGCGGCCCGCCGCCGACGGCTTCGTCGGCTATGTCCCGGTGGAATTCCACACCGACGGAGCCGGCCTGGCCATCGCCCTGCGGCCCAATGAGACGACCTATGTCGACGTGGTGCTGAAGCGCCACGTCGACCGGGCCGTCTTCCGCCTGGCGCCCGTTACGGCCCCCCTGGAAGACTTAAGGGACCGGCCGCCCAGCGGGGCGGACGTCGATACGCCCTGAGGGATCAACCCGCCTTGTAACGGCTGGCGGCGTGGTTGCGCGACAGGTTGGGGCCCAGGGCGTAGCGGGCCTTGCTGACCGCGTCGAAATCCGCCGGGTCGGGTAGAGAGGGAATGGTGACCAGTTCACCCTGGTCCAGGCCGGCCAGTGCTGCGTCCACCATCTCCCCCACCTCCATGACCATGCTCTGGTCCAGGTCATCGAAGGACTTGCCCACGCGGTCGAAAATCTCCGTCCGCGTCAGGCCGGGCAGCACCGCCTGGAAGCGCACGCCCGTCTTGCCGGCCTTGGCGGTCTCCGCCTGCAGCGACTGGGTCAGCGCCAGGACGAAGGCCTTGGTGGCGGCGTAGGTACCGCTGAACATTTCCGGGATCAGGGCGACGACGGAGGCGACGTTGACCACGGTTCCGGCGCCCTTGGCGGCGAAGGCGTCAGTGGCGGCAATGGCCAGGCGGTTCACCGCCGTGACGTTCACCGCGATCATGCTGTCGTGATAGGCGATGTCGCTGCCCAGGGAGGGGCCCTTCGGACCCAGGCCGGCATTGTTCACCAGCAGGGTGATGGCGGCGTCGCCGCGCAAACGGTGCTCCACCTTTTCCACATCGGCCTGGACTGAGAGGTCGGCCACCAGCACCTCGACCTTGACGCCAGTCTCGGCACGCAGGCGGGCGGCGGCCTTCTCCAGCCGGTCCTGGTTGCGGGCCACCAGGATCAGGTCATAGCCCCGGCGGGCCAAGCGGTCGGCATAGGTGGCCCCGATGCCGGAGGAGGCACCGGTGACAAGGGCGGTGCCCTTGGAAGACGTGCTCATGAGGGACGGTTCCTTATGGAAGAATGAGAGGTTGTCGCCGGGATATTGTCACTATCATCATGATAGTCAATGGGCGGGGCAGCAAGTTCCCTGCCGTCCCCAGTGCGGGTTCGGGAACGATGACCGGAACAGGCCGGATGGTCTTGGACGGCAGGGCCGCAATGGGATGGGGACGCTGGCGCGTCAGGCGGTGGGAAGCCGTTGGGCTGGCCTGATCAAGGTTCGTCACGTCCGAAGATGGGAACGGCATAGCGGCCGATGATGGCGTCAACGGAAACGAGCGTCAGGCCCTCCAGCTGGGCCTGGGCCACCAGCATACGGTCAAAGGGATCCTGATGGTGGGCGGGCAGCGTCCCGGCCCGCGCAGCATGGGCGATATCTATCGCCAGCGGTTTGAAGCCCGCCTTGAGCAGTTCCCCCTGAATGTCATCCAGGGGGAAATCGAGGCGCCCCAGCGCGCGCTTGATGGAGATTTCCCAAATCGTGGCGGCACTAACGAAAACCTCCGAGGCCGGGTCCTGAATGGCTGCCCGGACGTGGACGGGAAGCGCCGGATCGTCACTCATCCACCAGATCAGGATGTGTGTGTCGATCAGCAACCTCATGGCATGCCAATCTCGGGTGTAGCGGGCTCGGGTGTAGCGGTTCCGAAAGCGCGGGCGATTTCCTCCGGCAACGGCGCGTCGAAATCCGAACCGATGCGGATCTTGCCCTTCCACAGGCCAGGAACGCGGGGTGTTGCGGTTGAGGCCAGTGGCACGAGGCGGGCCATGGGCCGTCCCGCCTTGGCGATGACGATCTCCTCCCCCGCGGCGGCCCGTTCGACCAGCTGCGACAGATGCGTCTTCGCGTCATAGAGATTGACGGGAATAGCCATGACCATCCTCCTGACCAGCTTGACCAAGCATACCAATCCTCTCGCGCTTGGTCGAGTTGCCCTCACCGGAAGTTCCGCCCATCGGGGAAGGTCGCGTCCGCCCGGCGGGCGGGGGCGGCGCCGGTGGGTTCGTCCAAGCGGGACAGCAGGTCGGAATAATCGATCAGGCGTTCGGCGCGGACATGGGTGACGGGGGTGGCGCTGGGGCCCTGGTCCCGCGTCGGGGCGATGACCTTCTCCACCCGCCCCAGGCACAGCAGCAGGCGGCTGCCCAGGATGTGGCGGCGGAAGGCGGTGAAGGTTTCGGGCATCAGCACCAGGTTGGCGATGCCGCTCTCATCCTCCAGCGTGATGAAGATGACGCCTTTGCTGCTGCCCGGCCGCTGGCGCACCAGCACCAGGCCGGCCAGGGCGACGCGGCTGCCGTCGGCCAGGGTCTCCAGCGTCTCCATGCGCATCAGGGGATAGCGGCGGACCATTTTCTCCTTGGGCTCCGCCGCGAACCGGTCCAGCCGGGCCACCACGTCATCGCGCACCAGGCTCATGGGGTGGCGCTTCAGCGACAGGGACAGGTGGGTGTAGTCCTCCACCAGGTGCTCACCCAGGGTCATGGCCGGCAGGGTGGCGATGGACGGCTCCTCCGCCCACGGGTCGCCCGTCCCCTCCTCCTGCGCATTCAGCGCCAAATCCAGCAGGGGCGGCAGCCGTTCGCCCAGGGCGCTGACCGCCCACAGCGCCTGGCGCCGGTCCAGGCCCATGGACTGGAAGGCGTCGGCCTCCGCCAGCAGCTCCAGGGTGCGCGGCGCCAGGCGGGCGCGGCGCCAGAGATCATGCGGGCTGGCAAAGGGCTCATGCCCCCGCGCCTCCAGCAGGGGCTGCACCGCCGCCTCGCTCAGGCCCTTGGCCAGGCGCAGGCCCAGGCGCAGGGTCTGGAACCGCTGTCCCCGCGCCGGCGGCTCCAGCCGGCTGTCCCAATCGGAATGGTTCACGTCCGGCGGCAGCACCACCACGTCATGCTCCCGGGCGTCGCGCACGATCTGCGCCGGGGCGTAGAAGCCCATGGGCAAGCTGTTCAGCAGGGCGCAGGCGAAGACGTCGGGATAATGGCACTTGATCCAGGCGGAGACGTAAACCAGCTTGGCGAAGCTGGCGGCATGGCTTTCCGGGAAGCCATAGGTGGAGAAGCCCTTGATCTGGTTGAAGCAGCGCTCCGCGAACTCCTCGGTGTAGCCGTTTCTCAGCATGCCGCTGCGGAACTTCTCCTCGAAGGTGTCGATGTCGCCCAGCTTGCGGAAGCTGGCCATGGCCCGGCGCAGGGCGTCGGCCTCGGCCCCGGTGAAGCCGGCGCCGACGATGGCGATCTGCATAGCCTGTTCCTGGAACAGGGGCACGCCCAGCGTCTTCTTCAGCACCCTCTTCAGCGCTTCGGAGGGATAGTCCACCGGCTCCAGCCCCTGACGGCGGCGCAGGTAGGGATGGACCATACCGCCCTGGATGGGCCCGGGGCGGACGATGGCCACTTGCACCACCAGGTCATAGAACTCGCGGGGGCGCAGGCGGGGCAACATGGACATCTGCGCCCTACTCTCCACCTGGAACACGCCCAGGGTGTCGGCCGCGCACAGCATGTCATAAGTCGCCTCATCGCCCTGCGGAACCGTGGCCAGCGTCAAGTCGCGGCCGTAATGGTCGCGCAGCAGGGTGAAGGCCCGGCGCAGGCAGCTGAGCATGCCGAGGCCCAGGACATCGACCTTCATCAGACCGGCGGCGTCCAAATCGTCCTTGTCCCACTCGATGTTCTGCCGGTCCTCCATGGCCGCGTTCATGATGGGGCAGAAGGTGGCCAGCGGCTTGGGTGTGATGACGAAGCCGCCGACATGCTGCGACAGATGGCGGGGAAACTTCGAGATCTGGCCCGTCAGGTCCAGCACCTGGCGTAGCAGCGGGTCGTCGGGGTCCAGCCCCGCCTCCCGCGCCCGCTCCTCCTCCGGCGTGCCGGTGCCCCAGCCGGAAATCATGGCCGACAGCTGGGCCACCGTGTCCTGGCTCATGCCCATGGCCTTGCCCACGTCGCGCACCGCCCCGCGCGAGCGGTAGCAGATGACGGTGGCGGCGATGGCGGCGTGGTCGCGGCCGTACTTCTCGTAGATGTGCTGGATCACCTCCTCCCGCCGTTCATGCTCGAAATCCACATCGATGTCCGGCGGCTCGTTGCGCGCGCTGGAGATGAAGCGCTCGAACAGCAAACCGCTTTCCACCGGATCGATGGAGGTGATACCCAGGCAGTAGCAGACGGCAGAGTTGGCGGCCGATCCCCGCCCCTGGCAGAGGATGCCCTGCTCGTTGGTGAACCTCACGATCTCATAGACCGTGAGGAAGTAGGAGGCGTAGCCCAGTTCCCCGATCAGGGCCAATTCCTTGTCGATCTGCTTTTGGACATCTTCCGGCACGCCCGCCGGGTATCGTTTGCGGGCCCCCTCCGCCGTCAGCTGGGCTAGGCGGCCCTGTGGCGTCTCCCCCGGCCCGACTTCAGCCGGGTACAGGTAATCCTTGCGCAGTTCGCTGATGGAAAAGGTGCAGGCCTCTACGATGTCGTGGATGCGGGCCAGGGCCCGGGGGTGACGGTGGAACAGGCGCGCCATCTCCTCCGGCGGTTTCAGGTGGCGCTCGGCATTGGCGGCCAGGCGCCAGCCCGCCGTCTGGATGGTGCAATGCTCGCGGATGCAGGTCATCACGTCCTGCAGCGCCCGCCGGCCGGGGTGGTGGTAATGCACGTCGTTGGTGGCCAGCGGCGACAGGCCGTGCGCCTCGGCCAAGGCCGCCAGCCGGTCCAGCCGCCGGGCGTCGTCGCCCTGGTAACGGTGGGTCAGGCACAGGCTGAGGGTGCGGCCGAAACGCCGGCGGTAATCGGCCAGGTCAGCGGCGAAGCCCGTGTCGAGACTGTCCGGCGGCACCACCGCCATCATCTGGCCGGCGGCATGGGCCTCCACATCCGCGCGGGTCAGGAAGCATTGCCCCTTGGGCGCCCGGCGCATGCCCACCGTCAGCAGGGTGGACAGGCGGCCATAGGCCGCGCGGTCGGTGGGCCAGCACAACAACGACGGGCCGTCCGTCAAATCCAGCCGCGCGCCCACCACCAGGCGGAAATCCAGGTCACGCGCCGCCGCATGCGCTTGCACCACTCCCGCCAGGCTGTTGCGGTCGGTCAGCGCCATGGCGCGATGCTCCAGCGCCTTGGCCGCCTCCACCAGCTCACCGGCCTTGGAGGCGCCGCGCAGGAAGCTGAAATTGCTGGCGACTTGAAGCTCTGAATACATGGGTCCCTCAAGCGCCGGCGGGCCATCCGGCCCTTGGCTATCCTCCCTTTTCAGTCCGCTACCGCTCCCCGAAAAGGTCCGGCGGCCGCAGTCGCGGCCTAGTCGCTACGCTCCGGAAGAAATTCTTACGCAGGCAGACGTCACCCGAAAAAGCCGTGCAGGAACCAGCGGGGTGGCGGGCCGCCGGCGTGGTAGAGGCCCAGGCGGTACAGCCAGAAGCGTCGGCCCTCGCCATCCTCCACCCGGTAATAGTCGCGGGGCTCGGGATTGGGGTTGGGGCGGCGCCCCCCCCTTCCCACCATTCCGGCAGCAGGCGCTCCGGCCCCTCGGCCCGGCCCACGCGGTAGGTCTGGTCACGCCAGCGGAACAGCAGGGGCGGGTCGTCGGGAATGGGCGCCACCACCTCCACCGCCTCCGGCCGGGGCAGCAGGCGGATGGGACGCGGCCGGTCAGCCGGCCAGGCGAGTGGTGCGGGCGCCGGCGGGGCCGCTGGCGGGCTGTTGTCCTGCGCCTCGGCCGGCACCGCCCGCACCGCCTGTTCCGGTATCCAGCTTTGCCGGGGCAGCAGGCGCAGCACCCGGCCAGGACCCAGACGGGCGCCCAGCCGGTCCACCAGTTCCGCAATGGGCGGATCGGCCACCAGGGGGTTGCCGGCGGCCGCCGCCTCTCCCCCCTTCGCCGTCGGCGGTCCCACCAGGTCGGCCAGCCCGTCGCCGCTCAGCACCGCCTGCCCTCCGTCGAACGGAGCGGCGTGGGTGACCGAAATGGCCATGGTCTCAAAGCCCGCCCCAGGCTCCAGCTGGTCCATGCGCGGTTCCAGCAGCCGCCAGAGGTGGGCGGGGTCGCGGTTGGGGCGGCTGGCACCCACGCTCAGCACCTGGGGCGGGGCATCGTGGCCGGCATCGATGCGCCAGGCCTCCAGTTCCAGCGAGCGCGCGCCCTCCCCCGCCGCCGTCAGGCTGGCCGCCACCCGGCCCAGCAGATGGCGCACCGCCTGGGCCAGGCCCTCGGGCGTGGAGAGGGGATCGACCACCGTCAGGCGGGCGGTGTGGCGGGTGGGCGCGCGGCGGGGCGACAGCGGCTCTTCCACCCAGCCCAGGGCCTGGTCCAGGCGCAGGGCGACCTGGGCGCCGTAGCGCGCCGCCAGCGCGGCCCGGTTCTTGGATCCTTGACCCCCTGTTCCTTGGGCCGTGCGCATCAGTTCACCCACCCGGCGCAGGCCCACCCGGCGCAGGCTGGCCACCAGGTCGCCGCCCAGACGCAGGGCCGGCAGCGGCAGGTCGGCCAAAGCCTCCGCCGCCCCACCCGGCGGCACCACCAGCTGGGCGCCAAAGCGGGCCTGCGCCCAGGCGGCACCGATGCTGTCGGCGATGGCGGCCCGTGCCTCGACCCCCGCCTTGGCCAGCCGGCGCTCCAGATCCAGCAGCAGTTCATGCTCGCCGCCCAGCAGGTGGGCGCAGCCGGTGATATCCATCAGCAGGCCAGGGCCCCAACCAAGACCTTTGGGGCCGAAGCCCGGTGGATCGCTGGGGTCCACCGCCGTCCAGGGGGTATAGCGCCGGGCCCAGTCGGCCAGGCGCCCCAGGGCCGCCACGTCGCCCTCGGGATCAGCGTCCACGACCTGCACCTGCGGCTCCAGCGCGCGGGCATCGGCCAGGCCCATGCCCGGCACCAGACGCTTGGCCCGCGCCGCCGCGTTCACCGCCGCCACGGTCAGGCGCCCCCGGTCCGACAGGCGGGTCACCAGGGGCGTACCGGCGGCCAACGGCGGCGCCAGTCCACGGGTGATACGGTCGGTGGCGAAGGTGGGCAGCCAGAGGGAAAGGATGCGGCGCATGGCTCAGCCCACCGCGCGCAAAGTGGAGGTGAGTTGGGTGGGGGTGAAGGGCATCACCGCCGAGGCGGGCGGCGGCGTCTCCGGCGCCGGCGCGGCCGCCTGGCCCGCCGCCTCCAGCCTCAACCCCTCGCGTTCATACAGGGTCCAAGCCCCCGGGCGGCCGCCCCGGCAGCGCAGCAGTTCCACCCGCCAGGCGGGGCCGGTGAAGGCCGAAGCGGTGGTGCCCCAATCTCCCGCACGGGGTTCCTGGATGGGGGCCGTGCCGACCTGCCAGCGGGTGACGGCGGCGGTGGCCTGGGTGCTGCCCCGCCCACTGCCCCACCCAGCGCCCTTCAGGCCCTTCATGGCGCCGCCCTTACCCGCGTTCAGGCGCAGCAGCAGTCCCGGCACGCCGCCCGTTTCCGCCGCCAGGTGCAGGCGGCGGCTGGCCGTCAGATCCAGGCCCCCGGCCTCCCCCACCACAGCGCCCACACGGGGGCAGCGCAGCGCCTCCTCCATGGCCCACAGCAGGTCGACCTCGTTTGCGGCGTGCACCACCACCAACCGCCCCGGCCCCACCCCCTGGGCATCCAGCCCGGGGGCGTAGAGGTCGGGCGCCCGCGTCATCCACAGGATGGGGCCGCGCACCTGGTCCGCCAGCCGGGCGGCCAGCAGCGCCGTAAAGGCCGTGGCGGCACCGGCGTCGAGAGCGCCCGCCGCCGCCACCTCATGCAGTGCGGCGCGCGGCAGGCCGTGGGCGCCACCTTCCCCCGGGCCGGCCGCCGGCAGATGGGCGTCCACCGCCGGCACGCCCAGGGGCACCACGCCCCGGCCGATCCCCGGCGCTTCCACCGCGCGCACCTGTTCCCGCAGCACCGCCAACAGGCGCTGGCGGTCCAGGGCACCCTCAGACTGCCCCTCTTCAGGACAAGCTGTTGGCCAAGCTGCGGAAATGGGGGTAGGTGTGGCGGGCATGGGGATGCTGCCTTGGTCTCTCGCGTGCGTGGGGATGATGTTCTTGTTATGTTCTAATCCGGAGTCGGCCGCCCGGTCAAGATGAGTCGACACCCCAAAATCGGACTATCCGGAATCGACAGCGCCGATTGACGCTCCCGGCCGCCTCCTATATGAAACGTATACGTTCCGTATATTGGAGAGCCCCATGGGCATCGTGAAGATCGACGACGACCTGCATGAGGAGGTGCGCAAGGCCAGCACCGTGCTGTGCCGGTCCATCAACGCCCAGGCCGAATACTGGATGAAGATCGGCATGCTGGCGGAGGCCAACCCCACCCTGTCGCTGAACGACATCCTGCGCATCCAGTTGAAGATGGCCTCCGTCCACCTGGAAGCGGAACCCCATCAACTGGAACCCACCCCATAATGGTCAAGCGCCCCGACGAGATCGAAAAGCTAGGGGAGGCCGGGCGCCTGTTGGCCAGCGTCTTCCACATGCTGGACGACATGCCCCTGGCCGGCCTCAGCACGCTGGAGGTCAACGACCGGGTCGAGGACTACATCGTCAACCAGTTGCACGCCCGCCCCGCCAGCAAGGGGCAGTACGGCTATGGCTACGTCCTCAATTGCTCCCGCAACGAGGTCGTCTGCCACGGCGTGCCCTCCGCCACCGACATCCTGGCGGACGGCGACATCGTCAACTTCGACATCACGCTGGAGAAGAACGGCTACATCGCCGATTCCAGCAAGACCTACCTGATCGGCGACGTCGCCCCTGCCGCGCGGCGCCTGGTGCAGACGACGTACGAGGCGCTGTGGCACGGCATTCGCCAGGTGCGCCCCGGCGCCCACCTGGGCGACATCGGCCATGTCATCGAGCGCCACGCCAAGCGCAACGGCTACACCGTGGTGCGGGAGTATTGCGGCCACGGCATCGGCCGGGAGATGCACGAGGACCCGCAGATCCTGCATTTCGGCAAGCCGGGCACGGGCATGCGGCTGAAGGAAGGCATGGTCTTCACCATCGAGCCCATGCTGAACCAGGGCGCCGCCCAGGTGGAAACCAAGGACGACGGCTGGTCGGTGGTGACGGTGGACGGCAGGCTGTCCGCCCAGTTCGAGCACACCGTGGCCGTCACCGCCACCGGCGTGCGCGTCCTGACCCTGCGCGCGGAGGAAAGAAAGAGGCGGGCGGGCTTATAGGGGCTAGACCCTGAAAGGATTGATGATGCGCAGCCGGCCGGCGACCTCCAAACCATGCTGCATGTCTTCCGACCACAGTGTGTCGCAACCCGCCTGCAGCGCAGCAGCAACAATCATGGCGTCATAAAGCGACAATCCATATCGCTCCGCCACGTCCAAGCCGGTCTCATGGATCTCAACCGTCATCGGCCGTACGCTGAGCAAGGCGCGCGTCACGTCCAGCAAGTCCCGAACCTCCGGCCATGACAGCCTCATCTTCCGCCGGGCGACATTCGCCAATTCGTTCAGCACCTGCACACTGATCACCCCGCCCTCCCGCATCAAGGCCTCCGCGCGGTCCGCCTTGCCGCTATCGGCGGAGACGAGATAGACCAGGACGTTGGTGTCGAAGAAGCTAGCGGGCATTGGCGTCATCGCGGTCGAACTTGAAGTCGGCCGGCAGACGCCCCCTGTAGGCGCGCAATCGTTTCAGCAGTTCTTCCCGCCCAGGCTTGCGGGCGACGGTTAATTCACGGCTGTCGGCGATGTGGATTTCAATCTCGTCGCCTTCCTTCAGTTCCAGGGCCTCGACCACAGCGGCAGGAAGGCGGACGGCCAAGCTGTTACCCCACTTCGCGACCTGCATGACATTCTCCCGGATATACAGACCATCAATGTGTATCCAGGCCATGCATTGATCAAGCCCTGGAATGCGTTAGGGGTTCCCTATGGCGCAAATTGGATATTATATATTATTTATAAACCGCCGCACCCTGGGGGACGCTTGCCATGCCTGACCTGACCCGCCGCCGCCTGCTGGCCACCGCCGCCACGCTGCCCACCCTTGGGGCCGCGCTGAGCACGGTCCCGACCGGTGTCCCGTCGGCGATGGCGGCACCCGCACAGGTCACAGCGGCCCCCCCTGCCCCCGTGCCCGCCGACCTGGCCCCGCGCGAGCGGCTGCGCATGAACGACGGCTGGCGCTTCCATCTGGGCCATGCCGCCGACCCGCTGCAGGATTTCGGCTTCGGCGCCGACCGCAGCACCTACGCCAAGTCCGGCGACCTCAGCGCCCCGGTGGCCAAGGCCGATTTCGATGACAAGGATTGGGCCGCCGTCACCCTGCCGCACGACTGGGCGGTGGACCTGCCCTTCACCCAGGCGCGGCTGCCGGGCAAGGAGGCGGCGGAGGCCATGGCCTACCAGGGCTTCAAGCCCCTGGGTCGGCAGTTTCCCGAAACCAGCGTCGGCTGGTACCGCCGCAGCTTCACCCTGCCCACCAGCGACGCCGGGCGCCGCCTGTCGCTGGAGTTCGACGGGGTCGCCCGCAACTGCCTGGTGGTGCTGAACGGCTTCATCGTCGCCACCAACGAAAGCGGCTACGCCCCCTTCCGCGTGGACATCACCGATTTCGCCAACATCGGCGCCGCCAACACCCTGGTCATCCGGGTGGACGCCACCCTGGGCGAGGCCTGGTCGTATGAGGGCGCCGGCCTCTACCGTCACGTCTGGCTGGTGAAGACCGCCCCAGCCCATGTGCCGCAGTGGGGCACCTTCGTGCGCAGCACGGTGACACCCGGCGGCGCCGACCTCACCATCACCACCGAGTTGGCCAATGAGGGCCCGGCGGCGGAGATCAGAGTCCGCAGCACCGTGCTGGACCCCGATGGCAAGCCCGCCCTGCAACTAGACGCCCCGCCGGTGACGCTCTCCGCCTGGGACACCGGCGCCGTGACGCAGACCGCCACCCTGGCATCGCCCGCCCTGTGGTCGCTGGAGGCGCCCAACCTCCACACCCTGGTGACGGAGGTCAGCGTGAGCGGGGTGGTGGTCGACCGCTATCACACGCCTTTCGGCATCCGTACCCTGCGCTTCGACGCCAACCAGGGCTTTTTCCTGAACGGCCGGCCAGTGAAGGTGAAGGGCACCTGCAACCACCAGGACCATGCCGGCGTGGGCTTCGCCGTGCCCGACAGCCTGCATGCCTATCGCGTGGAGCGGCTGAAGGAGATGGGCGCCAACGCCTGGCGCACCACCCACCACCCACCGGCGCCAGCCCTGCTGGACGCCTGCGACCGGCTGGGCATCCTGGTGATGGAGGAAACCCGCCAGATGTCCAGCAACCCGGAAGGCATGAGCCAGTTGGAGCGCATGGTGAGGCGCGACCGCAACCGCCCCTCCGTCTTCCTGTGGAGCATCGGCAACGAGGAAATCCACCGCGGCACGGAACAGGGGGCCCGCATCGCCGCCAGCATGAAGCGCGCCGTGCACCGCCTGGACGGCACCCGCCCGATCACGGAGGCGTTCAACGGCAAGTTCGGCCAGGGCGCCAGCCCGGTGCTGGACGTCATGGGCTTCAACTACTACCTGGATGAGATCGACGCCTTCCACGCCCGTTTCCCCAACCAGCCCATGATCGGCACGGAAACGGCCAGCACCGTCTGCACCCGCGGCGTCTATGCCCACGACGACGCCCGCCACTACGTCCCCGCCTATGACACCGAGTACCCCAAGTGGGCCAGCACGGCGGAACAGTGGTGGACCTTCTATGACAGCCGCCCCTTCCTCTCCGGCGGCTTCGCCTGGACGGGCTTCGACTATCGCGGGGAACCGACGCCCTTCATCGACTGGCCCAACACCGTGTCCAACTTCGGCATCCTGGACCTGTGCGGCTTTCCCAAGGACAACTACCACTATTACCGCGCCTGGTGGCGGCCGGATCAGCCGCACCTGCACCTGTTCCCGCACTGGACCTGGCCGGGGCGGGAGGGCCAGGACATCGCCGTCTGGTGCCACAGCAACCTGGACGCGGTGGAGCTGTTCGTGAACGGCCGCAGCCTGGGGCGCAAGGACGTCACCCGCAACCGTCACCTGGAATGGACCGTGCCCTACCAGCCGGGCGCCATCGAGGCCCACGGCTACAAGGACGGCCGCCGCGTCCTGACCCAGCGGCAGGAAACCGCCGGCCCGGCCCACGCCCTGACCCTGGCCGCCGACCGCGTCACGCTGTTGGCAGATGGCGACGACGTGGCGGTGCTGTCGGCCAGCGTGGTCGACGCCAAGGGCCGCCTGGTGCCCGATGCCGACACCCTCGTCACCTTCACCCTAGAGGGCAGCGCCCGCCTGCTGGGCGTGGGCAACGGCGACCCCACCAGCCTGGAGCCCGACCACGCCCCCTATCGCAAGGCCTTCAAGGGCCTGTGCGGCGCCATCGTG
Source organism: Nitrospirillum karajorum (assembly GCF_036348415.1). Taxonomy (NCBI): domain Bacteria; kingdom Pseudomonadati; phylum Pseudomonadota; class Alphaproteobacteria; order Rhodospirillales; family Azospirillaceae; genus Nitrospirillum; species Nitrospirillum karajorum. Next base: position 202,063 of record NZ_JAZBQB010000003.1, read on the forward strand.
CAGACGGGCCGCCAAGCCGGCACGGTGCGCGTGACCGCCAAGGCCGAGGGGCTGAAGGCAGCCACGGTGGAACTGTCGCTGGAAAAGGCGGCGCTGGTGCCGAGCGTCGGCCCAGCCTGACGCCACCAGCCTGTGACGATGCATGAACACCCGGGCGCGGCATTGGCGCCGCGCCCGGGTATCGCCCCCCCAAGGCTCAGAACGGCGCGTCGATGTCGACCACGTCGATCAGCTTGTGGTTCACGAACTCCTTGATGCCCAGGCCCAGCAATTCGCGGCCGTAGCCGGAACGGCGGATGCCGCCGAAGGGCAGGTCGGCCTTCACCATGGTCGGGTGGTTGACGAAGACCATGCCGGTGGAGATGCGGGCCGCCACCGCTGCCCCGCGCTGGGTGTCGCGGGTGAAGACGGAGCCACCCAGGCCAAAGGGGGAGTCGTTGGCGATGCGCACCGCGTCATCCTCATCCTTGGCGCGGAACAGCATGGAGACGGGGCCGAAGAATTCCCAGTAGCGGGCGGGGTTGTCCTCCCCCACCTCCGTCAGGATGGTGGGCTGGACGAAGGCGCCCTGGTTGGGGACCTTGGGGCCCACTTCCGTCGCCTTGGCGCCGTAGGCCACCGCCTCGCGGATTTTCTCCTTCACCTCATCGGCGGCCCCTTGCGATGACAGGGGCGCCAGGGTGGTCGCGGTGTCGAAGGGGTCGCCCGCCTTCAGCCCGGCGACGCCGTTGATGTAGCGGTCCAGGAACTGGTCATAGACCTCATCCACGATGATCATGCGCTTGGAGGAGACGCAGACCTGGCCGCCGTTCCAATGCCGGCCGAACACCGCCCACTTGACGGTTTTTTCCATGTCGGCGTCCGCCAGCACGACGAAGGCGTCGGCCCCGCCCAATTCCATGGTGGACTTCTTCAGCGCCTTGCCCGCCTGGGCCGCGATCACGGCCCCCGCCGCTTCCGATCCTGTCAGGGCCACGCCGTGGACGCGCGGGTCGTTCAGGATGCGCTCGATCTGGTGGCGGGTGGCATACAGGTTCTTGAACGCCCCGTCGGGCAGGCCCGCCTGGCGCATCAGCCCCTCGAACGCGGCGGCGCACTGCGGCACGTTGGAGGCGTGCTTCAGCAGCATCGTGTTCCCGGCGGACAGCTGCGGGGCGATGATGCGGGCGATCTGGTAATAGGGGAAGTTCCACGGCTCGATGGCCAGCAGCACGCCCAGCGGCTCGCACACCAGCACGGCCTCACCCTCCGCCGGGTCGGCCACCGGCAGTTTCTCCGGCGCCAGCAGCGCCTCCGCCTTCTCGGCATAATATTCGAAGATGCGGGCGGACAGCTCCACCTCCGCCTTCGCCTCGGTGAACAGCTTGCCCATCTCCAGCGTCAGCAGCCGGGCATAGGCGTCGGCCTCGGCGCGCAGGATGTCGGCCGCCTTCTGCATGATGCCGGCGCGGTGGGCGAAGGGCGTTTCCCGCCAGGCCAGGAAGGCGGCGTGGGCGTCCGACAGGGCGCGGTCGACCTCCGCGTCGGTGGCGTCGGGAAAGGTCTTCAGCAGGTCACCGGTATAGGGATTGGTGGTCGCGTACGGCATGGCGTCATCCTCCGTTGCTGGCCGGCACATTCGTCCCGGCCACCCCCATCGGAGCACCCCGTCCGGTTTGGGACCATGACGTGGGTCAAGGGTGTGGTTGGCATCGGGGGAACCCGCGGTATGGCGACCGTCCCGCCCCCACATCCGCGCGGGGTAGCCCCCCACCCCGGCACCTTGCATTCGACCAGCGGCGCGGCTAGCTTCCGCCCCACAAGACGACGGGTGCAGCGCCGGCTTAAGATCGGCGGGAATCCCGCCTTCCCCGGCCTCCAACGATTGGATTTGCGGCCCCCATGAAGTCCGCCGTCATCGTCTTTCCCGGTTCCAACTGTGAACGGGACATCGCCGTGGCCCTGGAACAGGTTTCCGGCCACAAGACCTTCCACGCCTGGCACCGCGACACCGACCTGCCCGAGGTCGACGTCATCGCCGTTCCCGGCGGCTTTTCCTATGGCGACTATCTGCGCTGCGGCGCCATGGCCGCCAACTCCCCCGTCATGCGGGTGGTGAAGGAACGGGCCGCCAAGGGCGTCAAGGTCATCGGTGTCTGCAACGGCTTCCAGATCCTGACGGAGGCGGGGCTGCTGCCCGGCGCGCTGATCCGCAACCAGTCGCTGAAGTACATCTGCAAGACGGTGGACCTGAAGGTGGAGAATACCGACAGCCCCTTCACCCGCCACTACACCCCGGGCCAGCACATCGGCATTCCGGTTGGCCATGGCGAGGGCAACTACGTGGCGGATGAGGAGACGCTGAAGCGCCTGGAAGGCGAGGGCCGCGTGGCCTTCCGCTACACCGACGCCAACGGCGTGGTGAACGCGGCCGGCAACCCCAACGGCGCCACCAACAACATCGCCGGCATCTTCAACGAGACGCGCACCGTCCTGGGCATGATGCCCCACCCCGAACGCGCCTTTGACCCGCAGCACGGCAACACCGATGGCCGCGCTCTGTTTACCAGCCTGCTGGAGAGCCTGTCGTGAGCGTCACCCACACCCCTGACCGCGAACCGAAGGTGACCGCCGAGCTGGCGGCCGAGCACGGCCTGAAGCCCGACGAATACGCCAGCATGCTGGAAAGCGTGGGCCGCACGCCCACCCTGACGGAACTGGGCATCTATTCCGTCATGTGGTCGGAGCATTGCTCCTACAAGTCCTCCCGCGTGTGGCTGAAGAAGCTGCCGACGACGGCGCCCTGGGTCATCTGCGGCCCCGGTGAGAACGCCGGCGTCATTGACATCGGCGACGGCCAGGCCGCCATCTTCAAGATGGAAAGCCACAACCACCCCAGCTTCATCGAGCCCTACCAGGGTGCGGCGACCGGCGTGGGCGGCATCCTGCGCGACGTCTTCACCATGGGCGCCCGCCCCGTGGCCAACCTGAACGCCCTGCGCTTCGGCGAGCCCGCCAACCCAAAGACCCGCCACCTGGTGGCGGGCGTGGTGGCCGGTATCGGCGGCTATGGCAACTGCGTGGGCGTGCCCACCGTGGGCGGCGAGACCAACTTCCACAAGGCGTACAACGGCAACTGCCTGGTCAACGCCATGACCGTGGGCGTGGCCCAGACGGACAAGATCTTCTATTCCAAGGCCGCCGGCGTGGGTAAGCCCGTGGTGTACGTGGGATCGAAGACCGGCCGGGACGGCATCCACGGCGCCACCATGTCCTCCGCCGAGTTCACCGAGGACAGCGAGGCCAAGCGCCCGACGGTGCAGGTGGGCGACCCCTTCACCGAGAAGCTGCTGATCGAAGCCTGCCTGGAGCTGATGGCCACCGACGCCATCGTCGCCATCCAGGACATGGGCGCCGCCGGCCTCACCTCCTCCTCCGTCGAGATGGCGGGCAAGGGCGGCCTGGGCATCGACCTGGATCTCGACGCCGTTCCCCAGCGCGAAGCCGGCATGACCCCGTATGAGATCATGCTGTCGGAAAGCCAGGAGCGCATGCTCATGATCCTGGAGCCCGGCCGCGAGGAAGAGGCCAAGCGCATCTTCGACAAGTGGGAACTGGACTTCGCCGTCATCGGCAAGCTGACGGACAACGGCCGCATGGTCATCCGCATGCACGGCCACACCTGGTGCGACGTGGAGCTGGCGCCCCTGTTCGACAAGGCGCCGCTGTATAACCGCCCGACGGAGCCGACCCCGCCGCAGGCCGAGATCGCCGCGGCGGAGGCCCCGCTGAAGGCGTCGGCCCGCGACACCCTGCTGGCCCTGATGGGCACGCCGGACCTGGCATCCCGCCGCTGGATTTGGGAGCAGTACGACAGCCAGGTGGGTGCCGACACCATGATCGGCCCGGGTGGCGACGCCGCCCTGGTGCGGGTGCACGGCACGCCCAAGGCGCTGGCCATGACCACCGATTGCACCCCGCGCTACTGCTACGCCGACCCGGTGCGCGGCGGCGCCCAGGCGGTGGCCGAGGCCTACCGCAACATCATCACCGTGGGCGCCCTGCCCCTGGCCATCACCGACAACATGAACTTCGGCAACCCGGAGAAGCCCCGCATCATGGGGCAGTTCGCCGGCTGCATCGAAGGTATGGCGGAGGCCTGCCGCGTCCTGGACTTCCCCGTCGTGTCGGGCAACGTCAGCCTGTACAACGAGACCAACGGCGAAGGCATCCTGCCCACCCCCGCCATCGGCGGCGTGGGCCTGCTGACGGACAGCACCCTGGCCATCGGCAGCGGCTTCAAGGCCGAAGGGGACGTGGTCCTGCTGCTGGGTGAGACGAACGGCCATGTCGGCCAGTCGCTGTACCTGCGTGAGGTCCACGGCCGTGAGGAAGGCGCCCCGCCGCCGGTGGACCTGGCGGCCGAGCGCCGTGCCGGCGACCTGGTGCGCGGCCTGATCGAGGCCCGCAAGCTGACCGCCTGTCATGACCTGGCCGACGGCGGCCTGGCCGTGGGGCTGGCGGAGATGGCCCTGCGTGGCAAGAAGGGTGTGGCCCTGACCGGCCTGGAGGCGGCGGACGCCGGCCTGCTGTTCGGTGAGGACCAGGGCCGTTACCTGATCACCGCCGCCGCCGGCGATGTGGCCGCGGTCACCGACGCCGCCAAGGCCGCCGGTGTACCCGTCACCACCCTGGGCACGGTGGGCGGCGACGCCATCATCGGCCTGGGCGGCGGCGCCCTGGCACTGGCCGACCTGCGCGCGGTGCACGAAGGCTGGCTGCCCAGCTACATGGCCGGCGACGCCTAAGCAAATGGGAGCGCTGGCATGACTTATTCATGCCAGCGTAGCCCGCGACCGCGGGCGCCGGAGATTTCCGGGAAGCGTCAGCGGACTGGAAATCGAGGATAGCCAAGAGGCGGATGCCCCGCCGGCGCCTGAGGGAACATAGAAAGGGAATAACTTATGGCCATGGACGCCTCTGAAATCGAGCGCCTGATCCGGGAAGGCATTCCGGGCGCCGAGGTGCGGATCGAAGACCTGCGGGGCGACGGCGACCATTACGCCGCCTACGTCACCGCCGCGGCCTTCAAGGGCAAGAGCCGGGTGGCGCAGCACCAGATGGTGTACGCGGCCCTGGGCGGGCGCATGGGCAATGAGCTGCATGCCCTGGCCCTGACCACGGCGGCCACGCAGGACTGATCCGCAGCCCTTGCGGGGCGATGCGCCGGCTATTCCCTCTGGACAGACGGCCGTCGCGCGCTCATTTATGACAGGTGAAGTTGTTTGGTGAACCGGTTGACCGCTCGCGGTATCCTGGGCACCGGCAGCACCGGCGGGACCAGTCGCCGGTTTGGGTTAGACCGCCAACCGCCGCCCTAGCACCGCGACGGCACGGCACCAGAGGATCGATCGTACATGGACAAGACCGTCGAAGAGCGCATCCGCCGCGACATCACCGAGAACGACGTCGTGCTCTACATGAAGGGCACACCCGTTTTCCCGCAGTGCGGCTTTTCCGCCGCCGTCGTGCAGGTGCTGAGCCACCTGGGCGTGAAGTTCAAGGGTATCGACATCCTGGTCGATCCGGCCCTGCGCCAGGGCATCAAGGAATTCACCAATTGGCCGACCATCCCGCAGCTGTATGTGAAGGGTGAGTTCCTGGGCGGCTGCGACATCGTCCGCGACATGTATGAGTTGGGCGAGCTGGTGCAGTTGCTGGCTGAGAAGGGCATCGCCGCCCAGGCCGCCGCCTGACCGAACCGCATATCGGATTGACAAAGGGCCGCCCCGGGACACCGGGCGCGGTCCTTTGGCTTTCTGCGGGTCAGCGCGGCGCGGGGATTACGCCGCAGACCGGCTCACCAGACCGGCTCAATGGAAAATCAGATAGATGATGATCAGGACCGGTAACGGCACCCCCAGCAGCCATAAAAGCGCGTAACGCATCGCCGTGACCTCCTCATTTTTCGGTTTTTGCTCAATCAAGTCTTGAGGCCGGCCCCCACGACTGGGCCAAGCCACAACCGGAACGTCGCAAGCATCGATATTGTTCCCAGACGGGCGGCCGATCGTTGGAACCGGGACGGGAACACCGCCGTTTAAGCCTGGCTATCCCGTTTCATTTCAGATGATGTCGGCCCGGAGATATAGGATGGGAAAAAACGCCTGGATGCGTAATGGCTTCGATAGTTGGCTGCTGGGCGTGGAGGCACTGCAGGTCATCACCCTGCGCACCCTGAAATTGGCGGCCGGCGGGGCCGCCGCCCAGACGGAGGCGCAGCGCATGGTGCATGAGAAGATCGCCGCCGGCCTGGACCTGCAGATGCGGGCCCTGACCGGCGGCCTGGGCGTGACCGCCGATGGCGCTACCGCCAAGGTGCTGGCGCACTACCGCCGCAAGGTGCGCGCCAATCGCCGACGCCTGAGCAAGGTGGCAAGCTAGAGCTGGCTGCGCAAAAACCAGGCGCAGCCAGCTCTCGCTGAGTCTGTCCCACGAGCAGCTTCACGCCCAAAGGCGATTCCACCTTTGGGCGATCTGCTCTAGAGATTATCGTCTAAGCCCGCACGGCCTGGCACAGCCGGGCCCATCCCTTACCCATCTCGCGCAGGGCGCTGTACCAGCGTTCCCGCAGGCGCCACAAAGGGCCCGGCCGGGAGGGGGCATCCAGATAGCCCAGGGACAACAGCGTCGGCTCGATCAGCCGCAGCACCTGGCGGCGCTGGCGGCGGTGGCGATGGTGCTTGCCGATGGTGCCCTTGCGGACAGATGCCGCGCGCGCGGTCAACGCTGCCTCATCCGGCGCCAGCCCCATGAAGCCGAGAATGCGCCGCGAGGTGGGGAGGAAGTCCTGGCACAGGTCCTCATACCGGACCTCCAGGTAGCGCCCCTGCAACATGGCGCCATAGGTGCGCCCCACTTCCACGGAATTCAGCCAATGCAAGGCGTTGTAGATGTGAGGCCGCCGGACATAGGCGCGGTTGGTCATGGACAGGCCGCGCCAGCCCTGGATGTCGCCATTGTTGAAGTAGACCTTGCGCCAGAACCGGGCCTGCGGCGGCACATGGTCGCTGAACGCCACATCCAGGCCATCGCGCAGCAGATGGATGAAACGTGCCCTTGGGAAGACGGCGGCGATGATGGGAACGATGTATGTCGTTTCGCACAGCTTCCACCCCCAGGGGGAGTGTCCGTCATAGCCCTCCAGATGCTCCATCATCGCCGTGACGAACAAGGCCTCCAAGTCCACGGGCCAGTCCTGGTCCCACAGCGCCTGGTAATCGGGGTAATAATCTTCGACCAGACGCTCCACCAGGGGCAGGATGGCCATGGCGTCGTTGGATTCATTCAGCCGGCCGCCAATGAAAACGCTTTGGTCCTCCAGCATCTGGGCCAGCAGCCGACTACCAGAATGCGACTTGTTGTAGACGATGACCGGTGCTGGCAAGTCGGCGAAGCGGCGCCGCAGCCGATCTATCGTGCCGCCGCTGCCAACGACCGGCCCCACGCGGCCGGAAACCATCCTGCCGCTGCGGCTTTGACTATTCCAATTCTTGGCATAGGCGTTCGACAAGACGCTGACCTCATCGCAGTGATTGGACGAACGACAACACCCCGGGACAATCCAGGAGACGCTGCGTCCACAAGTCACAGGTACTTTTTGTGACTTTGCTGTTACGGATAAGGATGAAGATCCCTGCGTCAACTTGACCAGATAAAACGTATTATTTTTGGTAGACTAGGTCATATTCCGAAATCGATTAGATATATGACGAATCCGACAATCGTCATATAACAGATGAATATTTACTCACCATTTTTGCAATCATCATTCAATAGGACCTGAGCCCGCATCTCTGAGACGCCACCATCCCGTGCGCCCTATGGTTGTCCAATGAGGTGCTGGGTTGAACATACTGGCCGGCCCCGCCTTGCTGATATGCATCAAGGCGGTTGACCGTAAGGGGCGCAGTCTGGGGGAACCCAACCACCGCCCACCGGTGTGCCCCCATGCCCAGCGACGCCCATGCCCCGATCGCCGGCACCCCTGTTTCCGGGCTGACCGCCACGGAGGCCGCGCGGCGGCTGGCGGCCAACGGCTATAACGAACTGCCCCGCCCCAACCGGCGTCCCCTGCCCCGTATCCTGCTGGATATCCTGGCGGAGCCGATGTTCGCGCTGCTGATGGTCAGCGCCCTCATCTACCTGCTGCTGGGAGACCTGCGCGAGGGCCTCATGCTGCTGGCGTTCGCCACGGCATCGGTCGGCATCGCCGCCGCGCAGGAGAGCCGCAGCGAACGGGTGCTGGATGCCCTGCGCACCCTGACCAGTCCCCGCGCCCAGGTTGTGCGGGATGGCGTGCGGCTGCGCATTCCCGGCCGGGAGGTGGTGCCTGGCGATGTCGTTTTCATCGAGGAAGGCGACCGGGTGCCCGCGGACATCCATCTGATCTCCGCCCAGGACCTGGAGATCGACAAATCCCTGCTGACCGGCGAGTCCCTGCCGGTGCGCAAGCGGCCCGCCAGCACCGCCGCCGCCGAGGCGGTCGCCCCCGGCGGCGATGACCTGCCGGTGGCCTTTTCCGGCACGCTGGTGGTGCGCGGGCGGGGATGCGGCGTCACGACGGCCACCGGCCGCGAGAGCGAGATCGGCAGGATCGGCGCCGCCCTGGGCGGCATCCATCCGGAACCCACGCGCCTGAACCGGCAGACGCGGCGGCTGGTCCGGGGCGTCGCCGTGGCCGGCCTGACCGTCAGCCTACTGGTCATGGCGCTGTACGGATTGGTGAGGGGGGATTGGCTGCAAGGGATCCTGGCCGGCCTGGCCGTGGCCATGTCGATGATCCCGGAAGAATTTCCCCTGGTGCTGACCGTGTTCATGGTCATGGGGGCCTGGCGCCTGTCGCGGGCCCGGGTGCTGACCCGCCGCGCGGCGGCCATCGAAGCGCTGGGCGCCGCGACCGTGCTATGCACCGACAAGACCGGCACCCTGACGCAGAACCGCATGGCGATCACGGAGGTGCGGGACGCCGCCGACCTGACGCACGGCCTGGACCCGCGAAGCGATCACCCGGCGAACGTCATCCACGCCTTGATCCGGCATGGCATCCTGGCCAGCGCGCAAACCCCCGCCGACCCCATGGACCGCGCCTTTCACGCCCTGGGGCGGGAGTTGGACATGTCCCAGGCGGGACCGTCCTGGACCCTGGTGAAGGAATACGGGCTGGAGCCGGGGTTGCCGGCGATCACCCAGGTCTGGCAGGCGGATCCGGAAACCAACGCCATCGTGGCCATCAAAGGCGCGCCGGAGGCCGTGGCGGCACTGTGCCGCCTGGACGGGACCACCCACGCGGCGATGCTCAGCGCGGTGGACACCATGGCCCGGAACGGCATGCGCGTCCTGGCCGTGGCGGGGGGCGAGGCGCCGAACCCGCCACCCGCCGACCGCCGGGAATATTCCTGCCGCCTGCTGGGCCTGGTCGGCTTCAGCGACCCGCTGCGCGCCGAGGTGCCGGCGGCCGTGCGCGACTGCCTGTCGGCCGGTATCCGGGTGGTCATGATCACGGGCGACTACCCGGAAACCGCCCGAGCCATCGCCGCCCAGGCCGGCCTGCCCATCGCCCCGCTGGTCACCGGCGCGGATCTGGACCGTCTATCGCCTGGGGAGCAGGCGGTGCGCATCCGCGAGGCCGCCCTGTTCGCCCGCACCCAGCCGACGCACAAGCTGACCATCGTCAAGGCCCTGCAGGGGAACGGCCAGATCGTGGGCATGACCGGGGACGGCGTGAACGACGCGCCGTCGCTGAAGGCCGCGGATATCGGCATCGCCATGGGCGGCCGTGGCACCGACGTGGCGCGCGAGGCGGCCTCCCTGGTGCTGCTGGACGACGATTTCGGGTCCATCGTCCAGACCATCCGCCTGGGACGGCGCATCTACGACAATTTGCGCAAGGCCATGGGCTATATCGTGGCCATCCATGTGCCCATCGCCGGCCTGGCCCTGTTGCCGCTGGTGCTGGACCTGCCCCTGCTGCTGACCCCGGTGCACATCGCCTTCCTGGAAATGGTGATCGACCCCGTGTGCTCCATCGTTTTCGAGGCGGAGCGGTCGGAGGCGGACAGCATGCGCCGGCCCCCACGGCCCCCGAACAGCCCGCTGTTCTCGCGCGCGCTGCTGATGTGGAGCCTGCTGCAGGGAACCATCGCGTTCGGCACGGTCGCCCTGCTGTTTGTCGGGGCGCTGCGCGGTGGACTGCCGACGGAAGAGGCGCGGGCCTTGGCCTTCGTCGCCCTGGTGCTGGTCAATTTCGGCCTGGTGCTGGTCAACCGCTCCTTCAGCGCCTCCCTCCTCAGGGCGGTGACGCGCCCCAACCCCACGCTGTGGACGGTGGCCGGGGTGATGGGCGCTGTGCTGGCGGTGACCCTGGCCTGGCCGCCGGCGGCGGCCCTGTTCGCCTTCGCGCCGCTGCCCGCCCATGACGTGGCCATCACCCTGGGGGCGGCGGCCGCCCTGGTCCTGGCCCTGGAGGCGATCAAGCCCCTATGGGCCAAACAGCTACGCCTTTGATTGAAAAAATGGAGGAAGCCATGGACGCTACACCCACAGCCCACTACAGCGGCGCCATGAAGGGGTTCCACTGGCTGGTCGTGGTTTTGCTGGCGGTGCAGTACACGCTGGGCTGGACCATGCCGGAACTGCGCCGGGGCATGCCGCCGGAAGGGTTGGTCAACCTGCACCTGTCGTTCGGCGTCGCCATCGGCGCCGTGATGGCGCTGCGTCTGGGCTGGCGGCTGCGGACGCCCCAGCCCGCCGCCGATCCCCGCCTGCCGGCCTGGCAGCACAAGGCGGCGGCGGCGGTGCATGGGCTGCTGTACCTGCTGGTCTTCACCCTGGTGCTGACCGGCTGGGCCGACGCGTCGCGGCGCGGCTGGCCGGTGACGCTGTTCGGCGCCCTGGACCTGCCGGCGCTGGTGGCCACGGGGTCAAGCCTGGGGCGGACGCTGGGCGAACTGCATGAGGCTCTGGTGACCGTGCTGCTGGTGCTGATCGGCCTGCATGTCGCCGCCGTCGCCGTCCATGTCGTGCTGTGGCGCGACCGCGTCCTGGAGCGCATGCTGCCCCGCCGGACATGACACGGACGCCAAATAGAAAAGGCCGCGTCCCGAGGGACGCGGCCTGATCTTTCCGGTTCCGGAAGGAGCCTGGATTAGCGGGAGTAGTACTCGACCACCAGGTTCGGTTCCATGGTCACCGGGTACGGGACGTCGGCCAGGTTCGGGGCGCGGACGAAAGTGCCCTTCAGCGCGCCGGTGTCGACCTGCACGTACTCGGGGATGTCGCGCTCACCCGAAGCGACGGACTCCAGGATGATGGCGAACTGCTTGGCCTTCTGGCGCACTTCGATGGTGTCGCCGTCCTTCACGCGGTAGGAGGCGATGTTCAGGCGCTTGCCGTTCACCAGGATGTGGCCGTGGTTGATGATCTGACGCGCGGCGAACGGGGTCGGCGCGAACTTCATGCGGTAGACCACGGCGTCCAGACGACGCTCCAGCAGCTGGATCAGGTTCTCGCCGGTGTCGCCACGACGACGGACGGCTTCCTGGTAGATGCGGCGGAACTGACGCTCGCCGATGTTGGCGTAGTAGCCCTTCAGCTTCTGCTTGGCCATCAGCTGCAGGCCGAAGTCGGACGGCTTCTTGCGGCGCTGGCCGTGCTGGCCGGGGCCGTATTCGCGGCGGTTGACCGGGCTCTTGGCACGGCCCCACAGGTTGACGCCAAGGCGGCGGTCAATCTTATACTTGGACTCTAAACGCTTGCTCATCTCTAAGCTCCAGCTGCCGCTGACGCGGCTTGTTGTCCCGGTAGTTCCATGGCGTCCTGCCAATCAGGCCCCACGGACGGGGACAAGGGGAGAGATCCCCCGGACCCGCCTTCCCGGGAAGGGAAGGCCGGCACTATAAGCAGCGCGCCGGCCAAGTCAACGGAAACCACAAGTCTCCCACGCGCGCTGTTGCACGGGGGCCATGCGGGGACGATCCGGCGCCTCCCCCTATTCCGCCGCCCGGCTGGAACGATCCTCGGCCACCACGGCGCGCACCGCGTCCAGCACCGGGCCCGGTTCGGTCCTGACCAGCCAGTCGGGGCTGACATCGGCATAGCGCACCACGCCGTCGCGGCCCAGCACCACCACCGTGGGCATGGGCAACTCCCAGGTGCCGGTGCCCGTGACCTCGCCCAACGACGAGCCCTTGGCCAACTGGCTGGCCTGTGAGGCGGCGTTGGCGGTGAAGACGATGCCAAGGCGGCGGGCCAGGGCGTTGTCGCGATCGCTGGCCACGGTGAAGGTCAGGTCGTGGCGGCGCTTGATATCGACCAGGCGCTCCGGCACCTGGGGGCTGACCGCCACCAGTTGGGCGCCCAGCGCGCGCAGGCCTGGCTCCAGATGGCGCTGGTAATAGGGCAGCGCGATGTTACAGGCGGGACAGGTGGCGAAGCGGAAGAAGACCAGCACCACCGGCCCGCGCGCCAGCAGCGCGCCCAGGTGCAGCGTGCCGCCCTCCACATCCAGCAGCACCTCGCCCACCAGCCGGTCACCCGGCCGGACGAAGGCGGCGCGGTCCGCCGTCTCCACCAATTCGCGCCGCTGGTCGATGTTGATCTGCAACTGGGCCGGATCCATGGTCGCCACCCGGTGGGCGTGCAGGTCGGCGAACAGCTGGTTCAACGTGGGCTCGGCGGCGGCTTCGGTGAGGGCGGATTGGCTCATGGCTTTAGGCTCCCGGGGTTTGAAGGATTGCCGCCACTGTGCCAGCGGCGGCGACCTGAAAAACCCGAGGAATCCTTGAGCGTCTTATTGGCCGGGATGAAGTGGCCCCATCAGTGGCCTTGGGCCCGCTGGCGCTGAATCTCTTTCAGTTCCATCTCCGCCAGGGCATTGCCGGGCAGCACCGTGAGGCAGCGCCGATAGGTCGCCTCGGCTTCATCCAGGCGGCCCATGGCGGCGTAGGTGCTGCCCAGGCCATAAAAGGCGTCGGCCGTTTCCTGCGGTCTGGTTTCCGGCGGCGACAGGTCGGCCACGTCCACCGCTGCCCGGTAGGCCTCCTGCGCCTGAGGCAACTTGCGCTGGGCCTTGTAGGCGGCCCCCAACTGCAACAGGACAGCGGCGTTGGCGGGCGACAGGGTCCGCGCCCGCTCCAGCCCCGCCTGCGCCCCCGCCGGGTCATCCAGGGTCATCAATTCACGGCCCCGGTAGACATAGGCCAAGACCAGCCCCGCCTCCACCACCCGCGCCGGCTGATGGGTGCGCACCGCGTCCTGCATATAGCCGGTCGCCTCCCCCATGCCGCGGGCACAGTAGAGGCGCCCCGGCACCGCCTTGTAGCGTCGTTCATAAGCGGCGATGACCGGGTTGAAATAGCCATCCACCGCCCGCCGGGCATCCCCCGCCCGCACCGCCAGCAACCCCTCCATCAAAGCCTTGCCCAACACCGGGTCAGGGGTCAGATCGGCGGTTGGAAAGGAAGGGGCGGGCAAGGAGGGGGTGGCCGATGGGGCTGTGACGGACGGGGCGCCCGTCTGGCCCGCCGGCGCCCCGGCGCAGGCGGCACAAGCCAGCAAGGCCAGGATCGCCAAGGGCTGGCTGTCACCGCCCCGCATCTTCAATGGACCTGCGCCTGCTTAGCCTTCTGCTGCACCACGTAATCCAGCTCATGTTTGGCGTAGGCATCCTGCGGGTTCTTCGCCAGGCACTGCTTATAAATGGCCTCAGCCTCATCCAGCTTGCCGGTCTCGGAGTAGACGAAGGCGATGCCGTGGAGGGCCTTCATCTCGTCCGTGGCCTTGGCCTGAGGCAACGAGAAAGCGGCGGAATGTTCCTTGGCCGCTTGATACGTCTCCAGCGCCAAGGGCCAGTTCTTCTCGGATTTGTACAGGTTCGCCAGTTCGATCAGGAACTGGGGATTATAGGGTGACAGGTCGCGGGCGTGCTCCAGGCTGGCCTTGGCGCCGGGGAGGTCCTGCAGCTCCACCTGCGCATAGCCCTTCAGGAAATAGGCGATGGCCCAGTTGGGCGCCACGGCGATGGCCGACTGTTTCTGGCTGGCCGCCAGCACCATGTAGGCGAGGACCTCCGCAGGCGTGCTGCCACAATAAACCTTTTCCTTGCGCTCCTTGTAGCGCGTCTCGTAGGTCGCGATCACCTGATCATAGGATGCGATGGCTTGGCGCGGTTGGCCTGAGCGCATGGCCTGCACCCCCTCCCTCAGCACGCGCACCATGGCCTGGTCCTCGGCGTCCTCAGCCGCCTTTTGAGAATCCGCTGGCGCCGGGGCCGCCAGGCCCTGAGCCGGAGCGGCACTCTGATCCTGAGCCCACGCGGAAGCCCCCGAAAAAACCAAGCCCGACACCATCAGAACAGCGGATACCCCAACGCGCATCGCTTACCCCATCCCCATGCCGTGCGATCGTCGCACATTGGCGATCATTCTATCAGGACGGTCGCGGCACACCAGGGGTGCAACCCCCGTACTAAAATCCTATTTCCCGGCCTCATACACTTTCTTGCCGTCCACCCAGGTGGACAGCGGCTTGATATTGGCGATCTGGCGCGGGGGGACGGTCAGGGGATCGGCGCTGAGGATGACGAAGTCGGCGCGCAGGCCCGGCTTCAGGGCGCCCACCTCGCCCTCCATGAAGCCGGCATAGGCGGCGTCGCGGGTGAAGCCGGCCAGCGCCTCCTCCCGCGTCAGCTTCTGGTCGGGCAGCCAGCCGCCCGGCGGCTGGCCGGCCAAGTCCTGGCGGGTGACGGCCGCATAGAGGCCCAGCATGGGGTTCACCTTCTCCACCGGAAAGTCGGAGCCCAAGGCCAACCGGGCGCCCGTCCGGCGCAGGCTTTGCCAGGCATAGGCGCCGGCCAGCCGGTCATGGCCCAGGCGCTTCTCCGCCCACGGCATGTCGGAGGTGGCGTGGGTGGGCTGCATGGAGGCGATGACACCCAGTTGGGCGAAGCGCGGAATGTCGTCCAGAGTCAGGATCTGGGCATGCTCCACCCGCCAGCGATGGTCGCTTTTGGCGTCCGCGCCCAGCACCTTGGCGTAGGTGTCCAGCACCAGGCGGTTGCCGCCGTCGCCGATGGCGTGGGTCGCCACCTGCAGGTGGCAGCCCTTGGCCTTGGCCACGATGCGGGGATAGTCGGCGGGGTTGGTGACATAGATGCCGCTGTTGCCGGGATCGTCGCTATAGGGGCGCAGCAGCTTGGCCCCCCGGCTGCCCAGCGCGCCGTCGATGTACAGCTTCACCGCCCGCATGCGCACGCGGCCCGTGGGGTCGGTGTAGCCGCCGTCCTGGGTGCACAGCCAGGCCAGCGCCTCATGGTCGCCGTCGGCCATGGTGTAGAGGCGCACCGGCACCTCCCCCTTGGCGGCCATGTCCTGCAGCACGCGGAAGGATTGCAGATCGATGCCCGGCTCATGCGTGCCGGTCAGGCCCAGCGACACCATCTCGGCGAAGGCCAGCGTGTAGTCCTGGCGGATCTGGGCGTCGGTGCGCGGCGGCAGGGCCTCGGCCACCAGGTCCATGGCGTTGTCGATCAGCACGCCGGTGGCCTTCTTGCCTTGGCGCACGATGCGGCCGCCTTGCGGCTGCCAGGTGCCGTCCAGGCTCTTGGCCTTGGGCCGCGCCGCCATGACCCGCAGGGCGGCGCTATTGACCCAGACGGCATGGCCGTCGATACGCTCCAGCCGCACCGGCCGGTCGGGGAAGGCGGCGTCCAGGTCGGCGGCGGCGGGGAAGGCCTTATCCGGCCAACGGTTCTGGTCCCAGCCCCAGCCCTGCAGCCAATCGCCCGGCGGCAGCTTGGCCGCCTGCGCCTTCAGGCGGGTGAGGATCTCCGCCTTGCTGGTACTGCCCGACAGGTCGGCGGTCAGCAGCGCCGCCCCCTCCTCCTGCACATGGCCGTGGGCGTCGATCAGGCCGGGCACCACCGGGGCGCCGCCAGCATCGACCGTGACGGCGCCGGGATAGCGCTGGGTCAGGTCCGCCGTCTCCCCCACCGCCAGCAGGGTGCCGGTCTCATCCCAGGCCAAGGCGCTGGCCGTGGGATGGGCGGTGTCCTCGGTATGGATGAGGGCGTTGACCAACAGCGTGGGCGCGGCCCCCGCCTGGGCCGCCATCTGGCCCGCCAGCAGCGCCAAACCGGATACCACCGCCGCGACCCGACCCGTACGCATCATAATCCCCATCCCCTTGGTTTCATTGCCGCCAAGGGTACAGGGGATTTCCGTGCGGTCAAATTCCCTTACAGGAACGGTTCCACCGCCGCCAGGAAGGCCTTGGGCGTCTCGATCATGGGGGCGTGGCCGCTGTCGGGGATGGTCACCAGTTTAGCACCAGGGATGCCGTCGGCGTAGAACTGGCCGTCTGCCGGGGGCAGCAGCTTGTCCTCCGCCCCCCAAACCACCAGGGTGGGGATGGTGATGTCCTTCAGCTTGCCGTCCACCGTCTCGTTCAGCAGCGCCGGGTTGCTGTAGACGGAATGGATGGTCCAGGCGTCGCCCTTGGACAGGCTCCAGGCGAAGCCGCGCTTCAGGGCGGCGGGACCGGTGGACCAGCGCGGGTCGTGGAAGATGGCGCCCAGCAGCGCCTTCTGCCCGGCCAGCGAGGCGGCGGGCGGCGGGGCGTCGGCCCCTGCCCGCTTGGGGCCAAAGGTCTTGGCCATGGTGTCATGCCGCCCGGCGGCGTCGCACAGCACCAGCCGCGATGGCTTGGGCAGGGCGAAGGCGGGATCGGCGGCGATGCCGTCCAGGGACTGGATGGTGTATTGCGCCGCGATCCAGCCGCCCAGAGATTTGCCCATCAGGGTGAAGTCCGTCACCTTCTTCTGACGCAGGAACTCGCCCAGGAAATCCACCCAGGTCTGGATGGCGTAGTCGATCATGGGCTTGTCTGACGCGCCGAAACCCAGTTGGTCCAGCGCCAGGACATGATGGGTCTTGGCGAGGTCGGCCATGACCTTGCCCCAGTCACCCTGCGCGCTGCTGCCCAGGCCGTGGACCAGCACCAGCGTCGGGCCCTGCCCCGCCTCGTAATATTGAATCGAGGCGCCGAACAGTTGGATGGTCTGGGCCCCGTTCTTCACCGGCCGTCCGGCGGCGGGTTGCGCAGCCGCGTGCCCGTACCCCGGCGCCATGATAGGCGCCATCGCCACGGCGGTCGCCAGCATCGCCGCCCGTATCATCGTCCCTGACCGCATTGGGTTCCCCGCATCGTTGGCCGGCCCGTCGGGACCGGCAGGGCGACAGGGTGCCTCCCTTCCCCCAAAACAGCAAGACCGGTCAGGACGGCGGCGTCGGCATTGGTCATAGTGGCGCCATGAGCCCGCCCCGCCCCGACCGCCTCGCCGACCTGTTGCCCTGGATCGAGGAGAATTTGAACCAGCCACTGACGCTGGACGGCATCGCCGCGCGCATGGCGCTGTCGCCCTATCACTTCTCCCGCCTGTTCACCGCCCGCATGGGGCGCAGCGTCATGGCCTACGTCCGGGGGCGGCGGCTGGTCAAGGCGGCGCGCCGCCTGACCAGCGATCCGGAGGTGCGCCTAATCGACCTGGCGTTCGATTGCGGCTTCGATTCCCAGGAAGCGTTCACCCGCGCCTTCGGCCGCCTCTTCGGCGTGGCCCCCGGCCGCTTCCGCCAAGGCTTTTCCGCCACCCCTTTTGAAGGACAATATCCCATGACCCTGCCCGAAACCGCCGAAGGCGACGTCGCGCAACTGCCCGATCTGGTCTCCCTGGATGCCTTCACCGTCGCCGGGCCGTCGCGGCGCTTCGACGGCGCCACCAAGGCCACCATCCCCCAGCTCTGGCCGGCGCTGATCGGCGCCCTGCCCTTCGCCGGACAGGAACCCAGCTGGGCCACCTATGGCGTGGTGTGGGCGGCGGACCGGTCGGAAGGCAGCTTCGATTACATGGCCGGCGTCCGCGTCGCCCCCGACGCCACACCCCCGGCGGGGTTCACCACCTTGCGCATCCCCGCCGCCACCTACGCCGTGTTCCGCATCACGCTGAACGGCGGCCCGCTGCATCCCCAGGTCAAGGCGGCCATGGCCCGCATCTGGGGTGAGTTGATCCCGGCGTCGGGCCTGAAGGTGGCGGACAGCCCGGACTTCGAGCTTTACGACAGCGAATTCGCGCCCACCCGCCCCGGCGCGGTCATCGACTTCCACGTGCCGGTGGTGGCGTGACGGGCGTGGGAGTCAATGCCCCTTCACCGGGCCGCCATCCTTGCGCCGGCCGCTGAGGGCGGCGACTACCCCGTGCAGGGTGCGCACCTCCTGCTCCGTCATGTGCGCCCGCTGCAGCATGTTACGGATGTTGCGCACCATGCTGGGACGCTTCTCCTCGCTGGTGTAGAAGCCGGTGGCGTCCAGCTCCAACTCCAGATGCTCGAACAGGTTGACCAGTTCCTCCTTGGTGGCGGGGCGGGAGTTGCCGGTGTACAGCTCACGCTCCGGCCCCTCATAGCCCGCCTGGAACCATTCGTGTGCCACCAGCAGCACGCACTGCGCCAGGTTGAGGGAGGAGAATCCGGGGTTCAGCGGGATGGTGATGATGGTGTCGGCCAGCGCGATGTCGTCGTTGACCAGGCCCGTGCGCTCCGGCCCGAACAGGATGCCGACATCCCGGCCGACCTGGGCATGCGCCCGAATTTCCGTCGCCGCCTCCCGCGCCGTCAGCACGGTCTTGACCATGTAGCGGGGGCGCGCCGTGGTGGCGTAGACCTTCTGCAGGTCGGCGATGGCGTCCTTGGTGCTCTCATAAACGCGGGCCTGGTCCAGCACCAGGGTGGCACCGGCCGAGGCCGACACCGCCTTCTCGTTCGGCCAACCGTCGCGCGGGTTCACCAGGCGCAGGTCGGTCAGGCCGTGGTTCAGCATGGCCCGCGCCACCGTGCCGATATTCTCCCCCAACTGGGGTTCCACCAGGATGACGGCCGGGCCCGCGCCCTCCTCCGTCCCTTCGGCCTGGGATTTGGCGAGCATACGGCGGTCGGTTCCACTCATGGCTTGGGGGGTCCTGAAACTGGCTTTCGTCCCTCAGGCGGCTGGAACGGTGGCCCCCGCGCGGTAGAGACAATAGGTGATGCTGTCGAACAGCGCGTTGAATGAGGCGTCGATGACGTTGGCCGATACCCCGACGGTAACCCAAGGGGCGCCGTCCGGCATCCGCGTTTCGATCATGACGCGGGTCACCGCCTTGGTGCCATCCTGGGGGGTCAGGATGCGGACCTTGTAGTCGACCAGGCGCATGCCGTCCAGATGCGGATAGGCGGGGATCAGGGCCTTGCGCAGCGCGGTGTCCAGGGCGTTCACCGGGCCGTTGCCCTCCGCCACGGTCATCAGGGCGTCGGCCACGCCCGGCACCTCCAGCTTGGCGGTCGCCTCCGACAGGGTGACCAGGTCGCCCTTGGCGTTCCACCGCCGCTCATCCAGCACGCGGAAGGAGATGAGGCGGAAATAGTCCGGCAGGGTGCCCAGCGTGCGGCGGGCCAGCAGCTCGAAACTGGCCTCGGCCCCGTCATAGGCGTAGCCCTCGAACTCCCGCCGCTTCACCGCCTCCACCAATTCCCCGACGCGCGGATCGTTGGGCGGGAGGACGATGCCCACTTCGCGCAGGCGAGCCAGGACGTTGGACCGGCCGGCCTGATCCGACACCACGACATGGCGGCGGTTGCCCACGCTCTCGGGCGGGACATGCTCATAACTGGTGGGGTCCTTCTCCACCGCCGAGACGTGCAGGCCGCCCTTGTGCGCGAAGGCGCTTTCGCCGACATAGGCGGCGTGGCGGTTGGGGGCGCGGTTCAGCCGGTCGTCCAGCAGGCGGCTGACATGGACCAGGCGGCGCATCCCCTCCTCATCCACGCCGGTCTCATAGCCCATCTTCAGGGTCAGCGTGGGGATGAGGGAGATGAGGTTGGCGTTGCCACACCGCTCCCCCAGGCCATTCAGCGTGCCCTGGATCATGCGGGCGCCGGCGCGCACCGCCGCCAGGCTGTTGGCCACCGCGTTCTCGGTATCGTTATGGCAATGGATGCCCAGCCGGTCGCCCGGGATGATGCGGGCCACGGCCGCCACGATGGCCTCCACCTCATGCGGCAGGCTGCCGCCGTTGGTGTCGCACAGCACGATCCAGCGCGCCGCACCCTCATAGGCGGCCCGCACGCAGGCCAGGGCATACTCCGGGTTGGCCTTGTAGCCGTCGAAGAAATGCTCCGCATCGAACAGCGGTTCGCGCCCGCGCGCGGCGGTTTCCGCCACGCTATCGCGGATCAGGTCCAAATTCTCGCCGCGCGGGATGTTCAGCGCCACGTCGACATGGAAGTCCCAGGTCTTGCCCACCAGGCAGACGCCGGCGCCGGGCACCCGGTCGGTGGCGTTGAACAGGGCGTTCAGCCCCGGATCGTTGCCGGCGCTGCGGCCCGGCCGGCGCGTCATGCCGAAGGCCGTCAGCCGCGCCCGCTTGAGCGCCGGCGGGTCGGCGAAAAAGGCGTCGTCCGTTGGGTTGGCCCCCGGCCAGCCGCCCTCGATATAGTCGATGCCCAGCGCGTCGAGCTCGCGCGCGATGGCGGCCTTGTCGGCCGCGGTGAAGTCCACGCCCTGGGTCTGCGCGCCATCGCGCAGGGTGGTGTCGTACAGGTGGATGCGGGGGCGGTCAGTCATAATGGAGGATCGCGGCAAGGCCAATAAACGAAACGGAGTTGCGACAATGGACGAAGCTACGCAACGAAGCAACCTTTCCCGCTACCAACCGCGCACATGGCGGCCCTGAGCCCGAACATACCGACGCCTGGCGTCCGTCCATACGGAAAGATATATTGTATAATATTTTAAGTTGAATTATTAAATTCACTTGAAAAATTCACCCTTGCCAGCGCCCCTCCCAACCACCGTTCGGACACATCAGCCCCAGGACATGGCCCGCCGGGAACGCCGCAAGAATAGTCGTCAGTCAATGGAACAGCGGAAAACACGAATGGGCCTGACACCGAAACTGCTGCTGCCGGCGGTGGGCATTGCCGTCATCGCCGGATTCCTTGTCATCGCCGGCCAGATCGGCCTGCGGCGGACGGCGGCCATTTCCCAATCCCTTGAGGATGCCCAGGCGCTGATGGTGCAGGCGTCGGAGGTGCGCGCCCTCAGCCGCGCCATCCAGCGCGACGCCCTGAACACGATCCTGGAAGCGCCGGCGGCCAAGAAGGCCTTCGCCGACCGCGCCCTGAAACGGGTGCAGGAGATGCGCGGCCAGGTCACCACCTTGCAGCCCCGGCTGCCGGCCGATGGTGGCATGACGGCCTTCACCCGGGACCAGGAGGCGGTGATGCGGGCGGCCACCGACGTCATCACCGCCGCCCTGGCGGGCGACGACGCCACGGCCACGGCCCGCTTCCGCGACCAGGTCCGGCCGCGTGAGCGGGAGGCCTCGGCCCTCACCGACGGGTATATCGACGACCTGGGCAAGAAGATCGCGGCCCTGACCGTCGAGGCGGCCGAGACACGGGCCCAAACCGGGCGCCTGCTGGCGTGGACGGGGGCGTTGGGCGTCGCGGCCGGCCTGCTGGGCGCGGTGTTCCTGTCGCTGAGGCTGGTGGTGCGTCCCCTGGGCGGGCTGACCGGCACGACACGCGCCATCATCGCCGGCAACCTGGATGTCACCGTCGCCGCCACCGGACGCCGCGACGAGCTGGGCGACCTGGCCCGCGCCCTGGCGGTGTTCCGCGACAACGCCGCCGCCATGAAACGGCTGGAGGCGGAGCAGGTGGCCCTGCGCGCCCAGGCGGAGCGGGAGCGCAAGGCCGCCCAGGCGGCGGTGGCCGACACCTTCGAGGCCCAGGTGGCCGGCCTGATCACCGCCCTGGCCGCCGCCGCGCGCGAGATGAGGGACACGGCGGAGTCCATGGCGGAAGCGGCGGGCATCACCCGCGACCGGTCCAGCGCCGTGGCCGGCGCCGCCGTGCAGACCTCCGCCAACGTGCAGATGGTCGCCACCGCGTCGGAGGAGTTGGCCGCCACGGTGCAGGAGATCGCGCGCCAGGTGGAACGGTCCCGCCGCCAGGCCCAGGACGCCATCGCCGACTGCGCCACCTCCGCCCAAGTGGTGGGCCAGCTGCAGGACAGCACCAGCCGCATCACCGAGGTGGTGGAGATCATCGCCGGCATCGCCGCCCAGACCAACCTGCTGGCGCTGAACGCCACCATCGAGGCCGCCCGCGCCGGGGAGGCCGGCAAGGGCTTCGCCGTCGTGGCCGGCGAGGTCAAGGCCCTGGCCACCCAGACCGCCAAGGCGACCGAGGACGTGACCGCCCAGGTGCAACGCATCCAGGACCTGGGCGACCGCACCGCCGGCGCCCTGGCCGGCCTGGAGGCCGCCATCACCGCCATGGCCGACATCGCCATGGCCATCGCCTCCGCCGTGGAGGAACAGAGCGCCGCCACCCGCGAGGTGGCCCGCGGCATCAACGAGGCCGCCACCGGCGCCGAGGATATGTCACGCGACATCACCCACGTCAGCACCGCCGCCACCACCACCGGCACCGCCGCCACCCAGATCAAGGGCACCTCCGGCAAGCTGGCGGAGCATGCCGACGTGCTGACCGGCGCGGTGGAGCGGTTTTTGGGGACGGTGCGGGCGGCGTGAGGAACGGGCCGTCAGGATACTGGGGCGGCATCCCGGCTGGCCCGATGCCGCCCGCCGGCGCTTATTCAACCTGGCAGCCCTGCTGCTCGTAAGCGAAATCGCCGCCCTGCAGGGAGATCTTCATTCTGCAGGCCGAGGCCTGCACCGGGCGGATGGGGCCCAGACAAACGGCACCGCCGGGTGTGAACGCCTCCAGATACCAGATGTGGCCGACATAGGTAACCAAGTCCGCCGACTGCTTCGGCTGTAGCGTCGTATAGTGCGTCAGGACCCCATCAAATCCCGCCCATAGCACGTTAATCTGGCTGTTGGTGGTGTTCTGCAAGCTCAGGCCAGACTTCACGCGCGACGGTGGCGACGGCTCCTGTTGATTGTCGCATTGCTGCGCACTGGCATACGAGGCGAACAACAAAGTAAGAACCAAGGCGCAGTAGAAAGAGAATTTACGCATGACAAACCCCCTCAATATTTGAATTTTTCGTTGGGACAATACCGACATAAAAAGCTTTACAGCCGCATCTTTCATCCGCCGAACTTTATAGGTGGCACGCCCTGTGACGACTGGCGGAAGCAGACGCATACACCAGGCATTTCGCGCTAGGTGGAAAGAGAAGAATTGGGAACTGGACGGTATATACCTCAATTCCACAGGACGTGCAAAATCGGAGCATGGCCATTTGACCATTTGGCGACCATCCGGGTTGAATTTGATCATATTGAAAAGATGTTCAGAAATTTTCCGTCCATAAATGCGCCAATTTGACGATATTTAGACTTCCATACCCCAAGTCCATAGGACCTTTTCCCTATAGATTCGGTGCATCATGAAGGCGAATCTTTGCCGCCCAATAATGATCTGTGAATGAGGTGCTAATTCCCAGTAGGCCGCACGTCGGTTCTGGGGCGCATTGCCAGGCCAACCCAGTCATCTCCCGGGCTAAACTGGCGCTGGGCGCAGCACACCCCGACGCCCCCTCCACCCTCTCAGGCTGCGCTTGCAGGATCATCGCTCCCGCCGAAGGGTTGGTCGCGCGACGTCGCATAGGAACCTTACCCGTCGCCCACCTTTCAGAACCTAACGCGAATGAGAATGACTTGCATTTATGGCTAAACGCCGTTACAGGGGCCGGCATCACCTTGATGCACACCCCATGACGGGAGGAACCGTTGACGCTGCGCGCCCTTTGCCTCTGGCTGCTGGTCACCACATCGCCCCTGGCGGCGTATGCGGCCCCACCGGCGGCGCCCGACCCAGCCGCTGTCCCACAACCGGGAACCGACATCATCATCACCGGCACGCGGGATGACACCACCGAAGGCAGCGGGTCCTACACCGTCAAGACCACGCGGGGCGCCACCAAGCTGCCGCTGACGCTGAAGGAGACGCCGCAGTCGGTCACCGTCATCACCCGTGACCAGATGACGGACTTCGGCTTGCGCACGGTAAACGATGTGCTGGCCAGCACCACGGGCATCAACGTGCAGGAGGTGGAGACCAACCGCACCTACTACAGCGCCCGCGGTTTCGACATCACCAACTTCCAGTACGACGGCTTCGGCCTGCCCCTGGTGGACGGCATCCAGAACGGGACCATCGACACCGCCGTCTATGATCGTGTGGAGGTACTGCGGGGCGCCAACGGCCTGATGTCGTCCACGGGCAACCCCTCGGCCACGGTCAACTTCGTCCGCAAGCGGCCGGCCGATGGCCTAGCGGTTTCCAGTTCCTTCACCGGCGGGTCCTATGACACCAAGCGGGGCGACGCCGACATCTCCACGCCTTTGAACGCCACTGGAAGCGTGCGGTTGCGCCTGGTGGGCGCCTATGCCGACGGCGACAGTCAGGTGGACCGCTACAACAACCAGCGCGGCGTCGGCTACGCCGTGGTCGAGGCCGACCTGGACCCGCGCACCACGGTATCGGCCGGCTATCAATACCAGGACGACCTGACGCGCGGCGGCCTATGGGGCGCCCTGCCGCTCTACTACACCGACGGCACGCCCACGGATTACGGCCGCGGCACCAGCACCGCCGCGAAGTGGAGCCGCTGGGACATCCAAACCCACCAGATCTTCGCCGACATCCGCCATGACCTGGGCTCCGGCTGGACAGCCAAGGCCAGCGTGCTGCACCGCCTGAACGAAAGCGACGGCGACCTGTTCTATGTCTACGGCACACCGGACAAGGCCACGGGCGACGGGCTTTATTCCTATCCCTCCGCCTACCACAACCATGACCGGCAATGGACGGCGGAAGCCTATGTCTCCGGCCCCGTGGAAGCCCTGGGCCGCAGCCATGACCTGGTGATCGGCGGCAATTGGGGGCGCAACAACACCTTCCAGCATTCCGACTATGGCCAGGGCATCGGCACCCCCTTGCCGGGCTTGAGCGCGTTCGACGGCAACTATGCCGAGCCCAGCTTCGACGCCTATACCGGCGAAGCGCACTATTACTACACGCGGGAGACGGGGTATGCGGCGGCGCGGCTCAGCCTGCTGGCCCCGTTGAAGCTGATCGCGGGCGTCAATGTCACCCACGTGAAAATGTCAGGTGACAGCTATGGCGCGGCCAACAGCTATGACGTCAGCCGCGCCCTGCCCTATGCCGGCTTGGTCTACGAGGTCACACCGGAGATTTCCGCCTATACGAGCTACGCCCAGATTTTCAATCCCCAGACCCAGTTGGACGTCAACAACCATGTCCTGACCCCCATCGACGGCGACAACGTCGAGGTGGGCGCCAAGGGGGCTTGGTTCGATGAGAAACTCAACGCCAGCGTCGCCCTGTTCCAGGCGCGGCAGAACAACACAGCGGAAAGCGCCGGCTATAACCTAGCCACGGGCCAGACTTACTACACCGGTGTCAACGCCACCGCCCAGGGCATCGAAGCAGAGGTGTCCGGCCGCCTGTTGCCGCAGGTCCAGGTCAGCGCCGGATATACCCTGATGAAGATCGAGGACGACGCCGGACGGGCGGCGCGCACCTATGTGCCCAGGCAGACCCTCCGCCTGGCGACCAACTATCAGGCGACGGACAAACTGAAGCTGGGGGCCACCCTGTCGTGGCAGAGCCGGATCTATCGCGACCAGGGAGCGGTCAGCACCACCACGGGACGGGAAATCTACACAACCCAGGACGCCTACGCCCTGCTGGGAGTGATGGCGCGCTATGAGGTTGACCGCCACTGGTCCATTACCGCCAACCTGAACAACTTGACGGACGAGAAATACATCACCAGCCTGTATTGGGCGCAGGGCTACTATGGCCCCGGCCTGAACGGCACGGTCACCATCGGCTGGAAGATGTGACCGGGAGCGTTCCAGGGACATAAGGGGCACGCGGAGTCCTTGGGGGGTGGAGCTATCGCGCGCGCCATATCCCATCCTCCATAGGCCCGGCTCCATCCCCCTCCCCTTAAGGCCCCCCTGGCCGGGCCCGCGTTGACAGGGCGGGGGGCGAGCCGCCACCCTTGGCCGGCACCCTCTTGGCTAGGGACCCATCCCACATGCCGGCGCCCACGGCCCGCCCTTTCACCGACGACGCGTTCATGTCCCCGGTTGGCATGTCCCCGGATGGCATGTCCCCGGATGGCATGTCCCATGACCGCTTCCATCGCCAGGGACGCGGCCTGATCGACCAGGGCCGCCCGGAGGAGGCCCTGCCCATCTTCCAGCATGCCGCGGCCCTGGCCCGGCAGGGTGACGCGCGGGGCGTGGTCGATGCCGACCGCCTGGGCCGTATCCTTTATGACGTCGGATATTGCCTATACGATCTGGGCCGCATGGATGAGGCGCTGGCGGAGTTCCAGGACGCCGTGGCGGCGGCGGAACAGGGTGACACCCAGGGCCGGCTGCATGGCGACAACCTGGCCGCCTGCCAGCATCTGGTCGGTACCTGCCTGGCCCGCCTGGGCCGCGACGCGGAGGCGATGGCCTGGTTCCAGCACGCGGCTGAGGCGGCCGCGCGCGGGGATGCCCAGGGGCGAGTGGATTATGAGGCGGTGGGGCATAGCCTGCACCAGGTCGGCGCCTGCCTGGCCCGCCAAGGCCAGCCGGACCTGGCCTTGACCTGGCTGCAGCAGGCGGTGGCGGCCAAGGAACAGGGGGGCGCCAGCCTAAGCACTGATCCCAGCCGCATTGATCATGCCAGCCTGGGCGCCAGCCTGCATCTGGCGGCCGACTGCCTCTACGCCCTGGGCCTGGTGGAGGAGGCGCTGCTCTGGTTCCAGCGCAGCGTGGGGGCACTGGAGCGCGGCGGCCCCCATGCGCCGGTGAACCATGACGATGTCGGCCGCGCGCGTCTGCGCATCGGCCAGTGCCTGATGGACCTGGCGCGCCCCGCCGACGCCCTGCCCTGGGCGCTGGCCGCCGTCACGGCGGTGGAGGACGGCGACGCCGCCGGCCGTGTGAACCTGGCGGGCCTGTGCCATGCCGTGCATGCGGTGGGCGACACCCTGGCCGCCATGGGCCGCTTCGACGAGGCCATGGACTGGTACCGCCACGCCGCCGAAACCGCCGAGCACGGCGACCCCGCCGGTCTCCCCGCCACCCTCACCGCCGGCGCCGCCTGCCTGCGCAAGCTGGGCCGCACGGACGAGGCCCGGGCGTGGGAGCTACGGGCCAGGACGCCGGTGGGATAGGCCGCGCCCCGCTTATGCCCGCTTCCAGGTCGTGCCCTGCGGGCCGTCTTCCAGCACAACGCCCTGATCCAGCAGGTCCTTGCGGATGCGGTCGGCCTCGGCGAAGTTCCTGGCGGCGCGGGCGTCCTTGCGCGCCTGGATGGCGGCCTGGATGGCGGCCTCGTCCAGGCCCTCGGCACCCTTGGGCGTCCAACGGAACCACGCCTCCGGGTCCTGGGTCAGCAGGCCCATGAGGGTGGCGGCGGCCTTGAAGCCTGCGGCCACGGACTGGCGGGCGGCCTCATCCGTTTCCTTGTGGAAGCGGTTGGCCAGCTCATGCAGCAGGCTGAAGGCCAGCGGCGTGTTCAGGTCATCCTCAAGGGCGGCCAACACGTCGGCAGGAACCTCAGCGGCCGGTATGGCACCCGTCTCGCCCTGGGTGGCGCGCAGCACGCCATACCAGCGGTCCAGCGTGGCCTTGGCCTGGCGCAGGCCCTCCTTGGAGAAGTCCAGCGGCTGGCGGTAGTGGGCCTGCAGCAGGGCCAGGCGCAGGGCCTCGCCCGGCACCTCGTCCAGCAGCTCGGCCACCGTGAAGATGTTGCCCAGCGACTTCGACATCTTGTCGCCGGACATGGTCAGGAAGCCGGCATGGACCCAGTAGTTGGCCATGACCTGGGTGCCATGGGCGCAGCGGCTCTGCGCGATCTCGTTCTCGTGGTGGGGGAAGATCAGGTCCAGCCCGCCGCCATGCACATCGAACACGGGGCCCAGATGGGCGGCGGTCATGGCGCTGCACTCGATATGCCAGCCGGGGCGGCCGCGGCCCCAGGGGCTGTCCCAGCCCGGCTGGTCCTCGGCGGACGGCTTCCACAGGATGAAGTCGGCGGCACTCTTCTTGTAGGGCGCCACCTCCACCCGCGCGCCGGCGATCATCTCATCCTGGCTGCGGCGCGACAGTCGGCCATAGTCGGGCATGGACGGCACGTTGAACAGCACATGCCCCTCGGCGGCGTAAGCGTGGCCGGACGATATCAGCCGCTCGATCATGGTGATCATGGCGCCGATGTGCCCGGTGGCGCGCGGCTCCACATCCGGGCGCAGCAGGTTCAGCGCGTCCATGTCGGCATGGAACTGCGCCGTCGTCGTCTCCGTCACCGTCTCGATGCTCTGGCCCAGGCTCTTGGCCCGGTCCATGATCTTGTCATCGACGTCGGTGATGTTCCGGGCGTAGGTTACCTTGGGGTACAGGTGCTTCATCACCCGGGCCAGCAGGTCGAAGGCGGTGAAGGTGCGGCCGTTGCCAATGTGGGCGTAGCTGTAGACGGTGGGGCCGCAGCAATAGATCCGCACATGGCTGGCGTCGACGGGCACGAAGACTTCCTTCGCGCGGGTGAGCGTATTGTACAGCTGCAGTGCCATGACGGATTGACCTGGGATAAGAGGAAAAGACGATAATACGCTGACGATGCGGACAGTTTAAGCGGTTTGCCCCGACAGCCGGGCCAGCGCCCGCTCCCGCCCGATGAGGGGCAGAAGGGTCTTCAGCTCCGGCCCATGCTCCAGGCCGGTCAGGGCCAGGCGCAGGGGCATGAACAGGGCCTTGCCCTTGGCGCCGGTGGCGGCCTTCACCGCGTCCACCCACTGGCCCCAGGTGTCGGGACCCCAGGGGGCCGGCGGCAGCACCTGGGCGGCGGCGGCCAGGAAGGCGGCGTCGGTCACCACGGGCGCCAGCGGCGCGTGGGTGATGTCCCACCAGCCTTTGGCCTCGGCGACATGGGTGATGTTGGGCCGCACGGCCAGCCAGAAGGCCTCATCCGCCCCCGCCATGCCCAGGGCCGGCAGACGGTCCGCCACCGCCGCGTAGGGCATGTGATGCAGGATCTGGGCGTTCAGCCGGTTCAAATCCTCGGTGTCGAACTTGGGCGTGCCGCGCCCGACCTTGGCCAGGTCGAAATCGGCCACCAGGTCGTCCAGCGTGCCCCGGGCCTCCACCGCGTCCGAGGTGCCGATCTTGGCCAGCAGCGACAGGATGGACAGGGGCTCCAGCCCCGATTCCTCGCGCAGGCTCTTCAGGCTCAGGCTGCCCAGGCGCTTGGACAGGCCGGCGCCGCTGGCATCGGTGATCAGGGGGAAATGGCCGAAGGTGGGAACCGGGCCACCAAGCGCCTCGCACAGCTGGATCTGCACGGCGGTGTTGGCCACATGGTCCTCACCCCGGATGACATGGGTGATGCCCAGCTCGATATCGTCCACCACCGAGGCGAAGGTGTACAGCGGCTGACCATCCTCACGGATCAACACCGGGTCGCTGAGATCCTGGCCCTGGAAGCGCTGGGTGCCCCGCACCAGATCGTCCCAGACGACGGGGGTGTACTCCAGCTTCAGGCGCCAGTGCGGACGGCGGCCCTCCGCCTCCAGCCGTGCGCGGTCGGCATCGGTCAGGCGCAGGGCGGCGCGGTCGTACAGCGGCGGGCGGTGCTGGGCCAGCTGGGCCTTGCGCTTCAGGCCCAGCTCATCCGGCGTCTCATAGCAGGGGTACAGCCGGCCGGCGGCCTTCAAGCGCTCGGCGGCGGCGGTGTAGCGGTCCAGCCGGTCGGACTGGCGGGCGTAGCGATCCCATTCCAGGCCCAGCCAGCGCAAATCCTCCTCGATGCCGGCGGCGTACTCGGCCGTCGACCGCTCCCGGTCCGTATCGTCCATGCGCAGCATGAAGCTGCCGCCTTGCTTGCGGGCGAACAGCCAGTTCATCACCGCCGCGCGGGCGTTGCCGATATGCAGGCGGCCGGTGGGGCTGGGCGCGAAACGGACGGCGACAGGGCTCATGGGAAAAGCGGACCTTATGAAAAACGGGACCAGAAACGGGACGAAAGCAAGGCCGCAGCGATACCATGAAGCGGCACAAAAGCAAAAGGCGGAGCCCCGGGGCTCCGCCCATTTCATGGATGCCAGCGGCATGGGAAACACGGGATGCCCGCAGCACGGGAAACAGGGCGGCGCCGATTGGCCCGCCCGTGCTTGTGCAACGGGGACGCCGGCCGTCAGAACTTCTTGCGGTGGAAGGCGGCGGCCAGGGCCTTGACGGAGGCGGCCTGTTTCACCGTGCCATCGGTCTTGGGCGGCGGCGCGCCGTTCAGGATGGGCGGCTGGTTGGCCAGGCGGGTGCCGCCCATGCGCGCGACGATGGCATCCAATTGCGCCTGGGTCAGGCGCTGCGGCGCCGGCGCCCGGCGGGCGGTGGTGCCTGCGGCCGCGCTGGCCGGAGCCAGGGAGGGCGCAGCACCGGTGCCGCGATAGGCGCGTTCGATGGCGGCGCCGGTGATGCCCTTGAGGAAGGGCTTGCACAGGCCGCGCATCAACTGCTCATCCGCCAGCGCCCAGGCCATCAGGATGCGCTGCGCCTGGGCGCGGCTGCCCTGGGCCTGGGCCATGGCCTCGCGGATCTTCATGGAGACGTAGGTTTCGCTCATGGAACGGGCCCCCACCGGCGGGCTGGTCCACGCCGGACCGGCCTATTGCGAAATCGCCGCGACATCACCACCCGGCGCCATCGACCAAGGCCGACGGCACACCCACATAAGGCAGAGATGCGAAAAGTTTAGCGCAGGAGGCTGCCGACCGGAACGGAAAAGAAACACGCCGCCGCCGGCGGGCGTCTCGCCGCCCTCCCCGTCCTGGTGTATAAACCATCGGACGAGACTCGGGCGGGGCCGTCACCACCGCCGTATAGTCCCATGCCGCCACCACGACCCGAACCACGCCCGCGCCCATGCTGATCGAGATCGTCGCCGACTTCGTGTGCCCGTGGTGTTACATCGGCAAGCGCCGGCTGGAGCGGGCCCTGGCGCAACGGCCGGCATCACAGCCGGAGCTGCGCTGGATGCCCTTCCAGCTGGACCCGGACACGCCGCCCGGCGGCATCGACCGCACCATCGACCTGCTGGCCAAGTTCGGCAGCGCCGAGCGCATCCGCCAGGTCAACGCCCTGCTGGAACAGACGGCGGCGGCGGAAGGCTTGAGCCTGAACCTGGACCGCATCCGCCGCACGCCCAACACGCTGGACGCCCACCGCCTGATGCGCCATGCCGACGCCAGCGGCAGGGGCGGGCAGGCCCTGGACCTGGCCACCGCCCTGCAGGCCGCCTTCTTCCGCGACGGTCGTGACATCGGCGACCGCGCCGTGCTGGCGGCCATCGCCGGGGAGAGCGGGTTGGACGCCGACGCGGCCGCCGCCTTCCTGGAAAGCGACGCCGACCGCGACACCCTGCGGCAATCCCTGGCCAGCATGCGCCAACTGGGCATCCAGGCGGTGCCCTGCTTCATCTTCAACCGCCTCTATTCCCTGTCCGGCGCGCAGGAGCCCGGCGCCTTCCTGCCCCTGCTGGACCTGGCGGGGGCCGAGGGCGTGGTGGCCAGCGCGGTGGGCTGACGGAACACAGGGCGGCGCGTCGGAACCGTCCGCATTTCTACCAGGTTGACATCATGCCCATGACGGAACCCGAGATGACGGAACCCGAGATCGACCACGTCACCACACCGTTGCTGGACATGGCCTACATCGCCGGCGGACCGGCCGATGGGCCGCCGGTGCTGTTGCTGCACGGCTGGCCGGATGA
The DNA here is from genome assembly GCF_036348415.1 of Nitrospirillum karajorum. NCBI lineage: Bacteria > Pseudomonadati > Pseudomonadota > Alphaproteobacteria > Rhodospirillales > Azospirillaceae > Nitrospirillum > Nitrospirillum karajorum. Next base: position 233,961 of record NZ_JAZBQB010000003.1, read on the forward strand.
CGCCCATACATGGGACCGGGTGGCGCCCGCGCTGTGGGCGGCGGGCTACAAGACGGTGGCGCCCTGGTGGCGCGGCTTCGGCCCCACCCGCTTCCTGTCCAGCCAGACCGCCCGGTCGGGCCAGATGGCCGCCCTGGCCCAGGACGCGCTCGACCTGGCCAACGCCTTGGATTGGCAGCGCTTCAGTGTCATTGGCCACGACTGGGGCGCCCGTGCCGCCTATTTCCTGGCCGCCGTGGCGCCCGACCGGCTGTGTCGCATCGCCGCCCTGTCGGTGGGGTGGGAGCCGGGCAGCCTGCCCACCCCCGCCCTGCCCCAGGCCCAAAGCTATTGGTACCAATGGTTCCTGACGACGGAGCGCGGGGCGGAAACCGTATGCCACGACGGCAAGGCCTTCGCCCGCCACCAGTGGGATAATTGGGGACCCGCCGGCTGGTACGAGGAGGCGGAGTTCGAGCGCACGGCGGCGGCGTTCGACAACCCGGACTGGGCCGCCATCACCCTGCATTCTTATCGCGTGCGCTGGGACGAGGCGAAGCCCGATCCCCGCTACGCCGAGCTGGAACGGCGCCAGCGGGCCACCCGCACCCTATCCGTGCCCACGCTGATGATCCAGGGTGGCGACGATCGCTGCACCCTGCCCGCCACGACCGAGAAGGCCGCCGGCCACTTCACCGGCCCCTACCGCCGTGAGGTGCTGCCCGGCGTCGGCCACTTCCCCCAACGCGAAGCGCCGGAGGCGGTCAATCGTTTGCTGCTGGATTTCCTGGGGACGGAGACGGCCACACCGTAATGGCTCAATCCTGGATCACCCTGGGCAGGCGGGTGATGGGCTCCAGCGTGATGCGGCGGAAATAGGTTTCGGCCCCTTCGGATTGCAGCTGGACGCGGCCGTGGGTCAGGGGCACCCAGGCGCCGCCCTCCCGCATGCGCAGGTCGCGCACCACCATGACCGGCACACCGTTCACCACATGCACGGCCTGGTCGCCCAGCACGTAAAGGTCCAGCACGTTCCACTGGCCTGCCGGCTTCTCGGCATCGCTGGCGGCCTCCACGTTCCAGGCGGGCGGCGTCACCACCACGGCGCGGCCGCCCCTCATGTAGCGCCGCTGCGGATCGATCAGCGTGGGGTCGCGCCCCACGTCCGTCGTCGCCGTCACGTCGGGGCCCACCGGCACCACCATGCCGACCGACCCCTGCATGATCTCGAACTCCGCCGCCGCCATCCAGGTACCATAGACGGCGCCGGGGGCGCCGTGGCTGTGGTACAGCAGGCCGTTGTTCGGCGGCAGGGCCAGGCGGGGCGCATAGCGCGCCCGGCCCCACTTGTATTCCAGGCGCAGGTGATAATTGGCGTGGTCGCCCCGGTTGACGATCCCGCCCCAGGTCTGCCCGGTGATGAAGATCGCCGGCTCCCCCTCCTCCATCACCACATGGACGATCTGGGCGATGGCGGCGGGGTCAGTGCCTATGGGCGTCTGGCCGGGCTGCGCCAGGTAGGTGCGTGCCGGATCGGGATAGCCCAGCCAGGCGTCCCAATCCCTCAAATCATGGCCGTTGAACAGGCTGACCGCCGGTCCCGCCGGCGCCGGCACGTCCACCAGGCGCAAGCGCTGCGCCTGGAAGGGCGGATCGTCCGCCAGCACCGCCGCCAACACGGGGTTGGCGGGGACCGCTTCCGCCGCCACCGCCTGCCCCCAGCCCAGCCCCATTCCTACCGCCAGCACCAGTCCCCATGCCGCCCGTACCACCATGCCGCCACTCCCGATGTTATCGATTTCATCGTGACGGCTTCATAGCAGCATCGGACGGCGGGCGACAGGGAAAGCCTTGCGTCAGCCAGCCGCCGGAGTATCGGGTTCTGCCGGCGTGTCCTGGTCCGCCGGCAGAACCGTGGGCAGCGGCGCGCGCGGGGTGGCCATCAGCGGCCCCGCCTGGCGCCGGGCCTTGTGATGCTGCCAGGCGGCGGTGCGGGCACGGATATAGTCGGCCACGGCGGCGGCGGTCGACAGGTCCGGCGGGTCATGGTCGAAGGTGCCATAGGCGTTGGCCACCGGCAGGTCGGCCAGGCGCTGGGCATGCACCAGTTCCAGGGCGGAGGGCTTGCCCGGTCCGGGATGCACCATGCCAGAGGTGGGCACCACCACGCCCGCCAGAGGATCATCGGTGCGCGGCTCCTCCCGCGTCAGCACGTCGCCCAGGCTGGGCGCCGCGGCGTCGCGCCGGGTCAGCGGCGGGATGTTCCAGCGCTCCTCGATGGTCTTGAGCACGGAGGTATGGTCGATGGTGCCGTGGTCGGCGCGGTACACCGTTCCCGGCTCGATCAGGGGGGAGATCAGCACCGCCGGCACGCGCACGCCGAAGCGGCGGAAATCGAAATCATCGAACTCCCCCACCGTGTCGTCGGGCGGCGTGGCGCCATAGGGGGGCGGCACATGGTCGTAGCAGCCGCCATGCTCGTCATAAGTGATCAGCAGCAGCGTCTCGTTCCAGCCCGGGCTGTCGCGCAGGGTGTAATAGACGTCGTGGATCAGTTGTTCGCCCAGGGCCACGTCGTAATTGGGATGCTGGCTGTTGCCGGTGTAGGAGAAGTCCGGTTCCAGGAAGGTATAGGCCGGCAGGGTGCCGGCTCGCGCACGCGCCTGGAAATCGCTGAACAGGCCAAAGTGGCTGTCCGGCGCGTTGCGGGTGTCGGGATAATCCAGGCGGGTCATCGGCGGCTGGTTATAGCCGAAGATGGCCCAGTCCACGCCGAACCGCGACAGCTGGCCGAAGATGCTGGGACAGGTGAAGGTCTTGACCTTGTTGTCCAAATGCCCTTGCGAGGTGGCGGCGGCGGCGAAGCAGCGGTTGGGAATGGTCTGCGTCGGCACCGAGGCGAACCAGCGGTCGCACACCGCATAACCGCGCGCCAGGCCCGACAGCACCGGCAGCAGCTCCGGCGTGAACATGCCCATGATGTCGTTGGGCGCGGTGCCCGGCAGCACATGCATGTATTGCTGCCCGTTGTCGTAATTGATGGCGCTGCGGAAATTGACCACGAAGCCCCGGTTCTCCGGCCGCGCCCGGTCCGGCGGGTTCTCGGTGGAGAACAGTTGGACGTTGGTGTTGAAGAAACCTTCACCGGGGTCGCCGCCCGGCATGAAATAGGGGCTGGGCCGCGCCTCGCGCCCGATCTTGTAGACCCGCACCTCATGGCCGGCGCCGTCGGGATTGGTCTCGCGCCCGGTCAGCCCCTCGAAAGGGTGCCCGGCGGGGGAGCGGTTGCCGCTGTCCTCATAGAGGAAACCCAGCATCTGGTCGAACGACCGGTTCTCCAGCATCAACTGGACCACATGCTTGATCGACGACAAGCGGTTTCCCATGGTTCCCCCCTGCATACGCGTGTACGGCGAAGGCGCCCGCCTCCGCCGAATTTCGCCGCATAGTTCCAGATCGGAACTACCTGGGCAACGGATAGAATGTGGGAAATTCTTTCATAGATTGTAATACCAGCGGGGCGGCGTCCGGCCCAACTGCGAAGTGGTCCCAAGCCACCGCGCGCGGATGGCCGTTGTCCCTTTCCCCGAGCGACGCCACGCTATCCCCATATCAGGGGAGTGAAGGCATGAACGGATGGCGTTGCGACCGGCGGTCGGTACTCGGTGGCCTGGCGGGCGCGGCGCTGGCCACCCTGACGCCAGGGACGGCGGGGGCGACGGAAGCGGTTGTATCCCGGCTGACCGCCCTGCTCGAAACCTGGCGCGGCAATCCCCACCCCGACCTCAAGGGCGTGGTGGTGATGCGGCACGGGCGGCGCATCGCCGAGACCTATTACAACGGCGATGGCGCCACCACGCTGCACGACATCCGCTCCGCCACCAAAAGCCTGACCAGTCTGCTGATGGGCATCGCCATCGACCGGGGCCGGGTGGCCGGCGTGGACGCCCCCGTCGCCCGCTATCTGCCGGGCCCCCTGCCGGCGGGATGGGAGGCCATCACCATCCGCGACCTGTTGACCATGCGCTCCGGCCTGGCGGCGGACGACACCGATCCCACCAGCCCCGGCAATGAGGACACGCTGGATGCGGCGGGGGAGAAGACCGGCGACTGGGCCACCGCCGCCCTGGCGGTGCCGGTGCGCGAACCGCCGGGCCGCAGCTACCAATACTGCTCCCTCAACGCCTTCCTGGCGGGCCTGATCGTGGAGCGTGCCACCGGCCAGAGCCTGGACGCCCTGGCACAGGAGGCCCTGTTCGCCCCGCTGGGCATCCGCGCCCACGACTGGCGCACCCTGCCCGGCGGCCACGGCACCGGCCAGGGCAACCTGTCAATCACCGCCCGCGACGCCGCCACCCTCGGCCAGATGGTGCTGAACCAGGGGACGTATGACGGTCACCGCGTCGTCAGCGCGCGCTGGCTCAGCGACAGCCTGGCCCGCATCCACCCCATCGCCGCCAGCGACCCCTACGCCGATTTCTACGGCTATATGTGGTACGCCAAGGATGAGCCCTTGGGCGACAGCCGCACCGTGCCCGTCCACTTCGCCTCCGGCAATGGCGGCAACAAGATCTATGTGGTGCCGTCGCTGGACCTGGTGGTGGCCGTCACCTCCAGCGCCTACGGCAAGGGCTATGGCCAGCGGCGATCGCAGGATATCCTGCTGGGCATTCTGGCGACCCTGCCCTGATCCCCTGGGGCCTGACGCCCCTAGGCCAGGCGCCCAGGGACCTGAAGGACGGTGGCCGCCCAACAAAGGAGGCCGTCCCCATGAAATCCTGCCTGCAGCCCGGCCTGCGCCACAGCGAAAGCCTGACGGTGGACACCAGCATGCTGGTGCCCGCCTTGCCCGCCGCCTTCGGCGGATTCCATGACATGCCGCCGGTCTTCGCCACCGCGCAGATGGTGGCCTTCATCGAATGGACCTGCGTGCAGGCCCTGGCGCCCTATCTGGAACCGGGAGAGCGCACCGTCGGCACCCATGTCGACGTCAGCCACGTGGCCGCCACGCCGGTGGGCATGACCGTAACCGCCACCGTGGAACTGATCGCCTTCGACGGCCGCGCCCTGCGCTTCAAGGTCGCCGCCCATGATGCCACCGGCCTGATCGGCGAAGGCTTCCACAGCCGGGGCGTCATCGACTACGCCCGCTTCATGGCGCGGGTGGAGAAGAAGGCGGCGTGCTGAAGTACCGGCAGCAGCACCAAAAGAAAAATTTCGGGGCCGTGTCGGTTTCGGGCGGGATGGCGCGTCCTGTGGGCACTGCCCCCTGAAAGGAGAGGATAATGGCCAAGCAAATCTTCATCAACCTGCCGGTGCGCGACCTGCCCCGGGCGATGGCGTTCTATACCGCCATCGGCGCGGTGAACAATCCGCAGTTCACCGACGAAACCGCCGCCTGCATGGTGTTCTCCGACACCATCTTCGTGATGCTGCTGACCCACGATAAGTGGCGGGTATTCACCCAGAAGCCCATCACCGACACCCACGCCAGCGGCGCGTTGATGCTGGCGCTGTCCTGCGGCGACCGCGCCGCCGTGGACACCATGGCCGAGGCCGCAAGCCGGCACGGCGGCACGGCCGATGTGAACCCCAAGCAGGATCTCGGCTTCATGTACAGCCGCAGCTTCGAAGACCCGGACGGCCATGTCTGGGAACCGCTTTTCATGGACACCTCCCAACTGCCGCCCCAGCCCTAACCGGACGCGGGCGACCCCACCTCGACAGGGCAACCCCGTTGCGCGTCCGGTGCCTGTCGCCCGTTCCTCGCCCATTAACAATCCCTGTCTACCGGCGTACACTTGCCGCGAAAACAGGAGCGGCGCTTAACCGCCTCCGTGCGGCCGTCCCGTTGACCATCGCACAGCCGCCACCGCAGGACACCTTTGCCTTGGGCCCCAGCGATCTCTGGGCCCCTGCCTGAAACCGAACCGCGTTCAGGAGGATCAGGGCATGACACAACAAACCATCCGCAATCCCGTGGAATGGACATGGGAACGGCTGGGCGACGCGGCGGCGGGTGTCGCCAGCGTCGGCCGGGCCATCGGGCATATGGAGGATCTGCGGGCGCATGAGGCGCCGGTGGTGCGGCGCATCGGCGTGGCCGATCTGGGCGCGGCCATCGCCGCCGGCTTCCGCGATGTCGGCGCCTTTCGCACCGACGTCTTCGCGCTGTGCATCATCTATCCCATCCTGGGCTGTGTGCTGGCCCGGGCGGCAGTGAACCTGAATATGCTGCCGATGCTGTTCCCGCTGGCCTCCGGCTTCGTGCTGGTGGGGCCGGTGGCGGCCATCGGCCTGCTGGAAATGAGCCGGCAGCGGGAACGTGGCGCCCGGCCCAGTTGGCGGGAGGCGTTCGGGCCCCTGCGGTCGCCGGCCATCGCCGCCATCGCGGCCTTGGGCTTCCTGCTGACCATCCTCTATTTCGCCTGGCTGTACGCCGCCCAAGGCATCTATGACGCCACCTTGGGGCCGCAACCGCCGGCCTCGGTCGCGCGGTTCGCCGCCGATGTGGCGGGCACCCACGCCGGCTGGACCATGATCGCGGTGGGCTGCGCCGTGGGCGCCGTCTTCGCCGCCGTGGTGCTGGCCATCGCCGCTGTCAGCTTCCCCTTGCTGCTGGACCGCGACGTGCCGCTGCACACCGCCATCGGCACCTCCATGCGGGCGGTGGCACACAACCCCGGTGTCATGGCGCTGTGGGGCCTGATCGTCGCCGGCAGCCTGCTGGTGGCCACCCTGCCGGCCTTCGTCGGCCTGATCGTGGTGATGCCGGTGCTGGGTCACAGCACCTGGCATCTCTACCGCCGGCTGGTGGCCTGACGCCCCGTTCCGGGCGGCACCCCCATCTTGGTTCCTTACCCATGGAGCGGTCCGGGACGGAGCGCTCCCGGGGGACGTCGGCTTGAACCGGCGTCCCGTGGGAGCCCCTTGCCCTCGGCGCGCGCTCGCCATTTAAACGAAGTTAACCTTATAATTTAATCCCATAAGTAGTAATCACTCTATGCAGATTTCCTCTCTGGCGGCATTTGCTACTTTTGCGTTTGGAGCGATGGCGTTCCTCGCAAAACGATGGGCACCCCCTGGGGCACGCCCGATGACGCAAGGGTGGACATTCATGGTCAACATCACACGGCGCGCCACATTACTGGGGTCGGCGGCGCTGGCCGCCAGCAGCACGTTGCCGGCCTTGCCGGCCTTTGGCGCCCCTTATGTCCGGTCGGACGTGGCGACGCCCGAGGGGCAGCGCATGCTCGCCATCTACGCCCAGGGCGTGAAGCTGATGAAGCAGCGCCCGGTCACCGATCCGCTGTCCTGGAACTTCCAGTGGTTCATCCACGCCTCCCCCCAGGGAAAGGCGAAGGAGATCCGTGACGCCTTCGGCAGCACCCAAAGCCCGGCGCGCCAGCTGGCGGAAGCGGCGTGGGATACCTGCCAGGCCCACGGCGGCCGGCCCGTGGAATTCTTCCTGCCCTGGCACCGCCTGTACGTGCTGTGCCTGGAAGCCATCATCCGTACGGTGACCAAGCAACCGGGCTTCGCCCTGCCTTATTGGAACTATACCGACCCGCGCTACTACGCCATCCCGGTCCAGTTCCAGAACGCCTATCGCAATGACGCCCTGTTCGGCACGCTGTTCCAGCAGAACCGCAACGTCAATGACCCGCAAAACGGCTACGCCGATGTCAATGCCGGCGCCCCGATCAACCAGTACTTCCCCGGCAGCAGGAATTTCCTGAATCTGAACAATATGAATGTGCCGTACTACGGCAACAACAGGACGGGCTTCAACGCCGAACTGAACAGCCAGTTGCATGGTTCGGTCCACGTCTACGTGGGCAACCAGACCAATATGGGCAACGTCCCGACGGCGGCGGAGGACCCGATCTTCTGGCTGCATCACTGCAACATCGATCGCATCCTGGCCGGCTGGAACGCCGCGGGCGGCGTGACGCCCAGCTGGCCGGGCAAGACCTTCACCTTCGCCGGCCCGCAAGGCCAGTCGGTGACGCTGGCCATCGACAACTATCGCACCAACAGCCAACTGCCCTACAGCTATGACGTGCTGCCGGTGCCGCCGAACGGTCCCTTCGGCGCCCAGGCCGTGGCCAGCGCCGAGGCCTCGACCGCAACCGCGAAAGTCCAGAACGTGGCCCTGCTGCAGACCAGCCAGCCGACCCCCAACGCGACCGCCCCCGTCGCCCTGGGCGCGCAAGCCCAAAAGGTGGAGCTGCAGCCCACCACGCCGCAGAACACGCTCAGCAACACGCTGAAGACCCAGAAGAGCCTGCGGGCGGCGGCACCGCAGCGCCTGCTGCTGGTGCTGCACGGCCTGCACGCCAAGATCCACCCCGGCATCACCTATCAGGTCTATCTCAACCTGCCGGAGGGGGCGAAGCCCGAGGCGTCCGACGCCAACTATGTGGGCATCGTCACCTTCTTCGACGCCGTCGACATGCCGGGCCATGCCGACCACGGCGGGGTCGAGAAGGTGTTCGACATCACCGACCTTGCCGCCAAGCTGGAAGCGGAGGGCAAGAACCCGGAGAAGGCGACCGTGTCGCTGGTGCCCACAGGCACGCCGGCGCAGGGTTCCGATCCCGTCATCACCGGCGGCATCGAGTTGCGCAGCGAGTGACCCCCTTGCGGGGGAGGCTGGCGCGGGATGGGGGCCATCCCGCGCCAGTACCTTCACATCACGCTGCGGCCAGCGCCTGGCCGAGGTCGGCCAGGATGTCGTCGATGTGCTCGATGCCGATGGACAGGCGGACATAGCCGGGGGTGACGCCGGTGGCCGCCTGGTCCTCGGCCGAGAGCTGGGAATGGGTGGTGCTGGCCGGGTGGATGGCCAGGCTGCGGGCGTCACCGATGTTGGCGACGTGGTAGAACAGCTTGAGCGCGTCGATGAAGCGGCGGCCGGCGTCGGCGCCGCCCTTCAACTCGAAGCCCACCAGCGCGCCATGGCCGCCCTTCAGCACGGCGTCCGCCCGGCGGCGCAGCTCCCCCGTCTGCCGGCTGGGGTGGATCACGTCCGACACCTTGGGATGTTCCGCCAGGAAGGCGGCGACGGCGCTGGCGTTGCGGTTATGCTCCCGCATGCGCAGCGGCAGGGTCTCCAGCCCCTGGATGGCCTGGAAGGCGTTGAAGGGGCTGAGCGGGGCGCCCACGTCGCGCAACAGGGTGACGCGGGCGCGCAGGATATAGGCGATGGGGCCCAGCGGCTTCACCGCCTGGGTCCACACCGCCCCGTGATAGCTGGGGTCCGGCTGGTTCAGCAGGGGGAAGCGGTCGGCATGCGCCTCCCAATCGAAATTGCCGCCATCGACCAGGGCGCCGCCGATGCTGGTGCCGTGGCCACCGATATACTTGGTGGTGGAATAGACGACGACGGCCGCGCCATGGTCCAGCGGGCGGGCGATGATGGGGGTGGCCGTGTTGTCCACGATCAGCGGCACGCCCAATTCCCGCCCAATGGCCGCCACCTCGGCGATGGGGAAGACGCGCAGCTTGGGATTGGGCAACGTCTCGGCGTAATAGGCGCGGGTGCGGTCGTCGGTGGCGCGGCGGAAGTTCTCCGGATCCGACGGATCGACGAAGCGCGCCTCGATGCCCAGTTGCTTGAAGGTGTTGGCGAACAGGTTCCAGGTGCCACCGTACAGGTCGGTGGAGGTGACGAAGTTGTCCCCGGCGCTGGCCACGTTCAGGATGGCGAAGGTGCTGGCCGCCTGGCCCGACGCCACCGCCAAGGCCGCCACCCCGCCCTCCAGCGCCGCCAGCCGCTGTTCCAGCACGTCGGTGGTGGGGTTCATGATGCGGGTGTAGATGTTGCCCAGTTCCTTGAGCGCGAACAGGTTGGCGGCGTGCTCCGTGCTTTGGAACTGATAGGATGTCGTCTGGTAGATGGGCACGGCCACCGCCCCCGTGGCGGGATCGGCGCGATAGCCCGCATGCAGGGCCAGGGTTTCGGGGTGCTTGCTGTCGACGGCCATGGCGGCGTTCTCCCATCTCTTATTGGACTGGCGCCGATTGTTGCCCGAGCCGACCGGAAATTGCATCCATGGATCGGCACTTATTAAATTATTTCATTTATTTGCCTGAATAGTTGGGACAGGCGAACGAGGTCGCCGCTCGTCCCAGAAAGAATTAAGACGGCGATGGCTGAAGGCGCGCGAGACGGGCGCGGGCTTCCGTGACGCCTGGATTATCAGGCAGGCCATAATCCCGTTTGAACACCTCGTCGAGTGCCGCGTAACGTTCCAGCGTCTGATGCCATAACGCCTCAGCCTCATCCCGGTCACCGCGTCCCTCGGCGTTGCAGGCCAGCGCTCGCACGGCATTGGCCATTTCCAGGGGGGCGACCTCCGCCGCCTGGTACAAGGCCATCATCTCCACATAAATTGGCACGGCGTCCCTATGGGCGGCCATGTCGTCAAGGATTCCACCCAAATGACGCAGGGCGCGGGCCGTGGACAGGCCATCGCCCGCATCGCGGAAAGAGGCCACCGCCTCTTCCTGTGGCAGCCTCGCCTCAGCCGGACGCCGCAGATCACGCAATGCCTGCGCCAGCTGCGTCAGCGCCTGGGGCAGATCAGCGCCGCCAGTCTGGCCGGAGGCACGCGACAGGGCCACTGCCTGGCTAGCCAGGTCGAGGGCTTCCGACAGCCGGCCCGCCCGCCGAGCGGCAGTGGCCCGTTCCAGAAGCTCTTGTGGATCAAGCACCCTGGCCATAGCCACCTCCCCTCCCACACACGACCCGAACCTTAACCCGCGCCGCCAACATCAGGAAGACGGGGATTGGTTGTACCGCCAGGGTACGGGGCCATTAGCGTTTTCCGCGCGCCGCTACCGCCGGCTGCGCGGCGGGGCGGAGAAACCCGGACGGTTCAGCTTGGAGGCCGGCAGCGGCGGCTTGTGGCCCCAGGCGGAGACGGGCTTGCCCTGCGGTTTGGGTGGCGGGGGCGGCGGTGGTGGCGGGGGCGGGTCGGTCTTCACCGTCTCACCCGCCGCCATCTTGGCCAGGTCGCTCATCAGCTTGCGCACGCCATCCATGCGGGTCTCGGCGCTATCCCAGGGGCGCAGCAGCACCAGCTTGTGGTCCGGCCGGATCTTGGCGGTGCCGGCCTGTTGCTGGATGAAACCCACCAAGGCCACCGGGTTCTTGAACTTATTGTCGCGGAAGCCGATGACGGCCCCCTTGGGGCCCGCGTCCAGGGTCTGCACGCCGGCGTCGCGGCACAGGCGCTTGATCTCCACCAGGCGCAGCAGGTTCTCCACCTCCCCCGGCAGGGTGCCGAAGCGGTCCACCATCTCGGCGGCGAAGGCGTCGATCTCCGCCCGGTCCACCAAATCGGCCACGCGGCGGTAGAGCGATAGGCGGATGCCCAGGTCAGCGACATAGCTTTCGGGGATCAGCACGGGCATGCCCAACTGGATCTGCGGTGTCCACTGTTCCTCCGCCGCCTGCGCCTCCGTCAGGCCGCCGCGCGCGGCGGCCACCGCCTCCTCCAGCATCTGCTGGTAGAGTTCCACGCCCACCTCGCGGATTTGGCCGGACTGCTCCTCACCCAAGAGGTTGCCGGCGCCGCGGATGTCCATGTCGTGGCTGGCCAACTGGAAGCCCGCGCCCAGGCTGTCCAGCGTCTCGATGACGTGCAGGCGCTGCTGCGCCGTCTGCGACAGCACGGTCTTGGGCTGGTAAGTCAGATAGGCGTAGCCGCGCACCTTGGACCGGCCCACGCGCCCGCGCACCTGGTACAACTGCGCCAGGCCGAACATGTCGGCGCGGTGGACGATCAGGGTGTTGGCGCTGGGGATGTCCAGGCCGCTTTCGATGATGTTGGTGGCCAGCAGCAGATCGTACTTGCCCTCATCGAAGGCGGTCATCACCTCCTCCAACTGCGCCGCCGGCATCTGGCCGTGGGCGGTGATGATCTTCACCTCCGGCACCAGTTCGGCCAGCCGTTCCTGCAGCTTGGGCAGATCCTCGATGCGCGGGCAGACGTAGAAGCTCTGCCCGCCGCGATAATGCTCGCGCAGGATGGCCTCGCGGATCACCACCGGGTCATAGGGCAGCACGAAGGTACGCACGGCCAGGCGGTCCACAGGCGGGGTGGCGATCAGCGACAGCTCGCGCACGCCGCTCAGCGCCAATTGCAGGGTGCGGGGAATGGGGGTGGCGGTCAGGGTCAGGACGTGCACGTCGGTGCGCAGTTCCTTCAGTCGCTCCTTCTGCTTCACGCCGAAATGCTGTTCCTCGTCCACGATGACCAGGCCCAGGCGGTTGAACTGGATGCTCTTGGCCAGCAGGGCGTGGGTGCCGACGACAATGTCGATGGTGCCATCGGCCAGGCCGGCCTTGGTCTGGTTGGCTTCTTTCGCCGTCACCAGGCGCGACAGGTGCCCCAGGCGCACGGGCAGGCCGGCGAAGCGCTTCTCGAAGGTGCGGGTATGCTGGCGGGCCAGCAGGGTGGTGGGCACCACCACCGCCACCTGCAGGCCGCTCATGGCCGCGACGAAGGCGGCGCGCAAGGCCACCTCGGTCTTGCCGAAGCCGACGTCGCCGCACACCAGGCGGTCCATGGGCTGGCCGGAGTTCAAATCCTCCAGCACATCCTCGATGGCCTTCAGCTGGTCATCCGTCTCGGCATAGGGGAAGCGGGCGGCGAACTCGTCATAGACGCCGTCCGGCACCTCGATGGGCGGAGCCTTGCGCAGGGCGCGCTCGGCGGCAATGCGCAGCAGCGCGTCGGCCATGTCCTTCAGCCGCTTCTTGACGCGGGCCTTGCGCGACTGCCACCCCACGCCGCCCAACTTGTCCAACTGCGCGCCGGATTCCTCGGAGCCGAAGCGGGACAGCACCTCGATATTCTCGACCGGCACGTACAGCTTGTCGCCGCCGTCGTACAGGATGCGTAGGCAGTCATGCGGGGCGCCGGTAACGGTCAGCGTCTCCAGCCCATCGTAGCGGCCGATGCCATGGTCGACGTGCACCACCAGGTCGCCGGGCGACAGGCTAGCAGCCTCGGCGATGAAGTTGGCGGCGCGGCGCTTCTTCTGCGACGGGCGGGCCAGGCGGTCGCCCAGGATGTCCTGCTCGGTGATGACCGCCAGGTCGCCGGTGGTGAAGCCGGTGTCGATGCCCAGCACGATGACGGCGGTGGCCTTGGCCTCCTGCGCGCCCACCTCCGCCCAGCTGTCGGCGGTCAGGGCCGGATCGATGCCGTGTTCCTTCAGCATCTTGGCCAGGCGGTCGCGGGCGCCCTGGCTGTAGCCGGCGACCACCGCGCGGCGGCCATCGGCGCGCAGTTGGTCGATATGCTGGCCCAAAGCCTTGAAGACGTTCACGTCCGGGTTGGCGCGGGCGTCGGCGAAGTCCCGCCCCCGGCGGCCACCGGCGTCCACCAGGTTGGGGTTGGCGCCCCCCTCGACAGCGGCAAACGCCGATAGCTGGGCGACGCAGCGCAGGGCCAGATGCCGGTCCCAGGCGTCGCCGTCCAGGAACAGGCTGGCCGTCGGCACCGGCTTGTATACTGGCGTGCCGGACTTCTTCTCCACCTCCTGGAAGGTGCGGCGGGCGTCATAGAAATCCGCCACCTGGGACAGGCGGGCGTCGCGCGCCTCCTCCGCCTGCGCGTCCAGGCTGACCATCGCGGCGGGGACATAGTCGAACAGCGTGTCCAGCCCGGCGTGGAACAGGGGCAGCCAATGCTCCATGCCCGGCATCTTGCGGCCGGCGCTGATGCCCTCATACAGCGGGTCGCAGTCGGTGACCGCGCCGAACAGCTCCCGATAACCGGTGCGGAAACGCTGGACGGACGGGTCGTCCAGGAACACCTCCGACATCGGCTTGAGGTCCACGCCCGCCCGTTTTTCCGTGGTCATCTGGGTCATGGGGTCGAAGGCGCGCACACCTTCCAGCTCATCCCCGAACAGGTCCAGGCGCAGGGGTTCCGGCGTCGCCGGGGGAAACAGGTCGATGATGCCGCCGCGCACCGCGTACTCACCCGGCTCGCGCACCGTCTGGGCGCGGGTGTAGCCGTTGTTGGCCAGGAAGCGCTGCAACTCATCGACGTTAAGGCGGCCGCCGACCTTGGCGCCGAAGGTGGCGTTGCGAAAGGCCAGGCGCGGCGGCACCTTCTGCAAGGCGGCATTGAGGGTGGTGAGGACGATGAAGGGGCTTTTTGGCCGGCTGCCCAGCAGGGTGGTCAGCGTCTCGATGCGCCGGGCCACGATATCGCCGTTGGGCGAGACGCGGTCATAGGGCAGGCAGTCCCACGCCGGGAAGGGCAGCACCGCCACGTCGGGCGCGAAGAAGGCCAAGGCCTCCTGCACCCGGGCCATGCGCGTGTCGTCCAGCGCCACGTGCAGCAGGCCCGACGCCCCTGCCCGCCGGGCCAAATCGGCCAGCACGCGCGCGTCATGCCCCTCCGGCGCGCCGGCCACCAGCAGGCGGCGCGGCGTGTCGGGGTTCAGGCCGGAAAGCAGGGCGGACGGCAGCACAGTGTCGGGCGCGGTGTGGGGCATGGGGGAAGCCAGGCGTTAGGCGGTGACGGAAAAATCAGGCGACGCGGTGGGCCTGCAGCAGGGCCATCAGGTCCGCGTCCAGGTCATCCGGGAAGGGTGCCCGGCCCAGCAGCCAGTCGAAGACGTCTGGGTCGTTCAGATCCAGCAAATGCTCATACCGATCCAGCTGTTCCACCGAAAAGCCCGGCACATGCTTTTCCGCGAAGGTGCCCATCAGCAGGTCCATTTCCTTCATCCCGCGATGCCAGCTGCGGAAGATCAGGCGCTTGCGCCGCACGGCCAGGGCGTCTTCGGGGGCGATATCGGACAGGGGGTCGGTGGGCATGGCACGGCCTTTGGGAAACGAAAACTCGATTGGGATGCTTGGTGGCGACACTGGCCACGCCGCATCAGCCCCTGGAGTAACGGCAGACCCGGGCGCTGTCACGTCTTCAATGGCGGCGTGCCCGGCAAGGCCGTACCATACACGCGGCAGAACATATCGTAAACGCGCCTCGCGACAAGGGTAGCCGGTCGACAAGCTGGCCCGCTAACATATAGGCATATGCCTACGGTTTTGCGTCCTGGAGCCTGCCCCGTTGCGTCCGCCCGTCCTCTATCCCTTGTTCGCGCCCATCACCAACCTGCCGGGCCTGGGCCCCCGCCTGGGCAAGCTGGCGGAGCGGCTGACCGGCCCGCATGTGGCGGACATCCTGTGGCACCTGCCCACCGGCGTCCTGGACCGCGCCAACGCCCCCAGCATTGCCGAGGCGCCGGAGGGCCGCATCGTCACCCTGACGGTGCGGGTGGACGGCCACATGCCGCCGGTGCAGCGCCACCGCCCCTATCGCGTGCGCTGCACCGACCACACCGGGGAGATGGAGCTGGTGTTCTTCCATGTGAAGGGCGACTGGCTGGAGAAGAAGCTGCCCCAGGGGACCATGGTGGTGGTCAGCGGCAAGGTGGAGCGGTTCAACGGCCTGCTGCAGATGCCCCACCCCGACCATTTCGCCCCGGTGGAGGAAGGCGCCCCGCCGCAGGAGGTGGAGGCGGTCTATCCCCTGACGGGCGGCCTGAACCCCAAGCCGCTGCGCACCGCCATCCAGGCCGCCCTGGCCCGCACGCCGGATCTGGAGGAATGGCAGGACCCGGCGTGGCTGGAGCGCCAGGGCTGGCCCGCCTGGAAGGCGGCACTGACGGCGGCGCACGACCCCAAGGGCGAGGCGGACGTCAACCCGCTGAGCCCCCTGCGCCAGCGCCTGGCCTATGACGAGCTGTTGGCCAATCAGTTGGCCCTGGCCCTGGTGCGTTGGCACCAGCGGCGGCTGGCCGGCCGCGCCACGGTGGGCGATGGCCGCCTGCGGGCCCGCATCCAGGCGGCATTGCCCTATCAGCTGACCGGCGCGCAGGCCCAGGCGCTGGTGGAGATCGACGCCGACATGGGCAAGGCGGAGCGCATGCTGCGCCTGCTGCAGGGCGATGTGGGCAGCGGCAAGACCATCGTGGCGCTGATGGCCATGGCGACGGCGGTGGAGGCCGGCGCCCAGGCGGCGCTGATGGCGCCCACGGAAATCCTGGCGCGGCAGCACGCCGAAAGCCTGGCCGACCTGGCCGACGCCGCCGGCATCCGCCTGGCCCTGCTGACCGGCCGCGACAAGGGCAAGGCGCGCCAACAGGTCCTGGACCGCCTGGCCTCGGGAGAGATCGACATCCTGATCGGCACCCACGCCCTGTTCCAGGAGGACGTGGCGTTCAAGGATCTGGCGCTGGCCATCATCGATGAACAGCACAAGTTCGGCGTGCACCAGCGCCTGGCCCTGGCGGCCAAGGGGCGCGGTGTCGACACCCTGGTCATGACCGCCACCCCCATCCCCCGCACCCTGACCCTGACCGCCTATGGCGACATGGACGTCAGCCGCCTGACGGAAAAGCCACCGGGGCGCAAGCCGGTGGTGACCCGCGCCGCTGCGGCCGACCGCATCGAGGAGGTGGTGGAACGCGTCGCCGCCGCCATCAAGACCGGGCAGCGCGTTTATTGGGTCTGCCCCCTGGTGGACGAGTCGGAAACGGTGGATCTCGCCAACGCCACGCTACGCCATGCCACCCTGATGGAACGGCTGGGCGGGTGCGTCGGCCTGGTGCACGGCAAGATGAAGGGCACGGAGAAGGACGCCGTCATGGCCCGCTTCGCCGCCGGCGAGCTGTCCGTGCTGGTGGCCACCACCGTCATCGAGGTGGGCGTGAACGTGCCGGAGGCCACCATCATGGTGGTGGAGCATGCCGAGCGCTTCGGCCTGGCTCAGCTGCACCAGCTGCGCGGCCGGGTGGGACGCGGCGAGCGCGCTTCCGCCTGCCTGCTGCTCTACACCGCCCCCCTGGGCGAGACCGCCCGCGCCCGCTTGGACGTCATGACCTCCACCGAGGATGGCTTCCTCATCGCGGAGAAGGACCTGGAGCTGCGCGGCGCCGGTGAGGTGCTGGGCACACGCCAATCCGGCCTGCCGGAGTTCCGCATGGCCGACATCACCGTGCATGCCGACCTGCTGGCCACCGCCCGCGACGACGCCAGCCTGATGGTGGCCCGCGACCCCGACCTGGAAACTGCGCGCGGCCAGGCCCTGCGCGTGCTGCTTTATCTGTTCCAGCGGGATGAGGCGGTCAAGACGCTGCGCTCGGGGTGAGATCGACGCCCGGTTTTCACTTCAGCACAAACCGTCGGTAGGCGAGCGTCGCGGCAAGCAAGAGCGGGAAGAAAACGGCGAAGGACACGATCACCGCCATGACCCGGCCCATATAGGCGCCCATGGCTCCGGAATAAACCAGCGCGCAGGTCAGGCAGAATTTCAGCGCGGCACCCCGGTCC
Organism: Nitrospirillum karajorum; assembly: GCF_036348415.1. NCBI lineage: Bacteria > Pseudomonadati > Pseudomonadota > Alphaproteobacteria > Rhodospirillales > Azospirillaceae > Nitrospirillum > Nitrospirillum karajorum. Next base: position 251,305 of record NZ_JAZBQB010000003.1, read on the forward strand.
CGAAGAAAATCATCGAACTTACGCATCTTCCCGCGCCCCCCCCGAAACGGCCCATGCCAGGGTGACCGAAAGCCGGGGATACGGAAAGGCTGGCAACGGGACGCACACCCTGCGGCCCTTTGTTTTTCATGCAGGGCTGTGCCTTAATGGCTGGTGAGACAAGGGCCAGCGGTGACTGCCGCCGACCGTGCCCAATGAATGATTCCGGCCCGACGAACCGGGAACCCCATGGGGAAGGCAATCACGACCAACCGCCGCCGCGTCGCCGCCACGCCAACCGCGCCACCGCTACACCGCGCCCCGCCCTTCTGCGGACTGACGGCCCTGCTGCTGGCCACCGGCCTATCAGCCTGCGGCGGGGTGCAAAGTGATCCGCTGCTGGCGCTGTCCTGCCCGGCGCCCACCGGCCCGGTGACGCCGTCCCAGGCCTATGACCGGCTGGACGTGACAGCGCTGGAGGAGCTGTTCAAGGACAACGGCGTCGGTCCAGGCGATGGCCTCGGCGGCCGCGTCGTGGCCCGCGTGCTGGGCGAACGCTACCGCGCCGGCCGGGGCGTGCCCGCCGACCCGGTCAAGGCCCTGGCCTGGACACGGGCCGCCGCGGTGGTGGAGACGACGACCACCCAGTTCATCGTGGCGCCGACGGTGGGCAAGCAGCCCAGCTACACCGTGCCGCTGAACCGCACCGCGCTGTCCGGCGGCGACCCGGTGGCCCTGCTGGAACTTGGCACCCTCTATGCCCAGGGGCGGGGCGTGCCCAGGGATGAGGCCGTGGCCAAAGTGCTGTTAGAATGCGGGCGCAAAGGAACCCAACCATGGATGTGATGATACCGACCGACACCGCCGCACCCGAGGGCGCCACCCCCAGTGCGCCCGCCGCCAGTATGCTGGACGACCTGCGCCAGACGGCGCTGAAGGGGAAGACCTTCAAGTTGATTTTAATTTATAATTTTATTTGGGGCCATCATGTATCATCGCAATCATGCCGGCATCGATTTCCGAGTTTTCATACAAAAAATGGTCAAGTCAAAAATGGCCAGAACCTACATGGAGATCGGCGTCCGCGATGGCTCCACCTTGGCGATGGTCGATTGCTCCGCAATTGGCGTCGATCCTTGTTTCCAGTTCAGCTCAAGCCCCATCGGCACGAAGCCGTCCCTTTTCTTATACCAAAAGACCAGCGACCAATTTTTCAGGGATCATGATGCGAGAGCAATATCCGGCGATACGCTTGATGTTGTATTCCTTGATGGCCTCCATCAATTTGAATATTTACTGAGAGACTTTATAAATAGCGAAAGAAACTGCAATAGACACAGCCTCATCATGCTGGATGACTGCCTACCCGTGAACGCGGAAATGACCGAAAGGCAGCACAATCCATTACAGCGTAAGAACCAGGATTATGCCGGATGGTGGACCGGCGACGTCTGGAAAATGATCCCGATATTGAAGAAATATAGAAAAGACCTGCACATCACCCTCGTGGATACGACACCAACAGGCATCGTCTGCATCACCAATCTCAATCCATCCTCAACTATTCTGGAGGATAATTATTATGAAATACTAAAAGAATTCGGCAATATGGCCATGACAGATGAAAATATTGAGAAATTTTACCAGGAAGCCGAGATTGCTTCTTCGCAGGCGATAATGGCCGGCTTTGACGCATCGCTCACGGTGGGTCCATAAGACACCAGTCGGAGCGCCTTGATCGGCAAGATAATGGGCAGCCTGCCCGGCGGCCTGGCGCCCGGTAAGATGAAGGATACGGAGGAGGATGCTGTCATGGCCCGTTTGCCAGCCTGCGCTCAAGGGAAAGAGATTGAGGCTGCGGTAGAGCGTCTCTAAGACGGGGTGGCAGAAGGCAGCAATAGCAAAAGTTCAATCTGAATGATTAAGGTTTTTGATGGAGCCATTTCATGAAAAAATTTCTCTTTTCGGCTTGCACAATCCTACTTTTGTCATTCTCTTTTCAGTCATCTTCTCAAGATGGCGACCAAGCACCGAAGGTGCTTAGGGTCATTTATGGCAAAGAAGATAATCTATGTAACTCGTTAAAGGCGACGTATCAGAAATTTGTTAATAGTCATCGGGGAGAAGACCGTACAGCATATGTTTTTGAGAATTTGAGTGATCTCTATAATGGAACAGAAATAACAGTTCCGGTCAATGAAATATCTAATGCATCCATATTTATCCATTCCGTCGATATGGAAGGGTATTGGCATGACAATATTTATTATATTGACGTTACCGGCGATGGAACAAAGAGGGTAGTCTATCTCAGGCAGGACCCATTCGGGCGCTCAAACGACCGCCATTCCCGAATCTGGGTATTTAAAAATGGCGTAAAGTTCAGTCCAGATGTTTATGAATTCAAAAAAGGAAGCTTCTTCCTTAATGTGTCTTTTAACAATAGCCAAGTCGATTATTTCTCACCACCTGGCCGGAATAGCCGATTGCGCGGCGATAAAATCGCCGATTCTGAAAACTATATCCTAGTTGAGCACAAATATGGAAAGATTTCTGATCGATTGATGAATAATATATATGAAGATATTATGGGAGAGGAGCACATTATATCTGTATCTGGTAAAATTTATGCTGTTTCTGGATTTGTTGGATATGGCGATGCGGTTATCTATAGCATTCAGCCTCCCAATTCAATTATTGTTAATTGCGTCATCTCTTCTAAATAATAAATGAATCAAGCAAAATTACAAATAAATACGATTAAAATTTTATCCATCTAGACTGCAAGCGGATACAACTCTTCCCCTCCGCTGCCGGGCTATTTCCTCCGCACAGTTGCAGCGCGGGATCAGCGCCGTATGTCCCATGGGGTTCCCCCTTCAGGAGATACGCCATGGTCGCCACGCCCACTTCCGCAGCCGGCACCCCAACGGGCCCGGCAGCCGATAAGGTCAGCCTGCGGACCCTGACGGTCGTCAGGCACGTCTTGTTGGGCTTAGGCTTCGGCTTGATACCGATGGTGATTTTCGTCATGCGACACGACCTGCCAACCAGCCGCGGCGCCCTTGTCGGCTCCGTTCTGGGGGGCGCATTGGGCGGAATGGCGAGCATGGGATTGATCGGGGCTTATCGCGCCCGCTCCATCCCGACCGACCAGCCCAGCCCCATCGGCCGGCTGCGTCTCACCCTCGGTCTGGCGCCTCTGGCCCTCATCTTCGTGGGCCTGGCGGCTCTGATGGTGATTTGAAGATCATCGCCAGCAAGTCCAGCCAATAGCTCAGCCCCAGCGTGAACGCCTTGGCCCACCCCCGCAGGGGCGTGGCCGGAACGATGCCGTAGGGGCTGAGCCTTTGGACCGAACGCCCCTGCCCCCGCAGATGCTCCATGGCCTGGCGGACCAGGGGATGGAACAAGTCCGCCGCGCCCACAGGGTCGCGGGTGCCGTCCGCGTTCTCCCACGCCTGCAACGTCGCAGCCGGCTCGTCGTCATAGCCCCGCGCGACCAGGACGCGCGGCCCGCCATCGGAAAAGCGCCAGAGGGTATAGGCGTAATAATAGTCGTAAGAGCCGTCCGGCCCGATGTCGGAACAGTCGACATGGTGTGAGGCTTCCACGTCCACAGGATGGCGTCCTCCGCAGGGTGTCCCCCAGTGACATGGGGGTGGGCCGCCATTCCGACAGGTCTGGATCTGACGAAACCTCACCCGGGTTTATTCCAATCGTTGCCGGAGCCCCCACCCCGCCAAAGTGGCGGATGTTGAGGTTGGCCCCTTGCCCTTAGCATGACCGGGTTCCGGGCGACCCCCCGGCGGCGGCGCATGAACCATTGCCGGTCGGCGGCCGTAGTACAGGCGGACAAGAGGGAAGGACGAGCATGACCATGGCCAGCGCCGCACCTGGATCGAACACTCCGCCGGCCACCCCGCCAGCGCCCGCCCGGCTGCTGTCCATCGCCACCGCCCTGCCCCCCTATCGCCTGACGCAGGAACAGGCGCTGGCCGGCGCCCGCCAGGTCTTCGCCCATCGGCTGCGCGACTTCGACCGCCTGGCCCCCGTCTTCACCCATGCCGGCATCGAGGGCCGCGCCTCCTGCGTGCCGCTGGACTGGTATCTGGAGCCGCACGGCTGGGCGGAGCGCAACAGGCTGTACCTGGAGCATGCCGTCGACGTGCTGGCCCGCGCCACCACCCAGGCGCTGGAGCGGGCGGGCCTCAAGCCCACCGACGTGGACGCCATCGTCGCGGTCTCCTCCACCGGCATCGCCACGCCCAGCCTGGACGCGCTGATCATGCAGCGCCTGGGCATGCGGCCCGACGTGGAGCGCATGCCCCTGTTCGGCCTGGGCTGCGCCGGCGGCGTGCTGGGCCTGGCGCGCGCCGCCACCTGGGCCACCGCCCGGCCCGGCGCCAACGTCCTGCTGCTGGTGGTGGAGCTGTGCGCCCTCAGCTTCCGCCGGGGCGATTTGTCCAAGGCCAACGTCATCGCCACCGCCCTGTTCGGCGATGGCGGGGCCGCGGCCATCCTGCGCGCCGATCCCAAAGACCATGAGGCGGGCCCCGCCTTCCTGGCGTCAGCGGAACATCGCTGGCCCGACAGCCTGGGCATCATGGGCTGGCAGGTGGAGGACGACGGCATGGGCGTCATCTTCGCCCAGAGCATCCCCACCCTGGTGCGGGAGAAGCTGCCCGAGGTGGTGGCCGGCTTCCTGGATCGCCAGCGCACGACGCTGTCCGACCTGGCCGGAACCATCTGCCATCCCGGCGGCACCAAGGTGCTGGACGCGCTGGAGGAGGTCCTGGCCCCGGCCACCGATGGGCTGGCGGACGCCCGCGACGTGCTGCGCCAGCATGGCAACATGTCGGCCGCGACCGTGCTGTTCGTGCTGGAACGCCGCGTGCGCCAGGGCGCGCGGGGCCTGCACCTGCTGTCCAGCCTGGGGCCCGGCTTCATCGCCGCCCTGGGCCTGATGCGGTTCTAAGCATGGACGGACTCGCTTTCGGCCCCCCGCAAATCGTCGTCCTGCTGCTGGCCGCGCAGCGCCTGGCGGAGCTGCGGGTGGCCAACCGCAACACCCGCCGCCTGCTGGCCCAGGGTGGCCAGGAGGTGGGGCGGGCGCACTACCCGCTGTTCATCGTGCTGCACAGCGTCTGGCTGGCCGCCCTGTTCCTGTTCGTCCCGGCCGACGCGCCCATCGTCTGGCCCCTGGTGGCCCTGCTGATCCCCCTGCAACTGGCGCGCTATTGGGTCATCCGCACCCTGGGACCCTACTGGACGACCCGCATCATCACCCTGCCCCAGGCCCCGCTGGTACGGGGCGGCCCCTTCCGCTGGGTGCGGCATCCCAATTACTGCGTGGTGGTGGCGGAGATCGCGGCCGTGCCGCTGGCGTTCGGCGCCTGGCGCCTGGCCCTGATCTTCTCCATCGCCAACGCCCTGCTGCTGACCCACCGCATCCGGGTGGAGGAATCGGCGCTGGCCCCACGCCGGGGCGCGGCGGCGCAGCCCTGAGCGCCGGTCCGGCCTCGGGCCCTCCCTCTCTTTGGTTAACAGCCACCACCAAAGGGCGTGGGAGCGTTTACGGCGGGCGCGCGGATCGTTATTGTCCGGCCAGCCCATGTGTAAGGCCCCCGGATCTGTGCGGGGGCCGGGCGCGGATGCCGGACCGGCAGCCACGCCGCAAACGCCCCTATCCGGAGCCCATCCCGTGATCGAAGCCGCGTCCCTCGACAGCATCGAACTGCTGGCCCCCCTGACGGCCGACCAACGCGCCAGCCTGGCCAAGCAATGCAGCTGGCGCCATTTCCACCCGCAGGAACAGGTGATCGACCGCGCGTCGGACAGCCGCGACGTCTGCTTCATCGTCGAAGGCCGGGTGCGGGTGGTGAACTACTCCCTCTCCGGCCGCGAGGTCACCTTCGACGATGTGGAGGCCGGCGGCTATCTGGGCGAATTGTCGGCCATCGACGGCGAGGCGCGGTCGGCCAGCATCGTCGCCCTGAGCGAGGTCATGGTCGCCTTCATGTCGCCGCGGCTGTTCCAGCAGGTGGTGACCCAGAACCCCACCATCGCCTGGGGCGTCATGACCCGGCTGGCCAGCATCGTTCGTTCCGCCACCGGACGGATCATGGATTTGTCGACGCTGGGCGCCAACAACCGGGTCCATGCCGAACTGCTGCGCCTGGCCAAGCCCACGCTGAAGTCCGACAACACCGCCGCCATCTCCCCCATCCCGATCCACAGCGACATCGCGGCGCGGGTCAGCACCACCCGCGAAACGGTCGCCCGCGTGCTGGGCGACCTGTCGCGCGACAAGCTGGTCGTTCGCCAGGACAACTCCCTCCTCGTCCGCGACTTCGCCCGATTGGAGGAGATGGTGGAGGAGGTCCGGGGCGATTGAGCCTTTGGGGGTAACCACGAGGTCTTTTTTTGAAGTGTGACACGCTTGCCACGGTTTTTTAACTTTTCATCAATCCGTGTCGGAGCTATATAAGAGGGGCTTGACCGTGACGGATTTGACACTCTCAAGCCTTCAACCTCCTTATGAGGCTCCCTTCATCTTCGCCGGCTGTCTTCGAGACAGCCGGCGTTTTTTTTGGCCGCGGCCCGCAGCGGCGGACCATGACAGTCGCCGCAAGGCGGCCGTCCGTCGGGCACAAAGCCGCACCGTGCATTCGTGGATGCGAAACACCACGAAAACGGATACATTCATTATCTGAATGCAATCTTGCGATTGGCATCGCGCCGCCCAATTCATGGCGATCCAAAGGGACGTCCGGGCGTCGTGTGTCTCAATACCTTGATCCGACGCCTCCATGAGGGAGCGTGGGGGAAGGCGGACGTCATGCCACGCTGCCGTGGCGACACCCAAAAGGGGTGCGGGTTAATACGCCGAACACGCGGCATCTCAAAGAGATGCGGTCGGGGGTGGGTATGGTTTCGCAGATCAGTTATCTGACGCCGGCGCAGTTCGCCGCCGTCACGACAGCCAACATCCAGCGGTTGACGACCCAGGATGTCCAAGCGCTGACCACCGCGCAGATCAAGGCGATGACCACCGCGCAGGCCATCGCCTTCCAGGTCAGCCAGATGGTCTTCACCGCGTCCCAGCTGCAGGCGTTCAGCGAGGCCGACCTGGCCGCGCTGGAGACGGACGACCTCAAGGCCCTGAAGGCCACCCAAATCTCCGCCCTCACCTCCAATCAGATCCAGGCGCTGACCACCGATCAGCTGGCGGCGCTGACCACCGCCGACATCCAGGAATTCACCAAGGCCCAGGCCGGTTCCTTCACCACCGACCAGTTGGCGGCCCTATCCACCGCCGACGTCCGCGCCCTGACCGTCACCCAGTTGAGCGGCCTGACCAGCGCCCAGGTGGCGGGGCTGGGAACCGACAACCTGTCGGCCCTGAGCAGCGCGCAGACGGCCAGCCTGTCCTCCACCCAGGTCAAGGCGCTGACCACCGACCAGTTGGCTGCACTATCCAGCGCCGACATTCGGGAATTCACCGCCGCCCAGATCGCCTTCCTGACCACCAGCCAGACGGCGGGCCTGACCACGGGCGCCGTCACCGCGCTCAGCACCGCCCAGGTGGCGGGCCTGACCACGGCGCAGGTCCGGGTGCTGACCTCGGACCAGCTGGCGGCCTTGTCGACGGTGGATGCCAAGGCGCTGACGGCGACGCAACTGTCGGCGCTGGGCACAGGCCAGGTGCCCTTCCTGACCAGCGGCGTGCTGTCGACGCTGAACTCCGTCCAGGTCGCGGCCTTCACCACCGCCCAGGTTCAGGCGCTGGGGTCCGACCAGTTGAACGCGCTGACCACGGCGGATATCCGCGAGTTCACCAGTCTGCAAGTCGCGGCGCTCACCACCGACCAGGTGGCGGCCCTGAATACCGGCAGCCTGGCCGCCCTCACCTCCCTCCAGACCGCCGCCCTGACCACCGCCCAGGTGGCGGCGCTCGGCACCGACCAAGTGGGCGGCCTGACCACGGCGCAGGTCGCCGGCCTGTCCGTCAACCAACTCAAGGCGCTGTCGACCGACCAGCTGGGCGCCCTGGGCACCGCCACGGTGCAGAAGCTGACCAGCATCCAGGTGGCGGCGCTGACCACGGCGCAGGTCGCCGGACTGGGCACCGCCAACCTGTCGGCGTTGACCAGCGCCCAGGTCCAACGGCTGGGCAGCGCCCAGATTCGCGCCCTGACCACGGACCAGTTGAACGGCCTGACCACGGCCGACATGCGGGAATTCGCCGCCAGCCAGTTGACGGCGCTGAGCACGGGCCAGGTCGCCGCCCTGGACACCGACAACCTGACGGCGCTGACCACCGCGCAACTGACGGGCGTGACCTCGACGCAATTGTCGGCGTTGACCACCGACCAGGTGGCGGCCTTGACCACGGCCCAGCTGGCCAGCCTGACCGCCGTGCAGCTCAAGGGCCTGGACGCGGAACAATTGGGCGCACTGGGTACGGCGACGGTCCAGAACCTGACGGCGGCGCAGGTCGCGGCGCTGACCACCGCGCAAATCGCGGCCATGTCCACCGCCAACCTGTCGGCGCTGAACAGCGCCCAGGTGGCGGTGCTGGGCAGCCTGCAAATCCAGGCGCTGACCAGCGACCAGCTGAACGCCCTCAATTCCGCCGACATACGGGAGTTCACGGTCACCCAGATCGCGGCCCTGACCACCGCCCAGGTCTCGGCCCTGGGCAGCGGCGCCCTGTCCGCCCTCAGCACGTCCCAAGTGGCCAGCCTGACGGTGGCGCAGCTGCGCACGCTGGGATCGGATCAGGTGGCCTCGCTTTCCACGGCGGATATACGCGCCCTCAGCGCGCTTCAGGTTCAGGGCCTGACGACGGCGCAGGTCGCGACGCTGGGCACCGACGCCCTGTCCGCCCTGGGCAGCACCCAGGTGCAGAGCCTGACCAACACGCAGGTGCAGTCGCTGACGGCCGACCAGTTGAACGCGCTGGCCAGTTCCGACCTGCGGGAATTCACGCCCGGCCAGATCGCCGCCCTGACCACGGCCCAGGTGGCCGGCCTGCAGACCGCCACCCTGGCGGGGCTCAGCACCACCCAAGTGGCCGCCCTGAGCACCGGGCAAATCCGGGCCCTGACCTCCGACCAGCTGGCCGGCCTCACCACCACCGACGCCCGCGCCCTGACGGCGACGCAACTGGCGGCCATATCGACCGACCAAGTGTCCGAAATTGGCACCGACGCCCTGTCTTCCTTGAGCGCCAGTCAGGTCACCGGCCTGAACAGCGCCCAGATCCAGGCGCTGGCCACGGACCAGCTGAACAGCCTGACCACGGCCGACATCCGCGAATTTTCAGCCGCCCAGGTGTCGTTCCTGACGACGGACCAGCTTTCGTCGCTCAGCACCGCCAACCTGTCCGCCCTCAGCAGCACCCAGGTGCCCAGCCTTGGCAGCGCGCAGATCCGCGCGCTGACCACCGATCAGTTGAACGCGCTGTCGACCGCCGACGCGCGTGAATTCACCGCCACCCAGGTGGGGGCGCTCAGCACCGACCAGCTGTCGGTCCTGGGCACCACCCAGCTGACGGCGCTGACCTCCCTGCAGTTGGCCGGGCTGTCCACATCCCAGGTCAAGGCGCTGACCAGCGACCAGGTCGCGGCCCTCACCACCGCGCAACTGACCACCCTGTCCGCCGGCCAGGTGGCGGCGCTGTCGACCGACCAGCTGGCGGCCCTGCCCACCGCGAACCTGCAGAAGCTGACGGGCACGCAGGTGGCGGCGCTGACCACGGCCCAGGTGGCGGGGCTGGGCACCGACGCCCTGGCCGCGCTGACCACGTCCCAGGTCACCAGCCTGACCTCGCTGCAGGTCCGGGCATTGGCCTCGGACCAGTTGAACGCCTTGACCACGGCCGAGACGCGGGCCCTGACGGCGGCGCAACTGACCAGCCTAGGCACCGACCAGGTGGCCAGCCTGGGCAGCGACTTCCTGGCGGCCTTGAGCTCCACCCAGGTCGGCAGCCTGTCGGCCACGCAGATCAAGGCGTTGACATCGGACCAGTTGGGAACGCTGCCCACCGCCGACGCCCGCGCGCTGACCGCCGCCCAGGTCACGGCGTTGACCACCGACCAGGTGGCCAGCCTGGGCAGCGACGCGCTGTCCGCCCTGGGCGCGAGCCAGGTGACCAGCCTGACCTCCGCCCAGGTCCGGTCCCTGACCACCGATCAGCTGAACAGCCTGACCACCGCCGACGTGCGAGAGCTTTCCGGCACCCAGGTGGGCTATCTGACCACGGACCAACTATCGGCCCTGGGCACGACCAACCTCTCCGCCTTGAGCAGCGCGCAGGTGCCCAGCCTGTCCAGCGCCCAGGTCCAATCCCTGACCACGGACCAGCTGAACGGCCTGACCAGCGCCGACATCCGGGAGTTCACGGCGACCCAGGTGGGCGCGCTGACCACCGGCCAATTGTCCGCCCTGGGCACCGACCAGCTGACCGCCCTCACCACCACCCAGGTCGCCGGCCTGACCACGGCGCAGATCACCACCTTGGGCACCGGACAGGTGGCGTCCCTGACCACCGCGCAGGTAGCCAGCCTGTCGGCCACGCAGGTCAAGGCCCTGACCACCGGCCAGTTGGACGCCTTGGCCAGCGACACCGTTCAGAAGCTGACCGCAACCCAGCTCGCCGCCCTGACCACCGACCAGATCGGCGGCTTGGCCACCAACGTCGTCGCGGCCTTGACCACCAGCCAGGTGACCAGCCTGACCGCCGGCCAGGTGCCGGCACTGACCTCGGACCAGTTGAACGCCTTTTCCACCGACGACGCCCGGGCCCTGACCGCGTCCCAAATCCAGGCCCTGACGACCGCCCAGATCTCCCAGCTCGCCACCGCTTTCCTGGTGACGCTGAGCACCAGCCAGATCGGCAGCCTGTCGACAGCGCAGGTCGCGGCACTGTCCACCGTTCAGCTGGGGGTCCTGCCCACCGCCGACGCCCGCGCGCTGACCGCGGCACAGGTGTCGGCGCTGACCACAGACCAGGTCGCCAGCCTGGGCTCCGACGCCTTGTCCGCGCTCAGCTCCACCCAGGTGGGCACCCTGACCAGCGGCCAGGTGGAGGCGCTGACCAGCGCCCAGTTGAACAGCCTGACCAGCGCCGACATCCGGGAGTTCACGGCGGCCCAGGTGGGTACCTTGACCACGGACCAGCTGTCCGCCTTGGTCACCACCCAGCTGACGGCCCTGTCCACCGCCCAACTGGGCGGCTTGACCACCGCCCAGGTCGCCAGCCTGCGCACCGACCAGGTCGCGGCGCTCACCACCACCCAGGTGACCAGCTTGTCGACCGCTCAGGTGGCCGCTCTGTCCACAGCCCAGGTCAGCGCGTTCAGCACCGACACGGTGCAGACGCTGACGGGCGGCCAGATCGCGGCCCTGACGACGGACCAGGTCAGCGAGCTGGGCACGCCCTTCCTCTCGACCCTCACCACCGCCCAGGTGGCCAGCCTGACCACCCAACAACTGAACGCGCTGGGGACCGACCAACTGAACGCCTTGTCCACAGCGGACATCGCCGCCCTGACGACCCGGCAGGTGGCCAGTCTCGGTACCGCCCAGGTCGGCGGCCTGGTCAGCACCGTCCTTCAGGCCCTGACCACGGCCCAGGTGGCCAGCCTGACCACCGCTCAGGCCGTGGCGCTATCGACCAGCCAGTTGAACGCTCTGAGCACCGACGACGCCAGCGCCCTGACGACCGCGCAGGTGGCGGCGCTGTCCACCGACCAGGTTTCAGGCCTCAGCACGAGCAACCTGTCCGCCCTGAGCCCCACGCAGGTGGCAAGCCTGACCAGCGCCCAGGTGCAATCGCTGGGCACCGGGCAGCTGAACGCCCTGACCACGGCGGACATCACGGAATTCACGGCGACGCAGGCGGCCCAGTTGACCACGGACCAGTTGACGGCCCTGGACACCGCCCACATTTCGGCCCTGACCAGCCAGCAGGCCGCGGCCTTGACCACCGCCCAGATCCAGGCGCTGACCACCAGCCAGGTGGCCGCCCTGCTCCCCACGCAGGTGGCCAGCCTGACGGCCGCCCAGGTCAAGGTTCTCGACACCGACCAATTGGCGGCCTTGGCCACCGCCGACGTCCGCGCCCTGACGGCAGCGCAGTTGCAGGCCTTCAGCACGACCCAGGTCGCCGGCTTCGGCACCGCGTTGCTGTCGGCGCTGAGCAACGCACAATTGAGCAGCCTGTCGGTCACGCAGTTCCAGACACTCAGCACAGACCAGTTGAACACACTGAGCACGGCACAGATCCGGGGCCTGTCGGCCACCCTGGTCTCATCGCTCACCACGGCCCAGATATCCGGCCTGCGCACCGACAACCTGTCGGCGTTGAGCGCGCCGCAAGCCTCGGTGCTGACCACGGCCCAGATCCAGGCGCTGACCACCAGCCAGTTGAGCGCGCTGACCACCTCCGATATCCGGGAGTTCTCCGCCTCCCAGATTGGGGCGCTGACCACCAACCAGATCGAGGCCCTGACCACGGCCGAAGTGTCCACCCTGACGGCTGGGCAGTTGGCCGCGTTCAGCACCAGCCAAGTCGGCGCGCTGACCACCGACCAAGCCGCCGCCCTGACCGTGTCCCAGGTGGCGGGCCTGTCGCTGACCCAGGTGAAGTCGCTCAATACCGACCAGTTGGACGCCCTGGCCACAGATCGTATCCAAAACCTGACGCCGGCGCAGGTTGCCGCCCTGACCACGGCGCAGATCGCGGGCCTCAGCACCGTCAACCTGTCCGCCCTCACCGGCACGCAGATTTCGCTGCTGGGCAGCGCGCAGATCGACGCGCTGACGACACAGCAGCTGATCTCGCTGAGCACGGACGATATCCGTGAGTTCACAGTCAGCCAGGTACCGATGTTCACCACGGACCAGATACCGGGCCTGAGTCCGAACCAGATTCAGTCGATGCACTCGGCCCAAGCCAACGCCTTCACCGGTGACCAGCTGGGGGTGTTTACCTCGGACCAGACCAACGCCTGGCAAACGGCCCGTTCGTCGTCATCGTAAAGCGGCTGGGGCATCGAAAGGATGCCCCTCGCGGGGCCCGTCACGCGCCGGCCAGGCTCCACAGCCCGCTGCCGGCCACCAGGGGACGATCGCCGTCGTGCACGCGGAACTCGGTCACCAGTTGTGACCAGTTGCGCCGGATTGGCCGCGCCTCACCCTGGACCAGGGTGCCCCTCGGCCCGCTGCCCAGATGGTTCAGCGACAGGTTCAGCAGCACCGCCTCGCCTTCCGGCACGCCTTCATCGCTGATGGCGCGCAGGCAGACCAATTCGGCGAACGCGGCAAGGACGGAGGTGTGGATTTGGCCGCCGGCGGCCAGGTGGCGTTCGTCGGCCACGAAGGCGCGGACCCAACCGCCATAGCCGCCGCCCCGGGCCGGCCGGCCCTCCCAAAAAGGGCCGATGTGGGCGACGAAGCCGGGCGTCACTGGGCACAGCGCCCAACCTTCGGCATTCGTGTCAGCGGCGCCATCCGCCATCATGCCCGTGCCCCCTGGGTACGATGTCAGCCGTTAACCCGCGTGAACTCGCGGAAAGTGACGGCGATCTTGTCCTCGACGATGGTGACCTCGCCCCGGCCCACGGTGCGGCCGGAAACGATGATATCGGACAGATCGTCGATCTTGCGGTCAAGTTCCACGATGGCGCCACGGCCCAGCTTCAGAAGATCCCGCACCCGGATGGTGGAGGTTCCCAGCACCACCGACACCTCGACCATCGTGTCATAGATGGCCGAAAGCTCCGTCGACGTGCCCATCGCGGGGCCACCGCCGCCGAACATGGCATCGATATCGTCCTGGTTGCTCATGTCGTCGGACCCGTAATCGCCAATCCCGTCCGTGGGATGCGGAATGACATTACCATGACCGGGCAGCCGGGGGGAAAGCGATTTGGCGCTAGGGTCGGCTGCCCCCGCTGACAGTCACCGCCCGTCATATCATGCAGGCGGCGGCCAGGCCGGGGGCTTCGGGCGGAGTGGGCGCTTCCCGCCCCGTGCCCTCCCAGGTGTAGGCTTCCACCCGGTTGCGGCCGCCGGCCTTGGCGCGATAGAGCGCCTGATCGGCGGCATCGACCAGTGTATCCCAGCCGACATCCGGAACGATGTTGGCCCGGCCGATACTGACGGTGCATCGGATCGCCGTTCCGGGGTCGATCACCAGTTGCTCCACCGCCCGGCGAATCCGGTCCGCCACCGTGGCCACGGTAACCGCGTCGGCCTCCGGCAGGACGATGGCGAATTCTTCCCCGCCGATACGGCCCAGCACATCGGTGGCGCGGATGACGTCGGCGATGGTTTGCGCCACGCGCGTGATCACCACGTCGCCCGTGCCGTGTCCCCAGCGGTCGTTGATGGCCTTGAAATGGTCGATATCGACCATCAGCACGCCCAGCGCTTCCCTGTTCTGGTGGGCCCGGGCGACCATGCGGGCGCCCTTCTCCCATAGCACGCGCCGGTTGGCGATGCCGGTCAGCGGATCCTGGTCCGCCAGGGTGACCAGGCGTGCCTGCAGGCGCTGCGCCACCATCCAGAGATAGCCTAAGGTCAGCGTGAAGGTGACCCCGACCCGCAACAACAGGGCCATCATGGATGTCGGTTCACGCAGGTCGCCGATCACCATGTCGCCATGGGGCAGAACCTGGAACGCTTCCCAAACCATCCGGGTCAGCAACACAGCGGCCCAGGCCAAATTGAAACCGGCCATGGTCCAGGCCGCCATCCGCATGTCCCGGTCCGCATGACGCAGCAACAACCAGGCGGTGCCCACCGCCAGTAGGAACCGGCACCCGCATCCCAGGATGACATTGACGGGAAGGTACAGGCCCGCCGTGGCGTAAACGCCGATCTTGGCGCAAGACAGGACACCCGCCGGCACCAGCAGCCAAAGCGTACGCCGTGGCCGGTTCAGGAAGGACTGAATCCCGACGTAAGCAAGCATCGTCCCCCAGTCGAGCTGCAAATTGCCGACCAGGCTGAAAATGGGTTGGGGCCGGCCCGGAGCCGGATAGGGCGCCATCACCATCAACAGGCCGGCGGCCTGCAACAGGTTCGACAGGATCCAGAACCAGACCGCGGCCCCCGCCTTCAGCGTGCGCCCCACTGGAAACAGACACAGTACGGCGACGACATGAAGCAGAATATTGACGATGAGAAGTGTCAGGATGTGCATGTCGCCCGCCACCCACGCGCACGAAAATGAAGACTGTGCCCGGACGAACGATCAGGATAGCGATGCCCCTTGGCACGCCTAATCCATCAATCAGCGACCAAACCATAGGCGGTTTGTATCATACAACTGTTAACAGAGCGTTCCATACGAGCGCGCCACCGGTAAATGCAGGTCTGCAAAATTATGCGCTTTGGACCGCCACCCAGCGGCGCGCGTCGACGAAGGCCGCCGCCTCCCGCCACGGTTCCAGCGTGAAGAAGCGCCGCGCCTGCCCCGACGGCGACGTCAGGACGAACAGGGCGGTGCCTTCAAAATCCTGGGCTTGGCGTCCGTAGGGGGGACTGCCGGTCAGGCCGAAATGGCCGGCCAGGAACACCGAGGCGGCCGTCTTGCTGGTGAAGGCAACGGCGGCGGGGCGGTGGCGACGCACCTTGTCGACGAAGGCCGCCACGTCATAGGCGGCCGGGTCCAGATCGACGTCATTGCCGAACTGGGTCTTGTTCAGGTCCGTCAATCCCAGGCCCAACGTCGGCAGGGTGGGATAATCCTGCGGACTGAGCCGCGTGGGCGTGAAACCGGCGGCGTGCAGGCTGGGCCAGAAGGCGTTGCCGGGCTTGGCGTAATAGGCCTTGGCCGCCATGGAGGCACGGCTGGGCGCCGTACCGCAAAACACCAAATCAAGACCAGGCACGAGAACGTCGGGGATCAGCATGGCGCAAAGATAGGGACGCCCCCCATCCCGCGCCAGTGCCTACCCCACTTGGGTCATTCTGCCGGCTGCTGCGCCAGCTCGTCAGCATGCCCGCCGATGGTGCGGGCGATGGTGAAGAAGTTGACCAGCACGCCGAAGGCAACGAACAGCAGGCCGTCGATGTAGCCCGCCAGGTCGGTGGACCCGGCGGCGAAGAACAGGCCAAGCACGGCCACGATGATGCCCATGCCGTGAACGAAGATCGCCGGCAGGGTATTGGACGCTTTCATGACTCACTCCATCAGACTAAACGGATCAGGTGTGCCGCTTGGGCAGCGGCGTTTCATCCTCGTACAGGATGCGGGTGGCGGAGCCGTCGAGATCCTCGAACTGGCCGTCGCGCACCGCCCAGAGGAAGGCGCAAAGTCCCAACCCGCCCAGCAGCAGGGCGGCGGGGATGAGGAAAAGCAGGCTGTTCATCAGTGACCTCCATCACGGGGTTTCTTGCCCCCCAGGCGCAGGGCGTTGGCCATGACCGCCAGGGACGAGCCCGACATGGCGGCGGCGGCCACGAAGGGTGTCGCCAGGCCGGCCATGGCCACCGGCACCGCGCACAGGTTGTACAGAAGGGTGAAAGCCAGGTTCTGGCGCACCAGGGTGCGCGCGCGCCGCGCCACGGCCAGCGTCTCCGCCACGGCGGCCAGGCCATCGCCTTGGAACACCACGTCGGCCGCCGTCTGGGTCACATCCACGGCGCTGGCGGGGCTCAGCGACACGTCGGCGGCGGCCAGGGCCGCGGCGTCGTTGAGGCCGTCGCCCACCATCAGCACCCGGCGCCCCTGCGCCCGCAGCGCCGCCAGGTGGGCGCACTTGTCCGCCGGCCGGGCGTCGGCCCGCACGATGTCGATGCCGACATCGGTCGCCAGGGCCTGGGCGGTGACCGCCCGGTCGCCCGACAGCAGTTCCACCCGGTAGCCCTGAGCCTTGAGGTCGGCGATAACGGCGGCGGCATCGCGGCGCGGACGATCGGCGAAGCGGAGGCGGTGGGGCGGGTGGCCACAGCGGGCCAGCCATAACTCCGGCCCCGGCCGCTCCGAGCCCGCCGGTCCCTCCCCGGCATCGCTCACGCCGCAGAAGCCGCGCGACCCCAGCCGGATGAAGCCATTGGGCCCTTGCCAGCGCAGGCCGCCGCCCGGCACCTCGACCACGCCGTCGGCCACGGGGCCGGGCCCGGCGGCGCGTGCCAGCGCCCGCGACAGGGGATGGCGGGAGGCGCGGGCCAGGGTGGCCGCCAACTCCAGCTCCGCCGCCGCCAGGGTGGGGTCGGGCAGCAGATCCGGCCGGCCCAAAGTCAGGGTCCCGGTCTTGTCGAACACCACGGTATCGACCGGCGCCAGGCGTTCCAGGGCGGAGGCGGATTTCAGCAGGATGCCCTGGCGCATCAGCCGGCCGCTGGCCGTCACCTGCACCGCCGGCACGGCCAGCGCCAGGGCGCAGGGACAGGTGATGATCAGGACGGACACGGCGATCAGCAGCGCCTGGTACCAGGCGGCCCCGCCCAGGAACACCCAGGCCAGGAAGGTCGCCAGCGCCGTCAGATGCACCACCGGGGTGTAGGCCCGGGCGATCCGGTCGGCCAGCAGGACATGGCGCGCCCGCCCCTGCTCCGCCGCCTCCAGCAGGCGCACCATCTCCGCCAGCAGCGTGCCTTCGCCGCTGGCCGTGGCGGTCAGGCGCAAGGGGGCGGTGCGGTTGATCATGCCGGCGAAGACCTGGGCGCCGGGCGCCACCGCCAGGGGCAGCGTCTCGCCCGTCACCAGGCTGGCGTCCAGGTCGGACACGCCCTCGGCCACCGTGCCGTCCACGCCAATGCGCTCCCCCGCCGCCACCAGCACCGTGGCGCCCAGCGGCACGCGGGCGGGGGCAGGATCTGGGGCAGGCCATCAGCGCCCAGCACCGTCACCGGCGCCTGGTTCAGGGCCAGCAGATGGGCGGCGGCCGACCGCGCGCGACCGCGCGACCGGCTGTCCAGGTAGCGGCCGACCAGCAGGAAGAACAGCAGCATGACGGCGCCGTCGAAATAGGCGTGCTCCCCATGGTGGGCCGTCATCACCACGCTCATGCCCGTGGTCAGCAGCACGCCCACCGAAATGGGCACATCCATGTTGGTGCGTCCGGCCCGCAGCGCCGCCAGCGCCGACTGGAAAAACGGCTGCCCGGCGATGGCCACCGTGGGCAGGGCGATCAGGGCCGACACCCAGTGCAGCAGGGTGCGGGTGGCATCGCCCATGGCGTCGGCACCCGACCAGACGGAGACGGACAGCAGCATGACATTGGCGGCGGCGAAGCCGGCCAGGGCCATGCGGCGCAGCAGCGCGCGTTCCTGCGCCGCCGCCGGGTCGGCCCCCGCCGCCGTGCCACCGGCGCCAAAGGGGGCGACGCGATAGCCCAGGCCGGTGACCAGCCGGGCATATTCCACCGCCTTGGCCGGCGCGCCGGTCCAGCGCAGGGTCAGGCAGCGGGTGGTCAGGTTGGCGCGGGCGGACTGCACCTCAGGATGGTGCTTGGTCACCGCCGCCTCGATCAGCCACAGGCAGGCGCCGCAATGCAGGCCATCGACGCTGAGACGCAGCAAGCAGGTGCCGTCCGGCGCCGTGGCCACCGCCTCGGGCAGGCCCAGCAGGGGGTCGGCGCCCTCGCCCTCCTCCACCGTGGCCGCCGGCGCGGCCGCGTCCAGGGGACGGCGATCATAATAGGCGTCCAGGCCGAGGTCGTGGATCAGGGTATAGGCGCCGGCGCACCCCTGGCAGCAGAAGGCGCCCCGCTCCGTCGCCGCCCCCAGCAGGGGCTGGCCGCAATGCCGGCAGTGCGTCGTCAGGCTGTCCAAGGGCATGGCCGTCTTTCCCGTTTCCTACTTCACGAACAGCCGGCGGGTCAGGTGGTACCAGTTGGCCCCCTTCTCCGCCTTCAGCTTCAGGTCCCACTGCCCATGCTTGGGCAGGGCGACGCTGGCGGTGTAGCGGCCGTTGCCGGCGGCGGTGAAGGTCAGCGGCACGTCGGGCATGATGTCGATGGGGCGCACCAGGCGGCCGGTCAGGGCCATGCCCTCCAGGGCGGCGCCATCTGGGCCGGTGATGCGCACGGTCAGCACGCTGTTCCCCTGGGAATCCTTGGCCACCGGCTCGATATCCGCGTCGAACACCCAGCCCAGGGCATCCTGCTGGGCCTGGGCCTCCAGCACCTTGTTGTACTCGATGCCGCGCTCATAGGGCTTGGCGGTCACGATGCCGGTCCAGCTGTGCAGGGCATAGTAGATCAGGATGCTGTTCACCACGATCACCACACCCATGCCGCCCACGAAGATCCAGGGAATCAGGGAGCGCTTGGCCTGGGTGGGGGATGGCGATCGGCGGGGCAGTTCAATGACGGTCATGGCTGTCCTTTCCTGCAAGTCGGGTCCTGCAAATCGGGTTGGGATCAGGGCTTGGCGCCGGGCCCCATGAACACACCCTCGTAGAAGGTGGTGTGGGTGGGGGTCACCCCTTGCTCCGTCAGGCTGAACACCAGGGGGATGGAGCCCTGGGCGCCGCCGTCGCGCGCCATGGACTGGCGCGGCAGGCTGACGAAGACGCGGAAGGTGGCGACCGCATCGCCATGCACGGGCAGGGTCACCCCATCGCTGCCGTGGGCCTCGCCCACATCCTGTACGATCAGGGTCGCGCCCGGCTGGCCCACCACGCCCAATTGGAAGGCGCTCTCGCCCCGCCGCTTGTTGATGACCTTGACGGTGTAGCCGTTGCGCAGGGAGCCATCCGACAGGGTGACATAGAGGGGGGCACGGTCGCGCAGCACGCTGATGCCCATGGTGGCGCGCGTTTCCAGGGCGGTCAGCATGACCCCCGCCACGATCGCCAGCACCAGGGTGTAGATCACCACGCGCGGCCGCAGCAGGCGATAGCGGTTGGCCTGCCCGCCCGCCTTCGTCTCCTGGTTGGCCAGGGTGTCGAAGCGGATCAGGTTGGGCGGACGGCCCACCTTGGTCATGATCTCGTTGCAGCTGTCGATACACAGGCCACAGCCGATGCATTCCAGCTGCTGGCCGTCGCGGATGTCGATGCCGGTGGGGCAGACGGCGATGCACTGGCCGCAGTCGATGCAGTCGCCCCGGCCTTCCCAGCTGGTGCCGGCCTTATGCGGGCCGCGCCGCTCACCCCGCCAAGCCTCATAGGTCACCACCAGCGAATGCACGTCCAGCATCGAGCTTTGGAAGCGGGGCCACGGGCACATATAGGTGCAGACCTGTTCCCGCGCCCAACCGGCCAGGACATAGGTGGTGGTGGTGAAGAGGCCGACGAAGAAATATTCACGCATGGTGGCGTGGCCGGTCAGCAGCGCCTTCAGCGCCGTGGGGGCATCGTCGAAGTACAACACCCAGGCCCCACCGGTGGCCAGGGAGATGGCCAGCCAGGCGGCGTGCTTGGCCGTCTTGCGCAGCAGCTTTTCCCGGTTCAACGGCTGGTTATCCAGGCGGATACGGGCGCCGCGGTCGCCCTCGATCCAACGTTCCACCGCCATGAACAGGTCGGTCCAAACCGTCTGCGGGCAGGTGTAACCGCACCAGACGCGCCCGGCCAGCGAGGTCACCAGGAATAGGCCCACGGCCCCCAACACCAGCAGGCCGGTGATGTAGTAGACCTCCTGCGGCCAAATCTCGATGCCGAAGAAGTAAGCGCGCGGGGCGGCGAGGTCGATGAGGATGGCTTGGTTGGGCGCCCCGGGCCCACGGTCCCACCGCACCCAGGGAACAGTGTAATAAACCGCCAGGCACAAGACCAAAATGGTCCATTTCAGTGTACGGAAGGGCCCGGAAACCGCCTTGGGGTAAACTTTGACCCGCTCGGCATACAGGCCGCCTTCCTGGCTGTCGCGGCTGGCCTTGATCGACTGCGGACGGCCGTCACGCACCGGCGCCTTGCGTTGTTCGACCGGGCGTTCCAGTAGGCCGCCGTCCTGGGGATTGGTTTCCATGGGATCCATCCTAGTAACCATACGCGGGCCAGCCCCAACGGTTGGGCCACCAACGCGGATATGGTGGGAAACTAGGCCCAGGCCCGTTCTCTCGCCTTGCGATAGATCAACCCGGCGTGGCCCGCCCCCAGCCCGCGACGGCAGGTCACAGGCGTGAAAACAACCACTTGCAAAGCGCGCAACCTGTGATCCGGGCAAAGAAAAACCCCCGCCGGATGGGGACGCGGCGGGGGTTCACGTGCAATACCTGGGGTAGTGGTCTACGAAAGTAGGATATCGGGGGATGGGGGAAGGCGGGGAAACCATCCCCCGATCATTTACTTCCCGCCACCCAAGCTATGCACGTAAGCGGCCAGCAACTTGACGGTGGCCGGGTCCAGGCGCTCGCTCCACGCCGGCATGCTGCCACGCCGGGCGTAGGTGATGGTCTGGACGACCGTGGCCTTGTCGCCGCCATAGAGCCAAATGGCGTCGTTCAGACGGGGGGCGCCCACGTCGGGGTTGCCTTCACCCTTTTCACCGTGGCAGACGGCGCAGTTGTCCGCGAACACCTGGGCGCCGCGGCCGGCGGCCGCCTTGTCCGTTCCGGTGTTCGACAGGCTCAGCACATACTCCGCCACGTCGTTGATCTGCTCCTTGGTCAGCAGGCCATCGGCGCCGAAGCGCGGCATGTCCGACTGGCGGGAGTCCGGGTTGGAGTTACGGACGCCATAGGTGACGGTCTGCAGGATTTGCTCTGGCGAGCCGCCCCACAGCCAATCGTCGTCGGCCAGGTTGGGGAAGCCCTTGCCGCCGGCGCCGCCGGCGCCGTGGCAAGCGGCGCAGTTCTCGGCGAAGGCGATGTGGCCGGCGGCCTGCACGTAGTTGCGCAGGTCCGGGTCCTTCTCGACGTCGCCGATGGGCGTGGCCAGCAACTTGGCCTTGATGGGCGCCAGCGCCTGCTGGCGGGTGTCCAGCTCGGACTTCACCGTGTCGCGCCGGGTCCAGCCCAGCACGCCCTTGGTGTGGGAGTGCAGGCTGGGCCAGGCGGGATACAGCACGGTGTAGACCAGGGCGAAGGCGATACAGGCATAAAAGGTGTACAGCCACCACTTGGGCAGGGGCGTGTTCAGTTCCTTGATGCCGTCCCATTCATGGCCGGTGGTCTCCCGGCCCGTATGGGCGTCTTTTTCGATGTGGGTCGACATGGGAGGACCTCAGCCTTTCATTGTCGGCGCCGGCCGCCGCGCGGGCAGCGGGTGATCGGCGTCATCCAGCAGCGGGATACGGGCGCAGGCGTCCAGGCGGCGGCGGTGGGAGGGCCAGTAGACCCAGATGCCGATGCCGCTGAACAAGGCCACGAACCACAGCAACCAAACCTGCGAGATCAGGGCGTGGAATTCTTCCATGATCGCCTCACTGGTGCAGGTCTTCGGGCTGCAGCTTGCTGAACTCGACCAGAGTGCCCAGCATCTGCAGGTAGGCCACCAGGGCGTCCATTTCCGTCAGCTCGGGGCTTTCGGTGTTGAACTTGCCCACCACCGCCTTCGGGTACCGCTTCAGCAAGCCGCTGGTGTCGGCGTCCGGGTCGGCCTGGGCCTTCAGGTCGGCGGCGGCGTTGGCGATCATGTCGTCCGTGTACGGAACGCCCACGGTGCGCAGGGTCTTCAGGTGATCCTGGATGTTGGGCACCGACAGGGGCCGGCTGGCCAGGAAGGCGTAGGTCGGCATGATCGATTCCGGCACCACGGCGCGCGGATTCTTCAGGTGGGCGACGTGCCAGTCGTTGGAATACTTGCCGCCGACGCGGGCCAGATCCGGACCGATACGCTTGGACCCCCACTGGAAGGGATGGTCGTACATGCTTTCCGCCGCCAGGCTGTAGGGGCCATAGCGCTCCACCTCATCGCGGAAGGTGCGGATCTGCTGGCTGTGGCAGACGTAGCAGCCTTCACGGATGTAGATGTTGCGGCCCATCTGCTCCAGCGGGGTGTAGGGGCGCACGCCACCCACCCGCTCGATCGTGGTTTCGATGGAGAACAGGGGCACGATCTGCACCAGGCCACCGATGGACACGGTGATCAGGGTCAGCAGCGCCAGGATGACGACGTTCTTTTCGACGATGGCGTGAGAGAATTTCATTTTTCGTCCCTCCGCTCACTCGGCCGCGACCAGGCCCGCGGGCCGGTCTTCCGCCAGCGGCTGGCCGTTCTTCACGGTGCGGATCAGGTTGAAGGCCATGATGATGGCGCCGGTCAGGAACAGGACGCCGCCCATGCCGCGGATGATGTAGTAGGGATGCATGGCGGCCACCGTCTCGACGAACGAGTACTGCAGGAAGCCCATGTCATCGTAGGCGCGCCACATCAGGCCCTGCATGATGCCCGACACCCACATGGAGGTGATGTAGAGCACGATGCCCAGGGTGGCGGTCCAGAAGTGCCATTCGACCAGCGTCTGGCTCCACAGCCCCTTACGCCGCCACAGCACCGGCACCAGGTAGTACAGGGCGCCGAAGGTGACGAAGGCGACCCAGCCCAGGGCACCGGAGTGCACGTGGCCGATGGTCCAGTCGGTGTAGTGGCTGAGCGCGTTCACCGGCTTGATCGACATGACCGGGCCTTCGAAGGTGCTCATGCCGTAGAAGGCGACGGCGGTGACGGTGAAACGCAGGGACGGGTTGGTGCGCAGTTTGTCCCAGGCGCCCGACAGGGTCATGATGCCGTTGATCATGCCGCCCCAGCTGGGCATCCACAGCATGATGGAGAACACCATGCCCAGGGTCTGCGTCCAGTCCGGCAGGGCCGTGTAGTGCAGGTGGTGCGGGCCGGCCCAGATGTACAGGAAGATCAGGGCCCAGAAGTGGATGATGGACAGGCGGTAGGAATAAACCGGCCGCTCCGCCGCCTTGGGAATGAAGTAGTACATCATGCCCAGGAAGCCGGCGGTCAGGAAGAAGCCCACCGCGTTGTGGCCGTACCACCACTGGATCATCGCGTCCTGCACGCCGGCGAAGGCGCCGTAGCTCTTCGTGCCGGTGAAGCTGACAGGCACCGCCAGGTTGTTGACGATGTGCAGCATGGCGATGGTGATGATGAACGCCAGGTAGAACCAGTTGGCCACGTAGATGTGCGGCTCACGCCGCTTGATCAGCGTGCCGGCGAACACGATCAGGTAGGCCACCCAGACGATGGTCAGCCACAGGTCGGTGTACCACTCGGGCTCGGCATATTCCTTGCCCTGGGTGATACCCATCAGGTAGCCCGTGCCGGCCAGCACGATGAACAGCTGATAGCCCCAGAAGATGAACCAGGCCGGCAGGGCGCCACCGAACAGGGGCGCGCGGCAGGTGCGCTGGACCACGAAGAAGGAGGTGCCCAGCAGCGCGTTGCCACCAAAGGCGAAAATGGCCGCGGACGTGTGCAGCGGCCGCACGCGGCCGAAGCTGGTCCATTCCAATCCGAAATTCAGCGCGGGAAACGCCAACTGAAAGGCAATGAGGACACCGACCGTGAAGGCGGCGATACCCCAGAACATGGTCGCGATGGTGAACGCGCGGACCACATCCTCCACATAGGCTTCCCGGCTGGCGGGTTGGGCCGCCGTTATGGGCACCCCCCCGGAAACCGCTACACTCATGACACCCCCCGAATATGGGCTCAAGCGGCAGGGACCCGGGTTGACCCCCGGACCTCGTCTCTTAAGACAACGATTGCGGGCACCGGCCGGCCTGGTTTCCCAGATGTCCGTCGGGCGACGGGACCGATGCTCCTCAGCGTCGGCACTGTGATGGTGGGCACACTCAGACGCATTGACCTGCGTCAAGCCGCCACCCTTCCACCTGGCGTACTGTTGGGTGAGTGACGGATAGGCGGATACGCGGCAAGATGGCCGCCAAAGATCAAAAAGTCTTATCCGGGCGGTTGGCGTTGCAACTTCTGGGCGTTACCATGGGAACGCCATAAGGAAGAAAGGGGCGCGCGGCGATGACGGCGACGACGAACGGGACGCTGATTCCGGTATTCACCCACCCCTCCCCCGCCGTGCGACGGGTACCCATGGACAGGCCCTGGCTATGGCTGCGGCTCGGTGCCGCCGATATGGCGGCCACGCCGACCATCAGCCTGGGTTACGGCCTGATCCTGGCGTCGGTGGGCTTCTTCGCGACGGCGCTGATCCTCCTGGGCGGCTGGCTGGCCCTGCTGCTGCCGCTGACCGGCGGCTTCATGCTGCTGGCCCCCCTGCTGTCGGTCACCTTTTACGAGGCGTCGCGGCGGCAGGAACAGGGTCTGCCGCCCGACGCGGGCGCCTGTCTCAACGCCTGGCGCGGCAACCTGCCGGCCATCGGCGCCTTCGGCGTCGTGCTGCTGCTGCTGCATCTGTTCTGGGTGCGCCTGGCCACCCTGCTCTACGCCCTGATGCTGGGCGACGTGCATGTGGCGCCGGAAAGCGTGGCGGCCACGCTGCTGACGCCGGAGGCCCTGCCCTTCCTGATCGTGGGCACGGTCTTGGGCGCCGCCCTGGCCCTGGCCACCTTCACCATCAGCGTCGTGACCCTGCCCCTGCTGATGGACCGGGATGTCGGCGTCTTCATGGCCGTCGCCACCAGCATCATGGCCGTGCGCGCCAGCCCCCGGGCCATGTTGCTGTGGGCCGCCCTGATCGCGGGATCGGTGGCGCTGGGCATGGCGACGCTGTTCATCGGCCTGGTGCCGCTGCTGCCCCTGATCGGGCACGCCAGCTGGCATGCCTACCGCGACGTGGTGCGCCTGCCGGCGGAGGCGGCGCCGGCCCGTTCAGCCGTCAGCTGAACTGCAGCATGGAGGGCGCCTTGTCGATGATCTCTTCCAGGATCATTTCCGCCGTTTCCAGCTCGTTGCGGATGGATTCGTTCAGGCGGCTGGCGTACTCCGGCTTGCGCAGCTTTTCGCTGGCCTCATAAAGGCTGCGCAGCTCGGTCACAAAGATTTCGCGGGCGCCCAGCGGCAGCACGGTCTTGGCCGACAGCACGAAAAAGAATTGCATGCTAGCGCGCACCAGCAGGCTCAGCATCAGGGTGTCCAGCTGGGCATAGCGCTCGCGCACGTCATCCGCCGGGCCGTCCATGCTGCGCAGGCGCCCCTCCACCAGGATGCACAGGGCGCGGAACTCCCCCACCTTGTTGCGGAAGGCGTTGTAGGCCTCGAAGCTGTCGCGGGCGGCCGCGGCCTCCGCCTGCTTGGCCAATTGCGTGGATTCCCGCGCCTGACGCTCCAACGCGTCGAGAAGACCCACCACCTCCTTGCGGGCGTAAACGCGTCTGACCACGGGGTTCATCCTGTCTGGGCTGCCACCACCCCTTGTATACCCAGGCCACCCGACGGATCAAAGCGGCGCCAATGGCGGGCGGGCATGCGCGGAAGGGGGGATGGAGTCGCCTGCACAGCACTTATCACGGCGACGGCGACAAGGTCCCATCGGTGAACAGCGTGAAGGACGGCTGCGGCCCCGGCGGCGCGATCTCGAACCGGACGGCCAGTCGGCCGCCCGCCAGCCCTTCGTATGTCAGGCGGAAGGTGGGGGCCGCCGGCGCCGGGTCACTGGTGAACTGGACGCGCCGGCCCGGCGCCAATTCCGTCACGTGATAGTGGATGACGTGCCCGGCCGTGTCGAAGAAATCGGCGCGCAAGTACCCGCCTTCCGCATACATGGTCATGATCATGTCCAGGTCGCCGCCCTCAGCCATATGGGTGTGGTCGCGGCGCACCAGCAGGCTGCCGTTCAGGTCGGGCCTGATCTCCGACTTGCCCCCCTGATTGGGCCGCCCACCGGAAACGGGGTCGGCAACGCGTTCGCCCACCAGGAAAGAGAGGGCCGCCAGCGACTCCGCCGCCTTCGCATGGGGCATCAACGCCGCCACCGCCAGCGCGGCCGCAGCCAATCCGCGCTCAAACCGCCTCATCGTACGCCTCCTTCAGCCAGCCCAGCACTTCGGCATCCACATCGGTCACGGCCGCCAGCTTCACCCGGTGGGTGAACATGGCGTTGAAACTGCCCGACGCCTCCAGCCGGCCTTCCGGCGAACGGGACTTCAACACCAGGCCCAGATCGAGGCGGGTGCGCGTCGATGGCTGAATCAAGGCGAACTGTTTGCGCCGGCGGATGCTGACATTGGCCTTCTTGGGTGCCACCTCGACATCGGGCCCAAGAGCCCTCACCGCCGCGACCAGCGCGTCATGGAGGGGACGCAGCCCCGCCTTGCCCTCGAATAGGTGCGCCACGGGATCGTCGACCGAGCGCGGCGCCGCGTCAGCCAAAGCGCGCTTGGCGACATGGTTGGCATAGCCGTGGCCGAAGCCGTGCTCCGCTTTCAGCCAAGTCACCATCTCCCCGTGCTTGGTCAGGCCCTGCGCCCGAATGCGTCCTACCCACACGGCCACCGGCTGCCCCGAAGCCGCCTCGATGTTCCGTTCCATTGTCGCGATCGCATCTTCCACCGACGCCATGGCTGCCCCCATTCCTGTTCCCGGCTTCGGCACCCGCACCGTCTTCCCGGAAGCCAGCGCCGTCATGCATTCTATGGTCGGCCTGTTGACAGCATGGTGGCAAGATGGCGCGTCGCGCGGAAAGGTTGTTGATCCTGCTGGACCTGCTGCGAGGCCGCCCGGTGGTAACGGCGGCCACCCTGGCGGAGGCTTTGGAGGTTTCCGCCCGCACGGTTTACCGCGACATCGAAGCGCTGCTAGCCGCCGGCGTTCCCATCCGGGGAGAGGCCGGCGTAGGCTTCAGCCTGGGCCAGGGCTATTTCCTGCCGCCCCTGACCCTGACGGAGGACGAAGCGGAGATCCTGGCCTTCGGCGCCCGGGTGCTGAGCATCTGGAGCGACGGCGCCATGGCCGCACAGGTGGAGATGGCGCTGACCAAGATCCGGGCCGTGCTGCCCCAGGCTGCCCGCGACAGCGCGGCGCGGGAGATCTTGTGGGCGCCCCCTTGGGTAACCCGCCACCCGCCCGCGGTGGACCTGCTGCAGTTGAAGCGCGCTGCCCAGCGGCGGCAGTACCTCCGCATCACCTATGAAACCCTGAACGGCACCCTGAGCGAGCGATCGGTGCGCCCCCTGTCGCTCAGCTTCTTCGGGCCTGTGTGGCTGCTGATCGCCTGGTGCGAATTGAAAGCGGACTTCCGCTGCTTCCGCTTGGACCGCCTGCGGGCTTCGGAGGTGCTGGAGCAGACCTTCCGGGATGAGCCGGGCAAGCGCCTGGCCGACTTCCGCCGCGCCAAGGGCGAGGCGGTGGTGCGGGAGATGGCCGGCAGCGGGGTTTAGTCCAGCGCCCGCAGCCGCACCGGCCGCTCCTGGCGCGACACCGGCAGTTGCGACAGGGTCAACGCGATGCGCCGGCGCAGGAATGGACTGCCGATGACCAAGGGCAGGATGTGGCGGCGCAGCAGCCGGCCCCACCAGCCCCCCGCCAGCAACCCGACCCGCGAGATGAGGTCGGTGCCGCGCAGCACGCCCCGCGCCACGGGCAGCCGGTCGCGGGCGTACCGGTCCAGCACGGCGTCCGCCTTGTCGGGGCCGGCCCGGCGCAGCGCCTCCGTCAGGCGGGCACCCAGGTTGAGGGCATCCTGGATGCCGGTGTTCATGCCTTGGCCGCCGGCCGGGCTGTGGATATGGGCGGCATCACCCGCCAGGAATACGCGGCCATGGCGCAGGCGCTTCACCATGCGGTGATGGATGGTGAAGCGGGTCAGCCACGTCGCCTCCCCCAGCGCCAGGGGCAGGCCGGACACGGCCCGGGCCAGGGTGGCGAAGGTGGCGAGGTCGATCTCCGCCCCCGTGCCCGGCGTTTCCTCCTTGGGGATCACCACCAGACGGCAGAGGGTGGGTCCGAGGGCGGCATTTGCCGGATCCTTCAGGGGAAGAAGGCCATGGCACCCGCCTCCGTGCTGAAGAAGCGGACGGAGTCGTGGCCCCAATGCGCCTGTTCCGGCCCCCAGTCCACGGTGACGTCGGCCAACAGGAAGGTGCCGGGGTAGGCGCCGCCGGCAAACTGGGCGCCCACCTGTCGGCGTACCACGCTATGGGCGCCGTCGCAGCCCACGACATAGGCGGCGCGCACCAACTCGACGGCGCCGTCGGGGCGCCGCACCTCGCACTGCACGCCGTCGCGGTCCTGCCGCAGGGCGGCCAGTTCGTGACTCCAGTCGATGGGCACGTCGAAAGCCGCCGCCTGCTCCGCCAGCAGGCGCTCCGTCTCCCCCTGCGGCAGCACCAGCACGAAGTTATAGGGGCTGGGCAGGCCGCCCAGGTCCACCGCAATGGGGGACCGCCGCTCGAGGTGGAAATGGACGGTGCGCACCGGCTGGCCCGTGGACACCATGCGGGCCGGCAGGCCCAGGCCGAACACGTCCGACAGGGCTTCCAGCGTGCCGGCGTGCACGCCCAGCGCCTTGGACTTCCGCGACCGTTCCGCCGCCTTGTCGATCATCCGCACGGCGATGCCGGTACGGCCCAGCATGGCGGCCAGCGCCAGGCCCGTGGGGCCGGCCCCGACCACCAGGACCTCCACATCCTTATCTTCGCTCAAGATTGCGTCCTCCCCCCATTCACAGGTCCTGGATCGCTTACTTCTTGTTAGTTCTTTGCCGATATGCTGCCTGCGTGCGCTTCCGCAGACGTCCCTTGGCAATAAGGTGCCGTTATATCAGGGAACCTTTATGTCAGGGGAAATTGTCCCGGGATTAAGGTGGACGGCCAACGGCACCTAAGGGTAAGCATGCATCTGGTTTGTTCTGCTGCCGAACCGGCAGTGCGGGGGAACCGGCGTTAGAGCGGAACGCGATCAGGTGGAGTCACCTGATCGTGTAAATCCGCTCTATCATGAACAGGTTTAGAGCAAGATGCGATCACAACTGATCGCATCTTGCTCTAAGGGATTGAAAGGGCGTTCAGTCGATGGAACAGGCGATCGTCACCGTCCAGAACCTCGCGGGCCTGGCGCAAAGCGCCCAGGCGGGCCTGCCGTTGGGCAAGGACGCCCTGCTGTTCGGTGAGGACGGCACCGTCCGGGTGAACAGCGACCGCTCCCCCTCCCGCCATCATTTCTACCTGGACGGCCTGCTGTTCCACGTCTCCATCACCCCGCGGCCCGAAAGCACCCTGTTCCAGATCTGGGCCGAAGTGGGCTTCATGCCCTACACCATCGAGGCGCCGGAGAAGCGCGCCAAGCTGCAGACCATCCTGCGCGCCACCGCCAGCCTGCGCACCGCCCGCTTCATCGTCGACGAACAGCAGAAGGTGCTGGTGCTGAGCCAGCAGGAGGTGCCGGGCCATGTCAGCCTGACCGACCTGATGTATGAGACGGTGCAGTTCATCCAGGAGGCTCGGCCCTACCTGCGGATATTCGGCAGTTATTTGTAAACAGACACGATATGCTGGCTATATTCGCCAACATTTTTTTAGTCGCCACATACGCAGCCATGGCCGTGGAATATGCCATGATCGCCGTTGCGATATTTTTAGCCAAAACAACAAGCGGCAAGATTGCCGCATACCTGCTGTCCTCCACTTGCGCCGGCTTTTCCATGCTGGTGGTGGCCGCCCTGAACCATCTTTCTGACAGCGAAATGGGACTTTGGTTTTATATTCCGGGCGCGGGCTTGGCCGTACCGCTCCTGCACGCCCTCGTCCACCTGGCTAATAAACTGGACGCGGCCCGGGCGGCACGCCTCAAATAGGACCGCCCAGGCTTAATCCCATCCCTCAGTGATGCCCACCGCCTGCCTGGCCCCCGCCCAACTGGCCCGTCGTGGTCGGCAGGATGAAGATCTGCCCCGGATAGATCAGGTTGGGATCGCGGATCTGGTCCTGGTTGGCGTCGAAGATGGTGGTGTACTGGATGCCCTCGCCATAGAGGTGGCGGGCCAGGGTCCACAGGTTGTTGCCGGCCACCACCACCACCGCGCGGCTGTCGCTGTCGGCGATGGGCTGCCGCTCGAAGGTCACCTCGGCGCGGGCCGCCACCTTGCCGTCCGCGCCCACCTGGTCGATGCGCAGGGTATAGCGACCGGGGTCGACCAGGCGTTCCGGGGTGATGGACCAGCGGCCGGCCAGGTCGGCGGTGGCGCGGCCCACCAGGGTATTGTCCAGGTACAGCTGCACCTCCGCCTTGGCCGGGGCGTCGCCGCCGACGGTGACGGCGCCGGCGCGGTTATAATCGATGGTGTCGATGGCCACAGCCAGCGACTTGTCGGTCTTACCCGGGGCCTGCAGCACCCGGCTGCCGCCCTGGCGCGGGGTGACGACGGCCAGGGCGCCGCCCGTCTCGTTCTGCTTGCGCCCGGCCACGTCGCGCTTGGCGTCCGGCACCACCAGGGTCACCGTCTCATCCGCCGCGACCTCGGTGCCTTCCGCCGTCTTCATCTTCAGGGACAGGGTGCGCGACCCTGGGGCCAGCGGCTGCGTAGGCGTCAACGCCCATTCACCGCGCTTGTCGGCGGTGACGGTGCCCAGTTCCTTCTCGCCATCGGAAATGGTGACGGTGGCGCCCGGCATGGCGCGGCCGGCGATGACCGCCGTGCCGTCGGGGCTGACGCGCACCACGTCGAAGGTGGGAACCGCGCTGGGGCCGGACGGGGCCTCGGCCGTGGCCGGGGCGGTGGCCTGCGTCGTGCCCGCGGTGCGGTCGGCCTGCATGTGGGACAAGCCCCAAACCAGCAGCGCCAGCGCGCCCACGCCGACAACGGCGGCAATGACCTTGTTTTGCGTCACAGTCGGTTCCTTTGCCATTATCCCGGCGGCCAGCCCCCGCCGCCGGTTTTATGAGCCCCCCAGATCGCATGGGGTTCACCCCCGGAATAGCCCGGTGGCGCCCACACGATCAAGCGCCGATGAGCGCCAGGTCAGGCGAAAGCGACCAATCCCGCCACCAAGCCAGCGGCCAGGGCGGCCAGCAGCGCCGCCCGCCCCAGGGGCGCCCAGCCCGAGCGCTCAACACCACCAGACGCGGCCCCGTCCGCTGGCAGGAAGGTAAGGCGCTTCCAGCCCGTGACCATGGGCCGCACCAGGTTCTCCCGCTTCACCACCAGATAGAACAGCACCGCCACGACATGGACGGCCACCACGACCTGGATCAGGGTGAAATTGGCATGGTGCAGGCGGCGGGCCAGCTTCGCGGCCGCCCCGCTGACCCGGTGGGCCAGCGGCCCCTCCTCCATGCCATCGTCATCCACGGCGAACAGGCCGGTGCCCACCTGGGCCAACAGCACCAGCAGCAGGACGACGACCGCCCAGCCGCCCAGGGCGTTATGCCCCCGCTCCAAGGGCAGCGGGCCGGGCGCCACCATGTGGCGCACATGGCGCGCCACCGCCGCCGGCCCCTTCAGGAAGCGGGCGAAGCGGGCCTGGTCGCTGCCCGCCACGCCCCAGAACAGGCGGAACAGCAACAGTGCTAGGGCGGCGTAGCCCAGCTTGAAATGCAGGGCCAGGTCATCGTGTGTGGCCGTCCACCACAGGCCGGCCAGATCGGCGACCAGCAGCCAGTGGAACAGCCGGATGGGCAGGTCCCAGACGGGGATGCGATCCCCCGGGGCCCCGCCCTGATCCGCGGGCGTCATGCCCGGCTTACTTCTTCTGACGATAGGTTTCGTGGCACTGCTTGCAGGTGCCGCCCACCGCCTGAACCGCCTGGCCGATGGCCGCCTTGTCGGCGTTGACGGGCAGATCCAGAACCTTGTCCAGCGCCTGGGCCATGGTGGTGAAGCCCTGGCGGAACTTGGCATTGTCCTGCCAGACGGCGGGCAGCGCCTCACTCTCGCCCACGCCCACGGCGGTGCCTTCGGTGAATTGGTCGGGCAGGCCCTTGGTCACGGCGGCCATGGCGGCGGCGGCGGCGGCCACATCCTGCGGCGTGCCCTTGTCGTCCTTGAGATAGCCCATGAACACCTTCATGCCGCCCCCCAGCTTCTTCATGTCCTGCTGGCGGGCCTTGACGATCTCGGTAGGGTCCAGGGCCGCGTGGGCGACGCTGCCGCCCAGCAGGGCCGCGGCGATGGCCAGGCCAGCGGCCAGGCGCGCGGCGCGGTGGGTATGGGGAACTTCACGAAAAGCACGCGGCATTCTATTCTCCTGCCCTGTCTGTAACCACGTATCCTAAGGCCTTGATCGTCCTGCGCTGGCCGGATGGCTTGCAGTCGACGCGCAAGGATGGTGTAACGGGCCGTCACCTGTCCGGCAAGCCCCGGCGCGTCGAGCCCCGCTGGCGGCACAAGTCGGACGGCGGCATCCCGGGCCGGAGGGGGCCTGGGTCGGAGGAGGATGGTTCCAGCGACCATCCAACCGACCCGTTCCATAAGGATGAGAGGAATGTCCAAGGTGCGTAGCGTCTGTGTCTATTGCGGGTCCTCGGGCCAGGTGTCTGAGGAATACAAGAAGGCCGCCCACGAGCTGGGCACGCTGATCGGCCGGACCGGCCTGCGGCTGGTCTATGGCGGCGGCCGCGTCGGCCTGATGGGCATCACCGCGGATGCCGCCCTGGCGGCGGGCGGCGAGGTCGTGGGCATCATCCCCGACCACATCCAGGCCCGCGAGGTCGACCATACCGGCCTGACCGAGCTGCATGTGGTCGACAGCATGCATACCCGCAAGCGCATGATGGTGGAGAAGTCCGATGCCTTCGTCATCATGCCCGGCGGCCTGGGCACCCTGGACGAGGCGTTCGAGATCATCACCTGGCGCCAGCTGCGGCTGCACGACAAGCCGGTGGTCGTCGCCAATATCGGCGGCTATTGGGACCCGTTGCGGACCCTGCTGACCCATATCCGCGACACCGGTTTCGGCCGGGGCGAGATCGAGACCTATTTCACCTTCGTCGACACGGTGGACGCCATCCTGCCGGCGCTGCGGCAGGCGCCGGACTCCGTGCAGAAGATCGCGGTGGAACGGCTGTAGGCCGTTTCAAGAGCGGGACACCGTTGCGGGGACCGCACGCCGGTTCCCCGCCCCGCTTGCTTGATCGCCGGGCCCGAATGGGCTCTTATACCGGCCGTCCGATAAAGATGGTCGTTTCTTACCCGGGAAACGGTTCTGGCATATCGAGGCGCGCGAGGATGCGGCGCCGGCTGTCATAAAAATTACCTATACGCAGAAGGCATTGAGAATGCAGAAGATCAAGGTTGCCAATCCCGTCGTCGAGCTTGATGGCGATGAGATGACCCGCATCATTTGGCAGTTCATCAAAGACAAGCTGATCCTGCCCTACCTCGACATTGACCTGAAGTACTTCGACCTGGGGATCGAGCATCGCGACGCCACCAACGACCAGGTGACCGTGGACGCGGCCGAGGCCATCAAGAAGTACGGCGTGGGCGTGAAGTGCGCCACCATCACCCCGGACGAGGCCCGCGTGGCCGAGTTCAGCCTGAAGAAGATGTGGAAGTCGCCCAACGGCACCATCCGCAACATCCTGGGCGGCACCGTCTTCCGTGAGCCCATCATCTGCAAGAACGTGCCGCGCCTGGTGCCGGGCTGGACCAAGCCCATCGTCATCGGCCGCCACGCCTTCGGCGACCAGTACCGCGCCACCGACTTCAAGGTGCCCGGCGCCGGCAAGCTGACCATGACCTTCACGCCCGACGACGGCGGCGAGGCCATCACCTACGACGTGTTCAAGTTCCCCGAGGCCGGTGTGGCCATGGGCATGTACAACCTGGACGAGTCGATCGCCGGCTTCGCCCGCGCCTGCTTCAACTACGGCCTGCAGCGCGGCTATCCGGTGTACCTGTCGACGAAGAACACCATCCTCAAGGCCTATGACGGCCGCTTCAAGGACATCTTCCAGGAAATCTTCGACGCCGAGTTCGCCGAGCGCTTCAAGGCCAAGGGCATCGTTTACGAGCACCGCCTGATCGACGACATGGTCGCCTCCGCCCTGAAGTGGGACGGCGCCTTCGTCTGGGCCTGCAAGAACTACGACGGCGACGTGCAGTCCGACACGGTGGCCCAAGGCTTCGGCTCGCTGGGCCTGATGACCTCCGTGCTGCTGACCCCCGATGGCAAGACCGTGGAGGCCGAGGCCGCCCACGGCACGGTGACCCGCCACTATCGTGAGCACCAGAAGGGCCGCCCCACCTCCACCAACCCCATCGCCTCCATCTTCGCCTGGACGCAAGGGTTGTCCTATCGCGGCCAGTTCGACGGCACGCCGGAGGTCACCAACTTCGCCAAGACGCTGGAGAAGGTGTGCGTGGAGACGGTCGAATCCGGCTTCATGACCAAGGACCTGGCCATCCTGATCGGCCCGGACCAGCCCTGGCTGACCACCCAGGACTTCCTGGCCAAGCTGGACGAGAACCTGCGCAAGGCCATGGGCTTCGACGCCTGAGGCCTCTTGACGGTTCCGACGTGACGGAAACGCCGGGCGGCACCCACCGCCCGGCGTTTTCTTTGGCCAGAAGGGATGCTTGTCATCGGCGACCTTGAGCCGGGCGCGTTTAACCGGAAACGCGCCCGGTTCTAAGTTCTTGTTCAGCGAGCGGATTCACGCTCCAAAGCGATTCCGCTTTTCCGCGATCCGCTCTTGCCGGCCGCATCCACCCTCTGCGAGGTTTAGGCATCTGGCGCGCTTGCGCCCCCCGCTCAAACATGGATTTTCCAGCCATGTTGATCGATCGATTAAATCTGTGGGTCATCAATCGGCTGCAGCACCTGAGAGAGCAGCGTCGCGGCAAGATGACGATCAGTACCGCCGGCCTCATCATTCAGAAGAAGGGGCAGAACCACCAGGTGGCTTGGACGGCGATAGAAAGCATCATCGCGAAGCGCACGGATCATATGGTTGGTGATACCATCAGCCTCACCATAACCACCCGTGACGGGCTGACAGCCCAGGCAACTGAAGATGATGCCGAATGGTCCGCCCTTATCGCGGGCATCTCGGACCATCTGGTGGGATGCCTCCCCTACGCCCGTTGGGCCTTGGCCCTCGTGGCCGGCGAGGTAACCATACCCGTCTACCGGCGCGGCGCCGTGCCCGACCTCTGAGCCCCCCAAAAGCAAAACCCCCGCCGTCGCCGGCGGGGGTTTGCTCATGCGTCGCGTGTAAGACGCGGCCTCAGGCCATGACCAGCTTGCGCTCGTCATCCCGCTTCTTGGCGGGCTGATAGGCCATCTGCGCGTGTTCGCGGCAATAGGGCATGCCGGGCAGCGAGGGGCAGCCGCAGAAATGGAAATCGGCGTGCTTGGGATCGCCCACCGGCCATTTGCACATGCGCTCGTTCAGCGACAGGATGGTGGCGCCCCGCGTGGGCTTCTTCTTGATGGGCGACGGCCGGCCCGACAGGCCCAGCCGGTGCGCCTTGCCGATCACCGCGTTGCGGGTGACGTTGCCCAGCACCTCGGCGATCTCGCTGGCGCTCATGCCCTGGCCCCACAACTGGCGCAGGCGCTCGATCCGCTCGTCCGTCCAACTCATCGACGCTTTTTCTTCTTCCATCGAAAGCCCTCGCTCCTTAGCCCCCGAGATCGGCGGGCGCAACAGTATGCTGTCACCGCCGAGCGCCCCGCTCCAGCAGTCGATACCGGGAAATTCCCATCAACAAGATTTGGTATCGAGATGCGAGGGAGACTACCAAACTTGCCAAAGCCTGAACAGGTGATTCCGACTCGTTTTTTGTCTGCGGATACAGAATCCGGCAGCCCGAGGCGGCGCCAGCCTTTCCATTCCCGCATCCCTCTCCTTAGTGGGTATATCCCTGGAATAGACACCATGGCTGGTGCGTCAGTATCACCCCGCCCCCGTTAAAAGGGGATTAAGGGACCACAAGGGACACCAGGCCGGCGGGCACGGGATTCGCGCCCACCGGCCTGGGAACCACGAACCTTACTGGCCGGCGGCGGCGGAGAAGCCGTTGGCGCCGTCGAAGGTGTAGAGGTTGGAACTCTGGACGAAGTCCAGGCCCTCCTTGGCGACGCGGGCCAGCAGCTCGGCCACCTGGCCGTGCTTCAGTTCCTCGGCCCCGTCGGCCATGACGCGGCAGCGCCAATGGTCGGTGCAGAAGGTTTCCGGCGCGCCATCCGGCCACACCTTCTGGCCACGGTTGGACACCATCACCAGCTTCAGGCCGGCCGGGAGCAGCGGCTGGAACAGCGCGGCCATGTCGTCGCCGGTGCCGCCCTTGCGCTCCAGGAACACGTCCACGCCCACCAGTTTCTTGGTCTGCGCCGGGGCGCCCTTCAGGGCGATGCCGCTGAAGCTGCTGGCCACACCGGCCGGGTAGCTGGCGGGCACCAGGGTGGCCGGGCGCTCGCCCAGGCGGTCGATCAGGTTGGCGGCGAAGTCACGGGTGCCGATACGGGCCTTACTGACGCCGCGCTTGAAGATGTCGACGGTGTGGATGCCGTCCTCGATCATCTTCAGCCAGGCGTTATGGATGCGCTCGGCCGCTTCCGACTGGCCGATGTGGACCAGCATCATGACCGAGGCCAGCAGCAGGCCCGACGGATTGGCGATGCCCTTGCCGGCGATGGTGGGGGCGGAGCCGTGGATGGCCTCGAACATGGCGCACTGGTCACCGATGTTGGAGGAGCCGGCCAGGCCGACCGAGCCGGTGATCTGGGCGGCGATGTCGGAGATGATGTCGCCGTACAGGTTCAGCGTGACGATGACGTCGAAGTGCTCCGGCGTGTCCGCCAGGCGGGCGGCGCCGATGTCGACGATCATGCTCTCCGCCTCGATGTCCGGGTACTCGGCGGCGATCTCGTCGAAGACCCGATGGAACAGGCCATCGGAGATCTTCATGATGTTGTCCTTCACGAAGGCCGTCACCTTGCGGCGATGGTTGGCCCGCGCGTATTCGAAGGCGTAGCGGATGATCTTTTCCGAGCCGGGGCGGGAGATCAGCTTCACCGCCTGGGTCACGTCCTGCGTCTGGCGGTATTCGATGCCGGCGTACAGATCTTCCTCGTTCTCACGCACGATGACCACGTCCATGGACGGGTGCTTGGTGGCGACGAAGGGGGAGTAGGAGACGCAGGGGCGGATGTTGGCGTATAGGCCCAGGGCGCCGCGAATGGTCACGTTCAGCGACTTGTAGCCGCCGCCCTGCGGGGTGGTGATGGGGGCCTTCAGGAACACCTTGGTGCGGCGCAGGCTGTCCCAGGCGCTGGGTTCCATGCCGTTCATGATGCCCCGGCGATAGACGCTCTCGCCGATCTGGATTTCCTCATATTCGAGGTTGGCGCCGCTGGCGGCCAACACCTCGAGGGTGGCGTCCATGATCTCGGGGCCGATACCGTCGCCGCGGGCGATGGTGATCTTGGTCGGAGAATTCATCTTCTCTTTCATCCTTGGCACTGGCGCCTTTCCCCAACCATCGGGGGACATGGCGCGGTTTGGGGCCGCCCCCGCGACAGGCCGCGGCATCCCGGGTCAAAATTTTTGACCCGGGCGGACACTATGCCGGGACACTCTGCGGGGCAACTGTGCTTTGGGCGCCCCTGCCCCTCGGGACTTGCGGGGACGGTGCCAAGAAACGTTAATAAATCAATGGCTAAGTTCCCGCATGCCCGCCTCCAGCCCTTGCAGGGTCAAGGGGTACATGCGGCCTTCCATCAAATTTTTAATCAGGCCGATGCTGGCGGTGTAGGGCCAATGCCCCTCGCTCACCGGGTTCAGCCAAATGGCGCGGCGGTAGACGTCCAGCAGGCGCCGCAGCCACACCTGCCCCGCCTCCGCGTTCCAATGCTCCACCGCCCCGCCGGGGTGGGTGATCTCATAGGGGCTCATGCTGGCGTCGCCCACGAAGATCAGCTTGTAGTCCGCCGGGTAGGTGTGCAGCACGTCGACGGTCGACATCTGTTCCGTCCGGCGGCGCCGGTTGTCCTTCCACACCCCCTCATAGACGCAGTTGTGGAAGTAGAAATACTCCAGGTGCTTGAACTCCCCCTTGGCGGCGGAGAACAACTCCTCGCACAGGCGGATGTGGTCGTCCATGGAGCCGCCCACATCCAGGAACAGCAGCACCTTGACGGCGTTGTGCCGCTCGGGGCGCAGCTTCAGGTCCAGATGGCCGGCGTTGGCGGCGGTGGCGCGGATGGTGTCGGGCAGGTCCAGCACCTCGGCGGCGCCGGTGCGGGCGAACTTGCGCAGGCGGCGCAGCGCCACCTTGATGTTGCGGGTGCCCAATTCCACCGTATCGTCCAGGTTGCGGAACTCGCGCCGGTCCCAGACCTTCACGGCGCGGCGGTGGCGGCTGCCCTCCTGCCCGATGCGCACGCCCTCGGGATTGTAGCCATAGGCGCCGAAGGGGGAGGTGCCGGCCGTGCCGATCCATTTGGACCCGCCCTGATGGCGCCCCTGCTGCTCCTTCAGGCGCTGGGCCAATGTCTCCATCAGCTTTTCCCAGCCGCCCAGGGCCTGGATCTGCGCCTTCTCCTCTTCGGTTAGATGGCGCTCGGCCAGCTTGCGCAGCCATTCCTCGGGCAGGTCACGGGTGGCAACCTCACCACCCTCCCCGCCCGCGGCCGTTTCCAGCCCCTTGAACACCTGGCCGAAGACGATGTCGAACCGGTCCAGGTTGCGCTCATCCTTGACCAGGATGGTGCGGGACAGGTGGTAGAAATCCTCCACGCTGTAGCCCGCGACATGGGCCGACATAGCCTCCATCAAGGCCAGGTATTCCCGCAGGGTGACGGGAATACG
This sequence comes from Nitrospirillum karajorum, assembly GCF_036348415.1. NCBI lineage: Bacteria > Pseudomonadati > Pseudomonadota > Alphaproteobacteria > Rhodospirillales > Azospirillaceae > Nitrospirillum > Nitrospirillum karajorum. The sequence goes on from NZ_JAZBQB010000003.1 coordinate 290,876, forward strand.
GGCCTGGCGCAGCTGGAAGAAGAAGGTGGAGAACATGGGCCGTCAGGGGGCTGGGAACGCGTCCGGGTCCTGAAATGTACGACAGCCCGCGTAACCCAGCCAGGAAAGAAGGCCCAGGAATGCCGTTCACGGACGACGGTGCGGCGCCAGCCCCAGGATATCCGCGACATCCACGGTGAACTTCAGCCCGACGACGACGGCATCCTGGGGATTGTCGCGGGTGAAGGGATGGCCGGTGACGTCGGGGTTGATGATGTATTGCAGGTTGGGCGAGAGGCGCACGCTGTGCGTGACCTGCATCCCGTAGGCCAGTTCCATCATCACCTCATGCCGGGCGGGCGCCACGGTGCTGCCGACACTGGCCCGGGCCGCGGCGATGCGGGCCAAGGTCAGGTCGCTGAATTGCTGGTCGGTGACGACGAAGCCCAGGGTGTCCTGGTCCCGCCCCTCGAACAGGCCGGTCTGCACCACGCCCAGGGCGTAGTAGCGATCCTCGACCGCGCGGCCCGAGACGCTGGCCATCGCCACACCAAAGACGGACAGGGTCCGCGCGGGATAGGCGGAGGAGCGCCAGACGACCTGATCAAACCGGCCGAACGCACCCCAGCGCCCCCGTTCGGTCACGCCGGGCTGCCCCGTCAGCACGGACGGGCGGCCGGACGCGTCGTTCAAGGGATCGGCATAGGTCGAGCTGTCGTACCAGCCGCCCACCTGGTAATGGCCGGGCTGGGTGGACGCCTTGCCGCCCGGCGCGTAGCCCAGTTCGAACGGCACGACCACGCCGGTGGCGCCGTCCGTGCTGAAATGCAGGCCGTGGCCGGTGGGGGACTGATCCCGGGGATTGGCCTCATAGGCGCCGACATGGGCGTACACGGTATCGGTCAGCTCCGCCTTGACCCGCCCCGCCCAACTGCTACCGGGCGCCGAGGTGTAGTTGCTGACATGGTTCACGAACACCGGGTTGCCGCAGATGGCGTTGGTCTGGAAGTGGCAGTACAGGGGGCCGTTCAGGAAGGAGGCGTTGGCCACCATGCGGCCCGCCTCCATATCCACGCGACCGTCGAGCAGCTTTTTTTCCAGGGTCAAGGTCAACAGGTGCAAGTTCTGCAGGCCATAGACCTCCTGCACCGAGGTGTTGTTGCCGATGGCGTCGGCGGCAAGGTTGCGGCCATGGCGTTGGGTCAGCGCCGCGTGGAGGACGGTGGCATCCAAACCCAGGATGCGCTCCAGATCGGCATCGACGCCGGCATGAACCTGGCCGGCATAGGCGCTGCCCTGACGCAGTCCGCCACTGGGATTGGCCGCCGCCTCCCCGGTGTAGTCCAAAGCCAGGGACAAGCCGGCGTTGGCGAGGCGATCGCCCAGGGCCGGAGCGTCCGGAGTTTCAGCGGCGCCCGCCAGGACGGGCATGAACAAGCCGGCGCTCAACAGCAAGCCGGCGATAGGGGACAAGGAATACGGGCGCATGGGAACTCCACCGTCCACTGGACGAAGCGGGGGCTTGGACGCGCCCGCCAGGGGCGCGCCTTCGCCAGGAGAAAGGAAAGGACAGGGGAAAGGGAGCGAAGGGCCCCCGGCCTCAGGCGGCGCGGATTTCCCGCAGGAAGCTGTCCACCTGCTGCTTCAGCAGCTCACCGTTCTTGCTGAGGTCGTTGGCGGCCGAATGCACCTCACCGGCGCCAACACCGGTTTCCTGCGCCGCATCGCTGACTTGCGCGATGGTCTGGGACACGTCGTTGGTCCCCTGAGCCGCCTGCTGGACGTTGCGCGTGATCTCGTTCGTGGTCGCCGCCTGCTCCTCCACCGCCGAGGCGATGGTGGTCGAGGCTTGGCTGACCTGGTTGATGATCTCCGCGATGCCCTGGATGGACTTGGCCGACGTTTCCGTCGCCGCCTGCATGCCGGCGATCTGCGCCCGGATTTCATCCGTCGCCTGCGCCGTCTGATTGGCCAGGGACTTGACCTCGGACGCGACGATGGCGAAGCCCTTGCCGGCGTCGCCGGCGCGCGCCGCCTCGATGGTCGCGTTCAAGGCCAGCAGGTTGGTGCGGCTGGCGATGTCGTTGATCAGCGTCACCACCTCGCCGATGCGTTGCGCCGACTGCATCAGGCCCTGCACCTCGGCATTGGTGCGGTCGGCTTGGCCGACGGCGCTGGAAATCATCTGCGTGGACCGCGACACCTGCGCCGTGATCTCCTGGATGGAGGCGGACAGTTCCTCCGTGGCCGCCGCCACCGTCTGCACGTTCTGCGTCGCCTGCATGGAGGCCGCCGCCACCGTGCCCGCCTGGCGGGCGACGTTGTCCGACGAGGAACTCAGGGTCTGCGCCGTGGCCAGCAACTCAGTGGCTTGGGCCGTGACGCCGTTGACGATGCCGCCCACGCGGTTCTCGAAGGCGCTGGCCAGGTCCAGCATCGCCTGACGGCGTTCCTTCTCCGCCCGCTGCTTCAGCGCCTCCTGCTCCGACCGCAGGCGCTCCGCCTCGATCATGTTGTCCTTGAACACACCGACCGCCTGGGCCATGCCGCCAATCTCGTCCTGACGCTCGCGCGCCGGGATGTCCACGCCGGTGTTGCCACCGGCCAGCGTCTGCATCGCGGCCGTCATGTCGACGATGGGTTTGGCCACGGCGCGGGTCAGGCTCCACGCCATGATCATAGCCAGAAGAACCGACAGGCCGCTGCTGACCAGGGCCACGGTGGTCGCCGTGCTCAACGCATCAGCCTGGAGCACGGCGCGCTGCCCCAGCAGGTCACGTTCCACCTTGTCCATTTCCGCGACCTTGGCGCGGATCGCGTCCATGGACGCCTTGCCAGCGCCGCTCGCCTCCAGCTTGCGGGCCTGTTCCACCGTTTCCGGCTTGCCCATCAGGGCGATTTCCTTTTCCGCCACATCCTGGCGCCACGTCTGCTCATAGCGGCGCACATCATCCAGGCGCGCCTGCTGGGCGGCATTGTCCGCGGTCAGGGACTTCACCTCCGCGAAGGCCGCGTCAAACGCCGTCTTGCCCTTATGGTAAGGTTCCAGGAATTTGGGATCGGTGCCGACCAGATAGCCGCGCAGCCCCGTTTCGCCATCGACCATGGCCGCCATGACGGTGTTGAGCCGCTCCAGCACCTTATAGGTATGGTCCGTCCACCGCGTCGTGTCCTGGATGGTGGACAGCGCGCGATAGTTGATGCCGGAGGCGATGAGCGTAACGGCGACGATGAGCGCGAAGGCGGCCGCCAGCTTCCGCCCCACCTTCATGGACGATAGGAAACCCATAACCGTAATCCTTTCAGGCCATAACATTTGGCTGAGTTCTATAGCTCTGAGGATTAACGGAATGATAACACTCCCAAGGGATTCCCACGATTCATCAATATACTGAAGCATATATAAAATTCATCTCGGATGAATGTTATTCACTGTCTTATTACTTCGCAGTGAATTTGCTAAAAACTCAAAATTCAACAAATAGAAATACATATGTATGTTGATAATACAGTCAGAAAAGCCGAGAAAACAGCGAACAAGGAGAACTATTGATAAATAAACACCCCAAATGTTCCATCCAACGCTGACCACGATCGCCCCACCCGGCTACTGGCCAAGGTCGGGTGTTTGCAAGAGCGGGGCATCAAGCAATGAGGGCCATGGCGCCCCTCAAGGGAATGCGCCATGGCCTCATTGCGGCAGACATGACCGCCGTCTCAGGCGGCGCGGATTTCCCGCAGGAAGCTGTCCACCTGCTGCTTCAGCAGTTCACCGTTCTTGCTGAGGTCGTTGGCGGCCGAGTGGACCTCGCCGGCGGCACCGCCGGTTTCCTGCGCCGCGTCGCTGACTTGCCCAATGGTCTGGGAGACGTCGTTGGTCCCCTGGGCCGCCTGCTGGACGTTGCGCGTGATCTCGTTCGTGGTCGCGGCCTGTTCCTCCACCGCCGAGGCGATGGTGGTGGAGGCTTGATTGACCTGGTTGATGATCTCCGCGATGCCCTGGATGGATTTGGCCGACGTTTCCGTCGCCGCCTGCATGCCGGCGATCTGCGCCCGGATTTCGTCCGTCGCCTGCGCCGTCTGGGTGGCCAGGGACTTGACCTCCGACGCGACGATGGCGAAGCCCTTGCCGGCGTCGCCGGCGCGCGCCGCCTCGATGGTCGCGTTCAGGGCCAGCAGGTTGGTGCGGCTGGCGATGTCGTTGATCAGGGTCACCACCTCCCCGATGCGCAGGGCCGATTGCATCAGGCCCTGCACCTCGGCATTGGTGCGGTCGGCCTCGGTGACGGCGTTGGAAATCATCTGGGTCGTGCGGGACACCTGCGCCGTGATTTCCTGGATGGAGGCGGACAGTTCTTCCGTGGCCGCCGCCACCGTCTGCACATTCTGCGTCGCCTGCAGGGAGGCCGCCGCCACCGTGCCCGCCTGGCGGGCGACGTTGTCGGATGAGGCGTTGAGCGTCTGCGCCGTGGCCAGCAACTCGGTGGCCTGCGACGTCACACCGTTGACGATGCCGCCCACGCGGTTCTCGAAGGCGCTGGCCAGGTCCAGCATCGCCTGGCGCCGTTCCTTCTCGGCCCGCTGCTTCAGCGCCTCCTGCTCCGACCGCAGGCGCTCCGCCTCGATCATGTTGTCCTTGAACACACCGACGGCCTGGGCCATGCCGCCAATCTCGTCCTGGCGCTCGCGCGCCGGGATGTCGACCCCGGTGTCACCGTCCGCCAAGCGCTTCATGACGGCGGTCATGGTCACGACCGGCGTGGCCACGGCGCGGGTCAGGCCCAGGGCCATGAGGACCGCCAACAGAATGGACAAGCCGCTGCTGCCCAGCGCCACGGCGGTCGCCGTGCTGAGCGCGCCCGCCTGAAGCTCGGCGCGCTGCGCCATTAGATCGCGTTCCACCTTGTCGATTTCGGCCACCTTGGCGCGGATCGCGTCCATGGAGGCCTTGCCGGCCCCGCTGGCCTCCAGCTTGCGGGCCTGCTCCACCGTTTCCGGCTTGCCCATCAGGGCGATTTCCTTCTCGGCCACCTCCCGGCGCCATGTCTGTTCATGGCGGCGCAAATCATCCAGGCGCGCCTGCTGCGCTGGATTGTCCGCCGTCAGGGATTTCATCTCCGCGAAGGCCGCGTCGAACGCCGCCTGGCCTTTCTGATAGGGGGCCAGGAATTTGGTGTCGGCGCCGATGAGATAGCCGCGCAGCCCCGTTTCCCCGTCCACCATGGCCGTCATGGCGTCGCTAAGCCGTTCCAGCACCCTGTAGGTGTGCTCCGCCCACCCCGTCGTATCGCGGATGGTGGATAAGGCCCGATAGTTGATGCCGGAAGCGATGAGCGTAACGGCAACGATGACCGAAAACGCGGCCGCCAGCTTTCGCCCCACGCTTAATGCGGAAAGAAAATTCGTCATATTAGCCCCATCACGTGTGTTGAGGCTTATGGGTTACCCCTCAAGGGTTAATAACCCACTAATTTGCTATAATTTTAGATAATTAATCATATTTTTTGAGATACTGGCAGCCTGCGATACGTCGGCGGTTACATCCGGCCGGCGCCTCAAGGGCTGACCATTTCCGCATCCGGGCGCAGCAGGCGCGCCATCCGTACCGGCGCGGTTTCCGACAGGGCATGGTTGTCCCTGGACAGGACCGCCACGGGGCGGTAGGCGCTGGCGGCCAGGCTTTGGCCGATAACGATCAAGCGCACCGCCGCGGCGGCGCGCACCTGGTCACCGCGCACCGCCAGGTCGGCGGGAAGGCTGGCCAGCAGCGCGCCAACATAATGGGTGTACAATCCCAACGCGCGGCGCTCCCCCGCCAGGCTCTGGGGGGCAGCCGGCAGGCCGGCAGTGGGGAGGGGAGCGGAGGCGGGAGTGGCTGGGGCAGGCTCGGCCGCCGGGTGGGCCATCAACGCCTTATAACCCCGCAGGCAAAGGGCCGTCGGTACCGGCGTCGGGTGCGCGGGCATCAGACCCAGCAGGCGGGCGAACGGCGGAATGCGGTCGGGCGTGGGCGTGGCGTTCACGGCGTCGGCGCACACCATCTCCAAGCCTAGACCAGCCCCAGCCTGGGCCGCCTGCGGTGCCACCGCCAGCCCGGCCAGAATGAAAGCCACCATCCACCGCCGCACGACACCGGCACCCATGATCGCGATCCTTCGCCCACCGTTGAGAGATCAACAGTGTTACCGCAAACATGTCCGGATGTACTGTGATGAATGTTGCGCCGCACACAAAGCGACGGAGCAGCGAAACCGCCACACCCTTGATAATCAGTCGCTTTCCTGCCCATCTTGCAGGGATGGAAGGGCTGATTTGCGCCCAACACAGATACTGCACCGCAACAAAAAGCGGGCTTAGTCCCGTTCCCGCCGCGCCAGGAAGGCCAGGCGCTCGAACAGGTGCACGTCCTGCTCGTTCTTCAGCAGGGCGCCGTGCAGCGGCGGGATGGCCTTCTTGGGGTCGCGCTGGCGCAGCACCGCCGGGTCGATGTCCTCGATCATCAGCAGCTTGATCCAGTCCAGCAGCTCGGAGGTGGAGGGCTTTTTCTTCAGGCCCGGCACCTCCCGCACCTCATAGAACAGGGTCAGGGCGTCGCGCAGCAATTCCCGCTTCAGATTGGGGAAGTGGACGTCGACGATGCGGGCCATGGTCTCCGCATCAGGGAAGCGGATGTAGTGGAAGAAACAGCGGCGCAGGAAGGCGTCCGGCAGTTCCTTCTCGTTGTTGGAGGTGATGATGACCACCGGCCGCTGCCGCGCCTTGATGGTCTGCCCCGTCTCGTAGACGAAGAATTCCATGCGGTCGAGTTCCTGCAGCAGGTCGTTGGGGAACTCGATGTCCGCCTTGTCGATCTCATCGATCAGCAGCACGGGGGCCATTTCGGCCTCGAACGCCTCCCACAGCTTGCCCTTGCGGATGTAGTTGGCGATGTCGTTGACACGGGCGTCGCCCAACTGGCCATCGCGCAGGCGGCTGACGGCGTCATACTCGTACAGACCTTGCTGCGCCTTGGTGGTGGACTTCACATGCCATTGCAGCAGCGGCCGACCCAGGGCGTTCGCCACCTCCTGCGCCAGCACGGTCTTGCCCGTGCCCGGCTCCCCCTTCACCAGCAGGGGGCGCTGCAAGGTGACGGCGGCGTTGACGGCAACCCGCAGGTCATCGGTCGCGACGTAGTTTTCCGTCCCTTGGAATTTCATGATCGTGTTCCCTCAGGCGCCGGGCGGGCGCATCCGCCCTTGGCTTGTCCTCGATTTCCAGTCCGCTCACGCTCCCCGGAAATCTCCGGCGGACGCGGTCGCGTCCTATTTCAAAAAATACAGCAGAAACAACATCGGCGTGAGGTCGCCCCCACGCCGATGTCTTGTTCAGTGTCTTAGACGGCCAACGCCGCTTCGACCGCCGCCACGGCGGCGTCGGCCTTGTCAGGCTCGCTGCCGCCGGCCTGGGCCATGTCGGGGCGGCCGCCGCCGCCCTTGCCGCCCACGGCCGCCGCCGCGACCTTCACCAGGTCAACGGCGCTGAAGCGGCCCGTCAGGTCGGCGGTCACGCCGGCCACCAGGGTCACCTTGCCCTCGCCCTTGGCGACCAGCAGGACGATGCCGCTGCCGATCTGGCCCTTGATCTCATCGGCCAGGGGCTTCAGGTCCTTGGCGTCGATGCCGTCCAGCACGCGGGCCGACAGCTTCACGCCGTTGATCACCTTCTCCGGCGTGGCGGCGGCACCGCCGCCCCCGCCCAGGGCCAGCTGGCGCTTCAGGTCGGCCACTTCCTTTTCCAGGCGGCGGCGCTCCTCCACCAGGGTGGCGACGCGGGCCGGCACCTCGGCGGCGGAAACCTTCAGGGCGCCGGCGGCGGCCAGCAGGCGGCCCTCCTGCCCTTCCAGGTATTCGAACGCGCCCCGGCCGGTCAGCGCCTCGATACGGCGCACGCCGGCGGAGACAGCCCCCTCCGACACGATCTTGAACAGGCCGATGTCGCCGGTGCGGCGCACATGGGTGCCGCCGCACAGCTCCACCGAATACTGGCGGTTCGTACCCTCATCCTGTCCGCCCATGGACACCACGCGGACCTCATCGCCGTACTTCTCGCCGAACAGGGCCATGGCGCCCTGCTCGATGGCCTCGGCGGGAGTCATCAGGCGGGTGACGACCTCGCTGTTGCCCAGGATGCGGGCGTTCACCGCCGCCTCCACCACGCGCACGTCGTCATCCGACAGGGGCGTCGGCTGGCTGATGTCGAAACGCAGGCGCTCCGCCGACACCAGCGAGCCCTTCTGCGTGACATGCTCACCCAGGCGCTGGCGCAGGGCCTCATGCAGCAGATGGGTGGCGGAGTGGTTGGCGCGGATGTCGCCGCGGCGGCGGCCGTTCACGCGCAGCTCCACCAACTGGCCGGGGGCCAGGGTGCCGTGGGTGACGGTGCCGATATGGGCGAAGACGGCGCCCAGCTTCTTCTGCACATCGCTGATGGCCACCTCGACGCCACCGGCGCCGAAGATCACGCCGCTGTCGCCCACCTGGCCGCCGGACTCACCATAGAACGGCGTCTGGTTCACCAGGACGATGACGTCCTGGCCGGCGGCGGCCTTGTCCAGCTTGTTGCCCTGGCGGTCCAGCACGGCCGTGACCTTGCCCTCGGCGTTTTCGGTGTCGTAGCCCAGGAACTCGGTGGCGCCCAGCTCATCCTTCAGCTCGAACCATACGCGCTCGGTCGCGGCCTCGCCGCTGCCGGCCCAGGCCTTGCGCGCCTCGGCCCGCTGGCGCTCCATGGCGGCGGTGAAGCCATCGACCTCGACGGTGCGGTTGCGGCCGCGCAGCACGTCCTGCGTCAGGTCCAGGGGGAAGCCGTAGGTGTCGTACAGCTTGAACGCCACCTCGCCCGGCAGGGGCTGGCCGGCGCCCAGCTTGTCCTCTTCCTCGTCCAGCAGCTTCAGGCCGCGATCCAGCGTCTGCTTGAACCGGGTTTCCTCCAGCCGCAGGGTCTCGGTGATCAGGGCCTGGGCGCGCTGCAGCTCGGTGTAATGGCCGCCCATCTCGCGCACCAGTGCGGGCACCAGGGTGTGCATCACCGGATCGCGGGCGCCGATCATGTGGGCGTGGCGCATGGCGCGGCGCATGATGCGGCGCAGGACATAGCCACGGCCCTCGTTCGCCGGCAGCACGCCGTCGGCGATAAGGAAGGAGGAGGCGCGCAGATGGTCGGCGATGACGCGGTGCGACACGGCGTGCGCGCCCGACGGGTCGCTGTTGGTGGCATCGGCCGAGGCGACGATCAGGGCGCGCATCAGGTCGGTGTCGTAATTGTCGTGCACGCCCTGCAGCACCGCCGCCAGACGCTCCAGGCCCATGCCGGTGTCGATGGAGGGCCGGGGCAAGGACACCCGCTCCTCCTTCGTCACCTGCTCATACTGCATGAACACCAGGTTCCAGATTTCGATGAAGCGGTCGCCGTCCTGGTCCGGGCTGCCGGGGGGGCCGCCGGGGATGCCCTCGCCATGGTCGTAGAAAATCTCGGAGCACGGGCCGCAGGGGCCAGTGTCACCCATGGCCCAGAAATTGTCGGCGGTGGGGATGCGGATGATGCGGTCGTCCGACAGGCCGGCCACCTTCTTCCACAGGCCGTGGGCCTCGTCATCGGTATGGTAGACCGTGACCAGCAGCTTGTCCTTCGGCAGGGCGAAGGTCTTGGTGATCAGGTTCCAGGCCAGCTCGATGGCGTCGGCCTTGAAATAGTCGCCAAAGGAGAAGTTGCCCAGCATCTCGAAGAAGGTGTGGTGCCGGGCGGTGTAGCCCACATTCTCCAGGTCGTTGTGCTTGCCCCCGGCGCGCACGCACTTCTGCGAGGTGGTGGCGCGGGTATAGGGGCGCACCTCATTGCCGGTGAAGACGTTCTTGAACTGCACCATGCCGGCGTTGGTGAACATCAACGTCGGATCGTTGCGCGGCACCAGCGGGCTGGACTCCACCTCCGTGTGGCCGTTCTTCACGAAGTAGTCCAGGAAAGCGGAGCGGATCTCGTTGGCGGTCTTCATCGGGCAACAGCCTTAAGCATGCGACGGAACACCCCGGGGCGCGAAACACCGGGACAGGGTTTGTAGCGTGTGGATACGGGCGCTGTCCATGGGATGGGGGCGCCGAACCGCCCCAAGGACGCGGCTTTTCATCGCTTTTCCATCCGGACGGGGCTTTTCCCTCCAGCCGGGCCGGTCAGACCAGCAGCAACGTATTGTTGGGCGTGGCGATGACCGTGGGGGCCTGAGGCACGGCGGGGGTGTCCCCAGCGGCCAGGGACTGGTCGGCGGCGTCCACCTGCTTGGCGGCGTCGGCCATGTCCTGGGCGCTATGGTCCGGGTCGGTGGGATCGCCGGGCTTGCGCTTGCGGTCCAGCACATGCTTGGCCTGGTTGTAGACGCTGCGGGCCTGGTCCATCAGGGTGCGGACATTGCCCATGAAGTCCAGGCGCTCCTTGCGCGCCGCCGCCGCCTCATCCGTGCTGGATACGGAGATCGTTCCGGGCTTGTCAGACTGGCCAGTACCGTTTTGAGCCGCTTGGGCGTTCCCGGTCTGAAGGGTGGCGTCGGCAGCGGCGGTGGTGCCCGCCGCCGCGTTGGCGGCTTGGGTGGCGGCTGCTTGGCCGGTGGGCGCCTGGGCGGTGCCGGCGGCGGTGGCCTGAACCTGGGCGGCGTCACTGCCCACGCCGGCCGTGGCGGTGGCGGCGCCAGACGCGTCGGTGGTGCCCACCGAGGCACCGTTCTTCACGGCGCCGGCGTATTCCTGCGCGGCGGAGCCCAGGGACTTGGCCACGTCCGCCGCCTCGCGCGCGATACGCGCGGCGGCCTGCTTGTCGCCCATGGCGGCGGCCAACTGGGCGCGCATGCGCAGGGCCTTCAGCTGACGCTTGGCGTTGTCGACCTTGTCCTGGGCGGTCTTCTTGTCGTTGTCGGCGGCCTTCTGCTTGATCTGCTTGTCCAGCTTGGTGGCGTCGGACTGCAGCTTGGTCAGCTTCTTCAGCGTCTTTTCATCGACGAAGGCGCCAATGGCGCCGGCGGTATCGCCCCGTTGCAAGGCGTCGGCGACCTTTTGGGCCGTGATCTGAGGCGTGGTGGAGGGGGTGGAGCGGAACAGCGACGTCTGTTGAGTTGCCGAGGACGCCAGGCTTTGCGCCTGGGAATAAACGGAGGTGCCCGAGGTCGTAACCATCATCCGCTCCCCATTTTGGGTAAGGCATTTATCGCATTCATGCGATGGCCTAGATGATACGCTTTTTATGTCATTTATGCAACCAATAGCGGCTGCGTTGCCGGCTTCATTGCCGTCCCGTCGCCCTGGGCCTATGGTGCCGGCGACGTTCTGACCGACAAGCCCTCAGATAGTCCGCAACCCTTAGGAGCGCGACCGAATGTCCGTGCAGGAAGTCACCCCAGAGGCAGGCATTTGGGCGCTGTTGCCGGGCGCCCAGTTCGCCGACGCCTTCCGGCTGGTGATGCCGCCGGCATCCGAAACGCCCGCGACGGACACCTTGGTGGTGGACGCCCTGGTAGCGGCCCGCCGCATGATGGGCACCTCCCCCACCTGGGTCCGCTGGCTGCTGGCCCTGCGCAACGCCCTGGTGGCCCCCTTGGGCCTGAAGGCCCCCCGCCCGCCGGCACCATCGGAGCCCGGCGCGGCCGATCATATCGGCATCTTCCCCATCCTGAGCCGCGGGCCGGGCCGGGTGGTGCTGGGCATGGCGGACAAGCACCTGGATTTCCGCGCCGTGGTCGACGTGCGCCAGGACGCCACCGGCCACCACGTCACCGCCACCACGCTGGTGCGCACCCACAATTGGCTGGGGCGGACGTACCTGGCGCTCATCATGCCATTCCATCGCCAGGTGGTGCGAACCATGCTGAAACAGGTCGCAGCCCCTTGAGCCCTACTCGGCAGCTAAAGAAAAGGCGGGCCGTCGCCAGCCCGCCTTTTGCTCATTTCAGATGATCTACCCGATCACTCGGGACTGTCGGCGTCGCCGTCAGCTTCGGGGGAGCCCACCATCATGGCACCAGCCACCAGGCCGGCGTTGGCGCGGACCTTTTCCTCGATGGCCTTGGCGATGGCCGGATTGGTGCGCAGGAACTGCTTGGCGTTCTCGCGGCCCTGTCCCACGCGCTGGCCGTCGTAGGAGAACCAGGCGCCCGACTTCTCCACCACGCCGGCCTGGATGCCCAGGTCGATCAGCTCACCCACCTTGGACACGCCCTCGCCATACATGATGTCGAACTCGACAACGCGGAACGGCGGGGCCAGCTTGTTCTTCACCACCTTCACGCGGGTCTGGTTGCCGACGACGTTGTCGCGGTCCTTGATGGCGCCGATGCGGCGGATGTCCAGGCGGATGGAGGCGTAGAACTTCAGCGCGTTACCGCCGGTCGTCGTCTCCGGGTTGCCGAACATCACACCGATCTTCAGGCGGATCTGGTTGATGAAGATGACCAGGCAGTTGGACTTGGAGATGGAGGAGGTCAGCTTGCGCAGCGCCTGGCTCATCAGGCGGGCCTGCAGGCCGACGTGGCTGTCGCCCATCTCGCCTTCCAGTTCGGCGCGCGGCACCAGGGCCGCCACCGAGTCCACCACCAGCACGTCGATGGCGCCGGAGCGCACCAGCGTGTCGGTGATCTCCAGCGCCTGTTCGCCGGCGTCGGGCTGGGAGACCAGCAGGTCATCCACGTTCACGCCCAGCTTGCGGGCGTAGGACGGGTCCAGCGCGTGCTCGGCATCGACGAAGGCGCAGGTGCCGCCGCTCTTCTGGGCCTCCGCGATGGCGTGCAGGGCCAGCGTGGTCTTGCCCGAGCTTTCCGGCCCGTAGATTTCGATGATACGGCCGCGCGGCAGGCCGCCGATACCCAGGGCGATGTCCAGCCCCAGCGAACCGGTGGAGATGGCATCCACCTCCATCGACGCCTCCTTGGCGCCGAGCTTCATGATGGAGCCCTTGCCGAACGCGCGTTCGATCTGGCCGAGGGCGGCGTCGAGGGCCTTTTGCTTATCCATGGGTGTTTCTACCAGACGAAGTGGTGCCGACATCTTGCTGTCCCCCTCTTGTCGCATACGGCCAACGGGCGTTCAACGGCTGCGGTGAAGGGGAATGTACCCGCTATGTTCTCATTCGCCAAGGGTGAAAGTTTGCCGTTTGTTCTTTTTTGTTCTTGTTATGATGCCCTCAAACGCCGGGCGCGGCCGTTCGGCCGCTTGGCTTCCTCGCTTTCCAGTCCGCTGCGCTCCCCGAAAAGCTGCGGCGGCCCCGGTCGGGGCCTCGTCGCTACGCTCCAGAGTCGGGCGGGATTTCAAGGCCCTCAAACGCCGGGCGCGGCCGTTCGGCCGCTTGGCTTCCTCGCTTTCCAGTCCGCTGCGCTCCCCGGAAAGCTGCGGCGGCCCCGGTCGGGGCCTCGTCGCTACGCTCCAGAGTCGGGCGGGATTTCAAGGCCCTCAAACGCCGGGCGCGGCCGTTCGGCCGCTTGGCTTCCTCGCTTTCCAGTCCGCTGCGCTCCCCGGAAAGCGGCGGCGGCCCCGGTCGGGGCCTCGTCGCTACGCTCCAGAGTCGGGCGGGATTTCAAGGCCCTCAAGCGCCGGGCGCGGCCATCCGGCCGCTTGGCTTCCTCGCTTTCCAGGTCCGCTACGCTCCCCGGAAAGCGGCGGCGGCCCCGGTCGGGGCCTCGTCGCCGCGCCCCGAATTGCTTCACGATCAGGCACTTGGGCGCGCTCACCTCGGATTCGCGGGCTCCTGCCCCGGGCGCGGGGGCCCCTCCATCACGTCCTTCACCTTGGCGGCCAGTTGTTTCAGGCTGAAGGGCTTGGGCAGGAAGTCGACCACGGCGCCGTCCTTCAGAGAATGGCGGAAGCGGTCCTCGGCATAGCCGGAGATGAAGATGACCTTCACGTCGGGGCGGAAGCGGCGCACCTGCTCGATCAGGGTGGGGCCGTCCATCTGGGGCATGACCACATCGCTGACGATCAGGTCCACCTCCCCACCCCGGGCACCTTGCAGCAGGTCCAGCGCCTCCTCCCCGCTGCGCGCCTCCAGCACGGTATAGCCCTTGTTGCGCAGGGCGCGGGCGCCGAAGACGCGCACGGCGTCCTCATCCTCCACCAGCAACACCGTGCCGATGCCGGTGAGGTCGGCCGCGCCCTTGTCCTTGGCCTCCTCCGCCGGGGCGGCCTGGGCCAGGGCCTTCTCATCCAGGCGCGGCAGGTGGATGGAGAACTTGGCCCCCTCCCCCGGCTTGCTCTCCACGAAGACGAAGCCGCCGGTCTGGCGCACGATGCCATAGACGGTGGACAGGCCCAGCCCCGTGCCCGATCCCACCTCCTTGGTGGAGAAGAAGGGCTCGAAGATGCGTTGCAGGTTTTCCGGCGGGATGCCGATCCCGGTGTCGATCACCTCCACCACCACCCAATCGCCGGGCGGCATCTCCTCCGTCTCATGACGGATGGGCTCGGTGGTGTGCAAGTTGCCGGTGACGATGGTCAGCCGCCCGCCCTTGGGCATGGCGTCGCGGGCGTTGACCGCCAGGTTGATGATGACCTGTTCCAACTGCCCCTGATCCACCCGCACCAGGCCGGTGTCACGGCCGTGCAGCATGCGCAGCTCGATGTTCTCACCGATCAGGCGGCGCAGCAGGTTGGACAGTTCCGCCAGCACGTCGGTGATGCTCAGCACCCGGGGCTGCAGGGTCTGCTGGCGCGAGAAGGCCAGCAACTGGCGCACCAGGTTGGCGGCGCGGTTGGCGTTCTGCTTGATCTGCATGATGTCGCTGAACGACTGGTCGCCCGGCTTGTGCCGGAGCAGCAGCAGGTCGCAGAAGCCGATCATGGCCGTCAGCAGATTGTTGAAATCGTGCGCCACGCCGCCGGCCAACTGACCGATGGCCTGCATCTTCTGTGACTGGACGAACTGCGCCTCCAGGTTCTTCTGCGCGGTCATGTCCACCAGATGCAGGATCAGGCCGCGGTCGCCATCGCCATCCCCGTCGAAACGGCGGGAATAGACATGGACCACGGGCCCCTGGGCACCGCGCAGCCGCGCCTCCACCGGCGTGCCGGCCTGGCTGCGCCCCTCCAGCACGTCGGCCAGGCGGGCCATGAGGTTGGCGCGGTGTTCCTGCTGGAACAGGCTGGCGATGGGTTCCCCCTGCACGTCGCCCAGGCGCAGGTCGGCCATGGTGAGGAAGGTGGGGTTGCATTCCGCCAGCCGGAACTCCCCATCCACGAAGGCGAAGCCGGTGGGCGCGAACTGGAAGAAGCGTTGGAAGCGCTGCTCCGCCCGGCGCAGCTCCTCCTCCCGCGCCGTCTCCCGGGTCAGGTCGCCCAGGAAGATCAGGGTGCCGCCGGGGGACACCGCCACATGCAGGACGCTGGCGCGCAAGGGCGCCGCGCGGGCCGCCGCCAGGTCCACCTCCGCCATGCCGGCCAGGCGCTCGGGAAACAGCTCCCCCTGCGGCGGGGTGGCCAGCAGGTCGCGCAGGTGGCGGCTGCCATCCTCCAGCAGGTCGCGGTCGAGACCCAGCCAATCGGCCAGGGTGAGGTTCACGCGCAGCAGCGCGCCGGCCCCATCGACCAGCAGGACGCCCAGGGGCGCCAGGTCCCACAGCTCCCGCCAGGGATGGCCACCCGCCGTTGTCTGGGCGCCGCCGCCACGCACCCGCCATTCCACCAGGCCGGGCCGCTTGGCCACGGCCAACGGCCGCGCCGCCACCAGGAAAGGCACCAGCCTGACCATAGCGCCGGTCGGGCCGCCAGTGGAGAGGGCGCTGGGCGCATCATCGACGAAGACGACCGGCGCCTCCCCACCTTCTCCCCGGTGCGCGGCCTCCTGCAACGCCTCCAGGCGTTGGGCGTCGGTATCCGCGCGACAGCGACGGGCCAGGATGTCGACGACACGCCCCCCATCCACCCCCGCGCCATCGACAGCCTTGGCCAGCGCGGCGAAGGCGCCGTTGGTGGCCACCACCCGTCCATCCGCCCCCGCCACGGCCAGGGCCTCCGGCACCGCCTCCACCACGGCGCGCAGCACGGCGGTCTGCGCCGTGGTCTGCCTCAGCCAGAGAACGCCCAACAGGGCCATCAGCAGGAAGGCGCCTGCGGCGATCAGGGCAACCGCTAAAGACAGGGGATGGTCCAGCACCCCCCAAGCCAAGGCGGCCGCCAGAAACAGAGCCGCGACTATCAAGGGGCCCCCCACTACCAGCACCAACCCCACCTGAGCCGGCCCAGCATTCGTCCCGCCCTCCGGGATGTCCGGCGACGGCGCGGGCGGGGGGACGATGGGCGGGAGGGGAAGGCGGGCACCGGCAAGCACCTCTGGATCGGAAGGGCCCGATCCTACCAGTCCCGGTCCTGCGGGACGAGATGCCGGACGGAAATAAATTTAAATCAATAAATGCCGGATGGCGGGTTCGCGCTCGACCGCCGCCCCGGGTGGAATCAGCGCTTGGGGAAGGTCTTCTTCTTCAACTTGAAGACATAGGAGATGACCTGGGCCACCGCCTTGTAGTGCTCCGCCGGGATTTCCTCGTCCACCTCGGCGCTGGCATAGAGGGCGCGGGCCAGGGGCGGGTTGGGCACCAGGGGGATGCCATGTTCCTCCGCCAGTTCGCGGATGCGGGCGGCGATGAAATCCACACCCTTGGCCACCACCATGGGCGCCCCCATGCTGAGGGGATCATATTTCAGCGCGATGGCGTAGTGGGTGGGGTTGGTCACCACCACGTCGGCTTTGGGCACGTTCTCCATCATGCGGTTACGGGCGCGCTGCATGCGCAGGGCGCGGATCTTGCCCTTGATCAGCGGGTCGCCTTCCGTCTGCTTATGCTCGTCCTTCACTTCCTGCTTGGTCATGCGCATGTCGCGCATGAACTTCCAGCGCTGATACCACCAGTCGGCGCCGGCCAGCAGGCCCAGCGCGATCAGCACGCGGAAGATCAGGCCCACCGCCTGGCTCTTGGTCTCGTTCACCAGGCCCATCAGCGGCATGCCGATGAAATGGTCCACGGAATGGGCCAGGGGGAACAGGCCGGGCAGCACGACGACCGACACCACCACCAGCTTGATCAGCGACTTGGCGAACTCCAGCAGGTTGGCGACCTTGAACTTGTTCAGCAGGTTGGAGACGATGTTGAAGCGGTTGAGGTCGAAGCTCAGCACCCGCTCGAAGCTGAAGACGAACCCGACCTGAAGGAAGGAGCCGAGGACGGCGGCGATGACCAGCAGGGCGAAGGGTACCGACATGGCGACCGCCACCTGGCCCAGCAGCTCGGTCAGCAGGTGCCCCAGGCCGCCCCGGTCCACCGGCAGCGTCTCCGGCCGTTCTATGAAGGGAATCAGCACCGTGTGGATGCGCCCGAAGGTCCAGGGCAGCACGCTCACCACCATCACCAGGATGGCGCCCAGCATGAAGAGGTGCGGCACCTCCTGCGATTTGGGGATGTTGCCCTTGGAGCGGGCGTCCGTCAGCCGTTTGCCTGTCGGCTCTTCGGTTTTGGAATCTGGATCCTGGTCTTCCGACATGGCCCCCGCCCCTTACGACGACAGGAAGGGCATCATCTGCCCCTGGAAGGCGCGCAGCCAATAGACCATCAGCCCCGACAGGCTGCCGCCCAGGAGCAGCAGGCCCAGGACGATCTGCAGGGGCTGTGTCACGAAGAAGACCTGGATGGAGGGCACCAGCCGCGCCACCAGGCCCATGCCCAGGAAGAAGAGCAGGCCGATGATGACGAACGGCGCCGACATCTGCAGGCCGATGCTGAAGCTTTCCGAAAAGATGCGCGTCAGATGCTCGGTGAAATCACCCAGCGGGATGGCCCCGCCCGGGGGGAACAGGCTGTAGCTCTGCACCGCCGCCAGGATCAGCATGTGGTGCATGTCGGTGGCGAACAGCAGCAGCAGGCCCAGGATGCCCAGGATGGAGTTCACCACCGTGCTCTGCTGCGACATGGCCGGGTTGAACGCCTGGGCGGAGCTGAGGCCGACATGGTTGGCGATCAGGCTGCCGGCCGTTTCCAGGGCCCCCATCATGGTGCGGGCGATGGTGCCGATGAAGATGCCGATCAGCGCCTCCCCCGCGATGAGCACGGCCATATTGGCGGGCTGCGCCGGTTCCGGCGGTAGGGTCCCGCCCACGGCGGGCGCCACCGCCAGGGCCACGATCAGGCCGAACAGCAGGCGGATGCGGGTGGAGACGAAGGTTTCGCCCACGGTGGGCATGATCAGGAAGGCCGCCCCCAGCCGGACGAACACCATGAGGTAGGTGTAGAGCTGGCTGAGGAGGAGGGTCTGCAACATCACTCGTTGCCCGTCCCAACCCCGACGATCTTGTCCATGATGCCCTCGGTGAAGGTCACCATGTGGTGCAGCATGAAGGGCGCGAAGAACACCAGCGCCACGAACATGGCGATGATCTTGGGCACGAAGGTCAGCGTCTGTTCCTGGATCTGGGTCAGCGCCTGGAACAGCGAGATGGCCAGGCCCACCACCATGGACACGGCCATGACCGGGCCGCTGACGATGATGACCGTCAGCAGCGACTGGCGCACGAGTTCGATGATTTCCTGTTCATTCATGCGCACGATCCGGCAAGCGCGGGCCCGCCGATGGGCCAGCCCTCAAGATACCCCAATAGACGCCAGGGCGCGGGCGGGGCGCAAGCCCCGCCGCCGCCTCACATCGGCATGCGCATGATTTCCTGGTAGGCGGAGATGACCTTGTCGCGCACGGCGGTCACGGCCTGCAGCGTCACCTCGGCGTTGCTGACGGCGTTCACCACGTCGGTCAGGTCGGCCTTGCCCAGGACACCGGCCGCCGTCATGCGTTCCCCCTGGTGCATGGTGTCGACGGCGTCCACCGCCGCCTGCTTCATCAGCTCGCCAAAGCTGGGGCCGCTGGCGGGGGCGGCCATGCCGGGGCCGGCGCCCTGGCGGGCGGTGTTGGCGTAGGCGGCGATCGCGCTGGGAAGGGGAATGGCCATCGTGGGGATCAGCTCCTAAGCCGCTCAGTTGCGCAGCAAATCTATGGTCTTGGTCAGCATGGTGCGGGTGGCGTCGATGACGCCCAGGTTGGCCTCGTAGGAGCGCTGGGCCTCGCGCATGTCCATCGATTCCACCAGGCCGTTGACGTTGGGCATCAGCACATAGCCCTCGCTGTCGGCGCTGGGATGGCCGGGATCGAACTTGCGCTGGAAATCGCTGCGGTCGACATCGACCTTCTTCACGTTGACGGTGTCGATGCCCAGGGCCTTGTTCAGGGTGTTGGCGAAAAGCACCACCTTGCGCCGGTAGGGCAGGTCGCCGGGGCTGGCGGCCGTGCTGTCGGTGTTGGCCAGGTTCTCCGCGATGACGCGCAGGCGCGTGCCCTGCGCCTTCATGCCGGCGGTGGACAAGTTCAGGGCGTTCATCAAATCCATCGAAACCCTCGTCCCAAAACCCTTAGACCCAATTCAACGGACAAGCCCAATTTAGCGGGCGAACCATCAAGAAGACGTTAACCAGACCGCCGCAACCAGACCGCCCGTGTCAGCTAGAGCCCTTGCCCAGGGCCATCTTCAGCATGCCGATCTGTTTGCGGTACAGGTTGGTCAGCGCCTGGAAATCGATGGCGTTCTGGCCGATCTTGGTCATCTGGTCCTCCAGCACCACGGCGTTGCCGGTGGGCGAGGTCTCATAGGCCGTGCGGTCCTTGGCGGCGCGGAAGCCACCGGCCCCCGTGCTGCTAGCCGACAGGTGCGCCGGGTCGGTGGCCACCAGATCCAGTTGGTTGGCCTCACGCAGCTGGTGCTTGAAATCGAAAGGCACCAGGTCCCGCGCCTGGTAATTCGGCGTGTCGGAGTTGGAGACGTTCTGCGCCAGAACCTCCTGACGCTGGTTGTCCCAGGCCATCTTGTCCGACATCAGCTTGAAGATACCCAGCCTGTTCAGATCCATGATCCGCGCTCACCACCCCGGTGGGGTTAAACCGAAAGGCCCTGTCAGGACCGCTCTCTCCGCCAGGACACCGCCACGATCGGCATCCGACACCAGGCCCAGGCACCTCTATTGCCATAGATGAGTTATATGCAATCTGCAAGCCATCGCTTGGAGAATCGCTCTAAACCAATGGGGATTCCAGCGTTATTTGCCAGCATCCAGCCAGCGCTGCCGGGCGCCAGCCCACCGGCCCATGCATTTTACAATAGGGGCGTTTTACAACAGAGGCGTTACAACCGGCTTTCCGACTGCCGGCTTTCCGATTGCCGCCTGTCCAATCGCCGGCTGCCCATTTGCGTATCACGGCGGAGAGTTATACCCTGGCCCCGCCCGTGCATGAGCCGGAAACGGCCCAGCATACCGCAGCCGGGATATGGGCGAACGCCCCCGCTTCAACAAGGCCCGCTTCAACAAGGACTGTTCCACCTTTGGCCCCCACTGACGACAGCGACAAACCCAAACGCCAGGTGGCCGTGGCCTTGCAGCACATGGCGGAGGGCCTGCCGCGCATCGTCGCCACCGGGCAAGGGGCAGTGGCGGAACAGATCCTGGAACTGGCCTTCGCCAACGGCGTGAAGGTCCGGCAGGACGCGGATCTGGCGGAAATCCTGTCGGTCATCGACATCGACAGCGAAATCCCCATCGAGGCGCTGGCGGCGGTGGCGGAAATCCTGGCCCATGTCTACCGTGCCAATGGCCGCCTGAGCAGCGGCGCCGCGCTGGAGGACATCGCCCCGCCGGCCAGCCCCTATGGTCCCAACCCTTATGGTCCCACCTCCCATGGCCAAGCCCCCACGGGCCCCGGCACCACCTCTGGAACACCGCCGCTCAGATGACAACGCCCGCGCCCTCCCCCGAAGCGGAAGCCCTGGCCGACGCCATGGACGGCCTGCTGTCCATCCTGAACCGCACCGCCGATCTGGTCGCCGCCGGCGACGCGGTGGAATTCGCCGGGCTGGAGGATGAGGCCACTGCATTGTGCAATGCAGTTGTCCAATTGCCACCACCAGAGGCGCGCGCCTTCCTGCCGCGGCTGGAGGCGGTGCTGGCGGCGCTGGAACGGCTGGAGACGGTGGTGAAAAAGGCCAATGAACTGACCCAGGGCAAGGCCACCGTCGGCCGGGCCGCCGCTGCCTATCGCCGGGCCGAAGATCCGGATGTCGGCTGAACCCATGGTCACCTCGGCCGCCTATTACCTGTACGCCGCCCTTATGCTGGGCCTGGTGCTGGGCTTCATCCTGGTCGCCGGCTGGCTGGTCCGCCGTTTCGGCGGTGGCGCCCTGCTGCGCCTGCCGGGCCGCGCCCAGCGTCGCCTGGGCGTGGTGGAGGCCATGGCGCTGGACCCGCGCCGCCGGCTGGTGCTGATCCGCCGGGACGGGGTGGAGCATCTGCTGCTGCTGGGCGGCACCCAGGACCTGCATCTGGAGGGCCCCATCCTCGCGACGGGCGACGGCCACCAGACCTTCCAGACCGTACTGAACGAAACCGCCGCCCCGCCGGCACCCGTCCCGGGGCCTTTGTCATGAGCACCACCGCGCACCCCTCGCCTTCCCGGCACCCATCGCGTCTGTTCCGCTGGGGCGCGCCGGCCCTGGCCATCCTGCTGACGGTGGCCGTGTCGCTGCTGGCCGGGGTGGCGCACGCCCAAAGCCTGAACCTGGACCTGGGCTCCCAGGGCGGCAGTTCCACCAGCCGCATCATCCAGCTGGTGGTGCTGATCACCGTGCTGTCGGTGGCGCCCAGCATCCTGGTGATGATGACCAGCTTCGTGCGCATCATCATCGTGCTGGGCTTCCTGCGCTCCGCCCTGGGCACGCAGCAGGTGCCGCCCAACCAGGTGATGCTGAGCCTGGCCCTGTTCCTCACCTTCTTCATCATGGCGCCGACCTTCCAGGCGGCCTATGACGCGGGCATCAAGCCCATGATCGACGAACAGGTGGATGAGCTGACGGGCCTGAAGAACGCCGTGGTCCCCTTCCAGGACTTCATGCTGAAGCACACGCGTGAGCGCGACCTGCAATTGTTCACCGACATCGCCAAGGTCGACAAAGTCACCACCGCCAAGGATCTGCCCATCCAGGTGGTGATCCCCGCCTTCATGATCTCGGAACTCAAGCGCTCGTTCGAGATCGGCTTCCTGGTGTTCATTCCCTTCCTGGTGATCGACATGGTGGTGTCGTCGGTGCTGCAATCCATGGGCATGATGATGCTGCCCCCCGCCATGATCTCCCTGCCGTTCAAGATCATCTTTTTCGTGCTGGTGGACGGCTGGTACCTGATCGTCGGCAGCCTGGTGAAAAGCTTCGGATAGCGCGGTTATTCGATGCCAAAGCAACATGACGATATGAAGGATTGGGTTGCGGTGAGGTCCCGCGACCTGCCTCAGCCGGCAGGAATCTTTGCCCTGATTAGCCTACTGAGAAGAAGCTATGCCGCGAACGTCAGCTTATTCGCGGCCCTTATAGTGATGACCGCCTTCATTCTGAATTGCCCAGGAATCTTAATAGAAGAAACGAATATAATATTTCACCTCTTAAACCCCACCCTATTGCTGGCCGGTCTTTGGGGAAGCATACTAAGAATTTGGCCCCTTCGGGCTGTGGGCTGGCTTGGAATAATTTATTTCCTTCCGGCCGTGGCATTTTCCGCGCCGGACTTGGATCATTTCACGCCTGAGCTCCAGGGCCTCCCTACTTTATGGCGGATGTCGTTGACTGGTTCGGTTTGGCTGGGGTTATTGATCTTTTTCAAGGTCTTGGCGCTTAGTCGTTGGGACGAGCAAAGACGCTCGTTCGTCGCGGCAAGCATCCGTTTCGTCTCTGGCAGTAAGTGAATCACGACCAGGAATGGGGCAGTTTGCCGCTGTGCGTCAGGCTTTCTGCCCCTAAATCCGTATCACCCATTGGCGCCAACGCCGCAACCCACCCCAAACCAACAAAGCTCCGAGTGAGGAAAATGAAGAAGGTTCTGACCAGCGGTCTGCTGTCCCTGTTCGCCGTCACCGGGTTGGGTGCCGGCCAAGCCGCCGCCCAGGTGGGCCCGCAATGCCCCAAGACCCTGCCGGTCACCGAGATGGTCAAGGACGTGCCGGCCGGCTTCAAGGCCTATCAGGACGGCAACCCGCCCAAGGCGCCGGACGGCAGCGCCCTGCCCCTGCCGCTGGCCGCCATCCTGTTCTGGAACGGCGAACCGGGCGGCCAGCCGCCCCTGCCGCCGGCCAGCCAGTCACGCACGGCCCTGACCTGGAAGTTCACCCCGGCGCAGGCCCAGAACCTGTGGATGGCCTGCGCCTACGACGCCACCGCCATCATGATCGCGTCCAAGATGCCGGCCAGCGTCCACGCCTGCACCGTGACCCTGTCGCCCGACGGCAACATGGCCGCCGGCCTGAACTGCCAGTAAGCGAAGGTCAGGGGTCGGCCCCGCGCCGGCCCCGGCCTCCATTTCCGGCGCTCAAATATCCAACATCCCAAAAGGCATAAAAGCCCCAAGGGCGGACTGCCCTTAAGTGGAATGGAGGTTGTGGGACACCCCTCTATTTCAAGGCGAAGAATGTGCACCACCATGCATGGAAATCGCCGTCATGCCTTACGCCTATAATGACGTGCTGTCGCTTCTGACACACCCGCCGATGCCAAACGTCGGCACAGGGCAATGTGTTGCGTTGATTGAGACCTACACGTCAGTACCGAAACCGGCGTCCCTCTTTTGGAAAGAAGGAGCAGCCGTCCGGGGCAATACTTCCCTGAAGATGGGAACAGCCATAGCCACCTTCGTGAATGGGAAATACCCCAGTCACAGCCATGGCAACCATGCTGCCTTCTACATCAGTCAGGACTCAACTGGCATCTGGGTAGTGGACCAATACTCCACCAGTCTCGGCATCCACAAACGCCATCTCTCCTTCAAAGGAAAGAATGACGATGGCACTTATAAGAATCCGAGCAACAACGGCGACGCTTTTTCGGTGATCGAGTGAGAAAGATGAAAACCTTCCTTATTCTCGGCGCACTCATGCTCCCCATTGGCATGGCGTCAGCGGCGGAGACAGCTCCGCAGTGTCCCAAGACATTCGCGGTGACGGAGACACCAGCGTCGGTGCCGGCCGGCTTCACCGCCTACTCTGATGGCAATCCACCAACCGCTTTGAGTTCCCAACCGTTGGCCCGTCCGCTGATCACCGTTCGCTTCTCAGAAGGCCCGCCCTCTGAGCAAGCGATCCTGGCCCCGGATGCGACGACCAAGACGACCGCGAGTTGGACGTTCGAACCGGCGTCCGGCAAGGACATATGGATGTCCTGTGCCTACGTCGCCACCGACATCATCATCGTGACCAAGCTGCCACGTTCAATAAAGAGTTGCCGCCTGACCCTGGATAAGGGCGGCACACTTGTAGAAAGCGTCAACTGCCATTAAGGCCCTATTCAGCGCCGCTGACCTTCCGGCGCGGGCGGGGTGGCGGCGGCGCTGGAGGCCGCGGGCGGTTCGCCCGCCGGTTTGGCTGATTCCGGTGGCGCCGTGGCGCTGGGCGCGGCCTCGCCTCCGGGTGCCGACGCATCGCCCGGTACAGCCGCCCCCTGGGTCTGACGGGTGCGGTAGCTGTCCAGGAAGCTCTTGAAAAGGTCGATTTCCTTGACCTGGTTCTGGATGGTGGTCGCGTCCAGCAGGCCGCTGGCCTCGTTGGGACGGGTCATGACCTGGAACATGTTCGCGTCCGGCCCCTTGTCCATCGACGGGCCGAAGTCGGTGCGCAGCTTCTGCAAACCCGGCATATCCTGGGCCAGCGACAGGGCCACCGCCCGGTTCACCACCAGGCGGGAGATGGTGGGGTCGATGGGCTGACCCGCGGCGGGCGGCGGGCCGATGACGTCGGCCAGGGCCTGGGCCGCCAGCGGCCATTGCTTGGCATGCCAGGCGATGTCGATGCGGAGCAAGTTGGCGGGGCGGGAATTGTCCTGCTTCAGCAGGGCCACGGCCTCCGGCCCCTTGTCGGTGCGCGACAGGGCACGGGCCCGCAACAGGCGCCGTTCCGCCGCCATGGCGTCGGGGATGCCCGCCACCTCCGATTGGTCCAGGGCCGCCAGCGCCTTGTCCGGCTGATTGTTCAGCAGGCGGATGGCGGCCTCCCGCGTGCCCACCTGGGCCTTCTGCTCCCCTTGCAGGCGGTACTGCACCTGGCGGTCCAGCAGTTCGGCCGCGCGATCCAGCAGGTCCACATCCACCAGCCGCTCCGCCAGCACGCGGATGACCGTGTCGCCGTCGGGGCCGGGCGGCGTCAGTTCCTTGTACTGCTCATAGAGCGACAGCGCCTCCAGCGGCGGCATCTTGTCGGCGCCGTTGCGCACGAACAGGCCGGTGAAGGTGTCCGTCATCTGCTTGGTGATCAGCGGCGCCTCAGGACTGTTGGGGAACAGCGTGATGGCGCGCTTCATGGTGTCGAAGGCCTGGGGGAAGTTGCCGGCCTTGATGTGCAGGTCGGCAAGGCGGCGCAGGATGTGCAACTCCAGATCGTCGCCGGTCCAGGCGAAGCGCATCTTCTCCATCTGCTCCGCCGCCTTGGCCGGGGTCAGCTTGCCGGCGGCCAGTTCCTCATCCACCAGGGCCATGCGCGCCTTGGTGCGGTAGAGGCGGTCCGGCCCCTCCGTCGCTTCGCGGTAGGACTCGATGGCCTTCTCATGATCCCCTTCCAGGTGGGCCGCCTCCCCGCGCAGATAGTTGACGGCGGTTTCGGCCGGCCCCTTGGTGGCCCCCCGCTTGACCAGGCGGTCCAGCAGGGCGTTGGCCGTGGCCACGTCGTCCTTGGCCAAAGCGGCTTCGGCGGCGGCCAAGCCGAAGCGGGTGTTGAAGGGTTCGGGATAGGTGCGCAGCAGTTCCTTGCGGCTCTGGAACAGGCGATAGGCGGTGTCGTCGTCGCCGGTGGTGTGGGCGGCATAGGCGCGCCACAGAGCCACGTCGGGCTCGCTCTGCAAGGCCGGCGCCGTCAGATCGTCCAGCCCGCCCTTGGCGTCGCCCGTCAGGATGCGGGCGGTACCGCGCACGGCGGCGAACTCCGCCCGCTTTTCCAGATCCGGCTGGTCCTTGCGCGCCATCTCCAGCAGGCCCAGCGCCTCCTGCCCGAAGCCGTTGCCGGCATAGAAGCGGGCAAGGTCCAGGCGCAGCTTGGGCCGGTCGTCCGGCGGGGCCTTGGTGATCTCGTTCATCAGCCGCTGGCGGCCGGCGATGAAGCCATTGGGGTCCACCTTGGCCCAGCGCTGGAAATCGAAGAAGCGGTCGGGCTCCACCACCGGCGGGGGCGGGGCGGCGACGGCGACATCGGTCGACGGCGACAGGCGCAGGCCGCCGGGCACGGTCAGTTCCACGCCCTCCTTGGCCGGCTGCACCAGCAGGCGTTCGTCGATGGGGCGGATGACCACCCCCTGGGCGGTGGGCAGGAACTGCGCCTCGGCATAGCGCAGGGGGGCCGGCGTGCGCTGCGGCGCCGGGCTCAGGGGCACGACCTTCAACGTGTCCCCCACCACCGGGTCGGTGAAGGTGAAGACCTTGGCCGGCTTGGCCGTCTTCACCACCAGGCGGGGCCCCAGGGCGAAATCGGGATCGGTCGTCACCGGCACACCGGCCGGCGTGCCCTCCGATGGCATGGCCAAGGCGTGATCGAAGGTGATGCGGTAGCCGGTGGCCCCCTCCCCCGTGACGCGTGGTTCCAGAACGGCCGGCGCCGGCAGGCGGAAACCGCCACCGCCGGGCAGGGCCACCGGTTCCACCTGGCCCAGGAAAGCGGACTCGTCCGCAGGGCCACCCGGGGGCGCGGCCGGGGCCGTGGTCGCCGGCACGGGGCGGTCAAACAGCACATACAGCCATCCGGCGCGGGCGAACACCGCCACGGCGGACGGCTGCCCCGGATCGAACACCAGGCTGGGCGCGGGTGCGACCGGCGCCCCCTCCGCCGGCTGGCCCGCCTCCGCACCCGGCGCCGCCGGTTCAGCGGCGGGCATGCCGTGCGGGGCCGCCGCCTTGGTCTCGGGCGCGGTCGGGTGGGCTGCGGGCGGGGCCGGCTTGGCCTGGGCTTCCTTGGTCTCCTTGCCCGGCTCTTTCCCAGCCGGTTCCTTGCCCTGCGGCTCCTTGGCAGGAGGCTCCTTCGCGGCGGGCGCCTTGGCGTCCTTGGTACCCTTGGCGTCCGTGGGGGGCTGCTGCTGTAGCAGATACAGCGGCCGCCCTTCCTTGGCTGCGCGGGGATCGGCCGGCGCGGCCGCCACGGACGGCGGCTCACCACCGCCAACGGCGGACGCGGGGACGGACGCGGGTGGGGCCTTCCCCTCTTTCGGCGCTTCAGGCTTGGCGGCGGGAAGGGCGGCAGGGGGCGTGGAGGTGGTGGTGCTGGCAGCGACGGGCGGGGCGCCCGGCTTGCCATCGCCCACGTCGATGACGACCTTATCGCCGGACCGCGACTGCTCCACCGTCGCATTGGCGGGAATGGTCAGCGCCACGATCAGGCCGGGGGTTCCAGACACCGTCTCCACCCGCGAGATGCGCGGGGAGCCCGCCCGGCGCGGGGCGGCCAGATCGGCCTTTGCCGGCTTGTCGAAATGGATCAGCAGCTTGGCGCCATCCCGCTCCAGCGTCGCCTTGACCGGCGTCGGCCAGTCGAACACCAGGCGGCTGCGGCCGGGATGCTCCCCCGCCCGCACGGTCACGGTCGGCAGGGCCGCGGTCGCCGCGGCATCCGCCGCCGGCTCTTTCGCCTCCTGGGGGGCGGCCAAGGCCGGCGATACCGCCAGCGCCAGCATCAGGGCTGCACCCAGGATGAGCGACGGGCGGCTCAAGAGGCGGCGGGCCAGGACGCGAAGGGCCGGGACGCGAAGGGCCGGGAAACAGGGCTTGGGGGCGGACGTGGTCATGATGGGCCCCTGCCGGCCTGGGCGGCGTAATCGCGAATGACAATATCGACGCGGCGCTGCTGCGCCCGCTCCACCTCGGTATCGGAGGGGGATTCGGACGCACTTCCGGCGGCGGCCGCCGCATCGGCGCCGTCAGCCTGGCCGCGCACGGTGATGGGTGCCGCGTATCCCGACCGGGCCAGGGCCAGGGCGATGGTGCGCCCCCGGGCCAGCGACAATTCCCAGTTGGAGGGATAGGCCGCGTTGGCGACGGGGCTGGCGTCGGTATGCCCCACCACCTCCACCGCGTTGGCGATGTTGCTGACCACGCCCCCCAAGGCGAACAGGGTGGCGGCACCGGCGGACGACAGGGTGGTGGAGCCGGGGGCGAACAGCGCCGCCTCTGGCAGAACGGCGACCAGGCGGTCATCCGACCGGGTCACCCGCACGGCGGCCAGGGCCGGAACGGTGGACAACTGGCGCTCCATCACCCGGCCCAGATACCCCAGGTCCGTCGCGCGGCCCCGATCCAGATTGCCGTTGCCATGCTGCTCGGTGGGGGAACCGCCGAACAGGGCCTGCAGCACCTCGTCCCGCCGCGCGTCCGGGGCCGTCATGCCGTACAGCATGACGAAGAAGGACAGCATCAGGCAGACGAAATCAGTGAAGGAGATCAGCCAGATGCGCTTGGGCGCCTGCGTCTTGGGCGCCAATGGCGGCAGGAAGCCTGGGACGGGTGGCGGCAGGATATCGGGCCCGCTCATGGTCGCCCCTCCGGCACTGGGTTCAGGGGGGCGCCGGCATGCGGCGGCCGGGCGCGGAACAGGAAGCGTACCTGGTCCGCCGCGCCGTTCTCCACCCCCACGCTCATGGCGTTGGGGCTGACACCGGCAGCGGCCAGGGTGCGGGCCATGGCGCCGGCCTGAAACACGGGCAGGCTGGCGCCTGGGTTGCCGCCATCGGCCACCAGGAACTCAAGATCGATCTCCAGCCCCGTCTCCTCATCCGGCCGCACCGCCTCGGCCATCTGACGCCATAGCCCCTCGCGCCCGGGCAGGACGGTGACGACGGTGCCGCCCCCTTCCGCCGTGGCCGGGGCGAACAGGCTGGATGCCGATAGGGTGGCGACCAGGGTTCCCCCCTTGCCGCCCTGGTCAATCACGGCATCCGGCACGACGGCCACCAGGCGGCGCCCCACGGCGCCCAACCGCTCGTCCGCCCGGGCCAGCGCCGCCTGGGCGGCCGGTCCCTGCGCCATGGTGACACCGAAAGCGTCCTGCACCGCCTGCACGACGGCGTCGAACTTGCGGTTCTCAAAAGTGGAAAGCGAGGTCAGCAGGATGAAGAACGCCAGCAGCAGGAAGAAAACCGACAAGTAGAGGACGAAGACACCGCCCTCTTCCTGGACGATCCTTTTCCCCCCGACACCAACCCCGCCATGGGCCGGTTCCTGGACGCCCCCACCGTCATGCCGATCGCCTTCAGGGATATCAGTCGAAGCTCGCCAGCAGGCGGTCGATCTCATCCTGGTCGATGGCGCGGCCGGGCAGCTGAGGCCCATGCAACAGGAAATCATCATCCTTGCCACTGGCGGGGGTGTCGGCCGCCGGCGGGCCATCGGGGTGACGGCGCTGCACATCCTCGCCAAAGGCGACCAGCATGGCCTCGACCTTCGCTTCAATGTGCTTCAGGGCCTTCACCACCTTGGTGATGCGCTGGCCGGTGATGTCCTGGAAATTGCACGCCTCGTAGATGCCGGTGGTGATATCCATCATCTTGGACGACACCTCCGGGCTGACGTCGCCGGCCATGCCCATCAGCTGGTCGCAGGCGTCCATGATGCGGTTGGTGGCATCCTCGGTGGCGCCCACGACGGCGTCCAGCTCATCCGTGGCGCGGGGAATGTGCTCCGCATGGATATCGCTGGGCTGCAGGGCCGCGATTTCCTTCTTGGCGTTATGGATGAAGCGGGCCAGTCCCTCCAGCTCGCCATAGAGCTTGATGTCATGCTGGCTCACGTCGCCGCCCATGGAGGCGACGACGGTGGAGACGATCTGGGCGACTTCCTCCCGCGACAGCGGCTGGCGGGCCTGGGAGCGGGCGGCATCCAGCCGGTCCTGAAGCATCGGGTCGGCGGCGTGGCGGATCATGGCGGCTCTCGTCTCGTCAAAATGGGACCGGTTGTCGCCGGGCCCGGTGGCACCTGGGTGGGCATCAAGGCGGCGGGGATCAAGGCAGGCAAGGGGGCGGTGGTCGTCGTCGGCTCATTGCGGCACGTTGGGCAGTCGCTTGCGCTCGGCCAGCATGGTGGTCACCTGCTCCGCCCGCTTGGGCGTCATGGCCGCCAGCACGGGCGCCGTCTTGGCTTCCTTCATGCGGCTGATCACGTTCAGCAGGACCTTGTCGTCCATGGCCTCGAAAATCCGGGCGGCCTCGGCCGGCTTCATCGTCTCGTAAATCTTGACCAGGCTGTCCAGCTGCTGCGCCTGGTCGGCGTTCACCTGGTTCACCAGGCCGTCCAACTGCTTCTTCAGCGCCTGCATCTCCGCCAGCTTCTGGTCCAGGCGCTGGGTCGCCACCTGCAACATGGCCTCGCGCTGGTCCAGGTCGCGCTCGCGGCTGTCCAGCGCCTCGCGCCGTTCCGCCAGGCGCTGCAGCAGCTCCACGTCCTTGGGCGTGAAGCTTTGGCCATCCGACGGGCTGCCCGACGGTTCCGGCTTGCCCGCGTCGCCCTTGGCCGCATCGCCTTTCTTGGCATCCCCCTTGGCGGCCTCGCCCTTGGCATCGGCGGCGGCGTGCGGCGCGGCGGCCTCGGCAGGCTTGGAGGGCGTCTGGCCCTGGGCGGCCGGCGCCGGCTTTTCCGGGGACGGGCTCTGCGCCTTGGCGGCCGGCACGTCCGGCGGCGCGGCGCCCATGGTCAGGGTCCACCAGATGTCCCCCGCCCGCGCGCCCAGCAGCAGCACGGCGGCGAAGATGGTCACCGGCAGCAGGCGGATGCGCAGGCGCCGCCAGAAGGGGGCCTTGGGCTCGGCACGCGCCGGGCCACGCGCGCCCTTGCCGCCGCCGGCGCGACCGACCGCCGGCGCGGGACGCTGGGTCCGCGCCGCGGGTAGCGCTGGCTTAGAGGGGGCCGGGGCCTTGGGGACGGCCGCAGCGGGGGCCGACGTGGGCCGTCCTTGCCGGGGGGCCGAGGGTTCCGCCGTCATTGACGCATGTTCTCCAGGGCTTGGAGCAGCTCACGCTCCGCGCGGGATCGCGCCTCCGGCTGGCCGGCGGCCGCGTCCCCAGCGGGACCGGCGCCACCCGGCGCGGGCAGGCGCGCGGGCGCCGACCGTGGGGCGGGGCGGCCATCGTCCAGACCGGCATCGGTCCCATAGCGGTCGGCCGATCGCTCCGGCCGGGGCGCACGCTCCGGGGCACGCCCATCATTGAGGGAATCGGCCAAACGGGGATCGGTCAAACGCGACTCAGGCAGACGCTCGCCCGCCAGACGGTCCGGCGCCTGCCGTTCCATACCGCGCTCGGGCTCCAGATGCGCCGGCAATGGGCGCGCCGGCACGGGGCGGGGATCGGGGCGGATAGCGGCGGCGCGGGGCGTCTCCACCCGATGGCCGTTGGCACCCCCAGGGAGCCCCCCGGGGCCAGGCCGCCCACCATGCCGCCGGCGGCACTGCCGCGCAGGGCTTCGGCCCGGGGCAGGTCGCGGGGTTCGGGCCGGGTGTCCCGCACCGGTTCCGGCGCACTGGCACGGGCGCGGCCGGCAGCGCTCTCCAACCGTCCGGCCAAGGCATCGGCCGCTTGGGTGATCTGCTCCAGCTCTTCCCGCATCTTGTCGGCGCGGCTGATCAGGTATTGCAGCGCCTCGCCGGATTCGGCGGCGGCCTTGCGCATCCCCTTCACCCCGGCATCGGCCTGGGCGGTGGCCTCGCTGAATTCCCTCACCAGGGCCTCCATCTCGCCCCGGCTGTCGCGCAGCTGGGCGATCTGGCGGTTCAGGCGCAGGGCATAGATGATGGTGGCGACCAGCAGGCCGCCCACCACGACATCCAGGGCCAGGGACAGCAGGATGGTCAGGCTCATGTCGGCGCGGCCTCCGGCTTGGGTGCTTCACGGTCGATGCGGACGGCGATGTTGCCGCCCTTGCGCCCCATGCGCCCCAGGAACATGGGCACGTCGCCGCACCGCAGCTCGATGGTGTCGTCGGGCGCCACGTTCAGCAGCACGCGCGAGCCCACCTTCCAGTTCAGCACGTCGTACAGCGACAGCGTGATCTCATCCAGCACGGCCGACAGGTGGACGTCGGTCATCCACAGCTCGCTGGCCAAGTGGGTTTCCCAGATGCTGTCGCGGCCGAACTTTTCACCCATGAACATCTGCAGCAGCAGTTCGCGCACGGGTTCCAGGGTGGCGTAGGGGATCAGCAGTTCCAGCCGGCCGCCGCGATCCTCCATGTCGATGCGCAGCTTCACCAGCACGGCGGCGTTAGCCTGGCGGGCGATGGTGGCGAAGCGCGGGTTGGTTTCCAGCCGGTCGAAGCGGAAGGTGACGGGCGACAGGGGGTCGAACGCCGCCGACAGGTCGGACAGCACCACATGCACCATGCGCTCCACCAGGTTGCGCTCGATGGTGGTGTAGGGACGGCCTTCGATACGCATGGCCGCCGTGCCGCGACGGCCGCCCAGCAGCACGTCGACGATGGAGTAGATCAGCGCCGAATCGATGACCATCAGGCCATAATTGTCCCATTCCTCCGCCTTGCAGACGGCCAGCATCGCGGGCAGCGGAATGGAGTTCAGGTAATCGCCGAAACGCACCGAGGAAATCTGGTCCAGGCTGACTTCGACGTTGTCGGAGGTGAAATTGCGCAAGGAGGTCGACATCATGCGGACTAGGCGGTCGAAGACCACCTCCAGCATGGGCAGGCGTTCGTAGTTCACCAGCGCCGAGTTGACCAGCGCCATGATGCCGGAATTGTCGCCGTCGCCGGCGCCATCCTTGTCGAAGCCCAGCAGGCTGTCGATTTCATCCTGGTTCAGGACGCGGGTCGCCCCGCCGCCCATGTCGCCGAAGCCACTGTCGCCTGCGCCCTCGTCCGCCAAGGCCGCCCATTCGGCGGCCATGCGTTCCTCTTCACTCAGCTCCTGCGGATCCGGCATCGGTCAACGCTCCAGCGTCCAAAACTTAGCTGCGGGGCACCGGCGCCCCGCCATCCTTCCATATCAACGCCTGGTCCATCCAGCCCCGGGCGCGCCCAGGGAACCTGGGTATCATGTCACTGTGATTGTACCAGAATTTCCTCAAACAACACGTCCCTCACCCGCACCGGGGCGGCGGCCGCGTTCACCCGCTGCAGCAATTCCTCGCGCAGGCGGTAAATACCGGCGGAGCCCTTCAGATCGTCCAGCCGCAATTCGCGCAAATAGGTCTGGAAGGTGTCGATGATGCGGGGCGTGGCCACGGTCAGCTTGGCCTTGTCCTCTTCCTTATAGATCTCAAGCTGGATTTTCAGCTTGAGGAAGGCCGGGCGGCGTTCATTGGTCTGAAGGTTGATGAGCAGTTCGCCCAGGGGGAAGAAAACCGGGGGCGCCTTGGGGTCGAACGCCTCCTCCGCCGCGGCGGGCTTCTCCTCCACCTCTTCCGCCTTCTTCTTGCCGAGCAATCCGTCCAGCAGGCCGCTGAAGATCAATCCACCGGCGATAAGCGCGATCAGCAGCAGAGGCACCACCACCCACATGACGATCTTCTTGCCGCTGAACTTCTTTCGCGGCAGTTCCTGCTCGCCCCCACCATCCGTCTCGATGGCCGTCATGCTACCCCGCAACGCTCGTGCACGGGCTCCGTTCGGACTTGCGTCCAGGTAGGGCCCACCGTCCCGCCCCGGTTTAGGGCAGGTTCATATAATCATGAAGGCGTTAACCCTTCCTTTCAACAAAATCGGCGGATGGCGCCCCGGCACGGGGGGGCGCTCCATCCTTTATCGTTCCGCAGAAGTGACGAACCGGGGCTGCGATGGCCGTTCAGGCCGGCAGGGCCAGCACCCGCTGGGCCGCCGCGATACCCGTTTCATAAGCCCCGGGCAACCAGCCGGGCCAGGCCAGCGAACAGGCCTCGCCAGCGAAGCACAGGCGGTCGCCCACCGGCTCCGACAGG
The DNA here is from genome assembly GCF_036348415.1 of Nitrospirillum karajorum. NCBI lineage: Bacteria > Pseudomonadati > Pseudomonadota > Alphaproteobacteria > Rhodospirillales > Azospirillaceae > Nitrospirillum > Nitrospirillum karajorum. The sequence continues at coordinate 324,872 of NZ_JAZBQB010000003.1, forward strand.
ATGCGGCGCGCCTCGGCGTGGCCAGGCTTGGCCGCGGTCATGGATCCCAGGGAATAGGGATCAGCCCCCCAGCGGCTGACATGCCAGGCGGTGGCCTGCCGGCGGGTGAGCGATCCGAACACATCGGCCACGGCGTCGCGCACCAGATCGACCGCCTCCTGGTCGTTGGCCTTTTCCAGTTGACGCGCCAGGTCGCCGCCCACCGTGGCGATGGCCAGTTCCCGGCCGAAGGGCCGCAGGCACAGGTCCAGGACCCGCCCGTCGGCGCGCACCTGGTCCAGGGCGGTGAAGGGGTCGCAATCCAGGCTGTCGGGCTTATAGCCCAGGGCGATGCGGTTGACCAAGCCGGTGGACAGCCCGTCGAAGGCGGTGCGCACCCCATCGGGTAACGGCGGATCGAACGCCACCCCACCAGACGCCAGGACGGCGATGGGAATGGTGATGATGACGGCGTCGGCGCTGACCACGCCCTTGGGCGTCGTCACGCGCACGCCCGTCCCCGACCAGTCGATGCGGGTGACCGGGGCGGACAGGGTGATCTTCACGTCCCGAGCCATGTCCTTGGCCAGGCTGGCGACGGCGGTGCCGATGCCTCGCGGGAACCACAGCGCCGCCTCCGCATCCGGCCGGCGGGCGGCGTCCAGGCTGGACAGGTCCTTCAGTTCCACCCCGAAATCCAGCGGCCCCACCAGGGCGGTGGCCAACTGCCCCAAGTCGCCCAGGTCCGGCACCAGATCGGCGGCGGAGCGGTCCATCTGGGCGCGGCCGGCGTCCTTCACCGCCCGTTCCAGCCGGTCGATGGCGTCGGCGGCGGACGCCGCCGTGTCGGCATCCACCTCTTTGTCCCCGAAGAACAGCAGATCATCAGCACCGTCATCGGGCACCGACTCCAGGCCGCGCTCATCCACCAGGCGGCGTAGCGGATTGTCAGCCGTCGCCTCCAGCGACGCGCAACCGATATCGTAGGGGAAACCGAACGGACGCGCCTCGGTCCAGGCCCGGCCGCCGACACGGGCGCGGGCCTCCAGCACCGTGACCTCGGCCCCCGCCTGGCGCAAGGCGCCCGCGGCGGCGAGACCGGCGAGACCGGCGCCGATGACCACCACCGTGCGGCCCGGCCGGATGGGGCCGGGACGGTTGGCCACGGCGCCCGCCAAACCCGGGATGCCGCCGGCCAGCAGGGGCGCAAGCGCCAAGCCGCCGACCAGGGCCCGCCGCGACAGCGCGCCGCCCCCGCTCAAACCCAGCGACCGGCCCAATAACCGGGATGCACCCGACATGTCACGCCTTCCGACTTACCCATATTTGGCGCGGATGATACCGCCGGCCGGATGGCGCTGTCACCGCGCCATCCGGCCGATGTGCCATTTCGTCCTTTCCGGATAATGGCTTCATGGATCTTGGCCGGATGGCCGCCACAGGGGCGCCCCCCTCAACCCAGGGCGGACGTCGTCACCGCGCGGTTCTGCTCCCGCGTCTTCTGGAACCGGATCTTGGGATAATCCTCCTGGGCGCGGTTCAGCTGCCAGCCGTTGCGCGCCAGGAACACCAGGGCCCCGTCGTGATCCTCCGCCAGGGCGGAGCGGTTGCTGTCCAGGAAGGATTTCAGCACCACCGGATCATCGCATTCGATCCAGCGGGCCGAATCATACCCACAGCTCTCGAACTTGGCCTTGATGTCGTATTCGGCGTCGATGCGGGCGGCCAGCACCTCGAACTGCAGCGGACCGACGACGCCCACCACCCAGTCGGCGCCGATCAGCGGCTTGAACACCTGGCTGGCGCCCTCCTCCGCGAAGTGCTCCAGCGCCTTGCGCAGGTGCTTCATCTTCATGGGGTCGTCCAGCTTCACGCGCTGCAGCAGTTCCGGGGCGAAGCTGGGCACGCCGGTGTAGCGCAGGTCCTCCCCCTCGGTCAGCGTGTCGCCGATGCGCAGGGTGCCGTGGTTGGGGATGCCGATGATGTCGCCGGGGTAGGCGTCCTCCGCCAGTTCCCGGTCGCGCGCCAGGAACAGCACGGCGTTGTTCACCGCCAGCAGCTTGCCCGAGCGCATGTGCTTCAGCTTCACGCCCCGGCGGAAATGGCCGGAGCACAGGCGGAAGAAGGCGATGCGGTCGCGGTGGTTGGGGTCCATGTTGGCCTGGACCTTGAACACGAAACCGGTGACCTTGGGCTCCTCCGGCTGCACCGTGCGGCTGTCGGCCTGCTGCGGCCGGGGCGACGGCGCATAGGCGGCCAGGCCCAGCAGCAGCTCGCGCACGCCGAAGTTATTGATGGCGCTGCCGAAGAACACCGGGGTCTGGTGGCCCTCGCGATAGGTCTCCAGGTCGAAGGGCGGGCACAGTTCCCGCACCATGGCCACGTCCTCGCGCAGCTTGGCCACCTGGTCGGCGGGCAGCAGCTCGTCCAGCTTGGGATCGTCCAGGCCATCGCACTGGATGCCCTCGCTGGCGATGTCGCCCTGGCGGCGATCCAGCAGGACCAGCCGGTCGCGGATCAGGTCATAGCAGCCACGGAAGTCCGGGCCGGAACCGATGGGCCAGGAACCGGGCGTCACCTCCAGCTGCAGGTCGCGTTCCACCTCGTCCATCAGGTCGAAGGGGTCGCGGGCCTCGCGGTCCATCTTGTTGACGAAGGTGATGATGGGCACGTTGCGCAGGCGGCAGACCTCGAACAGCTTGCGGGTCTGGGCCTCGATGCCCTTGGCGGCGTCGATGACCATGACCGCGCTGTCGACGGCCGTCAGCGTGCGGTAGGTGTCTTCCGAAAAGTCTTCGTGGCCCGGCGTGTCCACCAGGTTGAAGGTGCGGTCGGCATAATCGAAGTTCATCACCGAGGCGGTGACGGAGATGCCGCGCTCGCGCTCCACCTTCATCCAGTCCGACCGGGCACGCCGTTGCTCGCCACGGGCCTTCACCGCACCCGCCATCTGGATGGCGCCGCCGAACAGCAGCAGCTTTTCCGTCAGCGTGGTCTTGCCGGCGTCGGGGTGCGCGATGATGGCGAACGTCCGACGGTTATGGACTTCCTGGGGGAGCGCGCTCATGGGACCAAACGTAAGGCTGAAGTCTTAAAAGGCGAAAACGGGGCCGTCCGGTGCTGGACGGCCCCGTCATCAAACGCGGGACTTAATTGGCGGAAGAACGCGGGCGGCGCAAGCCCCCCGTCCCGCCATCGCTCTGCACCCGGGCCGGACGCGGGCCGTTGCCGTGCTTGCGCGCCCCGTCGCGGGCCGGCTTGGCGCCGTCCAGCGGGTGGAAACCGCCACCGTTGCCGCCGCCGTGACCGGCGCCCTGGGCGCGGGCCGGGCGGTCCTGCCGATAGCCTTCACTGCGGTGCTGGCCTTCAGGACGGGGGCCGCCGAACTTCTTGAAGCCGCCTTCCGGGCGATCGCCACGCTCACCGCGCGGACCTTCGCCCCGCGGACCGTCAGCGCGGAAGCCGCCTTCCGGCTTGGCGCCGCCGAAGCCGCCGCCCTGCTTGAAGCCGCCTTGCTTGAAACCGCCACCGTGGCCGCCGAACGACTTGCGCGGACGGCCGCCGGGGGCGCCACCGGGACCGCCGGCCGGACGCTTGGGCAACTCGCGCGGCTCCAGGCCCGGAATGACGTGCTCAACGGCGCGGGTCTGGGTGTAGCCCTCGATGCCGCGCACCAGGCCCCACTCATGACGGGTGTACAGGCTGAAGGCGTTGCCGGTGTTGCCGGCGCGGCCCGTGCGGCCGATACGGTGCACGTAGTCCTCGGCCTGGCGCGGCAGGTCGAAGTTGATGACGTGGGTCACGTCCGGCACGTCGATGCCGCGGGCGGCCACGTCGGTGGCCACCAGCAGACGGACGCGGCCGTTGCGCAGGGCCTGGACGGTGCGGTTACGCTCCTGCTGGCGCATGTCGCCGTGCAGGGGGGCGGCGGCATAGCCCATTTCCGACAGGCTGTCGGCTAGGCGGTCGGCGTCGCGCTTGGTGGCGGCGAAGACGATGCCCTTGTTCATGGACGGGTCGGCCACCAGGTGGGCCAGCAGCTTTTCCTTATGCTCCAGGCCGTCGGCCCGCAGGAAGCGCTGCTCGATGGCGCTGACGTTGACGCTGCCGCCGGCGACATCAACGCGCTCCGGGTTCTTCAGCAGGTTGCCGGCCAGGCGCACCATGGCCTTGTCCACCGTGGCGGTGAACAGCAGGGTCTGGCGATTTTCCGGGCAGGCGTTGGCGATCATCTCCACGGGCTCCAGGAAGCCCATGTCCAGCATGCGGTCGGCCTCGTCCAGCACCAGCATCTCGACGGTGGAGAGATCCAGGCGGCCGCGCTCCAGATGGTCGATCAGGCGGCCAGGGGTGGCGACCACCAGGTCGACCCGGCGGCGCAGCATCTCCAGCTGCTGGCGGTAGGGCATGCCGCCCAGGATGGCCAGGGTGTGGATGCGGCTGTACTTGGAATAGCCGCGGACGGCGTCCATCACCTGGGTCGCCAGCTCACGGGTGGGGGTCAGCACCAGCAGGCGGGGCCCAAAGGTCTGCAGGCCCTCGGCGCTCAGCGGGCGCGGGGTGGTCGCCATGCGGTGCAGCGCCGGCAGCACGAAGGCCGCGGTCTTGCCGGTGCCGGTGTTGGCGGACGCGATCAGGTCGCGGCCGGCCAGGGCGACGGGGATGGCCCGCTCTTGGATGGGGGTGGGGTACTGGTAGCCGACCTCTTCCAGCGCCTTGGTCAGGGCGGAGGCCAGGCCCAGGTCGGCAAAGGTGGTGCGGCCGTCGTCGACCATGTCGACCTCGGCGGTTTCCAGGATTTCGGTCTCGATCACTTCATTCTCAGCGGAAACGGGCAAATCCAAGGGACTTTCCTTCACGAAATAAGGCGGCGCCGCGCCCTTCCCGCCCGGGAAAGGCACGCGAACAAACAAGCCGGCACCGCGCCTGCCGATCAAACGGCAGGCCGCACCAGCCAACGAAAGAGCGGCGCAACGTCGGAACGTGTGGAAAGCCGGACCTATCCGGCAATCACAACCCCGAAAGAAGCGGGGCTATGGAAGCGGCGCTGGCGTCGACTCCTGGAACGCGGAGACGACCACAACCATGCGCCAGGGGGCCCCTCGGCCACTCAGGCGAGGCGGACCATACGGGCATGGACCGCAAAAGCCAAGGACTCCGTGACACGCCACAACGCAAAGCAGCGTGGCGCCAGACGCGGGCGCTGTCGGCCGCCCCTCACGTCCACTTAAGATACGGGTCCGCTTAAGATATAGGATGGGCGCTTGACCCTTGCGCCGGCCGGGCCCCGTCGTCCATGGTCCGCCGCCATGAAACGCCGCGCCTCCATCCCCCGACGGCCCGTCCAGCCCGAGTTGCTGCTGGGGCCCCTGCTGCTGGCCCGGGGCGGTCAGGGCGACCGCTGGCGCATCAGCGCCGTGATCGTCACGGACGGCGAGGATGAGCCGCCAGACTTGAAAGTTAGCGGCGTGGGCCTGCCCGTGCCGCCCCGCTGGCTGGGCAAATTGCCCGAAGGCAAGGGCGTCGCCTGGCGTTACGATTTCGCCGTCCCCCGGGGCGTGCAGGACGGCCGCGCCGACTATGGCTTCCTGGACCTGGACACACCCTGGTCCTTCGCCGTCCCGGGCATGGCGGTGCCGCCACGCCTGGTGCTGGCGGACGCCGCCGGCGACGCGCCGCCGGGCCCCTCCCCCTGGTCGGCCCTTCTGTCACGCCATCGGATGCAGCCTTTCCACCTGTTTGTCGTCACCAGCCTGGTGCCGGCCGATCCATCCATGGGCGGCCTGGCGCCAGATGGTCGCCTGACCGGCCCCGCCCAGGCGGAGCGCCGCGCCCTGATGGCCAGCGTGCCCCATCTGGCGGCCTGGACGGGACGCGGGGCGAAAACAGCCAAGGCCGCCGCCGCCCGCGCGTTGCACCGCCTGTTGGCCCTGGGCCTTGGGGTGGAGGACAAGGCGGAGAACGCGTGGGCCGGCGCGAACGACCTGGTGCAGGGCCTGACCCTGAACCGCCTTGGCGTTCTGGTGCTGGACGCCGCCGGTGATCCGGGCACGCTGGCGGAGCGGTTGGACCGGTTGCGCGGCTGTCGCGCGGCCCTGGTGCTGAGTCGCGGGCCCCGCGCGCCCATCACAGGCTGGCGTGCCCATCTGGCACGCCTGCGTCCCGGCGTCGACGCCAGCGATCCCCTGGGCCCGGCGCTGGACCGCTTCCGCGAGGCCAGCGGCATGACGTTGGCGCATCTTCGCCCCGGCGCGCCAGCCCCGGCGGATGAAGCCAGTCGCCCCCTGCCCACCCTGGCGACGGACGCCCGCTGGCTGGAGGCGCGGCTGGGCGCCCAGGGGCTGGACCTGACGACCCAGGAGGCGCGGCCGGTCCCCCTCTCCCCCGCCCCTGCCACCGCCGATACTTATACCGGCGGCCGGTAGAAATCGCGGGACACCCCCGCGTCCCACGCCCGTTGACCCCGGCGGCGCAATCGGTCCAGCCTGCCCCCAACAATCCCCTCCACCAAACCCACCGCGTCAGGCGTCGTCAGGCTTTCAAGCCTGAAACCGCCTCACATGCCGGAGTACGCTATGGTCGGCGCGCTTGCCACGCTGGTTGTCTGTCAGCTCATCGGGGAAATCGTGGCCCATGGCCTGCACCTGCCTTTACCAGGTCCGGTGCTGGGCCTGCTGCTGCTGGTCGCCTGGTTCGCCTGGCGCGGTGGTCCCGACAAGACCATGGGCACCACCGCTGACGTGATCCTCAGCAACCTGTCCCTGCTGTTCGTGCCCGCCGCCGTCGGCATCGTGCAACATGGCCAGCGCTTCATGACCCAGGGGCCGGCCATCGTGGCCGCGCTGGTCGGCAGTTCCGCCCTGACCATCGCCGTCACCGCCTACGCCTTCCTGTGGGCCGACCGGCGCTTTGGCGGCAAGGCGGCCTCGCCGCCCAATGAGGCCGATCGCGGCGATCCTTTCGATACCGATACGGATAAGGACAGCGGGAGGGCGTCATGATGGGCCATACGGGCCTGGGCGATATCTGGGTTTATCTGTCGGCCAGTCCGCTGCTGTGGCTGGCGGCGACGCTGGTGGCCTACCTGGTCGGCGTGTGGCTCCATGTCCGCACCAACCGCAACCCCTTCGCCAACCCCGTCGCGCTGGCGTCCCTGTTCCTGGTCATCCTGCTGCTGGTCACGAACACGCCCTATCCCACCTATTTCAATGGGGCGCAGTTCATCCATTTCCTGCTGGGCCCCGCCACCGTGGCCCTGGCCGTACCGCTGTGGCGCCACCGGGCCGACGTGCGGCGCGGCGCCGTGCCACTGGCCATCGCCCTGGTCGCCGGGTCCGTCACGGCTGCGGCGTCCGCCGTCTTCATCGCCCATGCGCTGGGGGCGGACAGGCAGACGGTGCTGTCGCTGGCGCCCAAGTCGGTCACGACGCCCATCGCCATGGGCATATCGGAAACCATTGGCGGCATCCCGTCGCTGACCGCCGCCATGGTCATGGTGACGGGAATCATCGGCGCCGTGTTCGGGCCACTGCTGCTGCGCTGGCTGAAGGTGCGGGACGACCGGGCCAAGGGCCTGTCCATGGGCGTGGCCGCCCACGGCGTGGGCACCGCCGTTTCCTACACACTGAGCCCGCTGGCCGGCAGCTTCGCCGGCATCGCCATGGCGTTGAACGGCCTGATCACCGCCCTGCTGGTCCCCATCCTGCTGGCGCTGCTGCTCTGAGGCCCCTCTCAGGCGCCGGCCTTGCGCAGGATGAACAGCAGGCCGTCCACCGGGCGGCCCTTTTCCCAGCGCGGCGCCACCGGCGCCAAGTGCTCCACCGCCAAGCCAGCGGCTGCGGCGGCGGCCAGCACGTGTTCCCGCGCGTGGGCGTAGCGACGGCTTTCGCGTAAGGCGTAGGGGCCCTCCCCCTCCCAGCGTTCCACCGTGGCGGCCAGGCGCCCGCCCGGCTTCAGCGCCAGGACCGCCGCTTGGAACACCGGCGCCAGGTCCCCCAGATAGACCAGCACGTCAGCCGCCAGCACCAGGTCCCAGGCGCCAGGGGCCTCGGCCAGGGCGCCCATGAGGTCGGCATCCCAGAGCCGGTCGTACAGGCCCCGGGCGCGGGCATGCTCCACCATGCGCGGTGACAGGTCCACCCCGGCGAGGTGGCGCGCCAGCGGCTTCACCTCAACACCGCCCAAACCGGTGCCGCACCCCACGTCCAGGATGTCCAGGCCGGCGCCCACGCCCACCGCGTCCAGCGCCTGGCGCAACAGGCGCGGCGCCTGGTAGCGCAACTTCTGGGTCAGGTCGCTATCGAAACGGTCGGCATAGCGGTCGAACAGCGCCTTGATATAAGTGGGCGTCAGGCCGCCGCCGCCCGCCGCCGCCGCGGCTTCGAGCCCGGCCAGGAGCCGGGCGGCGCCGCCGACATCCTCCGGATCCGCCTCCAGCGCCTGACGCCAGCGGCGGGCCGCCTTCTCCCCTTCCGCCAGGGCGGCCCAGGCGCGGCCTTGCAGCACCAGCGCGGCCGCGCGGGCGGGGTCGGCCGGGTGGGCATGGGCCAACAGGGGTTCCAGCATCTCGGCGGCGGCCAGGGGATCGCCGGCATCCACCAGCACCTGCCCGACCTCGACACTGCCCTCCAGGTCATGGGGCGCCAGGAAGCGGGCCTCGCGCGCATGGGCCAGCGCCCCGGCCGCATCCCCCTGCGCCAACCGCAGCCGGGCGGCCAGGCGATGGCTGGCGGCATCGTCCGCGCGATCCTCCACCAAGCGCGACACCAGGGCCCAGGCGCCGTCGACGTCGCCGGCATCGGCCAGGCAGCGGGCGCGGTCCAGCACCCAGGACGGGCGCGCCGGCTCCGCCGCCGCCGCCGCCGCGAAATGACCTTCAGCCTCGGCATAGCGGGCCTCGCGGCGCAGCAGCGCGCCCAACGCGCCCCGCGCCTCCGCGGCGTCAGGAACAAGGGCCACGGCCTCCATCAGCGCCGTTTCCGCCGCGACCGTGTCGCCGTGGTCCAGGGCGTCGTAGGCCCGGACCATGCATTGCTCATAATCAGACAGGGGATCGGACGGCATGGCGGGAATCGACTTTCAGGGTGGGGCGGCGGTAGGGGGTCGGGCACCTCTTATGGCGTCTCCATTCCTGGGGGGCAACCCGTGCCGGTACGCTATTCGTAGGGCAAAAGCAGTTCACACGGGGTCAACATGACGCACGCTAAGGGCTTGGAATCCAGAGCAACATGGGGCAAGGTGCCCCGGCTGACAGCGCGGCGGCGTGGCATGCCTGCCACACTCCGGTCATATTTTTTATTGACCTGCTGCGTTTTGTCTGCAATTGCTATGCGGCCGATGCATGGATATAGGCCTTACGGACATCCATCACCGGCAGTTTGACCCATTCGGTTAGGGAGCGGTCACCGCACTGAGTATCGGTGGCCTGACGGAATGACCCGCCCGCCAGCGGGAATGTGCCCCGGGAAACCGGCACAAAACGCCTTGTGGACGTGACGGCATTGGGCCGATACGCCACCGACGATGATGGAGGACTCTCATGCAGATCGCGCGCCGCCAGAGCGACGCCCTTCTAGGCCGGGAGTCAGAATCCGTCTCAGATAGCGCTATCCGTCCCACCCTCCGTTCCTTCAAGACCGCCATCGCCGGCCTGTTCATCGGCCTGGGCTTGATGAGCGCCGCCCCCGCTGGCGCCGCGTGCCTGGATCACATCCTGCAGGCGGAGAAAGAGGCCGGCGTGCCGTCCGGTCTGCTGCTGGCCGTGGCCCTGGTGGAAAGCGGGCAGTCGATTTCATCCGAGGCGTATGCCGTCAACGTGAAGGGCACCGCCCATTTCGTGTCGACGCCCACCGCCGCCGCCAAGTACCTGCGCGACCCCAAGGGTAACCTGCGCCAGGATGTGACCGCCGGCTGCATGCAGCTGTCGCTGTCCGATCACAAGGCGGCCTTCCACCCCGTGGAAAAGATCGTCGATCCCAAGGAAAATGTGCAGTACGCGGCCCGCATGCTGGCCCGTCTGCGCGCCACCGCCGGCAGCTGGGCCGCCGCCGTGGCCCGGTACAATGGCGGCAGCGGCAAGACCGCGCACGCTTATGCCTGCAAGGTACGTAGCAACTTGGTGAGCCTGAATTCCATCAATGCCTCGCTGATCGACGGCAATGGCTGCTCGGATGAGGCGAGCACCGCGGTGACGCCGCGCACCCGCCGGGTATACCAGAACGCCACCAGCGAGCCGGTGGGCTGATCCTTCCCGACAACGCCGCTGATGAACCAGGCCGCCCCCGGGCGGCCTGTTGCTTTTCCAGAACGCCGCTGGGATTGCCGCTGACCTTGGTTTGCTGGCATGCTCCCGGCCCATGAACTACCGCCACGCTTTTCACGCCGGAAACCCGGCCGACGTCATGAAGCACGCCATCCTGGCGCTGCTGATGACCCGCCTCACCGCCAAGGCCAATCCGTTCGCCGTGCTGGACACGCACGCCGGCATTGGCCGCTACGACCTGACGGGGGATGAAGCCACCCGCACCGGAGAGGCAGCCCAAGGCATCCAGCGCCTGCTGCAGGCCGCCGATGCCGGTGGCCTGGATGCGGCGACCGCCGCTGTCCTGGCCCCTTACCTGGATGTCGTGCGCGCCGGTGCGGGCGCCGGCCCCGCCATCACCACCTACCCCGGCTCACCCTGCCTGGCGCGCGCCTTCCTGCGCCCGGGGGACCGTCTGGTCCTGGCGGAGTTGCACCCCGAGGACGCGCGGACGCTGAAAGAGGTGTTTCGCGGGGACCGCCAGGTGGCCGTGCATCACATGGATGGATGGACCGCGCTGAAGGCCCACCTTCCGCCCAAGGAGAAGCGCGGCCTGGTGCTGATCGACCCGCCGTTCGAGGCCGCGGATGATTTCGATCGCCTGGTGGCCGGCCTGGCGTTGGCCCATGGGCGCTGGCCCACGGGCATTTACGCCCTGTGGTACCCCATCAAGGACCGCGCCGTCGCCTGGCGCCTGCATCAGCGGCTGGAAGACAGCGGCATTCCCAAGATTCTGGCGGCGGAACTGACCTGGAACGACGACGGCCGGGTGGATCGGCTGAACGGTTCCGGCATGATCCTGGTGAATCCGCCCTGGCAATTGGATGAAACTTTGCAGCAAATGCTGCCCGCCCTGCATCAGGCCCTTGGCTTCACCCAAGGTATCGCCCATGTTGAATGGGTCGCCGGGGAAAGTACCGCCTAAGGGCATAGCCTTTAGGTTAGGTTACCGACCGCGACAGACGTGGACGAGACGGGAAAGAGGATCCTGCGGATGGCGAACGGTCAGCGGCCTTTCATGGCGGAGATACAGCGGCAGCGGCGCGCTCAGGAGCAACCCGGCACCGTTGACTCCCTGTCGCTGTCATCCGCCGCCCTGAATCCGGCGGCCCTGGCGCCCCTGACCCCGGCGCAGGAGATTCGGCTGGACACGTCGGAGGTGATGGAAGCGATCCAGCACCTGGGCCAGAAGCTGGACCGCTTCCTGAACACCGACCATACCCAGATTGAAGCGATCCACGTTGAAATCGCAGACATCGCCGGCCGGATCAAGGCGACCAAACTGGAAATGGCGGCCCTGCGCCACCCGCTGGCCAAGGACGACACCTTCATGGAGGCCAGCCAGCAGCTGACCGCCGTCGTCGCCTCGACCGAGGCCGCCACCAACAGCATCATCCAGGCGGCGGAAGAGATCGACGACATCGTCAACGAGGTCCGCTCCCAGCTGCCGGAGGGCTATCAGAATTCGCGCCTGAAGGATTTGAACGAAGTCACGCTGCGCATTTTCGAGGCCTGTAACTTCCAGGACCTCACAGGCCAGCGGATCACCAAGGTGGTGCAGGCCCTGAGCTTCATCGAGGAGCGGGTGGAGGCCATGATGTCGGTCTGGAACACCAAGGAGTTCGAGACCATGCCCCTGCCCCCGTCCATCCATAAGCATGACGAGGGCCTGGAACTGCACGGGCCTGTCAAGGATGGCGGCGTAACGATCTCGCAGGCGGATATCGACGCGCTGTTTGATTGATTTCCTGCCCCCACCGGCCTGAGGCTTGCCTCACGCCGGTGGACCGGCGCACGGCGCATCTGGCGGCGGAACTGCCGGGTACCCAAAACGGCAACAGGGGCCCAAGGGGCCCCTGCACCGTATCCCACGCCCATGGGCGTGGAGTATTCAGGATGACGCGCCCTAGTTGGTCAGCGTGCCGGCCATGAAGGCCATGCTGCCGAATCCACTGCGCGCAGCGGCCACGGCCACTTGCGTGCAATTCTTCGCGCCCAGCTTCTGCATGACCGCGCGCACGTGAACCTTGACCGTGCCTTCCAACACGCCCAGCTCGCGGGCGATTTCCTTGTTGGAGCAGCCCGCCAGGATAAGGCGGAAAATATCCTGCTGACGTTCCGTCAGGCGGTCGGCCAGCGCGGCCTCGCGACCGGCAGGCGCCTGCCCCATGGCGGGGCCCGACGCGCCGCGCACCCCCGCCAAGGCGGCGGTCAGGGCTTGGCGCGGCATGGCCACGTAATTCTCACCCGACAGGATGAGGGTCAGCGTCCGCTCCAGCACCTCGGTCGGGCCGGTCTTCAGCACATAGGCACGGGCACCGGCGCGGATGGAGGCGATGACCTCATCCCCCTCCTGCACGGCGGACACCGCCACGACAGGCACGGAGCCCAACGCCGATGTCAGCTGGGCGATCGCCTCGACCCGGCTACCGGACAGGCTGTCCAGGTCCAGCAACACGAGATCGATACCGGGGGCGGACATGGCCTGGGCCAGAGCCTCCTCCACAGTACCCGCCTCAAGCGCCGAAGAGCCAGGGAACTGGCTGGTCAGCATCAGAGCGGCGCCACGACGCACCAGGGCCTGGCCATCCACGACGAGAAAAGTGCGGTGGCGGGGCGAGGCGCCCACACCGGCGATTCCGTTTTCCAAACCATCCTCGGCTAGACTGCTGACAGTCCCGGGAAAACGCGCGGTTATGCTCATCATCTGAAACCCCACGTTTGAGTCCGGCCACTTCCGGCCCAGGCCATCCAAACCGCATCATCTGACATCAGGAACGCGGATGCGCCCCGTGATGATCGCCCGTTGGCACCGGCAGCTTTGTAAACCGACCCCAACAGCATCGATGAACGCGTGAGCCTGACTGGTTAGCGACATCAACACCATTATGACCATCGGATCACGGCCAAAATGGGGCGCGCCTAACCTTTTTTTTCCGGAACCCCATCGCTGCCGAGGTACCCCGACAGATCTCTCCGATTCCCGGTTGGCCAAACGATCCATCTAGCGATGTGACAGACTGTGACCCGTTTTCAGACATGCCGCAACAGAAACATGGCGTTCAGGGTCACTTTCCCATAGGATTGTCGCAATAGAACTGGCGATCTATTACCTGGCGATGGGGCGAATAGGCCGTTAACAGGTTAGCGTCGGCATTTAATGAGTATCGGGGACAATGTTAATAAAATTTTTAATAAACAGTCTCCGGTGGGGGAGACAGCAATCACCATGGGGGAATTGGCAATGACGGCCCGCAGCGTTCTTCTGATCGACCAGGATCAGTTGTTCGGGGCGGCGCTCGGTACATTGCTGGGGGAGGACAGTTTCCAGCTGTTACCGCCCGTGCCCTCGGTCGAAGAAGCAATACGGGTGCTGCGGGACATCCCGGCGCCTGATTTGATCATGGTCGACCCCTGGGGCATTGATCCACCGCGTGTCGCCAGCGAGATGCGGCGCCTGCGCGCGGCCGCGCCTCAGCCCCGAATCGCGGTGCTGACCTCGGACACCAGTGACTCGGTGCTGAAGGCCAGCCTGTTCTCCGGCATGGACGGCCATCTATCCAAATCATCCGGCGTGGCCACCCTGCGCGACGCCCTGGAACTGATCCTGGCCGGCGACGCCGTGTTCCCCCGCGCGCGACAGCCCTGGTGACCCAGGCGCAGCAGCCGCAGGGCCCCACCCCGGCGGACCTGGTGGCCGCCACCGCGGATTTGTCCCGCCGCGAAATCCAAATCCTGGGCTGCCTGCTTGCGGGCCAGTCCAACAAGTCCATCGCCCGCCGGTTGGAGATCACCGAGTCCACGGTGAAGATGCACTTCAAGAACGTGATGCGCAAAATCGGCGCGCAGAATCGCACCCAGGCCGCCGTCTGGGCCATCCAGCGCGGTATCGGACCCCTGACCTGAGCTTCCTGGTCTATCGCGCCCAAAGAAAGGGGCGCCGCCCGGATCGGGCGGCGCCCCTTTCTTATTTTCAACCGACCGGACAGCCCATGGGACCGATCCGGTGGCGTCCTCATCATGACGGGGATAGCCGGGCCAGGAGAACTTCATCCCCTGGCCCGGCTGTCACCCGTTCCCCAGTTGGATCAGGGGAAAATGATGACGGCGCGGCGGTTGGACGGCTCACGCACGCCGTCCGCGGTCGGAACCAGCGGATCGGACTCGCCCTTGCCGTCGGTGGCGATGGAGGCGCCGACGCCCTTGGACGTCAGGTAAGCCTTCACAGCCTCGGCACGGCGCATGGAGAGCTTCAGGTTGTAAGCGTCCGAACCGGAGCGGTCGGTGTAGCCCGTGACCTGAATCTTGGTGATGTGGCCGGTGGCAGCGTCCTTGGCGGCGTTGTCCAGAACGGTCTTGGCGTCAGCCGACAGGTCCGTCTTGTCCCAGTCGAAGAACACCGTGAAGTTCCGCGAAATGGACGGAGCCGGCGGCGGGGGCGGCGGGGGCGGCGGGGGCGGAGGAGCGGGCGGGGCCACGGCCGGGGTCGGCTTCGGCGCCGGAGCGGCCGGCGGGGCACCGAAGGTGTAGCGCAGGCCAACCAGCACCGAGTGGTTCTGGTAACCGGCCTTGAAGCGCGGCGCGTTCGACGGCTCGTAAGTCGTCTCCGGCGTGCCCATGAAGCGGTAGCCGACGGTGAAGTCCAGGTTGTCGCTCAGCGCGTACGCGACGCCGGCGGCCAGCTGGTAGGTGAAGGCGGTGGTGGAGGTTTCCACCGACAGGCCCGGCGTGTACAGGTCGCCCACGCCGTCGAACTTGTAGCGGCCGAAACCGATGCCGGCGCCGACATACGGACGCAGCGGGCTGTCGACGTTGAACTCGTAATAGGTGGTCGCCATGAACGTCAGGGCGGTCACGTCACCGGCGCCGCCGGCGCGGCCCGGGCCACCACCGGTGATGTCGCCGACGGTGCTGCCGCCGTAGCCCACTTCCAGGCCGACGCGGACGCCGTTGCCGAACTTGTAGCCACCCTCGACCAGGCCGGTCGGCGACGTGGTGAAGTCAGCCTTGTCCGTGTAGGTCGAGCCCTTCAGGTCGGTCTTGTCGGCCCAGTTCACACCGGCCTGGGCACCCAGGTAGTAGCCTTCGTTGGTCTGCGCCAGCGCGGTGGCCGGCAGACCGAGCGCGAACACCGCGCACAGTAATGAATGACGGAGTTTCATTCGTCTTTTCTCCTCCTTCTGACCGAGGGCTTAGTTCTTCCCGAAGGAACCCTCAGTTGAATTAAGACTACCCTTTGCGCCAGGACGTGGCGCTTTGATTGTCCCGCCGTGAGGCAGGGTTAGACAACGTCCTGAGTTAATTCAATCCTTCAACGCCGGAGCGGGAGCAACCCAGCCTTGTGAGCTACGCCGTTCGGCCCATCGGGACAGACCGTTAATCGGATGGAATTAAGGTTAAACTGAGGCAGGATTTTTCAAGGGGCGCGGTTTGCATAAGTAGCGGGTGCCCCATCCGCATATCGCATATTGCATGGTCTTAGGGCTTTAGTTAGCCCCAATGTCACTCACGACCATAAAAAGCCAATTCAGCCGCAGCGCGAGCGGCCGCAGCGTCGGTGAAGACTTGCCCTTCGAGCGCCAGGGCGCGCATGTCCACCGCGTGGAACGACACGCCCTGGGGATGGGCGGTGACCAGCCCCACCGCCTCTTCGTCGATTTCGATGACATAGGCCGGGGGTTCCGGCAGCGCCGGCGCCCGGCGCCCGGCCTCAGCCCCTTGGGGGCCCCCATGGGAATGGGTGGTCAAAAATTCAAGGCTGCCACCGCCGGCCGGAATAATATCCGTATCCTCGCGGACAGCTGCTGTACTGGGCATAACCCGTTCTCCTTTAATCGGGCGCGCCTCCCGTGGAGGGCGCCGACTTGCAGGCGGGATTAAACAGCCCAGAGCATTACGATTTCCAGCACGCTAAAGGGCATAGCGTTACTTTGTCACCCGGCCCTTAGCCATCGCCCACTTGGCTTGGCCGACCGGGCCCCGTCCGGATAACCGGGCGGGACCCTATGAGCCGTGGCGGTACCCTTAATGCGAGGCGCCGCTGGCTGCACCGGCGGTATCCTTAACCGCGGTGGGGACGGCGGCGGGGGCGACGGCGGGCGTCGGGCCCGTGATGCGGTCGCTGGCCGTGGCGGCGACCATGACCGGCGGCGGAAGGTCGCAGCGCGGCAGTTCGGACACGCGGATCACGGCGTCATTGGTGACGGCCTTCACCACGTCCGCGTCGCTCATCAGCTCAGCCTGGGCCAGGCTGTCGGCATGCTGGGCGCAGTACACGTCGGTGGATACCGCCGCGATGTGCTGCGACATCTCATTGGCCAGATGGGTGCGCAGGGTGTCCAGCGCGCGGTTGGGGTTGCCCTTGGACGTCTTGCGATAGCGCGCGATCAGCGCGTCTTCCCAGGCGATGATCTGGGTCTTGTGCGCCAGCGTGAACTTCTTGTAGCGCACATAGAGGCCTTCGTAGTTGCCGCCCAGCTGTTGGCAGGTCAGGCCGATGACCATCAGGCGGGTGTGGAAGCGGATGGCCTGTTCGGCGTCGAACTCCGCCGGGGAATAGCAGGGGCCGGACACCTTAGGCGTCTTCGCGGCCTTTTCCGGCGCGGCCTTGCCCTTCTTGGACGTGGCGGCGGCCTTCTTCGCCGGCGTCTTGTCGGCGGCGAAGGCGGGGGCGCCTATGGCCGTGACGGCCAGCACCAGGGAAAGAAGGGGGCGGCGAACAAACGGGCACGCGTCATGGCGCGGGGTTCCATCTTCATTGGAAGGTCGGTCATTATCGTGGCGGCGGCGCGGCACATCCCCATGAAGACATCCCCCTGCCCGTCAGGGCCTGGGGGAACGCCCGCGATCAGGCCCCCGCATCCACCACATCTTGTACATTTAGCCCCGCAAGCCCACCATGAGCAAGAGTTGGGGCGCGGCATAGCCCATAAGGGAGGGTTGCGGCCACCAGCGACAGCCTTTTCCACCGTCATACCCCGACAGGATTGAGGAAAGACGCATGCCCCGTATCGGCATCGACCTGGGCGGCACCAAGATCGAGGGCTTGGCCCTGGACGACACCGGGCGGGAATTGGCCCGCCGCCGCATCCCCGCCCCACGCAACGATTATCGCGCCACGATCGATGCCGTGGCGGGGCTGGTGGCCTGGCTGGACGGTGAGATCATGCCGGCCGGCGGCCGCCGAGCCATGAACCGGACCAACACGCAGGCCAGCGTGGGCGTGGGCATTCCGGGCGCGATATCGCCGCTGACCGGGCTGGTGAAGAACGCGAACTCCACCTGGTTGATCGGCCATCCCCTGGATCGTGATCTGGCGGCGCGCATCGGCCGGCCGGTGCGCTTGGAAAACGACGCCAACTGCCTGGCCTTGTCCGAGGCCGCCGATGGCGCGGGCGCCGGGTGCCACACCGTCTTCGCCGCCATCCTGGGCACCGGCTGCGGTGGCGGCCTGGTGGTGGAGGGGCGCATTGTCACCGGGCGGCATGCCGCAGCCGGGGAATGGGGACACAGCCCCCTGCCCTGGCCCCAGGCGCCCACGGCATCGGGTGGGGAGGACGAACGCCCCGGCCCGGACTGCTACTGCGGGCGGCGCGGCTGTCTTGAAACCTGGCTATCCGGCCCCGGCCTCGCGCAGGACCATGCCCGGGTCACCGGCAACACCCTGCCGGCCATCGAGATCGCCGCCTTGGCAGCGGCGGGCAGCGAGGCGGCACGGGCGACACTGGATCGTCATGTCGACCGGCTGGCGCGGGGCCTGGCCGGTGTGGTGAACCTGCTGGACCCGGACGTCATCGTCCTGGGAGGCGGCCTGTCCAACATGGACCATTTGTATCAGCGCTTGCCGCAGCGCCTCGCCGCCTGGTGCTTCTCCCCTGATGTCACCACGCCGATACGGCGGGCGCGTCACGGGGACTCCAGTGGTGTACGCGGCGCGGCCTGGCTTTGGCCCGCCCCCTGCTGACCGGACCGGCGAACGGTCAGGCCCGGCCCGCCAGGACCAGGGTGCCAGCTGCCCCCGCGAACAGCACCAGGGCCAGAATGGCCGCCCATATCGCCGGCGACGCCAGGATCAATACCGCCCCCGCGATGACCAAGCCGGCCGCCACCATGTGCAAGCGGGCCTTGGGCGTGAGTCGGGCAGACACCGGACTGGCCGGTCGTGGGGCGGGGCGCGACGGTATGCCGCCGCCGCGGCGGTTGCCGCTGGGGCGGCCGGGACGGGAACGGGACGCGGAAGATCGCTTGGTCATGGACCAGGGGCATAACAGCGCCGGCCCCGCCCGACAAGGCCATGGGGCCAATTTTCACCTGAGTCGCCCACCACACGGTGTGGCGGGTCGCGGGGTGGGCCCCGATGACGGGCGGCGGGTGACGGAAACGGCTGTCCGAGCCCGGAGCGACCCTAAAAATACGGCCTTTCCGCCTAGGCCGGCCCGCTGACAGGGGCCTGATCATGGCCCATCGCCACGGGTATCCGGAGGGTTGTGGGCAAGTCGGAGGTTTAGTTTTTAAAAAAGAGCGACAACCGCAGAATCAGCGCTTGCAGTCCGGGGATTTTCTTTTAAATAAAGGTCAGGACTTGGGTGTCATTGGTTAGCCCTGGCGGACATTCGCAACGGCGACCCGGCACTTCAGTTCAAACGGATTTTCATAAACCTGGCGTCGTCGCCCTTCGGGCGGGAACCCGCATGGCGTGACGTTGGTATTCTTCGTCTTTTTTGCAAAGACATTTGAATACTTCAGGGTTTTGAATATCGCCTTTTAAAGGTGTGGCCCGCCTGTCGTAAAGGAACGGCGGCGACATCAGGGGACGCCATGGCGGCGGACTTTGGTCCGTGTCTCAGGCGCGCCTTGCGCACACCCGTCCGTGACTGCCGGGTCGGCCCCATCGTCGGCTGCCGGCCTTTTGATGATGTGTGACAGACATGACCCAAGAGCCCCTGTGGCAGCCTAGCGACATACAGAGCGAGGAAGGTGCCGTGAAGGAAGCCGATGGCGACGCCCCGAAGCGCCGTGGCCGTATCCCGCAGTCCGCGTGGCCGTCCATCCTGGAACGGTATCGTGCCGGCGCCACCCTGTCGGCCATCGCCCGTGAATTCGACTGCACGCCCAGCGCCATTTCCTACATCGTGCGCAAGGCCGAAACGGCGCAGCCCAGTGAGGGAGGCGAGGCACCAGCCGCTGGGGCCGCACCGGCCCCGAAGGCGGTGAAGGCCGCGAATGCGGAGGCGCCCGCCGCCGACGCTCCGGCCCCGGCGCCCACCCTGCCGCTGGAGCAGCCGGTAGTGGTGGAAGCGCCTGTCGCCGTGCCCCCCGCCGCCCCGGTGCCGATGGTGCCGAGCACGGAGCTGCCGCAGCGCGCGCCGCGCGCCGCCGGTGGCGACCGCCCCGCCCGTGGTGACCGTCATGGCCGCACGCAGGAAGGCCGGGAGCCCCGCGCCGACCGCGAACATCGCGGTGAGGGTGAACAACCCCGTGGTGACCGCTTCGGTGATCGTCAGGCCCGCGGTGAACGCCGCACCCTGACCGGGGCGGCCGTCGCGAACGCCGCGCAAGAGCGCAGCCAGCCGCCGGCGGTCAGCCAGGGCCAGCGTCCCTACGGCGACCGTCAGCCATCACGCGCCCCGGTCGAGACGGACACCATGGACCAGTTGCTGGATCGCCCCTATGGCGGCGACCGTCCAGTGGGGTCGGAGTATCCGTATCGCCAGCAGCAGCGCAACGCCGCCCGCCTGGAAGCGGCCGAGACGCCCACCGAACCGGCCGACCAGCGTATGACCGCCGCCGCCCAGCGCAGCGCCGAGGCATATACCGCCTGGAAGGCCAACCCTGAGGGCGGCATGCAGGGCCTGACCGACGCGCTGCATGAGCTGCGCAAGGTCATCGCCCGCATGGAGATCGAGATGTCCGCCAGCCGCAAGGAAGAACATGCGGCCCGGCCCATTCCGATCCCCTACCACCGGGCACAGCGCCGTTAAGGGTTAGGCCACATCCCCTTTCAGCGCTCAATAAGTGCAAATAGACGACACCCCGCCCAGGGAAACCTGGGCGGGGTGTTTCGTTTAAGGCCAGCACCTGTAAAGGAGGCTGTTTGCCCGGTGGGCGCCCGGCGGACGGTCTCAGCCGCCCATGGCGGCACCGAGGATGACCACCGCGCCGTAGAGGGTGGCGAACAAACTGGCCAACGCCAGGAAGTCCCGCACCAGCCGGCCGCCGTTGGCGCCGGCCCGCCCCAGCGCGCGACGACGCAGCAGGGCCGATTTCGGGGCAAAGCCGACACCGTGCATCGTGTCGTGGACCGCAATGTACGCCATTTACCCCTCCACCGTTTGTCTATCGGGGGCCGGCGCTTTAGCGCGCCCAGCCGTTCATGGGCTTAGTGTTGCCGGAACGTTCTGGGAACATCAAGCGGAAATGTTCTTCTCCTGTTCCTTTTTTGGCCTCATCAGGAGAACACGCCATCCCTGGGGGCGGAGCGGCGTGGCAGCCCCCAGGAATGGAGTCCACCCGGCTTAGCGCCCAGCGGCGGCGAACACCTGCTCATACCGTTCCGGCTTGAAGCCGGCCATCAGCGTGCCGTCGAGGTCCAGAATCGGGCGCTTGATCATGGAGGGCTGGGCCTGCATCAGGGCCACGGCCTTGGCGGCGTCCAGGTCCTGGCGCGCCGCCTCCGGCAACGCGCGAAAAGTGGTTCCGGCACGGTTCAGCACTGTTTCCCATCCCAGCGCGGCGCACCAGGCCTCCAGCCGGGCCGTGTCGATCCCTTCGGCCTTATAGTCATGGAAGGCGTAGTCGATCCCGCGCTGGGCCAGCCAATCGCGGGCCTTTTTCATCGTGTCGCAGTTCTTGATGCCATACAGGGTGACGGGCACGGTTGGGGCCTCCTTGTTTCGCGTGATGACAACCTGGGTTTCCTTTAGCCCAACGGAGCCACCCCACCCAACAACGGTGTTCCCAGAGTGAACCAGGCGCGGCTGATACGGCCCGCCACCACCTCATAGATGCCGATCACCTCCACCGTGCCGGGCCCCTCCGGGAATGTGCGGGTCACCACCTCATGGTCGACCACGGTGGCGCCCACCGCCACGCGGTGCAGCAGGCGGCCATGCAGGTTGGGTTCCTGGAAGCGGAGGACATGGCGCGCCCTGATCTCCGCCGCCCCACTGGCCAGCAGGGTGTCGGGATGTTGGTAGAGTCGCGCGTCGTCCGCCCAGAAGGCCATGAAGCCATCGATGTCCTTGGCATTGTAGGCGCGGAGTTGGCCGTCCACCACTTGGGCCGGCGTCGGACTCGCGGAAGACGGGTACAGGGTCATGACGGATGATCCTTGAAAGGGGGGCGGGCCCCTTTATCAGGCATGCCACAGCCCCGTCGCCGCCCGTATTCGGCATGCCGCCTATTCCCCACTGGCCCTATTCCCCACTGGGATGAAACTCCGTCTAATGGAGCCGCCAAATAAGAACGGGGGGCCGGCAAGGATGGAAACGGGGATGACCTGGGTGGAGGCGGCACCGCTGGCACTTGTGGGACTTTTGTTCATGGCCACGCTGGCCGTCGGGGTGGAGGTGGGCTATCGCGGCCAACTCTGGCTCTCCGCCCGCCATCAGGGCAAAGGCGCGCCGCCGGATCATATCCTATCCGCGGTCCTGGGCCTGTTGGCGCTGTTGCTGGGCTTCACCTTTTCCCTGTCGCTCAACCGGTTCGAGGGGCGACGCGATCTCGTGGTGCGCGAGGCCAACGCCATCGGCACGGTGTGGCTGCGCGCCAACTTGCTGGAAGAACCGGAACGGCAGGAGTTGCGCGAGTTGCTGCGCCGGTATGTCGATATCCGCCTGGCTTGGTCCGACACGGATGGCGCCGACAATGACATCGCGGCCACCAGCGCCCTACAAGGCCAACTCTGGGCGGTAACCGGTCGGGCGGTGCGCAGCGACTCCTCCCCCTGCTGGCGCGTGGGCTGATGGACGCCATGAACGATGCCTTCGACCTGGCGGGATCGCGCGCGGCGGCCCGCGCCGCCCATATTCCCGGTCGGGTATTGGGCGTACTGCTGCTGTACGCCGCTTTGTCCATGGTCATGCTGGGTTATATGCTGGCGGCGGGTGGGCGCCCCCACCGTTTGGCCACCACCCTGCTGGCGGCGCTGCTGTCGCTGGCGGTCGTCGTCATCCTTGACCTGGACCGCCCGCGCGATGGCGCCATCCAGGTGTCGCAACAGCCGTTGCTCGACCTGAAATCGGGAATGCGCTGATCACCCCCAATCCTCCCCCCGGCCCTGCCCCTTAGCCCGGGTCGTCCAGCCAACCGGCTGCGCGCACGGTGGCGACACTGGCCCTGGCGATTGGCGCCTCTATGCCGTTGGAGAGGCGCAGGCGAAGATTGCGGCCGTCCCGCACCACGGCCGTGACGGCGTGACGCGCCACCCACCACGACCGATGGACCCTCAGCCCTGGCACCGCGTCCAGTTCCGCCACCGCCTGATGCAAGGGGATCAACACCAGGGCGGAGCCTTGGGCCGTGTGGGCCCGCACGTAATGATCCTCCATCTGCAGGGCGAGGAGGTCCCGGCCCAGGGCGGACGGAAGCCGGTCCAGGAAACGGCCGGTGATCGGGGCCGCGACCGGCTGGATCTCCACCGCCGCTCCCGCGGATGGCGGCCGCCTCTGCGACGCCCGGCGCAGATACCCCCCAGCACGCCATAGCCCACGGCGCAGCACAGCGACATCAACAAGGTCTGGCCGTACCATAGCGGCCAGCCGATGCGGCTGATGGGCCCGGGCCACAGGGCCTGCGCCAGCAGCCGGCACAGCACCGCCAGCGGCACCGCGGCCAGGACCGTCGCCAGCGCCACCAAGGCCGCGGCGCGCGCGGGCGGCCATGTCCGCGACCGCAGGAAGGCGCAACGTAGCGCCACGCCCAGCAAGCCGGTGCCCAGCCACAGGGCCACCACCCAATAGCCGACGAGAATCGCCAAGGAGTCGTTGTAGAAACTGCCGAACGGTCCCACCAGGCCGACCACCACCCCCAGGAGGGTGGCGGCGGCGAAGGCCCGCATCCAGGCGCGGCGGTCGCCCAGCGCGCCCTCTTCCATCACCCCGGCGCGCGGTGGCGCGTTCCCCTGTCCATGCCCTGCCCCAAGCCCCCATACCCCACCACGGCTTCATAGCATGGTTGGCGGTCCCGCCGCGATGGGAGGGGCTGTCTCTTGCCCGCTCGCCCAGCGCCGAACCCGGTCGCCCATTGGCGCATGGGCGGCGGATTTTCCTGGGAAATCATCCGACAAAGGGGGGTGCCCGGCCCTGTGACGGGCGTCATGCATCGGAATCCCCCTCATGCTGAAGACATCCGCCGCTCGCTTGATCACCCGTGCCCTGATCACCCTCGCCCTGGCCGAACCGGCCTTGTCGTCCTTGCCCGCATCCGCCGCCGTGGGCTTTCGCTGGCTGTCCATGCCGGATGGCGCCGCCGCCCCGGTGGAGGTGGCGGTATGGTATCCAACCGACGCCCCGGCCCAGCCCACGCCGGTGGGACCGCTGACCGAAACCGTGGCCTTGAACGCGCCCGTCGCTGGCCGGCACCTGCCCTTGGTCGTCATGTCCCACGGCAATGGCGGCACCGCCACCGGCCATGCCGACACGGCAGAGGCGCTGGCGGAGGCGGGGTTCATTGTCGCCGCGCTGACCCATACCGGCGACAACGTGAACGACCACAGCCGCGCCACCGACCTGGCCAACCGCCCGCGTCAGTTGAGCCTGCTGATCACCTACATGACGGCCACCTGGGCCGAAGCCATCGACGCGGCGCGCGTCGGCGCCTTTGGCTTTTCCGCCGGCGGTTACACGGTCCTGGCGGCAGCCGGCGGCCATGCCGATCTGGCCAGGATTGGCCCCCACTGCGCCGCACATCCCGATTTCTTCGACTGCCAACTGATCATGGCCAACGTCCAGGGGGGCGTCGTTCCGGCCGCCGCGCGCCTGTCGGAACGTCCGGCCGACGCCCGCATCCGCGCCGTGGTCGCGACCGCCCCCGCGATGGGCTTCGCCTTCACGACAGATGGATTGAAGGCGGTGCGGGTGCCGGTGCAGCTCTGGCGGGCGGAAGATGACGAAATCCTGCCGCACCCCTTTTACGCCGAGGCGGTGCGGCAGGCCCTGCCCCAGCCGCCGGAAAGCCATGTGGTGCCGCACGCCCGGCATTTCGATTTCCTGGCGCCGTGCTCCGCCATCCTGGAAAAGGCCGCCCCGCGCATCTGTGAAAGCGAGGATGGCTTCGACCGCACCGCCTTCCACCAGCGCTTCAACAGGGACGTGGTGGCCTTCTTCCAGAAAACGCTGTGACGCCTGTCAGGAGTGCCACGGGCCGGTGCGCGCCCAGAACAGGACGGCAAGAAAGGCGGCCGCCGTCAGCAGCACCCACGCCGCACGGCCAAGCCCCCACCGCTTGCTGTTCCTGTCGCGCATTCCACCCTCTATCGTTGCAGTACTGTAGTGGCCAGGCGCCCGCGCAGGCAAGGGGCGCCTGGCCACCGCAAGTCCCGCAGACGTCGGGGGCGTCAAGGCGTTTCGTTGAAATCGAGCGCGCGGCTGAAGAACGGGATGACCTGTTCCTGGATGCGGAAGGCGACGTGGCTGGTGTGGGTGCCGGGATAAATCTCGAAGCTGTTGGCGATGCGGTAACTGTCCAGCGCCTCATGCAGTTTGCCGGCATCGACCTTCAGGCTGTCCTGGTCGCCGACGTCGATGGCGATGGCCCGGTATTGGCGCAAGGCCCCGACATACTGGTCCAGGAAGGCCAGCGGCGCGTTGGCCGCCCATTTGGCCAGGATGTCCGGGCGCGGCTCCCCCTCCTTGACCGGCAGGTCGAGGTAAAGGGGCGGGTTGTGGGGGTTGGGGGACCAGGCGGCGGCCGTGGCCAACTGCGCCCGCGCCATGAACGGCAGGGTAGCGGAGTCGGCCGGGGCCTTCAGGCTTTCCAGCAGCGTCCAGGTCTTGGGGTCGATCGGCCCCAAGGCGCGCGGCGAAAGACAGCACGGGCTGAGCATGTAGAGCGCGCCGAAAACGTCGGCATGCTTGATCCCGATGCGGGCGGTGCCATAGCCGCCCATGGAATGGCCGGCCAAGCCCCGGCTCTCCCGCTTGGGAATGGTGCGGTAGTGACCGTCGATATAGGCGACCAGATCGCGGGAAATGAAGGTCTCGAAATCGCCAGTGGTCACGGAGCTGGAATACATGGAACCGTTGTGCACCGTCTTGGCGTCCGGCAGCACCACGATCATCTCCCGCGCACCTTGGGCGTACGCCCCCTCCACCGTCTGCGGAACATGGATTTCGGCCATCCATTGGGCGGCGCCGATGGAATAGCCGTGCAGGGCGTAGACCACGGGGTAGCGCTTGTGCGGATTGGCGGCGTAGCCGGGCGGCAGCAGCACATAGACGTCACGGTCCACGGCCTCGCCCTCCAGGTTTCCCTCCAAGGTCGGGGCATGCACCAGGAGGTGCTCCACCGTCACCGGGCGGGCCCCCACCACCGTCGCCGGCGCCTCCGTCGCCACCTGCGCCTGGGATGGGCCACCACCCGCCGCCAACGCCGCCATTGCCAAGACCAGGCCGTAAGCCGCCTTCCTCATTCGTTCCTCCCTGTTTGGAATTGTTCGTCGCCGTCCGCACCGTCGCACCGCCTCGACGGCGGCCAAAATCCATGACCCGGGGCACCCGCCCCCGGTTGGAATCCTCCCGTTCTTGCCCCGTCATCCGTGCGAATGGGGGAGTGGTTGGCGCAATGTGAGCGCTAACAATGATTAATTGTCTGAGTATTGGGTTTGGTGTCAAGATGCGCGGAGGTGATGGCGCGGGCGGATGGAACAGGTGCTCAAGGCAGCCCCACGGCCCCCGAACAGCCTCGTTTGGCCCTAGGCGGCCCTCATGGTCGACGCCATGGGAACAAGGAAGAAAACAAGGAATGGGAAGGAAACAATGCGTTATCGCCCCCTGACGCGCGCGCTGTTGTTCAGCGCCGCCTTCTTCGCCCTGGCGCCGCAGACGCGGGCCGACACGCCCGCCTCATCGGCCGTCAGCGAGGCTTGGCAAAAGGCGCAAGGCCTGGTCGCCCGCATGACCTTGGATGAGAAGCTGGGCCAGTTGGTGAACGTGGCGCCCGCCATCCCCCGGCTGGACATCCCCGCCTACAATTGGTGGACGGAGTCGCTGCACGGCGCCATCGGCGCCGTCCCCACGACCAACTTCCCCGAGCCCATCGGCCTGGCCGCCACCTTCGACGCGCCGCTGGTGCATGACGTCGCCGGGACCGTCAGCGTGGAGGTGCGCGCCCTGCACACCCTGGGCCGCGCCACCGGCCACCTGGGCCGCATCGGCACCGGGCTGGACACCTGGTCGCCCAACATCAACATCTACCGCGACCCGCGCTGGGGTCGCGGCCAGGAGACGTATGGCGAAGATCCCTACCTGACGGGGCGCCTGGCGGTCGCCTTCATCGGCGGCATGCAGGGCCCCAACCCCGACCTGCCGGACGTGGTGGCGACGCCCAAGCATTTCGCCGTGCACAGCGGCCCGGAATCGACCCGTCATGCCGCCAACGTGTACGTGTCGCCGCACGATTTGGAAGACACCTACCTGCCCGCCTTCCGCGCCGCCATCGTGGAGGCGCGCGCCGGGTCCATCATGTGCGCCTACAACCGCATCGACGGGCAGCCGGCCTGCGCCAGCGACCTTCTGCTGAAAGACCACCTGCGCGGCGCGTGGCACTTCACCGGCTATGTCGTATCGGATTGCGACGCGGTGAAGGACATCGCCGACAATCATAAATACGCGCCCGACCAGGCGGCCGCCGTGGCCGCGGCCCTGAAGGCCGGGGTGGACAACGAGTGTAACGTCGCCACCCTGTTCGGCGGGGGCGGCGGGCTGGCGGCGCGCTATAAGGAGGCATACACGCGCGGCCTGATCGGTGCAGCGGACATTGACCTGGCGCTGGTGCGCCTGTTCTCCGCCCGCTATCGCAACGGCGACCTGCCCGGCCTGGCCCGTCCCAAGCAGGACGTCCCCGTCCAGGCCATCGGCACGGCGGAGCATCAGCAGTTGGCGCGCAAGGTGGCCGGCGAAAGCATGGTGCTGCTGAAGAACGACGGCGTGCTGCCGCTGAAGCCCGGCGTCAAGGTGGCGGTGATCGGCCCGCACGGCAATTCCACCCGCGTGCTGCGCGGCAACTATTCCTCCGCCCTGTCGGCCCCGCCGGTATCGGTGCTGGACGGCCTGCGCCAGGTGATGCCGGGCGCCCGCGTCACCCACGTTCCCTTCAACGAGACCGTCATGGACGGCGACCCGGTGCCGACCTCCGCCCTGGTGACGCCGGACGGCAAGCCGGGCGTGCGGGCGCAATATTTCAACGCCACCGGCCCGGTGAAGGCCCCGGCGCCGGACGCGCCCTTCGGTTTCATGCCACCGCTGGAGGTGGCGGCCAAGCCCGCGCTGACGCGGGTGGAGGCGCAGGTGGGTGGCAGCGGCCATGACCAGAAGGCGGTGGCGGAGAATTACCGCGTGGTCTGGACGGGCTTCCTGGTACCCCCCGAATCAGGCACCTACCGCCTGGGCCTGACCGGCTTCTCCGGCGGGGAGTTCGAGTTCGACGGTCGCCGCGTAGACCTGGGCACACCCTTGTGGGGCGACCTGCCCAAGCTGGAAACCATGACCCTGGAAAAGGGCAAGCGCTATCCCATCCGCGTCGCCACCGATGTGCACGGCATGGGCGGGGTGGAATTCCTGTGGAAGCGGGTGGCGCCCGCCGCAGCCGCTGCCACCGCTGACGGTGACCTGGCCGCGGCCGTGGCCGATGCCGACGTCATCGTCGCCGCCGTGGGCCTGAGCGCCGACCTGGAAGGCGAGGAGATGAAGCGCCAGATCGAGGGCTTCGCCGGCGGCGACAAGACCTCCCTCGACCTGCCGGCGGAGCAGCGCCGCCTGTTGCAGGCCGCAAAGGCCACGGGCAAGCCGGTGGTGATGGTCCTGCTGAACGGAAGTCCGCTGGATCTGTCCTGGGCCAAGGACAACGCCGCCGCCATTGTGGAGGCCTGGTACCCCGGCCAGGCGGGGGGCCTGGCCGTCGCCGACGTGCTGTCGGGCAAGACCAACCCGGCCGGCCGCCTGCCGCTGACCTTCTACCGCAGCGTGGCCGACCTGCCGCCCTTCGACGATTACGCCATGACGGGCCGCACCTATCGCTACTTCACCGGCAAGGCCGTCTACCCCTTCGGCTTCGGCCTGTCCTACACCCGCTTCGACTACGGCCCCGTGACCGTGCAGCCGACGCACGGCGGCGCGGAGAACGGCGTGCGTGTGACGGCCACGGTGACCAACACCGGTGATCGCGCGGGCGACGAGGTGGCGCAGCTGTACCTGAAGCCGCCGGCGTTCGAGGGGGCACCCCGCCTGGCGCTGCGCGGCTTCCAGCGCCTGTCCCTGGCGCCGGGCGAAAGCCGCACGGTGTCGTTCGATCTGTCACCCCGCGACCTCAGCTTCGTCACCCGCGACGGTGAGCGCCAGGTCATGGTTGGCACGTATCAAGTCAGCGTCGGTTCCGGCCAGCCGGACAGCGGCGTGCCCAGCCAGCAAGGGCAGTTCGCCACCACGGCGGCGCTGGCCATCGAGCGGTGACGGTGCGGGACGCGGCCCCGTCTAGGCCTTGAAGGACTGGGCCGTGTCCCGCAGCGCCTCATCGATCAGCCGGCGCATGGCGTCGCGGGCCGCCTGCGCATCGCGGGCGGCGACCGCTTCCAGGACATGGCGGTGCAGGGGAATGGGCTCGTGCGGCACCACCCCCTCGCGCAGCTTGTGGATGGTGCTCCACCGCACCGCGGCACCGATGCTGACGGCCAGCGACCCGATGAGCGGGTTGCCGCTGGCCTCCAGCAGCGTGTCGTGGAAGTCGGCATCGGCGGCCTGCCCTTCCTCCGTCGCCAGGGTGTGGTGGTCCATGGTGTCCAGGGCCGCCGTCATGCGGGCCAACTGCCTCTCCGTCCGCCGTTCCGCCGCCAGGGCGGCGATGCCCGGCTCCACGATCAGGCGCAGTTCGAACAGGCTATAGATGAAGTCCTTGCCGGGTTCCGCCGCGAAGTGCCAAGCCAGGACGTCGGGGTCCAGCATGTTCCAGCGCGACCGGGCGCAGACCTGGGTGCCGCTCTTGGGCCGGCTTTCCACCAGCCCCTTGGCCGCCAGGATGCGCAACGCCTCGCGGTAGGCGGAGCGGGAAACCTTCATCCGCTCGGCATTGACGATCTCGTTGCCCAGCACATCGCCCGGCTGGTAGCGGCCGGTGACGATGTCGATGCCCAGCTGCCGGGCCAACGCGCCGTGCAACCGGCCTATGGGTGACCCCCGGCCCAGGCGCGCCAGGCCGGCCATCATTTCATCCATGCGACAGGTTCCGCCCGGCTGGTTCAATCATCGCCCAGTTTTAAAGTATTCATCTTCCTCGCGCGAGCCTTGGCGACCTTTCAAGGAGTGTATTCGCGCGCACCGCCCCTTCCGCCTCGACGCCGGACACGTCCGACATGTCCGACACTGTCCGGCGCACGGCCCAAACCGGCCAGGCACGCGGGGAACGGCCAGACCGCGAGGGTCTCAGGTTGGCATGGCCCATGCTGTGTCCGGCGCCGCCCGTCCCAACCAAGCCGGAATCCAGCCCCCCATGAAAATGATGAACGCATTGTGTTTCCCCGCCGCGAGCCTGATCGCCCTGGCCATGGCCGCGTCAGTGCCGGCAACGGCCAAAACCGCCACGGCGGGAGAGATCAAACTGGCGACCGCCAAGGAAGGCCTGGCCATCTGCCGCGCCAACAAAATGGGGAATTGGGACCTGGCCTACATCGCCGGCAAGGACGGCCTGGTCCAATGGGGCCCCGGCTATGATTGCAAGCAGTCCCGGGTGCCAGGTGAGTTCAGCACCATCACCAGCGCCATGCAGGCCGATGGCACGCTGCTGCCCCTGGCCACCCTGGAGGAAGGCCTGCTCGCCTGCCGCGCCAGCAAGATGGGCCAATGGGACCTGGCCTATATCCTGGGAAAGAACGGCCTGGTGCAATGGGGCCCCGGCTACGCCTGCAAGCAGTCCGCCGCACCGGGCGACTTCAGCGACGTCGACAACGCCATGGTAAAGTGATCGGCAAGCGCGATGTGCGGCCTCAGGACCCCGCATCCGGCGGCGGAGCCGTAGGCTCGGCCGCCGCCGGCTTCGCCTTCACCTTCTTGGGCATGGGCGTCGGCGGCGTGGTGTTGCCTTCGCCCAAGGGGCGGATCACCTGGACGGAGTCCGTCCAGCGGCCGAACTTGTACCCGACGGACGGTAGATAGCCCGCGCGCGTGAAGCCGAAGCTTTCATGCATCTGCAGGGACCGCGTGTTCTCCGCGTCGATATAGCCGATCATCTGCCGGTACCCCGCCGCGGCGCAGGCGTCGATCAGCACCTGCATCAACTGCCGGCCGATGCCCCGCGACAGATGGTCGGGATGCACATAGATCGAGTGCTTGACCGTATAGCGATAGGCCGGGCGCTTGCGGAAGGGCACGGCATAGGCGTAGCCGACCAGCACGCCGTCCAGTTCGGCCGCCACATGGGGCAGCCGCTTGTTCAGCATGTTCTTGCGCCGGCGCTTGATGTCGTGCTCGTCCAGGGGCTCGGGCTCGTAATCGCCGATCCCCCGGTTGATGTAATGGGTGTAGATGGCCAGCATCGCCTCCACATCCGCCTCGGTCGAGGTGCGGACGATCACGGTGGGGGCGGCGGCCGGGCCAGGGCCACTGTCGGAAACCGTGGCGGGGTCGCGGTCGGGCATGAAGCTCATGGGCGGCGGCCTTATTCGCGGACGACGTAGGTATAAAAGCGGGTGCGGCCGTCGGGGTCCAGCTTGCGATACACACCCTGGATTTCGTTATCGAAGCCGGGGAACAGGTTGGTCGCCTGCTCGAACACCTTCAAATACTCGATCATGGGCGCCGCCCGTTCCGTCAGCCGCTCGCCCGGCAGCACGGTGGCGATCCCGGGTGGATAGACCAGCATCAGGGTGGTGGCGATGCGGCCCGGCAGTTGGTCCAGGGTGACAAAGTCCACCTTGTTGCGCACCAGTTGCTTGGCGGCGACATGGGGCAGCATGGCCATTTCCGGCAGGTGCTCCGGCCGGAACTGGCGGCGCTGCAGGGCGCTGATGTTGTGATCACGGTAGAAACTGTGCATGTCGCGGCACAGGTCGCCCAGGCGCACGCCGTTGTAGCGCGGCGCGCGGCGGCGGACGAAGTCGGGCATGATCTCATCCAGCAGCGCGTTGTCGTCATGCAGCCGCTTGAAGAAGATCAGCGCGCTCATCAAGCCGCCGGCCTTGCTGCTCTCCACGCCCGGGGTCAGCAGGAACAGCAGGGAGTTCAGGTCGTTCTTCTCCGGCACGATCTGGTTTTCGCGCAGGTATTCCGCCACCACGGGGGCCGGCACGCCCTGTTCCAGATAGGCGCCGGTGCGGCGGTCGAAGCCGGGGGTCAGGATGGTCAGCTTGTTGGGGTCGGTCATGGCATAGTTCGGCCCCAGGTGCTTGTAGCCATGCCAGGACCGCCCCGGCTCCAGCATCCAGTGGCTGGGGTCGCGGGCCAGCTCATCGGTGGGCACGTCCTCCCACCGCACATCGCGGCCGTCCAGGCGGGTGAGGTCGGGCACGAAGGGGTCGAAGAACCACTGCCGCGAGACGTCGCCCTCTTTCTCGATAAATTCGCGGGCGATGGCGCGCAGCTTTTTGCGGATTTCGATGCCCAGGCGGATGGTGTCGTCCCACAGCACCTCGCCCGACTTGCCCTTCATCATCTGCGCGCCGACGTCCAGCGAGGCGAAGATGGGATAGAAGGGGCTGGTGGAGGCGTGCTGCAGGAAGGATTCGTTGAAACGGCGGTGTTCCACCCGCCGCTCCTGGTCGCCGATGTGCTTGTCCTTCACATGGATCTGCGAGGCCTGGCTGAAGCTGGCCAGCTGCTTGTGCGTGGACTGGGTGGTGATGATGCCGGGGCTGTTGGGGCCCAGGTTCTTCACCCCCATGCCATAGCGGCCCTGGTACAGGGGATGGAACTTCATGAAGCCGGCCCAGGCCTCGTCGAACAGGATGTAGTCGCAAAGCGGGCCCAGCTTCTCCACCAGCAGGTCGGCGTTGTTGATGGTGCCGTCGTAGGAGCATTGCTGGATCACCGCCACGCGGAAGGGGCGCGGCTTCTTCCAGGCCTCGGGGTCCTTCACCATGGGATGGGTGCGGATCTTCTCGCGGATCGCCGCCTCGTCCAGCGCCTCGTAATCAATGGGGCCGATCAGGCCGTGGGCGTTGCGGTCGGTCTCCAGGAAGATGGGCGTGCCCTGGCCCATGAGCAGGGCGCCATGGTGGGCGGCCTTGTGGTTGTTGCGGTCGAACAGGACCAGGTCGTCCTCCGCCACCAGGGCGCCCAGCACCACCTTGTTGGAGGCGGAGGTGCCGTTCAGCACGAAATAGGTGCGCTCCGCGCCGAAGATCTTGGCCGCTTCCTTCTGCGCGCGCAGCGCTGGCCCCTCATGCACCAGCAGGTCGCCCAGATCGACCACCGAATTGTCCAGGTCGTCGCGGAAGATGGCCTCGCCCAGATGCTCCACGAAGATGCGGCCGATGGGGCTGCGGCTGTAGAAGATGCCGCCGTTGTGGCCGGGGCAGGTCCACAGCTGGTTGCCTTCCTCGGCATAGTCGACCAGGGCGCCGAAGAAGGGCGTCTTCAGCGTTTCGGCATATTGGCGCAGACGGCTGATCAGGTTCTTGGCGATGAATTGCGGCGTCTCCTCCGCCAGGAAGACGTAGCCGTCGATCTCCCGCATCACCTCCATCGGGATGTCTTCAAGCCGCTTGCGCCGGACCAGCAGGACGATGGGCATTTCCAGGCCGCGGCTGCGCACCAGCGAGATCAGGGCCGCGGCCTTGCCTTCCGGCCCGCGCTTGCCCCAGTCCAGCACCATGCAGCCGATGGCCGCGTCGGTGCGGATGGCCAGTTCCGCGTCCTCGATGCGGCGGGCCTTGGTCACCTCGAAGCCCAGCCGCTCCACCTCCACGATGATGTCCTGCAGCCGCGTGCCCTCCAGCTCATCGGCCTCGAAGGCCGGGGCGCAGACCAGGAAATTGAAGCGGCGGAAAAAGTCCATGGCGATGGCTCCGTTAAGGACTGGCCAGGGTGGGGAAACGGGCGTGGGTGGAGAAAGGATCATGTCCCGCCATCGGTCACAAAAGAAATTTCAAAGAAAGTTCACACCGTTCCGCCGATGGGTTCCGCGGACGGCCGTGGCCGCATCCGCTTGACACCCCCTCCCAAGCGGCTAATCATCGGATGTGAAACCAATTTCAGGCGGCGTCGGGACAGCGCCAGCCTGGCCGACACATCCGAGGTGCCGTGCCCGCGCCCGCCCGCCCCCTTCCACTTCCCCCACCTCATTGGCTGGCCCGGCCACCCGTCCTTTCCCGCGCCCGCAGTGCCGGAACGGCGCGGGACGACAGTCAGGCCCTGTCCCCCAAAACCGGAACGCCCCATGATCGAACCGCCTGACGATCCCGTCGCCCGTGCCCAGCGCCTGGTGGCGCATGACGAGAGCGCGCATGCCTATGAGGCGGTGGTGCCGGCCATCGTCCAGACCTCGCTGTTCACCTTCGGCAGCTTCCAGGAGATGGCGGACACCTACGCCGGCAAGAAGGCGCGTAACGTCTACTCCCGCACCACCAACCCCACGGTGGCGGAGTTCGAGCGCAAGATGGCGGCGCTGGAGGGGACGGAGGATGCCATCGGCTTCCCCAGCGGCATGGCCGCCATCTCCGGCGCCGTGCTGGCCTTCGTGCAGCCGGGTGACCGCATCGTCTGCGTCCGCCATGTCTACCCGGACGCCTATCGCCTGTTCGAAACGCTGCTGAAGAAGTGGGGAATCACCACGACGTACGTCGACGGCGCCGACCTGGCCGCCGTCGACGCCGCCTTGCCCGGCGCCCGCCTGTTGTACCTGGAAAGCCCCAACAGCTGGATGATGGAGGCGCACGACGTGGCCGCCCTGGCGGCCCTGGCCAGGAAGCACGGCGCCGTCAGCCTGATCGACAATTCCTGGGCCACGCCCGTCTTCCAGCGGCCGGCGGCCCTGGGGGTGGATTTGGTGCTGCACTCCGCCTCCAAATACATCGGCGGGCACAGCGACACGGTGGCGGGCGTGGTGGCGGGCCGGCAGGAACTGACCGGCCTCATCCGCCGCGCCATCTGCCCCTATATCGGCGCCAAGCTGGGGCCGTTCGAGGCCTGGCTGCTGCTGCGCGGCCTGCGTACCCTGCCCATCCGCATGAAGGCGCACGAGGCGTCGGCCCTGACCCTGGCGCGGCGGCTGGCCGAGCATCCCAACGTCACCAAGGTTCACCATCCGGCGCTGATGGCCCCCCTGCCGCCGGGCCTGACCGGCACCTCGGGCCTGTTCGCCTTCACCGTGGATGACGGCATCGACATTCCCACCCTGTGCGACGCGCTGGACCTGTTCCACCTGGGCGTCAGCTGGGGCGGGCATGAAAGCTTGGTGGTGCCGGCGCTGGTCACCCACGTCCAGGCGGCCGGTCCCAACTCCGCCCTCGATTTCGGCGTGCCGGCCACCATGGTGCGCCTGCATGTCGGGCTGGAGGGGACGGAGGCGCTGTGGGCCGACCTGGACCAGGCCTTGCGGGTAGCCAAACGCTGATGATGCTGAAGCGGCTGCTCCTCACCCTGGCTCTCGCGCTGCCCGCGCTTCCGGCCCGCGCCGAGGAGTTGCGCCTGGTGGAGGTGCTCAGCAGCCCCGAGCGGACGGAGACGCTGAAGCATCTGGTGGCGGGGTTCGAGGCCCGCCACCCCGGCACCCATGTGGAGATCACCTCCCTGGCCTGGGGATCGGCGTTTGAGAAGCTGGCCACCATGGTGGCGGCCGGCGACATCCCCGACGTGGTGGAGATGCCCGACCGCTGGCTATCCCTCTATGCCGGCAACGGCCAGTTGGAGAGCCTGGAGCCCTATCTGGCGCGCTGGCCGGAAACCAAGGGCCTGAACGACCGGGCCTTAACGGTGGCGCGGTCGGTGGCCGACACCGCCTACATGCTGCCCTACGGCTTCTATTTGCGCGCCCTGTACTACAACAAGGCGGTGTTCCGGCAGGCGGGCATCGCCGAGCCGCCGAAGACCCTGGAGGAGTTGCGCGCCGACGCCGCCCGGATCGCCCAGTTGCCGGGCAAGTCCGGCTATTGCCTGCGCGGCGGTCCGGGCGGCCTGAATGGCTGGGTCATGTTCGGGGCGAGCATCGCCGGCGGCAACGCCTTCTTCCATGACGACGGCACCAGCACCCTGAACGATCCCGGCTGGGTGGCCGGCACCAGCTGGCTGATCGACCTGTACCAGAAAGGCTTGGCGCCCAAGGACAGCGTCAACTGGGGCTTCAACGAGGTGGTGGCCGGATTCTACACGGGCACTTGCGCCATGGTGGACCAGGACCCCGACGCCCTGATCGCGCTTAAGGCCCGCATGAAGGCGGAGGATTTCGGCGTGGCGCCCTGGCCCAAGGGCCCCAACGGCAAAGCCTATCCCACCCTGGGCTTCGCCGGCTGGTCCATCTTCAAGAGGTCCGCGCACAAGGATCTGGCCTGGAATCTGGTGGTGGCCCTGAACGATCCCGCCGGCAACCTGGCCTGGAACCAGCAGACGGGCGCCCTGCCCATCTACACCGCCACCGCGCATGATCCACTGTACGCCGGCGCCATCTATCAGGGCTGGTTCGCGGAACTGGCCGACCCGGATGTGGTGCCCACCCTCATGCCCACCTATCTGCCGGGCTTCGCCTATTTCGCCGACAGTCTGGTGGTGCGCAGCAGCCAGCAGGCCCTGCTGGGCCAGATCAGCCCCGCCACCATGAACAAGCAGTGGGCCGCCTATCTGACCAAGGCCCGGCGCAAGCAGGCGGAAGGGGTGAAGCCATGAGCCGCGCCCTGGCCCTGAAGCTGGAACCCTATTTCTACACCGCCCCGTCGCTGCTGCTGATCGCCGCCATCATGCTGGTGCCCTTGGTCACCGGCCTGTCCTACGCCTTCCATGACCTGATCCTGCTGGACCCGTTGAGCGGCGATTTCGTCGGCCTGGATCATTTTCGGGAGATGCTGGACGACGACGGCTTCTGGACGGCGCTGCGCAACACGGTGGTGTGGACGGCGGTGTCGGTGGCCCTGCAATTCACCTTCGGCCTTATCCTGGCGCTGCTGCTGAACCGGCCCTTCCCCGGGCGCGGGCTGGTGCAGGCCCTGGTCTTCCTGCCCTGGGCGGTGCCGGGCTTCCTCTCCGGCCTTACCTGGGCCTGGCTGTTCAACCCGGTGATCGGCCCCCTGCCCCATTGGCTGCACTGCCTGGGCCTGCTGGCCACGCCGGAGAACATCCTGTCCGACCCGCACCTGGCGCTGTGGGGCCCCATCGCCGCCAATGTGTGGTGGGGCATCCCCTTCTTCGCCATCACCCTGCTGGCCGCCTTGCAGTCCATTCCCAAGGACATTTACGAGGCGGCGGCCATGGACGGCGCCGGGCCGGTGCTGCGCTTCCGCCGCGTCACCCTGCCCCTGCTGGCCCCCACCATCGCCATCACCGTCATGCTGCGCACCGTGTGGGTGGCCAATTTCGCCGAGCTGATCGTGGTGATGACCAAGGGCGGACCGGCCGACGCCACCCAGATCCTGTCCAGCTACATCTTCACCCTGGCCTTCCAGCGCCTGGACTTCGGCTACGCCTCCGCCGTGGCCGCCGTGCTGCTGCTGTTGCTGCTGGCTTACGCCGCCGCCGTCATGGTGCTGCGCCACGCGATGACGGAGCGGGCATGAACAAGACTTTTGCCCGCGTGCTGCCCCGCCTACTGCACGCCCTGGCGCTGGCGGCCTTCGTCGCCTTCGCCCTGTTTCCCCTGTTCTGGCTGCTGAAGGTGTCGCTGACGCCCGACGATCTGATGTATGGCGAGGGCGTGCGGCTGTGGCCGTCCCGCGTCACGCTGGACCATTACGGGGCCGTCCTGCGGCACAGCCAGTTTCCGCTGTTTTTCCGCAACAGCCTGATCGTCTCCGCCGCGACCGGTCTGTTGGCCACCGCCGCCGCGTCGGCCGCCGGCTACGCCTTCTCGCGCTTCCACTTCCGGGGCAAGGCCTGGGTGGTGGGGGTGATGCTGATCAGCCAGATGTTCCCCCTGGTCATCATCGTGGCGCCCATCTTCCGCCTGCTGGCGCCACTGGGCCTGACCAACAGCCTGACCGGCCTGGTGGTGGTCTACACCGCCTTCAACACCCCCTTCGCCGCCTTCCTCATGCAATCCTTCTTCGAGGCCATTCCGAAGGATTTGGAGGAGGCGGCGATGATGGACGGCGCCACCCGCTTCCAGGCCCTGCGGCGCGTCATCCTGCCCCTGACCTTACCCGGGCTGGCGGCCACCGGCGGCTTCGTCTTCACCGCGGCGTGGAGCGAGCTGCTGTTCAGCCTGATGCTGAACTCCTCCGCCGCCGTCAGCACCTTCCCCGCCGGGCTGCTGGGCTTCGTCTCCAAATTCTCGGTCGATTTCGGGCAGATGATGGCGGCCGGCGTGCTCGCCCTGCTGCCGGTCGGCGCCTTCTTCCTGCTGATCCAACGCTATCTGGTGCAGGGCCTGACGGCCGGCGCCGTGAAAGGCTGACCCATCCCCATGGCCACCATCACCCTGTCCCGAGTGAGCAAGGATTACGGCGGCGGCCCGGTGCTGCGCGGCATCAACCTGGAGATACGGGAGGGGGAGTTCGTGGCCTTGATGGGGCCGTCGGGCTGCGGCAAGTCCACCCTGCTGCGCCTGATCGCCGGGCTGGAGGAACCCAGCGGCGGCCAGATCCACATCGACGGCCGGCTGGTGAACGACGTGGCGCCCAAGGACCGGGACCTCGCCATGGTGTTCCAGTCCTACGCCCTCTACCCGCACATGACGGTGCGGGAGAACATGAGCTTCGCGCTCAAGCAGCGCCGCCTGCCCCCGGCCGAGATCACCCAGGCGGTGGAGGCGGCCGCTGTGAAGCTGGGCCTGACCAATCTGCTGGAGCGCAAGCCCAAGGCCCTGTCCGGCGGCCAGCGCCAGCGCGTGGCCATGGGCCGGGCCATCGTGCGCAACCCCAAGGCCTTCCTGTTCGATGAGCCCCTGTCCAACCTGGACGCCCGCCTGCGGGAGCAGATGCGCTATGAGATCCGCAAGCTGCACCGGGAGCTGGGCGCCACCAGCGTCTATGTCACCCACGACCAGGTGGAGGCCATGACCATGGCCGACCGCATCGTCGCCCTGAACGACGGCGCTATTCAACAGGTGGGCAGCCCCCAGGATCTCTACGACACCCCCGCCAACCTGTTCGTGGCGGGCTTCCTCGGTTCCCCGCCCATGAACTTCCTGGACGCGACGCTGGCAGCCGACGGCGCCCTGGTGGTGGAGGGCCAGACGCTAGCCCGCGTGCAGCCGCCCACCGGCTTGGCACCCGGCGCCGCTGTCACCCTGGGCCTGCGCCCCGAACGCCTGGCCCTGGCCGATCCCGCCGAGGGTGTCGCGGCGCGCGTTGACGTGGTGGAGACCGCGGGCACCGGCCAGGTGGCGCACCTGGCCCTCGGCGCTCAACGACTGAAGCTGTTCACCATGGACGGGCGGCGCCTAGCGCCCGGGGACGCCGTGGGCCTGGCTGTACCACCCGGCGCGCCGCTGCTGTTCGACCCTACCACCGGCGCACGCGTCGGGTGAGCGGCTCTGGCCTATAAATGAAAAACCGGCCGGGAACGGGTCCCGGCCGGCACACTCTTCAAATCGGGTCAGGCGGTCACTTCACGTCGTACATCGCCATGATGTCCTTGCGGAAGGAGGCGCCGCTGTCCGGGCGGGCGTAGAACATGTGGCCGCCCGGGTACATGCGCAGCTTCACCCGCTCCGCCACGCCGAAGGTCGGCATCTGGTCGATCAGCAGGCGGGAACCGAAGTAGGGGCAGGACAGGTCGTTCCAGCCGTGGACGATGGTCACCGCCATCTTGGGATCGTTGGCGATGGCCTTGCGCAGGTCGGTGACCGGGCTGTCCTCATGGTCGCGGGTCCAAGCCTCGTTGACCTCATAGGACAGGGCGTTGTAGCGCGCCTCCACCTTCCAGCCGACCTGGTTGGTGACGAAGTCCGCCATGGCGGAGGTGGTGGGGGCGATCAGGCCATCCAGCAGCGGGTCGTTGTAGCGGGCCTCGGCGCTGGACGGGAACGGATCGTAGGCGGTGACGTTGCTGTCGTAGACCGAGCCCACCTTGCCCTCGGCGCGGTGGATTTCCCGCAGATAGGTGCCGATGTCCACCCGGCCGTTCATGCGCCGCACCAGCTTGGGGTCCAGGCCGGTCAGGTCCGCCACCTTGGCGGACAGGCGGTCGGTGGCGGCCTTGTCGCGCGGGCCGGCCATGAGGTCGGTCATGAACTCCGTCCGGTCGTACTTCTCGACCGGGCCCATGGTGGTTTCGTTCAGCGGCTTGCCCTGGCGCTCGAAATTGCCGGCGGCCATGGCGGTCAGGTTGATCATCCACGGCAGGGGCGACAGGGCGTCGGCCTCACCGATGGCGGGCGGGTCCAGATAGGGCGACACCAGGGTCATGCCCGACACGCCGACGCCGATGCGGCTTTGCAGGTAATAGGCCAGGCGCGGCAGGCGATAGCCGCCGTAGCTCTCACCCACCAGGTACTTCTTGCTGGTCAGGCGGTTATTGGTCAGCAGCCAGTCATAGATGATGCGGCTGAGGTAATGGATGTCGGAATTGGCGGTGTAGAACGCCTTCTTGGTCTGTTCCTCATCCACCCGGGTGCGGGAGAAGCCGGTGCCGATGGGGTCGATGAACACCAGGTCGGTGAAGTCCAGCCAGCTGTTGGCGTTGTCCTTCAGCACCGCCGGATCGGACGGGCTGTCGCCGGCCTTGCCGAAGGCCACCTGCTTGGGACCAATGGCCCCCAGGTTCAGGTAAACGGACGAGGCGCCGGGACCGCCGTTGAAGGCGAAGGTCACCGGCCGGGAGGCGGCGCCGGAACCGGCCACGGTGTAGGCGGTGTACACCACCTCGCCAATGGTCTTGCCCTTCTCATCCTTCACCGGCAGGGAGCCGACGGTGGCCGTGTACTCGACGCGCTTGCCGGCGATGGTGGCCGTCTGCTTGACCGACTTCGGCGCCGGGAACGGCGCCAGGTCGCCATCATCCTTCGACGCCGACTGGGCGGCCTTGTCAGACGGTTTGTCGGCGGCGTAGGTGGGGGCGCCCATGGCCATGAGCAGGGCGAAGCACGAGACGAACGTGGTGATGCGCATGAAGGATGGTCCCCTGATCGGTCGGCATCTCTGGTGCCTGATGGCGACTTTTAGACCATGGGCGGCGGCGCCCCGCAAGGGTGGGACGCCGACCGCCGCACCAGGGGGCCATTTGGCCCGGACCCAGGGTTGATGAATGGCCCCAAGGGGCCGTCCAGCGCAACCGACGGAGGATATCGTATCCCAAATGACGCCCACTGAGTCGCGGGGAATGGGTCAGAATCCGCGGGGATAAGGCAGGGTGCGCAGCCAGTCGCGGATGGTGGCCAGCTCATCTGGCCTGGCATGGCGGCGCGCGGTGGCGGGGCTGAGCGGCGGCATGGCGGGGTCACTGCCATCCGCACCGGGCGACAGCT
Source organism: Nitrospirillum karajorum (assembly GCF_036348415.1). Lineage (NCBI taxonomy): Bacteria > Pseudomonadati > Pseudomonadota > Alphaproteobacteria > Rhodospirillales > Azospirillaceae > Nitrospirillum > Nitrospirillum karajorum. The sequence goes on from NZ_JAZBQB010000003.1 coordinate 365,904, forward strand.
TGGACACCAGCGTGCACTGCTCGGTGATCTCGTCGTCGGTCATGGCGGCATAATTCAGGTTGGGGATCAGCCGCACGTCGCCTCTCCCGTAGGGGTTGGCGATGGAGTTCAGCAGTTCTTGCTCGGTTTCCCAGCTGTAGCGGCCCTGGGCATCATGGCGGCCGTAGATTTCGATCCGCTCCTGGATGTCGTCCTGCGAGGCGGTGATGGTGAACAGGATGGTCTGCACGTCGGCGAAGGTCGGGGGATTGGCCATGGGACTGTTCCTTCAAGGGGCTGGACGGCGCGGCCTACGGACCGCGCCGTCCGGTCGAGGATGGGACGAATGGGATCAGCCGGCGGCCAGGGCCAGCATACGCTGGGCCGTGGCCAGCGCGGCCCGTTCCTCCGGCGATTGGGCCGACACGGTAGCCAGCAGGTGGGCAAGGCGCGCGCGCTGGTCCGACCGCAGGTCGCGGCCATGGTCCTGGACATAAGCGCCAACGGCGGCGATGGCCTGCGCCTTCAGCGCGGAGGGTGTCATCGGGTCCCGATCCAGGCTGCTCACCACAATCTCGAAGACCGCTTCGTTCATATGCCGCAGGCTGTTCACGGCCGCCGCGCGGGCATCGACCGTGGCCTTGGCATCCATCGCCAGGTCCTTCACCAGGTTGACGGTGCCCCCATCGCCGGCATTGGCCAGCACGGTGACGGCCATCGCTTTGGTCCTCCACCAATCGACGCCGACGCTGGTGGGCGTGGTCGCGCTGGCTTTCACAAGGCGGCGCATGGTGTCCAGCGTCGCGGTCTTGGAGAAGGGCGTCTTGCAATCGTCGGCGTGCTCTTCATGCACATGGTGGCTGTTGGCCGCCGGCACCGCCTCGAACAGGTTGGTGGAGGCGATGAAGGCCGCCGCATCCTGTGGGAACATGCGCACGGCGTTGGTCGGCTTCGCCAGGAAATTCTGCAACTCCACCGTCAGGCTGCCCACGAGGCATTGATTGTTGTCGGGCACGCCGTTCCGGGCGGCGCTGTACAGTTTCTTGTCCAGCACCGACACCGTCTTGGGCGCCGCCGGGACGGCCACCGCCGGCATCTCAACCGGTCGGTTGGTGAACATGCTCATGGCGCGCACCCGCTCCACCGTATGGGCCAGGGTGGGGTTCTTGGCGTCGCCCTCGACCTTGTAGGCTGTTTCCACCGCGGTCGCGGTGTCGACGCGGGCCAGAATGTCCAGGGCCGCCGCGCGCACCTCCGCATCCTCGCCCACCGCCAGTGCAACGCCTGCGATGGCGGTCTCGGCATCCAAGGCTGCGGCCAAGTCGACCTGGCCCCCCTGCTCCACCCGTTCCGCCGCCGGGCGGTCCTTGGCCAGGAAGACGGCCAGCGCGGCCGGCGGGGGGCGGTGTCGCCCTGGAAAGGCTGCGCCTGCTGCTTGGGCGACCAGGGCAGGTTGTCATAGCCGACGCCGCTGTCGGTATCGGACGTGACATAACCGGCGTAGTCGATGAACACGCCCGGCGTGGGCTTGGCCGGGGTCTGCGGCCACAGGCCCGGCACGCCCGACGCCGCGAACGGCCCCCCCACGGTCTCCGGCGGGCGGCGGGCGCTGAAGGTCGCCACCGGCGTGGGCTGGATGTCCCCGTTCCACGGCCACATGGTGTCGCGCAGATGATGGCCCAGCGGATTGGTCTGGTTGCTGGGGTTGCCGTCGGCATAGGCGTCGTTGGGCCAATATTGGGCGGGATCGGCGCCATCGGACCGGAAACGGTCGTAATGCTGCTGCCAAGCGGCCCAAACCCAGTCGAAGTAGGTGTGGAATGGCCAGAACATGGGATCGCTGGGGGAGATCCTGCAGTTCGACATCCACACGCCAGACCAGCCATGGCCGACATTATGCGGGTTGGCCTCCACCGATCCCGCCATGAAGGAATAGTTGGACTTCAGCCCCGCCTTGGATTTGTCCAGCAGCATGCCGGGCGTGTTGAACAGCTTGACGTTGTTGCGATCCTGGCGCCAGCGCATCAGCGGCCCGCGTCCCGGCATGTTCCAGCCGTACAAAGGGTTGCCGGCGTCGAACCGGATGAGATCCGTCGCCATGAAATCCGGGTCATTGGCCACGGTGTTGGCGCCGGTGAAGTCGGCGTGGAACACCGTCGCCCCGTCCTTCCCCGGGGAGTAGTACATGGGCCAGTAGGGCAGCGTCACCGCCGGGTCGACCTTCTGCAGCGCGCGCTCCATCTCCAGCAGGAAGGCGCGATGCCAGGCCACGAAGGCGGCCGCCTTGTGTTCCTGGTCGGGATAGCCCTTGGCCGCCAGTTCCGGCTCCGGCTCCATGATGCCCCGCGCGCCGATGTCGTGCATCTCGACCAGGAAGGTATAGGTGTCTTTCCAGCGCGGGTCCGGCGACTTCTGGAAGCGCAACGCCGCCAGCGCCCACAGGAAGCGGCTGCGCTCCTCCGCGCTCAGCGTCTCCTCATTGCGGCGCACCCGCACCATGACGGCGGCGGCGCCCACCTCCGGCCCGGCGGCGGTGCCCAGGTGCGCGACGATGGGCGTGTCCTTGTCGTTCCGGCTGAAATGCGGGAAATCACCCGCCACGATGATGGGTTGGGGGGTGCCGTCGGCCTTCAGCGTCAGGGTGATCTGGTCCTTGGCGCCGCCCCCCTCCACCGCCTTCCTATACTCGTCCGTCGTCAGGGCGAAGTTGACATGGCCCTTGCCATCGGCCGGAGCGGTGCCGTTGGTCAGCACGACGGTGACGGTGGCGTCCGGCGCCAAACCGGAACCGGGGCGCACCCGCACCAGGGTCGGACTGGGCGCCCAGGTGACATAGTCGAAGTGGGCGCCCGTCCGGGCATCGCCATGCACCAGGATTTCCACCTGCGGGTCGGCGGCCGCCGCCCCCGCCGCAAGCCCAACCCCCAGCGCCACGGCCGCGCACATTCCCCACCGGCGTGCCATCGCCGTCATTGATCGCCGCATTCCATCCCCCATCAAGGCGTCCGACGCTTTGCCCGTCATAAACGCATTAATATATAAATAGACAACCTGGAGTATGGACAAATCGGCGTCGCCGGCCAAGACGTATTAAGTTACGAGTTGTGACAAGAGATATGCACAACCAGAAGCATGCCCAATGCGCTCAAACAATTGTTTTTTGTAAAACAGATGTTTAGATAGCCCTTTGCGCAGCAGGCGAAACCGCCACCGGGCCCATCGGCATGACGACCCTTACCGACCAGGAACGCGCGGTTTTAGCCGCCATCGAAGCCAACCCCTTCGCCAGCCAGCAAGAGATGGCGGATGCGCTGGGCCTGGCCCGCTCCACCGTCGCCGCCCATGTCGTCAGCCTGACGCAGAAGGGCCTGCTGCTGGGCCGGGGCTATATCCTGCCGGCGGGCCGCCGCGTGGTGTGCCTGGGTGGCGCCGTGCTGGATCGCAAGTACCAGGCGCTGGCCCCCCTGGTTCCCGCCACCTCCAACCCCGTGACCGGGGTGCGCAGCCCCGGCGGCGTCGCCCGCAACGTGGCGGAGAACCTGGCCCGCCTGGCCGTGCCCACCGCCCTGGTTTCCATCGTGGGGGAGGATGAGGCCGGCCGCGAAATCCTGGGCCATCTGCGGGGCCTCGGCGTAGACGTCAGCCAGGTGATAACCACCGGCGAGGCCCCCACCGCCGAGTACGCCGCCATCCTGGGGCCGGACGGCGACCTGGCCCTGGCCGCCGCCGACATGCGCGTCTTCGACCTGCTCACGCCCACCCTGCTGGACCGCGCCTGGCCGCATCTGGCGTCGGCAAGCTGGGTCTTCGCCGACTGCAACCTGCCGGCCGAAACGCTGGCGGCCTTGGCCATGCGGCGCCGGGGGGCGCGCTTCAACCTCGCCATCGACGCCGTCTCCATCCCCAAGCTGGCGCGCCTGCCCCGGAACCTGGCGGGCATCGACCTGCTGTTCATGAACCTGGATGAGGCCAACGCCCTGCTGGGCAGCCGCCATGCCGGCCCGGAGGGCGCCGTGGCGGCGGCCCTGGCGCTGCGGGCGCGGGGTGCCGGCGGCACGGTCGTCACGCTGGGGGCGATGGGCACGGCCATCGCCAGCGATGGCGTCGCCGCCCATATCCCGGCGGTTCCCGCCCTGCCCCTGGACACCACCGGCGCCGGCGACGCCATGATCGCCGGCACCCTCTACCGCCTGGTGGCCGGCGACGACCTGACCGCCGCCGCCAGGATGGGCGCCCTGGTGGGCGCGCTGACCACCGAAAGCGCCGCCAGCGTCCACCCCGGCCTGTCACCGCACTTGCTTGACGCCAACCTGAACCGCCTGACGATTTGAGGTCCCCGATGTCTCTTCTGAAACCCGCCCTCAGCCCCGAGGTCGCCGACGCGCTGGCCGCCGGCCGGCCGGTGGTGGCGCTGGAATCCACCATCATCACCCATGGCATGCCCTACCCCGCCAACCTGGAAACGGCGCTGGCCGTGGAGGATGTGGTGCGCGCCAACGGCGCCGTGCCCGCCACCATCGCCGTGGTGCGGGGCGTGGCCCGTGCCGGACTGACGGGGGAGGAGCTGGAGGATTTGGCCCAGGCCAAGGGGGTCGTGAAGGCGTCCAGCCGGGACCTCGCCGCCGTCATGGTGCGGCGGGGCAGCGCCGGCACCACCGTGTCCGCCACCATGCGCCTCGCCGACCTGGCCGGCATCCCCCTGTTCGCCACCGGCGGCGTGGGGGGCGTGCACCGGGGGGCGGAGGCCACCTTCGACATCTCCGCCGACCTGACGGAGCTGGGCCGCACGCCCACCACCGTGGTCTGCGCCGGGGTGAAGTCCATCCTGGACATCCCCAAGACGCTGGAGTTCCTGGAAACCCAGCGCGTGCCCGTCATCGCCTATGGCAGCGACGACTTCCCCGCCTTCTTCACCCGCAGCAGCGGCCACAAGGCCGACCATCGCCTGGACAGCGCGGATGAGATCGCCGCCGCCATGCGCCTGCACCGCGATCTGGGCTGCGGCACCGGCATCCTGATCGCCAACCCCATCCCCGAGGCCGACGCCCTGGACCCCGTCTTCATCGACGGCACCATCGCGGACGCGGTGGCGGAGGCCGAAGGCCGGGGCATCAGCCGCAAGGACCTGACCCCCTTCCTGCTGGCCCGCATCAACGAGCTGTCGGGCGGCCGCAGCCTGACGGCCAACATCGCCCTGGTGAAGAACAACGCCGCCCTGGCCGCCCGCATCGCCGTGGCCTACGCCGCCGGCTGAGGCCGGCTTGACAGCGGGACGGTCGCCGACGGACCTTCATGGCGAATGGTCTGATCAGCCAAAAGGAAAGCCATGCGCCGTCCCCTGTTGCCGCAGCGCCTGGTACCGCAGCGCATGCGGGCCGTGCTCCAGCGCCGGGCGGACTGGCTGCCGACCGTGCGGCGCGTGTCGCTCTATGGCCTGGCCCTGGCCGCCGGCACCATGGCGCTGCAATGGCTGGACTATCAGCGCCTGGCCCGCGCCCATTCCGACGACATCACCCTGTTCCTGATCGCGGCCGGCTTCCTGGCCCTGGGTGTCGCGGTGGGCGTGCGGCTCATGCGCCCCGCCCCGCCGCTGCCGGCCGAGGGCAACGTCCAGGCCCAGGCCGGCCTGGGCATCAGCGCGCGCGAACTGACCGTGCTGCGGGAACTGGCGGCCGGCCGCTCCAACAAGGAGATCGCCCTAGTGCTGGACATCTCCCCCAACACGGTCAAGACCCACCTGGCCCGGTTGTTCGAGAAGCTGGGCGCCCAGCGCCGCACCGACGCCGTCAACCGCGCCCGCGAGCTGGGCCTGGTGCCCTGAATTATGGGTGATTCCATCCAAATCACCCGTTCGGGCGATTGCCCGTGGCCGGATTTGCGGGCCTGTGAGGGGGCGTAATCACACCAAGACAAGGGGCGTTCGCATGCTGCGCAAAATCCTGACCCACGGCTTGGCCGCCGGCCTCATTTCCGGCTTGGCCATGGCGGTGCTGACCACGGTCCCGCACGGCCACCTGCCCATGGCCGTCGAAATGGCCCTGGGCTATGCCACCATGCTGGTGGGGCTCAGCACCATTTTCCTGGCGGTGAAGCGCCACCGCGATACCACATTGGGCGGCGTCATCCGTTTCTGGCCGGCCCTGTTCCTGGGCCTGGGCATCAGCGTCGTCGGCGGGGTGATCTACGCCCTGGCGTGGGAGGCGACGCAGGCCCTGCATCACATGGACTATGTCAACGACTACGCCCAGGCGATGATCAGCCAGCAAAAGGCCAAGGGTGCCTCGGACGAGGCCCTGGCCGCCCTGACGGCGGAGATGGACAAGATGAAGGCGAAGTACGCCAACCCCTTCTATCGCCTGTCCATGACCTTCAATGAAATCTTCCCCGTCGGAGTGCTGGTGTCGCTGGTTTCCGCCGGCCTGCTGCGCGACAGCCGCTTCTGGCCCGCCCGGCGCGCACCGGCCGCCCTGGCCTGATCAGAAGGCGCAAACGTCCGGGTGCAGCAACGGCCCGGCCTTCAGCCAAACGCGGGCCCCCTGCCCGCCGGTGTGGACCACCAGGTCCTGGCCGGCGGGCAGGCGCAGCCAGGACTGGGGGCGGAACATCTCGCCCCCTTCCATGAAGCCGCCGGAGAGAACCAGCAGTTCCAGCCCATCCGGGTTACTCAGGCTCACCTCGGCATCCGCTCGCCAGTCCTCCAGCCGTACGTCCTCATGCCCATCGGCGAACAGGCGCAGGGCCCGCTCGACGCCAGGGCGGGCGGGCAGCGCCTCCCCCTCCCCCGGCTGGCGCACGACGCGCTCGGCATCCGTCGCCCGGAACTGCCACAACTTGACGAAGATGACGCAGCCGGGCGCGGAACCCGGGGCGTGGCCGCTGCCGGGCGGGTTGCGGACATAGGTGCCGGCGGGGAAATCTCCCGTCTCATCCTGGAACACGCCCTCCAGCACCAGGAACTCCTCGCCGCCTGGATGGCGGTGGGTGGGGAAGCGGCTGCCGGCGGCATAGCGGACGATGGAGGTGGCGCGCGCCTTCTCATCCCCGATGCGCGACAGCATGCGGCGGTCCACACCGGGGGACGGGCTGGGCACCCACTCCATGCCACCGGCGTGCACCACCGTGCGCACTGTCAGATTATCGTTCAGCCGCATCATGGCATTTCCCCTTCCTCAACAGGCGGAGCCGCGCGGCCCCGCCCGTCATATGGGTGGGCAGAGCTTTTGCGGGAAGCCTGGCCGCTCAGGGCAAATCCATCCAGTCGCTTTCCCCGCCGATGGGATCGCCAGGCGGCACGTCCACCGCGCGGGAACGGTCGGCCAGCAGCTTGTCCGCCTGCTGCGGGTCCAGCAGCTGGCGGGCCAGGCTGAGGCCCCAGGCGCGCTCCTCCGCGTCCCCCCGGCCACGGGCCAGCGCCTCGGCCACCTCATGCACGCGCTGGTCCAGCAGGGCGGCCACCTCCGGCGTGGTGCCGGGGCGGCGGGCCACCTGGGCCATGGTGACGATGGCGCGATAGGCGACGCGGCGGCTGACGGCGTCAGTCTTGTCCGGCAGAACGGTGGACACCAGCCGCTCCAGCACCTCATTCACCCCCAGCGCCTGAGGATCGGCGGCGTGCTGCACCGCCAGCCGCGCCAGGCGGCTGGGCGCCAGCAGGGTGTTCAGCGTGACGGAGGCCGCAACGTCCGCCGCCACCAGCGGGTCGAACACCGGGCCGCCGGCGGTGGCGAACAGTTCGATATCGAACTGGCGGTTGTCGCTGCCGTTGCGCGCGGCCGACAGCAGGGGCAGCAGGCCGGCCGGCACGCGCAACTGATCGGCCGACAGGGTGGAAAGCAAGGCCGACAGGGCGGCGCGCTGGGCATCGGCGGCCACGGGCACTGACGCCTCACGCCCGTCGCCCTTCACCGCATAGGCGAAGGTGACGCCGCCCACCGACTTGGCGGCGGCGTTCACCTGATAGCGGTGCAACAGCCAGATGGGCACGAAGCGGCGGCGCAGCTCGGCCACCGCCTCCCCCGGCGCCAGCGCCTTCAGGCCGAACTGGTCGATGGCGGCGCGGCGCACGCCCATCAGGCGGGTCAGCTCCGCCACCGGATCGGCGCCGTCATCCCACAGGCCGCCCCAGGGCTGGGCCGTGTCCGGCCGGCGAGCGTTGTCGTCCTGGACATAGCGCAGGCCGGCCGCCACCGCCGCCGCGGCCTTGGCGTCGGCCGCAGCCTGGTCGTCCTGGCCGGCCGGCGCGGTCCCGTACAGCCAGTCCACCGTCGCCCTGTCCCAGGCGCCCACGCCGGTGCCATAGGCGTCCGACAGGTCGGGGTGGCCATCCACCAGGCCGATGCGCGGGGCGGGATAGTCCATGACCGAGGCGCGACCCTGGGTGCTGGCGGCGAAGTTGTGGGCGAAGCCCAGGGCGTGCCCCACCTCATGCGCGCCCAACTGGCGCAAACGGGCCAGCGCCACCTGCACCGGATCGTTGGGCCCGCCGGTCCCGATCTTGTCCGCCCCCACCAGTCCCTGGAAGATCAGGATGTCCTGCCGCACCCGTTCGGAGCCTAAGACCACCATGCCCTTCACGATCTCCCCCGTGCGCGGGTCCACGATCTCCTGCCCGTAGGACCAGCCGCGGGTGGCGCGGTCCACCCAGTTGACGATGTTATAGCGCACGTCCAGGGGGTCCACGCCCTCGGGCAGCGGCTCCGCCTTGAAGGCATCGATGTAGCCGGCGGCCTCGAAGGCCTGGGCCCACCAGTTGATGCCCTCCAGCAGGGCGGTGCGCATCGGCTCCGGCACCGTGCGGTCCAGGTAGAAGACGATGGGCTTCTTGACGCGGGAACGGGCGGCGGCCGGGTCCACCTTTTCCAGGCGGAAGCGGTTGGCCACGTCGTGCACCACGTCCTGGCCCAGGGGGCGGCCGTAATCCACCGCCTGGGTGGAGAAACCGCCCATGCGGGGGTCGAAGGCGCGCGGGGTGAAGCCGGGGCCCGGCAGGCGCACGAAACTGTGATGGACGGTGAAGCTGACCTGCCGGGCGTCGGGGGCGATGTTTTCCACCTCCGCCCCCGGATGGTCGGAGGTGTAGGTCTGGATAGCGTCGACCTCCAGATTGTCGGGAAACAGCTTGAGCGAGGTGGGATCGACGGCGCTCAAGCCCCCGTCCAGCCTGAAGCCCCGGCCCGCCCCCTGCGGCGCGCCGCCGGTGCCGATGGCGTCGCCCTCCTGCCCCAGCGACTTGGCGATGCCCAGCATGTCGGCGGTCAGGAACTTGGCGATATCCACCGCCACCCGCCCGTCGGGCAACGGCACAGCATCCCCCATCCAGACGATGGAGGTGGCGAAGTCGGCGCTGGGGCCGGCGGCCGTGGGATTGCGGAAGCGCGGGTTCTCGAACTGAAGGGCGACCTTGGCCCCCAACAGGCGGAAGGCCAGCACCTGCGTCTGTCCGATGCGTCCCCGGTCCAGGAAGGTGGGGGCGGAGCCCAGGCCAGTGCGCAGCGCCGGCGTGTAGAGGTACCGCGCCATCACACCGTCGCTGCCCGGCGCCGGCAGGGTCAGAAAGATCTTGCCCTGGGCCTTGTCGACCCGGACCGGCATCAGGCCATCCTGGAGGGGCAGTCCCTGCAGGGCGGGCGGGGTTGCGGCGACAGGCGCGCCGGGTGCGGCGGATGCGATGGTCGTAACCACTGCCGAATTCGCGACCAAGGTCAGGGCCAGGACGGCCACCAGGGAAGTGCGCAACGGATGCCCCCATGTTCCTTTGTTGGGCGAACGATGGGTCAAAACCCCGGTGCGGCACAAGGCCCGACGAGAGCAAGATATTGAAAAGCCACCTGAGATCCGCTGAAAATTCCCGATGCCCTGACCAGAAGATAGCGTGCTGGTAGCAAGCGGCGGGTGTTAAGACACGCCCCGCATGTTATGGTCCCATGCATTGTGTGAATGATGGGCGGCAGTATCTTGAGCGTGGCGCGGATAGGCGGTTCCCTCATACGCGGCATCCGGTTGTGCGGTATCGCGCTGCTGATGGCCGGGGCCGGTCTTCACCCTCATGCCTGGGCCGCCGGGATGGAGCGGTGGTCAGGCCTGGCGGAAACCGTGTTCCAGAATTATGGCCGGGACCAGGGGCTGCCCCACCCGGTGCCGACCGCCCTTGTGCAGGATCATGACGGCTTCATCTGGGTGGGGACGCAAAGCGGCCTGGCCCGCTGGGACGGATACCGCTTCAAGAGCTACACCGCCGACCTGGCCGTGGCCGGCAGCCTGCCCAGCGACTTCGTCAAAAGCCTGTTCGTCGACCCCGACGGCCACCTTTGGGTGGGCACCAACAGCCTGGCGCTGTACGACGCCGCCGGCGACAGGTTCGAAACCATACCCCTGGGCCCCATCGCCGGCCGGCCGGACATCGGCGCCATCACCGGCGACGGCGATCACGGCCTGTGGATCGGAACCGAGGACGGTTTGCGCCATCTGGACATCGCCAGCAGGGCGGTGACCGCCCTGCGCGCCGGCGCGCCGCAGGTGGGCGATCTGCCAGCTGGCCGGGTTCAGGCGGTGTTGCGCGACGGCGCCGGCGGCCTGTGGGTGGGCACGGCCCGGGGTTTGGCCTATCGGGCCCCGGACGGTGCCACTTTCACGGCGGTGCCGCTGCCCCAGGCCACGAGCGCCGACACGCAGCCAACGAATGTCTCGGTCCTGTTCCAGGATGGTGGCGGGCGCATCTGGATCGGGACCATCCGCCAAGGCTTGTTCGTCATCGACACGCCGGGCGCGTCCCCGCACGCGGTGAATCCCAGCGCTACCGACCTGATGGGCTGGATCTCCGCCATCTGCGCCGCGGGTCCCGATGAGATCTGGGTGGGTTTGCGCAACCGCAGCATCGTCGCCATCGACACCCGCACGGGCGCGATGCGGCCCATCCGCCATGACCGCACCCAGCCCAACAGCCTGGCCCATGACGACATCTGGGCGCTGATGCGTGACAGCGCGGGGTCGCTGTGGGTCGGCGGCACCGGCGGCCTCAGCTATCACCCCCATGACAGCGGCCTGATCGCCACCGTGTTCGGTGGCAGCCGGCCCGGAGGCCTGAGCGCCAGCGACGTGTTCGCCGTGATGGCGGCCCGCGACGGCCGCGTCTGGCTGGGGTATTTCGATGGCGGCGTCGATGTGATCGACCCACTGGCCGGGCGGGTGGCGGCGCTGCGCCCCGATCCCGGGCGGCCGGAGGACGCGCTGCCCCCCGACATCGTCTATTCCATGACCCAGGATGAGGCGGGCCGCGTGTACATCGCCACACGGCGCGGTGTTTACCGCGCCGATGCGGCGGCATTGGCCGTGCGCCGCGTCACCCTTTCGGGCCGCGATCCCGCCGCTCCGACCGAAACCATTGTCATCCACCAGGGCATGCTGTGGGTGGGCGGCGAAGAGGATGGGCTCCACAGCTATTCCATGGACGGTCCCGGCGGCACGCCGGGGCGCCCGGTCTTCGGTGGAGCCCCCCATGATCAGGAGCAACTGTCCGATCGCACCATCCGTGCCCTGCTTACCGTCGGCGATCATGAACTGTGGATCGGCACCCGGAACGGGCTGAACCACTTCGACCTGGCCGCCGGCAAGGTCGAACACATAGCCCCGGCCCCGGAAGACCCGCGGGGCCTGCCCGACCCTTATATCTCCAGCCTGCTGATTGACCGCCAGGGGCGCCTGTGGGTGGGCACCTTCGGCGGCGGCCTGGCGCTGATGACCGGACGCGACGCGAACGGCAAGCCGCGCTTCCGCCACTTCGGCATCGCCCAGGGCATGCCCCACCCCAATGTGTGCAGCCTGCAGATGGATGGGGAGGGCGTCATCTGGGCCGGCACCGACGACGGCCTGGCGCGCATCGACCCGCAAACCCTGGAAATCCGGGCGGTGCGCCGGGCTGACGGGTCCGCCCTGGTGGACTATTTCGTGGGCGCCAGCGCCGCCACCCCGGCCGGGGAGGCGCTGTTCGGCTCCAAGGGCGGGCTGACCGTGGTGCGTCCCGGCACCCTGCCCGCCTGGCGCTTCGCGGCACCCGTGGTCATCACCGACCTGCGGGTGGGCGGCCAAGCCTATCCCGTGGGGCGGCTGAAGAAGGATGCGCCCCTGGTGCTGACCCCAGAGACGGACAGCCTGGCGGTGGAGTTCGCCGCCCTGGACTACACGTCACCGGGCCGGAACCTCTACGCCTACCAGCTGGAGGGCTATGATTCCGGGTGGATCAAGGCCGACGTGACCCGCCGCCTGGCGCTGTATTCCAACCTGCCGCCGGGCAACTACACCCTGCGGCTGCGGGGCAGCAACCGCGACGGCCTGTGGACGGAACGGGACATGGCCCTGCCGCTGCGCGTGACGCCAGCCTGGTACCAGCGCCTATGGGTGCGGCTGCTGGCCGCGGGGCTGCTGGTGTTGGCGGTGGTGGTGGTGGTGCGGTGGCGCACCCGTTACCTGCGGCGGCGGCAGGCGGAACTGGAACACCAGATCGCCGACCGCACCGCCGACTTGCGCGCCGCCAACGATCGCCTGCTGCACTTGGCCACCACCGATCCGCTGACCGGCTGCGCCAACCGCCGCCATTTCATGGAACGCGCGCAAGATATGGTGGCGCTGGCCAACCGCCACGGCACGCCCCTGACGCTGGCCATCCTGGACCTGGACGACTTCAAGCGCGTGAACGACACCCACGGCCATCCCGGTGGCGACGCCGTGCTGGCCGCCGCCGGCCGGGTGATCGCCAGCCATGTGCGCGGCACCGACCTGGTGGGGCGCATCGGCGGGGAGGAATTCGCCGTGGTGATGCCCCATACCGCGGCCCAGGGCGCCCGCCTGCTGGCCGACCGGGTGCGCCAGGCCATCGGCGACGACTGCGTGCCGATCGAGGGGGGCGCCGCCATCCGCATCACCGCCAGCCTGGGCCTGGCGGAACTGCGCCACGGCGAGGGGCTGGACGACCTCTACGCCCGCGCCGACGCCGCCCTGTACCGCGCCAAGGAAGGCGGCCGCAACCGGGTGGAAATGATCCAATCGGCGGGGTGAGCATCAAACGCCCCCGATATTCCCGGCCACGTCCCGCCGCCCAGGCGGTTGCCCATCGCGGCATTTATGTTACCGTTATCAGGAAGGCCGCCGCTGGTTCCTTGGCCGGGACCCGTTGCCGGCCCATAAAATGAAACGGGAGGATAACCGTGCCCCTATCCCTCAACCGCCGCGCCGTGTTGCGCGCGGGTGCGGCCGTGGCGACCGCCCCCTATTTCGGGGTTCACGCCCGCGCCGACGACGGCATCTGGTTCACCAGGACGGTGGGACCGTTCGTGGAGGTCGAAACGACAGGGGGCCGCGTGCGGGGTGGACACAGTCGGGGCGCGCTGGCCTTCAAGGGTATTCCCTACGCGGGTCCCGTCTCGGGTCCGAACCGTTTCAAGGCCCCGCCCAAGGTGTCACCCTGGACGGGGGTTCGGGACGCGACGCTGCTGGGCCCGCCGGCCTTGCAAGGGCCGGGCACCACCTACGGGGAGCACGAACCCGCCTACAGCGAAGACTGCCTGGTGCTGAACGTCTGGACCCCGGCGGTGAACGACGGCGCCAAGCGGCCGGTCATGGTCTACTGCCACGGCGGCGGCTTCACCACCGGCAGCGGCGGCCAGCGCATCCAGGACGGCGCCCGCCTGGCCGCGACCTACGACGTGGTGGTGGTGGCGACCAATCACCGGCTGGGGCTGCTGGGCTATCTTTACCTGGGGGACCTGGGGGGTGCGGACTACGCCACTTCCGGCAATCAGGGCATCCTCGACATTATCGCGGCGCTGGGCTGGGTTAAGGACAACATCGCCACCTTCGGCGGCGACCCCGGCAATGTCATGGTCTTCGGCGAGTCCGGCGGCAGTGCCAAGACCTGCGCCATCATGGCCATGCCGGCCTCCCAAGGGCTGTACCACAAGGCCGGCCTGCAAAGCGGCCACCTGCTGCGTGGCCTGCCGAGGGAGGTGGCGACGGAAACGACCCGCCGCGTGCTGGCGGCGCTGGATATCGCACCCAAGGATTTCACCAGGCTGCACGACGTGCCGGCGGACAAGCTGCTGGCCCTGCAACTGGCCGCCGAAAAGGGCCAAGGGCCCCTGACCGTGCCGACCCCGGAATGGCAGGCCGGCCATCCCCCGCCCCGGCCCAGCCTGGCGGCCCTTCGCGCCGCCAAGCCCGGCGGATGGGGTCCCGTGGTGGACGGGACCATACTGCCCCATGATCCTTTCGACCCGGCGGCGCCCGCCATCGCGGCCAGCATACCGCTGCTGATCGGCACCATGCGGGATGAGGCCACCTTTTTCGAACGCGACCACCCGGCGTTTTTCCACATGGATGCCACCGGACTGGACGCCCATATGCGACGTGCCCTGGGCGACGACGCGCAACGTGTCCTGGCAACCTACCGGCGGACCCGGCCCGACGCCACGCCGGTGGAACAGGGCATCGCCATCGAGACCGCCATCAGCATGGGCAACGGTGCCGTCGCCATCGCCGATCGCAAGGCCGCGCAGGCGGCCCCCGTCTATCGCTACCGCAACGACTTCCCGTCCAACATCGCCATCAAGGGCACGGACTGGACCTTGCGCGCCGGCCACGCCACCGACATCTCCGTCACCTTCTTGAACACGGAAATGCCGGACCTGCAGGGTGACGGCCCTGGCTTGGTGGAAGCCTCCAATGCCGTCAGCGGCTATTTCACCAGCTTCGCCCGCAGCGGCGTGCCCACCGCCGCCGGGCAGCCCGCCTGGCCCCGGTATGACATCAAGGATCGCGCCGTCATGTTGTTGAACAGCCAATGCCAGATGGCCCTCGACCCCGACGGTCAGGAACGGGCGATGTGGCAGGCGATGGGGGTGTGACAGCCTGCAGGCGCTACCGTCAGGCCGCCCCCAGATCCGCCAGCCCGTACAGCGGCCGGATCTCGATCTCGCTGGGGCCCATCATGGGGTTTGGGCAGCGCCGGACCCAGGCGACCGCCTCCGCCATGTCCTTGACCTCCCACAGCCAGAAGCCGGCGACCAGATCGCGCGGGTTGGGAAACGGGCCGTCGATCACCGTGCGGTGCGGACCATCGAAGGCCACGCGCTTGCCCCGCGCGCTGGGCGTGAGCCCTTCAGCCATGACCAGGATGCCGGCCTCGCGCAGGTCGTCGTTGAAGCGGCCCATCGCCGCCATCATCGCATCCATCCAGTCCTTGGGCGGCAGCCCCCTTTCGCTGTCCTCGGTCGCCTTCACCAGCACCATCACGCGCATCGCCAGTCTCCCTTGGGGTTGGGCCGGGCCGACGGCCCGGCATCGGAACGACGAACGGGGCGATAGCAAACCGACACCCGCCGGCCCACTTTCCCACGGACCGGCCGGCGGCGCCCCATTGACAGATGGCCGGGCAAGCAGCGTTGACGGGTCGGCACCACCACGTTACAGCAAGACGGGGGCCCCGCGAGACGGCGCGACCATGCGCGTGATGTTTGCCTGACAGCAAAACTTCGGCGCACGGCCCATCCAATCCATGTCACCGGGGAAGGCCATGGCCAGAAAGAGCGCCGCTTCGAGCCAGTATCACAGGGAAAATCTCCGACGGGACCTTATCGAGGCCGCGCTGGGATACGTCGCCGAGCACGGGCACGATACGCTTTCCGTCCGCACCCTGGCGAACAGGGTGGGCGTTTCATCCGGCGCGCCCTACCATCATTTCGCCGACCGCCGTTCGCTGCTGCTGGCATTGGCCCTGGAGGGTTATGAGCGTCTGATCCGCCCGAGCGTCGAACAAGAACGGGCCACATCCGACCCCGTGGAATACCTGACGGCGACCAGCCACCAATTCCTGACGTTCGCGATACAAAACCCCCGGCTGTTCGAACTGATGTACGAGAGCGAACTCACCCGGCCGGAACTGGACCCCGCGATCCGGGAAGCACAGTTTCGCGGGTTCTCATTGCTGAAAGACGCCATCATGACCGCCGTGCCGTCGATGTCGGAAGAGGAGTTCTCGTTCCGGCTTTTGGCGGTCTGGTCGACGCTCTACGGCTTCGCCACACTGCGCAATAAGCAGATGGTGAAGCCTTACGAAATGGGTCAGGAGGCGGCCGACGCCGTCGTGAAATCCGTTGTCAGGGGCGCCCTGGCCGGCAGCTGACCACGCCATCCCGCCGACCTGCCCGCTGCGCCTCCTCCCCCAATCTGTTTCCCGCCCCGCACACCCACTTGACAGGCCGCATGGCTTAATCTAAGCATTGCTTAGATTGGTTGACGCACATATCCCCGGCCAAAAAATCCGGGAAATCCGACAATAAAACGGGAGGGCTTGATGGGAACGTCCATCAAGGGAACCATCGCCATCGTGGGCGCAGGGCCCGGAGGCATGGCCGCGGCACTTGCCGCTATTCGACTGGGATTCAACGTCGCCTTGTTCGAGCGGGCCACGGAAATCAAGGCCGCCGGCAATATTCTGAACCTTTGGCCACCACCTCAGAAAATACTTAAGCTCATCGGGGTCGATACCGAGGATTTGGGCGCCCCCTGCCGTACCTTTTTCGAGCGTCATGACGGCAAGGTCCGCGCCGAGGTGATCCTGCCGCCCGAGGTGGAGCGGGAGTATGGCGGGGGCTTCATCGGCCTGCTGCGCTGGGGACTTTACAAGCGCATGGTCGATGCCCTGCCCCCGGGCGTCCTGCGCCTGGATCACACGCTGACCGGCGTGCGGGATGGGGGCGGCAAGGTCCACCTGACCTTCGCCAACGGCCCGAATTTCGAAGCCGATGTGCTGGTCGGCGCCGATGGCATCAACTCCTTTGTCCGCAAATGGCTGTGGGGCGACGCCCCCATCCGCCACCAGCGCCTGCATCTGGTCGGCGGCTATCTGTTTCTGGATACGCCGCCGGAGGGTCGAGGGGTCATTGCCCACAACCGCACCACCCAGGTCAGCTACACCCCAATCCGGCACGAGGGGAAATGGGGCTATGAGTGGTGGGTGCTGGAGGCCTGCGACCCCTCCCAGCCACCGCCCGGCGACCTTCTCGCCTACAGCAGGGAGCGGGCCAGGGGCTTCACCCAGCGGGTGCGTGATCTGATCGACGCGACCCCCGTGGCCCATCTGCAGCGGTGGGAGATCCGGGACCGCCCACCCTTGAAGCAATGGTCCAAGGGGCGCGTCACCCTGGCGGGCGACGCGGCCCATCCCACCTCCCCCTATGCGGCATATGGGGCCGGGATGTCGATCGAGGACGGGTATTTCCTGGCCCGCGAACTGGACGCCGTGTCGCTCTCCGACACAGAGGCGGTCCGCCAGGCGCTGCAACGGTACGAGGACAGGCGCAAGCCGCACACCGCCCAGGTCAGCCAGGGCGCGTACCATACCGGCCGCGCCTTCCACCACATGCCCAAGGCGCTGCGTCCGGTGCGGGACTGGGTCTTCGACCACACACCGGTGCTGCAGAAGTTCGTGGGCGACGCCATGCCCGGCCACATCCTGTCGCAGCTGGCGGAAATCGAGGACGCGCCCCCCTTCGAGACGGCGGCCAACCGGCACCGCGTGCCGGTCCGGGCGACCCCGTGAGTCCGGTCGCCCAATGAAACACCGCCGCGACCATCGCGCATCGTCGGCATCCAAAGCGAAATGACAGTCCGCCCCCCATCCATGCGCGGCAGGAGGACCAATTGACCGCCAAATTCAAATACGGCGTTTCCCTCTACAGCTTCACCGACGACCTCAACACGGTGATGACGCTGGAGGACGCCATGGCCGCCATCGCGGACATGGGCGCTACCGGCGTGGAGATCCTGGGCGAGGCGCACATCCCGGGCTATCCCGACCCCGACCCCGCCTGGGTGGACCGCTGGTACACCCTGCTGGACCGGCATGGGCTGGAGCCCACCAACTATGGCTGTTGGATCGACACCCGGCTGCGCCTGGACCGGCCGCTGGATTCCGTGACAGCGGCTGGGCACCTGGTGCGTGACATCGAGCTGGCCGCGCGGCTGGGCTTCAAGTTCGTGCGTCCCAAGATCGGCGTCGTGTCCCTCGACCTGGTGCCGGACCCCATCTGGGAGGACACCATCGTCCGCGCGCTTGAGACGGCGGAACGCCGCGACGTCGTCATCTGCCCGGAGATCCACAGCCCGACGCCGATCCGCCACCCCGTCGTGGACAGCTACGTCGACTTCATCCAGCGCACCGGGACCAAGCATTTCGGCCTGCTGCTGGACACCGGCGTCTTCCAGGACCGGCCGCTGCCGCCGCAGCCCGGCGAACATCCGGCGATGCGGCCCGGCTACCTGGACGGCTGCAAGGTCCCGCCGGAGCACATCGAGGACATCATCCAATATGTCGTCTTCATCCAGGCCAAGTTCCACAACATCAACGACCAGTTCGTCGATGAGCAGATCCCTTGGGACAAGGTGGTGCCGGCGCTGAAGAAGGCCGGGTACGCCGGCTACCTCTCCAGCGAATACGAAGGGGAACGGCTGCCCTGGCGGTCGCTGGAGCAGGTGCGCCGCCAGCATGCGCTGATCCGTAAGCTGGAGCGGGACCACGACCGTTCCACCCGCCCCGCCTGAGCCTGAGGGAAAGCCCAGCCATGCTTGAACGATCCATTATGCAGTCCAGCGGGTTCCGCAACATCGGTCCCGCCGACGCGCCCAGCGGCTTCCAACTGCGAATCCGCCTCCCCAACTACCGCGGCCAGCGCCTCAGCCTGGTCGATGGGGTGGACGTGACGGTGAATGGGGAGCGGTTCGACCACGCCGACAATCTGATCGCGGTCGGCGGCAAGACGTATGACCTGGCGACCCTCAGGACCGAGACCGAGAACCGCTGGCCCTTGGACGAACTGGCCACGGTCATCGTGGCCAAACCAGGCGGCCTGCCGGTGGGCGTTCACCGGGTCGAGGTCGCGGTGCGCATCCGCCAGTCCTACATCCCCATCGAATTCCAGCCCAGCGTCATCAGCGAGACGCGGACCGCCACCATCGTCTTTTGAGCAAGCCCGCCGGGCGGCGCCATCGGCCGCCCGGCCACGATAATAAGGGAGGAGGCCCATGGTGGCCGTGAACACGTCCGTGGAGACCCCGGCCAGGCGCCAAGCCGGCGTCGGGCAAGGGGTGTTGGTCGTCCTGGCCGGCTTCCTCCCAATTCTTGCCATCGTGGCGCTGTCCCCCGCCGTGCCCAAGATCATGGAGCGCTTCGGCGCCGTTCCCGGGGTGGGCACGCTGGTGCCCCTGCTGGTGACGGCCCCCGGCCTGATGATCGCCCTGACATCGCCCCTCATGGGATGGGTGGTGGACCGCTATGGCCGGCGCCGGCTGCTTCTTTGGGCCACCGCGGTCTACGGCTTCCTGGGCATCGCCCCCTATTTCCTGGATGACCTGAAACTGATCATCGCGTCCCGCCTGGCCCTCGGCATGGCGGAGGCGGGCATCCTCACCGTGACCAACACGCTGATCGGCGACTACTTCGCCCATGATCAGCGGCGCACCTGGCTGACGATTTAAGGACTGGTAGGACCCGTCTTCGGCACCTCCGTCGTCGCCCTGTCCGGCTACATGACGGCCATGACCTGGAATGCGTCGTTCCTCATCTACGCCGTGGCCTTCCCCATCTTCCTGGCCATGGTCGTTTACATCTACGAGCCGGTGGTGGCGGCCGCCGCCACCGGACCCGGCGCCGCCAAGGTGGCGTTCCCCTGGGCCGACGTCGTCATCACCAGCCTGGTCACCCTGTTCTCCGCCAGCCTCTACTATGTCTACATCGTCCAGGTCGGCCTCGCCTTCGGGGAGGTCGGGGTCTCGTCGCCCCAGACGGTGGGCCTGATGATCTCCATCGCCAGCATCGGCGTCTTTCTGGGCGCGGCCTTGTTCCAGTGGCTGTCCGGCCGCTTCACGGGGCCGCAACAGATCCTGGCCTTCCTGCTGCTGCTGGGGGTGGGCCTGGTCGGCATCGGCATCGCCGGCGACCAGACGACGATGACGGCGGCGGCCTTCGTCCAGCAACTGGGCGCAGGCATCGCCATCCCCGCCCTGGTGTTGTGGTCGGTGTCGAAGCTGCCGGCCGAGCATCGTGGCCGAGGCATGGGTGTTTGGGCCGGCTGCTTTTTCCTGGGGCAGTTCACCAGCCCGCTGTTCGTCACCGCCGCCAAAGGCGTGGCGGGCACGATGCAGGGCGCGTTCGGCGTGCTGGGCGGCGCGGCCTTGGCCGGCGCCCTGATCGCGCTCGCTTGTGTGCTGCGCGGCCGGAGAGGGACGGACTGACAAGACGGCATCGACGGTGGCCGCATGGATTGCGCCGCGGTCCGTCTGGACAGACACCAGGAACTGACGGCCGCCCTGCCGCTGACGGCCGCCCTGCCGATCGGCCAAAATAAAAAGAAACACGAACCTCACCCAAGAACCTCACCGGGACGGCCGTTTCGAGACAGCTGTCCCGTGCCTGGCGATGTCCATGCGCTGGCGAAAACGGTCTGCCCCGCATCCATCTGGTGGACAAACCATTGGAACGCGGCCCCGGATGCGCGCGGATGCGCCAAAATCCCGAAATCGTCCGGCATGGGTCCCGCAGGGGGCTTTCCTGGGAGCCTATGGCTCAGCCCGGTCACGGTGGATGGAAAACGGGCAACCAATAAAATGGTGAGGTTCACGTGAAAAGCAGGCTTCCGCGCACGCCCAACCGGCTCGACCCCATTCCGGGCAGAAGCAGCGTTGATGAGCAGACGCTGGCGATGATCGTATCGCTGGCATCGGAGGTGACCGTCCTGCGGGCGCGGCTGGACACCTGCGAGCGCCTGCTGGTGGCGGCCCGGGTCCTGGCGCCGGGCGCAGTGGACTCCTTCTCACCCGACGCGGCGGCCCAGGCCGAGCGGGACGGCCTGCGCCAGCACACCCTGAACAAGGTCTTCCGCCCCCTGCAAGAGGCCGCCTTGGCCGATGTGGCGGCCGCGTCCCACGCGATGGGCGGCCAGGAGATGCAGGCATGAGCGGCATCGCCGAATCCCGCGCCGCCCTGGCGCACCCCATGATCGCGGTCCCCACCCATGATGAGCTGGTGGAGCAGCTGTTCGTCCGCGACCTGAAGCTGTTCATCGGCCAGACGCTGGAACCGGCGCAGCAGAAGATCGCGGCACAGATCGTGCCCACCATTGCGGGCAGCGGCAGCAACAGCCCGGTGGACGATCTGCGCCACCGCATGCAGTCCTTCGAAAGCTTCACGACCTGGCTCAGCCTGAAGCGTGAATCCCAGCGCCAGCTATGGGCGGCGGTGGAAGACTGCGTGGAACGGCAGGCGGACCAGTTAGAGGCGTTGGCCGCGGTGGACGCGCCCAAGGGCACCCTGACGCTGGACCCGGACTTCGTGGCGCCCGATTACATCACGCGGGGCGATATCCACCTGATGCCCGGCGGCAACGCGCATGACGACGGTTCGGTGCTGCAGGGCGCGGTGATGGATCGGGGCGGGGCGGTCTACATGCTGGGCCGCAACGGCGGCATGCTGAACGACCTGCGCGGTCATACCGCCATGGCCCACCTGCTGACCGTCGCGCCGGACATCAACCCCGGCCGCATCCTGGATATGGGCTGCGGCATCGGCACCAGCACCGTGCCGGCGGCGGCCTGCTTCCCCGAGGCGGAAGTGCACGGCATCGATGTCGGCGCCTCCATGCTGCGCTATGCCCACGCGCGGGCCGAGCATCTGGGCGCCGCCGTCCACTTCTCGCAACAGAGCGCGGAACGGACCACCTTCCCCGACGCCTCTTTCGACGTGGTCTACAGTTGCGTCGTGCTGCACGAAACCTCACCGGAAGCCGCCATCAACATCCTGGCGGAAAGCCGCCGCCTGCTGCGGCCGGGCGGGATCGCCGTCCATCTGGAGGTGCCGCTGCTGCACACCCTGGGCGACATCTGGCAGGAGCTGTCCTCGGAACTGGAGGCCCAATTCAACAACGAACCCAACTGGCGCGGCGCCCTGACCGCCGACTACGGCCAATTGATGCGAGCGGCCGGATTCACCGACATCCGCACGGGTTATCAGGCGACCGCCTTCAACGGCCGGACTGCGCCCCGGAAATTCGGCGACACGTCGGACGGCGTCTTCCGCTCCTGGTTCGTCGCGTCGGGACGGGCATGATGGCAAGAGGCGTCATGATCATGGGCGCGGCCCGCCGGCGTGCGGCGCTGCTGCTGGCGGCGGCGTGGCTGGCCGGCGCCGGCCCCGCCCTGTCCGCGGAAGCCCCGGCGCCGCAGCGGCTGTCCCTGGCGGAGCTGCGCCAGCGCCTGGGTGCGCCGGGCGACCATTACGCCGACCTGGGCGGCGTCGAGGTGCGCTACCGCGACGAGGGCAAGGGCCCGGCGCTGCTGCTGCTGCACGGGTCCAACGGTACCCTCAACGCCTGGGACGGCGTGGTCGCGCGGCTCAAGAACCGCTATCGCATCATCCGCTTCGACCAGCCGCCGGGTGGCCTGTCGGGCCCAGTCAGCGACGACGCGGCCCGCACGGTGGGCACGCCCGAGGCCCTGGTGGCGCGGCTGCTGGACAAGGTGGGCGTGGACAAGGCCGCCGTGTTCGGCACCTCCAGCGGCGGCACGCTGGCCTACTATTTCGCGGGGACCTATCCGCAGCGGGTGACGGCCCTGATCCTGGCCAACACCCCGGCGGATTCCGTAGCGGAAGCCAAGATACAGACGACACCGGCGCTGGATGTCGAAATCGCCCGGGCCAAAGCCATCGGCTATCGCGACCTGCAATACTGGCAGGTCTACATGACCTACCTGTGGGGCGAGCCGAAGCGCCTGACGCGGGAAACGGTGAACTATTCCTATACCACCGGCCTGCGGGCGCCCGAGCCCAATCCTTTTGTCCTGTACGCCCTGACCGCCAACAAGCAACTGACCATGGATCACCTCAGCGCCGTGAGGGCGCCGGTCCTGATCCTGTGGGGGCGGCGCGACCCGGTGCTGCCCCCCGCGGCGGAAGTCGCCCTTTATGACTATCTGGCCGGTGCGGAAAGCCGCTCGGTGGTTTGGCTGGACACCGCCGGCCACTTCCCGGCGCAAGAGGTGCCGGAGCGCGTGGCCGACCTGGTGGACGCCTATCTCCGGCGGGACCAATAGGCCGCCAGCGGCCATGGGGCGCGACAATAAAAACGGCCTTGTGCATTAAGATTACCTTTTAAAAACAAAGGACAGGGCGTCGTGAGATTTGGCAGGATTGGGGTGGCGGCCGGCGCGTGCGTCGGGCTGCCGCTAGCACTGTTCCTCGCATGGTTTGTTCCAGCCAAGCTGGGTTGGTTCGCCACCGATCGCGCGGCGGCGATCACACGCTACGCGCAGGCGCCGTCCTCCCGGTTCATCACCGTGGATGGCGTGCCCCTGCATGTCCGGGTGGAGGGCAAGGGGCCGCCCGTGCTGCTGCTGCACGGCACCGGCGTCAACCTGCATGAATGGGACCCGCTGGTGGACCGCCTGTCGGACCGTTACACCCTGATCCGGGTGGATTGGCCGCCTTACGGCCTCAGCGGCCCCAATCCCCATGGCTACACCACCGCCGAGGCCGCGCGGCTGGTGGGCCTGGTGCTGGACCAACTGGCGGTTGGCCCGCTGACCGTGGTGGCGACATCCAACGGCTGCAACGTGGCGCTGGAGCTGAATGCCGCGAATCCCGACCGCATCCGGGCCATGGCCTTTTCCATGCTGCCGCTGGAACGCCCCAGCCAGACCCGCCAGGTCGACTGGCGGATCCGTTGGATGCTGGCCTTCCACAACGCGGTGCTGCCCGACTACCACCCGCGGTTCTTCTATAGCCTGGTGCTGCAGGACACCTCCCACCCCGGCTGGCAGGTGCCACCCTATCTGGCCGGCGTCATGTACGACATGGCCAACCTTCCCGGGGCCATCGCCAACCAGCAGGCCTACCTCAAGTCCAATATCGCCCTGTTCCGCACCACGGACGTGGGGGCCACGGCCGGTCAGGTTCGGGCGCCCGTCCTGCTGCAATGGTCGGATGAGGACACGGTGATCTCGCAAAGCGCCGATGCGTCGGTGCGGCGGTTCACCGGGACCCAGGTCAAGCTGATCCACTACCCCGGCATCGGCCACTGGCCGATGTGGGAAACCCCGGACCGGTTCGCCGCCGACCTCGGCGCTTTCCTGGGCACGCTGCCGCCGCCCGCGGCGGCACCGTGACGCCCCGCCCCGCCCATCGTTCGGGCCCGGCACGTGAACAGGCGAGGCATCCCGCCGGGTTGCCCGCCGCAGTGGGAGACATGCAGTGGGAGACATGCGGTGACGACGATGATTTCCGAAGAGTCCCTGGCCCCTGTCTCCGCCGCCGACCAGGCGGATTATCCCAGCCGGCGCACCGCGTGGTGGACCGTCACCGTCCTATTCCTGGCGGCCATCGTGTCCATCATTGATCGCGGCATCATCAACATTGTCGTGGACCCGGTCCGCCATGACCTGGGCCTGGCCGATTTCCAGATCGGTCTGTTGCAGGGCCTGGCCTTCGGGCTGTTCTACGCCACAGTGGGCATCCCCCTGGGCCTGATCGCCGACCGCGTGTCCCGGCGCCTGCTGGTCACCGTCGGTGTGCTGGTGTGGAGCCTGGCCACCATTGGCGGCGGCCTGGCGGCGACCTTCGGCGAGCTGTTCGCCTCCCGCCTGCTGGTAGGCCTGGGGGAAGCGGCGCTGGGCCCGGCGGCGGTATCGCTGATCGCCGACCTGTTCCCGCCCCATCGCCGGGGCAAGCCGCTCAGCCTGTTCCTCACCGGCCAAGCCGTCGCCAATGGCATGGCCATCTCCCTGACCAGCTTCATCATGGCCGCCGCGGCCAACGGCCGCTTCGCCGGCATTCCCCTGTTGCAGGACGCCGCCCCCTGGCGCGTGGCCTTCATCGGTTGCGGCACCCTGGGCCTGGCGGTGGTCGCCATGATGCTGATGACCCGGGAGCCGCCCCGCCGGGGCATCCAGGGGACGGCGGACCCCACGTCGCTGGCCGACAAGCTGTCCTTCCTGAAGCGCAACGGCGCTGTCTTAGTCCCCCTGTATCTGGGTTTCGCCCTGTGCTTCATGGCGGCCTATGCCGCCGCCGCCTGGTCGCCCGCCATGCTGACGCGGGCCTTCGGGCTGGGACCGGCGATGATCGGCGCCTGGCTCGGGCCATTCTCCATGACCTTTTCCTTCCTGGGGCCGCTGGTGGGCGGGCTGATGATCGACCACTTCGCCCGCCGGTCCCTGGCCATGGCGAAATTCGGCATCCTGATGGTCGGCCCCTTGCTGGCCATCCCGTCGGCACTGGCCGTGTTCGTGCCCGGCCCCGTCTTCGCCATGTTCCTGGTGGCCAGCAGCAGCGCCATCTTCGCCGTGCTGGGCGCCACCACCTTCGCCACGCTTCAGTCCATCGTGCCGCCCACCATGCGCGGCGGCGCCATCGCCCTGAGCGGTCTGGTCAACACCATCATCGGCGCCACCCTGGGCCCGCTGCTGGTGGCGACGCTGACCGACCGCCTGTTCCGGAACCCGACGATGGTCGGCTACTCCATCGCCATCGTCGTTGTCCCAGCATTGCTGGGCGGCAGCGCCCTGTTCGTGCTGGCCCGGCGCGGCATGGTCCGCCAGCGCCGGGCGGGTGGCGAGGCCGCCGCCATGCTGCTGGCGTCCGAGGGCCAGAGGGTGGGCTCCTACCGCTGACGGCCGACGCGACCGGCCCTTCCCCGTCATGGCGTCCGCGCCGCCTTCCTGAACGAGGTAGCTTCAATGATCCAGGCCGCCCCAGCCCCCGCGGGTGTCGTCACCCTGACCGTCGAGCCCGCCACACCGCAGGCCCTGGCCGCGTTCGGCCGCATCCTGGGCCGAGCCGCCGACGTGAAGCCCGTCCCGGTCGACTTCTACAAGGGCCGGGTCCTGATGCGCTATCCGGTGGATTTCGCTTGCGAGCATCCGGTGGACATCAGCCTGGCGACGGTGGACACCCGCCCACCGGAGGTGCGCTACATGGAGCGCCACTTCCAGCACACCCAAACCTTCATCCCGCTGGCTGGGAAGCCCTTCGTCGTCGTGATGGCGCCCCCGTCCGATGGCGACCTGCCCGACCTGGGGCAGGCCCGCGCCTTCCTGTTCGACGGTAGCGCCGGCTTCACCCTGCATCTGGGCACCTGGCATGAATTCCCGTTCGCGGTGGAGGACGCGACCGACGTGGTCGTCATCCTGTCCAGCCAAACGGGTTACGACCTGCACCAGCGCGACGCGGTGACCGACGAGGCCTTCGGGCCCGACCTGGACAAGAAGGACATCCTGGCCCGCACGGGCACACTGATCCGCTTTGTCCCACCGGCGGCACGGGCCTGACAACGGCCCCCCGCGCGGGGCTCTCACAATCCGGGAAAAGGAACAGGGATCGATGGAACGCAAGAACCAGGAACGGGTCAGCCGCGCCCAAGGCAGCCAGCCGACCATATTCAAGGACCCCGTTACCGACGCGCTGGGCGCCATGGTGATGGCGCTGCTGGGCGAGGTGATGGTGTTGCGCGACCGTTTGGACGCCCACGAACGCCTTGCCGGCGGCTATGGACCTGTGGACGTCGACGCCTTCCGCCCCGATCCGGAGGCGCGCGCCTATCGCGCCGCTTACCGGCGGTTGGCCTATGACCGTGTCCTGGGCGTGGCCCGCGACAAGCTGCTGCCGGACAGCCTGAGGGAACAGCGCGACTACGACACCGTGCTGGACGAAGTGACGACGAACTGACCCTTTCCTCGGAGGACGCATCATGACCGACCATTTCGGACACGCCGTCATGCCGCAGGCGACGCATGACGAACAGGCGATGGAAGATCACTTCCTGGCCATGCGCCTGTGGACCATTCAGAACATGGACCCGCTGGATAAGCGGCTGGTGAACGAGGTGATCGTTCCCGAGATCGAGGCGAAGACGGGCGCCCCGCCCAAGTCCAGCGCCCAGATGCGGGCGGCGCTGGAAGATCAGCCCTTCCACCAATACTGGCTGTCCTTGAGTTTCTTCTATCAAGATCAGATTTGGCGCACCCTGGGCGCCAGCGTGGATCGACAGTACGACACCCTGGCCCACGCCGTGTCCGAACAAACGGCGGCGCCGCGCGGCTCGCTGACACTGGACCCGGACTTGGCCATACCCCGCTACATCGCGGCGTTCGACCATCACCGCATGCCCGGCAGCTATCACGTTGACACGTCGGCCGAGGATTTCCGGGCGGGCGCCCTGTATGACCGCTTCGCCTCCACCTATCTGCGCAACCTGAACGGCGGATGGAAGAACGACGGGCGCGGCCAGACCTTGGTTGCCCACCTGCGCGACTTCTATCCCGACCTCAAGCCCCGCCGTATCCTGGATCTGGGCTGCTCCGTCGGGCACAGCACCGTGGCCATCGCCGCCGCCTTCCCCGACGCGGAGGTGCACGCCATAGACGTGGGCGCACCCATGCTGCGCTACGGCCACGCCCGCGCCGAAGCCATGGGCCAGGCCATCCATTTCAGCCAACAGAACGCGGAGCGCACCCGGTTCGAGGACGGCAGCTTCGACCTCATCACCTCTTCCGCGCTATTGCATGAAACCTCGGCGTCCGCCATGCGCAATATCTTCGCGGAATGCCATCGCCTGCTGCGGCCAGGGGGGGTGATGGCCCATGTCGAGGTGCCGCCGCGCCATGAGCATCTGGGTCTCTGGGAGCAAATGCGTTGTGACTTTGAATCGCACTACAACAACGAGCCGTTCATGGCGGCGCTGAGCCGCGTGGACTACGTGGCCACCAGCGTAGGCGCCGGTTTCAAGGGCGGGGACGTCATCGTCGGCTATCGCAAGGGCGTAGCAGGGGCCCGCGCCAGCCGGGATGATTTCTTCACCCAAGGCGATCCCCAGGGCCGCACCCTGCTGGGCAGTTGGTACGTCTGCTCCGCGATCAAGAGCGCCGGATTGAACTGACGGCCGGCGTTCCGGTCGCACCGATGATGGCAGGAGGCCGGGCATCGTCCCGGCCTCCTTTTTTCATGCCACCGCCCGGCCCCTTCCCCGCCGTGACATGTCCGAACAAGCGACCGGATGATCCATCTGGCGGTCAGCGGCATCCCCAGCATTGCGTCGTCCGGCCTCACAATTAATCCTCAAACCTAATTCCGGCACAAGACCGAGGAAAAGGGGAAATCTGGCAGTTTCCCCAACAGGAGCGTTTCACCCGCTGTTTGTGATTCACAGAATTACCCAGCGGCACCAATAAAAATTAGTGGCCTGAAGAGAGCACTCAAAAACTGGGAGACTTCCGTGGTCAATAAAACGAAGCGCACCGCGCTGATTGGCGCCTCTTTATTCAGCATTAGCATCGCTTCCGGCCTCGCCATCGCCCCACCGATGGCTCATGCCGCCGCCGAAGCCGCCACCCCGGCGGAGGACTTCGGGGAACTGCAGGAAATCGTCGTCACGGCGCGCAAGCGGTCGGAAGATGTGCTCAAGACCCCCGTCGCCGTCAGCGTGCTGACCAGCGACACCATCGAGCAGCGGGGCGTCGTCTCGGTCAACGACATCGCCGACCAGACCCCCGGCATGAACGTCACCAACAACGCCGCCGGGCGCAGCGACCGCTCCTTCCAGCAGATGGTCATCCGCGGCTTCGCCCCGGCCATCGTCGACATCACCACGGTCGCGACCTTCATCGACGGCGTGCCCGTCAGCTCCGCCTCCGCGCTGACCACCATTTCCGATCCGGAACGCGTGGAGGTGCTGAAGGGTCCGCAGAGCGCCTATTTCGGCCGCAACACCTTCGCCGGCGCCTTCAACGTGGTGAACAAGGTTCCCACCGACGAATTCCACGGCAGCGCCAGCGTCATGGTGGGCACCCGCGACAATTACCGCATGAGCGCCGCCCTGGAAGGCCCCATCCTGGGTGACAAGCTGACCTTCCGTGTCACCGGCGACCGTTTCTCCAAGAGCGGCTCCTACGAAAACGCCTCCAACACCAGCCAAACCCTGGGCGACCAGTCCACCACCAGCGGCACCCTCATGCTGGTGTTCAGGCCCATCGAGGGCCTGACGATCAAGGCCTTCGGCCTGCTGTCGAAGGATGACGACGGCCCCTCCGCCCAGGGCCTGATCTCCGCCTACACGGTCACGAACGCCTCGGGCAAAGTCGTGGTCCAGGGCCAGTCCAACTGCACGCTGAACGGCAACCCCACCTTCTGCGGCACCGCGCCGTCGCTGACGTCCACTACCCCGTCGGCCTCCACCCTGACCGACAGCTACATCAAGAATTTCCTGTCCCTGCCCAACGGGCGCTTCCTGTCGCCTTCCGATGGCACGCAAGGCTACGGCCTGGTCCGCCACTTCTACCATGGCCACCTCGCGGCGGATTACGAGATCCCCGACACCGACCTGACCGTCAGCTATCTGCTGGGCGTGAACAGCGAGAAGTACAGCGCGCTGGTCGACCTGGACAATTACGGCGACACCTCGATCCCGAACAACGGCTTCGGCTCCATCCCGGCCGGTGCCCGCAGCTACTTCGACTATCCCTATCTGGTCGAGCGCAAGACGGACGACTTTTCCCAGGAACTGCGCCTGGCTTATGACAGCGGCCCCCTGCGCGTCACCGGCGGCGTGAACTTCATCGACGCCTGGACGCAGGCCGGCAATGGCGGCGGCAACGGCGCCCTGGGCAAGACCGCCTTCTTCAGCGCCAACGGCGAGACGCGGTCCCGCACCTCCAGCGCCTTCTATGGCATCACCTACCAGGTGACGGACGCCCTGAGCCTCAGCGCCGAAGGCCGCTATCAGATCGACAAACTGTTCGCCTATGCGCCGCTCAGCGGTTATACCGCGACCACCAGCGCCTTCGTCCCGGCCGGCTATTATCCCGGCGGCTCGCTGATGCTGAGCAAGTCCTACGAAAACTTCATGCCCCGCTTCATCGCGCAGTACCAACTGAACGATGACCTGATGACCTACGCCTCCTATGCGAAGGGTGTGAACCCCGGCCGGTTCAACACCAGCTTCATCTCCTCCTCCGCCGCCACCCAGCGCGCGGCGGCGGCGGCCGGCCTGAAGGTGCAGGTCGACCCGGAAGAGGTGACCAACTATGAGATCGGCTTGAAGGGCCGGTTGTTCGATGGCCGCCTGCGCTTCACCCTGGACGGCTATTACGCCCAGTGGCGCAACCAGATCAATTCGTTGAACCTGTCCGGCATCGATCCCGTCACCAACTCCGCCTTCGCCATCACCAGTTACGACAACACCGGCGACGTGGATCTGAAGGGCATCGAGTTCGACGGCACCTATGCGTTGACCAAGCAGATCGCCCTGAACCTGGGTGCCGCCCTGGTCGATACCGACATCCAGTCGTACCGGTCGACCGCCGTCACCAAGCTGACCGGGGTCAGCGATTTCAGCGGCAAGGAGATGCCAAACACCTCCAAGTACTCCGCCAACGCCGGCCTTCAGTACAACGGTGACCTAAAGGGCTGGACGGACGGCACGTGGTTCGCCCGCGCCGACTACATCTACAAGTCCGGGGTGTGGTCGAACGCCGCCAACGTCGTGAAGACCCCGGACCGCCACACGGTGAACGTCCGCCTGGGCGCCACCCAGGGCGACATCTCCGCCGACGTGTTCATCAACAACCTGTTCGACAACACGACCTACACGTCGATCAGCGACCAGTTCATCTTCACCAAGAATTTCGCCTACACCAGCACCCTTTCCGCGCTGGTGGTCGGCCTGCCCGAACGCCGCACGTTCGGCCTCCAGGTCCGCTACAAGTTCTGATCCCCGACATCAGCGGACGGCCGCCAAGGCGCCGTCCGCCTCTCCCGCCCCGGCCCGACGGGGTGGCATCGGAGCGCCTTTTCCATGAGCGTCGCCATCACCCGCGGCTACACGAATGGCCGGTACGGCCAGGTTCACTACCGCGTCGCCCGCCCGGCAGGCCCGACGGTGGGCCGCCCCCTGATCCTGTTCCACCAGAACCCGTCGTCGTCCTTCGAATATGAACCGTTGATCGCCGAGATGGCCACGGACCGGGTGGTTCTGGCGCTGGACACGCCGGGCTATGGCATGTCCGATCGGCCACCGGCGCCGCTCACCATCGCCGGCTACGCCACGGCGATGGTGGAGGTCTTGCCGGACCTGGGCGTGACGGCCACAGAAGGCTGCGACGTCTACGGCTTCCACACCGGCGCCCTCCTCTCCATCGAGGCGGCGCTGGCCCGGCCCGACCTGGTGCGCCGCCTCGCCGTGACCGGCATGCCCATGCGCACGGCAGAGGACGCCGCCGCCTTGCTGGAGGTCGCCAACACCGCCCCGCCCCTGGATGAGGCGGGCGAGGTGGCGCTGGGCATGGCCAAGCGCCTTTGGGATTACGTCGTCACCGCGCGCGCGGCGGGGGTTCCCCTGCGCCGCGCCGCCGACAACTGGGTCGACAAGCTGCGCGTCATGGACCGCAGCCAGTGGGCTTACGTCGCGGTGTGGAGCTACCAGTACCAGCCCCGCCTGCCGCTGGTGACGCAGCCCGTGCTGGTGCTTCAGCCCAATGAGGACATCCGCGACATCTCCCTGGCCGCGGCCACCCTGCTGCCCGACCACCGCATCGTCGAGATGCCGGAATGGGACCGGGACATCTTCGACCTTCCGGCCGCTGTCACCCGCATGGGTGTCGAGTTGCGCCGCTTCCTTGACCAGCCTTGATCCCCGATTGTTAGGAGTTTGCCAATGACCGCCCTCGCCGCCGTGCCGTCGCAGAGCGCCCTGCCCATGGCCAAAATCTCCCACTCGGTCATGGACCCGGACTTCCTGGCGGCGGAGGTGGCCCGGCGCTACCCGATCGCCGGTCCCATCAACGCCTTCCTGCTGTACCGGGGCATGAACGACGTCTACCTGGTCCAGGGGGCGGAAGAGCGCTACGCCCTGCGTGTCTGGCGCAAGACCTACCGCGACGTGGATGAGGTGGCGACGGAGCTGAACTTCCTGGACTACCTGCGCCAGCAAGGCTTCCCCGCGTCCGCCGGCGTGCGCACCCGGGATGGGGAGCTGTACTTCAAGCTGGACTCGCCCGAGGGGCCGCGCGCCATCGCCCTTTATGACTGGGCGCCGGGCAAGAAGTTCACCGAACGCCTGGACATCGGAAACGCCGAGCGCATCGGCGCTCTGTTCGCCCAGATGCACCTGCACGGCATCGCCTACAA
Source organism: Nitrospirillum karajorum (assembly GCF_036348415.1). Taxonomy (NCBI): domain Bacteria; kingdom Pseudomonadati; phylum Pseudomonadota; class Alphaproteobacteria; order Rhodospirillales; family Azospirillaceae; genus Nitrospirillum; species Nitrospirillum karajorum. Next base: position 398,098 of record NZ_JAZBQB010000003.1, read on the forward strand.
TGGCGGGCGCCCGTTCCCTACCGACAACCTGGTGCGCTTCAAGGTCACCGTTCCGGCGCTGCTCAACTTCGTCTACGACCGCCCGGACGATCTGCGGGACTACGCCATCATCAGCGAGCGCCTGGCGCAGCGCCTGATCGACATCCGGTCCGACGACGTGCCCATGGGCATATGCCACTGCGACTTCCACTCCAGCAATGTCCACGTCGCCGACGACGGGCGCATCACCTTCCTGGATTTCGACGGGACGGGTGAGGATTACCTGATGCAGGACGTGAAGAACTTCGTCTGGGGCAACCTGTTCTACGGCTTCTCCGAAAGCTATGGCGAGGCGTTCGAGCGGGGCTATGAGACCGTCCGCCCCTTCACCAAGGCGGAGAAGGAGCACGGCCAGCTGTTCCTCATGACCAAGGCCTTCCGCCTGGTCGCGGGCATGGCGGAATCCTCGGCCGCCGTGGGCCGGGGCACCCTGCGGTTCCGCAACCTGGATTGGCTGGGCGACTACATCAAGACCCGCGCCCGTCCCCTGGGCCTGCTGTGACGGATGCGCGGGCCGGACGGGGGCCTGTCCCCGCCGGCCCTGCGCCGCCGGCCCCCGGAGCTTTTCCCCCTCAAGGTGTTCCCCCAAGGTGTTTCATGGATGACCTGAGCGCCCAGATCGCCGCCCTCATGGCCGACGACGATGCCCTGTTGCAGGGGCTGCAACAGGGTGGCCCCATGAATCTGCCCCGGGCTTACGATGTCATGGAGCGGTTCGGGGTCGACGGCCTGGTGCTGGGCGATCCCCTGAATGTCTTTCACGCGCTGGGTTATTGGCCGCAGATCGGGACCACCCGGCAAGGCCAACCGCCCACGACCTTCGCCATCCTGACCCGCGACCGGCGCCAGGCGCCGGCCATCGTCACCTCTCACTTCATCTATTATTACACCTTCGTCGATGGCGGCCCGCGCGACGGCGTCGCCGCCTACCTGTTCCAGGACGCGGGTGATGAGGGCCCTGGCGACACGGGCCCTGATGGCGCGCGACGGGAACGGACGGCCATCCCATGGGCCGGTCTGTTCGCCGACAGGGGCGCCGCCCCTCTGACCCAGGTCGAGGAACGCCGGCGCGACCGCACCGACGCCGCCCTGCGCACCCGTCCCTTGATGGCGGACAGCGGGGGCGCCCTGGTCCGGGCCTTGCGCGACCTGGGCCTGTGGTCCGGCCGGCTGGGCTATGACCATGAGGTCGTCCGCATGGTGTGCGAACGCCACGAACGGCCGGGTGGCCTGGTGCCGGCGGACAACCTGTTGCGCTGGATCCGGGTGGTGAAGTCGCCCCTGGAACTGGCGCTGATGCGGCGCGGCGCCCAGGCCAACGCGGCGGCGGTCGACGCCGTCGTCGCCCAGGTGCGGGCCGGCGCCAACTACCGCGATCTACGCCGGCTGTTCGCCGTGGAGAGCGCCCGGCGCGGCAACCGGGCCGTCTTCATGACCATCGACCGCGTTTCCTCCGACCTGCCCACGTCGGATACGGTGCGTGACGGCCAGTCGCTGTTCTTCGACGGCGTCGGCCACTTCCAGAACTACCACGGCGACTATGCCCGCACCGTGTTCGTGGGCGAGCCGGCGGCGGCGGCGGTCCGCGCGGCGGACGCGGCGCAGGCCGGCTGGAAGGCCATCCGCGAGCAGCTGCGCCCCGGCCTGCGCTTCTCCGAAGTCAGCCGCATCGGCCTGGACACCCTGCGCAAGACCGGCGCGGGCGACCTGGTGACCTTCGGCCCCCACAGCGTCGGCCTGATGCACACCGACGAGCCGGGCGAGGTGCGCGGCGGCTTCTACGGCAAGAACGACCTCACCCTGGAAGAGAACATGATCCTGAGCGTCGACTGCCCCTCGCTGGACACCGGCATCGGGGGATCGGTGCATATCGAGGATTTGGTGGTGATCACGCGGGACGGCGCGGAACCCATCCACCCCCTCGGCAAACACGTCATCACGATTTGAGGCTTGCGCCATGTACCTATCGATCAGCATTGACGTCTCGCCCCGGGACGGGTCGGCCTTCGCCCGGCTGGGCCAACAGGCCGACCGTATCGAGCAAGCGGGCGCCGACTTCGTCCTCTTGGCCCACGAGACCGGGGCCGGCACGCTGGAACCGGGCCGGCTGGAGGCGGTGGTGACCCTGCCCTGGATCGCCCGCCGGCTGGCCACGCCCGTAGTGGTGGCGGCCTTGCCCGCGGTGCATTCCGTCCCCTTCCATATCGCCCGCGCCCTGTCGGCGGCGGATTTCCTGACTGCGGGGCGCGCCGGCTGGCTACCGCTGCTCCAGGGCGGCGCCCGCTTCGACGCCGCCTATGGCGACGCCTACCACCTGCCCCCCGGCGACCGGGTGGCCAAGCATGACGACTTCATCCGCGCCACCCGCGCCCTGTGGGACAGCTGGGACCAGGACGCGCTGATCCTGAACAAGGACAGCGGCGCCTACCTGGACAGCGCCAAGGTCCGCCGCGTCGATTATCGCGGCCCCTTCTTCGCCACCATGGGTCCGCTGAACGCCGCCCGGCCGCCGCAGGGCCATCCCCTGCTGGTGCGCGACCTGGACGACGTGGCCGGCAGCACCATACCGGCGGACGTGGTGCTGGGCGGCGCCGAGCGGCTGGCGGGCGTCGATGCCCGGGGCGCCGTGCGCCTGCTGAAGGTGATCGCCGCCACGGTGGAACAGGGCGAGGCCCTGGTGCGGGCCGGCAAGGCCGACGGACTGCATGTCGCGGGGCCGGATGCCATCGACCAGCTTGAGGCGCTGCGTCGGCATTACACCCGGCAGCCCACCACCGGCGCCACGGCGCGCGCCCGCCTGGGCCTGGCCGCGCCCGCCAACCCCTATTCGCAGGCCACCACACACTCGAAGAAGGTCCCCGCCTGATGTCGCGCGAGAACGGTAGACTGCACCTCTGGGCCTTCCTACAGGGCATCGGCTTCTTTCCCGGCGGCTGGCGGGAAGAGAAGGCCACCCCCGACGCGGTGTTCCAGCGCGCCTATTACGAGCGCATCGCCCGCATGGTGGAGGACGCGCGCTTCGACGCCATCGTCTTCGGCGACCAATTGCAGGGGCGCGACGCCGCCGGCCGCACGCCCGGCCGCCTCGCCATCCCCACGCTGGACCCCTTCACCCTGCTGGCGGTCATGGCCGGCGTGACCAGCCGCGTCGGCCTGGTCGCCACGGTATCCACCACCTATAACGAGCCGGCGGAGGTGGCGGCCAAGTTCGCGGCCCTGAACTTCATCAGCCAGGGCCGGGCCGGCTGGAACATCGTCACCACCGTGCACCCCAACAGCCCCTGGAACTTCGGTGAGCCGGAACTGCTGGAGAAGTCGGCGCGCTATGCCCGCGCCCAGGCCTTCGTCGACGCCGCGGACGCGTTCTGGCGGCAGGCGGCCGGCCTTCCGGCGGCCACCGCCGCCGATGCGCTGAGGAACCAGTGGTTCGACATCGCCGGCACCCTGGACTTCCCGACCTCCCCGCAATACCGGCCCGTGCTGGTGCAGGCGGGACAGTCGCCGGACGGGCGGAATTTCGCCGCCCAGTCGGCTGAGGCCATCTTCTGCCCCGCCCCCACCATCGACGCCGGCCGCGCCTATCGCGACGACATCCATGAGCGGGCCCGCGCCCTGGGTCGCGATCCCTCCAAGATGCTGATCATGCCGGGGTTGGCCTTCATCCTGGCCGACACGGAGGAGGAGGCGCAGCGCAAGCACCGCCATGTGCTGGAATTGGCCGACGACCAGCTCTGCATCGAATACCTAAGTGAATCCATCGGCTATGACCTGACGCGGCTGCCGGCCAACCAGCCCTTCCCGCTGGACGAGATCTGCGCCGCCTGCGAGTTCCCGGCGGAAGACGTGCGCCGCATGCTGACACCAGCGGTGGAGGCCGGCCTGTCCATCGCCGACGCCTGCCGCGACTACGCCCGCAAGCCGCGCGGCCACGCCATCTTCGTCGGCACGCCGGAACAGATGGCCGATCGCATGGAAACCTGGATCGACGCCGGCGCCTGCGACGGCTTCACCCTGCAGCCGGGCTACATGCCCAGCGAGCTGGAACTGTTCTGCGCCCACGTCGCGCCCCTGTTGCAGCAGCGCGGCCTGCTGCGGCGGGAGTATCAGGGACCGACCCTGCGCGATCATCTTCTTGGTGAGTTCCGGGCATGACGGACACATCGGTCGAACGCGCCTTTGTCCGCATCCGTGAAGGCCAGGTCCACCTACGGCGCATCGTGAACCCGGCGGCGACCCAGCCGCCGGTGTTCCTGCTGCACGCCTCCCCCACCTCCTCCCGCTGGCTGGAAGGGCTGATGGTGGAGATCGCGCGGTCCGGCCGCACGGTGGTGGCGCCCGACACCCTGGGCAACGGCGATTCACCGGCCCCTGCCATCCCCTCGCCGGACATCGCCTATTTCGCCGACAGCGTGTTGCGCCTGGCCGACGCCATGGACATCGGCGCCTTCGACGTCTACGGCACCCACACCGGCGCCCGCACGGCCTGCGAACTGGCGGTCATGGCGGGCGGCGCCGACGGGAATGGTCGCGTGCGCCATGCCGTGCTGGATGGCATCAAGGAGTATGACGACGCCACGCGGGCCGCCGTCCTGGAGCACTACGCCCCGCGCAAGGAGCCGGACGAGCATGGCACGCACCTGGTCTGGGCCTTCCATTTCGTGCGCGACCAGGCGCTGTATTTTCCGCACTTCATGCGCGACGCGGACCACCGCCTGCCCGGCCACATGCCCAGCAACCGGGTGCTGCATGACGCCGCCCTGGATGTGCTGAAGGCGCTGGACACCTACGCCCTGCCGTATCTCGCGGCCTTCCGCTACCGGCCGCTGGAGCGCCTTCCCCTCATCCACTGCCCCGTCCTGCTGCTGAAGGCGCAAGGGGAGCTGGCGGCCCTGAACACCGCCATCGACGAGGCGGCGGGGCTGCTGCGACACGGCGGGGTGGCCCCGGTCGCCTCCGACCCCGTGGCCAAGGCGCGGGCCATCGTCGACTTCCTGGATGGAGATCGCCCATGACCGTCCCGCCCGCCGGCAACGGCGAAACCACCCGCCTCAGCATGGGCGTCTGCATCGGCTTCGGTGTCGGCACCGTCGGCGTCTCCATCATGCTGAACACGGTGACAGCCTACTTCCCGGCCTTCATGTCCACCGTGCTGGGCAAGAACACGGAGCTGGCGGGCTATCTGCTTATGGCGTCGAAGCTGTACGACGCCGTCGCCGACCTGGTCATCGGCATGCTCAGCGACCGCACGCGCAGCCGCTGGGGCCGGCGCCGCCCTTTTCTGCTGGCTGGAGGCTTCGTGTCCGCGGCCTCGTTCCTGATGATCTTCTGCGCGCCGGACATGGGCGACACCGCCCTGATCCTCTACATGCTGCTGGCGCTGATCATCTATTCCACCGGCTATTCCCTGTTCAACGTGCCCTACATGGCGATGCCGTCGGAGATGACACCGTCGCGCTATGAACGGTCGCGCCTGCTGTCCTTCCGCACGCTTTTCGTCTCGTTGGGCCAGATCCTGGCCATGGCGGGCACAGCCGCCCTCATCACCCACGGTGGTGGGGGCGCGCGGGGTTACGCCATCATGGGCTGGACCATGGCGTTGATCATCGGCACCGCGATGGCGCTGTCCTTCTTCGGGACGGCCAAGGCGCCGGCGCTGGAGAACGCGCCCACCCCGGTGGAAAAGGCCGCCGGCGGCTCATGGGTGACCGTGTTCCGCAACCGGCCCTTCTGCCTGCTGATGGCGGCCAAGGTCTGCCAGTTCCTGGCCTTCGCCAGCCTGGCCACCACCAGCCTGCTGTTCATGCTGAACGTGCTGCATTTGGGCTATGAGGGCCAGATGCAGCTGGCCCTGGCGCAGAACATCGCCTCAGGGCTGTCCATGCCCGCCTGGCTGTGGCTGGAACGGCGGACGGGCAAGCGCAACGCCTATCTGGTGGGCATGGCCGTCATGGCCCTGGCGGCGGCCAGCTGGCTGTTCGTCGGCAAGGATGGCGTCAGCACCCTCGAACTCTTGACCCGTGGCGTGGCCAGCGGCGTCGGCGCCGGCGGCATGATCCTGTTCTCCATCTCCATGCTGGCGGACACCCTGGCCTATGACCGGGAACTGACCGGCCTGCGGCGCGAGGGCCTGCTGTCCAGCATCATGGCCGTGATCGAGAAGGGCACCTTCGCCCTGGGCGTGGCCCTGCTGGGCATCATGCTCAACTTGGCCCACTATATTCCGACCAAGAACGGCCAGCTGGTGGAACAGCCACGATCCGCCATCCTGGCGCTCTACGCCGGCTACGTCGTCATCCCCCTGCTGCTGTTCATCTGCAACGCCGTGTGCATCGGCTTCTACAAGCTGGGCGCGCGCAGCCCGGAATTCACCAGGCCGGTCATTGCTGCGGAACCCGCAGCGAATTGATCCGCGAGGCCCCGGGGCGGCATCGGCCCGGCCAATCGCCGGGCCGATCATCTGACCCCTGATCAGGCCCCCTGATCAGGCCGGCTGAGCGAGCGCCGCCTTGAGCACGGTGCCATAAGACGTCGTCGGTCGCCCAAGGATACGCGACAGCACCTTGCCCTCCGTGAGCAACACCCCCTCGGCGGCCCGGGCATCGGCATCAGCCAAAACCGCGGCGACCGGCCCGGGCAAGCCGGCCTGCACCATGCCGCTCGCCAAGGCATCCTGCGGGATGTTGACGAACTGGATGGACTTGCCGCTCAGGTGCGACAGCGTCTGCGCGAACTCCGTCATGGTGAAGGAGTTGTCCCCGCCCAGTTCCAGGGTTTGGCCGTCATACCCGCCCTTGAGGACGATGGCGGCGGCGGCGGCATAGTCCGCCCGCGTGGCGGGCGAGAAGCGGCCATCGCCAGAGGCGCCGAAGATTTGCCCCGTCGCCAGCGCCGGCCGCAGGTTCATCAGGAAATTCTCGATGTACCAGCCGTTCCGGATGAGGGTGTGGGGAATGCCGCTGCGCGCCAGCATCGCCTCGGTCGCCACATGCTCCTGACCGATCACCATCGCCTTGGCCGCCGCGCCGACCAGGGAGGTATAGGCGATGAAGCCCACGCCGGCCGTCTTCGCCGCCTCCACGACATTCTCATGTTGGGCGACGCGGCGGCCAATCGCGGAAGAGGAGATGAACAGCAAACGATCGACGCCGGAAAAAGCGGCGACCAGCGACGCCCGGTCATCGTAATCCCCGCGCCGGGTGGCGATACCCTGGGCCGCATACGCCGCTTCCGCCGCGTCCGAGCGAACCAACGCGATGATCTCTGAAGGATCGACGATGGTTGCGAGATGTCCGACCGCAAGCTGGCCCAACTGGCCCGAAGCGCCGGTGACGAGATAGGTGGTCATGGAGAAGCCTCTCGGTATAAATGATCGCAGGTCTCAATTAGGGACCTTTCGATTTCGCAACAAGGAGGCAGGTTATCGTGACCACGTTACCTGAGAGTAACCTGGGCGCGGGGTCGCGGCGCGCGCGCATCGCCGCCTGGCAGGCCGAGGGGTTTGACCCGCACAATTGCCCCATCCGCAGCATATTGGATCAGATCACCGCCAAGTGGACCGTCCTCATTCTTCTCGAGGTTCAGGAAGAGCCCAAGCGTTTCAACATGTTGCTGCGATCGCTGCCGGATATCTCGCGGCGCATGCTGACGCAGGGCCTGCGCGATCTCGAACGGAATGGATTGCTGCGGAGGACTGTTTTCGATACCCGGCCACCGGGCGTCGAATATGCGCTGACCGAGCTGGGGCGCGCCCTGATGACGCCCTTGCTGGCGCTCGTCGACTGGGTCGCCGCCAATCGCGAGAGCGTTTACGATTCGCGGCGACGATTTGACGAAGAGTAAGAACACCGGTCACCGGGTGACTTCCAGGCACCCGTCGCGTCAAGGCGACAGTCTCCGGCGGAGAGATCCTCTTCTATTTAAATCCAATTAGTTATGATGACCCTGATCCAACCGCGCCAGGTGGGGCGCCTGGGCGGCGGCATCCAGGAAAGAGCCGGTGATGCTGTTGCGGGCCAGTTGCGCCAATTGCCCCCGGTCCAGGCCCAGGGCCGTCGCCACCCGCACGTAGTTGTCCAGCAGGTAGCCGCCGAAATAGGCCGGATCGTCGGCATTGACCGTGGCCCTCAGGCCCAGGTCCAGCATGCGCCGCAGGGGATGCGCCTTCAGGCTGGGCACGACGCAGAGCTTGAGGTTGGACAGCGGGCACACCGTCAGCGTCGTACCCTGGTCCACCAGGCGGCGGGTCAGATCGGCATCCTCCAGCGCGCGGTTGCCATGGTCCAGGCGGTCCACGCCCAGGATGTCCAGCGCCTGCCAGACATAGTCGGGCGGCCCCTCCTCCCCCGCGTGGGCCACCAGCTTCAGCCCCCGCTCCCGCGAGGCCTGGAAGACGCGCGCGAACTTCGACGGGGGATTGCCCACCTCCGACGAATCCAGCCCCACGCCCGCGATGCGGTCCAGATAGGGCTCCGCCGCCCTTAGCGTGGCGAAGGCCGACTCCTCATCCAGGTGGCGCAGATAGCAGAGGATGAGGTGGGCGGTGATGCCCAACTCCCTCTCCGCCGCCGCCATGCCGGCCAGCAGGCCGTCGGCCACCACCGGGAAGGGGATGCCTCGGTCGGTGTGGGTCTGGGGGTCGAAGAAGATCTCGGCATGCACGCCGCCGTCGGCGGCCAGCCGGCGGAAATAGGCCAGCGCCAGGTCGCGGAAATCCTCTTCCGTGCGCAGGACCTGGGCGCCCTGGTAATAGATGTCCAGGAAGTCCTGAAGGTTGGTGAAGGCGTAGGCGGCCCGCACCTCCTCCACCGTGCGGAAGGGCAGCGCCACGCGGTTACGGCGGGCGAAGGCGAACATCTGCTCCGGCTCCAGGCTGCCTTCGATGTGCAGGTGCAGCTCCGCCTTGGGTAGGCCGCGGATGAAATCGGCCAGGGGTAGGGCAAGGGTATCGGTCATGGTCGCTCCTGATCCCCGGGGGACCACCCCCGGGGATCGCTGGTCTTCAGAAATGGGTGGAAAGTTCCACGCCGTAGGTGCGCGGGTTGGTGAACACGCCGGCGTAGCCGTTGACGTTCACGGCGCTGGTCAGGACGGAAGCGTCGGTGATGTTGCGTACCCAGGCCGCGACCTGGGTGCGGCCGAAGCGATAGCCCGCCCGGGCCCCGCCCTCCCAATACCCCTGCCCCCGGAATTGCGGCTGAACGAAGCTGGTCAGCTGGAAATTCTCATCGCCGCGATAGGTCCAGTCGGTACCCAGGAACACCTCCCGCCCACCGCCCAGCGGATAGGTGTAGTCGGCCGTCAGCGAAGCGGTCCACCGGGGGGCGAAGGGAAAGGGCTGGCCGGCGATGTCCAGGGGGTGGCCGGGATTGCGGGGGTCGTCCACCTCCGTCGGGCCCTGGATCTCAGTCTTCACAAAGCCGAGATTGGCGCCCAGCACCAGGCCGTCCGTCACCTGCAGCTTGCTCTCCAGCTCAAAGCCGGTGCCGACACCGCCCTTGGCGTTGATCAGGCGGATGATTTCCTGCCCCGCCGCCAGGGTGCTGTAGGCCACCAGTTGCTGGTTGCGGTAGACGTAGTGGAAGACCGAAAGGTCGGTACGCAAGCGCCGGCCGAAGAAGTCGCCCTTCACCCCGGCCTCGTACGAGGTCACCGTTTCGGGATCGGCCTTCTGCAACGGGTCGAACATGGCCTGCCCCGTGATCACGCCGGCGTGGTACCCCTCCGCAACGCGGGCATAGAGGTTGATCTGGTCATCCAGGCGGTAGGCCACGCTGCCGTCATAGGTGAATTTGCCCCAGCGGCCGTCGGTGCTGGAAAACCGGGGCAGGAACCAGGGGCCGGGGCCCCGGCCCGCCACCTTGTAAAACGGATCGGTGGCGAAGTTGGGGAAGGCCGCGAGGTCGGTGGGCTTGGGCGTGAAGGAGGAGGAGTCCTGCCAGAAGTCCACCGCATCGACGGTGTAGCGCAGTCCGGCCGTCAGGGTCAGACGCTCGGTGGGGGAATAGTTGGCCTGGCCGAAGGCCGCACCGCTGTGACTGCGCTGGCGCGCCCGCTGATAGGCGCCGAAGCCGGGCATGCCATCCGCCGTCTGGAAGCTGTTGTTGGCTGTGGTGTTCCAGTAGTTCAGATCCTCGGAGAAATAGTAGAGGCCGCCCTGCCAGCCAAAGGGCCCGCCGGGCTTGGAGGCGAGACGCAGTTCCTGCGTCACCTGCGTCAGCCCGTCGACGTCGGACGCGTTGACCAGCGCCGGCCGGGGGGAACCATCCACGTCGCCGACACTGAACATGCTGCCGGTCAGCCAGGCGGTGATGGAGGTCAGGGTGACGTCGTCGAATTCATAGGCGGCGTTCAGGGTGACACCGCGCGTGGTCACCTTCTGCCGGTTGTTGTTATCGCTCTCCTCCGCGATGTCATACTTGTCGAAGGGCAGGACGCCGACGGTCGCATCGGTGCCGGCGCCGTGGAACAGCGTGGAGGTGCCGTCCAGTGAACGGCCGAACGCCTGGACCAGGGCGGTGAAGCGCTCGCCGGGCTTCCACTGCACCTGCACCCGCGCCGCCAGGTCGTCATAGCCATCCAGCTTGTTCCCCGTGACCACGTTGCGCACCCACGGGTCGCGGTGCTGATACAGGACGGACGCCCGGGCGGCGAGGCCGTCGCCCAGGCTGCCCCCCACCGCCGATTCCGCAGTGTAGCTGCTGAAGTTACCATAGGTGACATCGGCATAGCCCTCGGTCGCGTCCGTGGGCTTGCGGGACACCAGGTGGACGGCGCCCGCCGTGGTGTTCTTGCCCCACAGCGTGCCCTGGGGACCGCGCAGCACCTCGACCCGTTCCAGGTCGAAAGCGGGCATCCCCTTCAGCACCGGGTTCTCCAGCACGACGTCGTCATAGTACAGCGCCACCGGCTGCGAGGCGTTCAGGGTGAAGTCCTCGTTGCCCAGCCCCCGTATGTAAAAGCGCGGATAGACGCGGCCAAAGGTGGACTCCGCGTTCAGGTTGGCCACGCGCCCGGACAGCACCCGGATGTCATCACCCGACACCGCCAGACCCCGCATGTCGTCGCCGTTCATGACGCTGACGGACAGCGGCACCTGCTGCAGGTCCTCCGTCCGTTTCTGCGCCGTGACCACGATCTCCTCCAAGGCGGGCGGGCCGTCTGCCGTCTCCGCCGCCCGCGCGACCGCCGCCCCTTCCCCCGCCGCCAACGCCACCAGCGCCGCCGCCGTCGTCACCCTCATGAGTCCCATCGTTTTAACTCCCATCGTTCATGCCCCGTCCGTTGCCGCCACGCCATGACCCTGGCGGTGCAGTCTGCTTTAATTAAACGTTTCATTTATAAGGCGCAAAAAGACGTGCCCGGTGGCTCAGCGCCGCCGAACTGATTCCCTGTATTTCCTATGCTTGCCTGGCACTACCCGCCCGTCAAGGTGGGATTGTAGATTTTTAATCGATTCATAAAGGTTCGGCGCTTGACGGACTTTCACCGCCCTCGTCAACTGGGCACAACCATGCCCCTTCCCATTTCCAGCGGGATTCGGCTGAAATACGCCACAAACGATTAATCACCCCCGCCAACCCAGAGACCCCGATGACCAAGGATGAAAACAGCGCCAAACGCCCCACCCTGAAGGACGTGGCGCTGGCCGCGGGCGTGTCGGTGGCCACGGCGTCCTACGCGCTGAACGATGTCGGTTCCGTGGGCGGAGACACGCGCCGCCATGTGCTGGAGGTCGCGGCGCGCCTGGGCTATCGCCCCAACCTCAGCGCCAAGGCCATGCGGACGGGTAAGACCAGCGCCATCGGCCTGATCCTGCCCGACCTGACCAACCCCTTCTTCCCGGCCTTGGCCCAGAACGTCGTGCATGCGGCACGGGAAAGCGCCTACAGCGTCTTCGTCACCGACACGCAGGGCTCGCCCGAGGCCGAGCGCGCCGCCGCCCAAGCCCTGATCCAGCGCGGGGTGGACGGCCTGATCTGGTTCCCCATCAATGACGAGGACACGCTGGCGGACCTGACCGGCGGGCTGCCGGTGCTGGTGCTGGACCGCGACAACCCCCGCCACGACCTGATCCAGATCGACGTCGATTCCGGGGGGCGCATGGCGGCCGAGCGGCTGATCCGGGCGGGGCACCGGCGCATCGGGGTCATTTCCGGCCCGACCGACGTGCGCAGCTCCCGCCAACGGTCCGAGAGCAGCGCCGAGGTGCTGCGCCGGCACGACGCCCTGGCCTGGCACCTGCACAACGCCTATTCCTTCGACCTGGAACCGGCGGTGGCCGCCGCCGTGGCGGACGGGTCGGTCACGGCGCTGTGCGTGGGTGCCGACCTGATCGCGCTGGGCGCCATCAACACCCTGCGCCAGCGGGGTCTGCGCGTGCCGGAGGACGTTTCCATCATCGGGTTCGACAACATTCCCTACGGCGCGTTGGCCTTCCCCGGCCTGTCCACCATCAACATCCCGGTGGAAGAGATGGGGATCGAGGCGGTGAACACCCTGTTGCGCCGCATCGCCAAGCCAACGGAATCCCGGCGCCGCCTGGTGTTCGACGTGACCTATGTCGAACGCGGCACCGTGGCACCCCCGCCCGCCCCCTGAACTCTGCCCCCTGCCCCTGCCCCTGCCCCTGCGGTGGCGGACCAGAGCAGCCGCTTTTCATGACATTTGAGTGAAACGTATAAGTTGACATTGCGCACCTGTCGCGCATTAAATATGAAACGTTTCATCAGAAGCCCGCACCGAATGGAGCCACCGCGGCGGGGGCCGCGGAGATCACGGCGGGGGCCGAAACCAAGAAGGGGTATTGGGGCATGAAGCGGATGACGGGGCGCCGGACGGCGACGCGGAGAAATGAACTGACCAGGGCAGCCTTGGCCGGCGCCTCGCTCTGGATATTGGCTGGGGCGGTGTCCGGGATGGCCAGTGCGGCGGAGGCGACCGGGTCCGACGACTCCCCCTTGGATGACATCGTCATCACCGCCCACAAGCTGGGCATCGGCGAGACGCGGGCCAACAGCATCGTCGACGCCGAGGCCATCAAGGAGCTGCCACCCGGCCTGGATCCCCTGAAGATGATCAACCGGGTGCCCGGCGTGCTGGTGGGGTCCAGCGACGCCATGACTGGCAGTTTTTCCATGCGCCTCAGCATGCGCGGGCTGAACAAGGAGCAGATCGGCGTTTCCGTCGACGGCATCCCCAACGGCTCCACCCTGTCCAACGGCGGCACCATGCCGTCACGCCTGATCGACGGCGGCAACCTGGAACGCATCTCCGTTTCCCAATCGGCGGGTGAGATCGGCACGCCGTCGAACCAGGCCCTGGGCGGCTACATCGATTTCCAGAGCCGCGACCCCGCCGCCACCGCCGGCGGCGCGGCGGAGCTGTCTGGCGGCGACGTCGGCTACCGCCGCGCCTTCGGCCGCCTGGACACGGGTGAGATCGCGCGCGGCCTGACTGCCTATCTCAGCTATTCGCATGAGCAGCTGAACACCTGGCCCGGCGCCCAATCGGGCGAGAGCAAGCGCGACCATGTCGATTTCAAGATGGTGAAGGAGTTCGACAACGGCGCCAAGGTCAAGGCCAGCTTCAGCTACAACAACCTGTCGGATAACGATTACGACGCCGTGGCCCTGCGCGCCATCAGCGCCCCCTTCTACAAGGCCAACTTCGAGACCAATCCCAACACCGACGGGCTGACCGACGCCTGGACCGGCGACCCCAACATCGACCAGAACAACCGCAAGACACGCGGCATCGACAGCCGCGAATACTTCAGCCACATCGATATTTCGACACCCCTGACGGACAATATCTCCTTCTCCGTCAAGCCCTACTACCATCATGAGGAGGGGGCGGGCTGGTTCTATGTGCCCTACGTCCAGCTACCGGCCAACGGCCAGCTCTACAGCGCGGTGGCGCCCGGCGGCAAGGCCACCGGCACGGTGCAGGAATGCTACGCCAACCAGTACGCCCATACCGCCAGCGGCGCCCTGATCCCGGTGGCGGCCGTCACCTACCCCGGCGGCACCAGCGCCGCGTCCTTGAAGGCCGCCGGCTGCCCGGCCGCCGCCAAATACCAGATGAACCCCACCAGCCAGTGGGGCGCCCGCGAAGCCTCACGCCGCAAGGGCGGCTATGAGATGGATCGCGAGGGTGGCCTGAGCGAACTGAAGGGCACCATCGGCGATAACCAGGAACTGCGCGCCGGCATCTGGGTGGAGCATATCGACCGCGCCAAGACCCGCAATTGGTACAAGGTCACCGATCCCAAGATCAGCGACGACTACAGCGACAGCGGCCTGTACTCCATCACCCAGGATCGCCACTACGCGTCCGACACGCACATGTATTACGGCCAGTACAAGCTGCGCTTCCTGGACAGCAAGGCGGAGGTGTCTGCCGGCCTGACCTACCAGGATTTCGATGAGACCTACCGTTCGCCGGTGGAGTTCGCCGGCACGCGGGAACTGAGCGTTCATTCCGACGTGCTGCCCAAGGTGGGCCTGCTGTACCACGTGACCGACAGCCTGGAACTGTTCGCCAGCGGCTCGCGGAACTTCAGCGCCCTGCCCGACAGCGTGTTCGAGGGCACCGCCGCCATCGACAGCAAGAAGGGCATCCAACCGGAGACCTCCACCAACTACGACGTGGGCGCCCGCTGGGCCCTGGGCAATTTCGGCTTTTCCGTCCAAGGCTACTGGATCGATTACGACAATCGCATCTCCATCCAGAACGGCAACCCGGACGGCGACATCTTCAGCCGCGACGCCACCACCACCTTCCTGAACCAGGGCGGCATCACCTCCCGCGGCGTGGAACTGACCGCCACCGCCCAGTTCGGCGCCGTCGACCTCTACGGCAACTACGCCTTCAACGACGCCTTCTACAAGGTGGCGACCCTGGCGGAGGGCATTGCCAAGGGCGACCCGGTGCTGGGCCAGCCGCGCCACAGCCTGTATGGCGAGGTGGGCTGGCGCCCCATCGACCCGCTGCGCCTGATGGTCAACGCCCGCTATGTCGGCCGCCAGGCCGGGACCTACGGCGCGGTACAGAACACGGTGGTGGCCAGCGGCCCGGCCTATTACCCGCGGGAATACATGCCGGCCTACACCCTGGTGGGCCTGTCAGCGACCTACCGCCTGGACGATGGATGGACGGGCCCGCTGCACGACACCGAGATCGCGGTGAACGTCGACAACCTGTTCGACCAGCACTACCTGGCCGGCATCGGCATGGAACTGACGACCAGCAATCCGCTGACGTCCGGCCGCTATTTCCTGGGCAGCCCGCGCACCTTCGTCGTGACCCTGCGCACCAAATACTGAGCCTGACACGTAGAGCCTGACCGGGCCCCCGCCGTCACCGGCGGGGTCCTCGACCCCGAGGATACCGATGTTCAACCGCCGTTCCTTGCTGGCCGCCACGGGCGCCACGCTGCTGACCCGCCTGGGGCGGGCGGCCCCGGCGCCGAGTGTGGCCGGGGAACGCCTGACGCGCATCGCCTTCGGCTGCTGCGACCATCCGGAAATGGCGCAGGACATCTGGCCGGCCATCGCCGCGACCGACCCCGACCTGTTCCTGTTCCTGGGCGACACCGTCTATGCCGACGACGCCGTGACGGCCAAGGCGGGGATCATCCCGGCCCTGGCCGAAATGTACCAGCGGCTGGACGCCTCCCCCGAGTTCCGGGCCTTCCGCGCCCATGTGCCGATCGAGGCCACCTGGGACGACCACGATTATGGCGTTCATGACGGTGGCGCCGATTTCCCCGGGAAGGACGCCGCCCGCACGCTGTTCCTGGACTTCTTCCAGGTGCCCGCGCACGACCCGAGGCGGACGCGTCCCGATGGCGTCTACCACGCGCTGGAGCTGGGGCCGCCGGAGCGGCGCGTCCAGATCCTGTTGCTGGACCTGCGCTACAACCGCAGCCCCTTGCTGCGCCATGACGAGCCGGAACGCACGGCCAAGAGCGGCTTCGGCCCCTATCTGCCCAACCTGGATCCGGCGGCCACCATGCTGGGACCCGTGCAATGGCGCTGGCTGGAGGCGCAACTGCGGCGACCGGCCCGGGTTCGCCTGGTCGGGTCCAGCGTCCCCTATGCCGCCGGCCACCGGGGCTATGAGGCCTGGACCAACTTCCCCCTGGAGCGTCAGCGCCTGGCCGACCTCATCGCCCGCACCGGCGCCGGCGGCGTCCTGTTCCTGAGCGGGGAGGTGCATTACGGCGAGATCAGCGTCCTGACGCGGGGCACGCCCTATCCCCTCTATGACGTCACCAGCAGCGGCCTGACCCACTATTGGCCCTTGCCCGGCCCCAACCTCAACCGCCTGCCCATAGGCACCGTGGCCCAGCGCAATTTCGGCATGATCCACATCCTGTGGGAGGCGCCGGAACCCCAGGTGGTGATGGAGGTGCGGACGGCTGATGGCGGCATCGGCATCCAGCATACGGTGGCCCTGGACAGCCTGCACCCCTGAAGCACGCTTTTGCCATTTCCCAAGAAAGACGTTCATGACTGCGGTTCTGATTGACTGTGATCCCGGCATCGATGACGCCCTGGCCCTTGCCTTGGCGGTCGCCTCCCCCGAACTGGACGTGCGCGCGGTGACCTGCGTGGCCGGCAACCGGCCGGTGGGCGTCACCGCCACCAACGCCCGGCGCCTGCTGGACCTGTTCGGCCGGCCTGACATCCCGGTCCACGCCGGTGCCGCCCGGCCCTTGCTGTATCCCCAGGCCCGGACCAACCTGGTGCATGGCGAGGATGGGCTGGGCGGGGTGAGCCTGGACGGCGATGGGCGTCCGGGTGCGGCCCCGGGGGAGGCCGACCATGCGGCCGACGTCCTAGCCCACCTGCTGCTGTCGCCGCTGGGGGCGGACCTGACGATCCTGGCCATGGGACCACTGACCAACCTGGCCCTGGTGGAGATACGGCATCCCGGCCTGCTGGCGCGTGCCCACTCCATCCACATCATGGGTGGGGCCGCCCATTGCCCCGGCAATGTCACCCCAGCGGCGGAGTTCAATTTCTGGGCGGACCCGGCGGCCGCCCATGTGGTCATGACCGCGGGCGCCAGGCTGGAGGTCTTCCCGCTGGACGTGACCGGCCAGGCGGCCATGACGCCCGCGTGGCTGGCGGCCCTGGCGGCCCAACCCACGCGATCGGCCCAGGCCCTGGCCGCCATGCTGGCGGTGTACGGCGAACAGGACCCCCTGCTGCACGACGCCTGTCCGGTGGCGGCCCTGCTGCGGCCCCGGCTGTTCAGCGGACAGGCCGGCCGGCTGGAGGTGGACTGGCGTCCGGGCCCCGACGAGGGGCGCAGCCGCCTTCACCACGAGGGCGAGGTCAACGCCATGCTGTACACCGGCCTGGATACGGATGGCCTGCTGTCCCTGATGGCCGAGCGTTTGGCCCGGCTGCCATGAGGGGACCCGCGCTCGCCCTGGTGCTGATGGTGATGACGGGGCTGGCGTCCGCCGGTGCCAGCGCGCATGCGGCCGACGGCAGCCCGCCACGCGTGGCTTTCTTCGTCAACGGGGCGCTAGGCGACAAGTCCTTCTTCGATTCCGCGGCCCGGGGCCTGCGCCAGGCGGAGGCCGACCTGCACCTGGCCACCCGCACCATCGAGGGCGGCTATGACCCCACGCGGTGGGAAAGCGGCCTGGTGGACCTGGCCGACAGCGGCGACTTCCCCATCATCGTGACCGGCACCTACACCATGGGGCCGCTGGTGCAGAAGGTGGCCCCCGACTATCCGGACGTCACCTTCATCCTGTTCGACGGCGTGGTCGACTACACCCACTGCGCCTGCGGCAACGTCTATTCCATGCGCTTCCGCCAGAACGAGGGCGGCTATCTGGCCGGCGTGCTGGCGGCCGGCCTGGCGCGGGCGGGGACGATAGCCGGGGCCGGAGAAATGGTGGGATTGGTGGGCGCCATGCCCATCCCCGTCATCAACGATTTCGCCACCGGCTACGGGGCCGGTGCGCAGGACGCGGCGCCCGGCATCACCGTGCTGCGCCAGTTCGCCAACTCCTTCTCCGACCCCGCGACGGGCAAGGAGATCGCCAAGGCCCAATATGGCCAGGGGGCCGGCGTCATCTTCCAGGTGGCGGGGGCCACCGGCCAAGGCGTCATCGAGGCGGCCGAGGAAACCGGGCGCTACGTCATCGGCGTGGATTCCGACCAGGCGGCCCTCTACCGGACGTCCAGCCCCCGCCGTGCCGCCCGCATCCTGACCTCCGTCATGAAGAATGTGGACGCCGCCATCCTGCGCGCCCTGCGGCTATGGCAACAAGGCCGGCTGCCGCTGGGCCGGACGGAGTCCCTGGGTCTGAAGGAGGGCGCCATCGGCCTGGCGGACAACCCGGAGGCCGCCCTGACGGTGCCGCCCGCCGTGCGCGCCGCGGTGGCGGCCGCGCGCCAGCGCATCATCGACGGCACCCTGGCCGTGCCCACCGCCTTCGCAGGGGGGCGGCCATGACCGTCGCCCCACTCGCCATCGCCTTGGAGGGTGTGGAGAAGCGCTACCCCAACGGCACCTTGGCCAACAGTGGCGTCAGCTTCGCCGTGGCAGCCGGCGAGATCCACGCCCTGGTGGGTGAGAACGGCGCCGGCAAGTCCACAGTGATGAAGATGCTGTATGGGCTGGAGCGGCCGACGGCCGGCGCCCTGCGCATCCATGGCCGGCCGGTGGACTTCCGCCACCCCGGCGAGGCCATCGCCGCCGGGGTCGGCCTGGTCGCCCAGCACCTGAACTTGGTGCCGTCGCTGACGGTGGCGGAAAACGTGGTGCTGGGGCATGAGCCGCGCCGGGCCGGCGGCCGGCTGGACCGGGCGGCGGCGGCGGCCCGCGTCCGGGCGCTTGTGGAGCAATCCGGGCTGGCGGTGGACCCATCGGCAACGGTGGCCAGCCTGCCGGTGGGGGTGCGCCAGCGGGTGGAAATCCTGAAGGTGCTGCACCGGGGCGCCCGCATCCTGTTGCTGGATGAGCCCACAGCCGTCCTGACCCCGCCGGAGACGGCAACCCTGTTCGCCACCCTGCGCCAATTGGCCGAGGCCGGCCGCACCATCCTGGTCATCACCCACAAGCTGGATGAGGTGAAGGCCCTGGCCGGTGGCGTGACCGTCCTGTGCCAGGGCCGCGTCACCGGCAGCGCCCGCATGGCGGAGCTGGATGAGGGCGCGTTGTCCCACCTGATGGTGGGCCAGGACCTGCCACCCCCGCCCCCTCGAAGCACAGCCCGCACCCGCCCAGCCCCGCGGATCATCGCCCGCGGCCTGGGCTATGTCGACGATGACGGGGCCATCCGGCTGCGCGACGTCGGCTTCGACGTCGCACCCGGCGAGATCCTGGGCATCGCCGGGGTGGAGGGCAACGGGCAGGACGTGCTGGCGCGCCTGCTGTCCGGCGCCGCCATCCCCAACGCCGGCGACGCCCGCCTGGATGGCCGGGCTTTCACCGGCCTCTCCCCCCGCGCCGTCCGCGCCCTCGGCGTGGCGGTGGTGACGGAGGACCGGCTGCATGATGGCGCCGCCCCGACGCTCAGCATCCTCGACAATCTGCTGGCCACCCGCTACGCCCGCCCGCCCCTGTCACGACGGGGCCTAATTGATCGCGGGAGCGCGCGACGCTGGGCGCAGGCCGTGATCGACGGGTTCGGCGTGCGCGCGGCCGGGCCGCACCAGCCCATGGGCGCACTGTCCGGCGGCAACATGCAGAAACTGATCCTGGCGCGTGAGATCGCCGACGCCCCCGCCTTCCTGGTCGCCAGCCAGCCGACCCGGGGCGTGGACATCGCCGCCGCAGCCGCCCTGCAGTCCCGCTTGGCCGCTTTGCGCGACCAGGGTGCCGCCATCCTGCTGATTTCGGCTGACCTGGATGAACTGCTGGCCCTGTCGGACCGCATCGCCGTGCTGTACCGGGGGCGGATTGTTGCCCGGTTCCCGGCCGGGGCCGTCGATGCCCGGACCCTGGGCCTGCACATGACGGGGCTGGGCCCCTCGGTGGACGGGGGCGACCATGACGCCGTCGCGTGAAGGGGCCCGTATCGCCCTGGCCGTGGGCGCTGCCCTGGCCCTGGGCTTCGCCGTCATGGCCTGTGTCAGCGACCAGCCCTGGGCCGCCTTCCGCGCGCTGCTGACCGGCCCCCTGCCCTCGATCGAGCGCGCCGCCGATGGCCGCGTAGCGGTGCATCGGCTGGTACGCTTCGGCGCCTGGCTGCAGGACGCCACCACGCTGACCCTGGTGGGGCTGGCCATCGCCATCCCCTTCCGCGCGCGGCAGTTCTCCTTGGGCGCGGACGGCCAGCTGTTCATGGGCGCGCTGGCGGCGGCCGCCGTCAGCCTGGGTCTGGGGGAAACGCCGACCGCCCTGCCGCTCGCCTTCCTGGCGGCGGCGGCGGCAGGCGCTGGCTGGGGCCTGATGGCAGGGCTGCTGAAAACCCGGTTCGAGGCCAATGAGATCGTAACCACCCTGATGCTGAACGTGGTGGCGGTGCAGGTTTACCGCCTGGCGGTGGGCCGGGTGCTGAACGACCCCTCCGCCGGCTTCATCACCACGCCCCCGCTGCCCGAGGCCGCGACCCTGGCGCCATTGATCGCGCGCACCACCGTGACGGCCATGGTGCTGGTGGCGCCGGCGGCGGTGGCGACGGCCCTGTTCCTGCTGCGCCGGACGACCCTGGGGTATGAGATCGACCTGGCCGGCGCCAACCCCTGGTTCGCGGTCCGCGCCGGGGTGCCGGTGGCCCGGGCCACGACGCTGGCGTTCGCGCTGGGTGGCGCGTTCGCCGGATTGGCGGGTTTCCACGTGTCGAACGCCCTGCTGAAGCGCCTGCCCGTCGACCTCACCCCCGGCATCGGGCTGGAGGGCATCGTGGTGGCGCTGCTGGCGCGCGGGCGGGTGGGCGCCCTGCCCCTGGCGGCCCTGGGCTACGCCTACCTGCGTGTGGGCGCCCAGGCCATGGAGCGCGCCACCGATGTCCCGCGCGAGGTGGTTCTGGTCATCCAGGCGCTGATCATCCTGTTCGTGGTGTCGGACCGCCTGGCGCCCCTGGCCCTGGGGTTGATGCGCCGCGTCCGCACAAGCATAGGGGGGAAACCTGCATGAGCCTGGACCTTGTCGCGGCCGGCACCGTGGCCGCCGTGGTGGCGGCCGCCACCCTGCGCGCCGCCACCCCCATCCTCTTCTCCAGTCTGGGCGGCCTGATCTCCGAACTGGCCGGCTGCATCAACGTGGCGCTGGAGGGCGTGATGCTGGTGGCCGCCTTCGCGGGCGTCATCACCTCCGCCTATTCCGCCCTGTGGTTCCCGGACGCCCCCTGTGGCTGCACCCGTGGCTGGGGTGTGCAGCCGGCCTGTTGGCCGGCACGGCGCTGGCAGGCCTGCTGGCCTTGTTCCATCTGGAGCTGGGGGCCGACCTGATCGTCGCCGGCATCGGGCTGAACATCCTGGCCCAGGGATTGACGGTGCTGCTGATGGCCCACCTGACGGGGGACAAGGGCTCCACCGCCAGCCTGACCAGCTTCGCCATGCCCAGCCTGCGCTGGCCTGGCATGGACGGCGTGCCGGTGCTGGGCGTCCTGCTGAACGGCGACGGGGACGCCGGGCACAACGTGCTCGTCTACTGCGCCCTAGCCGCCGCCGGCCTGATCGCGTGGGCGCTGCGCCACACGGTCTTCGGCTTGCGCCTCAAGGCGGCGGGGGAAAACGCGCAAGCCGCGCTGGCCGCCGGCCTGCCGGTGCAGCGGCTGCGCTACGCCGGCCTGCTGCTGAGCGGCCTGCTGGCCAGCGGCGGCGGCGTTTTCCTCGGCATGGGCTACCTGACGCTGTTCCAGGCCGACATGGCGGCGGGGCGGGGATATCTGGCTCTGGCCGCCGTGTTCCTGGGTGGCCGCCGGCCCCTGGGCATCGTGGCGGCTGCGCTGGTCTTCGGCGGCGCCACCGTCATGGCCGCCCGCCTGGGCCTGCTGGCCGTGCCGGCCGAGGTGGTCTTCATGATCCCGCCCCTGGTCACCATCGCCGCCCTGGTCCTGGTCAAGCAGCACCAACGCCTGGCCGCCCGGCGCCGCGCCGCAGCCGGCCGGGCCACCCTTCTTTCCTCCTGACGGACATGACATCCATGAGCACATCCTCCCTGCATGACCGGATCGCCGGTTCGCTGCTGCTGGCCGGCATGGGCGACGCGCTGGGCGCGCCCACCGAGCAATGGTCCATGGCCGAGATTCTGGCCGCCCATGGCGGGCTGGTTACTGGTTTCGTCACGCCCACGGCCGACACCTTCGCCGGCGCCAACGCCGGCAAGAGGGCGGAGGTGACGGACGACGCCAGCCAGATGTACTACCTAGCCCGCGCCCTGGTGCGCGGCGGGGGCAGGCTGGACGCGGCCGGCTGGGTCGCCTGCCTGCTGGACTGGGCCGACACCTCGCCCAAGGCCGGCTTCATGGGGCCCAGCACGGTGGGCTTCGTGGCGGCCCTGCGTGCCGGCACCGATCCGGCCCTGGTGGGGGTCATCGGCCAGTCGCGGCGCAAGATGACGACCATCGGCACCACCAATGGCGCCGCCATGCGGGTGGCGCCCGCCGGGCTGGTCCATCCCGGCGACCTGGACGCCGCCTGTGCCCAGGCGTTGGTGACCTGCCTGCCCTCGCACGACACCGATGTCGCCATCGCCGCCGCCTGCGCCATCGCCGCCGGCACGGCCCGGGCCCTGGTGACGGACGACCTCGCCGACGTCGTCACCGCCTGCGTCGAGGGGGGACGTCAGGGCGCCACCCTGGCCGCCCGGCATGCCCGCGTGGGGCCCGGCCCCCGCTTCCAGGCGCGCCTGGACCTGGCGTTGAAGATCGCCGGGCAGGCGACGGACGACCTGGCCTTCCTCGAGGCCCTGGACGCACAGGTCGGCGCCTCGGTCCTGGCGGCGGAATCCGTGCCGGCGGCGATCGCCATCCTGGCCTACGCCAAGGGCGACCCGCTTCGCACCATCGCCCTGTCGGCCACCATCGGCAACGACACCGATTCCATCGCCACCATGGCGGGGGCGCTGGCCGGCGCCCTGTGCGGCGCCTCCGCCCTGCCCGCCGGCCTCACCGCCGAGTTCAGGGCGGTGAACGCGGTGGACTATGGCCTGGATGCCCTGGCGGCCGAGTTGGCGGCCATCGCCCAACGGCGGCTGGCGGCATGACGGAGGCCGACACCTTGATGCCCCTGCCCGCCACGGCACGGGAGCGGGCGGACACCCCTGCGGCCGTGGGCAGGGCGCTAGCCCGCTTGGCTGCACCAGTGCGGGACCTGGCGGCGGCACTGACCGCCCGGGGGATCGGCCGTCTGCTGGTGGCCGGGTCCGGCGATAGCCTGTCCGCTGGGCTGATGGCCACGCCGGCTTTCGCCGCCTATGCCGGCATTCCCTGCCAGGCGGTTCAGGCCTTCGACCTGGCGTGCTATGGCCACCCAGACCTGGGAGCCCATACCGCCGTGGCGGTGATCAGTTCCAGCGGGCGTCCGTCGCCGGCCCATGACGCCCTGGCCCGCGCCCAAGAGAGTGGCGCCCTGGTCATCGGCATCTGCGATCGGGAGGGCACGCCCTTCCTCGCCCCGCCGGTGTGGGGCCTGTGCCCCGGCGCCCACAAGGACGGCATGCCCACCCAATCGACCGCCGCCACCCTGGCCGTCCTGATCCTGCTGGCGCTGGAATGGGGCGAGGTGCTGCGGCGGCCAACGGTGGGCCCCCGCCGGGAGGTCGCCGCCCTGCCGGCCACCCTGGAAAGCGTCCTGCGATCCGACACCGCAATCCACACCCTGGGCGCCGCGCTGGCCACCCGGCGCCATCTGCACATCGTCGGCGCCGGCCCCAACACCGGCACCGCCCGCTGCATCGCCGACCTGCTGACGGCGGCGGCGGGACTGGCGGCCCTGCCCCATGCGGTGGAGGAGTTCCACCACGCCCTGCGCCTGCAGGCCCTGACCCCCGCCGACCTGGTGCTGGTCCTGGCACCCCCCGGCGCGCGCGCGGCGGACCACCTGGCCGACACCGCCACCGCCGCCCGCGAGCGCGGTGCGGCAGTGGCGGTACTGGGCGGACCGGACTTCCCCGTGCCCGAGATGGATGAGCCCATGACGCCCCTGCCGTTGCTGATGCAGGGCCAGGCGCTGGCGTTGGCCGCCGGCGACGCGGCCGCGATGGCCGGTCGGTTCCGGACCCTCGCCAGCACGGGAGGCGCCCGATGATCCCGCCCGGACGCCGCCGCTTTGGCCTGCTGGCCTATGGCGACCCCAATATCGACCTGGTCTTCGCCGTGCACCGCGCGCCGGCGGCGGATGAGAAGGTCCTGGGCCGGCACCTGGGCCGCCACGCCGGCGGCACGGCGGCCAACGTGGCCTGCGCCGCCTCTCGCCTGGGCCTGCCCACCGCAGCCTACGGCCGGGTCGGCCGCGATGATGGCGATGGCGACCACCTGGTGGCGGAGTTCCAGCGCTTCGGCGTCGCGCCCCAGTGGGTGCGGCGGGTGCCGGGCCCCTGCGCCACGGCCCTGATCCTGGTGGACGGGGATGGCGAGAAGGCGCTGGTCTACGCCCCGCTGCCCGGTTGGCCGTTGGATGCGGCCACCCTGGCCCCGGCGTTGGAACAGTCCTGCGTCGTCTACGCCATGCCGTACGACCTGGCGGAGTTCGATGTCGTGAGCCGCCTGGCCCGTGCCGCCGGCACCCGGGTCGCCATCGATGTGGAGGCGGCGGTGGCCCCGGGCCCGGAACGGCTGGCCGCGCTGCTGCCCCTGAGCGACATCGTGTTCTTCAACGAAGGCGGGTTCCGTGCCGCGACCGGCCTGCCCCCAACGCCGGAGCATGCGCGGGCGCTGCTGGACCAGGGGCCAGGGCTGGTGGTGGTGACCTTGGGTGCCCGGGGGGCCATCGCCGTGCGGGGCGAGGAGAGCGTGATCCAGCCCGCTTTCCCGGCGTGCCTGGTGGACGCGACCGGGGCTGGCGACTGCTTCAACGCCGCCGTGCTCGCCCGCCTGCTCCACGGCGACAGCCTGGCCGACGCCCTGCGCTTCGCCGCCGCCGCCGCCAGTCTGGCCATCACCGCCATCGGTGCCCGCGCGGGCTTCCCCGACCATGCCGCCGTGGCCTCGGTACTGGACACCGTAGGCCCGGAGGCGAACGACACCGGGCGGGCCCATGGCGGCATCTTCACCCCATAACGCCGGCACCTTGGAGCCCACGTCTCATCACTGGCCCGTGGCCCCGACCAGTCTCATAAGCCTATCAGGGTCATTCTCCGCAGGCGACCAGGTGATGTTTAGTGCGTGCTGACGCCAGCCACTGCCAGACGCAGGATACTACCGGCCTAGGATCCGTAAAAAAAGCTACACTGCTGATATCGTTAAGGAATTTCCGACGACGTCCGCAAGCCATCTATCGGCTACTATCGGTTCTTCCTGATCCTGTACAGCTCTGACGCCCAAACCCAGATTGCGGCGAAAAGTACCATCAGCGTTGGCACAACCCGGCGCCTACGCGAACAGGCAAAGTCTTGCTTGCATCGGATCCGACGCCTACCGGAATGACCACCAAGTCGTTGCCTAGCGTATCGTTCGGCATTGCCACTGGCGAGATGCGCCTCCGACGCAGCAAATTGGCCAACAGCTTTCTCGGCCTGGTCCATATCGCCACCGCTCGATACTGGCTCAAATTTGTCCACACACCCCTTAGCTTGCATCATACCGGACGCGAGCGTCCTGGATGTTCGCCTGGCTGGCGTATGCCCACGTGACGAGACCCATTACCGGCGCAAGAAGCGTCCGCCCCACCTCCGTCAGCTCATAATCCACGCGCGGCGGAATAGTGGGGAACAATGTCCGCTTCACCAACCCGTCGCGTTCCAGTCCGCGCAAGGTGATCGTCAACATCCGCTGCGAGATGCCGTCGATCCGACGCCGCAGCTCATTGAACCGAACTGGTCCATCTTTGAGCGTTGCGATGATGTACAGGCTCCATTTGTCGCCGACGAGATCAAGGATTTCCCGAACCGTCCGGCAGTCGTCCCCTTTGCTGGGGGTAGGAAAATCAATGTCACCAAGTGTCATGGGAGTGCCTTCTTGCGGAGGATCGGCCAGTTACCTCAATAGTGTCGGTAACAAGAGTTTACTACCCTGCTCACGTCAGTGCAAAGGCCTGTCGAAGGCGCCGGTCCGTTCTCGCCGTGAACGCGGACATGAATAGCGCGAGCAACAAGACCACGAGGAATGAAATGAAGATCGCTCTCTTTGGAGGGACCGGACCGACCGGAAGGCACATCATCGAAGAGGCGCTCCGGCAGGGATATCAGCTCTCCGTCTACACGCGGGATGCCGGAAAGCTCTCGACCTTCGGTAACAGGATCGACGTCGTCGTCGGTGACCTGAACAATCGCGAAGCGATCAAGGCATGCGTCGCGGGCGCAAACGCAGTGATCAGCGCGCTGGGGCCTAACAGGCTGAAATCGCGCGCGAAGCGGCCGATCAAGCGCGGCCTCAGTACGATCATCTCCGTCATGGAAGAGCAGAAGGTTCGTCGGCTCATTCAAATTTCGACGGCCGCTTATCGTGATCCGAATGACGGCTTCGACTTCAAGTCGCGAGCATTCGTGCTGCTGTTCAAGCTGATCGTTCGCAACGCCTATGACGACATCAAATCGACCGCTGAACTGGTGAGCAATTCATGCCTGGATTGGACGCTGGTACGGATTCCCAACCTGAAGGATGGGCCAGCAACAGGTCAGGTGGACATTGGCTGGTACGGCAGGACGAAGCTCGGCACGAAGCTGTCGCGCGGGAACCTCGCGAAGTTCCTGGTCGATCAGGTCACAGCCAAGGAGTTCGTGAACGCAGCGCCGGGGATAGCCAATCGTAGCTGAGGGCAAAGGGTATCCGCGATCTGCGGGACAGACCCAGGCGCTCGTCAAACGGAAGGAGAAACCTATGCCATCAGAGGGGTTCACGACGGCTGATGTGCCCGATCAGTCAGGCAAGTGCTTCATCGTTACGGGGGCCAATACCGGCATAGGCTTTGAAGTGGCGAGCGCGCTGGCGGCGCGGCGTGCGCGAGTGCTGCTCGCGTGCCGCGACGAGGCGAAGGCGAGAGCCGCGATGAGCCGGATTCGTCAAAAGACTTCGGGAGCTGAGCTCGCGTTCCTACCACTTGACCTGGCGGATTTGGCGAGCGTGCGACGGGCGGCTGAACTGGCCGCCAAGGAGCCGTGTGTCGACGTGCTGATCAACAATGCCGGCGTGCAGGGACCGACGCTCAAGCACACAGCGCAGGGCTTCGAGCAGACGTTCGGCGTCAATCATCTTGGCTGCTTCGCGTTCAGCGCGCTCATGCTGCCGAAACTCATGGAAACGCCCGGATCGCGCATCGTCATCACGAGCAGCGGGCAGCATAAGGGCGCGAAGATAGAATGGGACGACCTTAGCGCTCAGAAGAGCTACAGGTGGCTTCCACGCTATGGCGCCAGCAAGCTCGCGAACCTGCTCTTCGTCTTCGAGCTGGATCGGCGGCTGAGGGCGGCAGGAGCGCCGGTAACGGCGGTGGCCTGCCACCCGGGTCTTGTCGGGACAAACCTCGCCCGCGGCAGCCGGTGGGGCAACATAGTAATGTCGCTGATCGGCTTGCTATTCGCCACGCCCGCCATGGGCGCCTGGGGCGCGCTGCACGCAGCGACCGGACGAGTAAAGCCAGGCGGTTACTACGGGCCGACGGGACTCTCCGGGCTGCGTGGTCCTTCCGGTGAAGGTGTTCCCTCCAAG
Source organism: Nitrospirillum karajorum (assembly GCF_036348415.1). NCBI lineage: Bacteria > Pseudomonadati > Pseudomonadota > Alphaproteobacteria > Rhodospirillales > Azospirillaceae > Nitrospirillum > Nitrospirillum karajorum. The sequence goes on from NZ_JAZBQB010000003.1 coordinate 425,918, forward strand.
GACGCGAGGAATCCGCAGCTCGCCAAGCGACTGTGGGATGTGTCCGTCAAAATGACCAGGATCGACCCTGACTTGCCCTCCGTCGATGGCCCGTCCTGACTTATGGATGGAGGGCGCTGCAGTCGACGCGAAATGGCTCAATTAATCCAAGACTGTCGGTTCAACGACCAGAAGAGTGAGATAATGCTGCAAATCGATCTTTACACCGAGGTCACCTGCCCCTGGTGCATCATCGGGCATCACCGTCTCGACAAGGTCCTGGCGGAACGCTTCCCTGATCTGGACGTGGACATCCGCCAACATCCGGTCCTTCTGCTTCCCGATGCACCGGCCGAGGGCCTCTACATTCCCGATCTTCTTCTCTCGCGCTATGGCGTGACGGATCCGAAGGCGTCGTTCGCCCGGCCGGAGGCGGAAGCGCGGGCATCTGGTCTTGATCTCGACCTGAGCCGTCAGCCCTGGACCTACAGGACGCAGGCAGCGCACGGGTTGATCCTTGCGGCGCGAGCAAAAGGAACGCAGCATCAGTTCGCGGTCGCGATCACCGATGCCCATTTCCTGAAAGCAAGGAACATCTCAGACGCCGATGTCCTCGCGGACATTGCCGTGGCCTATGGGTTCGAACGCGAAGAAGCTCGTGCGATAGCGCTCGACCGCGAGCAACACAGACGTGTCGAGCAGGAGGCGGCCAAATCGATGGCGGCCGGGGTCAGGTCAGTGCCCCACTTTGTATTTGGCGGACGCATCGCCATCAACGGAGGACGCAGCGAAGACGAGATTGCATCGGCTATCCGTGGGGCTGCTGGTGTCGCCGCGTCCGCCTAGCAGCGACCGGGACACCATCGCAGCGAAACACCCAGGGTTGCGCTCCAATGCAAAAGCGGCCTGCAACTTCCGCTCCATCGTCGGCCACAGGGCCATGCTTGCTCAAAGTCGTTTACACGCCTAGCCGAGTGGCGGCTGAAGGCCGACGCTCCGGGTGTCATTAGGTTGCGGTCGCGAGGACAAATTTGGGGATAACGCTAGTTCGTGAATTGTGAGCTACGAGATTTCGACAGCTATCGAAACGCCTACCTCGCCGAGACCCCGACGCACTATCCTTGAATATCCAAAAGCACGCCCCGTCACTCCCACTCGATGGTGCCCGGTGGCTTGCTGGTGATGTCGTAGGTCACGCGGTTGATGCCGCGCACCTCGTTGATGATGCGGGTGGCGACGCGGCCCAGGAACTCGTGGCTGAAGGGGTAGTAGTCGGCGGTCATGCCATCGACCGAGGTCACAGCGCGCAGCGCGCAGGCATAGTCATAGGAGCGGCCGTCGCCCATGACGCCAACAGTGCGCACCGGCAACAACACGGCGAAGGCCTGCCAGATGACGTCGTACAGGCCGGCGTTGCGGATTTCCTCCAGATAGACCGTGTCGGCCTTGCGCAGAATCTCCAGCTTCTCCGGCGTGATCTCACCAGGGATGCGGATGGCCAGTCCCGGGCCCGGGAAGGGGTGGCGGCCGATGAAGGCCTGGGGCAGGCCCAGCTCCACTCCCAGGCGGCGGACCTCATCCTTGAACAGTTCGCGCAGCGGTTCCACCAGCTTCAGGTTCATGCGCTCCGGCAGGCCGCCCACATTGTGGTGCGACTTGATGGTGACGCTGGGTCCGCCGGTGAAGCTGACGCTTTCGATCACGTCGGGATAGAGCGTGCCCTGCGCCAGGAAACCGGCGCCGCCGATCTTCTTGGCCTCGGCATCGAAGATCTCGATGAAGGTGGCGCCGATCGTCTTGCGCTTCACCTCCGGATCGCTGACGCCGGCCAGCTTGCCCAGGAACAGGTCGGCCGCGTCCACATGCACCAACGGGATGTTGTAGTGGTCGCGGAACAGCGTCACCACCTCATCCGCCTCGCCAGCGCGCATCAGGCCGGTGTCGACGAAGATGCAGGTCAGCTGGTCGCCGATGGCCTCATGGATCAGCACGGCGGCGACGGAGCTGTCGACACCGCCGGACAGGCCGCAGATGACCTTGCCGGTACCGACCTGGGCGCGGATCTTCTCGATGGCCTGGGCCTTGAAGGCGGCCATGGTCCAGCTGCCCGACAGGCCGGAGACGGAGAACAGGAAATTGCGGATCAGCGCGTCGCCGTGCGGGGTGTGCACCACCTCAGGATGGAACTGCACGGCGTAGAAGCGGCGGCTGTCGTCGGCGATGATGGCATAGGGCGCGCCCTCGCTGGTCGCCACGATGCGGAAGCCTTCCGGCAGCTTGGCGACGCGGTCGCCATGGCTCATCCATACCTGCTCGCGCGCACCCACCTGCCAAACGCCCTCGAACAGGGCGCAGGGCTCCTTCACGTCGACGAAGGCGCGGCCGAACTCGCGGGTCTCGCCCGGCTCGACCTTGCCGCCCAGCTGCTCGCACATCGTCTGCTGGCCGTAGCAGATGCCCAGCACGGGCACGCCCTTGGTGAAGACGATGCCGGGGGCGCGGGGGCTGCCCTCTTCCGTCACCGAGGCCGGGCTGCCCGACAGGATGATGGCCTTGGGCCCATAGGCCTGGATGGCCGCCTCGCTCATGGAATAGGGGTGGATCTCGCAATACACCCCGGCCTCGCGCACCCGCCGGGCGATGAGCTGGGTCACCTGCGACCCGAAATCGAGAATGAGGACCCGATCGGACGTCGTCTCTGTGGCCATGGGCTTATCCCTATCATTGGGGGTTGCGAGGGTGGCCGCACGCTAGTCCAAGGGGCACGGCACGGCAAGCGCCGGACAGGCAAGGGCCCCCCGCGCCGAACGCGGGCGACCGAACAGGATGGACCTTGAGCGGACTGGATTCAGTTTCGTTATTTTGCTAAATAACGAAATATATCCCCTTGCCTGGAGCCTCCATGCGCCCCCTCCTCCGCCGTCTGCTGGCCGCCGCCCTGATCCTCTCGGCGCCACCGGCATTCGCCCAGCCGTCCGACCAGTCTCCCGGCGCCTCCGATATCGAGGTCAGCCTGGACGGCGGCGGCGGTTCGTCGCTCTACGGTTCCCTGATGCGGCCGGCGGGCTGGACAGGCGGCGTGGCGGTGCTGATGCAGGCGGGCTCCGGCCCCTCCGACCGCGACGGCAATTCCGCCATGCTGACGGTGCGCAGCAACGTGCTGAAGCTGATCGCCCAGGGCCTGGCCGCCGATGGCGTCGCCAGCCTGCGGGTGGACAAGCGCTGCATCGCCAAGAGTTCGGCCGCCTGCCCGGGTGAGGATAAGCTGCGCTTTTCCACCTATGTCGATGACATGGCGGCCTGGGCCCGTTATCTGGCGCGCCAGCCCCAGGTGCGCTGCGTCATGCTGCTGGGCCATTCGGAAGGGGCGACCATCGCCACCCTGGCGGCGGCGCAACTGGCCAAGGAAAAGGTGCCGGTTTGCGGCGTGCTGTCCCTGTCCGGCGCCGGCCGGCCCTTCGGCGATATCCGCCTGCAGCAGATCCGCGACCGGGGCGCCCCGCCTGCCATCCTGGACAAGGTGGCGGCGATCGAGGCGGCGCTGAAGGAGGGTCGCACGGTAGAGGACGTGCCGCCGGCCCTGCGGGTGCTCTACCGCCCCGCCATACAGCCCTATGTCATCTCCCAAGGGGCCGTCAGCCCGACCCAAGCGGCGGCGGCCCTGACGGTGCCGTTGCTGGTGCTGCAGGGCGACACCGACCTGCAGGTGACGGCGGAGGACGCCCGGCTGTTGGCGCAGGCCCAACCCTCGGCCACCCTGGCCCTTATCCCAGGCACCAACCATGTGCTGAAAACGGCGCCGGCCGAGCCCAAGGCCAACATCGCCACCTACACCGACCCCACCCTGCCCCTGGCGCCTGGCGTCATGGACGCCATCACCGGCTTCATTCACCAGGCGGCGCCGGGGAATTAGCGGGCTTCCCGTTCACCGCTCGCTGTACGACGACAACCGGGCCAGGGGCGCCAGGTCCAGCCAGCCGTAGGCGACCTCGGTCAGGCGGGCCCCAGCGAAGGTGATGGGCTGTTCCGCCAAACGACTTCCCCCTAAGCGCTCATAGAACCAGCGGGCGGGGTTGTCGCGCAGCACCCAGACGCAGGCGGAGCGCATGCCCGAACTCATCAGTTCGGTCGCCATGGCCGCCATCAGGCGGCGGCCGTGGCCCTGGTTCTGGGCGTGGTCATAGAGGTAGATGGCGTAGAACTCGCCCTCATAGCCCCGGATTTCCGTGCGCTGGGCGCCACAGGTGGCGAAGCCCACCACGCCGGTGGCCGGCAGGCCGTCGGCGGCGATGTTCTCCCCCATGGCGACGAAGGTGCGGCGCTGGCGCCCGGCCAGCAAGCCGCGCCAGCGCTGGGCATGCGCCTCGGGCGACAGGCCCACCAGGTAATCGTCAGGCAATTGCCCCGGATAGGTCGTGCGCCAGCTGGCGACATGGACGCGGGCGATGGCCGCGGCGTCCGCCACGGTGGCAGACCGCACCAAACCGATTTCCGCCGGACCGTGAGCCATGAACCGCCCCTCGTTCCCGTTACCGTCCCCACCATCCTGCCGCAGATGCGGGCATCCCGCCAGAGGGCGTGCGCGATGGGAAGGTGGGGAATCGTTCGGGAACTTGGACGGAGTCAGGCCTCGGTGGCGTCCTCGCCAGCCTCTTCCGCCTCCGGCTCATCCGCGTTGGGGACACCGGCGGCGGCCTCCTTGCGCACCATGACGGCGGCGAAGAAGCCATCGGTGTCATGGCGGGCCGGGGACAGCGACAGCATGCCGTTGGTGCTGGGCGGCGTGCCCATGCCCTCGGGCCATGCCTCGGTGACGGGCAGCAGGGTGAAGTCAGGATGGCTGGCCAGGAAGCTGGTCACCTGGTCCTGGTTCTCCTCCGGCAGCAGCGAGCAAGTGGCGTAGACCAGGCGGCCGCCCGGGCGCACCAGGCGGGCGGCGCTGTCCAGGATTTCCGCCTGCAGGGGCAGCAGCTCCGACAGACCGGGGCCCAGCTGGCGCCAGCGGGCGTCGGGGTTGCGGCGCCAGGTGCCGGTGCCGCTGCAGGGCGCATCCACCACCACGCGGTCGAAACGGCCCTTGTGCCGCTTCACCCAGGGATCGCGGGCCGACTTGATGGGCCGCGTCTCGATGTTGTGCAGGCCGGCGCGGCGGAACCGCTCCTGCGCGCGCTTCAACCGGCCGTCCAGCACGTCGCAGGCGACGACACGGCCCTTGTTGTTCATCATGGCGGCGATGGCCAGCGTCTTGCCGCCAGCGCCGGCGCAGAAGTCCACCACCTGCTGGCCCGGCTGCGGATTGGCGGCGAAGGCCACCAGTTGCGAGCCCTCATCCTGGATTTCCAGCAAGCCGTCCTGGAAGGCCTTCAGCGTGGCAATGGGAAAGCGGTTGCGCACCCGGATGCCCAGGGCCGAGATCTTGGTCGGCTCCGCCTGCACGCCGGCCTTGGCCAGGGCCGCCAGCGCCTGCTCCCGCGTGCCCTTCACCGGGTTGACGCGCAGATCCATGGGGGCGGCCCCCAGCATGGCCTGCATCTCCGGCACGAAGCGCTCGCCCAGGGCGTTGCGCAGCGTGTCCGCCGCCCAATCCGGCACCTCCGCCACCACGGCGTCCGGCTGTTGCGGGTGCTCCAGCGTATGGGTTTCCAGCGCCTGGATCAGGGCGCGCTCATGCGCCTCCAACGGCGGGGGCGCGAACTTGCCACCGTTGAAATGCTCCGCCACCGAAGACGCGCTGCGGCCCCGGGTCAGCAGTTCATCGGCGATCAGCAGCGCGCGGGCGTCCACCGCCGGCTGGGCCGTACCATCCGCATTGGCACCACCATAGCCGGCGCGGTTCAGCCACCAGTGCAGGCGGGCCCAGCGCCGCAGGATGCCGTAGACCTTCTCCGCCACGTCGGTGCGGTCCTTGGCGCCGATATAGCGGCGCGCGCGGAAAAAGGCGCTGGCCACGGCATCGGCGGGGCGCGGCGTGGCCAGAACTTCCGTCAGAAGGTCGATGGCCGCCTGCAGGCGAGCGGTCGGGGTCATCAGTATATTGTTCCTCAAACGCCGGCGGGCCATCCGGCCCTTGGCTTATCCTCGGTTTCCAGTCCGCTTCGCTTCCCGGAAACCTCCGGCGGCCGCAGTCGCGGCCTACAGCGGCATGAGACTTATCTCATGCCGCTGAGGGCGCCCCAACTATGGATGGAAGAAGCAAACGTGGCCCGAAATCAACCCGGACGGTAGTTGGGCGATTCGTTGGTGATCTGGATGTCGTGGACGTGGCTTTCGCGCAGGCCCGCGTTGGTGATGCGCACGAAGCGGCAGTTCTGCTGCATCTCCGGCAGGGTGGCGTTGCCGGTGTAGCCCATGGCGGCGCGCAGGCCGCCGACCAGCTGGTGGATGACGCTGCCCACGGGGCCCTTGTACGGCACGCGGCCTTCCACGCCCTCGGGCACCAGCTTCAGGGTGTTGGTGACCTCGGCCTGGAAGTAGCGGTCGGCGGAGCCGCGGGCCATGGCGCCCACCGAGCCCATGCCGCGATAGCTCTTGTAGCTGCGGCCCTGGTACAGGATGACCTCGCCCGGGCTTTCGTCCGTGCCGGCGAACATGCTGCCCAGCATGGCGACGTCGGCGCCGGCGGCGATGGCCTTGGCCAGGTCGCCGGAATACTTGATGCCGCCGTCGGCGATGACGGGAATGCCGCGCTCACGGCAGGCGTCCACCACGTCCATCACGGCGGTCAGCTGGGGCACGCCCACGCCGGCGACGATGCGGGTGGTGCAGATGCTGCCCGGGCCGATGCCCACCTTGATGGCGTCCGCGCCGGCGTCGATCAGGGCGCGGGCGGCGTCACCAGTGGCGACGTTGCCGGCGATGACCTGGGTGTAGTTCGACAGCGCGCGGGCGGCGCGCACCTGGTCGGCCACCTTGGAGGAATGGCCGTGGGCGGTATCGACCACCAGCACGTCCACCTGGGCGTCGAACAGCGCCTCGGCACGGGCCAGGCCATCCGGGCCGGTGCCGGTGGCTGCGGCCACGCGCAGGCGGCCCTTCTCATCCTTGCAGGCGTTGGGGTGCGACTGCGCCTTCTCGATGTCCTTCACCGTGATCAGGCCGATGCAGCGGTAGCTGTCGTCCACCACCAGCAGCTTTTCGATGCGGTGGGTGTGCAGCAGGCGCTTGGCCTCATCCTTGCCCACACCCTCGCGCACGGTGATCAGGTTCTGATGCGTCATCAGTTCCGACACCGGCTGGTGGGGGTTGGTGGCGAAGCGGACGTCGCGGTTGGTCAGGATGCCGACCAGCTTGCCCGCCGCACCATTCTCCACCACCGGAATGCCGGAGATGCGATAGCGGGCCATCAGGCCCAGGGCGTCGGCCAGGGTGGCGTCGGCGGCGATGGTGATGGGGTTGACCACCATGCCGGATTCGAAGCGCTTCACCCGGCGCACTTCCTCAGCCTGGCGCTCGATGTCCATATTGCGGTGGATGACACCCATGCCGCCGGCCTGGGCCATGGCGATGGCCAGGGCCAATTCCGTCACGGTGTCCATGGCGGCGGACATCAGGGGGATGCCCAGTTCGATGGTCTTGGTCAGCCGCGTGCGGGTGTCCACCTCGGCCGGCATCACGCTGGACGCCGCGGGCTCCAGCAAGACGTCGTCGAAGGTCAGGGCTTCGCGGATTTGGAGCGCACGGGTCATGAACCATCTCCCTAGGCGGGCCGGCCGTAGGATGTGGCGGGCCCAGGCGTCAGATACGGGTATGGGACGACCCGTCCGCCCCCACACATGGGGCCGGCCGCGTCATCCAGGGCTTAAGGTTCGATGCACTATACACGCGCTTGCCCGCTTGTGAACCCACCAGATATGGGTCAAATCCGCCATGCAGACTTGCGCGGACCTCACCCCTCACGGGGTGGAAAGGTTAAGGATTTAGTCCTCATCCCCCTCGGCGACGTCATCGTCCCGCCGGGTGGTGGCGCCGCGGAAGCCGGTGGCGACCACATAGGTTTCCGAGCTGTCGGCGCGGCTGGCCGGCGGCTTGGCGTGGCGCACCACGGCGAAGTCGCGCTTCAGCAGGTCCAGCAGGCTGCGCTCCGCCCCGCCCTGGAACAGCTTGGCGACGAAGGCGCCGCCGGGGGCCAGCACTTCGGCCGCGAAGGCGTAGGCGGCGTCGGCCAGCGCCATGATGCGCAAATGGTCGGTCTTGGGGTGGCCGGTGGTGGGGGCCGCCATGTCGGACAGCACCACATCGGCCGGGCCGCCCAGGGCCGCCTTCAGCTGGTCGGGCGCCTCGGGCAGCAGGAAGTCCATCTGCATGGTGATGGCGCCGGGCACATCCTCCATGCCCAGGATGTCCAGGCCCACGACCTTGGCGCCGCGCACCTTCTCCACCGCCACCTGGGTCCAGCCGCCGGGGGCCGCACCCAGATCCACCACGCGGGTGCCAGGCTTCAGCAGGTGATACTTCTCATCCAGCTGCAGCAGCTTGAAGGCCGCGCGCGAGCGGTAGCCGCGCTTCTTGGCTTCCGCCACATAGGGATCGTTCAGCTGGCGCTCCAGCCAGCGGGCGGAGGAAACGGAGCGCTTGGCCGCCGTCTTCACGCGCACGGTCAGGCCGCGACCGCTGAGTTGGCTACCCGTGCCCTTGGCCCCGGAACCCTTTGACTTGGTCATGATAAACACCCGGTTTGGCGGACCGGGCCCACGGCCCCGTCATCTCTCGGCATCGATTCGAAGCGGCGCATATTGGTCCTGATGCCGCCAAAGGCAAGTGAAACCTCAAGACAAAGCACGCGGGGCCGCCATGACCCGGCCTAGCCGGGGCAACGGGTGGCGGCCAGCAGCTCGGTGAGGATGCCCTCGCGGACGCCCCGGTCGGCGATGCGCAGGTTTTCCACCGGCCACCGTTCCCAGATGGCCTCCAGCACGGCGCAGCCGGCGATGACCAGATCCGCCCGATCGTGGCCGATGCAGGGATGGGCGGAGCGGCCAGCGTAATCCAGGTCCAGCAGCGACTTGCTGATGGCCCGCGCCTCCTCCAGCCCCAGCCACGACCCGTCGACCTGGGACCGGTCATACCGGGTCAGGCCCAGGCGGATGCCGGCCAGCGTGGTGACCGTGCCCGAGGTGCCCAGCATCTGCACCCGGCCGGCCGCCACCTCGCGCCGGATGTCGTTGCGGGCATCGAAATCCGCCAGGGCCGCGCCCACGGTGTCCACCATGCCGCGATAGGCCTCGGGCAGGACGCGGTCGCCGCCGAAGGTTTCCGTCAGGCTGACCACCCCCTGGGGCACCGACACCTGGTCGATCAGCATGGGCCGTCCCCGGCTGAAGGACAGCCACATGATCTCCGTCGAGCCGCCGCCGATGTCGAACACCAGGGCGCGGGGGATGCGGCGGTTCAGCAGGGCGGCGCAACCGGCCAGCGCCAGCCGCGCCTCCTCCTCCGCCGAGATGATCTCGATGCGGATGCCGGTTTCCTCCGCCACGCGGTCGATGAAGCTGCCGCAGTTGGCGGCGCGACGGCAGGCTTCCGTCGCCACGGCGCGCAAATCGGTGACGCCGCGCCGGCGCATCTTGTTGCCGCAAATCTTCAAGGCCGCCACGGTGCGGGCCATGGCCTCATCCGACAGGGCGTTGGTCCGGCTCACCCCCTCGCCCAGCCGCACGATGCGGGAAAAGGCGTCGATGATGCGGAAGCCCTCCCGCCCCGGACGGGCGATCAGCAGGCGGCAATTGTTGGTGCCCAGGTCCAGCGCGGCCAACACCGGCCGCCGCAAAGGCTCACCCGGGCCCGCGCCCCGGGAGGCGCGGGTTTCAGGCAGGGGCTGAACGCCCGTTTCACTCATCGCCGAACCAGCCTTTTCCGTCACGCCCGTTCCGGGCTTCCCGCCGCCCTTCCGGCGCCCGGTCAGCCACCCCGGACCAATGTCCTGGGGGGCGCCCCGGCGCCGCTGCGGCACACAAGGGGTACTCTAGACCATGAAAGCGGCCCCGCACCACCACCCTCGCGCACGCGGCAGCGCCCCGCAATTGCACCATCGGCGGCCCTTGCGTCCCTCCCCGCCCAGCCCGGCCCCGCTTTCCGCCACCGTCAAAAAAAATCCAAGAAAGGGCTACACATCCCCCAAGAGGGGTGTTATAAGCCGCGCCGTCCGACGGACATGGAGGCAAACGCCACCGCGTTCGTTCTGCTGGGGGATCGTCTAGCGGTAGGACTACGGACTCTGACTCCGTCAACCTTGGTTCGAATCCAAGTCCCCCAGCCAATTTCTTCCGCGACAGCTCTGGTCACCTGAGCATCGACGCCATTCCAGGCGTCATCGCGGCCCGTCCTGCTGGGGGATCGTCTAGCGGTAGGACTACGGACTCTGACTCCGTCAACCTTGGTTCGAATCCAAGTCCCCCAGCCAAACGGCCTTTGATCCGGCACTTTCCGCAAATTCACTGCACCGTTCGGCATCGCGCGCTATGGCCTGCGGATGGCTGCCCCACGTTGCGGCCCTTCCAGGGATATGCCAGGCTATCCCCGCCAAACCACTCTGGAAGAGAGCCGCGCCATGTCACACAGCGTCGTCGGCAAATGGGGAAAGAACCTGGCCATCCGCGTGCCCATGGACGTGGCGCGCGCCACCGGCCTGATGGATGGCGAGAAAGTGGACGTCGAGATCCAGGACGGTGACCTGATCATCCGCCGCCAAGCCGCCCATATCCGGGCGCGGGACGACGCGGCGGCGGCGGCCGCTGAAATCATGGCTGAAAGCCGCCACCATTCCTTGGGCTCCACATCAATACGGGAACTGCTTGAGGAAGGCAGAAGGGGATGAGCGTCGTCCTCGATGCCTCCATGGCCATCGCCTGGCTCTTTGACGATGAACGGACAGCGTCGGCACATGCGGCCATGCTGCGCGTCGTGGCCGAAGGCGCCTTGGTTCCCGCCCTTTGGCGGCTTGAGGTCGCCAATGTCCTGCGCAACGCCGTCAGGCGGGGCCGGTGTGATGAGGCCTATGTCGACCGGTCGCTCACCCGGCTGGGTCGCATGGCCATCCAGAGCGATGAGGAAACGGACAGCCAGGCATGGACCGCGACCCGAAGGCTAGCGCGGGAAGAGGATTTGACACTGTATGATGCGGCCTATCTGGAGCTGGCCCTGCGGCGGAGTATTCCGTTGGCTTCCTGTGATGCCGCCTTGATCGCCGCCGCGCAGCGCCGCGGCCTGGAGGTCCTCTCGGCCTAACACACCGTTGACAGCGCCCCGTCAATCATCGTTTCCTCAACCGCAGTGCGCAGTGGGGCGCCACCTGTCCGCGGCAAGGGGGCCTGGCCTCCACCCATTCGGCTTCGTCCGTACCCGACATATCCCTTCTTCCGGCCCCCTGTAGCGGACATCGGGCGTTTCACGGAAGGAAGGTCCATGTCTTCGCGCACCCTCTCCCCCCGCACCACCGCCAATGCCTTGCGCCGTGAGGCCAAGCGTTGGCTGAAGGCGCTGCAGGCCGGCGATGTCGACGCCGCCGCGCGCTTCCTCAGCCAGTTCCCCGGGCATGCCACCGCGCCCAAGCTGCGCGAGGTGCAGCATGCCCTGGCGCGGGAGCATGGCTATCCCACCTGGGCGGCCCTGACCCGTGAGCTGGCCGACCGCGCCCGCACGCAGGAGGACCGCATCCGCCTGTTCCTGGAAAAGTCGGTCAACCGCTATGGCACCGATCCCGCCACGCGCACCTGGGGGGATTATGAGCAGGACGGTGCCGGCCGGGGTGCCGTCGCCGCCCGCCTGCTGGCCCGGCATCCGGAGATCGCCAAGGCCAGCATCCACACGGCCGTGGCGGCGCATGACCTGGACGCGGTGCGCGCCTTCCTGAAGAAGGACGCGCGCCTGGCGCAGGACCGCAGCGATTTCGATGGCTGGACGCCCCTGATCCGACTGGCGTACGCGCGGCTGCCGGCAGGAGGCGCGGATGGGGGCGCGGTCGCCCTGGACATCGCCACCCTGCTGCTGGACGCGGGCGCCGACCCCGATGCCGGCTGGTCGGACCAGGGCCCGGAATTCAACCCCCTGGTGGGCGTGATCGGTGAGGGCGAAGGCGGCCAGGCGCCCCACCCGCAGGCGCAGGCGTTCGCTCGCCTGCTGATCGATCGGGGCGCCAACCCGTTCGCCGCCCAGGCGCTGTACAACACCTCCCTGGGGGAGGACTCGACCGCCTGGCTGGACTTCCTGTGGGCGGAATCGGCAAGCCGGGGAGAAACCGGCAAATGGACGGGCCCCGCGCCCAACGCCCTGGGCGGGGACAAGGCGCGCAGCGCGGTGGCCTATCTGCTGGGTAACGCCGTGGCCAACGACCATCCCCGCCGGACGGAATGGTTGCTGGCCCATGGGGCCGATGCCAACGACATCAACCATTACTCCCGGCATCCGGTGCTCAAGCACGCCATCCTGGGTGGGCATATGGCCATGGCGGACCTGCTGCGGCGCCATGGCGCGCGGGAACCGGAGCTGAGTGGAGGGGAGAGGTTCGTGGCCGCCGCCGCTGCCGGGGACACGGCCACGCTTCGGCACTTGGCAGCGGCGCACCCGGCGGTCCTGCACCGGATGGCGCCCATGAGGGCCGCCATCCGAGCGAAGCGGGTGGACGCGGTGCGGACGCTGCTGGACCTCGGCATGTCGCCCGACATCGCCGACGACCATGATCACAGCGCCCTGCATGCCGCCGTCCACGCCGGGGCGGTGGATATCGCCCGCCTGCTGATCGAGCGGGGGGCCGAGGTCGACCCCTTCGACCGGCGCTATGGCGGCACGCCCCTCACCCACGCCGTTTATATTGGCCAACAAGCGATGGCGCATTTCCTGGCCGGACACAGCCGCAATTTCCGTGGCCTGTGCTTCGCCGGCAAGGTGGAGCGGCTGCGCACCCTGCTGACCGAGGAGCCCGACCGCGCCAACCGCCAGGACCGGCCGGGCGAACCCGCCCTGTTCTGCCTGCCCCAGAACGAGGAGGCGGCGGTGGAGGTGGCGGAGCTGCTGCTGTCCTTCGGGGGCGACCCCGCCTTCCGCAACCCCCTGGGCCAGACGCCGGCCGAGGCGGCGCGGCGCCGGGGCCTGGACGACGCCGCCGATGTGATCGAGATGGCGGCGGGGGAGTGAGGCGTTGCGACACTGAAGCCTTTGAAGGCCAAGCCCGCCCCCGGCACACTGCCATCCGTGACAAGGGGGGCCGTGACAAGGGGGGCCGTGACGAGGGGTGGGGGCAACGAGGGGGAGGATGACCGTGGTTCGGGGGCGTTTGGGCAAGGGGCATTTGGGCAGGGGCGTGGCGGCAGCCCTGATGATGGTGGCCGCTGGGGCGACACCCGCGCCGGCGGCGGATGCCATCGACTGGCGGCGGATGGCGGAGACCGACCTGAACGCCATGCATGACATCCTGGTGGCCAACCATCCGGCCATGGTGGTGGCGAAGGACAGCGCCCCCTTCCGCGCCTGGCTGGAAACTGGACGGCTGGAAGCGAAGAAGCTGCTGCCCGCCGTGCGGGATGAGGCAACCTATTTCGACCTGCTGCGCTTCTACGCCAGTGGCTTCCGCGACAGCCACATCGGCGCCTATGCGACCAAGAACGCCCCGTCTCTAAGGCGCAGTTATATCTGGCCGGGCTTCAACCTGGCGTGGGCCGGTGGCGGCTATACCGTCACCGCCCATGCGCCCGATACGGCCCTGCCCCCGGCCGGCGCCCAACTGGTCGCCTGCGACGGCGTATCCGCCGCCGCCCTGGCGCATGACCGGCAGGAGCGCAACGGACAGGACCTGACCCTGGACTCCCAACGCCGTAGCTACGCCTTCTGGCTGCTCTGGGCCAGTGAGGGCAGCCTGTTTCAGCCACCCCTGAAGACCTGCACCTTCAACCCGCCCGGTGGCGGCCCTGCCCGCTCCTATACCCTGAGCTACCGTCCCACCACGGAGGATAGCAGCCCCGCGCGGGCGGCCCGTGCGCAATTTGGCCTCAGCCGCTGGGGCCAGGAGGGCTGGTGGATCGGCGCGCCGGACATGGTCAGCGACCACGCGTGGAAACGCACCCTGAGGGCGGTGAAGACCCATCTCGAGGCCATCCGGCGGGCGCGGACGGTCGTGGTCGACGTGCGCGGCAACACGGGCGGCGGCGCCGACTTCGCTTATGCCCTGGCCGATCTGCTGTGGGGGGCGGATCTGGTAAAAGCGGGCAGACCCGACCTGGGGCCCGTGGTCTATCGCGCGTCGCGCCTGAATCGTGACCAGCTCGCCGCCTATCTGTCCCAGGGGAAGGATATCAGCCTTCAGACCGACACCGCCGCCAAAATACGGCGTCGGCTGGCACGCTATGATGATGCCATCGCCGCCGGCCAGAGCACCTTCACCGACGAGGCCCCCGCCCGGCCCAATCCCCTGCGCCCGCCGCCCAATCCCTTGCGGGGTCAAGTCATCGTGCTGACCGATGGCGCCTGCGTGTCCGCCTGCCTGGATCTGGTGGATTTGTTCCTGGCCCTGCCCAACGTGCGCCAAGCGGGCACCGAGACCGACGGCGACACCATCTTCATGGAAGTGACCGAGGCGCCCCTGCCCTCCGGCTACGCCGGGATGTCGTTCGGCCACAAGGCCTGGGTGGAACGGCCGCGCGGCTCCAACGTCAGCTACCTCCCCACCCCGGCCCTGACCTGGACGGGCGACCCGGCCGACGACGCCGGGGAGCGGGCCTGGCTGGCCAAGGCGGTAGGGATCGCGCCCTAAAGACGGGAGAAATCGAAGCGCGGGCGGAAGCCCAGCACGGTGGCGGCGCGGCCGGCGTCGTACACCCGGTCCAGCCGGACCGGCAGGGGCCAACCCCGGCGGTCGAACAGGGCGGCCAGGCGCGGCAGACGGGCACGGATCAGGCCCGCCGCATCCGTGGCCAGGGCCCCCGCCTCCTCCCGCCGGAAGGGGGTGAGGGCGGAAATGAGAAAGGTGCCGGGGACGGCCCCCGCCGCCGCGTGGACATGGGCCGCCGCCGCGTCGACCATGCTCAAGCCCCGGTGCAGGCGGTGGGCGGCACGCGTGGGGGACGGCTGCCGGAAGCAGCGGGCGATGCGCAGGACCGCCAGGCCCCTGGCAAAGGCGGGCCCGGCCTGGTCGCACAGATCCTCCGCCGCCCGTTTGGTCTCGTCATAGATGTCGCGCGGCCGGACCGGCGTCTTCTCATCCACCCAGACCAGGCCACCCGCTGGCGGCACCAGGCTGTGACCGTAGAGGGAGGTGGTGGAGGTGTAGACGACGCGCCCCACCCCGGCCTCGGCCGCCAGGCGCAGCAGCGTCGCCGTCGCCTGGACGTTCACCCGGTGGAAGTCGGCATCCGGCACCCGGCCCACCTGGGGCGCATGCAGGGCCGCAACATGGATGACCGCGTCCTGCCCCTCCAGGGCGCGCGCCAGCGCGCTGGCATCGGTCACGTCGGCCTGGATATCGGTGGTGGCCCCCGCCCGGATGTCCAGCCCGGTCACCGCCCAGCCGCGCGCCAACCCCTGGCGCACGATGGCGGCGCCCAACGGGCCGGACGAACCGGTGACCAGGATGCGCATCGGCCCCCCTCACAGCAGAACGGGGGACAGGTTTCCCCGCCCCCCGCTTATACCAGGAACGTTTCCCTCAATCGCCGGGCGCGGGCATCCGCCCGCTTGGCTTCCTCAGTTTCCAGTCCACTGCGTTTCCCGGAAACTTCCGGCGGCCCCCTTGGGGCCTAGAGCGGCATGAGGATTTTCATGCCGCTGTAGGCCCAAAAGACGATCCGTGGGATCAGCGCCGCCAGGCGATGACCGTCTGCTGCTGCGTGCCCAGCAGGTCGGAGCCCAGGCGCATGACGTCGCCGGCCTTCAGGTACACCGGCTCCGGCTTCATGCCCATGCCCACGCCCGGCGGGGTGCCGGTGGTGATCAGGTCGCCCGGCTGCAGGGTGATGAAGCGGCTGATGTAGCTGACCAGCGTCGCCACGCCGAAGATCATGGTGCTGGTGTTGCCGGTCTGGCGGCGGGTGCCGTTCACGTCCAGCCACAGGTCGATGTTCTGCGGATCGGCGATCTCATCGGCCGTGACCAGCCAGGGGCCGACCGGGCCGAAGGTGTCGCAGCCCTTGCCCTTGTCCCAGGTGCCGCCGCGCTCGATCTGGTACTCACGCTCCGACACGTCGTTGATCAGGACATAGCCGGCGACGTGGCTGAGCGCGTCGGCCTCATCGACATAGCGGGCGGTCGTACCGATGACGATGCCCAGCTCCACCTCCCAATCGCTCTTCACGCTGTCCTTGGGCAGCATGACGTCGTCATTGGGGCCGTTCAGGCAGCTGATGGCCTTGGTGAACAGCACCGGCTCCTTGGGCAGGGGCAGGTTGGATTCGGCGGCATGGTCGGCATAGTTCAGGCCCACGGCCAGGAACTTGGAAATGCCGGTGTAGGGCACGCCCAGGCGCGGGCTGCCGGACACGACGGGCAGGCTGGCGGGGTCCAGCGCCGCCAGGGTGGCGAGGCCCTGGGCCGACAGCTGGTCGGGGCCGATGTCAGCCACATGGCCCGACAGGTCGCGGATCTGGCCGGCGGCGTCCAGCAGGCCGGGTTTCTCCTGGCCCACCGGGCCGTAACGCAGCAGCTTCATGGGAAGTCCTACCCCTGAATTGAAAAGGCGCTCTGTTAGCGGTCGCAGTTTTCTTCCAACGTGATACCGCTGGCAATGCCGAACCTTTCATGCCCCGGCGTCGGCACCGGGACTTGACGTCGCAGCTTTTCCGCATGCGCCCCGCCATGCCCCCGCCGGCGCGGCTTATTGCCCGGTGCGGATATAGTCCGCCAAGCCGAGGGCCAGATGGTCGTACAGCAGGCGCACCCGGCGGCTGGATTTCAGGTCCGGGTGCATGACCAGCCAGGTATCGAGGTCGAAGCCCAGGGCACCGGGCAGCAGGTGCACCAGGTCAGGATCCCGCCGGCCCAGCCCCACGTGGCAAATGCCGATGCCAAAACCGGCGCGGATGGCCGCCAGTTGCGCCACGTCGCTGTCGGCGCGGAAGGCGAAATGCTCACGCCCGAAATACCGTCCCCGGGCGCGCAGGCTGCGGATCACGGCTGTTTCGGTGTCGAAACCGATAAGGCTGTGGTTGGCCAGGTCATCCCAGCTGGTCGGCGTGCCCTGGGCGTCCAGATAGCGGCGGTGGGCGTGCAGGCCCAGCGCGATGACGCCCAGGTGCCGGGCCACCAGGACCCCTTGCGTGGGCCGCACCATGCGGACGGCGATGTCGGCGTCGCGGCGCAGCAGGTCTTCCGTCTCGTTGGACAGGGACAGCTCAATCGCCACCCTGGGATGGTCGCGGCGGAAGGCCGCCAGCAGGGGGGCAGCACCTCCACCCCCACAACCTCGCTGGCGGTCACGCGCACGCTGCCCGTCACCGCATCCGCCGGGCCCGACGCCGCGCGCTGCAGGGCCGCGGCGGCGGCGGCCATCGCCTCGGCATGGCCGCGCAGTTCCAGCGCGGTTTCCGTGGGCGTCAGGCCCTGGGGCGAACGGGTGAAGAGCGCCGTGCCCAACGCGCGCTCCAGCTCCTCCACATGGCGGCCGACGGTGGGCTGGGTCAGCCCCAGCGCACGCCCAGCCGCCGACAGGCTGCCCTCCCGCAACACCGCGAGGAAGGAGCGATAGAGTTCCCAGCCGGGTTCGGATCTGGTCAAATAGCTACTCCGCCATGTTTGGAGTAATTTCCCTGTATATTAATATCGGCGTGATTCCATAATATATCTTTGGGCGACCAAGCCCCTTTCTAGCCATAGACGACAGTATTTCTGCAAATATAGCGATTACCGTGCTATGTCTTTCTGATGCAATATCTTCCCATTTCCGGCCTCTGATACTATCAAATGTCAGATCATTAGATTCCACAGTATCAACATATGCATCCTTTATCC
This sequence comes from Nitrospirillum karajorum, assembly GCF_036348415.1. NCBI lineage: Bacteria > Pseudomonadati > Pseudomonadota > Alphaproteobacteria > Rhodospirillales > Azospirillaceae > Nitrospirillum > Nitrospirillum karajorum. Next base: position 443,825 of record NZ_JAZBQB010000003.1, read on the forward strand.
CTATAACTTTCCATGTTCCCTGAACTGTTACACCGTACTTCATTATGATATTGTCGGCTGGAACTACCATACACTCTGGGTCGAGATTCATCCATGAGGCGCTGAAATTTTCCCCTGGCTCATACATATATGCCTGCAAAGTAAGTGGAAACAGCTTGATAATGTCCGACGCCAATTCGTTTTCTTTGATTTGCTGCTCTGTCATGGATGACGTATTCCCTATTATTATCTGGCTAATTACGTTGGGCATTCCCCATGCATCTTTTAACATTTTAAGATCTAATATCTTTAATATTCCAGAGAAAGAAACGAACTGCCCAATATTAGCGTTATGAATACTCTCGTGAATCAACTTCATACCTTCCAGATATTTAATAAAATTAATTGCATTCCCCCATAGGGGGTCATATACCCTCTCAAAAGAAGCGATGCTCTGACCACCAGAAATCTTTTCGAGATCTGCCTTAAGTCCAAACATACTAGAAAAACTTCCAGAATATAAACGCCTATTTGATTTTGATAACATCTCTTGACTTGATTGTTTCATTGAAAGAAGATGGCCGCCAGGCTCCATCTGTGAAATGAACGATGCAACCCTTCGGGCATCATGATACATAAAATCATAGACAATCTTGCTTTCCCGCTCTAATTTCCTTGCTCTTTTCCCAAAAAACCACATGTCGCCCTCATTTGTTTCAGAAAACATAAAGCCCAACATTACACCCTTGGGTTGATTAAAGCTCCATATACATTTCTGTATGCCAACCCAAAGATATTGCGCAATTACGTTTAGCTGACACTGCCCCTACCCTCTTGTCATCGCAACGCGGCGGATGAGGGATGAGATGACGACGAACGGCAAGACGGCCCTGGTGATTGGGGCCAAGGGCGGCTTCGGGGGCGCCGTGGCGGCCACCCTGCTGGCCCAGGGCTGGACGGTGAAGGCGCTGGCCAGGGGGCCGAGCCCGCGAGCGGACCTGGCGGCGGCCCATTGGATCCGGGGGGACGCCCTGAACGCCGACGACGTGGCCCAAGCCGCCCTGGGCGCGGATGTCATCGTCCATGCCGTGAACCCGCCGGGCTATAAGGATTGGGACAAGCTGGTGCTGCCCATGCTGGACAACACCATCGCCGCCGCCACGGCGGTGGGCGCCCGCATCGTCCTGCCCGGATCGGTCTACAATTACGGCCCCGATGCCCTGCCCGATCTGACGGAAGGGTCGCCGCAGAACCCCACCACGGTGAAGGGCGGCATCCGGGTGGCCATGGAGCAGCGGTTACGCCAGGCCAGCCAGAGGGGCGCCCGCGTCCTGATCCTGCGCTGTGGCGACTTCTTCGGGCCGCAGGCCGGCAACAACTGGTTCGGCCAGGGCCTGGTGAAGCCGGGCCGGCCGGTGACCTCCATCCCCTACCCCGGCCCGCATGCCGTCGGCCACGCCTGGGCCTACCTGCCCGACGCGGCGGAGACGGTGAGCCAACTGCTGGCGCGGGAGAGCGACTTGGCGGCTTTCGAGACCTTCCATTTCGGCGGTCATTGGCTGGAGCCGGGGGTGGAGATGGCACACGCCATCCAGCGGGTGGTGGTGGCGCAGGGTGGCAAGCGGCCCGCGATCACCGCCTTCCCCTGGTGGCTGGTGACCCTGGCATCCCCCGTCGTCACCGTGTTCCGCGAACTGCGCGAGATGCGCTACCTTTGGCAGCGCCCCGTGCGCCTGGACAATGACAGGTTAAAAGCCTTCCTCGGTGAGGAACCGCATACGCCACTGGACATATCAGTTCTTAACACCTTGGAAAATATGCACTGTTTAAGGATTTGAGCTAGAGCTCCCCACCGGTGGAAATATCCGGCCTGGACAAACGCCCCCGCTTTCCACATCAAATTTCCCCGAATTCACAATCCCTTCATATGGAGCGGGGAATGAAAAAAAGGGCGGTTGGAAAAATGACGGGGGCCATGTTGACGGCGGCGCTGATGGCCAGCGTGGCGACCAACGGCTGGGCCGAGGACAAGAAGGACAAGGGCGGGGAGGACAATCCCAAGGCGGGCAAGATCGCGGAGCAGATCGAGGCCGCCACCGCCCGCGCCCCTATCGCCGAGACGGCCAAGAGCAGCCCCCACACCGTCACCATCAAGGGCAAGAGTATCCGTTACCAGGCGACCGCCGGCACCCTGACCATCCGCGACAATGACGGCAAGCCCCTGGCCAGCATGTTCTATGTCGCCTATACCGCCGACGGCGCGCCGGCGACCAAGCGCCCGGTGACCTTCCTTTACAACGGGGGCCCCGGCGCGGCGAGCCTGTGGCTGCATATGGGGCTGGGGCCGGTGCGGGTGCGCACCAACGCCCCGGACAACACACCGCCGGCGCCCTATGTCTATTCCGCCAACGAGGACAGCATCCTCGACAAGACCGACCTGGTGTTCATCGACGCGGTGGAGGCCGGGTATTCCCGCGCGCTGGGCGAGGCCAAGGGCAAGGACTTCTGGGGCGTGGACCAAGACGTGGACGCCTTCGCCCGCGCCATCACCCGCTATGTCACGATCAACAACCGCTGGAACTCGCCCAAATTCCTGTTCGGCGAATCCTACGGCACCACCCGGTCCGCCGCCCTGGCCAACCGCCTGCAGCAGGACGGCATGGATTTGAACGGCGTCGTCCTGCTGTCCTCCATCCTCAATTACGGCATCCGCCAGCCCGGCTTCGACAACATCTACGTCTCCTACCTGCCCAGCTACGCCGCCATCGCCTGGTACCACAATCGCATCCCCAACAAGCCCGCCGACCTGCCGGCCTTCCTGCAAAAGGTGCGGGAGTATGCGCGCGGGCCCTACACCGTGGCGCTGGCCAAGGGGCAGGACATCACGCCCGAGGAAGAGGACGCGGTGGCCAAGCAGTTGTCGGCCTACACCGGCCTGTCGGTCGACTATCTGAAACATGCCAAGCTGCGCGTCAGCCAACTGCGCTTCCGCAAGGAGCTGCTGCGCGACAAGGCGGAAACCTTGGGCCGTTATGACGCGCGTTTCCTGGGGGTGGACAGCGATACCGCCGGCGAGGGACCAGAGTACGACCCCTCCTCCTCCGCCATCTCTGGGGCCTTCATCGCCAGCCAGCGGTCCTATATCAGCGGTGACCTGGGCTACAAGACGGACCTGAATTACCGCCGCAACGCCGAGGGCGCCATCACCCAATGGGATTGGCGGCACAAGATCGGCAATCTGACGATGTCCACGCCGGACGTGGCGTTGGACCTGGCGGAGGCCATGCGCCAGAACCCGCACCTGCAATTGCTGTCGATGAACGGCTGGTACGATCTGGCGACGCCCTTCTTCGGCACGGAGTACGACATCGGCCACATGCAGCTGGAGCCGGCCCAGCGCCGAAACGTGACCTTCAAGTATTACCCCTCCGGCCACATGGTCTATCTGAACCCCGAGGCGCTGAAGCAGATGATCGCCGACCTCGACGCCTTCTACGACAAGGCAGCCCCGGCGGCACCTTAATCAGGCCAGGCGAGCTGGGGCCGGCTTTGCATCGGGTTTGATGCGGCCGGCCCCCGCCACTGCGACAAAAAGGCGGGACACTGAAAAACCAGGGCAGACATTGACTGTGTTATAATATTACATTCCCTGTTATCGAGCCTGGTTATGCCAGGTTTTCAACAGGGAGTGGGGAATGCGTAAAACGGTCGTGGCCGCGCTGACGGCGGTGCTGTTGACCTCCGTCGCCGTGGCCGGGTGGGCCAGTGGCGCCGAGGACAAGAAGGACAAGGGCGGGGACGACACGCCGAAGAACGAAAAGGTGGCGGAGCAGATCGAGGCGGCCACCGCCCGCGCGCCGGTGACGGAGACGGCCAAGACCACGTCCCACACCGTCACCATCAAGGGCAAGAGCATCCGCTATCAGGCGACCGCCGGCACCCTGACCATCCGCGACAACGACGGCAAGCCCACGGCCAGCGTCTTTTATGTCGCCTATACGGCCGAGGGCGCGTCGCCGGCCAAGCGGCCGGTGACCTTCCTCTATAATGGCGGCCCGGGATCGGCCAGCCTGTGGCTGCACATGGGATCGTTCGGGCCCATCCGGGTGCGTACGGCCAGCCCGGACAACAACGCCCCGGCGCCCTACAATTTCAGCGCCAATGACGACAGCCTGCTGGACAAGACCGACCTGGTGTTCATCGACGCCATCGGCACCGGCTATTCCCGCCCCCTGGGCGAGACCAAGGGCAAGGACTTCTGGGGCGTGGACCAGGACGTGGACGGCTTCGCCCGCGCCATCAGCCGGTACGTCACGCTCAACAACCGCTGGAACTCGCCCAAATTCCTGTTCGGCGAGTCCTACGGCACCACCCGGTCAGCCGCGCTGTCCAACCGGCTGCAGCAGGACGGGATGGATCTGAACGGCGTCATCCTGCTGTCCTCCATCCTGAACTACGGCATCGGGCAGCCGGGTTATGACGAGGGCTACATCGCCTTCCTGCCCAGCTACGCCGCCACCGCCTGGTATCACAACCGCATCCCCAACAAGCCGGCCGACCTGGCGGCCTTCGTGCAGCAGGTGCGGGTCTTCGCCCGCGGGCCCTACGCCGCCGCGCTGGCCAAGGGCCAGACCATCACGCCCGAGGAGGAGGACGCGGTGGCCAAGCAGATGGCCGCCCTCACCGGCCTGTCGGTCGAGTACCTGAAGCGGGCCAAGCTGCGCGTCGACCTGTTCCGCTTCCAGAAGGAACTGCTGCGCGACAAGCGGCAGACGGTGGGCCGCTTCGACAGCCGCTTCCTGGGCGTGGACACGGACGCCGCCGGCGAAGGGCCGGAATACGACCCCTCCGACAGCGCCATCAACAGCGCCTTCATCTCCAGCCTGCGCGCCTATCTGGGCGGGGAACTGGGCTATAAGACGGATCTGGAGTACCGCGCCGGCTCCGACGACGCCAATGAGCAGTGGGACTGGCACCACAAGGTGCCCAGCGTGGGCAGGATGGAGGTGCCGGACGTGGCCCTGGACCTCAGCCTGGCCATGCGCCAGAACCCACACCTGCAGGTGCTGTCGCTGAACGGCTATTACGACATGGCCACGCCGTTCTTCGCCACGGAGTACGACATCAACCACATGGCCCTGGAACCGGCGCAGCGGAAGAACCTGACGTTCAAGTACTACCCGTCGGGGCACATGATCTACCTGAACCCAGATGCACTGAAGCAACTGGTCGTCGACCTGGACGCCTTCTACGACAAGGCGGCCCCAGGCGGCGCTTAAGGCACGACCCAGCCGGCCTCGCCCCATCCCCATTGGGCCCACCCCAAATGTGTAAGCCCATCCAATGGCTTGCTGTGGGGCGGGGCCGCCCTCATCCTAACGCCCTGACCCGACCACCGGACTCCCATCACCGGACACCGCTTCCCGACAGGGCGGCCGACTACAACTCACGAGGATACTGATGCGCTCTTCCGTACTGGCGTTGGCCCTGCTGCTGGGCACCACCTCCCTCACCCTGGCCGCCCCGCCCGCCCCGGCCACCAGCCCGGCCGCCCCCCTGATCGAACGGGCCAAGTTCTTTGGCAACCCCAGCCGCACCCAGGCCAAGCTGAGCCCCGACGGCAAATGGCTGTCATGGATCGCGCCGCGCGACGGCGTGCTGAACATCTGGGTGGCACCGGCCAGCGACCCCACCAAGGCGAAGGCCCTGACAGCGGAGAAGGTCCGCCCCATCCGCCAGTATTTCTGGTCGCCCGACGGCAAGATGATCCTGTTCGTCAACGACAAGGGCGGGGATGAGAATTTCGTCCTCTACGGCGTCACGGTCGCCACGGGCGAACAGCGCACCCTGACGCCGCAGGAAAAGACGCGCGTCGACATCATCGGCACCAGCCACCGCATCAAGGACCGCATCCTGGTTGGCCTGAACAACCGCGATCCCCGGTGGTTCGACGTCTACAGCCTGGACCTGGCCAAGGGCGCCCTGACCCTGGTGTTCAAGAACGAGGGCTATGCCGGTTTCGTCGCGGACGAGTCCCTGAAGCTGCGCCTGGCGGCCAAGTCGCGGCCCGACGGCGGCACCGACTTCTTCCGCGTGGCCGACAATAAGGTCGAAGCCCAGCCGCTGGGCGCGGTCGGGCTGGACGACAGCCTGACCACCAATGCCCTGGGCTATACCGAGGATGGCAAGACCCTGTACTGGATCGACAGCCGCAGCCGCGACACCGCCGCCCTGATCGCCCAGGACGCCGCCACCGGCGCCACCCAGGTGGTGGGCCAGAGCGCCAAGGCCGATGTCGGCGAGATCCTGGCCGATCCCAAGACGGGGGTGGTCCAGGCCTATGCCGTCGATTACCTGCGCACGGAATGGACGGCGCTGGATCCCAAGATCGGCGCCGAGCTGGACTTCCTGAAGACCCAGTTGAAGGGCGACATCCACATCACCAGCCGCACCGACGACGACAGCGCCTGGATCGTGGTGGTGGACCCGGTCACGGCGCCGGCGGCGACATACCGCTTCGACCGCAAGGCCCACACCCTGACCAAGCTGTTCGTCAACCGGCCGGAGTTGGAGGGCGCCGACCTCTCGGCCATGCACCCCGTGGAGATCAAGGCGCGCGACGGCTTGACCCTGGTCTCCTACCTCACCCTGCCGGCCGGGGCCGACAGCAAGGGCGATGGCCACCCCGACCAGCCCCTGCCCATGGTGCTGTTCGTCCACGGCGGCCCCTGGGCGCGCGACGGCTACGGCTACAACGGCTATCACCAGTGGCTGGCCAACCGGGGCTATGCCGTGCTGTCGGTCAACTACCGGGGGTCCACCGGCTTCGGGAAGAACTTCATCACCGCCGGCAACCTGCAATGGGGCCGCAAGATGCATGACGACCTGATCGACGCCGTCGACTGGGCCGTGAAGCAGGGCATCACCACCAAGGACAAGGTGGCCATCATGGGCGGGTCCTATGGCGGTTATGCCACCCTGGCCGGCCTGACCTTCACCCCCGACGCCTTCGCCTGCGGCGTGGACATCGTCGGCCCCAGCAACCTCGCCACCCTGCTGAAGACCATCCCGCCCTATTGGGAGGCCGGCAAGCAGCAGTTCTACAAGCGCATGGGCGATCCGACGACGGAGGACGGCCGCCAGCTGCTGCACGACGCCTCCCCCCTGTTCAAGGCGGCGGATATCAAGAAGCCGCTGCTGATCGGCCAGGGCGCCAACGACCCCCGCGTCAACCAGGCGGAATCGGACCAGATCGTGAAGGCGATGAAGGAGAAGAACATCCCCGTCACTTACATCCTGTTCCCCGACGAGGGCCACGGCTTCGCCCGCCCGGAAAACAGCATCGCCTTCAACGCCGCCGCCGAACAGTTCCTGGGCGCCTGCCTGGGCGGCCGCGCCGAACCCTTCGGCACGGCGCTGAAGGGTTCCAGCATCACCGTGCCCGACGGGGCCCAGTTCACGCCGGGGCTGGCGGCGGCGCTGGGCAAGAACTGATCGTTGGTTGCGACTGTCAATTTAAGTCGGCAGCATCAATTCCAAAAACCTCCTTTAACTTGCGAGCGAGGTCATGTTCTCCTGAACGCGTGGCATCCTTTATGTAAAAGATCAACATTTCCCTTGCATGTTCCGTAGAAACTCGAAATGAAAGATCTTCAATGCCCAGCTTGCTATATCTATAAAGCTCTGGATTCCTTAATGAGTCCTTCCGGGCTTTGATGTTAGCGGCATGGGAAGACAGCCCACAAATATTGTTAAGCTCGTCAGCGACATGGAGAACCTCCATGTCGCTTGACGATTCAACATCCTCGGCATCGACCATTCCAGACCTCTTGGCTACGTGAAGAGCACGCTTACCAGGAATGATAAACCCCCAATCTTGACCAAGTAGAGGCTAATCGAAAGTTTTCGACGCGCTTCAACGATAACTCCTTGGGGAGAGCGATTGGCGACATAGGAACGACGGCCTTCAGCTATGCATACATAAAATGCAATTGCGATCCGTTATCACTCTCACTATGAAGGAGCCCGTCACCGCCCTTACCTAACGGACCCCCCGATGAAAACGCGCGCCGCCGTGTCGCTTCTGGCCCTGCTGACGGCCCTGCACTATTCCCAGCAAGCCCAGGCCGCCGACGCCGTTGCCGCCCCTGCGGATGCGGTGACGGATGCGACGGGGAGCGCCACCGGGGGCACCGACGCCGGCCAGGAAAAGGCGCTGGACGACATCATCGTGAGTGGCACGCAGACCCCCTCCTTCAAGGCGGAGGTGGTGCAGGTCGGCGCCTTCCGGAACCAGTCGCTGCTGGACACGCCGCTGACGGTGTCCATCCTGCCGCGCGCCCTGCTGGACGCGCAGGGGGCGCAAGGGCTGGACGACGCATTGCGCAACACGCCGGGCATCACCCAGCAGTCCACCAGCCCCCTGACCAGCAACAACTTCGTATCGCGCGGCGTGCTGATGAACGCGCGCACCAACTATCGCCTGAATGGCTCCCTGCCCATCATCAACCTGGGCCCCATCCCCATCGAGAACAAGCAGCGGGTCGAGCTGCTGAAGGGCGTGTCGGCGCTGTACTACGGCATCAGCACGCCGTCGGGCATCGTCAACGTGGTGACCAAGCGGGCGGGGCCCGACCCCGTCACCAGCTTCACCATGAACGGCGACGGCAACGGCAGCTTCGGCAGCGGCTTCGACATCGGGCGGGAGTTCGGCGACCACAATGAGTACGGCGCCCGCGTCAACGGCTACGCCTCGCGTATCGGCACGCCGGTGAACGACGTGGACGGCCGCCGCTGGCTGATGAGCGGCGCCTTCGACTGGCGCGCCACCGAGCGGCTGACCTTCAAGCTGGACACCGAGTATTACCGCCGCGAGATGGATGAGCCGGGCGGCGTCACGCTGCCTAGCGCCGTGGGCGCCAAGAACGGCAATGGCGGCACCATCACCCTGCCCGCCGTGCCCGACCCCACGCAGCGCCTGGCGCCGCTGAACGCCCCCTACAACACCTGGGCCACCAACGTGGTGGGCCGCGCTGACTACGCCATCACCGACGACTGGTCCGCCCGTGCGGAGTTCGGCGTCGCCTCCACCCGGCGGCAACGCACCATCGCCAACCTCGGCTCCGTCAACCTGGCCACCGGTGCCGGCACCATCACCGGCACCTACACGCCCGACCAGGAATATCGCAACCAGAACCTGCGGCTGGAAGTGTCAGGCAAGTTTGACACCGGCCCCATCAACCACGAACTGCTGCTGGGGTTCAGCCGCAACCGCCAAACCCAGGAGGACCAGCACCAGCAGTCCTACGTCGGGGTGAAGCAGAACCTGTACGACCCGCTGACCATCCCCTATGACAGCCTGAAGTTCACCACCACCAAGCTGAACGCCGGCAGCGTCAACATCGACACCGGCGGCTATGTCATGGACATGGCGCACCTGGGCGAGAGCTGGCTGCTGATCGCCGGCGCCCGCTATGTCGACTACGACACCGCCTCCACCGCCCGGAACTACGCCGTGCAGACGGTCACCCCGACCGCCGGCCTGGTCTACAAGCTGACGCCGAAGTCCAGCCTGTACGCCACCTATATCGAGGGGCTGGAGAGCGCCGGCACCGCCCCCGACGGCACCACCAATGCCGGCAGCATCCTGGACCCGGTGGTCAGCAAGCAGGTGGAGGCGGGCGGACGCATGGAGGTGGGCGGGGCGATGATGTCGCTGGCCTGGTTCCATATCGAGCGTGGCCTGGCCTACACCGACATCCACAACACCTATGTCGTCAACGGCACGGCCGTGCATCAGGGCGTGGAAGCCTCCATCCAGGGGGAGGTGCTGCCCGACGTATCGCTGCTGGTCAGCGGCCAGTATCTGAACGCCCTGCAGGAGAACACCGGCAACGTCTACCAGGACGGCCGGCGGGTGGAAAACACGCCACGCTGGTCCGGCTCCGTCTTCGCGGAGTACCATCCCGACTTCCTGGGTGGCGTGGCCCTGAACGCCGGCGTCTACTACACCGGCGACCGGGCGGCGGAAGCGCAGAACCGCGCCTATCTGCCCGCCTACACCACGCTCAGCCTGGGCGCCAGCTACAAGACCATGGTGCGGGGAAGCGGGCTGACCCTGCGCGTCAACGCCGACAACGTGACCAACGAACGCTATTGGGCCACCGGCGGCAGCACGCTCTATGCCGGCATGCCGGCGACGGTGCGCTTCTCGGCCACGCTGGATCTGTAAGTTCCTCAGGCGCCGGCAGGCCCGTCCGGGCCTTTGGCTATCCTCGATTTCCAGTCCACTCCGTTCACCGGAAATCTCCGGCGGACGCGGTTGCGTCCTGCACGAGTAGGAGCGCAGATCATGCTCGTGCTCCACCTCGGAGAGGCTTAGACCAAACATTGTCGCTATCGCCCCGGCGTCGACCCTTTGATGCCAGGGCATGGCTGTCCTTGAAATTTCGTGAGCGTGTTCGCTTGACACGCCGCCCGGATGCCGGTTTTATCCTGGGCATCATGACCGTGACCACGACCACCCTGCTGCTCCTTATGAACCCGGCCTCCTGAGAGGACCGGGCATTTCGTCATAAGGTTGCGTAAGGTTCGTGAGTTTTACCCATGTCATGTCATATCGCCCCCTGGGCCATTTCTGCCAAAGCCAGCATCGCCGCCGCCAGCGCCCAGCCGCTGACCCTCGCCGCGCGTCTGCGCCTTACCGGCGGTCGCCGGGCCTGACGGCCATCCGGCGGCTGTAGGTTTGGCCGTATTCACCTCCCCCGACTGAATACTTTAAAAGCAGAGACGCCCTGATCATGTTGCGCGATCCGTCCACCAAATACCGCCCCTTCGCCCATGCCGACCTGCCCGACCGCACCTGGCCGTCGCGCGCCATCACCCGCGCGCCGCGTTGGCTGTCCACCGACCTGCGCGACGGCAACCAGGCCCTGATCGATCCCATGGACGCGGAGAAGAAGCAGCGCTTCTTCGACATGCTGGTGAGGATCGGCTTCAAGGAGATCGAGGTCGGCTTCCCCTCCGCCTCACAGACGGAATTCGACTTCGTCCGCAGCCTGGTGGAGGGCGGCAAGGTCCCCAACGACGTCACCATCCAGGTGCTGACCCAGGCGCGGCGCGACCTGATCGAGCGCACGTTCGAGAGCCTGCACGGCGCCCCCCGCGCCATCGTCCACATGTACAACGCCATCTCCCCCGCCTGGCGCCGCATCGTCTTCGGCATGGACCGGGCCGGCATCAAGGACATCGCCGTCAAGGGCGTGACCATCATGCGCGAGCAGGCGGAGAAGCATCCCGACACCGACTGGATCTTCGAATACTCGCCCGAGACCTTCAGCACGGCGGAGCCCGACTTCGCCCTGGAGGTGTGCGAGGCGGTGCTGGACGTGCTGCAACCCACGCCCGACAAGCCCGTCATCCTGAACCTGCCGGCGACGGTGGAGGCCGCCGGCCCCCACATCTACGCCGACCAGATCGAGCGGTTCTGCCGCCAGATCAGCCGCCGCGACAGCGTGGTCATCAGCGTCCACCCGCACAACGACCGGGGCACCGGCGTGGCGGCGGCGGAACTGGCGGTGCAGGCCGGTGCCGATCGTGTCGAGGGCTGCCTGTTCGGCAATGGCGAGCGTACGGGCAATGTCGACCTGGTGACCCTGGGCCTGAACCTGTACACCCAGGGCGTGGACCCGGGCCTGGACTTCTCCGACATCCAGTCGGTCGTGCAGACGGTCCAGTACTGCAACCAGATCCCGGTGCATCCCCGCCACCCCTATGCGGGTGAGCTGGTGTTCACCGCCTTCTCCGGATCGCATCAGGACGCCATCAAGAAGGGCTTCGCCGCGCAGGCCGGGCGCAACGATCAGTTCTGGGACGTGCCCTACCTGCCCATCGACCCCACCGACCTGGGCTGCGGCTATGAGGCCGTCATCCGCGTCAACAGCCAGTCGGGCAAGGGCGGCATCGCCTGGGTCATGGAACAGGACAAAGGCTTGAAGCTGCCCCGGCCCCTGCAGATCGACTTCAGCCGCGTGGTCCAAGGCTACGCCGACGAGACCAGCCGCGAACTGACGGCGGCCGACATCTGGTCCATCTTCCAGGACACCTACTGCCTGACCGGCCTGCAGCGCTTCGAACTGATCGACTACCAAGAGACCGGCGCCGCCGGCAGCCGGGAGCGCATGTTCGTCGGCCGCATCAGCGTGGGCCGGGAGGAACGCAGCGTCAGCGGCCGGGGCAATGGCCTGCTGTCCAGCGTGCTGGCCGCGCTGAAGGCCGACTGCGGGGTGGAGCTGGACATCGTCGATTACCAGGAACACGCCATCGGCCACTGCGGCGACGCCCGCGCCGCGGCCTATGTCGAGTGCCGCACCGGCGACGGCCGCAAAGTCTTCGGCGTGGGCATCGACACCGACGTCGCCACCGCCTCCGTCCGCGCCGTGCTCAGCGCCGCCAACGGCGCCGGCTGAGCCCAAAAGAAAGGACGGGTGGCGCCCCAACGCCACCCGTCCGCGCCCCCGCCTCAAGCCATCGCGGTCAGGCGGCCCCCCGCGCCGCCTTGGCGGCGGTGAAGCGGTTGACCGGCACCTCCAGCCCCAGGTTGTCGCGGAAGGTGACGCCGTCATACTCCCGCCGCAGCAGGCCGCGTTCCTGCAGGATGGGCACCACGGTGTCCACGAACACGTCCAGCTGCCGGGGCAGCGCCTCGAAGAAGACGAAGCCGTCGGCGGCCTTGGCCTCCAGCCAGTGTTGGAACTTGTCGGCGATCTGTTCCGGCGTGCCGACGAAGTTGCCGCGCGGGGTGGCGAAACGCTGGGCCACCTGGCGCAGGGTCAGGTTGTCCGCCTTGGCCGCCGCCACGATCTTCAGCACGGCGCTCTGGGTGCTGTTGTACGCATCGGCCCCGACCTCGGGGAACGGCGCGTCCAGGTCGTACTGGGTGAAGTCATGGTCGTTGAACGGCCGGCCCAGCATGGACAGGGCGTTCTCGATGGACACCAGGTTGGCCAGTTCCTGGTACTTGGCCTCGGCCTCCGCCTCGGTGGCGCCCACCACCGGCGCCACGCCCGGCAGGATGAACACCTTGTCCGGATCGCGGCCGAAGCCGGCGGCGCGCGCCTTCACGTCGGCGTAGTAGGCCTGCGCCTCCGCCAGGTCGTCCTGGCCGACAAAGATGGCGTCGGCATGCTTGGCGGCGAAGTTCTTGCCATCCTCCGACGCGCCGGCCTGGAAGATCACCGGCTGCCCCTGGGGCGAACGGGCGATGTTCAGCGGTCCCCGCACCTGGAAGAACTCCCCCTTGTGGTCCAGGGTGTTGAGCTTCTTGGGATCGAAGAAGACGCCGCTTTCCTTGTCATGGACCAGGGCGTCATCCTCCCAGCTGTCCCACAGGCCCTGGACCACGTCCAGGTACTCCGCCGCCAGGCGATAGCGCTGGTCATGGGCCAAGTGCTGGGCCTTACTGTAATTGGCGGCGCTGCCTTCCAGCCAGCTGGTGACCACATTCCACCCCGCCCGGCCGCCGCTGATATGGTCCAGCGAGGCGAACTGGCGCGCCACGGTGTACGGTTCGCTGTAGCTGACCGTCAGGGTCCCCACCAGGCCGATATGGCTGGTGGCGCCGGCCAGCGCCGACAGGATGGTCAGCGGCTCGAAGCGGTTCAGGTAATGCGGGCTGGACTTCTCGGTGATGTAGACGCTGTCGGCCACGAACAGGAAATCGAACTTCCCCCGCTCCGCCACCTGGGCTTGGCGCTTGTAGAAGGCGACGTCCGTGCTGGCGCTGGGCTGCGCGTCGGGATGGCGCCAATCCCCCCACGTCCGGCCCACGCCGTGAAGGATGAAGCCCAGTTTCAACTGCTTGCCCGCACTCATGATCGCCTCCGCTGATGTCGAGGCGGTCAGCATCCGGGCGGGACCGGCGTCACACAAACGAGTCTTCTCAAAGAGGGTGTTGAGTGGCGCCGGAAATGGTTGCTTGTCAGAACATTTCGACCCGTGGGCGCAGTTCCCCCTCCCAGGTCTTGGATCACGCGTACTGCGCTTCGCCGTTGCCGAAGGACCAGTTCTCCTTGGGCACCTCAACCAGGTTGATGAACACATCCTCACGCCGCAGGCCAAGGCGCGCATGCAGGCCATCGGCCACCGCCTTGTAGAAGGCCTTCTTCACCTCCAGCGTGCGGCCCAGATTCAGGGTGACCTGGATGATCACCGTGTCACGGCTGCGATGAATACCCAGATAGGTCGGATCGGCCACGAAGTCGCTGTCACCATGTTCGGTGATGATCTGGAAGCGGTCGTCCTTGGGCACGTTCAGGGTGCTGAGCATAGCCTCGTAGATAACTTCGCCGATGGTATGGCGGTATTCGGCGGACTTGCCTTTGACGAGGTCGATGCGGGCGAGCGGCATGGGTGTTCCTCCGGTTGCGGGCGACCCCGAACGGGTTGCCCGATCATGAGCATGTCGTATTTACGGGTAATTGCCCATATGATCGTTGACAGCGTCCCCGCGGGCGCGCCTGATACGCTGGCGCCCGTTTCCACCAGGACCGTTCATGCCTGATACCGCCCCCCTCGCCAACTCCGAACCCACGCAGTGCAACTGCGCCGCTTTGCGCCAGGCGTCACGCCGACTGACCAAGTTCTATGACGCGGCCCTGGCGCCCACCGGCCTGGGCATCAACCAGTATTCCATCCTGTCCCGCCTAAACCGCCACGGGCCCAGAGGTATCCAGGATCTGGCGGCCCTGCTGGCCATGGACAGATCCACCCTGGGACACCTGCTCCGCCCACTGGAGAAGCGCAACCTGGTGTGCCTGACCATCACGCCGGCGGACAAGCGCCGCCGGGTCCTGGTGTTGACGGCGGAGGGGCGGGATCTGATCGCCCAGGCCCAGCCGCTGTGGGCGGCGGCGCAAGCACGGTTCGAGCACGCCTTCGGCAGCGATAACGCCCTGACCTTGCGCACCGTGCTGCGCCAGGTTGAAACAGCGGACCTGGCGGAGCCGGTGTAGTAAAGGCGCCGCCCCAATCAGAACCTTTTAAATAAAATTCTATCTAATGACGCCAGAGCAGCGGCAGAACGCCGCAGCCCGCCTGCACGCGACAGGATACGCGGTTAACCGGGGTAGCAATTGGGTAGGTACACCCCATGTCATCTCCCTATAATGAAGTATCTCTTGTGGGAAATGGATAGGGACCACCGCGCAATTCACTTCAGGAGCAGCCATGCCGCGCCTTGTCGATTTTTCCTTACGTACCCGGATATTCTGGGCCTTCGCGCTGGTCCTGCTCGTGACCCTGGGCCTGGGGCTGTTCGCCCTGGAGCGTCTGTCCCGCATCGAGGCGGCCGCCGCCGACCTGGGAACCGATGCCTTGCCCTCCATCGTCGCCAGCAATGAACTGCTGCAGGGCGTACTGGAGGCCCGGCGCTTCCAGCAGGGCATGCTGCTGGCCACCGATGACGCCGCGCGGGCCGAGCAGGAAAAGACGGTGACCCAGGAGCTGGACCGCGTGACCAAGGGCCGCCGGGCCTATGACCCGTTGATCACCATCGAGCGGCCGCAGATGGACCAGTTCGACCAACTATGGCCGCGGTTCCTCGCCTCATCCACCCAGGTCATCAACGCCCTGCACAAGGGCGACCGGGAAACGGCGCTGAAGCTGTACGCCGGTGAGAACCGGGAACAGACGCGCGCCCTGATCAAGGTGCTGACGGAGGCGGCGGACCTGAACTACCGCGCCGGCCAGGATGCCTACGCCTTGCTGAGCCGAACCACAGGCAGCTCGCGCCTGGGCACGCTGGTGGCGCTGGGCTTGGCCCTGGCCGTGGCCTTCGTTGCCGGGGCGGTCACCGCGCTGACCACCAGCCGCCCCACCCGCCTGCTGACGGCGGCGATGACGCGGCTGAGCCAGCGGCAGTTGGATGCCGCCATTCCCGGCACTGATCGGCAGGATGAGATCGGCGCCATGGCGCGGGCGGTCCAGATATTCCGCGATGGCCTGGTGGAAGCCGACCGCCTGGCGGCCGCCCAGCGGGAGGCGGAGGCGGCCAAAGCCCGCCGCGTCGCCGCGATTGATCGCCTGGTCAGCGACTTCGACCAGCAATCGTCCCAAATCCTGCGGCAGTTCAGCGGCGCCGCCGCCGAGTTGGACACCGCCGCCCAAAGCATGTCCGGCGTGGCCGAGGAAACCAACCGCCAGTCGGCCAGCGCCGCCGCCGCCGCCGGGCAGACCACCGCCAACGTCCAAACCGTGGCCGTGGCCGCGGAAGAGATGGCGGCCAGCATCGCGGAGATCAACCGCCAGGTGGTGCATGCTCAGACCATCGCCAACCGCGCCAGCATAGATGCGCGTGAGACCATGGCCACCGTCGCCGGCCTGACGGACGCCACCCAGCGCATCGGTGAGGTCGTGACCCTGATCCAGACCATCGCGGAACAGACCAACCTGCTGGCGCTGAACGCGACCATCGAGGCGGCGCGCGCCGGTGAGGCTGGCAAAGGCTTCTCCGTCGTGGCGGCGGAGGTGAAGGGCCTGGCCAACCAGACGGCCAAGGCGACCGAAGACATCGCCGCGCAGATCATGGCCGTGCAGCAGGTGTCATCGCGTACCGCCAGCGCCATCCAGGCCATCGGCACGGTGATCGAGGAGGTGAACGGCATTTCCACCTCCATCGCCGCCGCCATGGAGCAGCAGGGCGCCTCGACCACGGAAATCAGCCGCAATGTGGGCCAGGCCGCCACCGGCACCCAAGGCGTGGCCGACGCCCTGGGCGCCGTGACCCAGGCGGCCGGGCAGGCCGGTGCCGCCGCCACCCAGGTGCTGGGCGCCGCCCATGACCTGTCGGAACAGTCCGACGTGCTGCAAGCCCATGTCAGCCGCTTCCTGGCCGCCATCAAGGCGGCTTGAAGGCAGGCCGCCGGCCGCTGACAAAACGATGGCCGGCGACGGTTGATCCCGTTGCCGGCCTTCTTTGCGTTTCAGGAGGGCGACCTGGGTTGTTGACCAACTGCCGCCTTGGAGCCCGCCGGTGATCCCCTTATGGTGCCCCGGTCACCGCCCCTAGCTGGAGCCTGAGACATGCAATCCCTCTACCGTGCCGCCGACGACCGTTACGAGGCCATGCCCTATCGCCGCTGCGGGCGCAGCGGCTTGGACCTGCCCGCCATCTCGCTGGGCCTGTGGCACAATTTCGGCGGCGCCGACGTCTTCGAAACCGGTCGCGCCATCCTGCGCCGCGCCTTCGACCGCGGCGTCACCCACTTCGACCTGGCCAACAACTACGGTCCGCCCTATGGCTCGGCGGAAGAGAATTTCGGCCACGTCATGGCCACCGATTTCCGCCCCTACCGGGATGAGATGATCATCTCCACCAAGGCCGGATACGACATGTGGCCCGGCCCCTACGGCATCGGCGGGTCGCGCAAGTACCTGATCGCCAGCCTGGACCAGAGCCTGCGCCGCATGGGCCTGGAGTATGTCGACATCTTCTATTCCCACCGTGTCGACCCAACCACGCCGCTGGAGGAAACCATGGGCGCCCTGGCCCAGGTGGTGCGCCAGGGCAAGGCGCTGTACGTCGGCATCTCCTCCTACTCAGCCGACATGACGGCCAAGGCCGCCGCCCTGCTGAAGGAGATGGGCACGCCCTGCCTGATCCATCAGCCCAGCTATTCCATGCTGAACCGCTGGATCGAGGGCGGCCTGCTGGACACCTTGAAGGATGCCGGTATCGGCTGCATCGCCTTCTCCCCACTGGCACAGGGCCTTTTGTCCAAAAAGTACCTGAACGGCGTGCCGGCCGACGCCCGCGCCGCCAAGGGCGGGTCGTTCAAGGAGGAATTGCTGACCCCGGCGGCGCTGGCGCATGTGCGCGCCCTGAACGCCATCGCCGAGCGGCGCGGCCAGACCCTGGCGCAGATGGCCATCTCCTGGGTGCTGCGCGACGCCCGCGTCACCTCCGCCCTCATCGGCGCCCGGACCGTAGCCCAGTTGGACGACAGCCTGGATGCGCTGAAGAACCTGGCGTTCACGGATGCGGAGCTGGCGGAGATCGACGCCCATGCCGTCGATACCGGCCTGAACATCTGGCAGCGCTCGTCCGATGCCAGCACGCCGGAGTAAGGGACCGGTCCTCCACGATAAAGTGATGCCCGCGCCCTGGATGATGGGCGCGGGCATCAAGTCTGGCGGCGCGGCAGGGGCCGCGGGGTCCGCCCATGGGGAGGAAGGCGACGGGGTGATAAAAGTGCGGGGGGCACCCCGCCGCCGCCTGGAAAAGGTACGCCGGATGGCATCCTGGCGCTTGCACGCCTCATCGCCCTTTTGTCTGAAAGGGGCGTCGTTTCAGCCCAGAAGGCGCGCCATCTCCGCCTTCACGGCCGGAACGTGGCGAAGCAGCGTCACATCCTCCTCATCATTCAGGTCCTGACGGCGGAAATACGCGTCGTCCAATCCTTCATGCTTGTGCGGGTGGTGATCCGGGAACGGGGCCCGCCCCCGCGCCCGCTTGCGCTCGAACTCCCAGCGCGACTTGACGGAATAGTGATGGATGTACAGCCGGGCGTGGGAAATGTCGGGCGTAAAGGCGTGGTCGCGCAGTTCAACGGCGGCCCCCAGGTCATCGACATAGCGCCACCCCTCCCGCAACCATCCGGAATGGATGAGCATGCGATCCACGGCGGCCATCCGCGCAAACGTCTTCATATGGACATGCCCATTGTGCCGTGCGGGAGCGCAACGGGTGAAGCGCTCGGTCACCAACCGGCCGTCGGGTTCCAACTGCCCGCCGGAACCGAAGTAGCGCCAATTGATCGCCACCGCCCCCACGCCGGGATCGGCACCATAGGTCGCCGCCAGCGCCGGCAGGGAAAGTCCTTCCCGGCTGACGACGAATTCATCGGCGTCGATGAACAGCGCCCAGTCGGTTTCCCCCCGAAGTAGGTCAGGAAATGGTTGTAGGCGCGCAATTGCGGCCCCAGCGTCGTGTTTCCCCACCAATCAAAATCCTGCGGATTGGGAAGCGACATCACGACATCGCGAGCTTCGGGGAAAAGCAGCGTGGCGTGTCCGGCGGCCGACGGCCAGTCCACAACGGTGATGCCGGCGCGTGCGGCGATGCGGTCCAACAGCAGACGCGTGCCATCGGTGCTGCCGTTGTCATAGATGACGAAGCGGTCAACCCCCATCAGCCGGTAGTAGGCGACCCATTCCAGCAGAAAATCGCCTTCGTTCTTGACGATGGCGCAAATGCTCACGCGGGGCAACCGCACGGCCGGGTTGTTGATTTCGACATGCCCTACGCACTGTTCCCAGCCCGCTAAAAATTCGATCTCTTCCATTAGCCTTTGCCACCCGCGCCCCTGGAATAAACTATAAAAGCGGGGTGACGCGCGGAACCAGTATGCCCTCCGCCATAACACGGACGAGCTAACCCGCTCAGCGTTCGATGCGATAGACGAAGGCGTAGTCGCCGGGCGCCTGTTTAGGCACCATCAGGTGCAGACCATCCCCATCCTGGTGGAAGGAAATGGTTTGGCCGGCCCCGCCATCCAGCAGGGTGACGGCCTTGACCGTTTCGCCCGCCGCCAGAGCGTGGATGACGGCCCGCCCGTCCTGCGGCCAGCCCATCTCGATGGCGTAGAGGGTGTCACCCTTGACGGTGAAGCGGAAATCCTCCGGCCCTAGGGGCCTGTCCGTCTCACCCTCCTTGAACGAACCGCTGGCCATCCGCGCGGGTCCCTCGCCGAATTGGCGCCACGGCCGGGTGCCGTAGATGGCCTCGCCATTGGTCTTCAGCCAGGCGCCAATGGCCAGCAGCCTGTCCTGCGCCTCCTCCGGGATGGTGCCGTCGGCACGCGGGCCGATGTTCAAGAGCAAATTGCCGTTCTTGGACACGATGTCGGCCAGCAGGTGGATGACCTTCTCCGGCGACTTGTAGCGCTCCCCCTCGATATAGCCCCAGCTGTAGTCGCCCAGGGATGTGCAGGTCTGCCAGACGCGGGGCTGGATATCGGGCATCAGCCCCCGCTCCACATCCGCCACGCCGCTGCCCGCCGCCAGCGCCCCCTCCTTGTAATTCACCACCGCCGACGCCCCGCGCCGGCCTTGGGTATTGTAATAATAGGCGAGGAACTTGGGCAGGGTGGTGCGGAAGGCCGGATGGCTGATCCACCAGTCGAAGTAAATGAGGTCGGGGTGGTAGTCCTCCACCAGCTCCGCCGTACGCGCCAACCAATCGTCCAGCCAGGCGGTGGACACGTAGGTGAAATCACCCGTCATCTGGGCGTCGCCCGTATCCTCGGCCGTCAGGCGCGCCTCCGCCGGGCCATAGAGGTCGGCGTAGCGCGGGTCGTTCACGTCCGACGCGATCTTGCGCCCCTCGCCAAAGAACCAGTCATGTTCAGCCCGGTGGGAAGACAGTCCCAGGCGCAGGCCCTGGGCCCGCACCGCCCGCGCCAAGTCACCGATCAGGTCGCGCTTGGGGCCCATGCGCAGGGCCGACCAGTCGGACAGGCGGGTGGCGTACATCGCGAAGCCATCATGATGTTCCGCCACCGGCACAACGTAACGGGCACCCGCCGCGCGGAACAGGGCGGCCCAGGCGCGCGGATCGTACTTCTCCGCCTTGAACAAGGGGATGAAGTCCTTGTACCCGAACTTGTCGGGCGGGCCATAGACCGCCAGGTGGTGCTGGTATTCCTTGCTGCCCGGGATGTACATGCGGCGCGAATACCATTCGCTGCCGAAGGCCGGCACGGAATAGACGCCCCAGTGGATGAAGATGCCGAACTTGGCGTCCGCGTACCATGGCGGCACCTGCCAGGTGCGTAAGGAGTCCCAATCCGGCCGGAAGGGCCCGCCGGCATCGCCCGCCGCCACCTTTTTCAGCAAGGCGTCCCGTTCCCGCGCCCCCTTGGTGGCCTGGCGCCAGGTGGCATCCCTCTGCTCCGGCGTGAGGGAGGTCGCGGTGGGGGCTGTGGCGGGCGGCGCCCCGCCTTGCGCCCCCGCCATGCCGGGCCAGGCCGACGTGGGAATGAAGACGGCGGCCCCCAGCAATAGGGCGCGCACGGCCCCGGAACAGCGATCCACCCGGTGTAGGAATGAAAGCGTCATGGCCAGTGCCATCGGTGGTGGTGATCGACGAAGCGGAAACAGCCTCTCACATCAGCCATCGCGCGGCTGCATCGAATGCGCCCATCATCGTACGCGCACGCTGGCCTTGGCCCGCTGGCCGGCCGCGTCGATGACGGCGATGTCGGCGAAGCCGATGCCGTCCGGCACCCAGTCCGCCCCGTCCCCGGCGGCGGATTGTAGGGGCAGGCCATTGACCAACCAGCGTAAAGGGGGCTGGCCGCCCAGGGCCTCCAGCGGGACGGGGATGGGGACGCCATCACGACCTTCCGTCCGCTCGACCTCCGCGCCATCGGGGGGAAAGGCGATGCGCAAGGGAGCCTGGGCTTGCGTCACACCAGGCCCACCCCGGTCGAACAGGGCCAGCGCCGGGGGCAAGCCATGGCCAGGGCCTGCCTCCAGCACACCCGGCGGCGGATTGGGGGAGCCCCCATGATCCGGCACCAGGTCCATCAAGCGGAACAGCAGCGGCGCGGCGGTATCGCGCCCGGCGGCGCCGGGCCGGGGGGTCCCATCCGGCCGGCCCACCCACACCCCGACGACATGGGTGGAGGTGAAGCCAACGGCCCAGGCGTCACGGAAGCCATAGGAGGTGCCCGTCTTATAGGCCAGCCACCGGCCACCAACGGCGGCGCGGCCATCAGGCCGGGGCGTGCCGGCCAGGATGTCCGCCACATACCACGCCGCCACCGGGCTCATCAGCCGGCGGGCGGGCCGCTTGATGCCCGCTTGCGATGTCAGCAGCAGGGGCTGAACCTGCCCGCCATCGGCCAGGTCGGCATAAAGATTGGTCAGATCCGCCAGGCTCAGGCCCAGCCCGCCCAAGGCCAGGGGTAGCCCGGGGGCGGCGTCCGGCCGGGGCAAGACGATCTGCGCCCCCGCATCGCGCAGGCTACCCAGGAAACGGGCGGGGCCCAGCCGGTCCAGCACCTTCACCGCCGGAACGTTGAGCGACTGTTGCAGCGCCTCACGCACCGTCACCAGTCCGTGAAAGCCGCCATCGAAATTGCGCGGCGCGTAGTCGCCGAAGATGGTCGGCGCGTCGTTGATGCGGGTTTCGGGATGCAGGGCCAGCGCCTCGAAGCCCAGGCCATAGAGGAAGGGCTTCAGGGCCGAGCCGGGGGACCGGGGGGCGGCCACCATGTCGATTTGGCCGAAGGGGCCGCTGAAGCTGCCCCCGACATAGGCGCGGGCCTTGCGGCTGCCGACCTCCATGACCAGCACGGCGATCTCCGCCGCGGGCTCCAGCGTGCCTTGGACATCGCGCACCAGCGCCTCCACCCGCCG
This sequence comes from Nitrospirillum karajorum, assembly GCF_036348415.1. Lineage (NCBI taxonomy): Bacteria > Pseudomonadati > Pseudomonadota > Alphaproteobacteria > Rhodospirillales > Azospirillaceae > Nitrospirillum > Nitrospirillum karajorum. The sequence goes on from NZ_JAZBQB010000003.1 coordinate 466,223, forward strand.
TTGCAGGCCGGCGTCCAAGGTACTGGCGATGACGGCACCCGGCGGCGCCTCACGGCGCAAACGGTCAGCCAGATGGGGCGCCAGGAAGGGCAGCGGCCGGCGGTCCAGGGGCAAGGGCTCCGACATCGCTTCCCGTGCCGCCTGGCGGGTCAGCACGCCGGTGGCGGCCATGCGGCGCAGCAGGCCGTCCCGGCCCGCCCGCGCCGCCGCCGGCGCCAAATCCGGCCGACGCTTGGTGGGCGACTGCGGCAGCGTCACCAGCAGGGCCGCCTGTCCCGGCGTCAGCGCCGCCGGCGGCCGGTCGAAATAGGCCAGGGACGCCGCGCGCGCCCCTTCCAGGTTGCCGCCGAAGGGGGCCAGGGTCAGGTACATGCCCAGGATGTCGCGCTTGGAGAACCGCGCCTCCAGCTGTACGGCGCGCGCCATCTCCACCAGCTTGGCCCACACCGTCCGGGGGCGCGGCTCCAGCAGGCGGGCCACCTGCATGGTCAGGGTCGACCCGCCGGAAACGATGCGTCCGTGGCGGATGGCCTGCGCCAGGGCCCGGGCGAGGGCCAGTGGGTCGATACCGGGATGGTGGTAGAAACGGTGGTCCTCATAGGCGACCAGCAGCTTCAGATACAGCGGGCTGGCCTCCGCCGCCGTCAGGGGCAGCCGCCAGGCGTCGTCGTCGGTGATGAAGGCGCGCAGCACCTCCCCCTTCTCGTCCGTCACCAGGGTGGACCGGTTCCGCCAGCGCGCCAGATCGGGCGGGAACAGCCGGTCGGCCACCAGCGCCAGGACGGCAAGGACCAGCACCCCGGCCCCCAGGCGCCTGGCCCACCGCGCCGCCCGCGCCCGCCGGGAGCCTGCCGGCGGGAATACGGTGGACGGGTCGGATGTCACGGCACCGCATCCACCACGGTGCGGCCGGCCGCGGTGCGGGCGATAGCGCCCGGGTCGTACATGTCCTGGGTGGAGGCGGGCGGCAACGCGAACTGGCCCGGGGTCACCGCCCGCACGATATAGGCAAAGCGGAAGCTTTGGGTGGGGCCACTCGCCTCCCCATCCTCGTCCTCCTCGAACCAGGAGGGCTGGCCCGCGTCAAGCACACCGACGAAACGGTCGTCCCGGGCTTCCGCCACCGCGGCGCTGCTGAGCTTCTTCAGCCAGTCCAGGTCCGGCTTTCCACCCTTGGCGACGGGACGCAGGACGAACTCGATCTCCCATCCCGCCGGCAGCGGATCGACGGTCACCAGGGTCCGCTTCACAGGCTGCTGCAGCGTGCCGGTCAGCACCACCACCAGCCGCGTGTTGCGCGCGACATGGTCGGTGCCGGCGGGGTGGCCATCCAGGGTGTAGACCTCCTTGGTTAAGCTGATGCCCTCGGACACCGGGCCGGGGCTTTCCTTGGGTACGCCGCGCAGTTGCACAGTGCGCCAGACCGGGGCCGCGCCGCTGTTGACCACGCCGAAACCGGCCGCCATCTGCGCCGGTGTCGGGCTGTAGGTCAGGGCGCGCCCGGCAGCGGCCTTGGCATAGCCGGTGGTGGTCAGGGTGATGGGCTGGCCCTTGGCCAGGATGGCCTGCGCCGCCAGCAGCAGCCAGCTTTTCTGATTGGTGTTGTAGTACCACGGCTCCTTGAGGCCGGAGAGCGCCAGGCGCAGCGCCGCCTCCTGCAAGGACGTGGTGTTGGCCTCGGCCGCCACCGCCAGGGTGGCGGCGGCGTCGCGCAGCGGACTGCTGTAATAATCATGCGAGGATTGGCCCAGGTGCCGCCGCGCCCGCTCGAACGCCGCGTCCGCCCGCGCCTTGTCGCCGGACGCCAGCAGGGCCGCCCCCAGCTGGGCATAGGCCAGCGGGCCGTTGGACAGCTGCTCCCCCGTCACATCGTGGATATAGCGCAGGTTGGCCGGGGTGGCGTGGCCGCCCCTGGCCAGCAGATACTGACCGTAGACCAGCGCCTCCCCCTGTTCCCCCGTGGCGCCCACGCCCCGGTCGGTCTGTCGCGTCACCCAATCGGCCAGCGACTGCATCGCCATGTCCGGCACGAAATAGCCGGCCGCCCGCGCGCGGGTGAGAAAGTCGAACACGTACATCTGCAGCCAGGTTGACCCCAGACCGTCGCCTGCCGCCCACAGGCCGAACTGGCCCGTGGTGTCCTGTCGCTGCAACAGCCGATCTATGGCGGTGTTCACCCGGTTGTCCGGGTCCTTCACATTGCCCTCCAGCCCCAATTGGCGGGCCAGGTCGCGGAAGGCGACCAAGGGCAAGGCGCGGCTGGTGGTCTGCTCAGTGCAGCCATAGGGGTAAAGGTCCAAATCCTTCATCAGGCCGGCGACGTCGATGCCGGGCAGGTTAGCATAGGACAGGGTGATGCTGCCGGTACCGGGCTGGAAGAGGTCCAGCAGGTTGGGCGGCAGGGTGAACGCCTCGCCCGGCGCCTGCTGGCGCTGCTCGGCCATGACGATGGGTGCCTCCGCCGGGCGCACGGTGATGGGCCACGACCGCTGCAGCTTCAGGCCGCCCGGCCCCTCCACCTGCAAGGTCAGGCCCCCGATGCCGGCCTCGCCACCGCGCAGCGCCACCGGCTGCACCACGCGCTGGCCAACGGCCAGGGTCACAGTGCGCCGGGCATCCCCCGCCAGCCTCAACGCGCCATCGGCAACCAGCGTCACGCGATAGTCGCCGCCGGCTCCCTCCAGATTGTGCAGCAGCAGGGTCCCGTCCGCGGTATCGTTGGGCGCCAGGAAACGGGGCAATATCACCTCCGCCACCACCGGGTCGCGCACCACCATGGCGGCCTCAGCCATGCCCATGCGGTCCTTGTCCAGGGCCACCGCCATCAGGCGCAGGCTGCCGTTGAAGTCGGGAATGTCCAGCGTCACCTTGCCATGGCCCTTGCCGTCCAGCGACACCAGGCCGGAAAACAGGGCGACGGTGCGGGTCGGGACCACCGGCAGAGCCACCCCACCCGGCGAGCTGTCGCCACCCTGGCGCAGCACGCCGGTTTGCCCGGCCTGGCTTTCCAGCAGGCGGCCGTAATCGTCGCGCATCTCCGCCGCCAGCTTGCGCTTGGCGAAGAAGTGGGCCAAGGGATCGGGACTGCGGAACCGGGTCAGTTGCAGGATACCCTCATCGACCGCCGCCACGGTGACGTAGGCTCCTGCCCCCGCGCCCGCCGCGTCCACCTGTACATCCACCTTCTGCCGGGGGCGCAGGGTCTTGGGCGCGTTAAGGCTGACCGTCAGCGCCTTGGGGGCGGAATTTACCGGAATCCAGGCCAAGCCGACCGCGCGCACCGGCTGGTGGCCCACCACCTTGTCCGCCGGCCTGATGAAGGACACCAGGGCATAGGCGCCGGCCCCCCATTCCGCCTTCACCGGTATGTCCACCGTCACCGGCTCCGCCCCCACCGCGCGGGTGGTCAGGACGTGGACCTCCTGTCCCGCGACCGCCACCTGCATCTGCCCGGCGAAGGGCGGCTCGATGCGCAGGTGGGCTGTCTCACCGGCCCGGTATGCGGCCTTGTCCAAGGCCGAGGGCACCACGTCGGGCGCGTCGGTGCTGGCACCCGCCATGTACCAGCCGCTGTAGAAGGGGACGGTGGTGACGGCGCCATTGGCGGGGTTTTCCACCAGCAAACGATACTCGCCCCACTCCAGCCGCTGGCTCAGGCGCGCGGGCTTGCCGGCGTCCAGGTCCAGGGTGCCGCTGGCCACCGTCTGGTATTGCGCGCTGGACTTGTAGGACCACTGGTACCCGCTGCGATACCAGGTGTAATGGCGGTCAACCCGGCTGACGGTGTAGCGCAGCCCCTTGACCGCCTGGGGCGTTCCCTGCCCGTCCACCGCCAGGATGTCGAAATCGGCGTTACCCCCCTCCCGCACCCTGTGGTTGGCGAACAGGGGACGGACGCCGACAAAGCCGGCGCGGTAGCTGACAGGCAGGGCGGTCTGGTCGCGCGTCACCCGGCCACCCGGTTCGACCACCGCCACGGTGACGAGGGCGCGCAATGGCGCGGTGGCCGTACCGGCCTCGGGCACGTGCACCTGCACCTGGGCCTTGCCTTCGCCATCCGTGTGGGTATCGGCGACCTCTCCCATCCGTGGCTGGAACTTGTCGTCATCGCGGCCGAACGCGAAATCGGTCCACTTGGCGAAAGGCTTGTCGTCGCGTTCCAGCAGCACCTCGCCACCCACCAGCAAGTCGCCGGCCGCGGCGCCATAGAGGAAGCGCGCCTCCACCGGCAGGGTCGCGGTCTGGCCTGCCGCCAGCGTGGCGGCTGGCGCCTTGCCGATGGTCACCTTCAGGCGTTCGGGCACGAAGTCCTGCACCTCAAAGCTACCGCTGCCCACCACGGCGTCACCGCCCGCGACATAGACGTCGAGTTCCCATTCGCCCCGGGGTGCGGCGGCGCTGATGGGCACGTCGACGGTACCGGCCCCGCTGGTCAGCTTGGCCGTCAGGTGCGCCGCCTCCACCCCGTCGCTGCGCCGGACGACGACCGCCACGGTGTCGACAGCGCTGGTGCGGATCTGCGCGTCCCGCAGCATGAAGGCGGCGTGTACCACCTCCCCCGGGCGATAGATGCCCCGCTCCGTGTAGACATAGGCGTCCAGGGGGCCGGGATCGGGCCGGCCATCGGCGCCCCGCGCGCTGAAGTCAAACGCGGCGCGATCCAGCGACAGGGCGGCGAAATCGGCCGGCGAACTGGCGAAGGGAATGAGGGAGGGGCCGCCGGCGAAGGCCTCCACCAGGGCCGGCCGCGCGCCGCCCTTGCCCCGCAGCAGCCCGATGGGGAAATGGGCGATGCCGTCGCCATCGGTCTTGGCCTCCCCCAGGGTGCCGGAATCGTGCGCCACCAGCACCACGCGGGCACCGGAGATGGGCGTGGCCTTGGCCAGCGACCGGGCAACCACCGTCAGGCCATCCCCACCCGTCAGCGCGGTCAGCGCCATATCGGTTTCAACCAACCAGCGCGCAGCCGTTCGGGCCTCGCGCTCCTGGTAAGGCATGTCGTCCCGGTTCTTGGCCAGCTTCTCATCCTCGACCACCAACAGGTAGGCGCCGGGCTGCCGGTCCTTCAGAACCTGGTCCAGGGGAAAATTGGTGATGCTGCGCTTGTTCTGCTGGCCCTTGGTGTCCATGGTCCCGGTCCATACCGGGCGCACCTTGTCGTTCACCAAACTCTCGACACTCCAGCCCGTCGGATCCTGGTTCAAGGACAGGCTGGTCAGGGCGGTTTCCGGGGCGCGGTAGAGGCTGAGCGTCACCCGGGGGATGTTCACCGTTTCCACCCCCACCCCGGCATTGCCGACCCGCGGCAGGACATAACCGGTGCCGGCGATGCGGACGCTGCCCGGCAGGTCGTGCATCACCAGGCGGAAGGTCAGGTTCTTGGGCAGGACGGCACCATCGGCGGCCGGCAGGCCAGCGCGCACGGTGACGCCATAGGCCTTGCCCGGCTCCAGGCCGCTGAGACACAGCTGTCGGTCACTGGCCGTCACCGCGATATCCGCCACCGGATCCAAGGCGACGAAGGCGGACAGGTCGCCCCGGTTTTCCGCCAAGGGGGCGTTGAACCAGACACAGGCGCCGCTGGCATCGGTGTCGCTCTGCGCCAGGGTACCGGACGGCGCCAGCATTCCCGCCGCCATCGCCGGCCCGCACCAGGGCGGGGCCAGCAGCAGGATTGCGGTGACCAGACGGGCGACCAACACGACGCAGCGTCCCATGCGAGACCCCGGAATATGAGGGAAGCGAGGCGGCGGCGAGCCGCGACGCCCGATCCTGGCGACGGCGTCGCGGCGGCGTCAAGGCCGATCGGCAATCAGGGCTTTCATCACCCGGGGGACTATGTCGTAAAGGTAAGGGATGGAGGCGCCGCTTCCGCCATTGAGAGCCTGCCGGGACGGGAAATTAGGACTGCGCTGCTGCCCTTTCTTTCCGAAGCGTCCCCTTGGAGTCGGCCCGTCCGCCGGGTGGACGTGGCACCGGTAAGCATCCATATGGCCGTCGTTAAATGTGGGATTGTGTCGGGGCTGGCATTGCACCACCATCCCCACCATAATCTTTGTTAAATTTGAAAAGGATATGCCCGGATGCCCGCGCCCCACCGTTCCGCCGACCTTCACCCGTCGCTGGGCGCCAGCCTGTCGGGCACGAACCTGGAACGGGCGGGCGATCACAACCAACGGGTCATGCTGCAGGCCATCCGGGTCAGCGGCCCCATCACCCGCAGCGAACTGGCGACCATCACCGGGCTGACGGCGCCGGCCATCGCCAACATCACCAAGCGCCTGCTGAACGACCAGTTGATCATGGAGGTCGGGCGCCTGCACGGGGCCCGGGGCCAGCCGGCCATGCGCCTGGCCATCAATCCCGATGGCTGCTACTCCATCGGCGTCAATGTCGACCGCGACCACGTCACCGTGCTGGTGCTGGATCTGCTGGGACAAATCCGCCATCGCGCCACGCTGGAGATTGACTTTCCCCTGCCGGACACCGTGGTCGCCTTCTTCAAGGAACAGGTGGACGCGCTGCTGTCGGGCGGCGCCTTCCCAAAGGAACGCATCGTCGGCATCGGCGTCGCCGTGCCGGATGACCTGGGCCGGGTGAACCTGCCCAACCGGCCCGCCAGCTATGATGTCTGGAACACCGTCGACGTCGCGCGGCTGTTCTCCGCCATCCTGCCCCTGCCGGTGTTCCTGGAGAACGACGCGGCGGCGGCGGCCCTGGGCGAGCTTCAGTTCGGCCATGGACTGCACGACCCCAGCTTCTTCTACATCCTGATCAGCCGGGGCCTGGGTGGCGGCATGGTTATCGATGGACATTATTTCCGGGGCGCACAGGGCCGCAGCGGCGAGATCGGATTCCTGCCCGTCTCCTCCCCCCGCACGCCCGCGGCCTCCCTGCAGGAGGCGGTGTCGCTATCCGCGCTGTTCAGCTTCCTGCAATCCAAAGGCTATCCCTTGAGCCAGCCGGACCAGTTGGCCGGCCTGGATGCCGAGGGCCAGGGCTTGATGGACCAGTGGCTGGACATGGCGGCGGAGTTGCTGACCCCGCCCATCATCGCCGTCAGTTGCCTAGTCAATCCGGAAGCCGTCTTCCTGGGTGGCCGCCTGCCCATGCCGCAGTTGGACCGCTTGGCCCAACTGATCACGGAGCGGCTGCGGGCGCACACGGGCACCATTCCGGTGATCGCCCCGGTCTATCGGGCGGCGACGGCCATGGACGCGCCGGCGGTGGGGGCCGCCATCCTGCCCTTCAACGACCGGCTGTTGCCATCGCGCGCCGCCTTGATGAAGACCGCCGCCGCCTGACTCCCGGCAATTAATATTTCAACTTTCATTTTCCTCCCCCCACGATATGGTCCGGGTCGAGGACGGGGGTACGGCGGTTCCACATGCAGGGGCGCGGGGCCTTCGTCACGATCCCATATTGGATGACCCGGACGAAAGGAACGCCGCATGTCCACCCCCCCTCCGCCGCTTTCCTCGACGCCGCCGCCGTTCGCGGCCAACTGAAGGCCTGGCTGGTGGAGCATGCCTATCCCCTGTGGTGGGAGGTGGGGGCGGACCGGGTGCATGGCGGCTTCCATGAGAAGCTGGGCCTGGACGGCAAGCCCACCAACGACCCCCGCCGGGCGCGTGTGCAGGCCCGCCAGGTCTATTCCTATTCCGTCGCCGCCCGGTCGGGTTGGAACGGCCCTGTGCGCGAGGCGGCCGAGCATGGCCTGACCTTTTTCCTGAACCATTACCGCCGGCCCGACGGCCTGTTCCGCACCAAGGTGGCGCCGGATGGCGCCGCGCTGGACGATACCGTGGTGCTGTACGACCAGGCCTTCGCCCTGTTCGCCCTGGCCGCCGCGCAGAGCGCCACGCCGGAGAACCGGCTGGCGGAGGAGATGGCGGTGGCCGTGCGCCAGCGCCTGCTGGACACCCTGCACCATGCCCAGGGCGGGTTCGAGGAGAGCCATCCCCGCACCCTGCCCCTGCTGTCCAACCCGCACATGCACATGCTGGAGGCCTGCCTGGCCTGGATGGAGCAGGGCGGCGACGCCGGCTGGCGTGACTTGGCGGAGGAGATCGTGGGCCTGGCGCTCACCCGCTTCATCGACGACGACATGGGCGGGCTGAAGGAGTTCTTCGACGGCGACTGGCGGCCCCAGGCCGGCACCCCCGGCCGCATCGTGGAACCCGGCCACCAGTTCGAATGGTCGTGGCTGATGCTGCGCTGGTCCGCCCTGAGCGGCAGCAAGGCGGCGGCCGACGCCGCCTGGCGCATGATGGCCATCGGCGAGGGGCCGGGCGTGGACCCGGCGCGCGGTGTCGCCATGAACGCCCTGCTGGACGACCTGACCCCGCACGACCCCGTCGCCCGCCTGTGGCCGCAGACGGAGCGCATCAAGGCCGCCGTGCTGGCGGCCCTGGCCACCCGCGACGACGCCGACCGCAGCGACGGCTACTGGACCATGGCGGCCAACGGCGGGCGCGGCCTGATGAAATACTTCGACACGCCAGTGAAGGGCCTGTGGCGCGACCGCCTGAACCCGGACGGCACCTTCGTCGAGGAGGCGGCCCCGGCCAGCAGCTTCTACCACATCGTCTGCGCCATCCAGGAGCTTGACCGGGCCGTGGACGAGGCCGCCCACCGCGATTGATCAACACCCAGACGCCGCATTAGCCTTGCGCATACGTCATGAACAGGGGCGGTTGGGAATGCGGCGTCTGATTATCCTGATGGGCCTGTTGCTGGCCCATCCCGTCTGGATGGCACCGGCCCGGGCGGCGGTGGAGCGGGTGGAAATCACCGAGCGCACGGCGCTGGCCGATGGAACGGCCTTCGGAGCCGTGGGCCCATACGAGAAGATCTGGGGGACGGCCTGGATCGCGTTGGACCCGGCGCTGCCCGCCAACGCCCGTATCACCGACCTGGCGCTGGCCCCCAAGGACGATCACGGCCGCGTGGTCTTCGCCACGGATTTCATGATGCTGCGACCCGTCAATGCGGGCGGGCGCAACGGCGCGCTGTTTTACGACGTCAACAACCGGGGCGGCATCGCCGCGCTAGGCCAGGTCAACGGCGCCAGCCCGGCGCACAACGACCCCACCACCCTGGCCGATACCGGCAACGGCTTCTTCTTCAAGCGCGGCTTCACCCTGCTGTGGTCCGCTTGGACCTGGGATGTCCAGCCGGGCGGGCCGTTGGACAAACCCTTCATCCTGAAACCCCCGGTGGCCCGGGACAGAGGCGGCAAGCCCATCATCGGCAAGGTCGCCTATGAGTTCATCGTCGACAAGGCGGCCCAGACCGCGCCCTACGTCGGCATGAAGGGCACCCCCTATCCCTTTGCCACGGAAGGCGCCCCCGACGCCGTCCTGACGGAGCGGGACGGCCCCGACGCGACGCGCCACCCCATCCCCCGCAGCGCCTGGACCTTCGTGGAGAACCCGGAGGGCGGACCGCCTGTGGAGGTGCGCCTGGAAGCCGGCTTCCAGACCGGTAAAATCTATGAGCTTGTCGTCCCCTCCCGCGATCCCTACGTGGTGGGCGTGGGCCTGGCCGGCATCCGCGACCTGCTGTCCTTTTTCAAGACCCAGCCCTTCGCCGGACAGCCGCCGCTGGACCGCGCGCTGATCTTCGGCATCTCGCAGTCCGGGCGGGTCATCGACACCATGCTGTACAACGGCTGGAACCGGGATGAGGAGGGCCGGCCGGCCTTCGACGGCGCCTACGCCCAGGTGCCGGGGGCCGGCAAGGGCGGGTTCAACCAGCGTTTCGGCCTGGCCACGCGGCATTTCAGCCCGCTGGTGGAACAGATTTATTTTTCCGACGCCTTTCCCTTCACCACCGTCACCTCGACCGACCCGGTTTCGGGCGCGACAGGGTCGCTGCTGGACGGTGCGCGGGCGGCGGGGCCCCTGCCCAAGATGATCTTCGCCAACACCTCGGCGGAGTATTGGAACCGCTCCGCCTCGCTGCTGCACATCACCCCGGACGGCCAGGCGGACGCCGCCATCGACCCGAACGCCCGCATCTACATGCTGGCGGGGTCGCAGCATTACGTCGGCCGCAGCCACGACCGCCAGCCCTTCACCGCCTGCGTCAACACCACCAACCATTATCCGGTGGAGCGGGCCCTCGTGGTGGCGCTGGACAACTGGGTGCAGGGTAAGGCCCCGCCGCCGGACAGCGCGGTGCCCAAACTCGCGGACGGCACCCTGGTCCCGGCCGAGACCTACAAGGCCGCCTTTCCCAAGGTCCCGGGCCTGACCCCACCCGCTAGCCCGCTGATGCCGCCGCGCCTGGACTTCGGCCCGCGCTACGCCCAGGGCATCGCCGACACCGTGCCGCCGGCGCGGGGCCTCCCCTACCCCACCCGCGTTCCCGCCCCCGACGCCGACGGCAACGACCGGGGCGGCATCCGGCCGGTGGAACTGGAGGTGCCGCTGGGCACCCACACCGGCTGGAACCTGCGGGCGCCGGAAACCGGCTTCGCCACCTACCAAGGCCGCTTTGACGGGTCCTTCGTGCCCTTCGCCCGGACGGAGGCGGAACGGGTTGCCGCGCACGACCCCCGGCCATCGCTGGCGGCGCGCTATCCCACCCGCGCCGACTTCGTGGCCAAGGCCAAGGCCGCCATCGCCCGCGCGATCGCCGCTGGCTGGGTGCTGACGGAGGAGGCGGACGGTCTGCTGGCGAACCAGGCCGCGCTCTACGACCGCATCATGGCCCACAGCCCCGACGACCAGCGCTGCGGCTATCTTTTTAGTCCCTGATGGGCGTCGGCGCAGGCTTCCCTGGTGCGTTGACCGCATCAAAATAATCCCGAAATCGTCCCGCGTCCGCCAGTGTATGGTATCGATATCAACAATCCCGGAAGGACAGGGTGCGATGAACGCCAAGGCCGCCTGGCCTCGTATCGAGGCCGCGCTGGACCAGTTGCTGGACGTACCCACCAGCAACCGGACAGCCGCTTTGTTGCGCCTGGCGGGGGACGACGCCACGATGCTGTCCGAATTGCGCCGTCTGCTGGACCAGGCCGCACGGGAGGACACGTGGCTGGACCGACCCGCCACCTATACGGAGGACGCCCCGGCCACACCACTGACCAACCTGGTGCCAGGACAGCGCGTCGGCGCCTATCGCATCGTCGAGGCCATCGGCCGGGGTGGCATGGGCGAGGTCTACCGGGCGGAGCGGGCGGACGGCCATTTCGAGCAGCAGGTGGCGTTGAAGCTGATCCGGCGGGAAGCCGTCGAGCATATGGATCGTTTCCAGGCGGAACGGCAGATCCTGGCGGGGCTGGATCACCCCGCCATCACCCGCATCCTGGACGGGGGCCTGCTGGACGGCCAACCCTACATGGTCATGGAACTGGTGGAGGGGCAGCCTATCACCCTTTGGTGCCGTGACCGGCGGATCGACCTCGATGGCCGCTTGACGCTGTTCCTGGCCGTGTGCGACGCGGTCGCCTATGCCCACCGCAACCTGATCGTCCACCGGGATCTCAAGCCCGGCAATGTGCTGGTGACGCCCCAGGGGCAGGTGAAGCTGCTGGATTTCGGCATAGCCAAGCGCATCGCCACCGGCGATGAGGCCATCGCGGAAACGATGGTGGCCCCGCTCACCCCCGGCTATGCCGCGCCGGAGCAATTGCTGGGTGGCCCCATCAGCACCGCCACCGACGCCTATGCCCTGGGCATGCTGCTCTATGAACTCCTGGCGGGCGCGCGGCCCTGGACGCTGGAGGGCATGCCGCTGGCCCTGGCCGTCCGTGCCGCCTTGCAGGAGGCGCCGCCGCCGCTATCCCAGTTCGCCGCGCGATCCGATGGCAGCCCGCCGGTGCCTTTGAAGGATCTGACGGGGGATTTAGACGCCATCGTCGCCAAGGCCCTGCGCAAGGAACCGGGGCAGCGGTACCAGACCGTGGACGATTTGGCGCGGGATGTGGAGCGCATGCGCCTGGGCAAGCCGGTGTCCGCGCGCGCCGGCTCCCGCCTCTATGTCGCGGGACGCTTCGTCCGGCGCCACCGTCTGCCCATCGCGGCGGGCGGGCTGCTGATCCTGGCCGTCCTGGGGGGCTTGGGCGGCGTCACCTGGCAGTATCTGCGGGCGCAAAAGGCTATGGCCCGGGCGGAGACCATCAAGGCCTTCGTCGTCAGCCTGTTCGGCGCCACTGACGCCGGTTTTCCCACCGATCGTCGCCGACGCGACGTGCCGGCGGAAAAGCTGGTGGATCTGGGGGTAAGCCGGGTGGAGCGGGAGTTCGCGCAAGACCCCGGCCTGGCCCTGGAGTTGTATGGCATCACCCGTCAGCTTTATCAGTCGCTGGACGACGCCGAAAGCGCCACCCGGATCGCCGCCCAACGAACCGACCTGGGCCGCAAGCTTTACGGCGATGATCATCCGATCGTCATCGACTCCCTGTTTGACGAAGCCTGGGGCGCCATGACCGCTTACGATATGGGCAAGGCGCGACAGGTCATGGCGACCCTGGACGCCGTGCTGCGCACGTCTGGCCGCGACGAGACGGCATATCGCGCCCAGTGGTGGATGGCGCAGGCGGCCTTGTTGAAAAGCGGGCCCGACAACCAGTCGGCCCGGCGGCAGGCGCTGGACCAGGCGATCGCGCTGTATGAACGGCATGCGCCAGGCGACCCGGACTATATCAGGGCTCTGCAGAACGCCGCGATCCTGCGCATGCAGACGGGCGACTACGCCGAGGCGGCCGCGCTGTATCAGAAAGCCCTTGATCACCGGCGGGCGACCGACCAGGCGGGCGGCGTCGGAATTGCCACCATCCTGGTCAACCAGGCCGTGATTTTCGAGCGGCTGGGGCGCACCGGCGAGGCGGAGAAGAACTACGAGCGGGCAGCCCCGCTGGCCTTGGCGGAAAGCGGCGTCGGCCCCTCTTACTGGTTCGCCTTGGCCCAGCGCGCGAAGTTGCTGCACAAGCTGGGCCGGCGCGCCGAGGCATTGGCGCTGTACGACACGCTGCTGGCGCAAATCCGCGATAACCCGGCGCCAGATTCGCCGGACATCCGCACCACCGCCGCGCAGGTCCAGCTGCTGTACGCCAACAGCCTGACGGCGGAGGGGCGGGCGGGCGAAGCCCTGCCCATCCTGGAACGGCTACGGCCCATCTTTGAAAGCCAGCCCGACGACCCGCGTGACATGCGGCGACTGAGATTGGGGCTGGCGCTGGCCAGCGCCCGGCTGGGACAGCCTGACGCGCACGTCATGCTGTCCCAGCTGCTGGCGGAAAACATGGCCAAGGAGCCCAACGGCCAGGACACCCAGGATCTGCGCGGCCAGTGGGGATGGTACCTGCTGTCCCAGGAGAACATGGAGGACGCGGCGCTGGTGTTCGACGACGCCATCCATGATGAGGCGCGACTGCGTCTAACGTCCATCACGCCGACCCTGGCCTGGACCGGACGGGCGCGACTGATGCTCGGCCAAGGAAAGGTGGCGGAGGCAAAGGCCGATATCGAACGCGCCCAAGCCGCCTATGACGACCTGCGGGCGGCGCACGATGTCCGCGTCCATACCACCTTGCTGCTGACCCGCAGCGCAGTGCGTCTGGCCGCTGGCGACAGGGCGGGGGCCAGGGACGACGCATCCCAGGCCCTGGCGGATGCCCAGCGCACCGACGCGCCGGAAAGTATCGTCCTCCGGCAGGCGCGCGATGCGCTGGCCGTGGCCGAAAAAATTAGCTCGCCGAATTAATTTCACCGTCCCGTGTCCGGTTTGGTCGGGCGCCCGGGTTTTCTCAAGCGGACCACCACCCTGCCGTATGGGGTGCCCATTGAGGAGACCTCGGCGCCACCCGAAAGGAAGTCCCGGACATGTCGTATCCAGCCCAGTATCCCGACTATCCAGCGGTCGCCTTAAACCTGCCTCCCGCCATCACCTTCAAGGACTCCGGGGGCCCCTCCTTCGGTGACAGCGCCCGAATGCGGGGCCGTGGATGCAGTAGCCAAACGGCGCATCTGGCGCGGCGCTTCCATTTACCCCCAGGCCCCCGCCTATCGGTCGATTGCCGCCATGCGAATGCCAGCCTGACGGTGACACGGCTGACCTCGTCCGCGCCAGGCAGCCATCCCACCCTGCCCTTCGAGCCGGAGGACACCTTCCTTATCCTGCTGCAACTGGCCCCCCTGGGCAGCCACCGTTCCTGGCAGGGGGAGCGGGAGGACATCGTGAGGCCGTACGCCACCGGCGGCGTGTCCATCGTGCATCTGGAACAACGCCCGCGCTGGCTGATGACGTCCGCCTTCGACATGCTGGCCATCTGCATTCCGCGGGCGGCGCTTAACGAGTTGTCGCGCCGCTATGACGCGCGGCTCATCTCGGCCTTGCAGTGCCCAGACGGCAAGGTGGACGAGGACGCGCTGCGCCTCGGCGCCTGTCTGCTGCCGGCCCTGAAGGCCGGTGAAAGCGGCGCCTTCTTCGTCGAGCACGTCATCCTGGCGCTGTGCACCCATATCGCCCAACGTTATGGCGGGCTGGAGAGCCAGCCGCGCTCGCGCGGCGGGCTCAGCCCCCGCCAGGAGCGCCTGGCGAAGGAAATGCTGCTCGCCTCGGTGCAGGACGGTCGTTCGCTGCGCGAGATCGCAACGGACCTGGGACTGTCATCAGGCTATTTCCTTCAGGCATTCCGCCAATCGGTGGGGGAAACGCCGCATCGCTGGCTGACAGCCTGCCGACTGGAGCATGCCAAGCGGCTGCTGGCAGACTTCGCCCTGCCGTTGGCGGAGATCGCCATCATTTGCGGCTTCAGCGACCAGTCCCATCTGACCCGCGTGTTCACCCAGCACGTCGGCAAGCCTCCAGGGGCTTGGCGACGCGACCTGCGATAAGGCGGATACTTATCCGTGCAGGCGTCCGAATGGGAGAGCAGCGCGGGGCCGCCCTGCCTCCGATGGACGCTTGCGGGGTCGCGGCGGAACTATGCTATCGTATTGATCGACCTGCAGTTCCGCCCCCTTGCCCCTCATGTCCGACACCATCCAGGATTTGGTCGTCCCCAGCGACGATCCCGAGGTCGTCCGCACGGCCGACGCCTTGCTGCCCCTGTTTTATGAAGACCTGCACCGGCTGGCGCGGCGGGAACGCCGGCGTTTGCCCAGCGATACCCTGCAGACCACCGCCCTTATCCATGAGGCGTATCTGAGGCTGCGGGGCACCACCGGCTTTAACGACCATAGCCATTTCCTGCGGGCCTCGGCGCTGGCCATGCGCCATGTCCTGGTCAACCGCGCCCGCGACCGGCTGGCCGGGAAGCGCGGCGGCGGGGCCACAGTCCTGCCCCTGGAGGAGGAGATGCTGCCCAACAGCTCTTTCCAGAGCGATAGCCGCATCCTCGAGGTGAATGACGCCTTGGGCCAACTGGCCACCCTCAACCTGCGCCTGGCCCGGGTGGTGGAATGCCGCTTCTTCGCCGGCTACAGCGAGGCGGAAACCGCCCAGGCATTGGGCATCACCGACCGCACGGTGCGCCGCGACTGGACCAAGGCGCGGGCCTGGCTGCTGCATGCCCTGTCCCTGAACGCCGATGCGAATGACGCGCCGGTGGCGGTCCAGCCTCATCGCCTGCCCTCCTGAGGGATGCGACCTTACAACCGCCGTATGCTCAGCATGTCCAGGACCATACGGTCGCGCCAAGCCTCATCCCGAGCGGTGCCGCCCTCCCGGGCCCGCCGGCAGGCTGCGACGGCCCGGTCGCGCCCAAGCTCCGGCGTGACGGACTGGAGAGTGTCGGGACAGAGGCCGCGCAGTTCGTCCACCAGGTCAGAGGGCGGTGGGGCGGCGGTGGCCAGGAAGGCCTCCGGCCCCCGGAAGCCATCGCGGCGGAACAGCGCGATCATGTAATCGCAGCCCATTTGCAGCCGGGCCGACTGGCCGGGGATGCGGCTGATCATGGGGAAGAGCGGGGCCAGCTCCGGCACCACCAGATTGGGGAAAATCTCCGCTCCCCAATACTTTCCCGCGATCTCGATGAAATGGTCGATGTCCCGGATGGGCGCCAGGCCGCAGTCCATGATCGGCAGTATTTCGACCTTGGGCTTGGTGATGACCACCGTGTCGTTGGCCACGTCGGCATACAGGCTGCCGATCTGCAAGGCGTTCTGGAAGTAGGTACCGCGCAGGGCCCCCCAGATGCTGCGGATCCGCCCCCCCTGGCGCTGGAAGGAGGCCAGGGCGTGCTCGACCGGATGGGCCGGCCGCCGCAGGCGCCTCGCCAGCAGGGTCAGGGCGGTGCGGGTGATCTCCTCGCACCGGCCCAGG
>NZ_JAZBQB010000003.1:487500-805000 GCF_036348415.1 Nitrospirillum karajorum
ACCGTGGTCGGCTGCCTCCTTGCGGTTAGCGCACCGGCTTCGGGTAAAGCCAACTCCCATGGTGTGACGGGCGGTGTGTACAAGGCCCGGGAACGTATTCACCGCGGCGTGCTGATCCGCGATTACTAGCGATTCCAACTTCATGCACTCGAGTTGCAGAGTACAATCCGAACTGAGATGGCTTTTGGAGATTAGCTACCCCTCACGAGGTCGCTGCCCACTGTCACCACCATTGTAGCACGTGTGTAGCCCAGCCCATAAGGGCCATGAGGACTTGACGTCATCCCCGCCTTCCTCCGGCTTGTCACCGGCAGTTTCTCCAGAGTGCCCAACCAAATGATGGCAACTGAAGATGGGGGTTGCGCTCGTTGCGGGACTTAACCCAACATCTCACGACACGAGCTGACGACAGCCATGCAGCACCTGTCTTACCGTCCCCGAAGGGAAAAGTACGTCTCCGTACCGGTCAGTAGATGTCAAGAGCTGGTAAGGTTCTGCGCGTTGCTTCGAATTAAACCACATGCTCCACCGCTTGTGCGGGCCCCCGTCAATTCCTTTGAGTTTCAACCTTGCGGCCGTACTCCCCAGGCGGAGTGCTTAATGCGTTAGCTGCGACACCGAAGTTCTAAGAACCCCAACGTCTAGCACTCATCGTTTACGGCGTGGACTACCAGGGTATCTAATCCTGTTTGCTCCCCACGCTTTCGCGCCTCAGCGTCAGTATCGGTCCAGTGAGCCGCCTTCGCCACCGGTGTTCTTCCCAATATCTACGAATTTCACCTCTACACTGGGAATTCCACTCACCTCTCCCGAACTCAAGCCGCCCAGTCTCAAGCGCAATTCCCAGGTTAAGCCCGGGGATTTCACGCCTGACTTGAGCAGCCGCCTACGCGCCCTTTACGCCCAGTAATTCCGAACAACGCTAGCCCCCTTCGTATTACCGCGGCTGCTGGCACGAAGTTAGCCGGGGCTTCTTCTCACGTTACCGTCATCATCGTCACGTGCGAAAGAGCTTTACAACCCTAAGGCCTTCATCACTCACGCGGCATTGCTGGATCAGGGTTGCCCCCATTGTCCAATATTCCCCACTGCTGCCTCCCGTAGGAGTCTGGGCCGTGTCTCAGTCCCAGTGTGGCTGATCATCCTCTCAGACCAGCTACCGATCGTCGGCTTGGTGAGCCGTTACCTCACCAACTACCTAATCGGACGCGGGCCCCTCCTTCGGCGATAAATCTTTCCCTGACAGTCTCCACAACCATCAGGCTCATCCGGTATTAGCTCCAGTTTCCCGGAGTTATTCCGAACCAAAGGGCAGGTTCCCACGCGTTACTCACCCGTGCGCCACTAAGGCCGAAGCCTTCGTTCGACTTGCATGTGTTAGGCATGCCGCCAGCGTTCGTTCTGAGCCAGGATCAAACTCTCAGGTTCTGTGCGGTATCCCAATCGCCGTCGCCGGCAATCAAGAACCTCGGCGGAAACCAACCTTCGTCGGCACCTAAACCCAAGTCCGTTCCTGAACCCCCGATCGCCCGAGGGTCATTTTCAGAGCATGTATTCAAGATGCGTTCTGGTCGTTTCCATGTTGCTGCCCGTACCGGGCCCATCATCGGAACCGCCGTCTGCGCATCCCTTCTCAAGACGTTCACTTGTTCAAGAACCCGTGACCCAAACGCAAATACGCGCTCAAACCACAACCCCATCCTTGACCGATCCCCAGAAGGATCAGCCCACACCCGGACAGGAAGGGCAAATTCCGTTTCGTCCAGCGGCGTCACCGCCAGAACCGCAACCCCTCAATCACCAGCGTCAACCGCCAGAACTCAGGGATCGCTTCGCCGTCGCGCCGTTCGTTGTCGCCCGCCGCGTCGGTGAACGGGGTTATAGTGACCCCACCGGGGGCCTGTCTACAGCTTTTTTCGTCCGACCCTCACTTTTTTCGAAACGCGGCGTAGCCCCTATCCAGGTTCCACCCCAAGGCCCGCAGGGCGCCTGGAAAAACGGAACCTAGGCCAGACCCAGCTGGCGCAGTTCCGCCAGGATGTGGGGCGGCAGGTCCTGTCCGCCGCCGGCTTGGTCCAGGTCGGGCGGCGCGTCCTCCGGCTTCAGGTAGCGCCAACCCTGGAACGGCCGTTTGGGCTGCGGCACCGTTTCCACCAGCTCGGCATCCAACAGCATGCGGCAGACCTCATCGCCCTCGGGCGACCGCAGCAGGTCGAAGCCGACGAAGCGCGCCCGGCAGCACAAGATGCCCTTCACCACCCAATAGAGGGACCCGCCATCCAGCAATTCCGCCGTGCGGGTGGGCATGCGCCGCGTGTAGGTCGGCACCACGCGGTGACCGTTCCAGTCCATCTGATTGCGATTGCGCCAATCACGCATGTCGGCAAGGTCGGGGGCGCCCACGGCGAGGCGCAGCATATGAAGGGGCATGGTCTCACGAAGCCGATATCACTCAGGGTCCGTGAGACTACGAGCTTAAACCCTGGGGTCAAGGCACCCCATCACAGGGGCGCCGTCACAGGGGCCCCAAAGGGAGAAGCCCGAGGATCAGGCGGTGGCCGAGGCGTTCAGGGAACGGCACTTGGCCTCGAACCCTTCGGAAATGAATTCCGGCCGCTTGAACATGCCCTTCAGCCAAGCCGCCAGCAGGCACAGTTCCTCCAGCTTCAGCACCTCATC
The DNA here is from genome assembly GCF_036348415.1 of Nitrospirillum karajorum. NCBI lineage: Bacteria > Pseudomonadati > Pseudomonadota > Alphaproteobacteria > Rhodospirillales > Azospirillaceae > Nitrospirillum > Nitrospirillum karajorum. The sequence goes on from NZ_JAZBQB010000003.1 coordinate 490,180, forward strand.
CAAGGTGCCCTGGGGGAAACGGATCGAGAAGCTGTCGGCAACGATGTCCAGCACCTCTTCCACCTGCTCGATGGTGAGGCCGCAGTCGGTCTCCAGCACCGCGGTGCGGGTCAGGATTTTTTCGTCGACGCCATAGTCGTCGCGGATCAGTTTCACGATCCAACGAAACAAGTGCATCCAGTTGCTGACGCCTTCGATCGACCGGCTCACGGCATCCCGCCCCTCAAGTTTCAGGCCCCGCATCGGGGCGGTCGCCCCTACCCCGACATGGCTTTCGGCCTCAACCCCTATCAGAGAAGCGTTAAGACTTTTTTGACATGGGCACCAGAGATGTTTGGCGACAATTCATCGTTCGGGGGGGCGCCGGCTACTGGAATAGCTGAAAATGGCGTTGAAGCCGAACAGCAGCAGCAGCATGCCGACGATGACCTCGGCCGCCACCACCAGCCGGATGAAGCTGCCCACCGGCACGATGTCGCCATACCCCACGGTAGACAGGGTGACGACAGAGAAATAAAGGCTTTCGGCGAAGCCGATCCGCTGCGGCATGCCGCCGATCATGAATTGGTTGAGGGGCGCGAACCGGTCAACCACCGTGTAAAGGGCGGCGAAGATGATCACCAGCAGGGAATAGAAGGTGAAGAAGGCGAAGGCCGGCTCCGCCAGTCCCGCCACCTGCTCGAAGAACTCCTCGAACAGCAGCCCCGTCTCCAGCAGCAAGACCACCACGTCGTAGCTGACCAGCAGCACGATGAAGGAGATGAACCCCATGGCGGCGACGAAGGCGTCGCGGACCACGGGCTGGGATGTCTCCGGTGTCAGCAGGAAGGTGGCGGCCCCCACCACGCCCAGGGGCAGCACCCAGCCGAAGGCCCGGCCGAAGCGTCGCAGATCGCGCCGGGTCGGCCCCTGAGGACGGCCATGGACGATGGCGCGGATGCCGGCGCGCCGGATGACCACGCCCGCCAGGAACGCCGCCAAGGGTAGGACGAAGCCCAGCCCCAGCAGATAGGCCGGCAGTTTGGCGAAGTGCGCCTCGACGAAGAATTCGAAAATGATGGCGTAGATGCCGACGAAGTTGGCCAAGCCGATGGTGAAGAAGCGGCTGCCGGGAAACAGCAGGTGGCAGGAGCCCACGACCACGACCACGGCGCCCAGCAACGCCAGCGTCAGGCCCGGATCGGCCCCCTGGATGGTGAGGGAAATCAAGGCCAGCAGACCCACCGTCAGGGCGATGGGCGTCACCAGCGAGCGCTTGCGACGGCGGCGGGGCGTGGCGCTGGCGTTCATCACCAACCGCCCTGCGCCAGCCAGCGTTCCACCTGCACCAGGCGGTCGGCGCCCCAGAACCCCTCCCCCTCCACGAAGATGAAGGGCGAGCCGAAGACGCCCCGGGCCATGGCCGCATCGGTGGCGGCGCGCAGCGCATCCTTCACCGCCGGTTCCTGCACGCCGTTCCGCACCGCGTCCCCATCCATGCCGATGCCGGCGGCAACATCGGCCACCGCGTCTATCCCAGAAATGTCCCGCCCCTCCCGCCAATGGGCGCGATACAGCGCCTTCGCCAAGCTCCGCGCCAAATCGACGTCGCGGGCGGCTGCCCAGTAATAGGCTCGTGAGGGCGTGACCGCGTTGATCGGCATCACCTCAGGCCAGGTCAGGGGCAGGTCGTAATAGCGGGCGCAGCGCACCACGTCATGGCGCAGATAATCGCCCTGCAAAGGGCGTTGGACAGTGGCCGCCACGCTCGTGCTTTTGAACACCGCCCCCAGCAGGATGGGATGCCAGGCGACTGTCCGGCCATGACGCGCGGCCAGTTCATCGATGGCCATGGCGGCGAAATAGCCGTAGGGCGAGGCGAAGTCGAAATAGAAATCCAAGGGCTGCGCAGCCATCGCGGGTGGCCCCATCCTGATAGGAGGACGGCCGCCCCTGCCGGCGCGGCCGTCCCCAGTATGCCCACCTGCCGGATGAGATCCAGCGTGTCAGTGCAGACGCTCGATGGCCACGGCCGTCGCCTCGCCACCCCCGATGCACAGGCTGGCCACGCCCCGGGCCAGGTCATAGCGCTGCAGCGCCGCCAGCAGGGTCACGAGGATGCGGGCCCCGGACGCCCCGATGGGATGGCCAAGAGCGCAGGCGCCGCCATGGACGTTGACCTTGTCGTGCGGAATGTCGAACTCCCGCATCGCCGCCATGGGCACCACGGCGAAGGCCTCGTTGATCTCGAACAGGTCGACATCCCGGGCCGACCAGCTGGTCTTGGCGAACAGGGTTTCAATGGCGCCGATGGGGGCGGTGGTGAACCAGTTGGGTGCCCGGGCGTGGCTGGCGTGACCGACGATGCGGGCCAGGGGCGTGAGGCCGCGCTTCTCCGCCACGCTGGCGCGGGTCAGCACCAGGGCGGCGGCGCCGTCGCTGATGCTGGCGCTGCTGGCCGCCGTGACCGTGCCGTCCTTGCGGAACGGGGTCTTCAGGGTCGGGATCTTCTCGGGCTTGCCTTTCAGCGGCTGCTCATCGCGGGTGATGACGACATCGCCGCCCTTGCCCTTGACCGTGACGCCCACCGTCTCGCCATCGAACCAGCCGCCCTCCACCGCGGCCTTGGCGCGGCGCAGGCTTTCGATGGCGTAGGCGTCCTGCATCTCGCGGGTGAACTGGTAATGGGCCGCCGTATCCTCGGCGAAGGTGCCCATGGCGCGGCCGCGGTCGTAGGCGTCCTCCAGCCCGTCCAGCGCCATGTGGTCATAGATGGTGGCATGACCGTAGCGATAGCCACCCCGCGCCCGGTCCAGGAGATAGGGGGCGTTGGACATGCTTTCCATGCCACCGGCCAGCGCGATGTCGACGCTGCCCGCCACCAGCAGGTCATGGGCGACCATGGCCGCCTTCATGCCGCTGCCGCACATCTTGTTGAGGGTGCTGCAGGGCACGGACTGCGGCAGGCCGGCGGCCAGCGCCGCCTGGCGACCGGGCGCCTGGCCCTGCCCGGCCTGCAGCACGCAGCCCATCACCACCTCGTCAATGGTATCGGGCGCCAGGCCCGCGCGGTCCACCGCCCCCTTGACCGCGGCCGCCCCCAGCTGGGCGGCCGGCAGGCTGGACAGGTCGCCCATCATGCCGCCCATGGCGGTGCGGGCGGTGCTGACAATGACAATCGGATCAGTCGACATGGCTTATCTCTCCCGTTTGATTGTGTGTGGCGGCAGCCGCGTCCGTGACCTGGGCATGCCAGGCGCGGCGAACGAAATCCAGGCCCTCCGGCTCACCCAGCAGGCGGCAGGTCATGGTCTGGGCGAAGGCGATACCCACCATCTGGAACGCGAACAGGGTGCAATCGAGGTCGGGGCGAAAATGGCCCGCCGTCACCGCCATGGCGGCACCCTGCTGGATGAAGGTGCGCAGGCGGCGCTGCGCGCCCGCGATCTCATCGCGCAAGGGGCCGGGCCGGTCATCCAGTTCCAGGCTGGCCGCCTGGATGGGGCAGCCGCCCGGGAAGGGCGGGGACTGGTTCCAGGCCCACCAGCCCTCGGCAAAGGCCTCCAGCCGGGGCAGGCCGCGCGGCAGGGGCAGCACCGGCCGGATGACATGGGTGGTGAAGCACTCCTGGGCCTGCCGCAGCACGGCCACCTGCAGCTGCTCCTTGGACCCGAAATGGGCGAACAGGCCGCTTTTAGAGAGGCCGGTACGCTCCGCCAGCAGGCCGATGGTCAGGCCTGACAACCCGTCCGTGCTGGTGAGGCTCAACGCCTCCTCCAGGATGGCGGCGCGCGTGCGGACACCCTTGCTCATGGATGAAAAATAAACGAACGATCGTGCTATTGTCAAGGCGAGAGGCGGCAGCGGGAACGGAAAAGGCCGCCCCGGATCACTCCGGGACGGCCCTTTTCGAATCAAACCTCCAGGCGCTGTGGGCGCCGGATCAGTTCCCCTCACCCGCCTCATGCATCTGGGCGTCGACCACGGCCAGGGCGGACATGTTGACGATGCCGCGCACGGTGACGGACGGGGTCAGGATGTGGGCCGGTTGGGCGGCCCCCAGCAGCACCGGCCCCACCGGCTGCCCCTCGCCCAGGGTCTTCAGCAGGTTGAAGGCGATGTTGGCGGCGTCGCGGCTGGGCATGATCAGCAGGTTGGCCATGCCTTTCAGGCGACTGTTGGGGAACACGCGGTTGCGGATGTCCTCGGAGATGGCGCTGTCGGCATGCATCTCCCCCTCAACCTCCAGCGTCGGGCACTGCTGCTCGATCTTGGCCAGGGCGGCGCGCATGGTCAGGGCCGAGGCGTCGCCGTGGCTGCCGAAGTTGGAATGCGACAGCAGGGCCACCTTGGGCACCACGCCGAAGCGCCGGACCTCTTCCGCCGCCAGCGCGGTCATGGCCGCGATCTGGTCGGCCGTCGGCTCCGGCGTCACATAGGCGTCGGCCAGGAAGAAGGTGCCCTTGGGCAGGATCAGCACCGACAGGGCGGCCGGGATGGTCGTGCCCGGCTTCAGCCCGATGACGTCCAGCACATGCTTCAGGTGCCAGTCGTACAGGCCGACGGTGCCGGCGATCATGGCGTCGGCGTCACCCTTGCGCACCATCAGCGAGCCGATGACGGTGGTGTTGTTGCGCACCACCTGGCGGGCGCGGTCCGGGCTGACGCCCCGCCGCTCCATCGTGGCGTGGTAGCTCTGCCAGTAATCGGCGTAGCGCGGATCGTTCTGCGGGTCGACCAGTTCGACATCGCGGTCCAGCGCGATGCGCAGGCCCAGCTTCTCGATACGGCGGGCCACCACATCGCGACGACCGATGAGGATGGGCTTGGCCAGGCCATCGTCCACCACGAACTGCACGGCGCGCAGCACCCGCTCCTCCTCGCCCTCGCAATAGACCAGGCGCTTGGGCGCCTGCTTGGCGCGGGAGAACACCGGCTTCATCAGCAGGCCGGAGCGGAAGACGAATTGCGACAAGCGCTCGCGGTAGGCGTCGAAATCGGTGATGGGCCGGGTGGCCACGCCGCTGTCCATGGCGGCCTTGGCCACCGCCGGCGCGATCTCCAGGATCAGGCGCGGATCGAAAGGCTTGGGAATGATGTTGTCCGGGCCGAAGCCGGCGGACTGGTCACCGTAGGCGGCCGCCACCACGTCATGCTGCTCCGCCATGGCCAGGCGGGCGATGGCCTCCACCGCGGCGATCTTCATCGCCTCGTTGATCTGCGTGGCGCCCACATCCAGGGCCCCGCGGAAGATGAAGGGGAAGCACAGGACGTTGTTGACCTGGTTGGGATAGTCGGAGCGGCCGGTGGCGATGATGGCGTCGGGCTGCGCCGCGCGCGCCTCCTCCGGCATGATTTCCGGGGTGGGGTTGGCCAGCGCCAGGATGACCGGCTGGCCCGCCATCTTGGACACCATGGCCTTGGTCAGCACGCGCGGCGCCGACAGGCCGAGGAAAATATCAGCGCCATCGATGATGTCGTCCAAGGTGCGGGCGTTGGTCTTCTTGGCATAACGCGCCTTGCGCGGGTCCATCAACTCGGTGCGGCCGTCATAGACCACGCCCTTGATGTCGCTCACCCAGATGTTGTCCACGGGCATGCCCATGTCCACCAGCAGGTCCAGGCAGGCCAGCGCCGCGGCGCCGGCGCCGCTGGCCACCAGCTTGACCTCGTCGATCTTGCGGCCGCGCAGCTTCAGCGCGTTGGTGATGGCGGCGGCGACGATGATGGCGGTGCCGTGCTGGTCGTCATGGAAGACCGGGATCTTCATGCGCTCGCGCAGCTTGCTTTCCACGTAGAAGCATTCGGGCGCCTTGATGTCCTCAAGGTTGATGCCGCCGAACGTGGGCTCAAGCGCCGCGATGATATCGACCAGCTTGTCGGGGTCCTTCTCATCGACCTCGATGTCGAAGACGTCGATGCCGGCGAACTTCTTGAACAGGACGCCCTTGCCCTCCATCACCGGCTTGGCGGCCAGGGGACCGATGTCGCCCAGGCCCAGCACGGCGGTGCCGTTGGTGATCACGGCCACCAGGTTGCCGCGCGAGGTCATCTGGCTGGCCTCGGCCGGGTCGGCGACGATCGCCTCGCAGGCGAAGGCCACGCCGGGCGAATAAGCCAAGGCCAAGTCGCGCTGAGTCGCCAGGGGCTTGGTCGGTTGGACGGCGATCTTACCCGGCGTCGGCAGCCGGTGATAGTCTAGGGCGGCTTCGCGAAACTCGTCGGACATGGGGCCGGTCTCTTCTGCGGGGGACTGGGTCCCGAACAGCCTCACAGGCGCCCGTGGCGCCACCGTCGCGGCGGCCCCACCGGCGCCGTCAAGCGTTCGGCGCCCTTCCTGCTTAGGCCCCAGGGCCCGCCATTGTCCAGAGGCGATGGACGGCAAGGTGCCATTCAGCCGGGGCGCGACCGGCTGCCATGCGTTTGATCGGCCTGGAAAAGGCGCCCGGAAACGCGAAAGGCCGAACCAAGCGGTCCGGCCTTTCAGGTGTATGGTGCGGTCAAGAAGACTCGAACTTCCACGGGTTGCCCCACAGCGACCTCAACGCTGCGCGTCTACCAATTCCGCCATGACCGCATCATGTCAGAACCTCGCCGGCAAGGGCTTGCCAACGGGTGAACGGGGGAATAGCAAATCGCCGATCCCATAGCAAGCCCCCGTGTGGCCCTTATGGGATGGGACCCCCTATATAAAGGAGGGGATCCCCGGACCCCGGCGTCGCCCGCATGCGGCGTCGATGAAAAACGCCTTCACACGATGGGTAAGCGCCGCGCCATGTCCCCCCTCCCCTCACCCGCCCAGCCCGAAACCCATGCCCCGTCCATGGAGGGACCGGAATGGCGCATCAGCGACCAGCCGGTGGCCTACCCCGAGGCGGTGGCCGCCATGGAGGAACGGGTGGCGGCCATCCGCGCCGGCACGGCCCCGGAATTGGTGTGGCTGCTGGAGCATCCGTCGCTGTACACCGCCGGCACCAGCGCCAAGGCGGAGGATTTGCTGGACCATGGCCGCTTCCCCGTGTTCCAGACCGGGCGCGGCGGGCAGTACACCTATCACGGTCCCGGCCAGCGCGTGGCCTATGTCATGCTGGACCTGATGAAGCGGGGCCCCGATGTGCGTGCCTACGTCACCAACCTGGAAGAATGGATCATCCGCACCCTGGCCCTGTTCAATATCAAGGGGGAACGGCGGTGCGGCCGCGTGGGCATCTGGGTGGACAAGCAGCCTTATGGCGGCCTGCCGGGCCAGGAGGACAAGATCGGCGCCATCGGCGTGCGCGTGCGCCGGGGCGTCACCTTCCACGGTATCTCACTGAACGTCGACCCGGACCTGAGCCACTTCGGCGGCATCGTGCCCTGCGGCATCACCCAGTACGGCGTCACCTCCATGCACGCGCTGGGTCACTTGGCCAGCCTGCACGAGGTGGATGCGGCGCTGCGCGATGCCTGGGCCGGAGTTTTCGAAACAGCGGAAGGTGGGGCGGCGGCCAGTTGCGGTCCCAGCGGCGGCCAGTAACGGCCGGCCGCCGCCAGCCGGCGCTCAACCCTCGGCTTTCGCCTTCAGCAGGTCGCGGATCTCCTCCAGCAGAACCTCCTGCCGGGGCGGGGCGGAAGCGGCCTTGGTGCGGAAGCGGTTGACCTGCTTCACCAGCAGGAACACGGCGCCGGCGACGATGAAGAAGCGGATGACGACGTTGATGAAAACGCCATAGTTGATGGTGGCGGCGCCCGCATCCTGCGCGGCCTTCAGGCTGGCGTAGTGCTCCCCGTTCAGGGCGACGAAATAGCTGGAAAAATCGATACCGCCCATGAGGTAGCCGATGGGCGGCATAATCAGGTCATTGACCAGCGAATTGACGATGCCGGTGAAGGCGGCGCCGACGATGATGCCGACGGCCAGATCGATCACGTTGCCCCGGCTGATGAACGACTTGAACTCTTCCCACATGGCTCGTCCCCCTTCTTGTGTTGAGGCCCCGGTTGGCTGGGGCGGTTCATGGGTTGATCGCCATACTATGACGCCCGCCGCCCGGCCGGGTCACTACCCACACGATGTAGGGCCGATGGAAGCTGCGGTGGAAAGCGTCACGCGCATGCCGGGAATCGACAGGGCCGGTCCCGTCGCCGGGCCGGCCCTGTGCGTAAACCGTCTCCGGTTCGTTCTTAGGCGAGAATGTACAGCCCGCGCTGGCCGTCCATGGGCTTGAACTTGTCCGTGATGCCCAGCACCGTCTCTGCCCCACCCAGGTACAACACGCCATCCGGCGGCATCTGCTTGGCGATGGCCTCCAGCACCTTGGTCTTGGTCGGCTGGTCGAAATAAATCAGGACGTTGCGGCAGAACACCACATCGAACTGGCCCAAGGGCGACAGGTCGGTCAGCAGGTTGTATTCCCGGAACGTGGCCATCTGCCGTATCTGCGGCGACAACTGCCATTTGTCACCCACCTGCTTGAAATACTTGACCAGCATGGTGATGGCCAGGCCGCGCTGCACCTCGAACTGGGTGTAGATGCCGGCGCGCGACTTTTCCACCATCTCGGAGGACAGGTCGGTACCGACGATCTCGATACGCCAGCCGGCCAGGCGGGCATTGTCCTCCGACAGCATCATGGCCAGGGAGTAGGCCTCCTGCCCGCTGGAGCAGGCGGCCGACCAGATGCGGATGGACTTCTTGGTGGCCCGCGATTCCAGCAACGCCGGCAGCACGACCTGCTTGAACTGGTCGAAGGGCTTCTGATCGCGGAAGAAGGACGACTCGTTGGTCGTCATCGCCTCCGTGATGTCCTTCAGCAGGGTTTCGTCCTTGCGGGCGCGAACCGTGGCCGCCAGTTCATCCAGCGTCTTCAGGTTCCATTTCCGCGCCACGGGCATGAGGCGCGATTCCAGCAGGTAGGCCTTGTCCTTGGTTAGGACCAAGCCCGAACGCTGCTTCAGCATCGTGCAGAACATGTCGAAGTCTTCGACCTTCATGCCGCCGTCCTCAATGCGATCTTGCGGATAAACGGACCGATCTCCTTCAAGGGTAGGATGGAACTGCACAAGCCCGCCGTTGCCACGGCGCCCGGCATACCCCATACCACGCTGCTGGCCTCGTCCTGACCAACAACCATCCCCCCGGCCTGGACCACCTGGTCGCAGCCGCCACGACCGTCATGCCCCATGCCGGTGAGGATGACCGCCAACACCTTACGCCCATAAATCTTAACAATACTGCGCAACATGGGATCGACCGCCGGCCGACAGAAATTTTCCGGCGGGTCCTTGGTCAGCTGCGCGGTGGTGACGCCGTTGCGCGACACCAGCAGGAAATGATTGTCGCCCGGCGCCACGTAAGCGCGGCCGCCGACGATGGGCTCCCCGTCCTTGGCCTCCGCGCACTCGATCCCGCATTGGCGGGTTATGTGCTCGGCCAGGATGGTGGTGAAGGTCGCCGGCATGTGCTGTGTGATGACGATGGGCTGCTGCAGCCCGCCCCGGAAATGGGCCATCACCTCGAACAGCGCCTGCGGTCCACCGGTGGAACTGCCGATGGCGATGATGTCAGGCCGAATGTCCGGCGCGGGCCGGAGGACGACCGGCGCCTGTTCGAACAGGCGGCTGCGGATGGGCGACGGTGCCGCCGCCGATGCGGTACCGGTCACCGGCGCTACGCCACCGGGAACCGGCGCGATGACGGGGCGCGGAGCCAGGGGGCGCGACGGCGTCCCCTTCGACGGGTCCGCGCGGCGCGCGGCCTCGCCCAGGGCCTGGACCTTGCTGACCAGTTCCGCCTTGAAGCTTTCGGCCCCCGTCAGCTCCCGCGTCGACGACGGCTTGGTGACATAATCGGAGGCGCCGGCCCGCAAGGCCCGCAGGGAGATGTCGGCGTTCTTGGCCGTCAGGGTCGAGGCCATGATGACCTTGACCGCGGGGTCGGCGGCGATGAGCTGCGGCAAGGCGGTCAGGCCGTCCATCACCGGCATCTCGATGTCCAGGACGATGACGTCCAGGGACTGACGCTGCAGGGTGTTGATGGCCATCTGGCCATTGGCGACGGAGGCGACGACACGGATGGTGCCGTCGCCTTCCAGCGTACGCGTCAGCAAGCCACGGATGACCGCCGAATTGTCCACAACCATGACCCGGTACGGCTCGGTGGTTGCGGCCGCCGGTGAAGCGGCCTGGGGTCGTCCGGGGATATCGTTCATGATCTTATGATTCCCGGGCGTCAGAGAAGCCCGACCTGCTCGAACTTGGTTTGGATGATCTCGCTGTCGAAGGGCTTCATGATGTATTCATTCGCCCCGGCTGACAGCGCTTCCTGGATGTGGGCCAGATCGTTCTCGGTGGTGCAGAATACCACTTTGGGCGTCTGGCCCCCCGACATCTTACGCAGACGTCGCAGGAACTCGATACCGGTCATGACCGGCATGTTCCAGTCCAGCAGGATGGCGTCCGGCATGGAAACCGCACACGCATCCATGGCCTGCTTGCCATCCTCGGCCTCTGAACAGGTGAAGTTCAGTTCTTCCAGGATCTTGCGCGCGACCTTGCGGACGACGCGGCTGTCATCGACGACCAGGCAGGACTTCATGCAAAGGACCTCGGGTTGCTAAGCGCTCGAAAGCACCGGTGGTTGAAGCCCAGGCTCAGGCAGCTTCGGTATTAGCGAAATTCAACAACCGCGACACGTCAAGTACAACGAGAAGATTTTCACGAAGACGATAAATACCCGTGGACACCTCGCGCCAACGCGCGTCCATGGTGGCCGGCTGGCGCTCGAAATCGTCCGAGGTCAGGCTCAGCACTTCGCCCACGCTGTCGACCATGAGGGAGTAAAGCTCCCCCTTATGGTCCACGACGATGCTCATGCCGGGCTTGTCGGCCGCCCGCGGCGGCAGGCCCAGGCGCAGGCGGACGTCGATGGCGGTGACGATGCGGCCACGCAGGTTCAGCGAACCGGCAACCTCGGGCGGGGCCAGGGGAATGCGGGTGATGCGCTGGGGACCCAACACGTCCTGGACCTGCAGGACGGGGATGCCGAACACCTGGTCGGCGATGGTCATGGTGACGAAGTCTTCGTTCTTGACGACCGCGACTTCAGTGCTGGCGGTGCGCTTGGCGGGCAGGTTGGTACTCATGCGGCACCCTTGGTCTCGGAGATGGTCTGCTGCAGCGTGAAGAGCAGCGCGTCACGGTCGAACTTCGCCACGTAGTCGGTGAAGCCGGCCTGGCGGCCGCGATCGAGGTCGCGCGGGGTGGCGTGGCTGGACAGCGCCACCAGGGGCACGTTCTGCCAGCGGCTGTTGCCGCGGACGGCCTGGGCGAACTCGAGCCCGCTCATGCCGGGCATCTCGATATCACTGACGATGACGTCGAAGTCCTCGCCGGATTCGCAGAGCCCCAGGGCCTCATCCGCGCTCTGCACGGCCGTCACGTTGTAACCCGACACGGTCAGCAGGGGGGTCAGCAGGTTGCGGAAGAAGGGGCTGTCGTCGACCAGCAGCACCTTGTGCAGGCGCTCGTCCTCGAAGCGATCGGTGGCGTTGCCGAACCAGTCGCGGAAGGCCTGGGTCAGGTAGAAGCCCGCATCGATGACGTCCGTCGCCTTGTCGGCGATGATGGCGCTGCCCATGAAGCCGGCGCGTTCCGTGCCCAGTTCCACCTGCAGGCGATCCTCGACGATGTCGATGATCTCGTCCACCACCAGGCCCATGGAGCGGTCGCCGTCGGCGAACACCAGCACCGGCTGGCGCTTGTCGCGCTGCACCTGCCAGGACGGGTCGATCGGCACCAGCGGCATGAGCTTGCCGCGGTACTGCACGACCGGCTGGCCGTTGGACGCCTCGACCTGGTTGAGGTCGATGTCTTCCAGGCGGGCCACCAGCGACAGCGGGACGGCCTTGGGCGCGCCCTCGCCGGCGCGGAACAGCAGCAGGGCCATGCGGTCGTCCTGGCGGGTGGCGTGCTTGGCCTCCGCGGCGGCGGCGGCCGTGTCGTGCATACCGCCCGAGATCTCGCCGGAGAAGCTGGCGATGCCGTTCGGGTCCAGGATCATGATGACGGAGCCGTCACCCAGGATGGTGTTGCCCGAGAACAGCTCGATATGGCGCAGGATGGGGGCCACCGGCTTCACCACGATTTCTTCCGTGTCGAAGACGCGGTCGACGATGATGCCGAAGGTGTAGTTGCCGACCTGGGCCACCACGATGAAGGTTTCGCGGTTGTCCTGGTCGCCGTCGCCCAGCTTCAACAGCCGTTCCAGGCTGACCAGCGGCAGCAGGCGGTTGCGCAGACGCAGAACCGGGGTGCCGTTGATCCGCTCGATCTTGTGCTCGCTGTCGTTGGCGGCGCGCACCAGCTCGATCACGCTGATCTGCGGGATGGCGAAGCGCTCGCCACCGCATTCGACGACCAGGGCCGAGACGATGGCCAGGGTCAGCGGGATCTTGATGGTGAAGGTGGTGCCGCGGCCCTCGATGGACTTCAGCTCGATCGTGCCGCCGATCTTCTCGATGTTGGTCTTCACCACGTCCATGCCGACACCGCGGCCGGAAACGCTGGTGACCTTGGCGGCGGTGGAGAAGCCGGCCTTGAAGATGAACTGCTGGATCTGCTGGTCGGACATGCCGGCCAGTTCGGTCTCGGTGGCAAGACCGTTCTGCAGGATCTTGCGCTTGATCGCCTCGATCGCCAGGCCCTTACCGTCGTCGGCGATCTCGATGATGATGTGACCGCCCTCATGGAAGGCGTTCAGCGTGATGCGGCCGGTCTCGGACTTGCCCTTGGCCACACGCTCGCCCGGCAGCTCCAGGCCATGGTCGGCGGAGTTGCGGACCATGTGGGTCAGCGGGTCCTTGATCAGTTCCAGCACCTGACGGTCCAGTTCCGTCTCGGCGCCCAGCATCTGCAGGTCGATCTTCTTGTGCAGTTCGTGCGCCAGGTCGCGCACCAGGCGTGGCAGCTTGGCCCAGGCGTTGCCGATGGGCTGCATGCGCGTCTTCATGACGCCTTCCTGCAGCTCCGACGTCACATGGTTCAGGCGCTGCAACGGAACCGCGAATTCGCTTTCCTTCTGGCTGCGCAGGATCTGCAGCAGCTGGTTGCGGGTCAGCACCAGCTCGGAAACCATGGTCATCAGGTTTTCGAGCAGGTCGACGTTCACGCGGATGGTCTGGTTGGCCAGCGACAATTCACCACCATCACCACCCCCCCCGGCGGGAGGCGGGGGCGGGGGCGGGGCGGCCTGGGGAGCGGCGGCGGGAGCCGGCGGGGCGGCCTCGGCGACGGGCGCGACCTCGCGGGTGGTGGTGGCGGCCGGCACCGAGGGAGCGGCGGCCACGGGGGCCGGCGGCGGGGCCACGGGCTCGGGCACAGGCTCCGGCGCCGGGGGAGGTGGTGGTGCGGCAGCGGCCGGGGCCGCGGGTGCGGCGGCGGGCGCCTCCCGGCCTTCGGCCAGGGCGTTCAGGCGGTTGATCAGATCTTCGTCGTTACCGGCCGGCTCAGCTTCCGTCTTTTCCAGGACCAGCAGGATCGACTTGATGGCGTCCAGGGATTCCAGGATCAACGTCACCGCGTAGGGGCTGACGTTCAGCTCCCCATCACGGAAGCGGCCCAGCACGTTCTCAGACGCGTGCGCCACCGCTTCCAGCCGAGGCAGACCAAGGAAGCCGCAGGTGCCCTTGATGGTGTGAACCAGCCGGAAGATATTGCTCAGCAGGCTGGGGTCATTCGGGTTCTGCTCAAGCCGCACCAACTCAACGTCCAAGACCGCTATGTTTTCGTTGGTCTCGGTCAGAAATTCGCTCAGCAGATCATCCATGGTCCACGTCCCGTTGCCATGCGCGTATCAGGGCCGTCCCGGGCGGGCGGTCCCGTTTGGAATTGAGGTGTCAGCCCCGGCCCCCGTCCTTAATCGCGACGGGGTGGCGCCACTCCCTACACCCATCTTTTCCAGAAAGACGATTAAGAACACGTTACTCCTGCGAGATTGATGGCGTGCCCTGGGCGACAAGACAAGCGATAAACGCGTTAAGCTTCTCTATCGGCGCGAAAGAACCTTGCGGGCGGATCAGGATGCCCGGCGCAACAGCTGGAAATGCAATGCTTCCGGGGCCTTGGCGTCGACGACGATGTGCCAGCCGCACTGTTCGGCAAAGCGGCCGGTGACATAAGCCTGCACGCTGCGGGGGGTCAGGTCCGCCTGGGCCAGGGCCCCGTCCAGGGCCTGGCGGACCTCCTCGCGCAGGTTGAGGACGGGCCCCTCCGCCGTCACGGAAAGCGCGGGATTCCCGCCCCCGGCGGCAAGCGTGACAACCCCTCCGTGGGGCATGGCCTCCTCCGCCAAAAGCCCCAGGTTCAGCGCCAACTTCAGCAGGCCGTCGTCGGGCTTGGGCATGACGTCGGCCGGCCATTCCAACCGCACCCGCCCGCCCCGGAACCAAGCGCCCAGCACGGTCCGCGCCTCCGCCGCGGTGAAGGAACCGCTGTTGCCCGCCGCCCCGTAGGCCAAACGAAACAGCCGCAGCCGCCGGGTTGCCTGGTCGGCGCTGTCGGCGATCAGGGACATGGCCTCATCCGCCATGGATTGTCCCATTTCCTCAATGAGTTCCACGCCGTTGGCGATGGCGCCCACCGGGCTTATCAGGTCATGGCACAGGCGGGAGCACAGCAGCTCCACGACATGAAGTTCCAGGGAAACCGTCATTCGTAGGGGGCCTTGTCTTCAATGCCGGCGCAGGAAGCCTTGCGCGGAGGGCGTGGCGGTACATAGTGGTTGGAGTGCCAGTATATTAATGATTGGCGGCCCCAAGGCAGGATTTAGCGCCCCCTGGCCCTAGAAAAACGGATAAGGGCAAAAGGATAGGTGAGATGTTTTTTGCCGCCTCCGCCTGCCGGCCCCCGTCAGCCCCAACCCTCTAGCCCAAGGATATATACCCCATGCCCCCTTTCACCCCCGAATCAGGCGCGGTCACGGCACTGCTGACTCCCGGGGCGTATGTCATGCACCCCAATCAACCCGATTGGGGCCTGGGGCAGGTGCAGTCCGCGGTCGGAACGTGGGTCACGGTCAACTTCACCCACGCCGGAAAGGTGACCATGGACGCTGCCGTCATCGCCCTGCGCCCGGTGGAGCCGGAGGATTGGGCCCCGTAACCGCGGACAGGCTTCCGAGGGGGGTGCCGTTGCCGCCATCACAGCGCGACGGGGGCTGAATTGCTATGGTCGCTGTACCATATTGGCGATGACGGGCGGCCAGGCCCTGAAGGTCATGGCTCCAGGACGTTTGGTTTGTGCTTGATTTGAGGATGGCTGAGACGATGGCGGATGGCGCCCTGAATACCGCAGCCCTGAATACCCCACTTGGGCAAACCGGGCCGGCGCGTGACCGTCTTCCGCTGGTGGACCCTTTTGGGCGGTCCATCCGCTACCTGCGCGTTTCCGTAACCGATCGGTGCGACTTCCGCTGCGTCTACTGCATGGCGGAGGAAATGACCTTCCTGCCCAAGGCCCAGGTGCTGTCGCTGGAGGAGTTGGAGCGCTTGTGCGCCGCCTTCATCCAGACCGGCGTGCGCAAGCTGCGCCTGACGGGTGGGGAGCCGCTGGTGCGCCGGGGCATCATGGATCTGGTCCGCCGCCTTGGCCGCCACCTGGATACCGGCGCCCTGGATGAACTGACCCTGACCACCAACGGCAGCCAGCTGGCCAAGTACGCGGACGAACTGCGCGCCGCCGGCGTGCGCCGGGTGAACGTCAGCCTGGACACCCTGGATCCCGACCGCTTCCAGGCCATCACCCGCTGGGGCAAGCTGGCCCCCGTTCTGGACGGCATCCGGGCCGCCAAGGAGGCGGGGCTGCACGTCAAGATCAACTGCGTGGCCTTGCGCGGCGTGAACGATGGCGAGGTGCATGACCTGGTGGCCTGGTGCGGCCGCGAAGGCCATGATCTGACCTTCATCGAGGTCATGCCCTTGGGCGACATGGACGGCGGCGACACGGGCGGGGATGGCGGCCAGGGCGGCAGCGTCCGGGCGGACCAGTATTGGCCCCTGTCCCTGCTGAGGGCGGAGCTGGCCAAGCGCTGGACCCTGACCGACCTGCCCGTCAGCACCGGCGGCCCCGCCCGCTACGCCCAGGTGGCCGAGACGGGCGGGCGCATCGGGTTCATCACGCCCATGACCCATAATTTCTGTGAGAGCTGCAACCGCGTGCGCCTGACCTGCACCGGCATGCTGTACATGTGCCTGGGCCAGGAGGACGCCGCCGACCTGCGGGCCGTCATGCGCGCCGCCCCCGGCGACGACGCGGCCCTGCTGGCCGCGATCAAGGACGCCATCGCCCGTAAGCCCAAGGGCCATGACTTCATCATCGACCGTCGTCAAAAAACCCCGGCGGTGGCCCGGCACATGAGCGTCACGGGCGGCTGACCGATCCGCGGCCCCCGGTCGCCGTCGCCCACCGACACCGTTTCCGGTCCCCGGCATTCCTTTGACGGGCTTGATCCGTTAAGGTGGGCGTCCATTCCGGTTAACGGGCCGTTCCGGTCGCGTGCCCCGTGTCCTCCCTCCCCCTTGTCCTGAACCCAGGCGACCCCGCCATGCTTGACGAACCCACCCGCCCCGCCGCCCCTGCTCCGGGTCAAGCCCCCGGCACCGCGGCGGAGGGATCGGCCGCGCACGGCACACCGGTTCCCCTGCCGGCAAAACCGGCCTTCTGCATCGTCGCCGCCGAAACGCCCGAGGCGGAGGCCGCGCGCGCGACCCTGTCGGAACGCTATCGCACGGTGCGGGCGGAGGATGCGGACGTCATCGTGGCGCTGGGCGGTGACGGCTTCCTGCTGGAAACGCTGCATCGCCACCTGCCCCTGTGCAAGCCGGTCTATGGCATGAATCGCGGTTCCGTCGGCTTCCTGCTGAACAGCTTCAGTCCCCGGGGGCTGACCGACCGCGTGCGCCGGGCGCAGCGGGTGGCGCTGAACCCGTTGCGCATGGTGGCCGTCAACGCCCAGGGCCGGCATGAGGCGCTGGCGTTCAACGAGGTTTCGCTGCTGCGTGAGACGCGCCAAGCCGCCAAGCTGCGCATCAGCGTGGATGGGGTGGAACGCCTGGCCGAATTGGCCTGCGACGGCGCCCTGGTGTCCACCCCGGCCGGCAGTACCGCCTACAACCTGTCGGCCCACGGCCCCATCGTGCCCTTGGGCGCCGGCATCCTGGCCCTGACCCCCATCAGCGCCTTCCGCCCCCGCCGCTGGCGCGGCGCCCTGCTGCCCCATACCGCCAAGCTGCAGTTCGACATCCTGGAGGGTGCCAAGCGCCCCGTCAGCGCCGTGGCCGATTTCACCGAAATCCGCGACGTCGCCCGGGTGGAGGTGTGCGAGGACCGCAGCGTGGCCAGCATCCTGCTGTTCGATCCGGAGATGAACCTGGAGGAGCGCATCCTCAAGGAGCAGTTCACGCCTTAGTTCCGGTCCTACTCGGCCGCCAAGCGCCGGTCGCCCACGCGGGCCAGGGCGAAGGCGTGGATGGCGCGCATCAGGTCTTCCAGGTCGCGGGACAGGCGCCAGTAGCCGTCGTGGCGCTCCAGCGTTTCCTCATCCATGTACAGGCGCCGGTCGATCTCCAGCTGAAGGCTGTGGCGGCCGCGTGTCGGCACGCCGTAGCGGCGTACCAGTTCCACGCCCTTGTAGGGGTCGTTGTGGCGGACGCGGTAGCCCATGCCGCGCAGCTTGGCGGCCACGAAACGGCTGAAGGACGGGTCGCAGCAGGCGCCGTCGCGATCACCCAGCACGAAGTCGGCGCCGGCGTCACCCGTGCCCAGGGTGGGCATGGAATGGCAGTTGAGATGCCAAACCTGGCCGAAACGGGCGTGCAGCCCATCCAGCGCGGTCTTGAGCTGGGCATGATAAGGGCGCCAGTAGCGCTCAATACGGGTCTGGACCTCCCTCACCGTCAGCTTGGCGGCGTAGAGCGCCTCACCGGGGCGGCTGACGGTACGCACCAGGCCCATGCCATGGCGGCTTTTTTCCGAAGGGTTCAAGGGGCCCGGCCAAGGATCGGCCAGGCAGGCGGGGTCGATGTCATCCTCCGCCCGGTTCACATCGATGTAGCTGCGCGGGAACAGCGCCTGCAGCAGCGTGGCGCCCAGGGCGGGGGCGCGGGCGAACAGTTCGTCCACATGCGCGTCCTCCGACTGGCGTAGCAGCATCAACGGACAGCGGGGGGTGAAACCCAGGGGATAGGCGGACCCACTGTGGGGCGAGTCATAGACGACAGGAACGGGCGTGCCTTCCGGATCATGGCGCACCAGTACATCGTCGATGACGTATTTCATACCCACCTCGCAACCGCCAACTGCGGCGGAACAAACAACCGCCGGACTGCCTTATCATGGCCCCGCCAGCATAGCGCAGACCGGGGCGTGCCGTCCCTTTTCATGATACCGTCCCCCATGGCGCTTTCCATGGTTGAAAGGACCCGGCACTATTGCCGAACCAGCCAATGTGGAAAAGGCGGCCATGGTTCCAAGGGGTTCGGACCCGATACTCAGGGATGGGGGCGTATGATGTGGGACCGTCTGGGTCCACCCCTGGGACCGGCCACGCCCCAGCCCCCCTAGCCATGCCCGACCTGCGCGCGCACCGCGCGGGCAACACCGGCGTGCCCTATGTCTGGCGGTTCGAAGGCAAGGCCGAGGGGCCGCACGTCGCCGTCGTGGCGCTGATGCATGGCAATGAGCCCTGCGGCGCCGTCGCACTGGACCGGTTGCTACGACGGGGTCTGCGGCCGACGCGCGGCACCTGGACCCTGGCCTTCGCCAACACCGATGCGGCGGCGGGCGGCCGCCTGTTCGGGCCCGCAGGCACGCCCGCCCGCTATCTGGACCAGGACATGAACCGCCTGTGGGCGGGGGCCCGGGCGTCGGGACCACCGCCCGGCCACACCCATGGCCGGGAACAGGCGCGTGTGGCGGCGTTGGCGCCGCTGATCCTGACGGCGGACCTGCTGCTGGACCTGCATTCAATGCAGGTGCCCTCGCCCGCGCTGACCCTGTGCGGCCGGTCCCCGCGGGGTCGGGCCCTGGCGGTGCGGCTGGCCGATCCAGGCTGGGTCGTGGCGGATGACGGGCATGCCGACGGCCGGCGCCTGATCGACCATCCCCGCTTTTGCGGCCCCGGCGCCGAGGCCACCGCCATCCTGATGGAATGTGGGCAACACGCCTCGCCCGCCGCCGGCGCCCAGGCATGGCGCGGGCTGATCCGCTTCCTGGCGCTGTCGGAAACCCTGGACGCGGCCACGGTCCGCACCTTGCTGGGGGAGATCAACGCCCCGGCCGTGCCGCCCCGGCCGACGGTGGTGGATGTGACCCACGCCATCCAGGCGCAGACGGACGAGTTCGCCTTCGTGCGTCCCTTCCAGGGGTTGGAGCGTATCGCCACCGCCGGCACCCTGCTGGCCCTGGACGGGAAGCAGGCCATCCATACCCCCTACGACGACTGCGTGTTGGTCATGCCCACGCGCAGCGCCCGGCGGGGTCAGACCACTGTCCGGCTGGGGCGCGTCCTCTGATCCCCCTACGGGACGGAGACCCCTTGCCGGGCGCGGGTCACATGAACTGGGCGCGATTCAGCAGATCGTAGAAATTGCGCAGCACGGCGGCCTTCTCGGCCTCGGTGGCCAGACCCTCGACGAACTTGGCGTCGAAATTGGGCTGGCGCAGGTGGCTGATGATCTGGTCGCGCACGATACGCCGCGCCTTGGGGCTGGCCAGCACCTCGGCAGCGGCGAACTGCACCAGGCGTGTCGCGCGGACGCGCAGGCTGGCCGCCGGATCATCCAGCCGCTCGATCACCCGACCATCGACGATGTAGGCCGCCACCAGGTCATCCAGCCGGGACCCCAGCTTTTCCGCCATCTCACCCGGCAGGTCCCCACCTTCCATCACCAAGCGGTAGAGGGCGGCGCTGGCCTCCATCTTCGGCTTCAGCGGGAGGGCCCGGTCCACCAGGTCATTCAGGCCGGCCGAACGGTTGGCGACCTCCAACGCCTGGGCGGCGATGGCCGCGCCATCCGTGGCGGCCAGGTCGGAGCGGGCCAGGCAGGTCAGGTAAACCAGACGCTCCGCGCCGGTGGGCAGCAACTGCAACACGGATTCGAGCGCCAGGCGCCGCCCCTCCGCACCGCCCTGCTCGATGAAACGCTGATAGCCCATCAGCACCGCCTCGGCCATGGCCGGACCGCCCAGCAGCCCATCCAGGCGGATCAGGCGGCCGACGAAGGCGCGGTACTTGGCGATTTGCTGGAACGGCTCACCATGGGACAGGCGCTGCGTCCCCCGTACCTGGCGCCGCAGGAAGTCCAACAGGACCGCGCGGGTTTCCTTGCCATGCGGGCCCGCCACCCAGCGGCTGATGGCCGCGGTGCATTCCGGCGACATTTCCGCCGGCTGCGGCTCGAACGTGCCGCTGATCAGGTCGATCAGGCGATTCAAGGCGGTCACGAGATCCGGCTGGCGGCCCAGCATGTCGCGCACCATGTCGGGCGCGGTCAGGACATCGGCCAGTAACTGATCCAAAAGGGCCGCGTGGTCGGCGGGCAGGCTGTCGTCGGCGGCGAGTTCGATCAGCAATTCCGCCTTGCCCAGAAGGCCGCGGATGTTCACCAGATCGCGGCAGACGATCACCTTGCCCAGGTATGCCGCCTCTTCCGCCGCCGTTTCGGGCGTGGCGGCGGGGGTCGCGCCCAGAATCTCATCCACCTGGCGCATGGTGGCGGCAAAGCCGATTTCCTTGGGATAGGGCAGCGTGCGGTTGGCCACCGCCCTTTCCGCCCGCTGGCGCAATTGTTCCAGCACCCCCAGGATGACGTCGCGGCGGGCGCGGCTGTCCTCCCCCGTTTCCTTGACCTGCAAGGTCGCGATTCGGCTGACGGCGTTGGGGACCAATGCCTCGAAATTCAGGACGCGCTTCGCCTCGTTGGCGTTGTGCAGCAGTTCCGAAGCCGTGACGCCTTTCTCATCCAGGTATTGGCGCAGCACCCGGGAGATCAGCACCCGGCTGTCGAAGGCCATATACTCCTGGGGCACGCGGCAGTAATGCGCCTCATCCACCGGGACCGGCGCGATGGGGCGCTTGGGCTCCTGCCGGTATTCGGTGTGGATGATGGTGTCCACCGTCTCCCCACCCCGGCCAGGGCGGACGAATTCGCGGATGATACGCACGCCAGTGCGGGTGGGCAGGATGCGGGCGGCCAGCGCGCGGGCATCCTCTTCCTTGCGGCAAATCTGCTCGGTAAGCCAATGGTCATCCTTCAGGTATTGCACCTCGAAGGAAATGCCCCGCGGCTCGCTCAGCGGCGGCGGCCGTTTCGCCTTATCCTGTAGCAGCCCCAAGACCATCGCCCGCCCCGACCGGCAATATGCCCGTGGGGCGGGGAAGCCCCTTCCCCGCCCTCACCAGGCCAACCTTCGGCCTATGGGCAGCCCCGCCGCTAAGCCGAACGCACCACCGATGTATGGATGCAGGCTTAAAGGTGACGTCGCACAAGCGGGTAGTCAACCGAATGATGTATGCCCACCGGGGGAGTCGGCTGCTTTTTATCCCAGTTGAACAGGGAGTTAACGGTCCGGCTTGCCCTTTGTCCAGGTGGGGTTGGCGCTGAACAAGGGTACAGTGGAAATGGCCATCTTGGCCGACGCGTCCTTCACCTGGCGGCTGTAGACGACATAGATCAGGGTGTCGTTGGCCCGGTCATAGATGCGCCGGACGGCGATGGACTTGAAGATCAGGCTCTTGCGCTCGGAAAACACCTCCTCCCCATGCTTGGAGGTGTCGATCTTGCCGATGACGATGGGACCCGTCTGTCGGCACGAGATCGAGGTGTTGGACGGATCCTCGAACCAGTTGCCCTTGCGCAGCCGGTCGATGACGCTGCGGGAGAAACTGACGATGTGGCAGGTGACCCCTTGAATGTCGGGGTCAGGCACGGCCTCCACCGTCAGCTCGTTACCTGTCCAATCGTTGCTGAACGATCCCACCTCATCGGCCCGCACCGCGCCGGGCACGACGGAAAGGCCCACCACCAGGGCCGCGACAGCCCCCGCCGCCAGCAGGCGCCTCAATTGGTCAACTCTTCCATGGTCTGGCGGACGATCTGGACGATCTGGCCACCACGGCCGGCCACGTCGAACCCGGCGGCGTTGCTGATGACCGACAGCTCGATTTCCGTCGTGGGGGCGTAGCGCGCGATCTCCGCCACCACGCTGTTGGACAGGATCTCCTCCTTGTCCACGCCCAGCGCCTTGGCGACATCGGTGCGCCAGCTGTTGATGGCCGATATGATGGCCAACTCGATCTGGGCGGTTTCCTCCTTGCGGCGCAGGTCGCGGTATTGGACCAGCACCCGCCAGGCGCCGTCGGCATAGGCAGTATCGATGCGCGAGACTTCCACCGTACGCAGGAACGAGGCCAGGCGGGTCTCGTCCTCGTCATGCACGGCGTCACGGATGGAGAAGGTGCGGATTTCCAAGGTCATGCCCAGTCCCGGTCAGAGTAGCCCGGATGGTCCGCCCGGCGCCGAGGCCGGCGGGCCGCTTCCGTGGATAAGTGGCAATATAACCGAGGCCGGGCCGCTTTACAGGGGGCTGAGGTCCCGACGCGTTGGTTTTTCGGGTTGGGTTTGCGGTTTTTCGCCTCGCGCCCGCGGGCGGATTTCACTAATAGCAGCCAGATCGTTCATCGGCCGACGCAACACCGGTGCCGCCGCCGCCGCTAAAGGGAAAACGACCATGCCCACGATCCACGTTATCGACGCCGATGGCGCGGAGCACGTCCTCGAGGGGGACGTGAAGGCCTCCCTCATGGAGAACCTGTGCGATCACGACTTGCCGCTGGACGCCGATTGCGGCGGCTCTTGCGCCTGCGCCACCTGCCACGTCCTGGTGGACCCCGACTGGGCCGCCCGCCTGGCGGCCCCCAGCCTGGATGAGCAGGCGCTGCTGGAGGAGGAGGCGAGCTACCAGCCCGGCCGGTCGCGCCTGTCCTGCCAGATCGATTTCCGGGCCGAGCTTGACGGCCTGCGCGTGACCCTGCTGCCCCGCCGCTGAAGCGGGCGGCATCGCTAAAAACGAAGGGCGCCAAAAAACGAAGGGCGCGGACCTTGGACAGGTGCCGCGCCCTTCGCTTTTCACCACGCCGGCTCAATGGCCGGCGGGGCCTTACTTGGAAGCCAGCACCCGCTCGGACGCCAGTTCCGCCAGGATGCTCCAGCGGGACAGCGAGATGAAGTGGGAGTAGACCAGGCCCAGGTAGCCGCGCTTGCGCCACTCCAGGAACACGTCGTCCGGCAGCTCGTTGAACTTCTTCTCATCGATGATGGTGAAGCCGGTCAGCGTCATGCGGCTGTTGTCGTGCGACAGCGTCAGGTCCAGGCGCTGTTCCACCAGCAGGCCACGGTCGAACAGTTCCTTGCAGAAGGCGCTGGTGGCGACGGCGGACTGGTTGAAGGTGGCGCAGAAGTTTAGGGCGTCGTTGCCCGCCGGGCCGGCCTTGTCACCCTCGAACAGGGGGACGTCGCCGTCCGGACCCACCAGGTTGGCGTCCTCTTCCAGGCACAGCACCAGGCGCTCACGGTCCGGCGTCTCCATCATCAGGAAGGGATAGCGGCGGACATAGGCCGGGATCGGCGTGTTCTTACGCCAGTTGCCCTCGGCGTCCACGAACAGGTTCTCGTCCGGGCGCACACCGGTCAGCACCACGGCGGCCGGGTTGTTGCCCAAGGTGAAGACGATGGGATAGTGGCCGTTGAGGGAGATGAACTCCTCACCCACGATCGGAATGGCGTTGGCGCCGGCGGCATAGGAGAACGTACGCTGCTGCTTCAGCTTCCAGTCACGGTGACGGCTGATGTCGACGGGAACGGGCTCCCGATAGAACGGGGGCATCTGGCCGGCATCGTTGGCGGCGGCGGCGTCGGTCATGGCAAAAGTCCTGATTTACCGGTTAAATTCCACTGACCGGGAATTGGACCCTGATACGCGCGCCCTCTCCCCCGACAGGATGGGCTTTGAAGTGCCGGAATTGTATGCGCAAGTCAACAGCGCCGCGACCCAGCCATGACTTCAGCGCGTGACAAGATGTGACGCCGCCATGAGGCGGCGGGCCGCGCCGTGGAGGCGCAACGGGGGTTCACCGGCTGCGCAGCATCGCCTTGACGCGCTTGGCCCCCACCTCCTGCTCACCCAGCCAAATGACCAGCGTGGCTGAGCCGGACATGACCTGCAGCACCTTCTCCGCCTTGGCGGGTATGCGAATCTTCCGCGTCATGCAGTAGTTCACCAGGGCCGCCGCCACTTCCATCTCGGCGTAGCTGGTTTCGAACACCGTGCCGTAGTCGTCCTCGATGGGCAGTTGGACGATTACCGGGGGCCCCTCGACAATGACGGGGTCCTTGACCATGCCCACGGGCAGCTTGCGGTTGAGACGGCCCGTGAATTCCACGATCGCCGTCGTCAGCTCCCGGTCAGTGAAGCTGATCGCCCGCAATTCCTGCATGCACCGTCCCCTTGGATACATTAACCCCTGAGTGGGGCCGCCCCTGAGTTGGGGCGCGGCATCATATAGGCGACGCGTCCGCCAAGTCACCCCATCGCAAGGATCATAATCATCCCGGCCCATGACGAAAAAGGCCGGAACCCACCAGGTCACCCTGGCAGGCACCGGCCTTCAGCGTCATGGGTATGGATGGGGATCAGGCGACCTTGGCCATGCCCTGGGCGCGGCCGGCGGCCAGGCGCTCCCGCGCCATCTGGTCGGCGACCTCGTTGGTGGGACGGTCCTCGGCGTCGGCGCGGCGGAAAATGTCCGCCAGCGTGCCATGGATGGCCTCCACCTTGGCCAGGATGGCGTCCTTGCTGTAGGCGCCGCCCACCTCGCCGGCCACGTTGATGATACCGCCGCCATTGATGACGTAGTCGGGGGCGTACAGGATGCCCAGGCCGCGCAGCTGGCGACCGACGGCGTCCACCGAAAGCTGGTTGTTGGCGCCGCCGGCCACCACCTTGGCCTTAAGCTGGGTCAGCGACTGCTCGTTCAGCACGCCGCCCAGGGCGCAGGGGGCGAAGACGTCGACATCCTGGGCGTGGATGACCGACGGTTCCACCGCCGTGGCGCCATGGCGGTCGACCACCCGCTTCACCTGGTCGGCGAAGATATCGCTGACGACCAGGATGGCGCCGTCATCCGCCAGGCGCTGGCACAGGTGGCTGCCGACATTGCCCAGGCCCTGCACGGCCACGCGCACGCCCTTCAGGCTGTCCGTGCCCAGGCGGTGCTGCACCGCCGCCTTGATGCCCAGATAGACACCATAGGCGGTGAAGGGCGACGGATCGCCGCTGGCGGCGGCGCCGTGGTTCAGGCCGGCCACATGCTTGGTTTCACGGCCCATGACCTGCACGTCGGCAACGGTGATGCCCACGTCTTCCGCCGCGATGTAGCGGCCACCCAGGCTTTCCACCATGCGGCCGAAGGCGCGGAACAGGGCGTCGGACTTGGCGGTCTTGGGATCGCCGATCAGCACCGACTTGCCGCCCCCCAAGGGCAGGCCCGCCATGACGTTCTTGTAGCTCATGCCGCGCGACAGGCGCAGGACGTCCTTCACGGCGTCGGCCTCGGTCGCGTACGGCCACATACGGCAGCCGCCGCAGGCGGGCCCCATCGTGGTGTCATGGACGGCGATGATGGCCTTCAGGCCACTCTCCGGGTCACGGCCGAACAGGACCAGTTCGTGATTGTCGAAATCCGGAGCGTCGAACAGCATGGGGGCACTCTCCTGCCTGGTGCCCGGAACCAAGGGCGCCGGGCCGGTGATCCCGCCCCATTCCCATAGGACGGGGGCGGAACTGTCTGCGCGACGAAGCTTAGGGGGCAGGACGGGCCGGGTCGATTTCGTTGTTTTATTGCGCGGCGCAGCTTTGGCGAACCCGCAGGCGCCCGCCGCGTAATGTCCTGTCGCGCCTGCCCGGGAGCAAGCGCCTTGGCGGGGAAAGGCCCGTCAGCGGCCGACGCGCAGTCCCGGCGGGCGGCTGGGACGGGCGGCGCCATCCCCCAGGCGGGGCATGACCCGGCCATCGGGAAGGCGGCTGTCCTCCCCGCTCAGCGACGGTTCACGCCGCGCGTCGGCGGGGCGGCCGCGCTTGGGCGCCTTCCGGCTGGGGCGGCGGCCGCTCCACCACCAGATGCCGGCCATCAGCGCGAACAGGGCGCCAACGAAGCCCAGAAGCGCGTTGCGCGCCCAATCCGGGGCGGTGATCTCGGTCGGCGCCTGTTCCGGCGTGTCGCCGGTGGACTGTGTCTCCACCGCGATGCGGCCGGCGCCGGTGGGGCTGGACGCGTCCTGACCCACCGCCGGCTGACCCCCGGCCGGGGCGTCGCCGGGACGCTGGGTCACGGAGGGCGGCGACAGGTCCGCGGGGGCGGACGGCGTGGCGGACGGCGTCCGCGATACGCTCAACACGGTGCTTTCCTGGCCCTGCGGTCCCCGTTCGACGCCGACGGCGGAGCGGGCGGCCTTGGGCTGCACATCCTCCTCCTTCAGGCGCGGTTGCGAGGCCTTGGCGCGGCTGGTGGGGTCGGCCAGGTTGCCCACGGTCTTGTCCACCGGACGGCCTTCCATCATGCGGGCGATGGTGTCCTGGTCCAGCTTGCCCGTCACCTTCAAGCCCTCGGCCTTCTGGTACTGGCGCAAGGCCGCGATGGTCGGCGGGTCCATGCGCGAGGTGGCGCGGCCCTCATACAGCTCTTTTTCCTTCAGGATGTTCTGGGCCCACTGGATGGTGGCGCTGTTGGGCTCCCCCCGTTGGCGTCGGCAGGGGCGGCCCACGCCTGGCCGGCGCCGGCCGTGATCAGCATCACCGCCAGGATGGCAGAGGCGAACAGGGGCCGGTGGGCGTTGGACATCGTGAAACGATCCTTTTTCCAGGTCATGCAAGGCGGCCTGATGGGGGCAAGCACCGGGCAAATCAACGGGCCGCGGCTGTCCCAAGCGTGTTACAATTCATGCCGCTTTGCCATGCGCATTTTAGCCGCCGACCCCCGTGCATGCTGCATTGCACCGGAAAGACGGTGCCGCCGGAACCGGAGGAACATCAAGACCAATTGGGTATGCCTGACGGCGACATGATGACCATGCGACTATAAGCGTTGCCAAAATCACCCCGGATTGTGGGTAAATAATGGCACGGGCGGGCCCAAGACCCCCGTGGCGCATGCCAAATAACATAATAAACCAAGCGAACTAACGGAAAAGGCCTATGACCGCGCATCCCGAAACCGAAAACTGGCAACTTGAAGACACGCCCGTTCTGGACCGTGGCGTTCTGACCGCCCACATGAACGACCTGGGCGTCGATTTGGTCCGCCAGATCGCGGAGAAATATCTGGAGGATGCGCCGAGCAGCGTGGCCGCCGTGCAGGCGGCGCTGGAGGCGCAGGATCTGCCGCTGCTGCAGCGGCTGATCCATCGCCTGGGTGGCGGCGCCCAGACCGTGGGCCTGGCCGCCCTGTCGGCGCAGGCCAAAAAGGCGGAACACGCCTTGCGCCAAGGGCAGAGTGAGGAGGGTCTGCGCGAGGCGACCCGCCTGCTGGCGCGTGTGAACAGCGACCTGAAGGCGCTGGAGGAATTCCGCGCCGCCCTCAAGGGCTGATGACCGACACGGGTTGGGCCCAATCCGAAAAGGATCGGGCCCGATGGTGCTTAGAGCGTGCGAAGCGGTGCGGCGACTTACACCGGGCCGGTGACGTCGGCGCCCAGGCGGTAGCCCAAGCCCTTCTCCGTCAGGATCAGACGCGGCTGGGCGCCGCCGTCGTTCATCTTGCGCCGCAGGCGGCTGACCAGCACATCGATGGTGCGGTCGCTGGGGTTGCGGTCGGTGCCGCTGACGGCGTCGATCAGCTGGTCGCGGGTGACCACCCGGCCGCCCGAACGGACCAGCAACGCCAGCAGTTCGAATTCACCGCGCGTTACGCGCACTTCCATGCCCTGCGGATCGATCAGGCGGCGGCGCGCCAGGTCGATGGTCCAGCCGCCGAAGCGGCGCACCGTGCCCTCGGCCCGGCGCATCTTGCTGGGATGGGTGCGGCGCAGCAGGTTGCGCGCGCGGGCCAGCAGCTCCCGCGGGTTGGGCGGCTTGGTCACATAGTCATCGCCACCGGTTTCCAAACCGAAGACGCGGTCGTCCTCATTGGCCCGGCGGGTGACGATGATGATGCCGACGTTGGAGATCTCGCGGATGTCGCGGGCGATGGAAAACCCGTCCTCGTCCGGCAGCTCGATATCCAACAGCACAAGGTCGGGGGGCTGCCGGATGATGGCTTCCCGCGTCTGCTTGCCATTGGCGGCCTCGGCGATCATGAACCCGGCCTGATGAAAGTACCCTGCCAGCAAGGCCCTGGTCGCCGGCTCGTCCTCAACGATCAGGACCAGCGGCGCTTCCACACTCTCCGTCATGACTCTTCCAACCCCCCTGCCGGCCATTGCCCCAAATGCACCGCCGGACGTTGGCGACAGAATGTCTCTCGCGGCCTGTTAACGCAAGTCCCTGGCGAACCAAGGCCGTATGGCCTTTTCCTAGGGAAAAAGGCCGAGGCGAAGCCACGAAACCTATCCAAAAAAGCATAGGGCGGGCATCGCGGACAATCACCGCGAGCACCCGCCCCATGCCGGACCCTACCGCCGGAGGATCGTCAAGCCCGAGTCTTTGCCCGAGTCTTGAGGAGGAAGAGGTAAGGGGTCAGCCGCCCAGCCCCAGCAGGTCGGCATTGCCGCCGAAGGCGGTGATGTTGACGGTCAAGGTCTTTTCCGTGGCGAAGCGCAGCAGATAGTGCGGGCCGCCGGCCTTGGGGCCCGTGCCGGACAGGCCGTGCCCGCCAAAGGGCTGCACGCCGACGACGGCGCCCACCATGTTGCGGTTGATGTAGGTGTTGCCGCAGTTCAGGCGCTTGAAGATTTCCTGCGCCCGACCCTCCAGCCGGCTGTGGACGCCCAGGGTCAGGCCATAGCCGGTGGCATCGATGTCGGCCAGCACCTGGTCCAGGCTGTCGGCCTTCCAGCGCACCAGATGCAGGATGGGGCCGAACACCTCGCGCGGCAGGCGCTTCAGGCTGTCGATCTCATAGAGGCGGGGACCGAAGAAGGTGCCGTTGGCCAGGGCCGCGCCCGGGTCGCAGGCATGAATGAGCTTGGCCTCGCGGTCCATGCGCGCGGCATGGGCCACCAGGATATTACGGGCGTCCTCATCGATGATGGGCCCAACGTCGGTGGCCAGATCCAGCGGATCGCCCAGGGTGACCAACTGCATGGCGCCCTTCAGCAGGTGCGCCATCTGGTCGGCCACGTCGTCCTGCACGAACAGGACGCGCATGGCGGAGCAGCGCTGCCCCGCCGACTGGAAGGCGGAGGTGATGCAGTCGTCCACCACCTGTTCCAGCAGGGCGGTGCTGTCGACGATCATGGCGTTCTGGCCGCCGGTCTCGGCGATCAGGGGGACGATGGCGCCGTCGCGGGCCGCCAGCGCCCTGTTGATCAAGCGGGCGGTCTCGGTGGAGCCGGTGAAGGCCACGCCGCCGATGCGGGCGTCGGCCACCAGGGCCGCCCCCACCGTTTCGCCATCGCCCGGCAGCAGGTGCAGGATGTCACCCGGCACGCCGGCCTTGTGGAACAGGCGCACGGCGCGGGCGCCGACCAGGGTGGTCTGCTCCGCCGGCTTGGCCGC
Organism: Nitrospirillum karajorum; assembly: GCF_036348415.1. Classification (NCBI taxonomy): domain Bacteria; kingdom Pseudomonadati; phylum Pseudomonadota; class Alphaproteobacteria; order Rhodospirillales; family Azospirillaceae; genus Nitrospirillum; species Nitrospirillum karajorum. The sequence goes on from NZ_JAZBQB010000003.1 coordinate 519,904, forward strand.
CACGGCGTTGCCGGCGGCCAGGGCGGCCGCCACCTGGCCGGTGAAAATGGCCAGCGGGAAGTTCCACGGGCTGATGCAGACGAAGGTGCCGCGGCCATGCAGCGACAGCTCGTTGCTTTCGCCCGTCGGGCCCGGCAGGCGGGTGGGCGCGCCGAACTGCTTGCGGGCGAGGTCGGCGTAGTAGCGGCAGAAATCCACCGCCTCGCGCACCTCGGCGACGGCGTCGCCCCAGGTCTTGCCCGCCTCGCGGATCAGGATGCCCAGCAGGGCCGGGGTGTCGGCCTCCAGCGCGTCGCCCATGGCGTCCAGGATGCGGGCGCGGCCCTCGCCGCCCAGGGCGTCCCAGCCGGGCTGGGCCTTGGCGGCCAGCGCCAGGGCGCGGTCGATATGCTCCGCCGTGGCGTCGGCGGTGGTGCCCACCGTGCGGGTGCGGTCGGACGGGTCCAGCACCGGCCGGGCCTTCTGGCCGGCCAGATCCTGGCCGCCGACGATGGGGCCGGCCGTCCAGGCCTGGGCCAGGGCGGCGTCGATGCCGGCGCGCAGGGTCCGCACCGTGGCCTCATCCGTCAGGTCGACACCGCGGGAGTTGGCGCGGTCGCCGCCATAAAGCTTGTCGGGGGTGGGGATACCGGCATGGCGCAGCACGGGCAAAGCCTCCAAAAGGGCGATGGGGTCGGCAACCACCTGGCCCACCGGGATGGCCGGGTCCATGTAGGCGTTGACGAAGTTGCTGTTGGCGCCGTTCTCCAGGAGACGGCGGACGAGATAGGGCAGCAGGTCCTCATGCGTGCCGACGGGCGCGTAGATGCGCACGCGCGGCACGTTCTTCAGGCGGTCGCGCGCGGCGGCGTACAGCAGGTCGCCCATACCGTGCAGGCGCTGGAACTCCAGGTCGCGGTTGTCGCCCGCCAGGTGCAGGATGGCGGCGATGGTGTAGGCGTTGTGGGTGGCGAACTGCGGATAGATGGCGTCCTTGGCCGCCAGCATCCGCCGCGCGCACACCAGATAGCTGAGGTCCGTGGCCGCCTTCTTGGTGTAGACGGGATAGTCGGCGTGGCCCTGGGTCTGGGAGAACTTGATCTCCGTGTCCCAATAGGCGCCCTTCACCAGGCGCACCATCAGCCGGCGCCCGGCGGAACGGGCCAGCGCCGCCAGCCAGTCGACCAGATGGGCGGTGCGCTTCTGATAGGCCTGGATGGCCAAGCCCAGGCCGTTCCAGCCGGCGAGGTCGCCATCGCGCGCCAGGGCTTCCAGCAGGTCCAGCGAGATGTCCAGGCGGTCCGCCTCTTCGGCGTCGATGGTCAGGTTGATGTCCCAGCGCTTGGCCGCCAGACACAGGTCCTTCACCCGGGGCAGCAGCTGGGCCATGACGTCGGCGCGCTTGGCGAAGACATAGCGCGGGTGCAGGGCCGACAGCTTGATGGAGACGCCGGGGGCGGCATAGGGCCCACGGCCGGCCGCCGCCTTGCCCACCGTGTCGATGGCGTTGAGATAGGACGCCTGGTAGCGGTCCGCCTGTTCCCAGGTGCGCGCCCCCTCGCCCAGCATGTCATAGGAATGGACGGTGCCCTCGGGCTTGGCCTTCTTCGCCTCGGCCACCGCCTCGGCGATGGTGCGCCCCATGACGAAGTGTTCGCCCATGACGCGCATGGCCTTCATCATGGCGGCGCGGATGACGGGCTCGCCCGAGCGCTGGACCAGACGGCGCAGCAGGCCGGGGGCGTCACCCTGCTTCTTGGTGTCGACCTCCACCACCCGGCCGGTCAGCATCAGGCCCCAGGCGGCGGCGTTGACGAAGGCGCTGTCGGACTGGCCCAGGTGGTGGTCCCACTGGCCCTTCGTGATCTTCTCGGCGATCAGCCGGTCGGCCGTGGCCGGGTCGGCGATACGCAGCAGGCACTCGGCGATGCACATGAGGGCGATGCCCTCCTGGTTGGACAGGCCGAATTCCTGCATGAAGGCATCGAGCGGCCCCAGCTCCGACCGGCGGGCGCGGGCGGCGTTCACCACGTCCACCGCCTGGGCGTCGATGGTCCGGCGCTCCTGCGTCGTCAGGCCGTGCGCCGCCAGCAGGGCGCGCACCGCAGTCTCCTCATTCAGATGCTTGGCCCGGCGCAGGGCCGCGCGGGGGCCGTCAAGATCGGGCGTGGCCGGGGAGGAAGAGCTGGACGGGGCGGTCGCCTGGTACATGACACTGCCTGGGGCTGGGGTGGGCGGTTGATGTCGCGGATTATGGCGAGATCATCGGCATATTTCCCGCCAATTTAGGGCATTTTTCAGTATATCATCCGGTCATGGGGCCCTTCGGACGATGAAAATATGACCCGCCAAACCGCCGACCAGTTGGACCGCATCGACCTGAACATCCTGCGCATCCTGCAGGAGGATGGACGCCTGTCGAATGTGGAGTTGTCGCGCCGCGTGAACCTGTCCCCCACCCCGTGCCTGGAGCGGGTGCGGCGCCTGGAACGCGACGGCTATATCCAGGGCTACGCGGCGCGGCTGGACCCGGAACGGCTGGGCCGCAGCCTGATGGCCTTCATCGAAGTGCGGTTGGACCGCACCAGCCCCGACGTCTTCAAAATCTTCGCCGACGCCATCGCCCCCATGGACGAAATCCAGGAATGCCACATGGTGGCCGGCGGCTTCGACTACCTGATCAAGGTGCGGGTGGCCGACATGGCGGCGTACCGCGCCTTCCTGGGCGACAAGCTGTCCAGCATCCCGGGCGTCGCCCAGACCCACACCTATATGGTGATGGAGGAGGTGAAGTCGACGGCGGCCATCCCGGTGCCGGTGCGGTGAAAATTAACCATCTTTGGAATCTGCGGAGGCTGTTGTCGCCTTGCGCTGCTCAGCTTTCTCTGACCAAGAGGCGAACCAGAAAATACCCAGAACCGCAGCAGCCGCTAATGTTATTGAATATATAAATAAAAAATTCCCGACAAACCAGAACAACTCCCCCAAATATTTCCTTAAAAAAATGGTGAGCGAGTTTTTTGAAAATGATTCAATGTTGACAATTGTCAATATGCCTGAAATAGGCCTGGATTTTGCCAGAATAGCATATAACAAAGCACTTACTTGGACCAAAAGAAAATGGACAAATGTTGATAAAATCTGACTGAACGGACTTGGCCTCCCACTTTTAGGCTTCCGACGTAAGGCGGAGATAAAAGAACTATCTCCCCAAGCAGTTAATATGGCTACACCGCCAAGCGTGAACCCTAACATGTTAGGCAATATCGAGAGAGGGGCATCCCACCACCCAACCGATGGATTATCAGGAAGCCCACTCTTATGCCAGGAAGGCCAAGTTATAATTGTTATTATTAGCGACATGTGCGCATATGGCGACGCAATAACAGCCTTTAAGCCTCCATACACAGCCCAATAGCTGGCAAGCTTATCATAAACACTCCTATACGGCCTAAAAAAGCTCATTATAGCCTTCGAAGAGAGACCATAAATTTTTCAGCAACGTTCCAGAACGCTGCCCTTGCAAGCGTAAGCTTAGGATCATAACGACCCGAAACTATCATAGGAATATCTTTCGACGACATCTCAACTAAATTTCCACTTTCGTCCCGACCTCGGGCCTGGACTTTACCATTCCGCAAAGCAACCTCAGCTATTTTTTTTGTACTCTCCGCTGGCGTAAAAGATTTACCAGGAACTGCGGAATAATCTAGTATTAATTTCTTAGCATTCTGACTATCAAGCAGCTCTTCTATTTCCTCATCAAGATCAAGATCGTCGGCATTTGGCCTCTGAATTTCTATTACTAAAGACCTGATATTATAAATAGAAAATATCTTTGACAATCCTTCTTTATCACCAATTACATCGACAGAAACATGCCCGAAGTCTTTTATTATTTCATCATCATGAAAGAGAATATCTAAAAATTTCTCTACGGAATATGGGCTGATCGGCCGATCACCACCTTCTTTTTCGAATGCGAATATATGCCCATCAACAAAGAACATAAAATCAAACGAAACGTAATTCGGCTTCATGAATGGCGGTATATTAATAGACCTGACATCGCCATCATCCGCCTTTTCGAGATTTTCAGAATCAAACCATGGCTGATTCATATCTATTTCTGTGAATCTCGCCACAGAACCGGTGATTACATTGCTAGAATCAGAGTACCTAAGAGAGCTGAGCAATAAATGCTGATCTCCACGAATTCGAATAGGCCGCTTTAATTGGAAAGCGCGAAAGAAAAGATCAACATAGAGTTGACTGGAATGCGGATGCAGTCGCACATTTACACCAGCGACCACAATACGTTTATGACGCGCCATTCTTATTGCCCCATCCATAATGCGTATTTCTATATATTGCCTCTTGAAGCAAATATGTCAACTAATATTAGCACATTGACTATCTATAACAACATAAGGTGGGTAACCATCCCCTCCGCCGCCGCCGCCGCCCCGCTGAAGCAGGCCTGCAGCAGATAGCCGCCGGTGGGTGCCTCCCAGTCCAGCATTTCCCCCACGGCGAAGACGCCGGGCAGGCGGCGCAGCATCAGGTGCTCGTCCAGTTCGGTCAGCTTGATGCCGCCGGCGGTGGAGATGGCGCGGTCCATGGGGCGGATGGCGGTCAGGGTGATGGGCAGGGCCTTGAGGCGCTGGGCCAACGCGACCGGGGTGGCGAGATCGGCGGCCGGGACGCCTTCCCGCAGCAGGGCGGGGATCACGCCCTCCATCCCCAGGGCTTTGCGCAGGCGGTTCTTCAGGCTTTCGGACGGCGGCGCACGGCCCAAGCGCGCCGTGATGGCGGCCAGATCCAGGTCGGGCTTGAGGTCGATGTGCAGCACCGCTTGGCCGTCGCGGGCGATGGCCTCCCGCAGCGGCGCGCCCAGGGCGTAGAGGGCGCCGCCCTCCAGGCCGGTGCGGGTCACCACCGCCTCCCCCCGGCTGGTCCGGCCGGCGAAGGACAGGGCGATGCGCTTCAGGGGCAGGCCCTCCGCCCGCTCGATGAAGGCGGGGGACCAGGCGACGTCGAAGCCGGCGTTGGCGGCACGGAAAGGAGCGAGGTCGATGCCCTTCGCCGCCAACAAGGGCGCCCAGCCACCGTCGGAGCCCAGGCGCGGCCAACTGGCGCCGCCCAGGGCCAGCAGGGTGGCGTCCGCCGGCACCGCCAGCGGCCCCTCCGGCGTGTCGAAGGCCAGCGCGCCGCCGTCGGTCCACCCGGTCCAGCGGTGGCGGGTCTTCAGCGTCACGCCCAGCCCGTCCAGCCGGCGCAGCCAGGCGCGCAGCAGGGGGGAGGCCTTGAGGCCCACGGGGAAGACGCGGCCGCTGCTGCCCACGAAAGTCTCGATACCCAAGCCATGCACCCAGGCGCGCAGGTCATCCGGCGTGAAGCGCCGGATCCACGGCGCCACCACCGGCGCCGCCGCGCCATAGCGGGTGAGGAAGCGGTCCAGCGGTTCGGAATGGGTGATGTTCAGGCCACCGCGCCCGGCCATCAGGAACTTGCGCGCCGGTGACGGCATGGCGTCATAGACGGTGACGGCGATGCCCTTGCCAGCCAACGCCTCGGCCGCCATGAGGCCGGCGGGGCCGGCACCGATGATGGCGACCGATGGGCGTCCCCGTCCCGCTTTTTCCGCCGTTTGCGGCACCGCTCAACCCTTTCTCAACACTCTTAGCCGCTTCTAGGCATGGCGACCCGCCGCCGTCAATGCGCGCGACCCGGCATGGCCCCCGGCACGGGTCCCAGCACGGGCCGTCAAAAGGCGGGTGGCGCCTGCGCCCGACGCATCACATAAAGACATCTTTATGTTTGCATCTGTATCCCCACATCACTAGGGTGGCGAACATTGTTACCTGAGAACCGGCGGCTTCGACGCCCGAAGGCCCGCCGGTGGAGTGCAAGGATCATGGCCCTGACCCGTTCCGAACGCCTGGCCCGCCTGCCGGACCTGCTGAAGCAGCGCATCCTGGTGCTGGATGGCGCCATGGGTACCATGATCCAGGGCTACAAGCTGGATGAGGCCGGCTATCGCGGGGAGCGGTTCAAGGATTGGCACCGCGACGTGCGCGGCAACAACGACCTGCTGAACCTGACGCAGCCGCAGATCGTGCGCGAAATCCACCAGCAGTATTTCGACGCCGGCGCCGACATTGTCGAGACCAACACCTTCAATTCCACCAGCATCAGCCTGGCCGATTACGGCATGGAGGATCTGGCGTACGAGTTCAACAAGGCCGGCGCCGCCCTGGCCCGCGCGGCCGGCGACGCGCTGGAGGATGCCGACCCGTCGCGCCCGCGCTATGTCGCCGGCGCCATCGGCCCGACCAACCGCACCGCCTCAATCAGCCCGGTGGTGACCGACCCCGGCTTCCGTAACGTGGACTTCGATGAGCTGCGCGCCGCCTACCGCACCCAGGTGGAGGGCCTGATCGACGGCGGCGCCGACATGCTGCTGGTCGAAACCATCTTCGACACCCTGAACGCCAAGGCCGCCCTGTTCGCCGTCGAGGAGGTGCTGGAGGAAAGGGGGCTGGAACTGCCGGTCATGATCTCCGGCACCATCACCGACCGCTCCGGCCGCACCCTGTCCGGCCAGACGACGGAGGCCTTCTGGAACAGCCTGCGCCATGTGAAGCCGTTGAGCATCGGCCTGAACTGCGCGCTGGGCGCCGACCTGATGCGCCCGTATGTCCAGGAACTCAGCCGCATCGCCGACACCTATGTCAGCGCCCACCCCAACGCCGGCCTGCCCAACGAGTTCGGCGGCTATGACGAGACGCCGGAACAGATGGCCGACGCGCTGCGCCACTGGGCCGGCGACGGGCTGGTGAACATCGTCGGCGGCTGCTGCGGCACCTCCCCCGTCCATATCCGCGCCATTGCCGAGGCGGTGAAGGGCATCACCCCACGACCGCCGGCCGACCGCCCGGCGCGCATGCGCCTGGCCGGGCTGGAGCCGTTCGAGATGCCGGCGTTCTGATCCACCCCACCCAGACCCCAGCGCCTCACCCCTCGTTTCGCTTCCGGAATCAGCCGCCATGACCCAGCCCCGCACCGCCGTCTTCATCAATGTGGGTGAGCGCACCAACGTCACCGGATCGGCCAGGTTCAAGAAGCTGATCCTGAACGGCGATTACGAGGCGGCCCTGGCCGTCGCCCGCCAGCAGGTGGAGGGCGGCGCCCAGATCATCGACGTGAACATGGACGAGGCCATGCTGGACAGCGAGGCCGCCATGGTCCGCTTCCTGCGCCTGATCGCCTCGGAACCGGACATCGCCCGCGTGCCGGTCATGATCGACAGCTCGAAATGGAGCGTGATCGAGGCGGGGCTGAAAAACGTCCAGGGCAAGGCCATCGTCAATTCCATCAGCCTGAAGGAAGGCGAGGACGCCTTCATCGCCCAAGCGCGCAAGGTGCGCCGTTATGGCGCCGCCGTGGTGGTCATGGCCTTCGACGAGAAGGGCCAGGCCGACACGGAGGAGCGCAAGGTGGCCATCTGCCGCCGCAGCTATGACGTGCTGGTCAACAAGGTTGGCTTCCCGCCCGAAGACATCATCTTCGACCCCAACATCTTCGCCGTCGCCACGGGCATCGAAGAACACAACAACTACGCCGTCGACTTCATTAACGCCACGCGCCGCATCCGGACGGAGCTGCCGGGCGCCCATGTCTCCGGCGGCCTGTCCAACGTCTCGTTCAGCTTCCGCGGCAACGAGACGGTGCGCCAGGCGATGCACGCCGTGTTCCTGTACCACGCCATCGCCGCCGGCATGGACATGGGCATCGTCAACGCCGGCGAGCTGCCGGTGTACGAGAACATTCCGGCCGAGCTGCGCGAGCGGGTGGAGGACGTCATCCTCAACCGCCGCGAGGACGCCACCGACCGGCTGCTGGAAGTGGCGGAGAAGTACAAGGGCGGCGGCGCCAGGAAGGAGGCGGACCTCAGCTGGCGCCAGGCGCCGGTGAACCAGCGCCTGACCCACGCCCTGGTGCATGGCCTGACCGACTGGATCGACGAGGATGTGGAGGAGGCGCGTCAGGCCGCCGACCGCCCCCTGTCGGTCATCGAGGGCCCGCTGATGGACGGTATGAACGTGGTCGGCGACCTGTTCGGCGCCGGCAAGATGTTCCTGCCCCAGGTGGTGAAGTCGGCCCGCGTCATGAAGAAGGCCGTGGCCTACCTGCTGCCCTACATCGAGGCGGAGAAGGACGGCGCCGCCAACCGCAGCAACGGCAAGGTGCTGCTGGCCACCGTGAAGGGCGACGTGCACGACATCGGCAAGAACATCGTCGGCGTCGTCCTGCAATGTAACAATTACGAGGTCGTGGACCTGGGCGTCATGGTGCCCTGCGCCCAGATCCTGGAAACGGCGCGCAAGGAAAAGGCCGACATCATCGGCCTGTCCGGCCTGATCACCCCGTCGTTGGACGAGATGGTGTTCGTGGCCAAGGAGATGCAGCGCGAGGGCTTCGACCTGCCGCTGCTGATCGGCGGCGCCACCACCAGCAAGGTGCACACCGCCGTCAAGATCGACCCGGTGTACCAGGGGCCCGTCGTCCATGTCATCGACGCCAGCCGCGCCGTGGGCGTGGCCGGTAACCTGGTCAGCCTGGCGGCCAAGGCCGACTACATGCAGAATGTGAAGGGCGATTACGCCCGCATGCGCGAGGCGCACGCCCGCGCCCAGGCCAACCGCGCCCGGCTGCCCCTCGCCGATGCCCGCGCCAACCGCGCCAAGCTGGACTGGACGGCATACGAGGCGCCGCAGCCGCTGAAGCCCGGCCTGACGGTGTTCGAGGATTACGACCTGGCGGAGCTGGTGTCGCGCATCGACTGGCGCCCCTTCTTCCAGGCCTGGGAACTGGCCGGCACCTTCCCCGCCATCCTGGAGGACGCCGTGGTGGGCGAGGCGGCGCGCAACCTCTACGCCGACGCCCAGGCCATGTTGCAGCGGATCATCGGGGAGAAGTGGCTGACGGCCCGCGCCGTCATCGGCTTGTGGCCCGCCAACGCCGTGGGCGACGACATCGAGGTCTATGCCGACGCCAGCCGCACGACGGTGACGGCCACGCTGCACACCCTGCGCCAACAGATGGCGCGGGAGGCCAGCCGCGACCGGCCGCATCTGGCCCTGGCCGACTTCGTGGCGCCCAAGGAGACGGGTGTCGCCGACTGGATCGGCGGCTTCGCCGTCACCGCCGGCATCGGGCTGGAGGAACGGGCCAAGGCCTTCGAGGCGGCGCATGACGACTACAGCGCCATCCTGCTGAAGGCCCTGGGTGACCGCCTGGCCGAGGCCCTGTCGGAGCGCATGCACGAGCGCGTGCGCTCCGAACTGTGGGGCTATGCCGCCGGCGAGGATTTGAGCAACGAGGATCTGATCGCGGAAAAGTACCGCGGCATCCGCCCGGCCCCGGGCTACCCCGCCTGCCCCGACCATACGGAGAAGGGCATCCTGTGGCAGTTGCTGGACGCGGAGAAGAACGCCGGCGTCACGCTGACCGAAAGCTACGCCATGACCCCCACCGCCGCCGTCAGCGGCCTGTACTTCGCCCATCCGGACGCCAAGTATTTCGGCCTGGGCAAGGTGGAACGCGACCAGGTGGCGGACTATGCCGCGCGCAAGGGCATGGACCTCGCCACCATGGAACGCTGGCTGGCCCCCAACCTGAACTATGAGCCCACCGCCGCCGGGGACGCGGCGGCGGCGTAAGGCTGCACCCCCGGCGTTTCCAGGACAGGCCCGCCACCAGGACGGCGACGCGGGGCGATGGCGCCAAGATGAGCCAGTTGGGTACGGAAGGCGTTGCGGGTCATGCCCAGGCTTTCCGACGCCCGCATCTGGTTCCCCTCGGCAAGTTCGAACGCGCTGCGCACGGCGGTCTGAACCAAACGTTCGTAAATATCGGGCTCGCCATCGGCGACGGCGCGGGCGACCAGTGCCCTGACCGCTCTTTCCAGATCATGGGGGGGCGGTTCCCTCGTGGCGGGTCCGCGGCCGTGCGCTTCGCAGCGCAGCCGTATATCATCCGGAACGATCAGCGGGCCAGGGGCCAGCAAGACGGCGTTGTGCAGCACATTGCCCAACTGACGGATATTGCCCGGCCATGGAGAGCGGGCAAGCTGGTCCAGCGCCTCCGCACTCAGCGTCAAATCCGGCCGACCGAGCCGTTCCTTGTGGAGATCGACGAAATGTCGGGCCAACGGCGGAATATCGCCCGGCCGCTCGCGCAACGGGGCCAACCGGACCGAGGCCACGTTCAGTCGGAAATAGAGATCCTCCCGGAAGCGTTTGGCCTCGACCGCCGCCTCCAGGTCAACGTTGGTGACGGCGATGACGCGGACATCGATGGGAATGGCCTTGCGCGAACCGACGCGCACCACCTCGCGTTCCTGTAACACGCGCAGCAGCTTAACCTGAAGGGCGGGCGGCAGGTCGCCAATCTCGTCAAGCAGGAGGGTGCCGCCGTCGGCCACCTCGAACCAACCGGCCTGCGTTTTATGGGCGCCAGTGAAAGCCCCTTTCTCGAAGCCGAACAGGTCGGCCTCCGCCAGCGTGTCGGTAAACACACCGCAGTTGACGGCGACGAAGGGGCCCGTGGCGCGGTGGCTGCGGCTGTGGATGTAACGGGAGACAAGTTCCTTGCCGGTACCGGTTTCGCCGAACACCAGAACCGTGGCGTCGCTGGGAGCCAGCCGGTCGAGATCAGCCTGCAACCGTTGCGACTGCGGATCCTGGAACACCATTGCGGTGTCGCTGATCCCAGGCTTGCGCGCATGGCTGGCCGGGTCGAACACAAGGGCGCGGCGCTGTTCGTCGCCAGCGACATCGGCAGGTGTCGAGGCGGACCAGCGGTCACAGGGTAGGATCCTGGTCATAAGGGCTCCTGCGTCCTGGGGTGGGTATCGTCGAGCCATCCCGACAATTGCCCGTTCTGGGTGTTGGTAAACGCAGAAATATCACACAAATAATTGGTTTATATAATCGTTATTTGACAGCTCAATATGCATATCTCCTGCTGCATGCGCACCAGCGTCAATGTTATTTCTGTTGCGTTTGCAGCAGGAGAGGCTGCACGACTAGAGGAATTATATTTAAATATCAATGCATTAACTCATTGGCACATCCCTTGCCATTAAGGACCGACCTGTGTGGCAATGGAGATTGTGTAAAATGGGCAAGATCAAGGTCGTTACCATTTCCGGCAATTTCGGCGCCTGGTCCCGCACCCGCGTTCTAATCGACACCGTGGTGGAAAGGATCGAGGCGCAAATCGCCATCCAGCGCACCGACATCGTGGTCGGGGATCTGGCACCGGACTTGGGAGCGCTGACCGATCCGAAGGCGATTCCGCCACGCGTGGCCGGGGCGCTCGCCGCTATCACCGGCGCGGACCTGCTGGTGGTCGGCTCCCCCGTCTACAAAGGCGCCTACACGGGCCTATTCAAGCATCTGATCGATTTCATCGACCCGACCGCGCTGGACGGCGTGCCAGTGGTGCTGACCGCGACCGGCGGCAGTCCGCGCCACGCCCTGGTGATCGAACACCAGTTGCGCCCGCTGTTCGGCTTCTTCCTGGCCCACACCATCCCGACGGGGCTCTTCGCCCAGGACAGCGACTTCACCGACTACCGCCTGACCAACCCCGAGATCGCCACCCGCGCCGCTCGTGCCGCTGAGGAGGCGGTGCGCATCGTCGCCCTTGGCCAGCCCGCCATCCCGGACGCCGCCTGACCCCTCCCCCTTCTTTTGAGATTCCGTCATGACCGCCACCAAGATCGCCACTCCCGACGCCGTGAAGTTCGCTTATTGGGTCCCGAACGTGTCGGGCGGCCTCGTCATCAGCAAGATTCCCCAGCGCACGAGTTGGGATATCGACTACAACCGCAAGCTCGCCCAGATCGCCGAGCAGGCCGGTTTTGAGTATGCCCTGACACAGATCCGCTTCACCGCCGGCTACGGCGCTGAAAACCAGCATGAATCCGTCGTTTTTTCCCACGCGCTGTTGGGGGCTACGGAAAAGCTGAACGTCATCGCCGCGGTGTTGCCCGGCCCCTGGCATCCGGTGCTACTGGCCAAGCAGGTCGCCACCATCAGCCACGTCACCAAAGGTCGCATCGCCGTCAATATCGTCAGCGGCTGGTTCCGGGGCGAGTTCCAGGCGATCGGTGAACCTTGGCTGGACCATGACGAGCGTTACCGCCGCTCCGAAGAGTTCATCCGCGTCATCCGCGGCGTCTGGTCCCAGGAGCGTTTCTCATTCAACGGCTCCTATTACCATTTTGAGAACTACGCCTTGAAGCCCAAACCGTTGGCGCCGCTGCCGGAGGTCTTCCAGGGCGGCAGTTCCCGCGCCGCCCGCGACATGGCGGCGCGCGTGTCCGATTGGTATTTCACCAACGGCAATACGCCGGACGGGATCAAGGCGCAGATCGACGACATCCGCGCCAAGGAGGCCGGCACCGGCCACCGCGCCAAGATTGGCGTCAACGCCTTCGCCATCGTCCGCGAGACCGAAGAGGAGGCCCGCGATGTCCTGAACGAGATTCTGGAAAAGGCCGATCCCGAAGCGGTCAAGGGCTTCCATCATGAAGTCCAGAACGCGGGCAACGCCTCACCGGAGCGGGAGGGCAACTGGGCCAAGTCAACCTTCGAGGATCTCGTCCAGTACAATGACGGCTTCAAGACCAATCTGATCGGCACGCCCCGCCAGGTGGCGGAGCGCATCATTGAGCTGAAGGCCATCGGCGTCGACCTGGTCCTGCTCGGCTTCCTGCATTTCCAGGAGGAGGTCGAGTATTTCGGCAAACACGTCATCCCGCTGGTCCGCAGGTTGGAAGCGGCCAACGCCCAAGCCGACGTCGCTGGCGACGCCGCCTGACCAACCCCACCGTAAACAAACCACAGACGAAGGATACGAGGAAATGACCACCGCCATCCTCGAGGCTCCCACCACTGCCACCCGTCACACCGCGGATGCCGCCACGCCAAGGGGCGTGCCTGGCCTGCCACGGCCCACCAAACCCGCCCACATCATCAAGGACGATGCCGAAGCGATCTCCGTGGCCGAGAGGCTGGCCCGCGACGTCGCGGACACCGCCTCGAAACGCGACCGAGAGCGGCTGCTGCCGGTGGCGGAACTGGACGCATTTTCGCAGAGCGGCCTGTGGTCAATCAATGTGCCAAAGGCCTTCGGTGGACCGGAGGTATCTTATGCCACGCTGGCCAAGGTGGTGCAGATCGTGGCGGCGGCCGACCCGTCATTGTCGCAGATCTCGCAAAACCATTTGGGCGTGGTCGCCGCGATCCGCACCGTGTCTGATGAAGCGCAGCAACGCCTGTTGTTCGGCGAGGTGCTAAAAGGCATCCGCTTCGGCAACGCCTTTTCCGAGTTCGGCACCAAGCGCGCGGCGGAGTTCGCCACACGCTTCGTCGATGATGGTGACCATGTGCTGGTGACCGGCCGCAAGTTCTATTCGACCGGCGCCCTGCTCGCCCACTTGGTCCCCATCGTCGCGGTGGATGACCAGGGCCGCGCCTGGTACGCCATCGCCGAGCGTGGCGCCCCCGGGCTGACGGTGATCGATGACTGGTCGGGTTTCGGCCAGCGCACCACAGCCAGCGGCACGGTCATGCTGGACAAGGTCAAGGTGCCGAAGACCCACCTGGTACCCGGCTACAAGGGCTACGAGGTGCCAACCGCCGATGGCGCCATCTTCCAGATCATTCAGGTCGCGGTGGACAACGGCATCGCCGAGGCGGCCATCCGCGATACGCTCGAGTTCGTACGTACCCGCAGCCGCCCCTGGGTAGACAGCGGGCAGGATCGGGCGTCGGACGATCCCTACACCATCCAGGCGGTCGGCCGTTTGACCCTGCGGCTACACGCGGCCGAGGCCCTGCAAGAAAAAGCTGGCCTCGCGGTGGACGCCGCTGTCGCCGCCCCTGGCACCGAGACCGTCGCCAAGGCCCAGCTTGCAGTGGCCGAGGCGAAGATCCTCAGCACTGAGATCGCGTTGGAAGCAAGCAACACCCTGTTCGAACTGGCCGGCACCCGCTCGGTCCTGGCGGAGCATAATTTCGACCGGCATTGGCGCAACGCCCGTACCCACACGCTGCATGACCCGGTCCGCTGGAAGTACGCAATTCTCGGCAACCACGCCTTGAATGGCATCAATCCGCCACTGCACGCCTGGAGCTGACAGGGGCATCACCAGGGCGGCGGACATGCGGGCGATTCCGACTGACCGCCGCCCTGGATCGAATTTCCAAGCGCTTAGGAAATAAGCCATGCCGCCCCCGCGCGCCTAATCCTCCGGCCAAATATCGGTTTGGCGATAGGCGCAGTTATAGCCCCACACCTTGCCATTCCAGGTGAGCCGCCCGTCACTTGGGCCGCCGTCGAAGTCGCCCTCACCGGCGGGGCCGAAGCGTTGGGCGAAGGCCGCGCGGATATCGGGTCGGCAGTCGCCCGCGCTGGTGAGGGACCACAAGGTCGCCGGCCTTCTGGTGTTCCACACGATGGGGGAACCGGTGCCGGTGGTCGCCGCCGGTTCCGGTGCCGGCCGGTCGATCCGGCGTACGGAGGAAATGGCCTGGTCCAGGCCGATGCGGGACAAGTCGTTGATGACATCCCAAGCGCTGACCGTCACGCAGTCACGACAGCCCGCGTGGCGGCACACCTCCCACGTTCCGCCCGTGACCGTCAGGGACCGTGCCCGGTCGTTCCAACCGCTGCCGGCCAGGTTCTCGACATCATCCTCAATATCGAGGGTGCTTCCGCCCCGGTCCTGTCCCGAATACAGGATGATCCCGGCGTCGTACGCCCATGCGGTCCCCGTCCCGGACAGGGCGGCACCCAACGCCAGACCCGTGGCAATCAGCAGCCGGGCGGTGACACCTGACATTCCCGTCCCCCATCATCACTGCCAGATGTTGATCTGCTCCGGCGTGCAGCGGTAGTGCCAACGATCCCCATTCCAGAAGATGCGGCCTTCCCACTCCTCACCCCGGAAATTGACGTCGCCCGGCGGGCCGAAGCGCTGGACGAAGGCGTCATAGATGCGGCGGCGGCAATCGCCCATGGGTGGGGGCCCGTCGCGCCGATCGTCATTCCAGGTGATGCCACCCCCGTAATTGGGCGGGGGTGGCGGGGGCTGGTCATAAACCGGCGGACCGGAGGGACCATTGTTCCAGGTGATGCCGCCGCCATAGCCCGGCGGCGGGCCATAGGCGGGCGGTGGCGGCGGGTCGTAGACGGGCGGCGGGGGCGGTTCCGGCTGGTAATAGCGGCCGTCGATCTGCCGGGCGGAGGAGATGGCGTTGTACAGCCCGATCTCACCCAGATCACCGATGCGGGTGCCGCGGCCCACGCGCTTGCAGTTGCGGAAGCCGGAGTCCTTGCACACCTCCCACTCGCCTGAGCGCACGATCATGGATTTGGCGCGGTCGTTCCAGCGCCCCATGTCGGCCAGGTTTTCCACGCCATCGCGGATGGTCAGCGCGTCGCCCCGGAAGAAGGCTTCGGAATACAGGGTGATTTCCCCCGCCAGCGCACCGCCAGCGGTCATTAGGGTGCCGGCCAGCACGGCCGCCCCCATCACTCGGTGCATCAATCGTGTCATGACGGTCCACCCTGTCGCCCGGCCCGACGGCATGTGCCGCCCGGCCCATTCAGTACCGGCCCAATTCCTTGCAATCATCGTTCGCAAGAATGCCTGCCGGCGGATTTAACCTAAAGCCAGGAGAATGGCGAGCCCGTGGCGGCGCGGTGGCATCATCCGGATTTCAGGTCGCGCCGGGAACCGCTCAGGCGGCCTTGGGCGCCCGCACCCCCAGCATATGGCAGATGGCGACCGTCAGGTCGGCGCGGTTCAGGGTGTAGAAGTGGAAATCCCGCACCCCTTCCCGCTCCAGCCGCAGGCACTGCTGCACGGCAACGGTGGCGGCCACCAGCTGGCGGGTTTCCGGCTCCGCGTCCAGGCCGCCGAACAGGTCCGCCATCCAAGCGGGCACGGCGCAGTTGCACTTGGCGCCCAATTCCACGGCGCGGCCGAAATTGGTGATGGGCAGGATGCCCGGCACGATGGGGATGTCGATGCCGGCCGCCGCCACCCTGTCGCGGAAGCGCAGGAACTTGTCAGTATCGAAGAAGAACTGGCTGATGGCGCGGGTGGCGCCGGCGTCCACCTTGCGCCGCAAATTGTCGATGTCGGCGGCGGCGCTGGCGGCCTCCGGATGGGTTTCGGGGAAGCAGGCCACGGAGATTTCGAAATCAGCCACCCGCTTCAGCCCTGCGACCAGATCGGTGGCGTAGGCATAGCCGCCGGGGTGGGGCTGATAGCCGCTGCCGCCCAGGCCGCCACTGCCATCCGCCGCCTGGGGCGGGTCACCGCGAAGCGCCACGATGTGGCGGATACCGGCGTCCCAATAGGCGCGCGCGATGGTGTCGATCTCCTCCCGCGTGGCGGCGACACAGGTCAGGTGGGCGGCTGCAGGAATGCCCGTCTGCTGCTGGATGGCGGTGACGGTGGCGTGGGTGCGCTCCCGCGTGGAGCCGCCGGCGCCGTAAGTGACCGAGACGAAGGCCGGGGACAGCGGTGCCAGGCGGTGAATCGCCTGCCACAGCGTCTGTTCCATCTTTTCCGTCTTGGGCGGGAAGAATTCGAAGCTGACGCGCAGGTCCCGCGGCACGGTCACCAGCGGCTCCCCTCCACCCAGGGCCCCACCCAGGGCACGGTCGGTGTCGGCGCTTTCGTTCACGATGGTCATGGCGGCTTCTCGGGGTTCTCGGAATGTCAGGAGGCGGGCCGCTGGCCGGACCACAGGGTCACGGTCAGGGGGGTGCCA
The DNA here is from genome assembly GCF_036348415.1 of Nitrospirillum karajorum. Classification (NCBI taxonomy): domain Bacteria; kingdom Pseudomonadati; phylum Pseudomonadota; class Alphaproteobacteria; order Rhodospirillales; family Azospirillaceae; genus Nitrospirillum; species Nitrospirillum karajorum. The sequence continues at coordinate 536,745 of NZ_JAZBQB010000003.1, forward strand.
GGCAGATGCACGGGTGCCGCCGCCATCAGACCGGCGTTGGCGAACCATTGCGCCATATCCGCATCGGTGAAGCCCAGGCGGCGATGGGCGTGGTCGGTCCGCAGGTTCTCCAGGGCGTGGCTGGCGAAGTCGACCACAACCAGGCTGCCGCCGGGGCGCAGCACGCGCGCGGCCTCGGCCAGCACCTCCTGCGGTTCCTCGGCATAATGCAGCACCTGGTGGATGATCACCATGTCCTGGCTGCCGGTGGGAACCGGCACCTGGTACATGTCCGCCAGACGGACCTGGACATGGCGCAGGCCGGCCTTTTCCAGGTTCGCCCGGGCCACCGCCAGCATCTCGCGCGAGGCGTCGATGCCCAGGGCCCGGGTGACGTGGGGGGCGAACAGCTCCAGCATGCGGCCGGTGCCCGTGCCGATGTCCAGCAGATCGCCGATACCGCCGGCGGGCACCAGGGCCAGCAACGCCTGCTCCACCTCGCGCTCCGGCACATGCAGGCTGCGCACCTCGTGCCAACGGGCGGCGTTATCACGGAAATACTGGGCCGCCGTCTCCTGGCGCGCGCGCTTGATCTGGTCCAGCCGTTCCAGATCCAGCGCCAGGCCCGGATCGTCCGCCGGGATGGCATCCACCAGGGTACGGGCCAGTTCCGCGACCGCCCCGCGTTCCGCCAGTCGGTAATAGGCCCAGATGCCCTCGCGGAAGCGGTCCAGCAGGCCCGCGTCGCACAACAGTTTCAGGTGGCGGGACACGCGCGGCTGGCTCTGCCCCAAAATCTGGGTCAATTCGCTGACCGTCAGCTCACCATGGGCACACAGGGCCAGCAAGCGCAGGCGCGTCGGTTCGGCCGCCGCCTTCAATGCCCCCAGCAGAAAATCCATGGTCCACCAAATCCCGCGCCGTCGTTATCGCTGGATCGTTTGTACATATAAAGATGTCTTTATGCGAGAAAATTCATGCCGCCGCCGGGCCCCGTCGGATCGACATCAGGGCGGGGTGTTGCGGGAGGCCTACGACGGGACGCCGAGCGCTCCAGGCGCCGTCCCGGCACCCCCTCGCCGGATGGCTGAATCCTATATCGAAGGTTGGATAGAAAATGGCCCCACCCTGGCCCACCTCATAGTGGTGCCTGGATTTGGCCACAAAGTATGCCAATCATTCCCCCCAGTAACCAACTTAACCGTGGGTTGACGCATGCGCCTCATGTCGCTGACCGTGCCGGATGGGTCCTTGGCTTCCAGCCCAAAGCGGCCCCCTCCGGCCCGCTGGGGACGGCGTCTGGCCCCCCCATTACTTGCCTTGATGGCCTTGCTCGGCACATCCGCCTGCGCCCACAAGCCCGACGGCACCCCGATGCAGCCCGCCTTGGCGGGCCCGGAGGCCAATGACCCGCTGGAAGGGATGAACCGCGGCGTCTTCTGGTTCAACGACCAGGTGGACCAGGCCGTGTTGCGCCCGGTGGCCCAGGCCTACCGCTGGGCCATCCCGCCGGCCCTGCGCGACGCCGTGTCCAACGTGCTGAACAACGTGCGCTCCCCCCTCACCCTGGCCAACAACCTGCTGCAAGGCGACTTCGAGGGCGCTGGCGTGACGGTGGAGCGGTTCGTCATCAACTCCACGGTGGGCATCGGCGGCCTGGTCGACGTGGCGGCCGCCAATGGCATCCCCTATCATTATCAGAGCCTGAGCCAGACCTTCGCCGTCTGGGGCATCGACGAGGGCCCCTATCTGGTGCTGCCCTTCCTGGGCGCCTCCTCCGTCCGCGACGCCGCCGGCTTCGGGCTTGAGGCATGGGGCGATCCGGTCACCCGCGTCGCCGGCAACACCGACAACGACTGGGCCAACTATACCCGCGTTGGCTTGACGGTGCTCGACGCGCGGTCAACCTATTTCGAGGCGCTGGACGATCTGCGCAAGAACAGCGTCGATTACTACGCCGCCATCCGCGCCGCCTATCGGCAGCAACGCGACGGCTATATCCTGAACGGCAAGGCAGATCCGCGCCAATATCCCACCATTCCCGACTACTCCCAGAACCCCGACCCGTAATAGAAAGGCGCCCGGCGCCTGGGCGTCGGCCATGCCGCCGCCATGATGGAAGCGGGACGCCCGAAACTGTACTGACCCGCCGTGACCCCCATCACTGCATCAGCCCCCGTCCCCAGCGGACAGTCTTGACACACGAAGAGATCAACAAGGCCATGACCAACATGCTGACGCGCCGTACCCTTTTGCTCGGCACCGCCACGATGGGCCTCGCCCTTTCCCTGGGCCTGCCCTTCGCCACCCCCGCGCTGGCCGCCGCCGATGCCGGCGCGGCCGTGAAGTTCGTGCAGGGATTGGGCGACCGGGCCATCGGCGTCCTGTCCAAGCCCGGCGCCTCGAAGGCGGAAATCCAGTCCACCTTCACCCAGCTGCTGGAACAGAATTTCGACCTGCAGACCATTGGCCGCTTCGTCCTGGGCCGGTACTGGAACATCGCCAACGACGCCCAGCGTCAGGAATACATGAAGCTGTTCCAGACCATGATCGTCTCGGTCTACGCGGAACGGTTCAGCCAGTACGCCGGTGAGACGTTCAAGGTCGGCAACGCCCAGCCGGACGGTGAAAAGGACGCCATCGTCAACAGCCAGGTCATCCGTTCCAACGGTCCGGCGGTGAATGTCGACTGGCGCCTGCGTTCCAAGGACGGCAGCTTCCGCATCATCGACGTGGTGGTGGAAAACGTCAGCATGAGCCTGACGCAGCGTTCCGAGTTCGCCTCCGTGATCGAAAGCCATGGCGGCGACTTCAACGCCCTGCTGGAAGCCCTGCGCGACCGTATCCAGAAGGCCAACGCCGGCGTGGCCCAATAAAGCCGGCAGAATTGAGAGAATTGGCAGTTGGAATGGCGCCCCGGGGCAACGACCCCGGGGCGCCATTTCTTTTTGGCGCTGGGCACCGTAGCCTCCCTCCATGCTTGTGGAATGGATCACCAGCGGCCTGACGGCCTGCCCACCCGCCGCCCGGCGGCTGGGATATCATCGCGAAGCGGCGGCCATCGCTGCCCGGGGGCGCCGCCGCGCCCGCGACTGGGCGCCCCACCTGGAAAACAGCCGGCGGCAGGTGGCCGAGGCGGCGGAGCGGTTCGGCCGGGGCGGAACCCTGCTGGTCCTGGGCTCCGGCTCGCTGCTGGACCTGCCGCTGGTGGCGCTGCTGTCCCGCTTCGAACGGCTCATTCTGGCCGATATCGCCCATGGGCCGGCGGCTCGCTGGCGGGCTTGGCATGAGTCCCGGCTCCGTCTGGATCTCGTGGACCTGACCGGCCTGGTGGACCGCATCGCCGCCGGCCACCCTCTGGCACCCGGGTGTGACGCTTATGTCGGCACCGCCTTGGACTTGGTCGTGTCGCTGAACCTGGCGTCACAGCTGCCCCTGGCGGCACGGGGCCTGGTGGCGGCGCAAGAGGGGGAAGCGGCGGCCGATCGGCTGGCGGCGGACATCGTGCGGGCGCACCTCGACCACCTGGCGCGCCTGGCCACCCCCTGCCTGATCCTGGCGGATGTGGAGCGCCGGTGGCGGGACGGCCACGGACGCGTCCAGTCGGTCGAGGACCCGTTGTTCGGCCAGGCACTTCCGGGGAAACGCCTGGCCACATGGTCATGGGACGTGGCGCCGCCGGGTGAAATCTCCCGCGATACCGGCTTTGACACCACGGTGGCCGCGCATCTGCTGCCGCCGCCCCATCACTCCTGAGGCCGGAGCGGTCATGAGAATGTCATGCGCCCAGGGTCGCAACCGACGGTCGTTGATGATAGACGCCGCGCCATCGCAGGCCAGGGGCGCACGCCATGACCGAGGATTCACTACCTGAACGCACCAGCCTCTACCGGTTCATCATGCGCCGGGTGGGCGACCCCTGGGTCAGCGAGGACCTGGTGCAGGAAACCTTCATCCGGCTGTTCACCTATCGCCTGAAAAGCACGGTGGGGGACAGTGCCGCCCTATGCTTCCGCATCGCGCAGAACCTGGTGCGCGATCATTTCCGCGCCAGCCATCGCGCCGCGGCCGAAGAGCTGGGCGACGACCTGGCGTGCGACGCCCCCCGGGCGGAGGAGGTGATCATGCACCGTCAGCGCGTGGCCGCCTTTCAGCGGGCCTTGGAGGCCATGCCCCCCTTGCGCCGGGAGGTCTTCGTCCGCCGGCGCCTCAAGGGGGAAAGCCTCCGTGATATCGCGCAGGCCCTGGACATGAGCGAGGCGGCGGCGGAAAAGCATGTGGTGCGCGCCCTGGAGTGGTTGCACCAGGAAATGGCGCGCGGCGACCGCGCCCGCCCGCTGGCGAGCCGGAAGGAGGGCACGCCGTGATGGCCGACCACAGCACCAATGGCCCCCCCGATGTGGCGGAGGAGGCCGCCCGGTGGGCTTTGCGCCGTGCCGATGCCCCCCTGCCGCCGGCGGAGGAGGCCGCGTTCCAGGCCTGGCTGGCCGCCGACCCGCGCCACCGCGACCGGTACCAGGCGCTGGCCACCACCCTGGGGGATCCCGCCCTGGCGGAGGCGCTGGCCGCACTGGACGCCTCAGCCCCCGGCCGCAGTGCCACCCGGACCGCCGTGGTGGCCCGCGTGCTGCCCCGCCTCGCGCTGGCGGCCTGCGCCGTCGCGGCCATGGTCATGGCCTGGCCCACCCTGGATCGCGCGCTGGCCACGCCCCTGCGCTATGAGACGGCCAACGGCCAAGGGCGCAGCGTCGCCCTGCCGGACGGAACGCGGCTGGACCTCAACGGCGACACGGTGGTCGAGGCACGCTTGGGCCACGGCCACCGGTGGCTGACCTTGAGCCGGGGCGAAGCCTTCTTCGACGTGGCGCACGACAGCGACCGGCCGTTCGAGATTCAGGCCGGCGACCGCGCCGCGATCACCGTCCTGGGCACCGCCTTCGATATCGACCTGACCCGCGACGTGGTGGAACTGTCCGTCTATCGCGGCCGGGTGCGCCTCAGCGCCACCGGCGGCCGGCGCGAGCTGACGGCGGGACAGCGCGCCGATGTCCATAACGGCCAGCTTCAGGCCATGGCCGACTTCAACCCCACCGCCGAGGATTGGCGCCAGGGCTGGCTGGAAACGGAGGGCGTCACCCTGGGCCGGCTGGCCGAACGGCTGAGCCGCCGCAGCGCCGTGCCCATCGTGCTGACCGACAGCCGCTTGGCCGCGCGCCAGATCTCCGGCCGCTTCCGGCTGGATGATCCCGCCCGCCTGCTCGGCACCCTGGGCCGGGTCCACGGCTTCACCGTGGAGCGGGACGCCGATCGCCTGGTGCTGCAACCCACGGCGTAGGCCCCGTCTCATAAGCTTCACAAAATTCGCTGTCCGGTTTGCGAAGGCCCGACCGTCTTCCGGCCCGAGGTCGCGCCCACCGGGGGACGCGGCCACGGGATTTGGGGACAAGAATGAAGAACCTGGATACGGCCCTCGGCCGCGCCCTGCGCCACCTGCGCGCCTCAGCCTCCGCCCTGGCCCTGGCCACGGCGGCGATCACGACCACGGCGCCGGCCGCCCTGGCGGCGCAGAGCGTGACGCAATTCACCATCGCCGCCGGCGACCTGCGCGCCGCGCTCAACGCCTTCTCCCGCGCCACCGGCTTACAGGTGCTGGCCGACCCGGCGCTGCTGGACGGCAAGCGTACTGGCGGCCTCAGCGGCGCCTTCAGCACCCCGGACGCGCTGGGCCGCCTGCTGGCGGGCACCGGACTGGACTACACGCTGGACGGCGACAGCGTCGTGCTGAAGATGGGGGCCACCAAAGCCGCAACCTCCACCCCGCCCGTGAGCGCGGCCCCCGCCACCAGCCTGGCTGCCGCCGATGCCAGCCCGCTGGAGGAAATCATTGTCACCGGCTTTGCCGGCAGCGTCACCCGCGCCCTGGACACCAAGCGTCTGGCGGACAACGTGGTGGACGCCATTTCGGCGGAGGACATCGGTAAATTTCCCAGCCAGAACGTGGCCGAGGCCATGCAGCACATCCCGGGCGTCACCATCTCCCGCGATCGGGGCGAGGGCCTGTTCGTCCGCATCCGCGGCCTGGGCCCGGATTTCGAGGTCACCACCCTGAACGGCCGCAGCATGGCGGTGAACGAGAACGTGCGCGACAGCGGCCAATCGGGCCGCAACTTCCGCTTCGATACCCTGCCGTCCGAACTGGTGTCGGGTATCGAGGTGGTGAAAAGCCCCCTGGCCAGCCAGGATGAGGGCGCCATCGGCGGCCTGGTGAACATCCGCACCTTTCGCCCGCTGGAGCTGGGCGACCTGACCTTCACCGGATCGGCCAGCGGCAGCTACGCCCAGCTGGCCGACGCCGCCGACCCCCACGTCTCCGGTCTCACCAGCTGGAACAACGACGCCAAGACCTTCGGCGTCCTGCTGGCTGCCGTGTATGACGAGCGCACGGTGCGCCAGGATCGCGTGCTGGGCAGCAACTGGACCCTCTATCCCAACGGCATCGACACCAATGGCGACGGCAAGGCCGACAGCGGCCCGGTGATCGACGCCAGCGGCGTCCGCCCCACGCTGGAGATGCAGCACAGCCGCCGCGTGGGCATGAACGCGGCGGCGCAATGGGCGCCAAACGACAATTTGGAGGTCGGGCTGGACGTGCTGTTCACCCGGCTGAACATGCACTACGACGAAAAGACCTACTCCGCCGACTGGACCATATCCAAAGCGGTCCCGGGCAGCGTGGTCATCAAGGACGGCGCCGTTGTGGCGGCGACCGCCCCGGTCAGCGTGCAGATCGGCCGCGAGGAGTCCGACCTGCTGCACACCAACTATCAGGTGGGGCTGAACGGCAAGTACCGCATCGACGGCTGGACCCTGTCGGCCGACGGCGCCTACAACCGCGCCGACAGCGGCACGCCCACCCCCATCCGCCGGTCCCGCATCCTGGGGTCCGCCGGCCAGGTCAGCTTCAGCATGCCGTCGTCGGACGATGGCGTGCCCAGCCTGAACTATCTGACCGCCGACCTGAACTCCATCACCCTGCTGCCGGGCCGCCGGCTGGAATGGCGCACCGAAAACGCCAAGGACACGGAAGGCGCCATCCAGTTCGATGCGGAGCATGATTTGGACTGGGGCCCCTTCGCCAAGATCCAGATGGGCGCCAAGTATCGTGACCGGGGCCGCGACTACGACCGTCGCGACCTGACCATCACCAAGAACATCGCCGGCCAGTATTTCCCCGCCAGCTATTACGACAGCTTCCCGGTCAGCGGCTTCCTGGCCGACGCCTCCGGCACCCTGCCCCGCACCTGGCTGGTGCCGGACACCGGCGCGTTCTACAGCCGCATGGACCCCGCCGTGGTGGACCAGCCGCTGACGGCCGCCGACCTGCGCAATTCCTACAAGGTGACGGAGACCATCAGCGCCGGTTACGTCATGACCAGCCTGTCCACCACCCTGTTCGGCCTGCCCCTGCGCGGCGACGCCGGCGTGCGCGTCACCAACACCGACCAGACGTCCAGCGGCAGTGCCACCAGCGGCACCCGGGCCATCCCGGTGCGGTACGAGCGCATCTACACCAACGCCCTGCCCTCGGCCAACCTGGTGCTGGAGTTGCAGCCCGACGTGCAGCTGCACCTGGCGGCCTCCAAGGTCATCACGCGGCCGTCGCTGTCCAGCCTGGGCCCGCAGACCACGCTGAACTCCTCCAACACCATCTTCACCGCCACCGGCGGCAACCCGCAGCTGCGCCCCTATGAAGCCTGGCAGTACGACGCCTCGGCCGAGTGGTACTTCACCCGCAGCAGCGCGCTGATCGCCGACTTCTTCTACAAGGACATCAGCACCTTCACCTTCAACCAGGTGACCCCGCTGGTGGTGGACGGGCAAAGCTATCTGCTGACCGCGCCTGTCAATGGCGGCGGCGCCCATGTCATCGGTGGCGAGCTGGCTTATCAGCAGCTGTTCACCTTCCTGCCCGCCCCCTTCGATGGCCTGGGCTTCCTGGCCAACCTCACCATCACCAATTCCGGGGCGACCTACCACGACATCACCACCGGCCGCTTCTTCGAGGCCGATTTGGCCGGTGTGGCGCGGCACAGCTACAACCTGACCGCCTTTTACGAGAAGGGGCCCATTGGCGTGCGCGCGGCCTACAGCTGGACGGGCAACATCCTGAACCAGGTGGGCACCAACGGACTGTCGTCGGTCAACGACCGGGCCTTCGGCACCCTGGACCTGAACGCCACCTACGCGGTGGACGACCACATGACCCTGACGGCGGAGGCCATCAACGTGACCGGTTCAGCCCAGAGCCAGTATGTGAACAACGGCCTGTTCGCGACATACACCGACTTCGGCCGCACCTTCCGGTTCGGCGTGCGGGTGAAGTACTGATGGGCGGCAAGGCCCTGCTGCGGGGGCTGGCGGCGGCGATGCTGCTGCTGGCCCTGCCCGCCCGGCCGGAAGCGGCCGGGGCGCCGGCGGACCATCTGGAGCGGGTGGTCATCCTGACCCGGCACGGCATCCGCGCCGCCATGTCGACGCCGGAGGAGCTGGGCCGCTGGACGGCGGAGCCCTGGCCGGCCTTCGCCGTGCCGCCCGGCCACCTGACAGCCCACGGCTTCCGGGCCGCCGCCCTGTTCGGCGCCTATTACCGGGAGCATTACCGGGCGCTGGGTCTGCTGCCGCCGGGCGACTGCGCCGCCGCGGGGGTGCATGCCAACCTGCCCCAGCGCACGGTGGAAACGGGCCGGGCGCTGGCCGAACAGCTGTTGCCCGGCTGCCCCGCCCGCGTCGACACGGTGACGAGCAAGGCCGACCCGCTGTTCGATCCCGTGCCGGCGGGGGCCACGCATCTCGATCCCGACCTGGCGCTGGCCGCCGTGCGCGGCCGTATCGGCGATGCCACGGCCTGGACGGCGGCACATGCCGACACGGTGGCGGCCCTGCAACGGCTGCTGCTGAACTGCGCCCCGGCCGACTGCCGGACGCAAGCCCAGCCGGGCGGCAGGCTGGCCGGTCGCCGGTTGCTGACCGACGTGCCGTCCTCCCTGGAACGGGGCCAAGGCGATGACTGGCTGAACCTGCGAGGCCCCCTGGCCACGGCGTCGGGCCTGACGGAAAGCCTGATCATGGCCTATGCCGACGGGGCGCCGCTGTCCAGCCTGCTGGGCGGCCGGGTGGGCGCCGACGCGCTGAACCGCGCCGGGGCCGCGCACGCCGCCGACCTGGACGCCCGGCTGCGCACACCGTACATCGCCCGCGTGGGCGCCGGGCCGTTGGCGCGGCACTTGGTGGACCTGATGGCCGGCGAGGGCCCCGCCGTCACCGTGCTGGTGGGCCACGACGGCACCATCCTGCTTCTGGCCAGCCTGCTGCGCCTGGACTGGGTGCTGCCGGGCTATCAGCCCGACCAGGTGCCCCCGGGATCGGCGCTGGTGCTGGAACGCTGGCGCCGGGCGGACGGCCAAACCGTCATCCGCGCCCGCTTCACGGCGCAAAGCCTGGACCAGCTGCGCGCCCTGAGCCCGCTGACCGAAGCCCAGCCGCCCCTATCGGCGCCAGTTTTCATTCCAGGATGCAGCCAGGCGGGCCCGGCGATGGATTGTCTCCTGGGGCACTTCCGCCATGTCGTGGAGGATGCCACGCGGGATGGTTGATAAAGGGTCTTGAAGATCCCACCTCAACGGGGATCATTCACCGCCCAGAGGTCCCCGATGTCATCCATCGTCGTCTGCTATGGTCTGTTGGGTTTGGCCTTGGTGATCGCCGTGACTTTCCCCGACCTGCCCATCGGCCGGGCCCTGCGGCGACTGCTGGTGGAGATACCGGCCCAGGCCTTGCCATGGATATCACCACGGCAGATGCTGCTGGTGCTCGCGATGGCTGCCATCTGCGGATTGGCCTGGTATATGGCCAAGGGCGAAGCAGTTATCTTGGTGGCCAGCGGCCTGCCGGAGGGCATCGCCTGGCTGGGCATGCTGGACCTGGCCAGCGTCCTGGATCTGACGATCCTGGGATTGATGCTGGGCGCCACCCTGCGTTTGCGGATCGCGCGTGACGCCGTTATGGCCAAGGTACGCAACGCTTGGCGCGCGCTGCCCCGCGCCTTGATCGGTCGAATGGCCACATCCCGCCGGCCGCGACGGCACCGGACACGCCTATCGCCGCGCCGTCCCTCCGTTGACGCGGACGGTTGGGCCTACGCTTAAGTCACCTCTACAATGAAAACGGGGAGCGGCATCACCGCTCCCCGTTTCCTATTCCACCGAGCCTGACGCGCTTAGTTGCGCACCAGCGGGCGGTACTTGATGCGGTGCGGCTGGTCGGCAGCCGAGCCCAGGCGGCGCTTGCGGTCGGCTTCGTAGTCCTGGTAGTTGCCCTCGAACCAGACCACCTGGCTTTCGCCCTCAAAGGCCAGGATGTGGGTGGCGATGCGGTCCAGGAACCAGCGATCGTGGCTAATGACCACGGCGCAGCCGGCGAAGCTGACCAGCGCCTCTTCCAGGGCGCGCAGGGTTTCCACGTCCAAATCGTTGGTCGGTTCGTCCAGCAACAGGACGTTGGCGCCGGACTTCAGCATCATGGCCAAGTGCACGCGGTTGCGCTCACCGCCCGACAGCTGCCCCACCTTCTTCTGCTGGTCGGAGCCACGGAAGTTGAAGGCGGAGACGTAGGCGCGGCTGGGCATGGACTTCTTGCCCAGCTCGATGACGTCCAGGCCGCCGGAGATCTCTTCCCACACCGTCTTGTTGGGGTTGAGGGCGTCGCGGCTCTGGTCGACATAGCCCAGCTTCACCGTCTCGCCCACCTTGAAGGTGCCGGCGTCCGGCGTGTCCTGGTTGGTGATCATGCGGAACAGGGTGGTCTTGCCGGCGCCGTTGGGGCCGATGATGCCCACGATGCCGCCCGGCGGCAGGCGGAAGGACAGGTCGTCGATCAGCAGGCGGTCGCCGAAGCCCTTCTTCAGGTGCTCGGCCTCGATGACCACGTTGCCCAGGCGGGGCGGCACGGGGATGACGATCTGGGTGTCGGTGATCGCCTCCTTCGTGCTCTGGGCCAACAATTCCTCGTAGGCCTGGATACGGGCCTTGGACTTGGCCTGGCGCGCGCGCGGGCTCTGCCGCACCCATTCCAGTTCCTGGGCCAGCTGCTTCTGGCGGGCGTCCTCGGTGCGGCCTTCCTGGGCCAGGCGCTTTTCCTTCTGTTCCAGCCAGCTGGAGTAGTTGCCCTCGTAGGGGATGCCCGAGCCGCGGTCCAGTTCCAGGATCCAGCCGGTGACGTTGTCCAGGAAGTAACGGTCGTGGGTGACCATCACCACCGTGCCCTTGTAGTCGGCCAGGAAGCGCTGCAGCCAGGCGACGCTTTCCGCGTCCAGATGGTTGGTCGGTTCGTCCAGCAGCAGCATGTCGGGCTTGGACAGCAGCAGCTTGCACAGCGCCACGCGGCGCTTCTCACCGCCCGACAGCTTGGTCACGTCGGCATCGCCCGGGGGGCAGCGCAGGGCGTCCATGGCGATGTCCACGGTGCGCTCGATGTCCCAGGCGTCGGCGGCGTCGATCTTCTCCTGCAGCTCCGCCTGCTCGGCGATCAGCGCGTCGAAGTCGGCGTCCGGGTCCGCCATGGCGTTGCTGACCTCGTTGAACCGGTCCAGCAGGCCCTTGGTGGCGCCCAGGGCGTCCATGACGTTTTCCTGGACGTTCTTGTTGGGGTCCAGCTGCGGTTCCTGCGGCAGGTAGCCCACGGACACGCCGTCGGCGGCCCAGGCCTCGCCGTTGTAGTCCTTGTCCAGGCCGGCCATGATCTTCAGCAGGGTGGACTTACCCGAGCCGTTCACGCCCAGCACGCCGATCTTGGCGCCGGGGTAGAAGCTCAGCCAGATGTTCTCGAACACCTTGCGGCCGCCGGGGTAGACCTTGGTCACACCCTTCATCACATATACATATTGGTACGACGCCATGGGCTGTCTCTTCACAAAGGGTGGCAACAAGGGCAGGGTCGCAACCCAGCCGGCGACGCCTTTTACCCCACCATCCCACCCGCGCGCAACGCGGGCGGCACGCATTCGAAAGCCTTAAACCCTATGCTGGATATCTATGTCGATGCCGACGCCTGCCCCGTGAAGGAAGAGGTGTTCAAGGTGGCGGAGCGGTACCAGCTGAAGACCTACCTGGTGTCCAACGGCCCGCTGCGGGTGCCGCCCGGCGGGCTGGTGCAGTTGGTGGTGGTCAGCGACGGATTCGACGCCGCCGACGATTGGATCGCCACCCATTGCGGCGTCGGCGACATCGTCATCACCGCCGACATCCCCCTGGCCGACCGCTGCCTGAAAGCCGGCAGCCGGGTCATTGGCCCCACAGGCCGCCCCTTCACCCCGCAGTCCATCGGCACGGCCATCGCTACCCGCGCCTTGATGAGCGACCTGCGCGCCATGGGCGTGGTCCAGGGCGGCAACGCCCCCATGGCCAAGCGCGACAAGTCGCAGTTCCTGCAGGCGCTGGACCAAGCGGTGAACGCCGTCCGCAAGACCGGGAAATAAGACCGACGCCGCCAACCGGCGGCGATGTCACCGTCTGGTCACAGGACAAGCCCCCACCCGCCCCTTTCCCGCCCCAATGGCCCCCCACGCTGACGAGACAGCAGGCGGAGCGACCGCCAGCCGCAGCGATGGAGGGTTTGGGCATGCATCGTTATTCCGGGCGCAAATCCGTCCCGCTGGCGGCGGCGCTTCTGTCCCTATGCGTGGCCATGGGCGGCGGCGGCGCCTGGGCAGACACCCAGCACGGCGTGGACGCCTTCAAGCGCAAGGATTATCCCACGGCCCTGGCCGACCTGACGCCCGCCGCCGACAAGGGCGATGCCGAGGCGCAGACCTATCTGGGATGGATGTATGAGAAGGGCCTGGGCGTACCGGTGGACTACACCCGCGCCCGCACCTGGTACGCCAAGGCGGCCGGCAAGGGCCATGCCCACGCCCTGAACAATCTGGGCTCGCTCTACTACCTGGGCAACGGCGTGTCCAAGGACGCGCCCAAGGGCATCAGCCTGTTCCGCAAGGCGGCCAAGAAGGGCGACGCGCAGGCGCAGATGAACCTGGCGATGATCTATTACATGGGCCAGGACACGCCCAAGGACGATGTGGAGGCCGCCCACTGGGCCCGCGCCGCCGCTCGCCAAGGGGAGCCCCACGCCCAAACGCTGCTGGCCCGCCTCTACGACACCGGCGCCGGCTTGCCGCGCAACCCGGTGCTGGCCTATACCCTGGCCATGCTGTCGGGCGAGAACCCGGACTCCCACGCCCTGCGCACCCGCCTGGACGGCGAGCTGACGACCGCGCAAAAGGCGGAGGCTCAGACCCTGGCCAAGTCCTGGCAGCCGGGCCAGCCCCTGCCGACAGCGACGCGGACGTGATTGTCCGCCACTATCCCGCCTTAGTTGCTGATCACCCTCAGGCAACACGCCCGGCAACGGGCCAATGGAGGGGAGTATCAGATGGGGAACAGCAGGGTGGAATGGCTGCGCTGGTCGCGCGCCTTGATCTTGGCGGCGGGGGCCGCCGCCGGACTGACCATCGCGGTGGCACCCGCCGGCGCCGCGACGATACAGGCCGACATGCCACCGACATCCAGCATGCCGGCCGTACAACCCGCCGCCACATCCACCCTGGACCAGGGTATCGCGGCCTTCGAGGCGGGGAAGGAAAGCGAGGCGGTGGCCTTGCTGACGCCGCTGGCGGAAAAGGGTGATGCCGAGGCGCAAACCTATCTTGGATGGATCTATGAGGAGCCGTCGGTGACGATCGAGCCGGCCTCGGGCCGGGGCGCACCGCCACCGTTCGTCCATGACAACGTCAAAGCCCGCGCCTGGTACGAGAAGGCCGCCGCGCAGGGCCAAGCCCATGCCATGAACAACCTGGGCTCCCTCTATTTCCTGGGACGGGGCGTGCCTCAGGACCCCGCCAAGGGCCTCGCCCTGTTCAAACGGGCGGCGACCAACGGCGACCTCCAGGCGCAAAAGAACCTGGCCGCCATCTACAGCCTGGGTATCGGTACCCTGAAGGACCCCGAAGAGGCGGCGAGATGGGGGGCGGAGGCCGCGCAACAGGGGGATCAGCACGCGCTGTTTTACCTGAGCACCCGGTATGAGGTGGGTGACGGCGTGCCCAAGGATGCCGTCGCCGCCTATATCCTCCTGAACCTCAGCCACAAAACCAGCCCCGAGGCCGCCGCCCTGCGCGCGCGGTTGGAACAGCGGCTGTCCGCCGACGAGCGGCAATCGGCGCAGGACATGGCGGCGGACTGGCATGCCGGTACGCCGCTGCCGTTGCCCCTGCAGGCCCATGGGCTGTTGCACCCAGTGGCGCATTGATGCTTGCGCGCCACGCCCGCCACGGCGCGCCCGCCACCGGAATAGGAAAAGGGCCGCACCCCAACCGGGATGCGGCCCTTCTCTTTACTCAAGCACCCGACAGCCTCAGGCGGCCGGCTGCTCCGTCGGGGTCTCCGTCGGCAGGGCCGGGGCGTCACCCGCCTGCAAGGCGGAGAGTTCCCGGTCGCGCTCGGCGGCGATCTGCTTCAGGCGGTTCACGACACTGCCGGTACCGGCCGGGATCAGACGGCCGACGATGACGTTTTCCTTCAGACCTTCCAGATTGTCCGACTTGCCCTGGACGGCGGCTTCCGTCAGCACGCGGGTCGTTTCCTGGAACGACGCGGCCGAGATGAAGGAGCGCGTCTGCAGGCTGGCCTTGGTGATGCCCTGCAGCACCGGACGGCCGCGGGCGAACCGCAGACCACCCTCGCCCTCGTCCATGCGGGCCTGAACCTTGCGGTTCTCGGCCTCGAACTCGGCGCGGTCGACCTGCTCGGCGATCAGCAGCGTGGTGTCACCCGGCTCGTCGATCTCGACCTTCTGCAGCATCTGGCGAACGATCACCTCGATGTGCTTGTCGTTGATCTTCACGCCCTGCAGACGATAGACGTCCTGGATTTCGTTGGTGAGGTAAGAGGCCAGAGCCTCCACGCCCATGACGGCCAGGATGTCATGCGGGACGGGGTTGCCGTCCATCAGCAGGTCGCCCTTCTGGACATAGTCACCCTCCTGCACGGAGATGTGCTTGCCCTTCGGGATCAGGTACTCACGCGGCGTCTCGTTCTCGTCGTTGGGGACGACCACGATGCGGCGCTTCGTCTTGTAGTCCTTGCCGAACTCAACCCGGCCATCGATGTCCGAGATGATGGCGAAGTCCTTGGGACGACGGGCTTCGAACAGCTCCGCCACGCGCGGAAGACCGCCGGTGATGTCACGCGTCTTGGAGCTTTCACGCGGGATACGGGCCAGCACGTCACCGGCCTTCACATGCGCGCCATTCTCCACCGACAGGATGGCGTCCACGCTGAGGTAGTAGCGGGCCTCCACGCCGTTCGGCAGCTTGATGATATCGCCGTTGGCGTCGCGCAGGGTCACGCGGGGGCGGAGTTCCGCACCGCGCGGCTGCTGACGCCAGTCGACCACCACCTTGGACGAGATGCCCGTGGCCTCATCGACCACCTCACGCATGGACACGCCCTCGACCAGGTCGACGTAGTTGGCGGTACCCTCCCGCTCGGTGATGATCGGCAGGGTGTAGGGGTCCCACTCCGCCAGGCGATCGCCCTTTTTCACCAGCACGCCGTCCTCGACCAGCAGCTTGTTCAGCTTGGCGCCATAGGGGACGCGGTGACGGGCGCGCTCACGACCCTGCAGGTCGAACAGCGCCAGTTCCACGTTGCGGCCCATGATGACGGGAACGCCCTCGCCATTCAGAACCATGTTGCGGTTCTTCACGACGACCTTGGCATCAAGGCTGCTGTCCACGGACGACTGCTCGGCGCCACGCTGCGCCGCGCCACCGATGTGGAAGGTACGCATCGTCAGCTGCGTGCCGGGCTCACCGATCGACTGCGCGGCGATGACGCCGACGGCCTCACCGATGTTCACGGTGGTGCCGCGGGCCAGATCGCGGCCGTAGCAGCAACCGCAGACGCCCTCACGGGTCTCACAGGTCAGCACCGAGCGGATCAGCACGGTGTCGATGCCGGCGCGCTCGATCAACTCCACAGCCTGCTCGTCGATCAGGCCTGCGGCCGGAACGAGAACCTTGCCGCTCAGCGGATCGACCACGTCGACCGAGGCGCAACGGCCCAGGATGCGCTCCGACAAGGGCGAGATGACCTCGCCACCGTCGATGACGGCACGCATGGTCAGGCCCTTGGTGGTGCCGCAATCATGCTCGACGACGATGGCGTCCTGCGCGACGTCGACCAGACGGCGCGTCAGGTAACCGGAGTTCGCCGTCTTCAAGGCGGTGTCGGCCAGACCCTTACGGGCACCGTGGGTGGAGTTGAAGTACTCCAACACGGTCAGGCCTTCCTTGAAGTTCGAGATGATGGGCGTCTCGATGATCTCGCCCGAGGGCTTGGCCATCAGGCCGCGCATACCGGCCAGCTGCTTGATCTGGGCGGCGGAGCCACGGGCACCGGAGTGCGCCATCATGTACACCGAGTTGACGCCGACGCCGGGGCGAGGCTGCTCGATGACCTTCATCATGGCGCCGGCGACCTTTTCGGTCGTTTCCGACCAGACGTCGACCACCTTGTTGTACTTTTCGCCCTGGGTGATCAGGCCGTCCAGGTACTGCTGCTCGTACTCCTTGACGCGCTCCTGCGCCTCGTGGATCAGCGTCTCCTTCTCGGCCGGGATGACCATGTCGTCCTTGCCGAAGGAGATGCCGGCGCGGCAGGCGTGGCTGAAACCCAGCTTCATCAGGCGGTCGGCGAAAATCACCGTCTCCTTCTGACCGCAATGGCGGTAGACGGCGTCGATGATGTTGCCCACGTCCTTCTTGGTCAGCAGCCGGTTGATCATCTGGAAGCTGATCGCCGGATGCCGCGGCAGGATTTCCGACAGCAGCATGCGGCCAGGCGTGCTCTCCACGCGGGTCACGATGGGGTTACCATCCTGGTCCACGGTGTGGTAGCGGGCCTTCACCTTGGAATGCAGGGTGACGACCTTGGCCGCCAGGGCCTGCTCGATCTCGCCGATGTCGGTGAAGGCCATGCCCTCGCCCACCGCGCCCGGCAGTTCCATCGTGATGTAGTACAGACCCAGGACGATGTCCTGGCTGGGGACGATGATGGGCTTGCCGTTGGCGGGCGACAGGATGTTGTTGGTCGACATCATCAGGACGCGCGCTTCCAGCTGGGCCTCAAGGCTCAGCGGGACGTGCACGGCCATCTGGTCGCCGTCGAAGTCGGCGTTGAAGGCGGTGCAGACCAGCGGGTGCAGCTGGATGGCCTTGCCTTCGATCAGGGTCGGCTCGAAGGCCTGGATGCCCAGACGGTGCAACGTGGGCGCCCGGTTCAGCATGACCGGGTGCTCGCGGATAACCTCTTCCAGGATGTCCCATACCTCGGGACGCTCCTTTTCCACCATGCGCTTGGCCGCCTTGATGGTGGAGGCCATGCCGTACAGTTCCAGCTTGGCGTAGATGAAGGGCTTGAACAGCTCAAGCGCCATCTTCTTCGGCAGGCCGCACTGGTGCAGCTTCAGTTCCGGGCCCACGACGATGACCGAACGGCCGGAATAGTCGACGCGCTTACCCAGCAGGTTCTGACGGAAGCGGCCCTGCTTGCCCTTCAGCATGTCGCTGATGGACTTCAGCGGGCGCTTGTTGGCGCCGGTGATGACGCGGCCGCGGCGGCCGTTGTCGAACAGGGCGTCGACGGCCTCCTGCAGCATGCGCTTCTCGTTGCGCACGATGATGTCGGGCGCGCGCAGCTCGATCAGCCGCTTCAGGCGGTTGTTACGGTTGATGACGCGGCGGTACAGGTCGTTCAGGTCGGACGTGGCGAAACGGCCGCCGTCCAGCGGGACCAGCGGGCGCAGTTCCGGCGGAATGACGGGAACGACGTCCAGGATCATCCATTCCGGACGCGAGCCGGACTCCAGGAAGGCCTCGATGAGCTTCAGACGCTTGACCAGCTTCTTCCGCTTGGCCTCGCTGGAAGTCTCCTTCAGCTCCTCGCGGACGGTCTTCATCTCCTCTTCCATGTCGATGGCGGAGAGAAGGACCTTGATGGCCTCGGCGCCGATGGACGCGGTGAAGGCGTCCTCGCCGTACTCGTCCTGGGCCTGGATGTACTCCTCCTCCGACAGAAGCTGGTGCAGCTTCAGCGGGGTCAGGCCGGGCTCGGTGACGACGTAGTTCTCGAAGTACAGGACCCGTTCCAGATCCTTCAGCGTCATGTCCATGAGCAGGCCAATGCGGCTCGGCAGGCTCTTCAGGAACCAGATGTGCGCGACCGGCGAGGCCAGCTCGATGTGGCCCATGCGCTCGCGCCGGACCTTGGCCAGCGTCACTTCGACGCCGCACTTCTCGCAGATGATGCCGCGGTACTTCATGCGCTTGTACTTGCCGCACAAGCACTCGTAGTCCTTGATCGGGCCGAAGATGCGGGCGCAGAACAGGCCGTCGCGCTCCGGCTTGAAGGTGCGGTAGTTGATGGTCTCGGGCTTCTTGATCTCGCCGAACGACCAGGACCGGATGCGCTCGGGGCTGGCGATCGAGATACGGATCTGATCGAAGCTCTGCGGCCCCTGCACCTGGCCGATAATGTTCATCAACTCATTCATAAGCCGTCTCCCCTGGGAAGGGCTGGGAATTCTGTATGTCGCAGACCTGGGGGCTGCGAACCGGGACGGACAAGCGCCCCCGGGGAGATCCCCGAGGGCGCCGTCCCAACTCGACCGGCGATCAGTAGGTCCGCTCGTTCAGCTCGACGTTCAGGCCCAGGGACCGCAGTTCCTTGACCAGCACGTTGAAGCTTTCGGGAATGCCGGCTTCGAAGTTGTCGTCGCCACGGACGATGGCTTCGTAGACCTTGGTGCGGCCGGACACGTCGTCCGACTTCACCGTCAGCATTTCCTGCAGCGTGTAGGCGGCGCCGTAGGCTTCCAGCGCCCAGACCTCCATTTCACCGAAGCGCTGGCCACCGAACTGGGCCTTACCGCCCAGCGGCTGCTGGGTGACCAGGCTGTACGGGCCGATGGAGCGCGCGTGGATCTTGTCGTCCACCAGGTGATGCAGCTTCAGCATGTAGATGTAGCCGACGGTGACCTTGCGATCGAACGCCTCGCCGGTACGGCCGTCGGTCAGCACCATCTGGCCCGAGCTGTCGATGCCGGCTTCCGTCAGCATGCGGACGATGTCGTCCTCCCGCGCGCCGTCGAAGACGGGTGTGGCGAACGGAATGCCACGACGCAGGTTGCCGGCCAGTTCCAGCACCTCACCATCGGTCAGGTCGCTCACCTCCTCGGTGTAGGCGGCCTCGCCGTAGATGTGCTTCATCCGGCCCTTGATCGCATCCAGGACAGGGGCCTTGGCCTCCGGCTCGGCGTGGCGCATCTGGTCCAGCATCTGGCCGATCTGCTTGCCGAGGTTGGCCGAGGCCCAGCCCAGATGGGTCTCCAGGATCTGACCGACGTTCATGCGCGAGGGCACGCCCAGCGGGTTCAGAACGATGTCGACCGCCTGGCCGTCGGCCAGGTAGGGCATGTCCTCGATGGGCAGGATGCGGCTGATCACACCCTTGTTGCCGTGACGGCCAGCCATCTTGTCACCGGGCTGCAGCTTGCGCTTCACCGCCACGAAGACCTTGACCATCTTCATGACGCCGGGCGGCAGCTCATCGCCGCGCTGCAGCTTCTCGACCTTGTTCTCGAACCGCTCCTGCAGCTTCTGGATGCTCTCGTCGAACACCCGGCCGTAGGCTTCCACGTTCTCCATGATCTGGTCGTTGGCGACCGCGATCTGGCGCCACTGGCCGCGCGACAGGCCGGACAGCAGCTCTTCCGTGATGACCTCGCCCGACTTGATGCCGCGCGGAGCCGACAGCACCGTCTGGCCAACCAGCGTTTCCTTCAGGCGGGTGTAGAAGCTGCGCTCCAGAATCCCCTTCTCGTCGTCGCGGTCCTTGGCCAGCTTCTCGATCTCGGCCCGCTCGATCGCCAGCGCGCGCTCGTCCTTGTCGACGCCGCGGCGGGAGAAGACGCGCACCTCGACCACCGTGCCGGTGACGCCCGGCGGCAGGCGCATGGACGTGTCGCGCACGTCGCTGGCCTTTTCACCGAAGATGGCGCGCAGCAGCTTCTCTTCCGGGGTCATCGGGCTTTCGCCCTTCGGCGTCACCTTGCCGACCAGGATGTCACCCGGCTTCACCTCGGCACCGATGTAGACGATGCCCGCCTCGTCGAGGTTCTTCAGAGCCTCTTCGCCGACGTTGGGGATGTCGCGGGTGATTTCTTCCTGGCCCAGCTTGGTGTCGCGGGCCATGACCTCGAACTCCTCGATGTGGATCGAGGTGAAGACGTCATCGCGCACGATGCGCTCGGAGATCAGGATCGAGTCTTCGAAGTTGTAGCCGTTCCAGGGCATGAACGCGACCAGCACGTTGCGGCCCAGGGCCAGCTCGCCCAGGTCGGTCGACGGACCGTCGGCGATGATGTCGCCCTTCTCCACCCGGTCGCCCACCTTCACCAGCGGACGCTGGTTGATGCAGGTGTTCTGGTTGGAGCGCTGGAACTTCAGCAGGTTGTAGATGTCGACGCCGGGGGCCGCCGCGTCCGTGTCGCCAGTGGCGCGCACGACGATGCGGGTGGCGTCGATCTGGTCGATGACGCCAGCCCGGCGGGCCGCGATGGCCACACCCGAGTCACGGGCGACGGTCGCTTCCATGCCGGTGCCGACCAGCGGCGAGTCCGCCTTGATCAGCGGCACGGCCTGACGCTGCATGTTCGAGCCCATCAGCGCGCGGTTGGCGTCGTCGTTCTCCAGGAACGGGATCAGCGCCGCGGCGACGGACACCAGCTGCTTCGGCGACACGTCGATCAGGTCGATCATGTCGGAACGGGCCATCATGTATTCGCCACCCTTACGGCAGCTGATGAGCTCGTCGGCGAAGCGGTTCTCGGCGTCCAGGGTGGCGTTGGCCTGCGCCACCATGTAGCGGCCTTCCTCCATGGCGGAGAGATAGACCACCTCGTTGGTGACGCGCTTGTCCACCACCTTGCGGTAGGGGCTCTCGATGAAGCCGTACTGGTTCACGCGGGCATAGGTCGCCAGCGAGTTGATCAGACCGATGTTCGGACCTTCGGGGGTCTCAATCGGGCAGATGCGGCCATAGTGGGTGGGATGCACGTCGCGGACTTCGAAGCCCGCGCGCTCACGGGTCAGACCGCCCGGCCCCAGCGCCGACAGGCGGCGCTTGTGGGTGATTTCCGACAGCGGGTTGGTCTGGTCCATGAACTGCGACAGCTGCGAGGAGCCGAAGAATTCACGCACCGCCGCCGCGGCCGGCTTGGCGTTGATCAGGTCATGCGGCATGACCGTGTCGATCTCGACCGAGCTCATGCGCTCGCGGATCGCACGCTCCATGCGCAGCAGGCCGACGCGGTACTGGTTCTCCATCAGCTCGCCGACGGAGCGGACGCGACGGTTGCCGAGGTGGTCGATGTCGTCGATCTCGCCGCGACCGTCCTTCAGCTCGACCAGGAGCTTCAGGATGGCCAGGATGTCGTCCTTGCGCAGGACGCGCATCTGGTCGTCGGTCTGGAAGCCCAGACGCGCGTTCATCTTCACGCGCCCCACGGCCGACAGATCATAGCGTTCGCTGTCGAAGAACAGGCCGCTGAACAGCGCCTCGGCGCTTTCCAGCGTCGGCGGCTCGCCCGGACGCATGACGCGGTAAATGTCGATCAGCGCGTCTTCACGGCTGGCGTTACGGTCCGCCGCCATGGTGTTGCGGATGTAGGCGCCGACGTTCAGGTGGTCGATGGCCAGAACCGGCACCTCGTCCACGCCGAACTTCTCCAGCTTCTCCAGGGCGGCGGTGGTGATCTCGTCACCCGCCTCGAAGATCACTTCGCCAGTCAGCTCGTTGATGATGTCGATGGCGAGGTAGCGGCCAGCCAGCTCCTCGGTCGGCACCTTCACCTCTTCCAGGCCACCCTCCTGCAGCTTCTTCAGCACGCGGGGGGTCATCTTGGTGTCACGCTGCAGCAGCACCTCGCCCGTGCGGGCGTCGATGAGGTCGGAGGCCAGCTTCACGCCCTTCATGCGCTCGGCAACGAAGGGGGTCTTCCAGCCGTCGCCGGCGCGGGAATAGGTGATGGTGTCGTAGAAGGCGGCGAGCATCTCCTCCTTGGACATGCCCTGGGCCTCGTACGGGGCCAGGCCGTGGCCGGCCTTCGCACGCTCCGCCCGCAGCTTCTGCGTCTCAGCGCCATCCAGCGCGAACAGCAGGGTGGTGGCGGGCAGCTTCCGGCGGCGGTCGATACGGACGTAGACGAGGTCCTTGGCGTCGAACTCGAAGTCCAGCCAGGAACCACGGTAGGGGATCACGCGGGCGGCGAACAGGTACTTACCCGACGAATGGGTCTTGCCCTTGTCGTGGTCGAAGAACACGCCCGGCGACCGGTGCATCTGGCTGACGATGACGCGCTCGGTGCCGTTGATCACGAAGGTGCCGTTGGCCGTCATCAGGGGCATGTCGCCCATGTAGACGTCCTGCTCCTTGATGTCGCGGATCGACTTCAGGCCGGTGTCCTCGTCGATGTCGAAGACGGTCAGGCGCAGGGTCACCTTCAGCGGGGCGGCGAAGGTCATGCCGCGCTGCTGGCATTCCTCGACGTCGTACTTCGGCTGTTCAAGCTCGTACTTAACGAAGTCGAGCACGGCACGGTCGGAAAAGTCCTTGATCGGGAAAACCGACTTGAACACTTCCTGAAGGCCCAGGTTGGCGCGCTTTTCGGGCGCCGTGTCCATCTGAAGGAAGTGGTCGTAGGAGCTCCGTTGAACCTCGATGAGGTTCGGCATGCGGGTCACTTCGGGGATACGTCCGAAGCTCTTGCGAATACGCTTACGTCCCGTGAACGACTTGGCCATGAAATGCGCCTCTCGTGAACTAGGCCCGGGTCAACTGCGCCGGCCGATGGATGCGACGGCAAGCGAACAAGCACAAATAGGCGCGTCCGGCCCCGCCCCATCAGAGGCGGCCGCCGTCCGGCGCCAAACCACTTACACTACCCTTCCCGCCCCAAATTCCATCGCGGAACCTTCTTCGGGAAGATACTGGAGGGTCAGCATACGACATCCTCCAAAAAAAGGCGACAGCGCCGGGCGACGGTCCCCCATATGGGGAATGCCGCCGTCCAGCGCCATCTTTTTTTCAGAAACGTCCACAGGGGGGCGTTTCTTACTTCACCTCAACCTTCGCGCCGGCGTCTTCCAGCTGCTTCTTAATCTTAGCAGCTTCGTCCTTCGTGGCGCCTTCCTTCACGGTCTTCGGCGCACCCTCGACCAGGTCCTTGGCTTCCTTCAGGCCCAGGTTGGTGATGGCGCGGATTTCCTTAATCACGTTGATCTTCTTGTCGCCGGCGTCGGCGAGGATCACGGTGAATTCGGTCTGCTCTTCGGCGGGAGCGGCAGCTTCAGCGGCCGGGCCGGCAACGGCGGCAACGGCGACGGGAGCAGCGGCGGAAACGCCCCACTTCTCTTCCAGCAGCTTCGACAGCTCGGCGGCCTCGATGACGGTCAGAGCGGACAGCTCTTCAACCAGCTTTTCCAGCTTGGACATGGATGTTCTCCTAAATCAGGTCTTGTCTTGAGAATTACGAAAAGTACGCGAGGCTCAGGCCGCCTCGCCCTTCTTGGCGTAAGCCGACAGCACGCGCGCCACCTGGCCGCCCGGAGCCTGCAGCACACCGGCGATGCGGGTGGCAGGGGTCTGGAGCATGCCAAGCAGGCGACCACGCAGTTCTTCGATGGACGGGAGCTTCGAGAGAGCCTCGATGCCCTTGTCGTCCAGGACGGTAGCGCCCATGCCGCCGCCAATGATCTTGAACTTGTCATTGGCCTTGGCATAAGCGATCGCAACCTTGGCCGCCGCAACCGGATCGCTCGAGTAAGCGATGGCGGTCACGCCGACGAACAGGTCGTCCAGCTTTTCGAACTGGGTGCCCTTCAGGGCGATACGGGCGAGCCGGTTCTTGGTCACCTTGAAGCTTGCGCCAGCGGCCCGCATCTTGCGGCGCAGGTCCGTCACCTCGGCGACCGTCATGCCCGACTGGCGGGTCACGACGACCAGGGAGGTGGCGGAGAGCGCCTGATGCAGAGCCGCGATGGTCGCTTGCTTTTCTGTGCGATCCACGGTTCGCCTCCTAACAACTGGGACAGATAGGCGCACGCGCCTTTCTTCCCGGTCCAAATGTAGCCTCGGGCTTCCCCCACGAATGGAGTCCATCCGAAACCGGTGAACCTGCCCCAGAAGCGACAAGCCATCCATTCCAAGCGGGCGGTAAGTCCGACCACCTGGCCAATACGCTTGCTACTCCCGTCTATGCCGGCATTCATTAAGCCGCCCCGAACGTCATTCCCCGTGAGGGGTAATCGGTACCGGCTTGGCGCCCGCAGTCTTGGACAGGGTTGGAAGGACGGATCGGTCCGGCCCTCCGCCGACCGCACCGTCCGCATCCCGAAGGATCCGGACGGCTTGGGCGGAAACTCTCTTCAGCCTTAGGCCGAGATCGACGCGACCAGGGCGGCGACGTCGAGCTTCAGGCCCGGGCCCATGGAGGAGCTCAGGCTGACCTTCTCGATATAGGTGCCCTTGGCGCCCGTCGGCTTGGCGCGGTTGATGGCGCCAACGAAGGCCTTGATGTTCTCGGCCAGGGCTTCCTGGCTGAAGCTGGCCTTGCCCACGCCGGCGTGGACGATACCGGTCTTCTCGGCGCGGAACTCGACCGAGCCGCCCTTGGCGGACTTCACGGCTTCGCCGACGTTCATCGTCACGGTGCCCAGCTTCGGGTTCGGCATCAGACCGCGCGGGCCCAGCACCTTACCCAGACGGCCGACGAGGGCCATCATGTCCGGGGTGGCGATGCAGCGGTCGAAGTTCATCTCGCCCGCCTGGATCTTGTCGGCCAGGTCTTCCGCACCCACCAGCTCGGCGCCGGCGGCCAGGGCTTCATCAGCCTTGGCGCCGCGGGCGAACACGGCGACGCGAACGGTCTTGCCGGTGCCGTTGGGCAGCTGAACCATGCCGCGGACCATCTGGTCGGCATGACGCGGGTCGATGCCCAGGTTCATGGCGATTTCGACGGTCTCGTCGAACTTGGCGGTGGCGTTGCCCTTCACCGACTGGACGGCCTCGTCCAGGGCGTAGAACTTGTTCCGGTCGACGGTGGCGTTAGCCTTCTTGAGACGCTTGCCGGCCATGATCAATCCTCCACCACTTCCAGGCCCATGGAACGGGCCGAGCCGACCAGCATGCTGGCAGCCGCCTCGATGTCGTTCGCGTTCAGGTCCGGCATCTTCGTCTTGGCGATTTCGCGGATCTGCGACATCTTCACCTTGCCCACCGCGGCGCCCTTGCCCACCTGGACGGCGCCCTTGGTGATGCCGGCGGCCTTCTTCAGGAAGTAGGTGTTCGGCGGGGTCTTGGTGACGAACGTGAAGGTGCGGTCACCGTAGGCGGTGATCACGACCGGGATGGGCATGCCCTGCTCCAGGTCGGCCGTCTTCGCGTTGAAGGCCTTCACGAATTCCATGATGTTCAGGCCGCGCTGACCCAGCGCCGGGCCGATGGGCGGCGACGGGTTGGCCTTGCCGGCCGGCACCTGCAACTTGATATAACCGACGATCTTCTTCGCCATGATACGTCCTCAACAACAATCCGGACGGAACCCCACCCAAGGGGCGCCACCCGGATCTGCGGGATGCGTGGTTCGGCTTGCCCCATGGACTTTCGTTCGGGCTCGCCTCCCACGCGGGGAATGGGAAGACACCCAACCTTCCAAGAGGGTTGGGCGCCGTCCCGCTTAAATCTTTTCGACCTGCGCGTACTCGAGCTCGACGGGAGTCGCACGGCCGAAGATGGACACCGCCACCTTGACCCGCGCCTTGTCCTCGTCGACCTCTTCGATGAGGCCGGTGAACGAGGTGAAGGGGCCGTCCGTGACGCGCACGTTCTCGCCCACTTCGAAGTGGATGGAGGGCTTGGGCCGCTCGATCCCTTCCTGCACCTGGTTCATGATGCGCAAGGCTTCCGCCTCGCTGATGGGCTGCGGCTTGCCGCCGCCACCCAGGAAACCCGTCACCTTGGGCGCGTTCTTCACCAGGTGCCAGCTCTCGTCCGTCAGTTCCATCTTCACCAGCACGTAGCCGGGAAAGAACTTCCGTTCGGAGTTCACCTTGGCGCCGCGGCGCACCTCGACGACCTCTTCGGTCGGGACGAGGATTTCCTCGAACTGATCTTCCAGACCCTTCTGGGCGGCCTTCTCACGAATCGACTGAGAGACCTTCTTTTCGAATCCGGAATAAACGTGAACGACGTACCAACGAGCGGCCATGACCTTAGCCTCCGATACCGAAAACGAGGCGGACAGCGAACGCGATGATCTGATCGACCGCCAGGAAGAACAGAGACGCGACGATGACCATGAGGAACACCATCCAGGTGGAGATGACCGTTTCCTTGCGGGTCGGCCACGTCACCTTGGCGATCTCACGGCGCACTTCGCGCACAAACTGGGCAGGACTGGTCTTCGCCATAAGGGCTACGCCACCACGTTCAGAGCTACTCGTCATACTACTGCGGCATCGCTGCCGTCGCCCGACCCCAAGGGCCGCCCGGACAGGGCTTCAGCGGAGCGACGTGGCAGGAGTGGAGGGGATCGAACCCCCAACCCCCGGTTTTGGAGACCGGTGCTCTACCAATTGAGCTACACTCCTACGTCGCCGGCCGCAGTTTCCCGCGTCTCGGAGCGCCGGTTTATTCACCATTCGGAACCGCTTGTCCAGATAAAACAGCATGCCCCTCGTATGCGGGGCTGACCTGCGTCAGAACAAGCGGCCGGTGACCCGGCAACACCCTCCAGATACAGCCCATGGGACCGAAAAAGAGCGGCGTTTACAGGGGCTTGGCCTAACCCATCCGCGTTGCCCCGGACAGTGGCCACAGGGCCTCCGACGACCCTCCCCTACTTAAAGGAAAGGGGCGCCGCCGGCGAACCGGGGGCACCCCTCACCAAAACACATGGGTTCACCCAAGGGACCACGGACGGCCGCGCACGCGCGGCGGCCCGCAGGACCCCGAGAGCGGACCTTAGGCGATGATCTTCGCGACCACGCCGGCGCCGACGGTGCGGCCGCCTTCACGGATGGCGAAGCGCAGGCCTTCGTCCATGGCGATCGGGGCGATCAGCTCCACGGTCACCTGCACGTTGTCGCCCGGCATCACCATCTCGGTGCCTTCCGGCAGCGAGACCATGCCCGTCACGTCCGTGGTGCGGAAGTAGAACTGGGGACGGTAGTTGGTGAAGAACGGGGTGTGACGGCCGCCTTCTTCCTTCGTCAGGATGTAGGCTTCGGCCACGAACTTGGTGTGCGGGGTGATCGAGCCGGGCTTGGCCAGGACCTGGCCGCGCTCGACGTCTTCACGCTTCGTGCCGCGCAGCAGCGCGCCGATGTTGTCGCCAGCCTGGCCCTGGTCCAGCAGCTTGCGGAACATTTCCACGCCGGTCACGGTCGTCTTGACCGTGGTCTTCAGACCGACGATCTCGATTTCCTCGCCCACCTTCACGATGCCGCGCTCGACACGGCCGGTCACCACGGTGCCGCGGCCAGAGATCGAGAACACGTCTTCGATCGGCATCAGGAAGGGCTTGTCAACCGGACGCTCCGGCTGCGGGATGTAGGCGTCGACCTGGCGCATCAGCTCCAGGATGGCTTCCTTGCCGATCTCGGGGCTGCGGTCTTCCAGGGCGCACAGGGCGGAGCCCTTCACGATCGGAATGTCGTCGCCAGGGAAGTCGTAGCTGCTCAGCAGCTCGCGCACTTCCAGCTCCACCAGCTCCAGCAGCTCGGGGTCGTCGACCATGTCGACCTTGTTCATGAACACCACCAGAGCCGGCACACCGACCTGACGGGCCAGCAGGATGTGCTCGCGGGTCTGCGGCATCGGGCCGTCGGCGGCGGACACCACCAGGATCGCGCCGTCCATCTGCGCGGCGCCGGTGATCATGTTCTTCACATAGTCGGCGTGGCCGGGGCAGTCGACGTGGGCGTAGTGACGGTTGGCCGTCTCGTACTCGACGTGGGCGGTCGAGATCGTGATGCCACGCGCCTTCTCTTCCGGCGCCTTGTCAATCTGGTCGTACGCGGTGAACGTCGCGCCACCGGTCTCAGCCAGCACCTTCGTGATCGCAGCCGTCAGCGACGTCTTGCCATGGTCAACGTGACCGATCGTGCCGATGTTGCAGTGCGGCTTGGTGCGTTCAAATTTCGCCTTGGCCATGGTCTTATCCGCCTTTGCCTGACAGTCTGAAGTTAAGCTTTAGGATTTCGCGTCGAGCTTGGTACTGGAGCGGGTGAGGGGAATCGAACCCCCGTCGTAAGCTTGGAAGGCTTCTGCTCTACCATTGAGCTACACCCGCCTAAGTCTCTGCCGCTCCATACCCCGGAACTGCTTCGCGCACGCGGGGAACCGGCAAACCCACCCCTCATCCCTGGGGGGCGGTTTTGCCGGCAAAATGGTGGAAGGGGTAGGATTCGAACCTACGTACGCTAACGCGGGCAGATTTACAGTCTGCTGCCTTTAACCACTCGGCCACCCTTCCGTCGCCGCGTGTCCGACCGGGGTCGAAAACGGTGGACAGGTGGGTAGGCGTTTCGACCCCCTCCTGTCAACGGGGAAATGTTGGTCGGATGAAAAGACCGGTGCACAAGGGTGCCATGCCCTGCGGAAAGCAGTGGCAACCCTGCACCGCTTGGCGCTAAGGATGGCACCATGAAGCGATCTGGATTTTCGAACCAGGGCCCGTCCCGCACCGGCGGCAACGGCCCTTCATCCCCCAATTCCCCCCGCCCGCCCCGCGACGGCGGCCGCACGGCTGCGCCCAAAGGCGGCGCCCAAGCGGGCGAGCGCCCGCGTGCGCACGACGCGCGCGTCGATGCCCGGGGTGAGCCGCGCGGCGCGCCGAAGAAGCCCGCGCCCGGCAAGGTGGCTCCCAAGCCGGGCATGCTCTATGGCCAGCATCCGGTGGTGGCCGCCTGGACCAACCCCGAGCGGCGCTGCAAGGCCTTGCTGGCCACGCCGGCGGGCCTGGAGTTGATGACCGAGGCCTTCGCCCAGGCCAAAACCGCCGGCCTCGCCCGGCCGGAGCCGACCGTGGTGGAGCGCGAGGCGCTGGACCGGCTGTTGCCGGCTGGCGCCGTGCACCAGGGTCTGGTCCTGGATGCCAGCCCCCTGCCCGAGTTGGACATCGCCGACGTCGCCCGCGCCTGCGGCGAGGCGGACATGGTGGTGGTCCTGGACCAGGTGACCGACCCTCACAACGTGGGCGCCATCCTGCGGTCCGCCGCCGCCTTCGGCGCCAAAGCGGTCATCGTCCAGGACCGGCACGCGCCGGAGGTGACCGGTGTGCTGGCCAAGACCGCCTCGGGCGCGCTGGAGGTGGTGCCCCTGGTGCGGGTGACCAACCTGTCCCGCGCGCTGACCGAGTTGCAGGAGGGCGGGTTCTTCTGTGTCGGCCTGGCCGAATCGGGCCCCAAGCCCCTGCACGCGCTGGACTTCCCCGGCCGTGTCGCCGTCGTCATGGGGTCTGAGGGCGACGGCCTGCGGCGCCTGACCATGGAACGCTGCGATGCGCTGGCCCATCTGCCCACCCAGCCGCCCATCGGCAGCCTGAATGTGTCGAACGCGGCCGCCGTGGCGCTTTACGAGGTCGCGCGGCGACGCTAAGGTCTGCCCGCGCACGTCGCCGGAATACCCGGCGGCCCTGGATGCCGGCTTAGCTCAGTTGGTAGAGCAACCGCCTTGTAAGCGGTAGGTCGCGAGTTCAAGTCTCGCAGCCGGCACCAGTCCCACCGCCGCGATGGCGTCAGCGAATCACATAGGGCTTGTGGCCCAGGTCCAGCCCGATGTTGCCGGCCGGCACCTCGTTGAAGCTGCGATAGCGGCCACCAGCCGGCCCCGCGACATAGTCGGCCAGCGCATCGTCATTCACGTAATAGACCGCCTGCGACCGGTAGATGTAATAGCCATCCCGGCTGATCGACACGGTCAGCATGAGTTCGGTGGAGGTGCTATCCACCGAGGCCAGGGCCGCATCCAGCGCCAACCCGCCCGCGGTCGCCGTGATTCCCCAGGGAATGGCGTCCAGCATCAGCTTGCCCACGGCCACCCCCGCCCCCAGCGCCGTTAGCGGCCCGGGGACGCTGCGGTTGGTGTTGGTGAACCTGGGATGGGCGATGACGTTGACGTCGATGGACACCAGCACCACGTCGGGCTTGGGCTCCATGGCCACGGCGTGGCCGTTCTGGACGAAGGCGGTGGTGACCGCCTGCTGGAAGGCGTCCGCGAACGGGGAATCGCCATGCCGGGTCAGGTAGACCTGCACCGGCGGTTTTTGCCCCGTCTGTTCCTGAAGATAGGCGGAAACTGCCGAGGCGACGTCCTTGGACACCAGGATCCAATGGGCCGCCGTCTCCATCTTGTACTGTGGCGCGGTGACGAAACTGGCCGCGACGGGCCGTTCCGAGCAGCCGGACAACAGCGCGCCCGCCAGCGCCAAACCGCATAGCGCCGCCACGGGCACGGCGCGCTGGCGAGGACGTGAGCGGAACGGGGGGATGGCGCGGACCATGGGGCGGTTCATCTCTGGCGGCTCGATTCTGACCTGGGGCCCGCCGCCGGGCGAGCCCACGCCGCTAGTTAAGCAAATGCCGTGCCGCGCCGTTCGTCACGCCGGCGACGCGCCACCGGCGGGCGCCAGGATGGTCAGCGCGCTGTCATCGCCCTTGGCCCGCTCCCCCGACGGCGCCTGGCCCAACACCTGGAAGCACAGCGTCTCGGCGATGTTGGTGGCGTGGTCGCCGATGCGTTCCAAATTCTTGGCCGCGAACATCAGGTGGGTACAGGCGGTGATGCGCTGCGGCGCTTCCATCATGTAGGTCAGCAGTTCGCGGAACAGGGCGGTATAGGCCAAGTCCACCTCGCTGTCGGCGTCACGCACCGCCAGGGCCGCCGCCGCGTCGCTGTCGGCATAGGCCGTCACCACCCGGGTCAGCATGTCATTGGCGGCGTCGCCGATGCGGCGCAGCGAGCGGGTCAACTCCACCTCCGGCATCTGGTTCAGCGCCAGGGATCGCTTGGCCACATTGGCCGCGAAGTCGCCGATGCGCTCCAGATTGTTGGAAATCTTCAGCGCCGCCACCACCTCGCGCAGGTCGCTGCCCACCGGCGCCCTCAACGCCAGCACCTTCAGCGTCTGCTCCTCGATGCGCTTTTCCAGGGCGTCGATCTTGTCGTCGTCCGCCATGACGGCGGCCGCCAGATCGCCATCCCGGTCCAGCGTCGCCTTCAGGGCGCGGCTGAGCTGGGAAGAGGCCAACCGCCCCATCTCCGTGATGGCGCGGTGGAGTTGGGCCAGTTCTTCGTCATAGGACGTCACGATATGGCCGGTCGACATTCGCTGTTCTTCCTTAAACCGAATAATTGACGGCGCCCCGGTCGGGGGGCCGCGGATAATCCCATGGAGCCAAGGCCCCGCCCCTGTAGGGGTTCCAGCCCCTATTACCGACGACGCTGACCGCCAATTCACGCCCTAGCTTGGCCCATGCGGTGCGAGCGTCAATGTTTTCTTAGCAAAGGGATAGGATGTTTGATTGTAACCAGTCCAAAAGAAATACAGACTGCCCGCAAATTTCACGATTGCCGCTGAGAGGCCCGACCGGGGCATGACACCGCACGAATTGATCGCCGTCCTGGAAAAGCACGACCGCTGGCTGAAGCGGAAGACGGGCGGCGCCCGCGCCATGCTGCCGCTCGTCGACCTCCAGGGTGCCACCTTCTCCGGCATGAACCTGCAGTCCGCCAAGTTGTCGGGCGCCAACCTCACCGGCTGCGACTTCACCTCCGCCAACCTCAGCATGGCCGACCTGTTCGCCGCCAGGCTGACCCGCGCCGTGCTGATCAACGCCAACCTGTACCGCGCGGACCTGCGCGGCGCCCACATGCGCGGCGCGCGCCTGAAGGGCGCGATTCTGCGAGAGGCCGACCTGCGCGGCGGCGCGCTGCTGGATCGTCGGGGCCCCGGCCAGGTCAGCATGCAGCAGTCCGACCTGCGCGGCGCCGACATGGACGACGCCCTGTTGTCCAGCGCCAACCTGGCGGGCGCCGATCTCAGCGAAACCAGCATGGTCGGGGCCGACTGCTCCGGCGCGCAGCTATCCGGCTGCAACCTGGCCAAGTCGGTGCTGAAGTCCGCCAACTTCACCGGCTGCGACATGCGCGGCGCCAACCTGTCGGGCAGCAACCTGACGGGGGCGGTGCTGCGGGACTGCCGTCTGGCGGGCGCCACCCTGGCCGGCGCCAACCTGATGAACGCCGACCTGACGGGCGCCAACCTGGATGGGGTGGATCTCACCGGCGTGGACACCACCGGCGCCAACCTGGCCCGAGGGTCGGAGAACTTCTCGGAAAAGATCCAGAAGGCGTTGGGGCACCACCGGACCTGGATCCTGAGCAACGGCGCCAAGGGCATCCGGGCGGAACTGGCTGGCGAGGATTTGAGCCACATCGACCTGAAGGGTGTGAACCTCAGCGGCGCCGACCTGAAGGGCGCCAAGCTGGTGGGCGCCAAGCTGCGCGACGCCCTGTTCATCATGTCCGACCTGGCGGGCGCCGATCTGCGCGGCGCCGACCTCACCGGCGCGACCCTGGACGGCGTCAGCCTGCGCGGCACCGACCTGACCGGCGCCAAGCTGGATGGGGCGGAGATCGGCTCCGTCGACATCAAGGGGCCCGACGGACGCCCCATCGGCCGGCTGTGGCCCGCGAACCTGGCGGACGCCCAGCTGATGAAGGCCAGCCTGCAGCGCGCCAACCTGCGCAGCGCCAACCTGTCCGGCGCGGACCTGCGCGGTGCCGACCTCAGCGGCGCGAACCTGATCGACGCCAACCTGCGCGGCGCCTTGCTGGAGGGCGCCGTCCTCGATGGCGCCGCCATGCCCACCCTGATCGACGACGACGACGATTGAGCGTCCCGCTTCCCAGGCGCCGTGTCCGCCGTTAAGCATAGCCGCTGATCTGGAGGCGGGGACGTCGTGAGAGGAAGCTGGATAGCGCGACTGGCGGCCGTGTCCGCGTTCGCCTTGATGCCGGTGGTGTCGGGACGGGCGCCAGCGTGGGGCGCCGCAACCGGCGCCCCGCCCCAGCGGGTCGTCTCTCTCAACCTGTGCACAGACCAACTGGCGGTGTTGCTGCTGCCGCCCGACCGCGTCGCCGCCTTGTCGCATCTGGCGGCAGACCCGACGCTGTCCTACGTCGCGGATCGCATCGGCGGTATCCCGCTGACCCAAGGCGGGGCGGAGGAACTGCTGGCCCTGAAGCCGGATTTGGTGCTGGCCGGCCGCTACACGGCGCAGGCCGCGGTGCGCATGGCCCAGGCCCACCATATCCCTGTAGTACAGGTCGGCCTGATCGCCGATTTCGACGGGATTCGCGAACAGGTGCGCACCGTGGCCGCCGCCTTGGGCAAGTCAGCGACGGGCGAATCGCTGCTGGCGGACATGGACCGGCGCCTGGCGGCGGCCGCACCGGCGGACGGACGGCGGCCGACCGCCCTGTCGCTGGCGCCAGGCGCCTTCACCTCCGGCGCCGGCACCCTGACCGCCGCCGTCATGGATGCCGCCGGCCTGGCCAACTATCCCGCCGCCAAGGGCATGACCGGCTATGGCTATCTGACGGTGGAGGGAATCGTGGCCGATCCGCCTGACCTGCTGATAACCGCCGCGTCCGAAACCGGGACGGACCACCATCCCTCGCTGTCCGGCGCGCTGATCGCCCATCCCGCCCTGCTGCGGGCGATACCGCCCGGCCGCCGCCCCCGGCTGGAGGAGAACCTGTTGGGTTGCGGCGGCCCCTATACGGCGGAGGCGGTGGAGGCGCTGGCCCGCGCCCGGACGGAATGGCTGAACCGCCGGGAGAAAGGCCAGGGGACAGACCAGCCATGATCCTGCCTCTTTGGATTCGCCGTCATCCCCTGGCACTACTGCTGCCCCTCACCGGCGCGCTGTTCATCGCCTCCCTCTCCATCGGGGCCAGCGGCGTTTCGCTGGCGGGGGTGTGGGCCGACTGGCGTGGCGGCGCCGGCGGCATGGCCTGGGTGATCTTCACCGAGATACGGCTGCCCCGCGCCCTGCTGGGCCTGGTGGTGGGGGGAGCCCTGGGCATGGCCGGGGCGGCCTTGCAGGGCATGCTGCGGAATCCGCTGGCGGAGCCGGCGGTCATCGGCGTGTCGCCCTGCGCCGCCCTGGGCGCGGTCATCGTCTTCTACAGCGGCTGGGCCACCAGCCTGGCGCTGGCCGTGCCCCTGGGCGGCATCGCCGGCGCGCTCATCGCCGTGGCGCTGCTGTTCGCGCTGGCGGGCCGCAGCGTCGGTATCCTCACGCTGATCCTGGCCGGCATCGCGCTCAGCAGCTTCGCCGGCGCCGCCACCTCCCTGGCCCTGGCCCTGTCGCCCAACCCCTACGCGCTGGCGGAGATCGTCTTTTGGATGATGGGCTCACTGGCCGACCGGACCTTGGACCAGGTCTACCTGGCCGCCCCCTTCATCGGCGTCGGCGCCGCCCTGCTGCTAAGCGCGGGACCGGCGCTGGACGCGCTGTCACTGGGGGAGGACACGGCGCAGTCCCTGGGCTTTCCCCTGCGCCGGGTGAGGGTGCGGGTGGTGGTGGGCACGGCCCTGGCCGTGGGCGCCTCCGTCGCCGTGACCGGCGCCATCGGCTTTGTCGGCCTGGTGGTGCCGCACCTGCTGCGCCCCCTGGTCGGGCACCAGCCGCGCCGGCTGCTGCTGCCCAGCTTCGCCGGCGGCGCCTGCCTGGTGCTGGCGGCCGACACGGCGGTGCGCCTGGGAGGACCAGGACCGGAGCTGAAGCTGGGCGTGGTCACGGCCCTGCTGGGCGCGCCGTTTTTCCTGGGGCTGGTGCTGGCCACCCGGCGCCGGCTGGCGTAGGAGCGTGGACATGACACTGCTGCAGGCCCACGAAATCCACCTGTCCCTGGACGGCCGGACCATCCTGGACGGCGTATCGCTGACGCTGCGGGCGCGTGAGATCTGCGGCCTCATCGGTCCCAACGGCGCCGGCAAATCCAGCCTGATGCGCATCCTGGCGGGTCTTCGTCCACCGGACAGGGGCGGCGTAACGTTGGGCGGCCGGCACCTGCCCTGCCCGCCCGACCGCGCCAGCGCCAGCCGCCTGGCTTACCTGGCCCAGGAGCGGGACATCCATTGGCCCCTGACGGTGGCCCACGTGGTGGCCCTGGGCCGGCTGCCCCACCAGGGCCCCTTCCGCGCCGATGGCGCCGCCGACCGCGACGCCGTGGAGCGGGCCATGGTGGACGCCGACTGCGCCCACCTGCGCGACCGCGTCGCCACCACCCTGTCAGGCGGGGAGCGGGCGCGGGTGCTGCTGGCCCGCGCGCTGGCGACGGCACCGGACGTGCTGCTGGCGGACGAGCCGGCGGCCAGCCTGGACCCGCTGCACCAGGTGCAGGTCATGTCGCTGCTGCGGCGGCTGGCCCACGGCAAGGGAAGCGCCGTGCTGGCCGTGCTGCACGACCTGAACGCGGCGGCCCAATGGTGCGACCGCGTCGTGGTGCTGCACGACGGCCGCGTCGCCGCGGACGGCCCGCCCCAGGCGGTGCTGGAACCGGGGCTGCTGCGCACCATTTATGGCGTGGACATCATCCCGGGCAGCGTCGGCGGACGGCCGGTGTTCGTCACACGCTAGTGCCTGTCACGAAGACGGCTATGATGGGCCCGGTTTCAAGTTTGGAAATAAGGAGCGCGCGATGCGACAGGTGACGGTGGCGGCCACGCAGACGTGGTGCGACTGGAACAAGGGCGGCAACATCGACCGGGTGGAGGCGCTGGTGCGCCGCGCCGCGGCCGAGGGCGCCCAGATCATCCTGCCGCAGGAACTGTTCGAGACGCCCTACTTCTGCATCAACCAGAAGGCCGCGCACTTCGGCCACGCCGCCCCGGCGGACGGCCATCCCGTGCTGAACCGCTTCTCGGCGCTGGCGCGGGAGCTGCAAGTCGTTCTGCCCACCAGCTTTTTCGAACGGGCCGGCAACGCCTACTTCAATTCCCTGGCCATGATCGACGCCGACGGCAGCATCCTGGGCATCTACCGCAAGAGCCACATCCCCGATGGCCCCGGCTATCAGGAGAAGTTCTACTTCAGCCCCGGGGACACCGGCTTCCAGGTCTACAAGACCCGCTACGCCACCATCGGCACGGCCATCTGCTGGGACCAATGGTTCCCCGAGGCGGCGCGCGTCATGGCGCTGCAGGGGGCGGAAATCCTGTTCTACCCCACCGCCATCGGCTCGGAGCCGCAGGACCCCAACCTGGACAGCCGCGACCACTGGCAGCGGGTGATGCAGGGCCATGCCGGCGCCAACCTGGTGCCGCTGGTGGCCAGCAACCGCGTGGGCACGGAGCCGGACGACGACCGCGCCATCACCTTCTATGGCTCGTCCTTCATCGCCGGCCCCAGGGGCGAGAAGGTGGCGGAAGCGACTCGTGAGGAGGAGACGGTGCTGACCGCCACCTTCGATCTGGACCAGATCGCGGCCATGCGGTCGTCCTGGGGGGTGTTCCGTGACCGGCGGCCAGAGCTCTATGCGCCTCTGTTGACCCTGGATGGACGCACACGCAGGGGTTGACGGTAAATCCCTGCCATTTCATTGGGCAAATGACGCATTAACCAACAAATAACGATTACATTTCCGTCACCCATTGGCCCCAACTGCCGCATCCCCAGATAAATCCTTTTGCCAAAGGCGATTCTGCGATAAACGAGAGGCGGCAGTTGTTAAATCGAGGTCAATACAAATGGGTGCTCAAAAGAGCTCTGTGACCGGTACCCTTGCGTCCGCGTATTCACTTTCCAAGCGCGGCGAGGGTCCCAATCCTATCGATATCCATGTCGGCAATCGCTTGCGCTTGCGCCGTACTTTGCTGGGCCTGAGCCAGGAGATCCTGGGCGAGGCCGTTGGAATCACGTTCCAGCAGCTG
This sequence comes from Nitrospirillum karajorum, assembly GCF_036348415.1. Taxonomy (NCBI): domain Bacteria; kingdom Pseudomonadati; phylum Pseudomonadota; class Alphaproteobacteria; order Rhodospirillales; family Azospirillaceae; genus Nitrospirillum; species Nitrospirillum karajorum. Next base: position 573,900 of record NZ_JAZBQB010000003.1, read on the forward strand.
CAGAAGTACGAGCGGGGCATGAACCGCATCAGCGCCAGCCGGCTGTTCAACCTTTCGCAGGTGCTGGGTGTTCCCGTCGGGTACTTCTTCGAAGACCTGCCGGCGACCGAGCAGGCCACGCGCATCGCGCTGGGCAGCGAGGAAGGCGAGACCATGGCCCGGCGCGAGACGCTGGAACTGGTGCGCGCCTATTACCGCGTGCCGGACGGCGCCGTCCGCCGCCGCGCCTTCGACCTGCTGAAGGCCCTGGGCGGCGAGGCCCGTGAAAACGAAGACGCCTGACACCTGAAAGTTTCACGTGTCTTAGGGTATAGTGCCGACCGCCGGATGGGCCCCCATCCGGCGGTTGCCTCATGGCCCCCTCGCACGCGTCGAAGCCCAAATGCCGCTGACCACCGAAGAGATCGCCCTCGACCACGGTTTCCCCGGAACGCGGCGAAGTGTGACGGTCCACCGTTTCGGCCCGGCCACCGCCGGCGCCGACCGCCCCAAGGCCTATATCCAGGCGGCCCTGCACGCCGACGAGATTCCCGGCCTGCTCGTGGCCCAGCACATCCTGGCCCGCCTGCGCGCGGCGGATGCCGAAGGCCGCGTGCGCGGCGACATCATCCTGGTTCCCTACGCCAATCCCATCGGCCTGTCGCAGGCCGTGCTGGGCACCGCCATCGGCCGCTTCGCGCTCAGCAGCGGCATCAACTTCAACCGCGATTTCCCCGACCTGGCCGCCGCCGTGGCCGACCGGGTGATGGATCGCCTGGGCCCGGATGCCGCCGCCAATGTCGCGCTGGTCCGCCACGCCGCCCGGGAGGCCATCGCCGCCTGGGAAACGGCGACGGAAGCCGACAGCCTGAGGAAAATCCTGCTGGGCCTGGCCATCGACGCCGACGTCGTGCTGGATCTGCATTGCGACAGCGAGGCCCTGCTGCATGCCTACACCGGCACCGAATCCTGGCCGGACGCCAGCGACCTGATGGCGGAGCTGGGGTGCCGGGCGGTGTTCCTGGCCTTGGAATCCGGCGGTAATCCTTTCGACGAATCCTGTTCCGGCCTGTGGTGGCGCCTGCGCAACCGCCTGACCACCAGCCGCCCCGGCGGCGCGCCGCCCCTGCCCGCCGCCTGCCTGGCCGCCACCATCGAGCTGCGCGGCCGCCGCGACGTGGACGACGCCCAGGCCGCCGCCGACGCCGACGCCCTGATTCGGTTCCTGACCCGGCGCGGTCTGCTGGCGGGAGAGGTGGCGGCACCGCCCACCCCCGCCGGCCGGGCAACGCCCCTGGCCGGTGTCGACCGGGTGCGGGCACCCGTGGCCGGCGTGGTCCTTTACGCCGTGGCGCTGGGCGATACCGTCACCGTGGGCCAGACGGTGGCGGAGGTGGTGGACCCTGTCACCGGCGTCCGCCACCCGGCCCGCGCCCGCACCCCCGGCATCGTCTGGGCCCGGGCGGAGCAGCGCTACACCGCCGCCGGCGCCATCATCACCAGCATCGCCGGCGACCGTCCCCTGGCCGAGGAAGGCAGCGGACTGCTGACGGCGCGCTGATGTACATGCCCTCAAGCGCCGGGCGGCGGACATCCGTCCGCCTAGGCTCATCCTCGCTGCGCCCTGCGGTGCTCGCTCCGGCGGCCCCAGTCGGGGCCTGAAGCGGCACGAGGCACCCTCTCGTGCTGGCGGTATAGTCCCCGTCATAATGGTCCCCCAGCCCTTCGCGCGGGCGGCCCTTGCCCCTGGGCGCGCTTCCAAGGGAAACTGGTGGCGGGAGAAGACCCGCCGCAGGCGCGGCGGCATCTGAGTCAACGCGGGGATATCATGGTGCGGGGAATTCGGGCGGCGTTGGCCGCCCTCATGGTGGCTGGGCTGGCGGCAATGGCGCCCACTCCGGCCGATGCCGCCTGGTACACGGGCCGGAACATCGTTGTGGACCAGGCCGCCGACGGTTCGGTCATCGCCCTGGGCGATAGCGTCCAGCTCAACAGCGCGGTGGCCGGCAGCGCCGTGTTGATCAGTTCCAGCGCCACCGTCAACGGCACGGTGGCCGACAGCTTGGTCGTCGTCTCAGGCAGCACCACCCTGTCCGGCCAAGTGGGCGGCGACGTGGTGCTGGTGGCCGGTAACATCGACATGGTGAAGGGCTCCGTCGTGTCCGGCGACGCCACGCTGCTGGGCGGCGAGGTCACGCTGGACGGCACGGTCGCGGGCGACGTGGCGGTCAAGGGCGGCGACCTGACCGTCTCGGGCACCATCATGGGCGATGTCGACGCCACCTCCGGCAAGCTGATCCTGAAGCCCGGCGCCCACATCATGGGCGACGTCACCTTCAGCGGCGGTCAGGCGCTGGAACTGCCGGCCGGCGCCCATATCGAGGGCAAGGTGCAGTACAAGGGCGATGGCATGAAAGGCCATCACCACCGGGACATGGACGCCGATGAGGATGGCGGCGCGGACACCCCGGCCCGCCATCACAGCAGCGGCTGGCACATCTGGATGCCCTGGTTCGGCGGCATCGGCATGATCAGCTTCGGCGTCGGCATGCTGCTGGTGGGCGGCGTGCTCTACATCCTGTTCCCGGGCGCCGTCACCAACGTCGCCGCCGGGATCGCCGGCGACCCCGGCCCGGCGGCGGTGAAGGGTTTTGTGCTGCTGGTCGGCGTGCCGCTGTTCTGCCTGGTCTGCCTGATCACCATCATCGGCATCCCCGTGGCCCTGGTGCTGGGCTTCGCCTACATCCTGGCGCTGATGGTGGCCATGCCGCTGGCCGGCTTCGCCCTGGCCGACATGGTGACCCAACGCCGCGGCCCCCCGGTCAGCCCCGGCGACCGCATCCGCCGCTACGCCCTGGTGGTGCTGATCCTGGCCGTGCTGCAGCTCATTCCCTTCGCCGGCGGACTGGTGAAATTCGGCCTGATGCTGATGGGCCTGGGCGGCCTGGTCAGCCACCTGCGCCGGCGGGGTCCGGTGGCGGCCTATTGAGCCACCGTGATCAGTACAGCGCCCGCTTGCCCGGCGGGCGGCGCGGCAAGGTCGTTTCCCGGCGCAGGGTGGCGTAGGCGACAGCGATCTGGGCCGCCACGGCGGCGTTGTTCAGCAGCAGGGCGCGGTTGGCCACTAGGCTGGCGCCCTCGGTCAATTCCTCCAGGCGGGCCAGCAGGAAGGGCGTCAACTCCTTGCCGCGCACCCCCTGCCCCTCGGCCTCCGCCACCGCCAGGCGGATGGCCTGCTCCGTGGCCTCGGCATCCAGGGCGGCCTCTTCCGGAACGGGCACGGCGATGAGGACGCCGCCGCTCAGGCCCAGCTGCCATTTGGCGCGCAGGATGCGGGCCACGTCGTCCGCCGAATCGCAACGACTATCGACGGGCAGGGTGCATTGGGCGGTGTAGAAGGCCGGGAAGTTGTCGGTGCCGTAGCCGACCACGGGAACGCCCCGGGTTTCCAGATATTCCAGCGTCTTGGGCAGGTCCAGGATGGCCTTGGCGCCGGCGCAGACCACGGCCACGTCGGTGCGGGCCAGTTCCTCCAGATCGGCGGAGATGTCCAGGGTCGTCTCCGCCCCGCGATGTACGCCGCCAATGCCGCCGGTGGCGAAGACGGCGATGCCGACCAGGCGCGCGGCGATCATGGTGGCGGCCACCGTGGTGGCACCGTCGCCGCCGGCGGCCAGCACCAGGGGCAGGTCGCGCCGGCTCACCTTGCGGATGCCGCCGGCGGCCAGACGCTCAAAATCCTCCGCCTCCAGGCCGATGCGGATGCGGCCGTCCAGGATGGCGATGGTGGCCGGCACGGCGCCGTGCGCCCGCACCGTCGCCTCCATGGCGCGGGCGGCCTCGATGTTGTCGGGGTAGGGCAGCCCGTGGCTGATCACGGTGGATTCCAGGGCGACGACGGCGCGCCCCGCCTTGATGGCGGCCGCGATCTCCCCCTTGATCACGCAATAGTCCAGCATGCCCGCCCCCTTTGTCGATGCCCTCAAGCGCCGGGCGCGGCCATCCGGCCGCTTGGCTTCCTCAGTTTCCAGTCCGCTACGCTCCCCGGAAACTTCCGGCGGATGCGGTCGCATCCTAGTGGCGGCAGGCTAAAAGTCTCATGCCGCCGCAGTTGCCTTGATGCCCTCAAGCGCCGGGCGTTACAGTACCGCCGCCAGGCGCCGGATCAATTCGGCGGCACCAGCCGCCGCCGCCTGGCAGAAGGCGGGGAAATCCATGTGGCTGTCGGCCCCGGCCAGGTCGCTGAGGCTGCGCACCACGAGATAGGGCACGCCCCAGCGGGACGCCACCTGGGCCACCGACGCGCCCTCCATCTCCACCGCCTGGGCGGCGAAGGTGCGGAACAGCCGGTCGCGCGAGGTTTCGCAGTTCAGGAACTGGTCGCCCGTCAGCACGGTTCCGAAGTGGATGCCAGGCACCCGCGCCTCCCCACCCGTCGCTTCCGCCGAGAGGGCCGGCAGGACCAAGCCGTCCAAGGCTGCACGCGCCTTGGCTTCCAGTCCCTGATCCAGGTCATAGCCGTGGGTCTCATCGAAGCCCGGCAGCGGTGGGACGCCCGGCTGGTAGACCTTCAGCTCGCCCTGCGCCAGGGCGCCGTAGTCGTGCTGCACCAGGCGGGTCGCCACCACCACGTCGCCAATGGCCAGAGCCGGGTCCACCCCGCCCGCCACGCCGGAGAACAGCAGGGCGCGGGCGCCGAACACCTGCAGCAGCAGGGTGGAAACGACGGCGGCGTTGACCTTGCCGATTCCCGCCTCCACCAGCACCACCTGGCGGCCGTCCATGCTGCCCTGCTGGAAGGTGAAGCCCGCGATGTCGCGCGTACTCTCCGCCCGGAAATGCGCGCCGAAATGGGCGATTTCCTCGGGGATGGCGCAAATCAGCCCCAGCGGGCCACCCTTCTGCTCGGTCATGTCGGACTTGATCCCATTATTCGCACCGGAGGCCGGCAGCATCCTATTGGGCGCCGGGCCTGAACCTCATATATCCTGAGGGCATGCCGCCTGTCGCGCCAATCTCTGTTCCAGGGCCAGTTCCAGAGCTGTTGCCCGCCAACATCGCGGGGTGGTTCGCCCATCGCGGCTGGACCCCGCACGCCCATCAGCTGGAGATGTTGCGCGCCGCCCAGCGGGGGAGCATACCCTGCTGATCGCCCCCACCGGCGGCGGCAAGACGCTGGCGGGCTTCCTGCCCAGCCTGATCGACCTGTCGGAGCGGCCGCGCGAGGGGCTGCACACCCTTTACATCTCCCCGCTCAAGGCGCTGGCGGTGGACATCGCCCGCAACCTGGAACAGCCGGTGGCGGAGCTGCGCCTGCCCATCCGGGTGGAGACGCGCACCGGCGACACGCCGGAGGCCAAACGCCGCCGCCAGCGCGCCCACCCGCCGCAGATCCTGATGACCACGGTGGAAAGCCTGGCGCTGCTGCTGTCGTATCCCGAGGCGGCGACGCTGTTCGGCACCCTGCGCACCATCATCGTGGATGAGCTGCATGCGCTGGCGGGCAGCAAACGCGGCGATCTGCTGGCCCTGCACCTGGCGCGGCTGGCCAGCCTGGCGCCGGGCGCCCGCCGCGTCGGCCTGTCCGCCACCGTGGCCCATCCCCAGGCCCTGGCCGACTATCTGGCCCTGCCCCACCACCCAGTGGCCCCCGCAACGCCCGTGAAAATCGTGCGCGGCGCCCCCGGCGCCCCGGCGGAGGTGGGCATCCTGCTGACCATGGAGATCCCCTGGGGCGGGCACATGGCGCTGCAGACCATGCCGGACGTGTATGAGCAGGTGAAGGCCTGCGGCACCACCCTGATCTTCGTCAACACCCGCGCCCAGGCCGAACTGGTCTTCCAGGAGCTGTGGCGCGTGAACGCCGACGCCCTGCCCATCGCCCTGCACCACGGCAGCCTGTCGACCGAGCAGCGCCGCAAGGTGGAGGCGGCCATGGCCCGAGGCGCCCTGCGCGCCGTGGTCGCCACCAGTTCGCTGGACCTGGGCATCGACTGGGCGGCCGTGGACCTGGTGGTGCAGATCGGCGCGCCCAAGGGCGTCAGCCGCCTGCTGCAACGCATCGGCCGCGCCAACCACCGCATCGACCTGACCTCCCGCGCCTTGCTCGTTCCCGCCAACCGGTTCGAGGTGCTGGAGTGCAAGGCCGCCATCGACGCCGTACGCGCCGGCACCCTGGATGGCGACCCGCCGCGCCCCGGCGGGCTGGAGGTGCTGGCCCAGCATGTGGTGGGCACCGCCTGCGCCGGGCCCTTCGACGCCGACCACCTGTTCGCCGAGGTCACCAGCTGCGCGCCGTACGCCCATCTCACCCGGGAGCGGTTCGAGCAGGTCATGGATTTCGTGGCCACCGGCGGCTATGCCCTGCGCGCCTATGAACGCTTCCAGCGCCTGCGCCAGCGCGAGGATGGCTTGTGGCAGTTGGCCAACTATCAGGTGGCGCGGCAATACCGCCTGAACGTCGGCACCATCGTGGAGGAGCCGACGGTCAAGGTCCGCATGTCCAACGGCGGCTCCATCGGCGATGTGGAGGAATATTTCATCCAGGGCCTGGTGCCGGGCGACACCTTCATCTTCGGCGGCCAGCTGCTGCGCTTCGTCGGCATGCGCGACAATGCCGCCATCGTGGTCAAGGGCGGCCAGGGCCAGCCCAAGGTGCCGGTCTATGCCGGCGGCCGCCTGCCCCTGACCACCCACCTGGCCGACCGGGTGCGCGCCATGCTGGCCGACCCTGGCCAATGGCGCGACCTGCCGGCGGAGGTGGCGGAGTGGCTGCGCATCCAGCGCTATGTCTCGGCATTGCCCGACCGCACCGGCCTGCTGGTGGAAACCTTCCCGCGCGGCGGCAAGGAATTCCTGGTGGCCTACACCTTCGAGGGCCGCAACGCCCACCAGACCCTGGGCATGCTACTGACCCGCCGCATGGAGCGGCTGGGCCTGCACCCGCTGGGCTTCGTCGCCACCGACTATGTGCTGGCCATCTGGTCGCTGAGCACCGCCACCGACATGGACGCCCTGTTCGCCGAGGACATGCTGGGCGACGACCTGGAGGAATGGATGGACGAGTCCAGCATGCTGCGCCGGACCTTCCAGACCGTGGCCACCATCGCCGGCACGCTGGAACGCCGCCACCCGGGCGAGGAGAAGACCAAGCGCCAGATGACGGTCAGCGCCGACCTGATCTACGACGTGCTGCGCCGCCATGACCCCGGCCACCTGCTGCTGCAGGCCACCCGCGCCGAGGCCGCCGCCGGCCTGACCGACGTGCGCCGCCTGGCCGACATGCTGGCCCGCGTGAAGGGGCACATCCGCCACATGGCGCTGGACCGCATCTCCCCCCTGGCCGTGCCCGTGCTGCTGGAGATCGGCCGTGTCATGGTGGGCGGCCGGGCGGATGAGGTGCTGCTGCAGGAGGCAGCCGAGGAACTAGCGGCCGAGGCCCTGCCCAAGACCTTGCGGCAGGGCCAGGGGCTGCTGCCATTTTAGCCCCGGAAATTCACCAGGGTTGGCATGATAGGTAAATTCCATTGATTGAGAATCGGTGCCGACAACTCGCCAGCACCGACTCTTTTCTTGCCATTAAAGCTGGGTAATTAGCCCTGCTGTTATTTTGGTGCTGGTTTCAATAACATTTTCCCCGCCGAGAAACGCGACAACCCGCAAGTCAAACTCGTCGCCTGGCTTGATCCCGGCGTTGCTGCCGTCCAACACAACATCGACGATGCAGTCGGCACCAGGGGATAGCGCCAAGGTACCACCCAAACCCGAGAGTATGGGGTTACCATCTTTAGAGATCACAGCGCCGATCCAGATAAACCCAACATTCGGATTGTCCGACCGGGCGACTACGGTCAACTCCAGGATCGTGTAACCGACACCCAGGTAAGACGAATCAATGACGATGTTCGGACTCGGCGGAGGCGGTGGCCTGCGCGCCAGATCTTTGAGGTGCTTGCGGAATTCTGACAAGGTCTTTGCCGACTCACTCATGAGAATAGCTCCCTATATCAAGGTCAATGCGTCAGTCGCATACGCACCATTTGCATGACCCGTGCCATTATTTTTCTGTTATATACCAATGACTTGTCAAAGATGCGCCTTCACGGGTCGACGTATCGGACATGTCGGTCATGTCCTGAGGTGGTCCACTGCCAACGGAACGGTAGCGTCCGCGTCGACGGGCGTGACGCTTCGGAAACCGCAGGTTTGGCTTTGGTCCATGCCCACAAGCCTTGTGTGAAGTGTCCAGGCTAGGCGTTCCTTCAAACGCCAAAACGGCGCCGCATCGCTGCGGCGCCGCTTGGAACCTCCTGTCCGCCGCCTGCGTCAGCCGGCGTTGGACGGGTGGCTGTCGTAGGCGTCCATGACGCGGGTGGTGTAGACCAGCGCGGCACCGGCGCCGATGGCCACGGCCACGCCCAGGGCCTCAGCGATCTCTTCCTTGGTGGCGCCGTTCTTGATGGCGGCGTCGGTGTGGACGGTGATACAGCCGTCGCACTTCACGCTCACCGCCACGGCCAGGGCGATCAGTTCCCGCGTCTTGGCATCCAGGTGGTTGGTGTGCTGGCCGGCGCCGCTGATGGTGACATAGCCCTTGACCGTGTCCGGGCTGAGCTTGGCATAGGCGCCCACGCCGGCACCGATCTGCTGACGATACTGGTTCCAATCGAGCATCATGATCTGCTTCCTTTCAATCCGCGGGCGCCGTCAGGTGGGGGCGTCGGTCGCGGTGTGTTTCGATGAGTGAAAGGTAGCGCCGGGCGTGCCAGCGCTGAATGCCCGGGCGGATCGAGGTCATGACCGGCAGGATCAACAGGGACGGGGTGAGGCAAAGTCCATGGACGACGGTCGCAACGACGTGCTGAGCACGCTGGCCCCCCTGATCCAGGTACGCCCCCTGGTGGAACAGCACTGCCTGCTCGGGCCCGGCTGGTCCACCCCCCATGCCCGCGAACCCCTGGGCATGGCGCCGTTCCATATCGTGACGGCCGGCAGCGCCCAGGTGCTGCTGCCCGATCTGGAACGCACCCTGAACCTGGCCGCCGGGGATGTCCTTTTGTTGCCGCATGGCACGCGGCACACCGTGCGCACCGCCGGAACCGTTGCCGCACGCACAACGAGGCTGAACCACCGCGACAACGGGGTGCTGGAGGTCAAGTGGACCAGCGACCTGCCCGACGGCGTGTTGACGGTCCCGCCAGACGGTTCCGTCACACCGCTGGCCCTGGAATTGATCTGCGGGCAATTCGCCTTCGAGCGCGTGGCGGACAACCCGCTGCTGGCCCTGCTGCCAGAGGCGGTGCATCTGAAGGCCGCCGACCAGCGGGAAAGCCGGCGTCTGGCCCGCCTGGTGGAAACCATCCGGGATGAGGTCGCCCTGCCCCGGCCGGGTGGCCGCGCCATCGCCACCGACCTTGCCCGCGCCCTGTTCACCATGATCCTGCGCGGCCATCTGGAGGGCCATGGCGAGGGCACGGAAGCGGCGGGGCTGCTGGCGCGCCCGGCCACGGCGCGGGTGGTGGCGGCCCTGGTGGGCGATCCGGCCCGGGCCTGGACCCTGGACGAACTGGCGGAGCAGGCCCATCTTTCCCGCGCCACCCTGGTGCGCGCCTTCCGCGCCGCCGGCGCCCCCGCCCCGCTGGCCTTCCTGGCCCAGGTGCGCATGACGCTGGCGGTGCGCCACCTGGTGGCCGAGGGGCTGTCACTGGCGGAGACGGCGGCCCGCGTGGGCTATGAATCGGAAAGCGCGTTCAGCCGCGCCTTCAAACGCCATTACCATGCCGCGCCCGGGGATTACCGGGACGCGGCGCGCGCCTGAGCGAGTGGGGACCTTTTTCGCATGAACGCCCGTTTCGGCACCGGCAGCACCGGCGACCAGACCACCCTGACCGTCAATGGGGCCATGGTGCTGGCGGACGCCAGCGGCGCCCTGTTCTGGCCGGAACGCGGCCTGCTGGTGGTGGCCGACCTGCACCTGGAAAAGGGATCGGCGTTCGCGGCGCGCGGCACCCTGCTGCCACCCTACGACACCGCGGCCACGCTGACGCGCCTGGAGGCGACCTGCCGCCGCCTGTCCCCCCGGCGCGTGCTATGCCTGGGGGACAGCTTTCACGACCGGCGGGCGGGCGATCGCCTGTCGGCGGAGGACGGGCGCCGCCTGGCGGCGCTGGTGGATGGCCATGAATGGCTGTGGGTGGTGGGCAACCACGACCCGGCCCCGCCGCCGGACTGGGGCGGGCAGGTGGTGGACGATTGGATCGAGGGGCCCCTGGTCTTCCGGCATGAGGCGCAGGACATCACCGCCGCCGGTGAAATCTCCGGCCACTACCACCCCAAGGCCAGCGTGCCCACGCGGGCCAGGCGGGTGGGGGGACGCTGCTTCATCACCGACGGCCACCGCCTGGTGCTGCCGGCCTTTGGCGCCTACACCGGCGGGCTGGACGTGCGCGACGCGGCGTTGCGTCGGCTGTTCCCCGGCGCCTTCAGCATCGTGCTGCTGCACCGGGATCGCGGCTACGCCTTCCAGTCCGCCCATATCCTGGGCGGCGACTGGGCGCAAACCGGCACGGTCTGATTGATAGGAACCCCAAAAAAGGAAACGGGCGGCCCGGGGATGGGGGGACCCGGGCCGCCCTTAGGTCGTCCGCCGAACGCGCTTTGGGGGGTGCGCAACCAGGCCGGGATGGGGGAACCGGTAACTGGATCATCGAGCGGACACTGTTTCAGATAGGAGCCCCCCGGGAAAAAACAAGCACGCCAATACATCAGGATAGGGTTGGGAGTAGATCTCGATGGAGGTGATCCACCAGACGGGCGGGTACGTATCTTTTGTCATACGCGGATCGTCCTGCGACGATCCATCCACCCTCCGGGAAAACCCACTCAAAGGCCTATAGCCGGGTTCGAAGGGAGAGGTTTTTCTTGCTCGCTATTGTAGCGCCCCACTGCCGCCTGTCAGTTGCAGATTTGCTAGGGTTTGCCTGATGTCCGCCTTCCCCAATCCCCATGCCTCCATCATCGTCTGGTTCCGACAGGATCTCCGACTGGCTGACAATCCGGCGCTGACCCATGCCGTCCGCAGCGGCCGTCCGGTGGTGCCCCTCTACATCCTGGACGATCAGGGGGAGGCACCCTGGGCGCCCGGTGCCGCGTCGCGCTGGTGGCTGCACCACAGCCTCTCTTCCCTGGGCGCGGCCCTTGAGGGCATGGGCTGTCCCCTGGTGCTGAGGCGTGGCCGCTCGGACGTGGTCCTCCGCGACCTGGTGCGGGAGCTGGGTGCCGGCGCCGTGGCCTGGAACCGCTGCTATGAGCCGCAGGCCATCGCCCGCGACTGCGCGCTGAAGGCTGATTTGAAGGCGGAGGGCATCGAGGTCCACAGCTTCAACGCCGCCCTGCTGGCCGAGCCCTGGACGGTGAAAACCGGCGGCGGCGGACCCTACAAGGTGTTCACCCCGTTCTGGCGGGCGGTGAAGGAAGGGCTGAACCCGGGCGAACCCCTGCCGCCGCCTGCGGCGCTGGCCGCCCTGCCCACCCCGCCCGACGGCGACCGCCTGGCGGATTGGGGCCTATTGCCGACCAAGCCCGACTGGGCCGGCGGTCTGCGCGCCGCCTGGACCCCCGGCGAGGCGGGCGCCGCCCGGCGCCTGGCGGATTTTCTGGACTCGGCCGTGGGACAGTATGCCGAGGGGCGCGATTATCCCGCCCAGCCCTGGACCTCGCGCCTGTCCCCCCACCTGCACCACGGCGAGATATCCCCCCGCCAGATCTGGGCGGCCGCCATGGCCAAGGGCGACAGTGCCCCTGAAGGCAAGGGTGTGGACAAGGGCGTGGCCGGCTTCCTGCGCGAACTGGGCTGGCGGGAGTTCTGCCACCATCTGCTGTACCACTTCCCCTTCCTGCCGGAGCGGCCGCTGAACCCCAAGTTCGAGGCCTTCGCCTGGCAGGACGACACCAGGCTTCTGCAAGCCTGGCAACGGGGCCGCACCGGCTATCCCATCGTCGACGCGGGCATGCGGGAGCTGTGGGCCACGGGCTGGATGCACAACCGGGTGCGGATGATCGTCGGCTCCTTTCTGGTGAAGCATCTTCTGCTGCCCTGGACCGCCGGCCAGGCCTGGTTCTGGGACACGCTGGTGGACGCCGACCTGGCCAACAACGCCGGCGGCTGGCAATGGATCGCCGGCTGCGGCGCCGACGCCGCCCCCTATTTCCGGGTGTTCAACCCGGTGCTGCAGGGGGAGAAGTTCGACGCGGCGGGGGCGTATGTCCGCCGCTGGGTCCCGGAACTGGCGGGCCTGCCCGACAGCGTGCTGCACCAACCGTGGACGGCGGACGCCATGACCCTGCGGGCGGCGGGCGTGCGGCTGGGCCATGATTATCCCCACCCGGTGGTGGACCATAAGGCGGCACGCCAGCGGGCGCTGGACACATTCGCCGCGATCAAGGACGACAACACGTGACAGCTGGGATTAAATGCCGATGCGGGATCAAGTGGATGACCAGGACAGCGGGCCTTCGGCCGGTAGGAGCGCGGGTATGAAAATCGCCATCATCGGCGCCGGCATCACCGGCATGAGCTGCGCCTGGCTGTTGGCGCGCCAGGGCCACGACGTCACCCTGTTCGAACAGAACGGCTATCTGGGGGGTCATTCCAATACCGTGGACGTGCCCGGCCGCGGTGCCCATCCCCTGCCGGTGGACACGGGCTTCATCGTCTACAACGCAGCCACCTACCCCAATCTGATCGCCCTGTTCGAGCATCTGGACGTGCCCACCCAGGCGTCCGACATGTCCTTCGCCGTGACGCTGGACGGGGGCAAGCTGGAATATTCCGGCACCAACCTGGCCGGCATGTTCGCCCAGAAGCGCAACCTGCTGTCGCCCACCTACCATTTGATGCTGCGCGACATCCTGCGCTTCTACAAGACGGCGCCGGCCCTGCTGGACCAGCCCTCGGCCGCCGCCATGACCCTGGGCGAATACCTGGTGGCGCAGCGCTACGGCCACCGCTTCATCTACGACCACCTGCTGCCCATGGGGGCGGCCATCTGGTCGTCCACCATCGGGGAGATGCTGTCCTTCCCGGTGCAGAGCTTCGTGCGCTTCTTCTGCAATCACGGCCTGCTGAAGCTGAAGGACCGGCCGCAGTGGCGGACGGTGACGGGGGGCAGCCGCACCTATGTGACCCGGCTGACACGCTCGCTGGAAGGGCGGGTGCATGTCGGGCGCGCCATCTCCTCCATCCGGCGGACGGCGGGCGCCGTGCATATCCAGGACACCCAGGGGTGGAGCGGCAGTTTCGAGCAGGTGGTGGTGGCCACCCACGCCGACCAGGCGCTGGCCCTGCTGGTCGACCCGTCGGAGGAGGAGCGCCGCATCCTGGGCGCCTTCCGCTATCAGATGAACCGGGCGGTGCTGCACCGCGACCCGCTGCTGATGCCCCGGCGCCCCAAGGCCTGGTCCAGCTGGAACTACAGCGCCAACAGCACCCGCGACCGCGACGCCAAGGTGTCCGTCACCTATTGGATGAACCTTCTGCAAGGGGTGGACAAGCGGGTGCCGCTGTTCGTCACCCTCAACCCCATCGTGGAGCCGCGCCCGTCGCTGAAGGTGCGCGAGTTCATCTACGACCACCCCATGTTCGACCTGGCCGCCGCGACGGCGCAGCAGGACCTGGGGCTGATCCAGGGCGTGCGCCGGACCTGGTTCTGCGGCGCCTATTGCGGCTACGGCTTCCATGAGGATGGCCTGTCGGCCGGCCTGGCGGTGGCGGAGTCACTGGGGGCCCAGCGGCCCTGGCAGGTGGCAGACGCCTCCCCCGCCGGGCGGAACGCCCGCCCGCGGGGAAGCGCGCACCTGGCGGCAGCGGGGTGAAGCGTCAGCCGGCCAGGAAATCCGCGATGGCCAGGCCCAGGTCGGGCTTGGTCACGGCGCTCATGTGATCACCGGGGATTTCGGTATAGCGGGCATTGGGCAGGGCCGCGACCAGGTCGGCGGCGGAGCCGTTGTCCTGGTCCTGGGCCCCCGCGGTGACCAGGATGGGCAGGTCCAGGCCCGCCAGCACGTCCACGGGCGTGTCGACGAAGGTTTCCAGGATATTCAGCAGCGCCACCGGGTCGCCACCCACCGTCTTCAGGAAGGCCTCCGCCATCCATTCCGGCGTGCCGCGCTGAAAGCTGCCCAGGTTGGTCAGGATGCGACGGAAATGCTCCCCCCGGCCGGCGGTGTGGGTCAGCCCCGCCAGCCCCATGCCGGCGCAGATGGCACGGGCGGGGGTGGCGCCGCGCGCCAGCATGCGCATGGTCGTGCGCCCGCCCAGGGAATAGCCCCCCAGGTCATAGTCGCTGAGCCCCAGATGCTCCACCAAGGCCAGGCCGTCGTCGGCCAGGACATCGGGGGGATAGGCCGACACCTCATGCGGCTTGGCGCTGTCGCCGTGCGCCCGCAGGTCCGGCATGATGACGCGATAGCCGCGCTCGGCGATGCGGGCGGCATGGCCGTATTTCAGCCAGTTGACGGTGGCGGTGGAGAAATAGCCGTGGATCAGCACCAGCGGCCGGCCCTGCCCCACCTCCCGATAGGCCAGGCGCTGGCCGTCATGACCAAAGAAATACTGGACGGCGATATCGGTCGGGGCCACGGGCATGTATCCAGCGTTGGGGAAACTGGCCCCAAAGCTATCGCCCAGCCTCGGCGTTTGGAATGGATTCCTGGATGCCCGCCGTCACTGGGCGGCCGAGCGCCTTGCGCATGCCCCAGGCGGCCAGTTGAGTGCCGCAGCCCATGGTCATCAGGCGGGGGCCCTGGCGCTGGTACCCCATCGCCTCATAGAAACCGACGGCGTTCAGGGAGGAGGTGAGATGCAGGGCACCGGCCCCCCGGGCCCCCGCCAGTCCCTCGATTCCCTCCAGCAGGCGCCGGCCCGTGCCCTTGGCAGCGACGGGATCGACATAAACGGCGCGGACCTCCGCGCTGTACAAGGCGGCAAAACCCACGACACGCTCCGCCTGCTCCGCCACCAGCACATGCTCCCCCCATTCGGTCATGGCGGCGCGGTAATCCGCCGCCTCACGACCACCCAACAGGGCGATGAGCTGCTCGGGCGAATAATGGCCGGCGCAAAAGGCGTGGACGGAGCGGATGTGGACCTGGCGTATGCCCTCGGCATCATCGGCCTGGCCTGGCCGGATCACCGGGGCCGGAGCATCCGGCGGAGGTGTGCGTATGCTAGACCGGTACATGCCGCCCAATTGTCGTCCCACCCTTGGAAGCCCACCCGGATATTGCCCACTCTGGAGCTGACAGGCCGCAGCCGTTCGTACAGAAAATACGCCGAGCCGCCGCGAGCACGGTAAAGCTGTGTCGATAAAAATTATGCACGGAGGAGACGGCCGGGGCGACGACGCGGATGCACCTCTTGCTATTTTCACGATAATCCCCTTGGTGTGCAAGCGGCCCGTCATCGTCCTGAAATGATCGGCAGGGCTTCCATCCGGGGCCAGGGCCGCTATCCTGCCGGGGCATGACCTTCATCACGGGCATCCCCTTTGGACACGCCATCCCCGCCCCCCACCTCCCCCTTGGCCGCCTCCCCCTTGGCCGCCTCCGCCTTCGCCGCGCCCTTTCTCGCCCCGGATGAGCCGCCCGCCGTGACGGTCGTGAACCCGAACGGCGCCGCACCCGTGGTGCTGTTGTGCGAGCATGCCTCGCGCCGGGTGCCCATGCGCCTCGCCGGCCTCGGCGTCCCGGCGGCGGATATGGACCGGCACATCGCCTGGGACATCGGGGCGGAGGCGGTCACCCGGGCGCTGGCCCGGCGGCTGGACGCGCCGGCGGTCATCGCCGGCTATTCCCGCCTGGTGGTGGACCTGAACCGTCCGCTGGACAGCCCGACGTTGATGCCGGCCGTCAGCGATGGCACGCCCATCCTGGCCAACCAGACATTGACGGAACCCGACCGCCAGGCACGGCTGGATGCCCTGTTCCACCCCTTCCACGCCGCGGCCCGGGCCTGCGTGGCCGCCAAGCGCGCGGCGGGCCAGGTGCCGGCCATCATCTCCATCCACAGCTTCACGCCGGTCATGGACGGCTTTCAGCGGCCCTGGCACCTGGGCGTGCTGTGGGACCAGGATGGCCGCCTGCCCCTGCCCTTGTTGGACCTGCTGCGGACCCTGCCGGGCGTGGTGGTCGGCGACAACGTCCCCTATTCCGGGCGCGACGGCCACGGCTACACCCTCAAGACCCATTCCACCCAACCGGGCCTGCCGGGGGTGCTGGTCGAGGTAAGGCAGGATCTGATCGGAGAGGCGGACGGCGTGGAGCGTTGGTCCACCCTGCTGGCCCAAGCCCTTGGACAGCTGATCGGCCGCGCCGATATACATCACGTCCTGGCCGGCGCTTGAGCCGGCCCATTCATCCAGGCCCCCTTCACCCAGAGGATATTCCCATGGTTCCCGAGATCGACGACGCCACCCGGGTGCAGCTTGAGGCCGCCGCCTTCCGCCGGCTGGTGGCGCATCTGCGTGAGCGTACCGATGTCCAGAACATCGACCTGATGAACCTGGCCGGTTTCTGCCGCAACTGCCTGTCCAAATGGTATCGCGCCGCCGCCGAAGAGCGGGGTGTGACGCTGGACTATGAGGCGGCGCGCGAGATCGTCTACGGCATGCCGTATGAGGACTTCAAACGCCTGCACCAGCGTGAGGCGACGGCGGAGCAGAAGGCCGCGTTCGAGCAGAGCAAGCCCAAGGACTGACACGGCCACGGGACAGGCCCGGCCCGCGACCCTTTCCCGGCGCTTGCCCATCCGGGGCGGCGCAGGTAAGGTCGCGCCCTCACCATTCAGACCACCCACTTAAGATAAGAGGCATTCCCCATGTCGGACGCCCCGGTAACGGATGTTGGCGGCATCGCCGGCGAACGCCTGCGCTCGATCATTGAGCGTATCGAGCGCCTGGAAGAGGACAAGAAGGGCATCGCGGACGATATCAAGGATATCTACGCCGAAGCCAAGGGCACGGGGTTCGATACCAAGATCCTCCGCCAGATCATCCGCCTGCGGAAGATGGAAAAGAACGACCGGCAGGAGCAGGACGCCCTGCTGGAGCTCTACAAGGCCGCGCTGGGCATGGAGTGAGCCGCGGGGCCCGAAAGGGCCCTGCCGCCGTTGGGATCAAGGCTGGGCCGCCACACGGCGCCCGGCCTTTTTCTTTAGCCCGGAAAGCCGATGAGGGCCCCCAACCTCGCCCTCACGTCCGCCAAGACATCAAACGGAATTGAAGCCCCGATGGGCCGGATAACGCGTGCCAAGGTGTCTATGCTGCGGACATGACTGGTCAGTATTTCACCCGCGATCGGCAAGCCGTCCGGCAGCACCACGCTGGTTCCGAAGGGACGAATCTTGCTGGTGATCGGACAGACGATGGCGAAGCGGCTGGCATCCCAGAAAGCCGATGGCGACACGACGACAGCCGGCCGGCGCCCCCCTTGTTGCCGTCCCAGCCTGGGATCGAAATCGGTCCAGATCAGGTCACCGGCCTCGGGCCGGTAGTCTGTCACTCAACCACCTCACGGCCCACGTCCTCACCCCAGTCGAAGGTGCCCCCCATGTCATGCGGGGTCATGCCGACAAGTAGGTCAGCCAACCGATAGCGCGGACGGGCAAGCGCGATGACAATCCGGCCTTGCTCAGCCACCACCTCCACCCGGTCGCCTTCAGTCAGCCCCACCTCTTTCGCGATATCCTTGGGCACGCGCAGCCCCAGGCTGTTGCCCCAGCGTGAAATCTGAACCTGCATGATGGCCTCCTGGCTTTGCGCAAGGTACAGGATATCCGCCGGATATACAAATTCGTCAATCGAACCGGTACGCGTCCATGGCCAGGGCGCCCAGTTGCACGCTGTCATGCAAACGGCGGCCGGGCTGACCCGGTGTCGCAGCACCCACGGCGGCGAACAGGGGCAGCAGATGCTCGTCGCGCGGATGGTTCTGGCGCGCGAACGGGGCGCGGGCGCGATAGTCGTCCAGCGCCGCGATGTCCGCGCCGCTGACCTTGTCATGGATCCAGGACTGGAACGCGGCCGCCCAGGGGGCCACCTCATCCGTCCCTTCCCAAACCAGGTTCCGCAGATTATGGGTCAGGGAGCCTGAGGCCATGATCAGCACGCCCTGGTCCCGCAAGGGCCGCAACGCTTCCCCCAGCCGGCGGTGATGGGCGGGGCCTAGGTGCGGCTGGATGGACAGTTGCGCCACCGGGATGTCCGCCTCCGGAAACATCAGGATCAGGGGCACCCAGGCGCCGTGGTCCAGACCGCGCGCCTCACCCGCCGTCACCGTGATGCCGGCGGTGGCCAGGGCCGCCAGGGCGGCGCGCGCCACCTCTGGCGCGCCGGGGGCGGGATATTGCATTTCAAACAGGGCACGGGGAAAGCCGCCGAAGTCGTGGATGGTCTCCGGCTGCTGGGCCAGCGAGGCGGTGGGCGCCGCCGTTTCCCAATGCGCCGACAGCACCAGGATGGCGCGCGGCGCGCCCGCCGCGCGGATGTCGCGCCCCAGATCCTGCAGGAAGCGCCGCGCCTCACTGTCCTGCAGCGCCAACATGGGGGAGCCGTGGGAGATGAAATAGACCGGCTGGCGCCGTACCGGGGCGGAAGCGGGGGCGGCGGCGAATGACACGGAGGACATGGCGGGACCTTGAGGCCGAAGGGTTGGGAAGCAGGCTTCGTTAGTCTTCAACATGGCCCTGGCCTCGTCATTTGCCAAATCACTGGTGATCAACATCATCATTCACCATAGTGATGGTGGTGTCTCAGGAGGCCCTCTGCATGGATATCAGCCGCATCGACCTGAATCTGCTGCACGTCTTCGACGCCCTCTACCGTGAGCGGCAGGTGACGCGGGCGGGGCGGGCGCTGGGCCTGTCACAGTCGGCGGTCAGCAATGCGCTGGCCCGGCTGCGCCAGCAGGCCGGCGACGAACTGTTCGTCCGCACCCCCGCCGGCATGGTGCCCACCGCCGTGGCCGACGCCATGGCCGGGCCCCTGCAGGGCGCGCTGGACCAGGTGCGCGCCGCCCTGGTCGCCAGCCGCCCGTTCAAGCCATGCGAGGCGCGGGACGCGATCACCGTGGGCCTGTCCGACCATGCGGAATTCGTGCTGGGCCCGCCCCTGGTCGCGGCCCTGAGGAAAGAGGCGCCCGGCCTGTCACTGGTCCTGCGCCATGCCGACAAGGACAACGCCCTGCCCGGCCTGGAATCGGGTCTTCTGGACCTGGCCCTGGGCATACTGCCCGACCCGCCGGCGCACATGACGCGGCAGATGCTGGTGCGCGACGGCCTGGCGGTGCTGATGCGGCCGGACCACCCTGCGCTGGACACGCCGTGGGCGCTGGACACCTACCTCGCCTATTCCCACCTGTTGGTGTCGGCCACGGCGTCCAAGGTGGGGGCGGTGGACCGCATGCTGGAAAGCCTGGGACGGCAACGCGTCCTGGCGGTGGTGGCCTCCCATCTGCTGGTGGCCGCCCCCATGCTGCGCGACAGCGACCTGCTCTGCACCATGGCGGCGCGGGTGGCCCATCCGCTGGCGGCGGCCTTCGGCCTGGCGGTGCGACCCCTGCCAGCGGAACTGCCGGCCAACGGCATGCGCCTGTCCATGGTCTGGCACCGCCGCCTGGACAGCCATCCGGCCCATGCCTGGCTGCGCCGCCGGGTGGCGGAGGTGGCGCGAGCCCTGCCGCCGGTCCCCGGCCTCGCCCCGGCGCCCGGTTGACCTGTCTCATTGGCCCCATGGCCCCGCCGATGTAGAGTGCGGGCCCTGATTCGCCCCCTCCTGACTGGTGACGACGCCTTGGCCGAGCCGAACTTCTTCCTGACCGACATCTGGTATTTCGCCATGCCCGGCAGCGCCCTGGCGAAGGGCGCCATGCAGGCCATAACCCTGCTGGGCCAGCCGGTGCTGCTGGGCCGCGCCACGGATGGCGGCGTCTTCGCCCTGCGGGACATCTGCCCCCATCGCGGCATCCCGCTGTCCTGCGGCCGGTTCGACGGCAAGGAGGTGGAGTGCTGCTATCACGGCTGGCGCTTCGACCGGCAGGGCAAATGCACCGACATCCCCTCGCTGGTCGAGGGGCAGGACTTCGACCTGAACCGCATCCGCGTGCGCGATTACCCGGTGCGGGAGATCAGCGGCAACATCTGGATCTGGATGGGCACGGATGAGCCCGACCAGGAACCGCCGCAGCCGCCGGGCCTGCCCGCCGACAAGCAGCCCGACATGCTGATGACCATGGACTTCCCCTGCCACCTGGATCACGCGGTGGTGGGCCTGATGGACCCGGCGCACGGCCCCTTCGTCCATCAATCCTGGTTCTGGCGCACGCCCAAATCCATCCATGCCAAGCAGAAGGCTTTCGGCCCGGCGCCCTTCGGCTTCGTCATGAAGAAGCACCGGCCCTCCAGCAACTCCCGCGCCTATGCCATCCTGGGCGGTGTGCCGGAGACGGAAATCTCCTTCCGCCTGCCCGGCGTGCGCACGGAAACCATTGAGGCCGGCAAGAACCGGGTGTGGAACCTGACGGCGGTGACGCCACTGGATGAGAACAACACCCGCATCACCAACATGTTCTACTGGACCATGCCCTGGGCCAGCCTGCTGAAGCCGGTGTTCCGCCCCATCGCCCAGCGCTTCCTGGGGCAGGATCGGGACGCGGTGGTGATGCAGCAGCAGGGCCTGCGCCACAACCCGACCCTGATGCTGATCAAGGACGCCGATACCCAGGCGCGTTGGTATTACCAGCTGAAGAACGAGTTCCGGCGCGCCCGCGAGGAAAAGCGCCCCTTCGAAAATCCCGTGCGCGACACCGTCCTGCGCTGGCGCAGTTAGCGCCCCGGCACGCTATAGTCATGCCCTGACCGCTTGCTGAAGAGGGACGGGCATGACCGCGACCGCCGCCGAATCCACTGCCGCCCTGGGTGCCTTGCCCACCTGGGACCTGTCCGACCTGTACACCGGGCCGGAGTGCCCGCAGCTGAAGGCGGATCTGGACCGGGTGGAGCGGGAAGCCCAGGCCTTCCATCAGCGCCATGCCGGCAAGCTGCCCGGTCTGTCGGGCAAGGACCTGGGCCAAGCCGTCGCCACCTACGAGGCGCTGGATGAGACGCTGACGCGGATCATGAGCTACGCCGGCCTGCTGTACGCGGCCGACCAGAGCGACGGCGCCATCGCCCGCTTCTACCAATCCATGCAGGAGAGGGTGACCGCCGTCTCCGTCAACCTGCTGTTCTTCACCCTGGAACTGAACCAGCTGGCCGACAAGGACATCGACGCCAAGCTGAAGGCGCCGGAGTTGCGGCGTTACGCCGCCTGGCTGCGCGATGTCCGCATTTTCCGTCCCCACCAGTTGTCCGATGAGCTGGAGCGTTTCCTGCATGAGAAGGCGGTGGTGGGCCGCAACGCCTGGACCCGCCTGTTCGACGAGACCATGGCATCGTTACGGTTCCGAATCGATGGCCAAGACCTCACCTCGGCGGAGGCCTTGAACCTGCTGTCCGCGCCGGAGACCGCGGTGCGCCGCGCGGCGGCCCTTGAGATCGGTGCCGTCCTGGGCCGCAACATCAAGCTGTTCACCCTGATCACCAACACCCTGGCCAAGGACAAGGAGATCGAGGACAAGTGGCATCGCTATGATCAGCCCTGGTCGGCGCGCAACCTGTCCAACCGGGTGGAGGACGCGGTGGTGGAGGCGCTGGTGGGCGCCGTCAAGGACAGCTACCCCGGCCTATCCCATCGCTATTACAAACTGAAGGCCAAGTGGTTCGGCGGCGACACCCTGGACTACTGGGACCGCAACGCCCCCCTGCCCGACGAAACGGAGCGCACCATCCCCTGGGAGGAGGCGCGGGAGATCGTGCTGTCCTCCTACGCCCGCTTCAGCCCCGAGCTGGCCAGGGTGGGTCAGCGGTTCTTCGATAACGCCTGGATCGACGCGCCGGTCCGGCCGGGCAAAAACCCCGGCGCCTTCGCCCACCCCACCGTGCCCAGCGCCCACCCCTACCTGCTGGTCAACTACATGGGCAAGACGCGGGATGTCATGACGCTGGCCCATGAGCTGGGCCACGGCGTGCATCAGGTGCTGGCCGGCGGCCAGGGGCACCTGCAGTCCGACACGCCCCTGACCCTGGCGGAGACGGCCAGCGTGTTCGGGGAGATGCTGACCTTCCGCGGCCTGCTGGCCGCCGAGACCGACCCCGCCCGCCGCCGCGCCCTGCTGGCCGGCAAGGTGGAGGACATGTTGAACACCGTGGTACGCCAGACGGCGTTTTACGACTTTGAGCGCCGCGTGCATGCCGAGCGGCGACAGGGCGAACTGTCGGAAGCACGACTGGGCGAACTCTGGCTGGCGGTACAGACGGAGAGCCTGGGACCGGCCCTGCAATTCGACGCGGGCTACGCGACCTACTGGTCCTACATCCCCCACTTCATCCATTCGCCCTTCTACGTCTACGCCTACGCCTTCGGTGACTGCCTGGTGAACAGCCTCTATGCCGCGTTCGAGGAGGCGTCGGCGCATAACGAATTGAACGCCTTCGCGCGCCGCTATCTGGAGATGCTGGCGGCCGGCGGCACCAAGCGGCATAAGGAACTGCTGGCGCCCTTCGGCCTGGACGCCACCGACCCCGCCTTCTGGCACAAGGGTCTGGGCATGCTGAAGGGCTTCATTGATGAGCTGGAGGCGCTGGGCTGAGCGCCCGCCAGCTCGTAAGATTTTCGATTCGGGTCTTCCCGATCTGGGGCATTCCTCCTGGTACGAAGAACAACACCCATGAACCATCGTATTTCCCGCCGGGGCCTTGGCCTGCTGGCGGCCCTGGCTTTCAGCGCCGCCGCGGGCACGGCGCTGGCGGCCACCCCCAAGCACGAAGCAGGCAAGCACGAGGCGGCCAAGAAACCGCCGGCGAAGGCCAAGGATCTGAACGGCTGGGGCCAAGTCACCTGGGGCATGACCCATAAGCAGATCCTGGCCGCCTACCCCAAGGCCCGGGAGTTCGAAATGGGGAGCGGCACTCATGTCCGCTACCTGTTCGGCCTGGAAAGCGTACGCCTGGGCGGCTGCGCCTATGCCGTGGACTTCGAGATGAAAAAGAACGCGCTGCGCCGCGTCACCCTCTACGGCCAGGAAGCGTCCAAGGAGTGCGGCGACGGCATCGACGCGCTGCTGGTGAAGCAGTTGGGCGCCCCCGCCGGCCGGCAGAAGGACGCCGAGTCGGCCAGCGCCGACTGGAAGGCCGGCCACACCAAGGTCACCCTGCGCCGGGGCGTCGGCAAGGCCGCCCGCAAGGTGGCGCCGGTGGTGGAGTACCAGCCGAAGTAGCGCCCCCTTCCCACCGCGCATAGCAAAAGGGCGGCCCCAACGGGACCGCCCTTTTTCATTTCGGCTGAGCCGCTGATCCGGGGATCAGCGCAGCATTGAACCTCAATGCAGCTTGCCGGGCAGCTCCTCGATGGCCGTGGCCACCATGGCGTCGCTGCGCGACTGGTCGATGGTCTGGGTCAGCAGCGACTCGGTGGCAGCCAGGGCCACGTCCACGGCCAGGCTGCGCACCTGCTGCAGGGCCGCGGCTTCGGCCTGGGCGATCTTCTCCAGGGCCTGGGCCTCGCGGCGCTTCAGGGTGGCCTCCAGATCCGCTTCCGCGTGCTGGCGGATGCGCTCGGCCTCCTCGCGGGCGGCGGCGATGATGGCGTCAGCCTCCTTCATCGCGTCGCGCTGCTTCTTCTGATAGGCGGTCAGGGCCGCCTCGGCGTCCTGACGCAGCTTCTGCGCGGTCTCGATCTCCAGGCGAATCTTCTCGGCCCGGGCGTCCAGGCCCTTGCCCAGGGCGCCAAGGCCGCCCTTCCAGATCACCAGGGCGAAGAAGACGACGAAGGCGACGCCAACCCAGAAAGTGGGATTCTGCAGATCGAACATCACGCACGCTCCTTCAGGGCGGCATCCACGGCGCCATCGACACCGGCCTGGTCGGGCGTGACGCCCGCCAGCTTGGCGACGGCGGCACCGGCGGCCTCTGCGGCCACGGTGCGGACATTGGCCAGCGCGGTCTGCTTCTGGCCCTCAATGCGGGCCTCGGCTTCCTTCTGCTTGGCGACCAGTCCGGCAACCACGTCAGCCGTGCGCTGGGCGGCGGCGGCATCGGCCGCGGTCGCCGTCTCATTCAGCAGCTTGTGGGCGCTGGCGCGGGCCTCGGCCACGGCCTTCTCATAAGCGGCGACGATGGCGTCGGTCTCGGCCTTCAGGGCCGTGGCCTTGTCCAGGTCACCGGAAATCTTGGCCTCACGGGCCTCCAGAACGGCGCCGACGCGCGGCAGGCCGACCTTGGCCACCAGCACGTAGAGCGTGCCGAAGGTGATGGCCAGCCAGAAAATCTGAGACGCGAACGTCTTGGTGTTCAGCTGGGGCAGACCCTTTTCGTCATGCACGCCCGCTTCCTGCTCCACGCTGTCCGACGCGTGGACGGCTTCTTCACCCGTCTGCGCGAACGACGGCGTGCCGCCCAGGGCCACCGTCAGCACGGCGGCGGCGGCAAGGCCCTTCAGCCACACCATGAGCCTTGGATTCACCATGAAGATCACCTTGATTGCGAGATCGCCCGGATTTGGGGCTGGTACCAAGCCCGCCGCCATGGACATTTGCCATGGAGGACGCCCAGAACCGGGCCATCGCCGGAAATCGGATCGGAACCTGCGATGAAGCGCTGTCGGAACGCGTCCCGGACATGGGATCGGGGGCGGCGGTCGGCAACCGCCAACCCCGCCCCGTCCCTGTCAATGCCGTGACGCCAGCCCCAGAAAGGCCGCCCCACGGGGCCGTTCCATCAACGCCCGAATATCAGGCTTAGGTGAACAGGATCAGGAAGGCGATCAGCAGCGCGAACAGCGCCACGGCTTCGGTCAGCGCGAAGCCCAGAATGCCGATCGGGAACACGGAAGCGCGGGCGGCCGGATTGCGGCCGACGGCGGCGATCAGGTTGGCGAAAATGTTGCCGATGCCGATGCCGACACCAGCCAGGGCGAACATGGCCAGACCGGCGCCGATGAACTTAGCGGCTTGCGGATCCATTATAGACTTCCTCTGTGATGGAACGGTTGAAAGGTGAAGACAGGCTCTACCGACGGTCAACCCGGGCTTAGTGCAGCTCGATGGCGTCGCGGATGTAGAGGCAGGTCAGGATGGTGAAGACGTACGCCTGCAGGAAGGCGACCATGATCTCAAAGCCGATCAGGGCCACGTTGATCGCCACCGGCACGGCGCCGGCCAGCCAGCCGACGGCACCCAGGGCACCGATCATGGTGATCGTGAAGCCGGCAAAGACCTTCAGCATGGTGTGGCCCGCCATCATGTTGGCGAACAGTCGGATGGAGAGGCTGACCGGCCGCATCAAGTAGGAGATGATCTCGATGGGGATCAGGATGGGCGCCAGCGCGATGGGCGCGCCCGAGGGGAAGAAGAAGCTGAAGAAGTGGAAGCCGTGGCGGATCAGCGCCACCAGGGTCACGAACACGAATACCAAGGCCGCCAGCGTGAAGGTCACGATGATGTGGCTGGTAAAGGTGAAGGTGCCGGGGACCATGCCAATCATGTTGCCGAACAGCACGAAGGCGAAGATGGCGAACACCAGCGGGAAGTAGGGGCGCGCCTCGGCGCCCGCGTTGTCCCGCACCATGCCCGATACGAATTCGTACAGCAGCTCCGCCACCGACTGCAGCCGGCCCGGGACCAGCGCGCGCGAGGCGGTGCCGGCCACCAGCAGCCCGGTGATCAGGACGGCGGCGACCACCATGTAGAAGGAAGAATTGGTGAAGGAGACGTCGTGCCCAGCGAGATGCAGAGGAACGATCTGCTCAATGCGAAACTGATGCAGCGGATCAGTGGCCACGATTCCCCTCACCTTCATCCTTGGCGGGGGTGGAGTTGGTTCCGCCCCCTGAATTGGCGTCCGAGCCCGGCCGCCGGTATCCCACCGCGTATCCCATGCCGTTCACGGCCCGGTATACGTTCAACATCGCGGCCGCCGACCCCAGGACGAACATAACGATCAGCCCCCAGGGCGACGTGCCCAGCCAGCGATCGATGACCAAACCGCCACCGACGCCGACCACCATCGCCGCGACCAGCTCGGCGCCGATGCGGAACGCGACACCCAGGAAACCGTTGCCCGCCTCATCTTTCCGCTGTGTGGGAGAGGAAGAGGAAGACTCGGCGCCCCGTCGCGCTTCCCGCAAGCGGGCCTCAAGCTCATCCAAGGAAGGCGGGGGTGTCTGGTCCGTCAAGGTCTAAACCCCTGGAGGTATGCCCCTTCCGCCGCAATGGAGTCGTCGCCATGCGAAAGCGGCGGCACCATACGGGGCGGCCCACCCCCTGTCAAGTCGCAAAAGCACAGGATCAAGTGCATGATTCTAAAGGACTATTTTAGTGCCCCGCGCCGCACGCGCAGGGGTGATGTCCCAAGCTCAGCCCCCGCTCCGCCCGCCACCCTGCGTGGCACCGCCGACCATGCCGGGCTCCGCCCCCGGCGCCAGCACCGTCGCCTCGACGGTGACGGGCGCCGCGGCCTTGAAGCGCAGGGTCAAATGGACGCGCTGACCCACCACCAGCGGCTGGGTCAGGCCCATCAGCATGATGTGCGGCCCATCGGGTTTCAGGGTCACCGTGCCCCCCGCCGGCAGGGCGACACCGTCGATCAGCGGCCGCATGCGGGCGATGCCGTCCACCACCGTGATCACATGCAACTGGGCCATCTTGCCCACGTCGGCGTCGACGCCCACCAGCCGGTCGGCCGGGCCCGCATTGTGCAGCGTGACGAAGGCCACGCCGGCGCGGGCACCGCGGATGGTGGGCCGCGCCCAGGCGGCGGTGGCCTGGACAGCGGGCGCCGGGGCGGCGGCCTCCTGCGCGGACGCGACGGCAGGCAGGGCCGCCGACGCGGCGGCGATCATCAGGGACGCGAGAACGGAACGGACGCGGGCCATGGGCTCAACCCCGGTTCGAGAGAGTGACGGCACGATGTGCCCGGAAGACAGCAGCGGCGCAAGAGGACGGAAGCGCCCAGCCGCCCCGGCCTACTTCCCCGCCGACGCCTTGGCCATGGCCTCGCGGATGCCTTTCACCATGTCCTCCGCCGTGGTGCCCCGGGCGAAGATGGTGGCCAGATGGTTGTCCGGATCCATGAGATAGACGTAGGTGGAATGATCCATGAGGTAATTATCCGGATCGTCGCCGGCGACCTTGGCGGCATAGACCCGCCAGGCGCGCGTCGCCGCCGCCACCTGGGCGGCCGTGCCGGTCAGGCCAACCAGCCGGGGATGGAACTGTGCCACATAGTCGGACAGTTGCTGCGGTGTGTCGCGGCCGGGATCGACGCTGACGAAGATGGGCTGCACCTTGTCGCCCTCCGCCCCCAGCTGGTCCATGGCCTGGGTCATCACCTGCAGTTCCGTGGGGCAGATATCAGGGCAGAAGGTGTAGCCGAAGAACATCAGCCGCCAGAAGCCGGTGTAACTTTTCTCCGTCACCGTCTTGCCCGACTGGTCCACCAGGGTAAAGGGGCCGCCCACGGCCACGCCCGGCACGATCTGGCCGCCACCACCCGAGGCTGGGGCGGCGCCCGTGCTGCTGGCGCTGGACGCCGGGCGCGACGAAGGCGGCGCCCCCAGCCACCAGGCGACCAGGGCCGCGAAGGCGAGGGCCGGCACCAGGGTGACCAGCAAGCGGATCAGACGTTTCTTGGCCATGGGAAATACAGCGCCCGCGCGACGGGAGGGAATGCCTCTTTAACTTAGCGCGCCCCGGCCCTGAAAACAAAGGCGGGCGGCACCCGTCGGCGCCGCCCGCCCCTCTCTCATGACTGCGCCAGGCGCTTTACAGCACGGTCAGCATGCTGGCCACCAGCGGGTGGCGGACGATGTCGCGATCATTCAGGCGAACGACGGCGATGCCCTCCACCGCCTCCAGCCGGCGGGCGATGTCGGCCAGCCCGGACAAGCCATTCAGCAGGTCGGACTGGTCCGGATCGCCCGTCAGGACCATGGTGGAATGCCAGCCCAGGCGGGTCAGCAGCATCTTGATCTGGCCGTAGGTGCAGTTCTGCGCCTCGTCGATCACCACGAAGGAGTTGTTGAGGGTGCGGCCGCGCATGAAGCCCACCGGCGCGATCTCGATGGTGCCCTCCGCCATCAGGGTGCGCAGGCGCTTGCCGCCCAGGCGGTCGTTCAAGGCGTCATACAGCGGGCGCAGGAAGGGGGCCATCTTCTCGCCCATGTCGCCCGGCAGGTAGCCGATGCTCTCCCCCGCCTCGATGGCGGGGCGGGACAGGATGATGCGGTCGACACGGCCGGCCTCCAGCGCTTCCACCGCGCTGGAAATGGCGAGATAGGTCTTGCCCGTGCCCGCCGGGCCCAAGGCCAGCGCCAGATTGTGGGTGGCGATGGCCTCCATCAGCACCTTCTGATTGGGGCTTTGCGGCTTGACCTTGCGCACATAGCTCTGATCCCGCCGCTCCTCCACCGGGTCCCAGCCGGAACTGGCCGGCCCGCCGGCTGCCCCATTGGCCGACCGGCCGGGCATGGCATCGGGGAAAAGCGGGCGCACCTTGTCGGAGCTGGAGCCGCCGGGGGGCACCTTCACTGGACGCTTGGCCATGTCTGTCTCCTCAGTCACACCGGATTGCGCCGCGGGAACACCCGCGGCCTGGTTACTAGGCAGGCAGTAAACCGCGTGCCGGGCGACCCCGGGGGTTGGGACCCCGGGCGCCGGAGACCGGGCACGAAAAAACCGCATCCCCAACTCAACGGGGCATGCGGTTTGGTGAGGGCCATCGCGGGGCGCCGGGCGGGCCGTCCGCATCCAAGTGCGGAAGGCCGGCGTGCGGGTCCGGGGGACGCCGGTCCGGGGGACGATGGGGGCCGATCCTGGATCGATCGTTCGAGGGGCGACGGCGGCGGGGGCATCAGGGGAAGGCCCCTCCCCCGGCGTGCATGTCGTGACAAAGGCAGCGGCGCACAGTTTGGCAACACACCGTTCCGTCATTCTCGAGTGACGACCCTGGTATGCACTCTACCGCAGGTGCGAGCGTCTGTCAGCAATCCATGGGGCATACATGAAAGATTCACACCCCATATGTAGTGCCCCGTCCGGAGTGAGGGGTAGGCCGAGTTGGCGGAGGAGGGCGAGGCCGGCGGAACCGAGTCGGCATCCCCCGAGCCTTGGCCGGCGCCGCCAGGGGCGCCCTCTTTCAAGGCGGATTGCCGCGTTGCGGCGGAAACGGCCCCGTGATTCAAGACGCTGGCTCGCCGACCTCCCGACCCCCATGAGGACTGGCCACCCCGAAGGTGCACTAAGACTCAATAAATATTGTGTGGGCTGGCGCTTTCCGCTCAAAATGTGGATCTGAGGATTCCCTTGACGCCCGCGCCCATCTGGTTTTGAAACGCGCCTTCGATGGGTACGGCCTGGGGCGACGTCCTGCCCGCCCCGGATGAGACCGGGGCCCAGGGACGTGCCCCCGCATTTCGAGGACCCTCTGCCCCCCTGCGGGCGATCGGTGGCTAAGTCCGGCTTCGCCGGGGTCCTTGCCGCATTTCCGGTCGGCGCGGGCGGGTGATGGTCAGGAAGCCAAGGGATTGAAGGGGTCAGGGGCGAGAATGAGCAACCAAGTGGCATTCCGGGACGCGCCGTTCCAACTGCGCGGCAGCAACTTCACCATGATGGTGCTGAAGGTATCCGACCCGCATGCCCAGAATTTCTTTTTCGCCCTGTCGGACAAGGTGCGCCAGGCGCCCAATTTTTTCCGCAATGCGCCGGTAGTGCTGGACCTGGACGATCTTCCGCCGGGACAGGGTTTTGATTTCGAGAATTTCTGCGACCTGCTGCGCACCTTGGGCCTGATCGCCGTGGGCCTGCAGGGCGGTACCCGTGAACAGCAGGAGGCGGCGTTGGCCGTTGGCCTGGCCGTGTTCCCGCAAGGGCGCGCGGCGGCGGATGCGCAGCCGACGGCCCCCCGTCCCGTCGCCTTGGCCGACGCCCCGGCCGCCGCGGCGCCCGCCGCCGCCCCGGCGCACGACCTGCCCTACCAGAAGGCCACCCTGCTGGTCAGGGAGAACGTGCGTTCCGGCCGGCAGCTGTACGCACAAGGCGGCGACCTGGTGGTCATCGGGTCGGTGTCGCCGGGGGCCGAGCTGGTGGCCGATGGCAACATCCATGTCTATGGCTCGCTACGCGGCCGCGCGCTGGCGGGCATGGCGGGCGACCGCAACGCCCGCATCTTCTGCCAAAGCCTGGAGGCGGAGATGGTCTCCATCGCCGGGCTGTACCGGGTGAGCGAGGATCTGGAGAAATCCGTCCTGCGCCGCCAGGTCCAGATCTACCTGGACCAGGGTTTCCTCCACATCGATCCGGTCACCGTCTGACGCACGGCCGGTTTTCCCAGTAACCTTCTTTTCCAAGGGAGACGTTCTTGGCCAAGATCATCGTCATGACATCGGGCAAGGGCGGCGTCGGCAAGACCACCTCATCCGCCGCCTTCGGCACCGGCCTGGCCTTGCGGGGGTTCAAGACCTGCATCATCGATTTCGACGTGGGCCTGCGCAACCTGGACCTGATCATGGGGTGCGAGCGCCGCGTGGTGTTCGACTTCATCAACGTCATCAACGGCGAGGCGCGCCTCAGCCAGGCGTTGATCAAGGACAAACGGGTGGAGAACCTGTACATCCTGCCCACCTCGCAGACCCGCGACAAGGATGCCCTGACCGAGCAAGGCGTCGAGAAGATCTTGGAAGAGCTCAAGAAAGAGTTCGACTACATCATCTGCGACAGCCCGGCCGGCATCGAGCGCGGCGCCCTCATGGCGCTGTACTTCGCCGACCACGCCATCATCGTGACGAACCCCGAGGTCTCCTCGGTGCGGGACAGCGACCGCATCCTGGGCGTCATCCAGGCCAAGTCGCGCCGTGCCGAAAAGGGCGAGTCCCCGGTGCAGGAGCACCTGCTGGTCACCCGCTATGACCCCGAGCGGGTTGAGAAGGGGGAGATGCTGAAGGTCGAGGACGTGCTGGAGATTCTGGCCATCCCGCTGCTGGGCATCATCCCGGAAAGCCCCGCCGTGCTGCGCGCCAGCAACGTCGGCATGCCCGTGGTGCTGGACGACAAGTCCAACGCCGGTCAGGCCTATTCCGACGCCGTCGGCCGCTTCCTGGGCGAAAAGATCGAGCACCGCTTCGTCAAAGTGGAGAAGAAGGGCTTCTTCGACCGGCTGCTGCGGAGGACCGCATGAGCATTTTCGATTTCTTCCGCACGCCCAAGAAGGCGTCCGCGGCCGACCAGGCCAAGGAACGCCTGCAGATCGTCCTGGCCCATGAGCGGGCTGGCCGTGACAGCCCCGACTTCCTGCCCCAGCTGCAGAAAGAGCTGCTGGACGTCATCAAGAAGTACGTCTCCATCGACGACGACAAGGTGGCGGTGAAGCTGGACCGGGCCAGCGGCTATTCCACGCTGGAGGTCAACGTGGAACTGCCCGCCCCAGCCAAGGGGGCGGCCCGCGCCGCCGCCGGCAAGGTCGTCGCGGCCGGAAACGCTTGATCGTTTTCTCTCCGGGCGGCCGCATCCGCGGCCTTGGCTATCCTCGTTCCGCCCTGCGGTGCTCACTCCGGGGCCAGCGGTCGCTGGCCTGAGGAGAGCGGGGTGGATGTGAACTCGGCAAAGGCCGGTCCGTTGGGGCCGGCCTTTGTCGTTCTCAGGCGGCGTCCGCCCGGCTTTCCTGCTGATTAACCATCTGCTGGCGCAGCTTGACCGCCAGCGCCGTGGCCTGGGCGTCGTCGAAACCGTCCAACGCCTCCAGTACCGCCTCCCGCAGCTCGGGATGACGAGCCGCACGGCGCAGGGCCACCAGGCTGTCGGCGTCCACGCCGACATGGTCCATGACCGAAACCAAGGCCGCCACCGTCTCCCGCGTCGGCGCCGCCGTCACCAGCTGCGCCAGATCGGCCCGCACGGTGGGGCGGCCCAGCCGGCCCAAGGCGCAAACCGCGCCAGTGGCCACCGCCCGGTCGGGATCGGCCCGCAAGCGTTCCAGGGCGTCGACGACGGGAAATTCCGCCTGGCGCACGCACCGGCAAGCGGCGGCCCGCGCCGCCGCATCGGCATTGCCCAACAGGCGCAGCAGCACCTTGCGATCCAACGCCACCTCCAGCCGAACGGCGGCGCCCAGCGCCGCCACCTCCACCGGCCCGGCCAAGCCGGCGCCACTCAGCAGGCCGGCGACAATGGCGGTCGCCTGTGGTCCCCCGATGGCGGCCAGCGCATCCAGCACCGCCACCGGCTCCCGTCCACTGAGCCCATAGCCGGCCAAACGCTTGAGGCGCTGCCCCAGCAGGGGAACGGCTGCCGTCAACCGGCGGCGACCCGCCTCCGCGATCAGGGGCAGGGCCTTGCTGAGCGGGGAATCGGGCAGCCGCGCCAACAGGGTAGCGTCGTCCAACTCGGTCGGGGCCGGCTCGGCGGGGGAGCGGGGCCGCAGCGGCGTGGGCGGGTTAAGGGCCGCTGGCGCGGGCGCCCCGAAAAGATCCATCTGAGTCTGAAGGGAGGCGTCGCCCGCCTTGGCCTTGCGTGTCCTGTTCACCATGGTTCCCTCCTGCCCCAGAACGGAACATGATGAGAACATAAGCAGGCACAAATGGCAACATCGTCCCCAACGGCATCACACCTTCACCGGCCTCTCGGCGAAGGTGTGCTCGGGCCCCGGGAAGCGCCGGGCCCGAACGTCCTCGGCATAGGCCTGGGCGGCGGCGCCGACTTGGCTGGCCAGGTCGGCGTAGCGCTTCACGAATTTGGGCGTGAAATCGGCGAACAGACCCAGCATGTCATCCGACACCAGCACCTGGCCGTCGCAGGCGGCGCTGGCGCCGATGCCGATGGTGACCACGGGCACCAACTCAGTCACCTGGCGGGCCAGCGGTTCCACCACCCCCTCGATCACCAGGGAGAAGGCGCCAGCCTCGGCCACGGCCCGGGCATCGCCCAGGATCTTGGCCTGCTCCGCCTCGCTCCGCCCGCGGGCGCGATAGCCGCCCAGGGCGTTCACCGCCTGCGGCGTCAGGCCGACATGGCCCATGACGGGGATGCCCCGGCGCACCAGGAAGTCGATGGTGGGGGCCATCTCCTCCCCCCTTCCAGCTTCACGGCGGCGGCACCCGTCTCCGCCAGGATGCGGGCGGCGGTGCGGAAGGCCTGCTCCGGGCTTTCCTGATAACTGCCGAAGGGCAGGTCCACCACCACGGCGGCACGGGTGGAACCGCGCACGACGGCGGCACCATGGGCCACCATCATGTCGACGGTGACGCCCAGCGTGCTGGGCAGGCCGTACAGGACCATGCCCACGCTGTCGCCCACCAGCAACAGGTCGCAATGCGGATCCAGCAGACCCGCCATGGGGGCGGTGTAGGCCGTCAGGCAAACCACGGGCGTGCCCCCCTTGCGGGCGGCGATGTCAGGCACGCTGAGGCGTTTCACGGCGGTGGTGGCGCTCATCCCGGTACCGATCCTTCGAGGACGTTTCGGGCCGCATCCCTACACCAAAGCGCCGGCAGGCGCCAATGAATGGAGACAAGGTCGCACCGGGCGCAGCACACCCCCACTCGTGACGCGCCGGGAACTTCGCTATGGTCGTCTTTCTTCCTCATCGCTCTTCCCCCGATCCAGTACGAAAAGGCGGCGCATGCAGTCCGCGGTCGACGCGAGCAAAGACAAGTGGCCAGGCCCCTCGGCCGGGTCCACGGCCAGCGTGCCCATAGCCGGCGGGTTCTGGCGTAAGCTGCTGGCCTTCTCCGGCCCCGGGTACCTGGTGGCCGTGGGCTATATGGACCCCGGCAACTGGGCGACCGACATCGCCGGCGGGTCGCGGTTCGGCTACACCCTGCTGTCCGTCATCCTGCTGTCCAGCCTGATGGCCATGCTGCTCCAGGCGCTGTCGGTGCGCCTGGGCATCGCCAGTGGCCGTGACCTGGCGCAGCTGTGCCGGGAGCGCTATGGAGTCCGCACCGCCTTCTTGCTGTGGGTGTTATGCGAGATCGCCATCGTCGCCTGCGACATCGCGGAGGTCATCGGTTCCGCCATCGCGCTGAAACTGCTGTTCGGCCTACCCCTGATCGTGGGCGCCATCATCACCGCCTTCGACAGCCTGTTGATCCTGGCCCTGCAGAATCGAGGGGTGCGCCGGCTGGAGGCCTTCATCCTGGGCCTGATCACCCTAATCGGCCTGTGCTTCCTGGCGGAGGTGGCGTTGAGCCGGCCAGCCTTGGGCGCCGTCCTGGCCGGTTTCGTGCCCACGGCCGACCTGCTGAGCGATCCGGCCAAGCTCTACGTGGCCGTGGGCATCCTGGGCGCCACCGTCATGCCCCACAACCTCTACCTCCATTCCGCCGTGGTGCGCACCCGCGCCTTCAACCAGGATGAGACGGGCCGGCGCGAGGCCATCCGCTTCGCCACGCTGGACAGCACCGTGGCGCTGTCGATCGCCTTTTTCATCAACGCCGGCATCCTGATCCTGGCGGCCGCCGCCTTCCATGGCCAGGCGCTGGTGGACGATATCGAGGAAGCCTACCGCCTGCTGTCCCCCATGCTGGGGGCGCCCCTGGCCAGCTTGCTGTTCGCGGTGGCCCTGCTGGCGGCCGGCCAGAACTCCACGGTCACGGCCACGCTGGCGGGACAGGTGGTGATGGAAGGCTTCGTGGCCCTGCGGCTGAAGCCGGTGTGGCGGCGGTTGGTGACCCGCCTGCTGGCCCTGGTGCCCACGGTACTGGTGTTGGCCCTGGCCGGCGAGTCGGCCGCCACGACGCTGCTGATCTTCACCCAGGTGGTGCTGAGCCTGCAGTTGCCCTTCGCCGTCATCCCCCTGGTCCGGTTTTGCGGCGACCGGCGCATCATGGGCAACCTGATGGCGTCCCGCGCCACGCTGGCTGCCGCCTGGGCGGTGGCGGGCATCATCGTCCTGCTGAACGGGATGCTGATCGTCCAGACGGTCACGGGCTGAGGGCTACAGCCCGAACAGGCGGGACAATGCCTCCTGGTGGGTGACCGGGTCGCTCGGCCGCGCCACCTGCTCGCTCAAGGCGGCGGCGATGCCGGCTATGGGGCCGGACCAGTCGTTCATCCGCGTCTGCCGGAACAGGCGGGCCGTGGGATACCACGGGCTGTCCGTCCGATCGCGCATCCAGCGCCAATCGGGACGGTTGGAGATCAGCAGCCAGACGGGCTTGCCCATGGCGCCGGCCAGATGGGCGACGGAGGTGTCGACGGTGACCACGATGTCCAGGTGCGCGATGACCGCGGCCGTGTCGCCATAGTCTTGCAGGCGACCGCTCAAATCCACCACCTGGCCAGGCGGCAGCTTTTCCACGTCGGCGGCGCGGGGACCGACCTGCAAGCTGTACCAGCGCACACCCGGAACCGCCCAAAGCGGCGCCAGGGCGCCCAGGTCGTGAATGGAGCGGTGGCGGTCACCCCGATGCCCGGGATTGCCGGCCCAGACCAGGCCGGCCCGAAGCGGACGCGCGCGCCCGGTCGTCCGGCTTCCATCCGCCTCCGCCGCGAACCAGCCGCACCAGCGGTCCATGGCCGCGTCCGGCGGCCTCATGTAGGGTATCGCGGCCGGTATGGTTTCCAGGGTCGTGCCCAACAGGTGGGGCAGGCTGAGCAAGGGGGCGTGAACATCGCAGCTGTCCGGCAGCTCATCATCCACCAGCAGGGCGTCCACCCCCGCCACGGTGGACATCACGCCGGCCAGCGCCCGTGGAACGCGCAGCACGATCTTGGACGGTGGGCCGGAACGGCCGGCACCGCCCCACCACCGGCGGTCGGCGTAGCGGCTGAATTGGATGAGATCGCCGATGCCCTGCTCACAATGCAGGATCAAGGCGCGGCCGGTGATGTCCTCCCCCGGGCGCCAGGCCCGTTCGGGCATCACATCCCACAACCTGATCTCATGCCCGTCCCGCAGCCGCCATTCGTATTCCGCCCAGCCTTCCGTCAACTGGCCCATCTGCAGGCAGGCCATTCCCAGGTTCATGTGAGCGGTGGCGAAATCGGGCTTGCAGGCGATGGCCTGGCGCAGCGACGCCTGGGCCTCCGCCATGCGGCCGGCATCCATCAGCACGATCCCCAGGGTGTTGTGCAGGTCGGCGTTCCGGGGGGCCAGCGCCACCCCGCGCACCGCGACGGCGATGGCCTCGTCCTGGTGGTCCAGCCCGTGCAGGGCCGCGGCCGCCACATTCAGCGCCAGTTCATTACCCGGCTGCATCGCCAAACCCTGCCGGGCATAGCCCAGCGCCTCCTCCAGCCAATTCTGGCCCTGGAGGGCGACGGCCAGGCAAACCAGGGCATCAAGGGACTGGGGATTCCGCAGCAAGGCACGGCGCCCCAACGCCTCCACCTCGTCCCAACGCCGACGCTCCATCAGGCAGCCCGAGAGGGCGTGAATGGCATCGGCCAAGCCCCCGTCCAGGTCCAGGGCCCGCTTGAAGGCCTCGATGGCGCCGTCCAAATCCTTCAGATCGCGCAGGGCGATCCCCAGGCAGGCGTGGGCCAACGCCATGTCGGGCCGAAGCTCCAGGGCGCGGCGCGCGGCGGCGGCGGCCTCCGCCAGGAGGCCGGTGGCCTGCAGCGCCATGCTGAGGTTGCACCAGTGGCCGGCTTCGTCTGGCGCCAGGGTCACCGCCCGTCGGTAGGCCGCCACGGCCTCCTCCATCCGCCCCAGGGCTCGCAGCGCGTTCCCC
The DNA here is from genome assembly GCF_036348415.1 of Nitrospirillum karajorum. Taxonomy (NCBI): domain Bacteria; kingdom Pseudomonadati; phylum Pseudomonadota; class Alphaproteobacteria; order Rhodospirillales; family Azospirillaceae; genus Nitrospirillum; species Nitrospirillum karajorum. Next base: position 610,691 of record NZ_JAZBQB010000003.1, read on the forward strand.
AGGTTCCCCTGCGCATCGGCATAGTCGGGCCACAGGGCCAGCGCCTGGGCATAAGCATCCGCCGCCGGCTGCCAGCGCGCCGCCGCGAAATGGTCATTGCCGGTGACGTTCAAGGCGACCGCCGCGTCGCGCCCCGAAAGCTGCGCCGCCGCCGGCTTTTCGGGACGGGGCGTGGCGGCCGGTGGGGCGCCCGTCCGGGCCAGGGCCAAATCCAGGTTGGCGCGGGCGGCCGGATCGTCCGCTTGCGCCGCCAAGGCGCGCCTGAAAGCGTCAACCGCGGCCTCGCCATAGCCCATGCCCATCAGCGCGACGCCCAGATTGTTCCAGGCGGAGGCGTTATCGGGCGCGGCGGTTACGACACGATGGAAATGGGCCGCCGCCTCTTCCCACCGGCCGTTCACCAGCAAATCATAACCCTCGTCACCCACGACCGCCCCTTTTCCACCGTCTGCCGGTCGCCAACATTGTAATGCAACAGGGCGCCGATGATAGCATCGACGCCCCGTCCATTAGCATTTCCGCAATACTGCGAAAAAGGTCAATCAAACGCCTCGTCCCAGCTGCCGCCGGTGGCGGCCTTGCTGTATTCCGTGGCGCGGTTCTCAAAGAAATTGGCGTGTTCCACGCCGTTCAGCATGACGTCCATCCAGGGCAGCGGGTTCTTTTCCACGCGATAGATGGGCTGCAACTCCAGCTGCACCAGGCGACGGTCAGCGATCCAGCGGATGTACTGCTTCACGTCCTCGGCGGTCAGGCCCTGGACCCCGCCCATCTCGAACGCCAGGTCGATGAAGGCGTCCTCATGCGCCACGATGGTGGAGCAGGCGACGTAGAGTTCCTTCTGGAACGCCTCCGTCCAAATCTCCTGGTTCTCCGCGACGAAGGTGCGGAACAGCCGGATGGCGGATTGGGTGTGCAGCGTCTCGTCACGCACTGACCAGGTCACGATCTGCCCCATGCCCTTCATCTTGTTGAAGCGCGGGAAGTTCATGAGGATGGCGAAGGAGGCGAACAGCTGCAGGCCTTCGGTGAAGGCGCCGAACACCGCCAGGGTCTTGGCGATGTTGGCGGGGTTGTCCACCGTGAATTCCTGCATGTAGTCGTACTTGTCCTTCATCTCCTTGTAGTGGAGGAAGGCGGAGTACTCGACCTCGGGCATGCCGATGGTGTCCAGCAGGTGGCTGTAGGCCGCGATGTGGATCGTCTCGATGTTGGAGAAGGCCGAGAGCATCATCTGCACCTCGGTCGGCTGGAACACCGCCGCGTACTTCTTCATGTAGCAGTTGTTCACCTCGACGTCGGCCTGGGTGAAGAACCGGAAGATCTGGGTCAGCAGGTTGCGCTCGCCATCCGATAGCTTCTGACGCCAGTCCTTCACGTCGTCGGCCAGCGGCACCTCCTCCGGCATCCAATGCAGGCGCTGCTGCGTCAGCCAGGCCTCATAGGCCCACGGATAACGGAAGGGCTTGTAGACGGGGTTCGGGGTCAGAAGCTGGCTGGGCACGGGCGAAATCCGTTCGTCTAAACGTCGTTGGTAAAAGAATCAGAACCAGCCTGACGACTTGGTCAGCGCCTCGAAGGGCGCCATCATCGCCGTCAGGAACTCATCGGCGGTCACTTTGCCGTCATGGTCGGCGTCCCACTGGTCGAACTTGCGCAGCGATTGGGCGCGCAGTTCCTCCCGCGTCACCCGGAAATCGCTGTCGGTGTCGGCCGACATCACGGGATCCAAACCCACCTGCAGCCGCACCCGCGACCCCTGATACCGCTGCCCTTCCGGCGCCGCTTCCACGGAGTCCGGCTGGACGGTGCGGGCCTGGGCCCCGAGTAGGGATGTCACCGGGTGGGGCTGCGGCCGGAAGGGCTGGGACAGGCGGTACTTTTCCAGTTCGGCCGAGGTGATGCTGCCGTCATGGTCCAGGTCGAACAGGTCGAAGCTGCGGTCCGCGTCGGCCAAAACCTCGTCCCGGGTCAGGACGCCGTCGTGGTTGGCGTCCGTCTTGTGGAACCACAGCAACAACACCGTCTTGTACTGCAGCTGGCTGCCCGAGGGCGGTCCCAGGATTTGCCCGGACGGGCTGACCGGCACCAATTGGAGGTAGGGGTTGACGGGCATGTCGTGCCCGCCGCATCCCACCAGACCGACGCCCATGGCGCCCGCCAAGGCGGCCCCGGCCAGTACCCTCAAAACCCGCATGCGACATCCCCGCCAGCATCGATGAACCGACCGGACGACCGGCCCGTTGCGTCGACCGGTGAACCGGTCGATCACTGGCAGGCCAGGCATTCCTCGTAATTGTTCGTTTCCACGGCCGCCGGGGCGCTGGCTTTCGCTTCCGTCTTCTTGGCCACCACGGCGCCGATGTCGGCTTCCGCCCGCTGGATGGACATGGAGCGGAGATAATAGAGGCTCTTCACGCCCTTCTTCCAGGCCTGGAAATGGATCTGGTGCAGATCGCGCTTATGCACGTCGGCCGGCAGGAAGATGTTCAGGCTCTGCGACTGGCAGATAAAGGGGGTGCGGTCGGCCGCATGCTCGATCAGCCAGCGCTGATCCAGCTCGAACGCCGTCTTGAAGATGTCGCGCTCCATGTCCGACAGGAAGTCCAGGTGCTGGACGGAACCGCCGTTCAGCGTGATGGACGACCAGGTGTCCTCGTCATTGCGGCCATAGGTGGCCAGCGTCTGCTCCAGGTACTTGTTACGCACCGAGAACGACCCGGACAGGGTCTTGTGGTTGAAGGCGTTGGCCGCCAGCGGCTCGATGCCCGGCGAGGCGCCGCCGCAGATGATGGAGATGCTGGCGGTGGGCGCGATGGCGATCTTGTTGGAGAAGCGCTCCTCCGAGCCATAGTCGGCGGCGTCGGGGCACGGGCCGCGTTCGCGACCGAGCTTCAGCGACGCCTCGTCGGCCTGGCGCTTGATGTGGGCGAACATGCGCTTGTTCCACACCTTGGCCATGACGCCCTCGAGCGGCAGGCCCTGGCTTTGCAGGAAGCTGTGGTAGCCCATGACACCCAGGCCCACCGAGCGCTCCCGCATGGCGGAATAGCGCGCGCGCTCCATATCGTCCGGCGCCTTCTCGATGAAGTCGCTCATGACGTTGTCGAGGAAGCGCAGCGTGTCCTCGATGAAGGTGGGGTGGTCCTGCCACTCCAGGAAGTATTCCAAATTCAGCGACGACAGGCAGCATACAGCCGTCCGCTCCTTGCCCAGCTGGTCCAGCCCCGTGGGCAGCGTGATCTCGCTGCACAGATTGGACATCTTCACCGACAAGCCGGCCAGCTTGTGGTGCTCGGGCATGGCGCGGTTCACATGGTCGATGAACAGCAGGTAGGGCTCACCCGTCTCGATGCGGGCGGTCAAGATGCGGATCCACAAGGACCGCGCGGAAATGCGGCGGATGACCGAGCCGTCCTTGGGGCTGGTCAGTGCCCACTCCCCGTCCGCCTCGACCGCACGCATGAAGGCGTCGGGGATGACCACGCCGTGATGCAGGTTCAGCGCCTTGCGGTTCGGGTCGCCGCCGGTGGGGCGGCGCATCTCGATGAATTCCTCGATCTCGGGATGCGAGACCGGCAGGTAGGTGGCGGCCGAACCGCGGCGCAGGCTGCCCTGGCTGATGGCCAGGGTCAGGCTGTCCATGACGCGGATGAAGGGCACGACGCCGGAAGTCTTGCCATTGCCGCCGACCTTCTCACCGATGGAGCGCAGGTTGCCCCAGTAGCTGCCGATGCCGCCCCCGCGCGAGGCCAGCCAGACATTTTCGTTCCAGAGGTCGACGATGCCCTTCAGGCTGTCGTTGCACTCGTTGAGGAAGCAGCTGATGGGCAGGCCGCGCGAGGTGCCGCCGTTGGACAGCACGGGCGTGGCCGGCATGAACCACAGCTTGGAAATGTAATCATACAGGCGCTGGGCATGGGCCGCGTCGTCGGCGTAATAGCTGGCCACGCGCGCGAACAGATCCTGGAAGCTTTCACCGGGCAACAGGTAGCGGTCGGTCAAGGTGGCCTTGCCGAACGCCGTCAACAGATCGTCACGGGAATGATCCACAACGACCGCCGGACGGTTAGCAACTTGAATCCTGCCGAAAACGTCTCCGTCCCGCATGACTTATCCCCAGGCTGTGTATGAATTGCGCTGTGGATAACCGAGGACCGGACACCACATCTAGCGGCAACGAGCGCTGATCCTACCAAATCGTGACAGCCCGCCAACTGAATTTAAGGAATAGGACTCAAAAAAATTTGTTGCACGGCGCCGGTGTTGCCGTTCAGCCGCGAAACGCCCCGCTGTGTCGGAATTTCCCAGGCAAACCGCGGCCCGCATGCACTATCCTAGAGCGGGCCATGGTTAACGACGGCGCGGCCTTCCCGCGGGGCGGGCGGGCCACCCTGTACCCTGGAGATAGCCTGATGTTCATCGCGTGCTCGAATCTCATCGTCCCCAACCCCCCTATATCTTGTGCGGGAATCGCCGTGGGGGACATAGATGGTGATGGCCGCTTCGATTTCGTGGTGATTTGCGCCGACGCGCCCAATCGGGTGCTAAGCTGGGACGGCGGCGCCCTGGTGGAGCATCCCGCCGGCCCCCTGGCCGACGCCAGGGCGTGCGCCCGGGCCGCGCTGTTCGCCGACATGGACGGCGACGGACGCGAAGAGCTCTACATATTGAACGATCCGACGGCGCCAGGGGTGGCCGGCGCCCTGCCCACCCCGGACCGGCTGTTCGCCTGCTTCGGCAACCGCTGGGTCGACCTGGCCGCCCTGCCGGAGAATTTCGCCGCCGCCAACCGGGCACCCGGCACCACGCTGGCCTGCCTGGATCGCCTGGGCAGTGGCCGCTATGGCATCGTCGTCGGCGGCCAGGGCACGCCGCTGCAATTGTTCGAGCTGGATCGCCGCGGGCGCCTGCGCGAAATGGCCGAGGAGGCCGGGCTGGATATCGAGGCCGATGCCCGCCTGTTGCTGGGCTCCTGCCTCACCGGCTCATTGCCGGACCTGTTCGTCGGCTGCGCCAACGGCCCCAACCTGCTGTTCCGCAACCTGGGTGGCGGCCAGTATGAGGAGGTCGCGGAAGAGTTGGGGCTGGACGACCCCATCGCAACGGCAAGCGCCGCCACCATCCTGGACGCCGACGGCGACGGCTTGGTGGACCTGGTCCTGGGCACCGTCGATGGGGCGCAGCGCCTGTTCCAGCATCGCGCGGGCGGTGGATTCGTCGACGTCACGCCGTCGGAAATGGCACAGCCGGGCCCCGTGCGCGCCGTCATCGCCGCGGACTTCGATAACGACGGCTATGAGGAGCTGTTCTTCAACCTTCATGGCCAGCCCAACCGGCTGTTCGCCTGGCGGGAAGACCGCTGGGTTTCCATCGATGTGGGCGACGCCGCGGAACCGGATGGCCTGGGCACGGCCGCCGTCGTGGCCGACATCGATGGCGACGGCCAGCTGGAACTGCTGCTGGGCCATGGCGATGGCGAGGCGCAGCCCCTCTCGCTGTTCCTGGCCTCCCCCACCGGCAACAACTGGCTGCGCGTCCTACCCCTGACGGCGGGCGGGGCGCCGGCCCGCGGCGCCACCGTCTGCCTGACGGCGGGCGGCCGGCGCCAGCTGCGCAGCATCACCAGCGGATCGGGCGGTCCTTATCAGCGCGAGCCGGTGGCCCACTTCGGACTGGGGGATCTCACCCAGGTGGACCTGCTGGAGGTCACCTGGCCCGATGGCGCCACGCTGAAGCTGGAACAGCCCGACCTGTGCCGGCTCATGGTGGTGCATCACCCCAGCCTGGGGCAGCAGCCGACCTGCTGACCCCCGGCAGGTGGCCCCTGCCGTCAGGACGGCGCCACCACCGGCGCCGACCGGCGGGTGCGGCCCAGGGTCAGCCCGTAGAACCGGGCCACCATGACGGCATAGGCGCCCCAGGCGACGCCATAGAGGCCGACGCTGACGGCATAGCTGGCCGCGATCTCGACGGGATCGGTCAGGCGGCTGAAGACCAGGGTGATCAGGGACGGCAGCACGGTCAGCAGGCTGAGCGCCGTCAGCCGCAGAGAAACCCCACGGGTGGCGACCCAGCCTTGGCGGAACGAGGCGACGCCACCGACCGCCAGGGGCACCACCCCCACCATCAGGCGGCCGTAGATGCCCGCCATGACCAGGACCGGCGGCAGCGCGGCCATCACGGCCAGGCCGTTCATGGCCGACGTCGGCATCTCCATCCCCAGCGCCACCAGGGCGCTTTGGATCAGGCTCAGCAACGGCAGCAGGAAGAGCAGGACCGGCAAGGTGGTCACGGCCGCCGCCAACGACCAGGTGAAATAGGCCAGTTCGCGACGCCCCAGGCTGGGGCTGAGAAAGGCCACGCGATCATCGGCCAGCAGCACCCACCGCGCCCACCACACCTGCATGCGGATGAAAAACCAGGCATTGAAGAAGGTGGGAATGAGGTAGAGGGGCAGGACCTCGTTTTCCCACGCGTCCTCCAGCGCCGGGTTGGCCGGCCGCGGATAGGTCAACGCCAGGATGACGTACAACGCCATCATCACCAGGGCCGGCATCCCGGCGAAACGCGCGGTCCGTCCAGGGTCGGACAAGACCTCCCGGAACGCGGCCGCCGCCTCATGCCAAACCACCGGCTTGCGCCGTCCATCCTCCATCACCACCCAACCCTCGACTACCGTCCCGCCGCCCCCGAGAATGCCGGATCGCACCGGCCGTGGCGAAGCGTTATGTTGCCGCGCCCCGCCGGCGGCGGCACCTTTCGCCAAGGTATATCCTGATGCCCCAGCCTGTTCTCGTCATCCGTGCCGAAACTTTCCCCATCCGCGGCACCTTCCGCATCTCCCGCGGCGCCAAGACGGAGGCCCGGGTGGTTGTGGCGGAGGTGACCGCGGAGGGACCGCGCGGCCCTGTCACCGGCCGGGGCGAATGCGTGCCCTATGCCCGCTATGGTGAGACGGTGGCGGGGGTGATGGCGGCGCTGGACGCCCAGGCCGCTGCCGTCGCCACCGGGTTGACCCGCGCGGAATTGCAGAGGCGCATGCCGCCGGGCGCGGCGCGCAACGCGCTGGACTGCGCCCTGTGGGATTTAGAGGCCAAGCTGACGGGCACGCCGGCCTGGCGCCTGGCCGGGTTGGCGGCGGCGCCGGGCCCCCTGTCCACCGCCTTCACCCTGTCGGTGGACACGCCCGAAAACATGGGTCGGGCGGCGGCGGCGGCCAGGCACTACCCCTTGCTCAAACTGAAGCTGACGGGGGACGGGGATCTGGAGCGGGTGGCGGCGGTGCGGGAAAACGCGCCCCTGTCCCGACTGATGGTGGACGCCAACGAGGGCTGGAGCCTGGATCAACTGGACCGTTACGCCCCGCGCCTGGCGGCCTTGGGCGTGGAACTGCTGGAGCAGCCCCTGCCGGCCGGCCGTGACGCGGACTTGACCAACTACAGGTGCCCCATCCCCCTGGGCGCCGACGAGTCCGTGCATGGCCTGGACAGCCTGGCGGCCCTGGTGGGCCGCTATCAGGTGGCCAACATCAAGTTGGACAAGACCGGCGGCCTGACCGAGGCGCTGGCCCTGAAGGCGGCATGCGAGGCGGCGGGCCTGCAGGTCATGGTGGGATGCATGGTGGCCACCTCCCTCTCCATGGCGCCGGCGCACCTGCTGGCCCAGGGCGCCGCGTTCGTGGATCTGGACGGCCCACTGCTGCTGGCCCGGGACCGGTCGCCGGGCATCGCCTATGACGGCACCACGGCCGCGCCGCCGTTGCCGGATCTGTGGGGATAAAGGCCGCGGCGGGCTTCGGCCGGCCGGCGGTCCCCCGCGACCCTTTCCCGCACCCCCGCCAAATGGCCTCCCCCTGCGGGCCTACGCCCAAGGGCGCACTTCGCTTTTGGCCTAAAAGAGGATTAACTCCCAGCCTGGCAAGTAAAACGTCTGGTAGGGCTATGTTAAATCGCATTCTGGGCCGGGAGCCGGGAGAGCAGCGGGAAGAATTGGCCCGCCTGCGCGCCGAAAACGCCGCGCTCAAGGCTGAAAACGCCTTACTGAACCGCCTGTCGGCCCCAGCACCCTTGCTGGCGTTCGTTCAGGACGGCGACTTGCGTTATGTTTGGGCCAAGGGTCCGGTGGCCGCCTTCGGTCCCGGCGTACTGGGCCTGACCGACCTGGACATCCGCAACGGCCGCGGAAAAAGCGCCGAAGGCTTCACCACCCTGCACGCCATCAAGGGCCGCATCCTGGAAACCGGCCGGGGTGAGCGGCACATGTTCCGCCTGGAAATCCCCGGCGAGACGGAAAGCCGCTTGTACGACCTGGTGCTGGAGCCCCATCGCGAGGCCGATGGCCGCGTCGTCGGCATCGTCGGCCTGGGCCTGGACATCACGGTGGAGGCGGCACGCCGCGGCGCCGTGGCCCTGGCCGAGGCGCAGGCGGTGAAGGCGGAGGCGGAACGCGCCAACCGGGCCAAGTCCCGCTTCCTGGCCGCCGCCAGCCATGACCTGCGCCAGCCGTTCCAGGCCATGCGCCTGTTCCTGCACCTGCTGGAGGCCCGCCTTACCGAGGATGCCCAGCGCGACCTGGCGGCCAAGCTGACGGAGTCGCTGGACGCCACCGAGGATCTGCTGAACGCCCTGGTCCAGATCTCGGCGCTGGAGGCGGCGACCGTCACGCCCACGCCGACGCGCTTTGCCCTGTCCACGGTGATGGAACGGCTGGCCGGGGAGTTCAGGCCGTTGGCCGCGGCCAACGGCGTCCGCCTGCGCTGCGTCGGTACCAGCGCCCAGGTCGACAGCGACCCGGTGCTGATCGACCGCATGGTGCGCAACCTGATCGTCAACGCCGTGCGCCACACCCGCGAGGGCGGCATCCTCATCGGCTGCCGCCGGCAAGGGGGCAGCGTGCAGTTGCAGGTGTGGGACACCGGCTGCGGCATCCCGGCGGACCAGTTGCCCTTCATCTTCGATGAATTCTATCGGGGCGACACGGCGGCCTGCCCCGCCGGCGGCCCGGCGAAAGGCGCCCACAACAAGCGGGACACCCAGCACGGGCTGGGCCTGGGCCTGGCCATCGTCAAGAAGACGGCGACCCTGCTGGGGTTGACCGTCACGGTCGTCTCGACGCCCAACCGGGGCTCCGGCTTCACCATCACCCTGCCCCTGGCTGAACCGGCCCGGCCCGCCGCCGCCCCTCTCGCCTTGGGGGCCACCCTGGGGCCCGTCCTGGTCACCGGGGCGCGGCCCACGGCCGACACGCCGGTCGCCGACACCCCGGTCAGGGAACCCCCGTCCGCCCCACCCCCGATGCGGGAGCCCGCCGGCGAACCGCCGGTGACGGAGCCCCCGGAAAAGGAACCCGCCAAGGAAAAGGAAACACCGGCCGGCCAGACCGGGCAGCCAGCCGGGGGCGGCCCGCTGGTGGCCTTGCTGGAGGACGACCCGCTGCAGTTGGCGGCGTTGGAGGCCATGGTGGAGGATTGGGGCTGCATACCCCTGGCCGCCCCGACGCCCGAGGCGCTGTTCGAGGGGCTGGCCAAGGCCGGGGCGGCGCCGCGCCTGGTCATTTCCGACAACCGCCTGCCGGGGAATCGGCGCGGCATGGACATCATCGCCGACATCCGGGCCCGCTACGGCGCCGACGTGGGCGGCATGCTGGTCACGGGGGACACCGACCCCCAGTTGATGGAGCAGGCCGCCGCTGTGGACGTGGTCGTGGCCCACAAGCCCATCGCCCCACCCCGCCTGCAGCGCATGGTGGCGGACGCGCTGGCGCACGGGACTGGGCATCATGGGACCGGAGATCGTGGGACGGGCGGCGGCCAAGGGGCCACCGCACCGGGCCCGGGCGTCAGTCCCGGAAATTCTCGTATTGCAGGGGCTGTTCGATCTTGAGGCCCTTCACCAGGCGGATGGCGTCCTGAAGATCGTCGATCTTCTTGCCGGTGACGCGCAGCTCTTCACCCTGGATGGCGGCCTGAACCTTCATCTTGCTGTCCTTGATGGCCTTGACGATGGTCTTGGCCAGTTCCTTGTCGATGCCCTGCTTGACCTTGACTTCCTGACGGCGGGCATCGCCGGCGGCGCGTTCGTCGGTGCCCCAATCCAGGCATCCCACATCCAGCTTGCGCCGGGTCAGATGCACCTTCAGCATTTCCTGCATCTGCGACAGCTTGGGCGCGTCATCGGCCACGATGGTGATGACGTTGTCCTTGTGCTCGATGGTGCACTTGGCGCCCTTGAAGTCGAAGCGCTGGCCCAGTTCACGCACCACGCCGGCCACGGCGTTGTCCACCTCGGCTTTGTCGGTCTTGGAAACGATATCGAAGGACGGCATGGCAATCAGGCTCCCACATAAACGGTGATCAACGGCGCCGCAGCGATGGCGCACCTTCCCCGGTTTTAGCACGCCCCCACGGCCCGGCGCACCCCCGGGCGCGGGAGGCGCCCGCGCAAAGGTGGGACGCGTCGTCCGGGCGCAACACCTGCCCGTGTTTCTGTGGCCGGGCCCCAAGATTTTGTTGCGATACGCCAGGGGGCGGGTCAAACATACCGCATGCGGAAAGGTCCGGCCTTTCCAGGCGCCGCCGTGCGCGGAACGCGGTTGCGCTGCGGAATGGCGATGCACGCGCAAGCAGAGTCCACACACAGAGTTCACACAGTTTTTCGGGCGGATTTAGTCTCATGGATCGCAGGGCCATACTCCGGCTTGCCGTCGGAATACCGTTCCTGGGCGTCGGCGGCATCGTCCGCCCAGGACAGGCCGAGCATCTGGTGAAGCCGGTCGCGGCCGCCGCCCGCCCCCCTGCGGCCCTGCGGACGCCCCGGCTGGTGATGATCGATCCCGGCCATGGCGGCAAGGACCCGGGCGCCATCGGCCACGCGGGCACCTATGAAAAGGACGTGACGCTGGACCTGGCCAAGGAGCTGGCCCTGCAACTGCGCAAGACCCAGGGCCTTAACGCCGGCCTGACCCGAGAGGACGACCACTTCCTGGAGTTGGGGGAGCGGGTGGACGTCGCGCGGGAGGCGAAGGCCGACCTGTTCCTGTCCATCCATGCCGACAGCGCGCCCAACGCCAACGCGCGGGGCCTGTCCGCCTACACCCTGTCGGAAAAGGCGTCGGACGCCTTCTCCCAGGCGCTGGCGGACAAGGAGAACTATGCCGACCGCCTGGGCCTGGACCTGAAGCACACCAAGCCGGTGGTGGCCGATATCCTGATGGACCTGGCCACCCGGCGCACCAAGGCGGCCTCGCTGGTCGCCCGCCAGGGTATCGTGCGCGGTGCCGGCCGCGACCTGCGCCTGCTGGAAAACCCCATGCGCTCCGCCAACTTCGTGGTGTTGAAGGCGCCGGACATCCCCTCAGTCCTGGTGGAGACGGGCTTCCTGTCCAACCGCCAGGATGAGGCGCTGCTGCGCGACCCGGCCCAGCGCAAGCGTATCGCCGGCATCCTGGCGCGGGAGTTGGCGACCTTGCTCGCCTCCCCTACTTTCGCCTGATTTCCTTTTTAGCCTGTCGACGCGCATTTCCAAAAAACAGGGACCAAGGCACCGCTGATGATCTCCGTCCGCCCCCTCCGCCAGCGCCGCCCCGTGACGGGCACCGTCCTTCTGTTGCTGGCGGGCATGGGCACGCTATTGGCGGGATGCCAATCGCCGGGCCGCGAGTTGCCGGAATTGGCACGCCAGCGGGCGGAGGCGGCCGCTGAAGCGCCGACCGTGCCCGACAGCCAGATCGATGAGCAAATCCATCGGCTGTGGAAGGAAAAAAGCCCGGAGATGAACAGCCGGCTGAACGTCACCGTCGATAGGGGCGAGGTGCTGCTGACCGGCAATGCCCGCGACCCTGATATGCGGGTGGACGCGGTACGTTTGGCCTGGCAAGCCGATGGCGTGCGCAAAGTTCTGAATGAAATCAAGATCGCAGACGAAAGCAGCCTGTCGGACAGCGCCACCGACGCCTGGATCAACACCAAGCTGTGGGCGGCCCTGCTGCTGGATGGGCAGGTCAAATCCAGCAACTACAGCATCGAAACCGTCAACCAGGTGGTCTACATCATGGGCGTCGCCCGTAGTGGGGTGGAACTTGAGGCCGTGCTGCAGCATGCCCGTGAGTTGCCCCGCGTCCGCCAGGTTGTGAATTATGTCCGTCGTTGAGCGTGTTGCCGTGGGTTCCTCTGCTTTCCGGGGCCGTCTCCCGGGTCTTTCGGTCCTAGCGGCCCCCCTCCTGGCCCTGACGCTGGCCCTGGCGCCCGCGGCTCCGGCGGCGGCCCAGCCAATTCCCGGCCTGGCCGGCAACCAGACCCTGCCCGACGCCCAGGCCATGGCCAACCGCCAGTTCGTCCAGGCGATGGAGGCCATCCGCAAGGCCGACCAGAGCTATGACCTACAGGAACAGACCAGGCTGCTGCTGCAGGCGGACAAGCTGCTGTCCAACATCCTGGTGCAGAGCCCGGAAAGCCCGCTGGCGGTGCAGCTGTCGACCAATCAGTTCGTGGGCGATTTCGACTATAACGACTTCAAGTCGCGCATCCGCAGCCTGGCCTGCAACGACGCGCAGTCCACCGGCTGCTTCCTGTACCGGATCGAGGGGCTGATCCAGCCCGTGGACTATCCCATCACCGCCCCGCGCTGGGACTGGCTGTCGCTGGCCGTCGCCCACTACCACCTGGGCGACAAGGACCGCACCAAGCAGATCATCGCCCCCTTCATCGCGGCCTTCCGCCGCGCCCCGCCGGTGACGGACACCGGCCGCGACCTGTTCCTGGGCCGCGCCCTGTCGCTGACGGGCGAGGTGGACATGGCGCTGGACATCACCCGGCGAATCAACGACTGCTCCACCCGCATCTACAACTTGACCGACATCAGCCAAGCACTGATCTGGAAGGGCGACAAGACCCAGGCCAACAAGCTGGTGGAAGAGGCGGCGGACTACGCCCAGGCCAACAACTGCGCCTGGGAACTGGGCCTGGTCGCCGAGGGCTTCTACAAGGCCGGTAACGTGGCCCGCGCCCACACCATGTTCCTGAACACGGTGGAGGAGCAGTTCAGCCGCTTCAAGGACCGAAAGGGCAATTGCTGCGCGCCCGAGTTGGCCGTGGCGGCCGGCGACCTGGGCGACCCCAACCTGGCGCTGGGCCTGCTGCGCACGGTGCAGCAGGAAAGCCCCTGGACCATCCCCGCCGTGCTGGGCCGCCTGGGCGCCCGGGGCGAGATGCAGTTGGCCACCACCTATGCCGAGCAGGTGCAGGACACGGACATCAAGGCGGAAACCTTCGTCCAGCTGATGGCCGACGCGCTGAAGACCGGCGACCGCAAGCAGGCGGAGGCCCTGTCCGGACGCATCGACAAGCTGCTGTCGACGGGCACCGATCCCAAGCCCCTGATCCTGGCCCAGCGCGCCCGCGCGGATAAATTGCTGTTCAAGGATCAACGCTGGCGCACCACCTATCTCGCCGGCCTGTCGGCGGCGGAACGCAGCAATAGCGGCGACACCCAGCGCAAGGACTTGGCCGTGCCCATGCTGGCGGCCCTGGTGGAAATCGAAACCGGCACGCCCATGCTGCAGTAATGAAAAAGCCCCGGATATCCTCCGGGGCTTTTTGTTGTTCCCTCAGACGCCGGACGCCGGAATCCCACCGGCTTGGCTTCCTCGCGTTCCAGTCCGCCGACGCTCCCCAAAACGCTTAGGCGCCCCGCTCCGATGAGGTGGTTACGAGGCCGTGCGCCGCGCCTCATAGGCCCGCAAGTGGGTGGCGGCCAGGGTCAGCAAGGGCAGCTCCAGACCCAGGTCGCGCCCCCGGCGCAGCATGTCGCCCACGATATGCTCCCCCTCCGTCGGGCCGCCCTTTTCGATATCGCGCATCATGGAGGCGGACAGGCTGCTGTCCTCCTTGGTCAGGTGATAGCGGGATTCGGCGTCGCGCTCGGCGCTGGGCGGGTGGCCCGCGGCGGTGGCGACCCGGGTGCATTCTTCCAGCAGGCCGGTGATGAAGGCCAGGCCGTCCGGCGCCTTCAGGATGGCGCCGATGGGTGCCCGCATCAGGGTGGTGGCCCCCGCCAGAGTGGCCAGGAAATAGAACTTCTCCCACATCTCATGGACGATGTCGTGGCTGTTGACCACGGTGATGGGGCACTTGGCGTAAGCCTCCGCCAGCGCCGCCGCCAGGGCCGCTTGGGCGGGGTCGCGCGTGCCGAAGGTCAGGCGGTTGAAGGCGTGCAGATGGCGGATGGTGCCGTCCGGGTCCATGGTGATGGTCAGGTGACACAAGCCGCCCATCACCCGCTCCGCACCGAAGGCGGCGTCCAGCCGGTCCAGGTGGCTGAGGCCGTTCAGCACCGGCAGGATGCGGGTCTCCGGTCCCACGGCCGGGCGGATGGCCTCGATGGCGGCGTCCAGGTCATAGGCCTTGCACGACAGCAGCACCAGGTCGAAGGGCTTGGTGACGCGGGTCACGGCCTGGGCCGGCAGGATGATGTTGCCCACGGGGCTGACCACCACCAGGCCGCTCTCCATCAGCTGGGCATGGCGCTTGGGCCGCACCAGGAAGGTGACGTTCTCCCCCGCCATCATCAGGTGACCGCCGTAGAAGCCGCCGGTGGCGCCGGCGCCCAGGACCAGGATACGCATGGTCATCGCATCAAACCCTTTCTCCATCCTGGGCCCGTGGCCCAGTCAATTCTTACCACCGTCCAGCCAGCCGGCGGCCCGCAAGCGCGGCAGGGCGGTACGGCTGACCGGCACCACCGTTCCATCGCTCAGGCGCAGCTGCCCCACCTGGCCCCGCACCGTCACCTCCACCACCGCGTCGCGCGCCACCCAGAAGGACCGGTGGACCTGCATCCCCAGCCCTTCGCCCAAATCGGCGATGGCGTCGCGCAGGCGCATCAGCACCAGGTCGGACCCGCGATCGGTATGAACTCGCAGATAATGGTCCTCCGCCTCCACCGCCAGGAGCCGCGCGCCGGACAGGCGCGGACAGGCGCTGGCGAGAAAGGCCCCCGCTAAATCTGGAGCGGCAATATCAAGAGCAGGCAAAACCGGGGCCGGTTCCGGAACGACAATGACCGGCTCGGGCGCCGGCGCCTCGGTCGGCGGCGCCATCGGATCCCGGCGCCCCAGGATGACGGCGAAGACCATGCTGGTCACGATCACCTGCGGCCAGACGCGCCAGAAATGCAGCGCGGCCAGGGGTACCTTGGCGCACAGGCTGAACAGCAGGATGATCCACAGCGTGGCGGGCAACGATGCCAACAGGGCCGACACCCCGCGCCGCTGCCAGGCGGGCCAGGCGGCCGCGATGGGCCAGCGGCGCAAGGCCGCATGGACCGCGCGCGTCATGGCCGCGATGCCCAGGGCCGACGCGCACCAAAAGGCCACCCGCGACAGGCTGTCCATGGACAGGAAGGTGCCATAGGGCCCGAACATGGCCAGCACCAGGGACAGCGCCACGACGCCGCCCCAACTGCGCACCCAGTCGGGCAGGTCGACGGTGACGATGCCGGCAAGGCTTCCCGGTGGCCGCTTTCCAGCGCGCCCCGCGTCGGCCCCCTGCTGCACCCCGCGTTCCGCCGTCAACACCGGCCTCATCCGTTCGCGCTTCGTGAACGGCCTTTATCAGCCACTCACGAAATCCGTCAAGCGGGCCGCGAAGGGCGCGTTGCCCGCAGCCAGCCGCCTGGGTGAAGGCTAGCGCCATCAACCCCTTGGCCACGCCGCCCGGCGCACCATCCTGGAGCCCATCCCGTCATGGAAATCCTTTCCCGCATCATCAGCCACACCCCCGTCTGGATCTTCGCGCTGTTCGCCTTCCTGGTGTTCATGGGGGCGCGGCGCCTGCGGACCACGGTACAGCAGACGGGCCGCGTCTGGCTGATCCCCGGCGTCTTCATCATCTGGGGCCTGTACGGCCTGGTCACCCGCCCCGGCCCCCCGGGCCCCGTGTTGCTGGACTGGGCCGTGGGCGCCGTCATCGGGCTGGGCCTGGCCAGTCTGACGACCGTGCGCATCGAGGTGGACCGTAAGCGCGGCCTGGTACGCCAGCCGGGCAGTTGGGTGCCCCTGGTCCGCAACCTCTTCCTGTTCGGTTCCCACTACGTCCTGAACGTCATGGCCGCCACTCGCCCCGAGCTGCACGACACCGCCATCGCCCTGGACATTGGCGTATCGGGCTTCAGCGTGGGCTACTTCGCCGGCTGGTCCTGGCGCTTCATCCAAAGCTACCGCCGCGCGCCGGAGGTGGCGCTGGCCGCCGCTTGAGCCGCGCACCCAAGAAAAAAGCGGCAGAAGGCATTTCCCCCTGCCGCTTTCAGCCTTTCCAGGCGCGGGCTCCAACCCTCAGCCCACGCTCTTCCCGGTGCAGCTGGCGTACAGCGTCTCCACCACCTGGCGGCTGACGTTGCGGGTGATGAAGACGATGCGGCTGCGGCGGTCGTCGCTGGGCCAGGCGTCCAGTTGCACCGGCGGGTGGAACAGGTGCTGGACGCCGTGGATGACGATGGGCTGGTCGCTTTCCTGGACGTTCAGCACCCCCTTCACCCGCAGCACGTCGGGCCCACGCAGGCGGGCCAGCGTTTCCAGGAAGCCCACCAGCTCATCCCACACCAGCGGCTGGGTGAAGGTCAGGCAGAAGGCGCCGATGGCCTCGTCATGGCGGTTGGCGTCATGATCATGGTCCTCATGCTCGCAATGGCCATGCTCATGGTCGCACT
This sequence comes from Nitrospirillum karajorum, assembly GCF_036348415.1. Taxonomy (NCBI): domain Bacteria; kingdom Pseudomonadati; phylum Pseudomonadota; class Alphaproteobacteria; order Rhodospirillales; family Azospirillaceae; genus Nitrospirillum; species Nitrospirillum karajorum. The sequence goes on from NZ_JAZBQB010000003.1 coordinate 627,394, forward strand.
CGGCATGGTCATGCCCGTCACCATGGTCATGGTGATGATGATCGTGATGATGGTGGTGGCCATGGTCGTCATAGGCCTCCGCCCGCAGCCAGCGCTGCACGTCCAGGCTCTTGGTCTCCGGATTGTACAGGCCGGCGTCGAACAGCAGCACGGGCAGCGCGTCGTCGGTCTGGGCATCCACCACCAGGGCGGCGGGGTTCAGCTGCTTCAGCCGTTCCCTCAGATACTCGACCGCCTCGGGCGTCGCGATATCGGTCTTGGTCAGCACCAGGCGGTCGGCCACGGCCGCCTGCTTCAGGCTTTCCTCCTGCGCGTCCAGCTGGCCCATGCCGTGCACGGCATCCACGGTGGTCACCACGCCGTCCAGGCGGAAGCGCGCGGCCACCAGCGGGTCGGTCATCAGGGTGTGCAGGATGGGGGCCGGATCGGCCAGGCCGGTGGTTTCGATGACCACGCGGTCGAACTCCGGCACCTCGTCCCGCAGGCGGCGCATGTAGAGGTCGCGCAGGGTATCGGCCAGGTCGCTGCGGATGGTGCAGCAGATGCAGCCCGAATCCATCAGCACCGTGTTCTCATCCGCCTTGGCCACCAGCAGGTGGTCCAGCCCGACCTCGCCGAACTCATTGATGATGACGGCGGTGCGCGCCATGCGCGGGTCGCGGATGATGCGGGACAGCAGCGTGGTCTTGCCGCTGCCCAGGAAGCCGGTCAGGACGGAGATGGGCAGGCGGGCGGAGGAAACAGCGGTCACGGCAGGCGTTCCTTGATCAATCGCGGACAAAAGGGATGGGGCGGTCTGGACGGTGGTGACTTCCGGGCGGTGGTGACTTAGGCCGCGGACTGGCAGGCGGGGCACAGGCCCAGCACCTCCACCGTCTGGCGCAGGACACGGAACCCACGGGCGGCGGCGCCGTTGGTGATGGCGTTGGTCACGGCGGGTTCGTTCAGCTCGGTGGCGTCGCCACAGCGTTCGCAGACCAGGAACTGCCCGGCATGGGCCTGTCCGGGTTCCGGGCAGCCGACATAGGCGTTCAGCGACTCGATGCGATGGACCAGGCCCTGTTCCACCAGGAAATCCAGGGCGCGATACACGGTCAGCGGGGCCACGCGCTTGCCGTCCACCGCCATCTCTTCCAGGATGGCGTAGGCGCCCCGGGGCCGGTGGCTGGACCAGACCAATTCCAGCACCCGTTCGCGCAACGTGGTCAGGCGAGCGCCCCGCGCCTCGCACAGGCTGTGCGCCCGGGCCAGGGCGTCACCCACGCAGGCCTTATGGTCATGCCCGCCATGGGCATGGGAGGGGCCAGCATGGGATGGGCCGGCATGGACATGCGGGCTAGGGCTAAGGGGGGCGACCGGCATTGACGCAAGCCTTTCTCGAACTGCCATTAAGGCGGACCATAGCACGGAAGGAAGGGTGTGCGGTTCGCCCACGTAAACCAAATCATGTTACCGTTCGTATTGGCTTCCGGGAATAAGGCACCCCGGCAGGGCCGAAACCGGGGGGCACCACCGCATCGAAGGGACGCGCGATGCCATATGACATCCTTGCTCCGATCCTTCCGAACCACGCTCGGCCAAACCACGCTTGGCCAAACTTCGCCTGGCGCGCCGGCGCGGCGTTGATCCTGGGCGCCACCTTGATATGGGGCGGGTCAGCCGCCCCCGCCAGTGCGGCGACGCGCGCCGTGGAGCGGGGCGGTGTCCCGGCCGCGACGATGCCCGGCACGCCCGGCACCACCGTGGAGCGGTCGCTGGACTTCGCCGCGCATTATGGCCGTGACACGCCCCTGGGCCATCACCGCGTCACGGTGGCCAAGGCGGCCAACGGCGACACGGTCGTGGATGTCGACATCCAGTTCGAGGCCAAACTGCTGATGATTACGGCCTACCACTATCACCATGTCAGCCACGAGGTCTGGCGCGACGGGCGCCTGGTGTCGCTGGATAGCACCACCGACGACGATGGCGAAAAGGACTGGGTGAAGGGGCATGCGGTGGCGGACGGCTTCGCGGTCGAAAGCTCGCACGGGTCGGTCACCGCACCCGCCGACATCATCCCCACCAGCTATTGGAACCCCGCCATCCTGACGGCACCGCGCCTGCTGGACACCATTCGCGGCGTGGTCATGGACGTGAAGGTGGACCGCGAGGGGCAGGAGATGATCCGCGCTGGCGATGCCACCGTGGCCGCCACCCACTACACGCTGGGCTTCGTCACCAATCCGCCGCCGGCCACCAACAAAGTGGACTTCTGGTACGATGAGTCCGGCCATTGGCTGAAGCTGGCCTTTCATGCCCGGGGGCATGATGTCGCCTATGCCCTGCAAGGCACGCCCGCGACGACCGGCACCATGGTCGCCTCCCCCAGCGGGTCAGAGACCGGCTTGCCGGCGCCGGAACGGCGGGATTGAGCGGAGATATGGTGGGAAAGCGCTTGCCCGGTCACCGGCCCCGTCGCTAAATGCCGGGCCATGAGCACGGACACCGCCGCCATGGCCCCGCCTTCCGCCCAGTCCCCCCTCGCCGTCGCCCGGACCCCGGACGATCTGCGTGCCCGTGTGGCCGCCTGGCGCAAGGAAGGACTGCGCGTCGGCCTGGTGCCCACCATGGGCGCCCTGCACGAGGGGCACCTCACTCTGGTCAAATACGCGCGCGAACTGGCCGACCGGGTGGTGGCGAGCGTCTTCGTGAACCCCACCCAGTTCGGACCCAACGAGGATTTCAGCCGCTATCCCCGGGATGAGGCGGGCGACGCCCGCCTGCTGGCCGGCGCCGGCTGCGATTTGCTGTACGCGCCGGGGGTGGAGGCGATCTATCCGCCGGGCTTCACCACCACGGTCGACGTGGGGGCCGTGGCCGTGCCATTGGAGGGGCATTTCCGTCCCGGCCATTTCCAGGGCGTGGCCACGGTGGTGACCAAGCTGCTGCTGCAAGCCCTGCCCGATGTCGCCTGCTTCGGGCAGAAGGATTACCAGCAGTTGGCCGTCATCCGCCGCCTGACGGCCGACCTGGACATCCCCGTGCGCATCGAGGGCGTGCCCACGGTGCGGGAACCCGACGGCCTGGCCCTGTCGTCCCGCAACCGCTATCTGTCGGCGGAGGAGCGGCGGCAAGCCGTGACCATCAGCCGGGTTCTGAACCAGTTGCGCGACACGCTGGGCGATGGCAGCCGGCCCGTGGCCCCGGCCATCACCCAGGCGACGGAAACGCTGACCGCCGCCGGCTTCACCCGCATCGACTATGTCGCCGTGGTCGACGCCGACACGCTGGCGCCGCTGGAGCGGGTGGACCGCCCCGCCCGCGCCCTGATCGCCGCCTTCCTGGGCCACACCCGCCTGATCGACAATTTGGCGCTGGGGCCGGGGGTCTGAGGTTTACAGGGCGATCGGCCTAATAGGCTGGACGTACCAACCCTGAAGCGCCATGCAATGCAGCACCGCATTGTGCCGATCCGTGTCAATGAACCAGCCTGAGAGCGGATACCCGCGACCAGCCTCAACGTCAGGCAGGCGGTCAGGATCGTTCGCCGCCACACAAGAATGCAGGGTTTCGGGAAACCGCCGCCTCATGTCTTCCCAGGCGGCGGACGCTGGGAGCGATCCGTGTTGATATGGCCCATGCGCCAGCACCCAGCGCCGCTCCATGGTGTAAAAGCAACCGGTCAGCAACAGGCAAGCCGCGAAGGCGCCCCATTGTCTTGCTCGCATATTGCCCCTGCAGCCCTGAGCCATGTGGACGCCGGTCTATATACCCCGGATGGCAAAAATATGGCCTTCCACTATTTGAAGCGGTGCCTAATCTGACGCTGCGAGCGATGAGCCTTACGGCGACAGGCGGCTGGTGGAGGTGGCCACCCAGCCCTGGTCGCGCATGCAGGCCATCACGGCGTCGTGGGCGCGGCCCACATGCCAGTCGGAAATTGGATAGCCCCGGCCCGCGTCCAGGTCGGGCAAACGATCAGGGTCGTTGGCGGCCACGCAGGCGCGCAGGGTTTCGGGGAAGTGCCGCTCCTTCTCCCGCACCAGGTCCTGCTGAGCCGCCAGCGACGGATTTCCCCGCGTCAGGAGGGCCATGTCGACGTTCCAGCGCCGATCGCCCGTATAGGCGCAGGCGGCCAACGTCAAGCCCATCCCCATTATCACCAGCCGCCGCATCGCCATCCCCTCACACCGCCGCGATATAGCCCATCGCCACCAGCCACACCGCAGCCAACAGCAGGGATAGCACGGTCATGGGCACGCCGCAGCGGGCGTGCTCGCGGAAGCCCAGGGTGACACCGGCGGCGGCGGCGCGCTCCACCGTGATGATGTTGGCCAGGCTGCCGGGCAGCAGCAGGTTGCCAGCCAAGGTGGAGAACAGCGCCAGGGCATAGAGCGCCCCCTCCGGCGGATGGGCCCACACCTTCATCAGCAGCACCACGGCCGGCACGTTGCCGATGCTGTTGCTGGCCAGGACGGAGAAGGCGCCGAGGAAGGGCAAGCGGTCCAGGGGCAGGCCGGACGCCGCCAACTGGTCCACCAGGCGGCCGGGCAGTCCGGTATCCGCCAAGGCGCCGGTCAGGATGAACAGGCCGGCGAACAGGGCCAGCAGGTGCCAGTCGACCAGGCCCAGCATGTCGCGGCTGGCGAAGCGGCGGCTGACCAGCATACAGCCGGCGATGCCCAGCACGGCCACGTCGCGGGGAAAGGGCGTGGTGAAGGCGACCAACAGGACGACGACCCCGATCAGGCCCTTGGAAAGCTGCCAAGTCCCCGGCGGACCGGGGGGCTGTCCATCGCCGTTCAAACGAGTTGGTATCGGTGACGCGCCACCGTCCACCAGCCGACCGCGCCAAACCCGCGCCACCACCCAATAAACGATGATCAGCGAGAGGAAGGCAGGCACGCCGCAGGCGAACAGGAAGCGCCAGAAGCCCAGATGACCCATCTGGCCGATGAGGATGTTCTGCGGGTTGCCGATAACGGTGGCGGCGGAGCCGGCGTTGGCCGCCCCCGCCAAGGCGATGAGGTAGGGCCGCACGTCCAGGCCCCGCGCCCGCAGGCCGGCGCACAACAACGGGGTCATGGCGAAGACCACCACGTCGTTGGCCAACAGGGCGGACAGGCCGCCAGCCACAGCGACAACGGCGGCCAGCAGCGCCTCCGGCCGCCAGGGCACGTTGGCCAGGCGCCAGGCGCACCAGTCATAGAATCCGGACAGCGCGAACTGCGCCGACAGGATCATCAGGCCCAGCAGGATGAACAGGGTGGGGAAGTCGATGGCCTTGATGGCCGCCCCTTCGGTCACCGCGCCCGCCACCAGCAGGACGATGGCGCCCAGCATGGCGATGCCGGTGCGGTCCACTCTCAGCCGGGGGAGATGGCCGATGGCCATGCCCAGATAGACGACGGCGAAGGTGATGAGGATCAGCAAGGTCATGGGCGTCAGCGCTACAGGGCGCGCGCCCGGCCGGCAAGCGTGAAATAGGCCTAGGATATCAGGCGGAAACGGTTAGGCCGCCACCCCGGTCCCCTTGGACGGGGCGCCCTTGGACAGGTCGGCCTTGGGATCGTCCTTCTGGCCTGCGGCGGAGCCCAGGTCACGCTGCGCCACCATGTCCACCTGCAGGCCCTCCCGCGCGGCGAAGCAATGGCTCCACTCCTGCTGCGCCTCGGCCTCGATGGCCTTCATGCGCGCATCGTCATGGTCGGGGTCATGGTGGAACAGGCACAGCCGGCCCACGCCCGCGGCGCGGGCCAGGCGCAACCCTTCCCGCCAAGTGGAATGCCCCCAGCCCCGGCGGCCGGCGAATTCCTCATCGGTGTAGGAACTGTCGTACGCCACCAGGTCGGCACCCTGGATCAGGCCCAGCACGTTGGTGTCCATGCGGTCCGGATCATGCTCGGTATCCGTGACGTAGCAGAAGCTGCGTCCCTCATAGTCGATGCGGTAGCCCGTGCCACCCCCCGGATGGTTCAGGGGGGCCGTCCGCACCGTGATGCCATCGCCCAGGTCCAACGTGGCGCCGGGACGGAAATCCTCAAACACCAGGGAGGCGCGCAGCTTCTGCAGCGGCACTGGGAACAGGCAGGAGTCCATGGGTTTTTCCATGACGGACTGGATGCAGTGGGCACCCTGGCAATGGCCCGCCATCACCCGCATGGAAAAGTCGGGGCAGTAACACGGCTCGAAAAACGGGAAGCCGTTGATGTGGTCGATATGGGTGTGGGTCAACAGCAGGGTCACGTCGCAGACGCCCCGCGCCCGCAGGCTTTTACCCAAAGACCGCAGGCCGGTGCCGGCATCCAGCACAAGCGTGCGGTCGCCCGCCGTCACCTCGATGCAGCTGGTGTTGCCACCATACTCAAGATGACTGGCCATCGGACAGGGGACAGTCCCGCGGACACCCCAGAAGGTAACGGTGAAACCCATAAACCAAGCCCCGAATTCCATCGCGGCCAAGCTAACCCCACCTTATACGCAGGTCTGTGACGTGTCGCACAGGACAAGGGGCGCTTGCGCACAACTGAACAGCGCTTGTCAAGTGATGTTCGCTAAGCGAACGCGCAATTACCCCTTAAGGGCCGCTCCGTCACCCGGGGACGCCCTCTTGAAATCGGTATCGTGCAACCCGGGCTCAGTGGCGGCGCGGGCGCAGCCGGTGGTCCAGCCGCTCATCTTCCAGGCCGGCGGGTTCCTGGTGGATGGTGATCTCAGCATTGGGGAAAGCGGCGCGCAACGATGATTCGATTTCATCGGTGATGTCGTGCGCCTGCGTCAGGGTCAGGTGGCTGTCCAGTTCCAGGTGGAACTCGATATGCTGGCCCATGCCGGTCGATCGCGTGCGCAAATCATGCAGACCACGCGATGCCGGGTGGGCATTGACCAAATCCACCACCCGGGTCCGCTCATCATCGGGCAACTCACGGTCCATCAGCACATCCAGTGCGGTGCGGGAGATGCCCACGGCACCCCAGGCCAGGAAGGCGGCGATGCCCAGGCCGAACAGCGGATCCCAGAAGGCCTGGCCGGTCCAGCGGCCCAGCAGCAGCGAGACAATGACGGCGGCGTTAAGCAGCATGTCACCGCTGTAATGCAGGCTGTCGGCGCCGATGGCCAGCGACGCCGTGCGCCGGATGACCCAGCGCTGGAACAGCACCAGCACGAAGGTCAGGGCGATGGCGGCGGCCATGACCCACAGGCCAATGCCGATATCGCCCACCGGCCGTGGCTCGAACAGGCGGCCCAGCGATTCGTAGCACAGGAACAGGGCCGAGCCGACGATGAAGGCGGATTGGATCAGGGCCGCCAGCGGTTCGGCCTTGCCATGGCCGAAGCGGAAGGCGAAGTCAGGCGGCTTCAGGGCCCGGGCGACGCTGATGAGCGTGACCACCGACGCCAGCGCGTCCACGCTGCTGTCGATCAGGGAGGACAGGATGCTGACGGAATTGGTGGCCAGGTAGGCGCCGAACTTGCCGGCGATGAGAATGGCGGCCACGGTGACACTGGCGTAGGTGGCGCCCCGGCGCCACCGGCCATCCGGATCCCCGGCGGACTCGCCCTCCACCGGAAGGGGCGCGCGGGAGGGATCCGGGTCCACCTTGGCCGACATCGTCATGGGTAGAGGCGTTCCGTGGTCCAGGTTTGGGCGTCACCCTGCCGAGTATAGACCAAGCGGTCATGCAGGCGAAACTCCCGATCCTGCCAAAACTCCATGCGCAGGGGGGTGACGCGATAGCCCGACCAGTGCGGGGGGCGCGGAATGTCGCCATCGCCGAAGCGGGCCGTCTCTTCCGCCACCCGGCGTTCCAGGGTGGCGCGGCTGTCCAGCGGCTGCGACTGCTGCGACGCCCAGGCGCCGATCTGACTGCCGCGCGGGCGGACGCGGTAGTAATCGTCCGCCTCCTGCGCCGTGACCGGGGCGACATGGCCGTCCACCCGCACCTGGCGGCGCAAGGTCTTCCAGTGGAAGCATAGGCCCGCCACCGGATTGGCCGCCAGTTCGCGGCCCTTGCGGCTGAGGGTGTTGGTGTAGAAGACGAAGCCGCCGCCATCCACGCCCTTCAGCAGCACGATGCGGACCGCCGGGATACCATCGGCGCCGATGGTGGCCAGCGACATGGCGTTGGGATCATTGGGCTCGGTGCGCGACGCCTCCTCCAGCCAAGACTGGAACAGGGCGTAAGGGTCGGGTGCGACAACAAAATCCATGGTGGTAATCCGTGTCATAGATATGCCGGAATTGCCGCCTACCATACGCCACACTACATCCTTGTCCACGCAGGACGCCGCATGGACGACCCGCATGGCGCCGGATGATTTTTGGGGTGGTTTGTTGCCCCAGATCATTGGCGGTGGCCCCGAAAGGGGTGGATGCGGGACAGTGTCGGGGATGCGAGACCGGATTGCGCAAGGCCATGCCGCGGGAAAGCGCGGCGCAGGAGAGGAAAGAAGGACTAAGAATCATGAAGAAAGTCATCATCGCGTTGATGGCGTCCAGCGTCCTGTTGAGCGCGTGTGACACCACCGGGGGCAAGAACCAGACCGTGGGCATGCTGGGTGGTGCCGCCGCCGGCGGCCTGCTGGGCTCTCAGTTCGGCCATGGCGGCGGCAAGCTGGCCATGACCGGCCTGGGCGTGCTGCTGGGCGGCCTGGCCGGCAGCGCCATCGGCAAGCGCATGGACGATTCCGACCGCGCGGCCATGGAGCGGAACACGCAGATGGCCTACACCGCCCCGGTCGGCCAGCCCATCGTGTGGAACAACCCCAACAACGACCATCAGGTCATCGTGACGCCGGTGCGCGACGGCACCCGCGGCGACGGCGCCTACTGCCGCGAATTCCAACAGACCATCGTGGTCGGCGGCGAGCGCCAGCAGGGCTACGGCACCGCCTGCCGCCAGCCCGATGGCAGCTGGAAGATCGTGAACGACTGATCCCGGTTACCGGATTAAAGCCTCCTGGCCGCCCATGGCGCCGTCAGGGGGCTTTTTCGGCTGGGCCGGTCCCCGAAATAGCCAGGGTCCGCATGCTTGAAGCGGCGGGCGCGTTGCGCATATTGTGGGGGCAGACCGGCAATAGATAGTGCGACCATGCGCGATCCCTACCAAATCCTTGGCGTCGGCCGCAGCGCCAGCGCTGAGGACATTAAGCAGGCGTATCGCCGCCTTGCCAAGCAGTACCACCCCGACCTGAACCCCGGGCGGGCCGATATCGAGCTGAAGTTCAAGGAAGCCAACGGCGCCTACAGCCTGTTGTCGGACCCGGACAAGCGCGCCCGCTATGACCGGGGCGAGATCGACGCCAGCGGTGCCGAACGGCCAGACCGCTCCTTCCGTCGCGCCTATGCCGGGGCTGGCCGCCCGGGCGATTTCGATTACGAGGACGATCCCTTCGCCGACATCTTCGGCGCCGCGCGCAAGCGCACCAGCGGCGTGAAGGCGCGGGGCAGCGATGTCGCCTATTCCGTGACCGTGACCTTCACCGAGGCTTGCCTGGGCGCCAAGCGGCGCCTGAACCTGTCCACGGGCAAGAGCATCGACATCACCATCCCCCCCGGCACGCAGGACCAGCAGAAGCTGCGCCTGAAGGGCCAGGGCCTGCCCGGCCTGGGCGGCGCGGGGGCCGGTGACGCCATCGTCGAGGTGCACGTCAGCCCCCACGCCTATTTCGTACGGCGAGAGGACGACATCCACCTGGACGTTCCGGTCACCCTGCAGGAGGCGCTGCTGGGCGCCACCATCAAGGTGCCCACCCTGGACGGCGCGGTCCAGGTGAAGGTGCCCAAGGCCGCCAACTCCGGCACCACCCTGCGCCTCAAGGGCAAGGGGGTCGCCAATGCCGAACGCGGCACGCAGGGCGACCAATATGTGAAGCTGACCGTCGTCCTGCCCGACCGGCCGGATGCGGAGTTGCAGGCCTTCATCGAGAAGTGGGCCAAGACCCACGACTACGATGTCCGCCGCAAGGCCGGGTGGGGTTAAGTCCGCTCAACCGCCGGGCGCGGCCATCCGGCCGCTTGGCCGCCGCAATCGGGGCCTATGGCGGCATGAGTTAAATCTCATGCCGCCAACATAAGCGCTCTATCCCGGGCTGATCAGCGGTCCACCATGGCCATGGCACGTTCGCCATAGCGGGGCCCGGCGACCTGGTGGGTTTCCAGCGCCCCGTCCAGGCGGGCCACGTCCACCGCCGACAGCGTCAGCGTATCGGCCGCCAGGTTTTGCTCCAGGTAGGTGCGGCGCTTGGTGCCCGGAATGGGCACGATGTCCGGCCGCTTCTGCAGCAGCCAGGCCAGCGCCACCTGCCCCGCCGTGGCGCCATAGCCCTGGGCGATCTCGCGCACGAACGCCGCCAGCCGCATGTTGGCGTCGAAGTTGGCGCCCTGCAGCCGCGGGTCGTTCTTGGAACGGTAGTCGCTGTCCGGGTACTCCTCGGCCCGCTTGGCGATGCCGGTGAGAAAGCCGCGCCCCAGGGGACTGAACGGCACCATGCCGATGCCCAACTCCGTCAGCAGCGGCAGAACGTCCTGCTCCAGGTTGCGCTCCCACAGGGAATATTCGCTTTGCAGCGCCGTGACCGGCTGCACCGCGTGGGCCCGGCGGATGGTGTCGCACCCGGCCTCCGACAGGCCGAAATACAGCACCTTGCCCTCCTGGATCAGGTCCTTGACCGTGCCCGCCACATCCTCGATGGGCACCTGGGGGTCGACGCGGTGCTGGTACAGCAGGTCGATGCGGTCGGTGCGCAGCCGCGTCAGCGAGGCCTCGACCACGGCACGGATGTGCTCGGGCCGGCTGTCCGTGCCGCCCAGGGGCGTCGCCCCCTCCCCGATGACGAAGCCGAACTTGGTGGCGATCTGCACCTGGTCGCGCCGCCCCTCCAGGGCACGGCCCAGCAGCTCCTCATTGGTGTAGGGGCCGTAGACCTCCGCCGTGTCCAGGAAGGTGCAGCCCAGCTCGATGGCGCGATGCAGGGTGGCGATCGACTCCGCATCGTCGGGGCTGCCATAGGCATGGGTCATGCCCATGCAGCCCAGGCCCAAGGCCGAAACCTCCAGGCCCTGCCGGCCCAGTTTGCGCCGTGTCAGCATGTCCAACTCCCGTTCATGATCCGTATGAAACGCCGGGACCTTGCCGGTCCGCATCGGCTATCGCGCGTTGGCGCGGAACAGCTCAACCGTGCGCTGGCGCGCCAGTTGCGCATCCTCGCGGTTGGAATCCGGGCGGCCGTCATTGTTGAAGCCGTGCCCCGACCCCTCATAGATGTAAACCGGCACGTCCGGACGGGCTTTCCGCAGGGTTTCCACCACCTGGTCGGCGGGGATGTGGGGGTCCTTGCGGCCAAAATGACAGATGATCGGGCAGGCGGGGACCAGATCGGCCAGGCCGGCCACGCCGCTGCCGTAATAGCTGGACACCGCCGCCAGCCCCGGCACCTGGGCGGCGGCCCGCCAGGCGACCGTGCCGCCATAGCAATAGCCCACCAGGAAGACAGGCCCCTTGTCCTTCAGCGCGTCGACGCAGGCCCGCACGTCGCCCACCGGGTTCTCCACCCCATTGGCCCGGGCGTAGGCCAGCCCGGTGGCGTAGCCCTGCTCGTCATGGCCGGCGACGAAGCCCTTCTGCTGGCGATCGAACATGGACGGGGCGATGACCTCGAACCCCAGGGCGGACCAGCGGGCCACGTCTTCGGTCACATAGGAGTCGAGGCCGAAGATTTCCTGGATGACGATGACACCGCCCTGGCGGACACCTTGGGCGTCCTCCCGCAAGGCGGTGAACGCGAAGCCGTCGACGGCGGAGCGCAGCATGATGGTTTCGGCCATGTCGGCCTCCTCTTGATCTGAAAGGAAAAGAAAGGGGTCATGCCCCCGTGGACTGGATGCCCGCCCGCTTGCGTGCGGTCCCGGACGGCGGCTCCGCCGCCATCGGCTCACCGGGAATGGTTTGCCCCCCTTGAGCTTCTCCCTCGGGGGCCAGCAGCTTCGCCAGCGGGGTATCCATGAGCGCGCCGGCATCGCGCCGTGCCCGCTCGAAAATGGCATGCACCTTGGTTTGCCAGGGCGCCTGCAAATGGCCGACCGACAGCAGATCGCCCCACATGCCGAAATCCAGCGCCAGGTACAGGTCGCTGAGGCTGGATTCATGCGGATCGCGGGTGGCGACCCAGGCGCCGTCGGCGGTGCGGATGGTCCAGTTGGCGGCGCACAGTTGTTCCAGCATGCCATCCACGGCAACGGCGCCCACCGGCACCCGGGCGATGATGTCCGCCCGTTTCAGGGCATGCCCCTCCCGGGAGGCCAGCATCAGTTCGCGCAGGATGGCGAGGGCCACCACCAGGCGCTGAGCCGGCGACAGCCCGGCGGGGCCCAGTTCGGTGATGCGGCCCGACCGCCATTCCGGCAGGGCCGCCGTCACCTCCGCTCCGAACAGGATCAGGCACCACACCAGGTACAGCCACAGCAGCACCGTGGGCAGCACAGACAGGGCGCCATAGATGGTGGTGTAGGTGTGGACCTGGCCGATATAGACGGCGAATCCGACCTTGGCCGCCTCCATGGCGGCACCGGCCACCACCCCGCCCACCAGGGCGTCCTGCCAGCGCACCGGCCGGGTGGGGATGGCGAGATAGGTCAGGCCGAAGAACCCGCTTTCCAGGATACCCGGCAGCACCCGCCGCACCAGTTCCACCACCACGGAGCCCTCGGCCCCCAGGTAGGAAACCGCGACGGAGGACAGCGACAAACTGACGCCCAGCAGCAGAGGAGCCATGGTCAGCACCGCCCAGAAGGACAGCACCCGCACCAGGACGGAGTGCCGTTCCCGGCTGCGCCAGATGGCGTTGTAGGCCCCCTCGATGGAGAAGAACAACAGGATGGAGGTGACGGCGAGGCCCAGGACGCCCACCCCCGTCATGGCGCCGGCGTTGCTGACGAACTGCTGCAGGCGCTCGGTCAGGTTCTCCCCCACCTGGGGAACCAGGTTTTGCAGCAGCAGCATTTCCGCCTCCGCCCGCAGGGTCTGGAAGGCCGGGAAAGCCTGGAAAATCGCGAAACCGACGGTCAGCAGGGGCACCACCGCCAACAGGCTGGTATAGGTCAGCGAACCCACCGCCTGCAGACAATTGTCCCGGTAGAAGCGGCGCACGGCATAAGTGGTGACACCGATGACCGCCAGCACGACATGGCGCACGGCGGATGGCAGTCGATCGGCCAACCGCACCCAGCGAGAGGATCGTGCCCGCGTCTCAGTCATGGGAACCTGCCAAGGGAAGACCTTTCCGGCGTGTATTCTAGGTGTGCGCAAATATAGGGTGGGTGGCCTTTGACCGTAAAATCGGTTCGTGTAGGATGCGCGCCTAATTTTCCGGAGAGAGACGGATGACCACTTCGACGGCAACCCCCGCCCAGGGGCCCGCCACCGGGACCCTGATGGCCGGCAAGCGCGGCCTGATCATGGGCGTGGCCAATGACCGGTCCATCGCCTGGGGCATCGCCAAGGCGGTCGCCGCCCAGGGTGCCGAACTGGCCTTCACCTATATGGGCGACGCGCTGGCCAAGCGCGTGAAGCCCCTGGCGGAGCAGTTGGGCGTGCCGCACGTCCTGCCCTGCGACGTCACCGACGAAGCCAGCATGGACGCGGTGTTCGCGACCCTGAAGGAACAGTGGGGAACGCTGGACTTCGTGGTGCATGCGATCGGCTTTTCCGACAAGAACGAGTTGGATGGGCTGTACCTGAACACCTCCCGGTCCAACTTCGCGTTGACCATGGATGTTTCCTGCTACTCGTTCACCGCCATCGCCCAGCGGGCGGTGCCGATGATGACCAACGGCGGCAGCCTGCTGACGCTCAGCTATTATGGCGCCGAACGGGTGATGCCGCACTACAATGTGATGGGCGTGGCCAAGGCCGCGCTGGAGGCCAGCGTGCGCTATCTGGCGGCCGACCTGGGCCCCCAGAACATCCGCGTCAACGCCATCTCCGCCGGCCCCATCAAGACCCTGGCGGCCAGCGGCATCGGCGACTTCCGCGCCATCCTGAAGTGGAACGAGCTGAACGCCCCGCTGAAGCGCAACGTCACCATCGGTGAGGTCGGCAACTCCGCCCTCTACCTGCTGAGCGACCTGGGCAGCGGCGTCACCGGTGAGGTCCACCACGTCGACAGCGGCTACCACACGGTGGGCATGCTGGCGGTGGACAGCGCCGCGGAAACCTCGGCCCTGTTGCAGAGCCTGGTGAAGTCGGAAGGGTAAACGGCCATGGCCGGTAACGGCATCGGAACCCAGTTCCGCTTCACCACCTTCGGCGAAAGCCATGGGGTGGCGCTGGGCTGCGTGGTGGACGGCGTCCCGCCCCTGCTGGACCTGGATGAGGCCTGGATTCAGGCATTCCTGGACCGGCGCAAGCCGGGGCAGTCGCGCTTCACCACCCAGCGGCGCGAACCGGACACGGTGCGCATCCTGTCGGGCGTGTTCGAGGGCAAGACCACGGGCACGCCCATCTGCCTGATGATCGAGAACGAGGACCAGCGGTCCAAGGACTACGGCGACATCAAGGACAAGTTCCGGCCGGGCCACGCCGACTATACCTATTGGGAACGCTACGGCATCCGCGACTATCGCGGCGGCGGACGTTCATCGGCGCGCGAGACGGCGGCCCGCGTGGCGGCCGGCGCCGTGGCCCGCCGGGTGCTGGAGGCGGTGCCGGGCGGCGTGACCATCCGGGGCGCCCTGGTGCAGGTGGGCCCGCACAAGGTGGACCGCGCGCGCTGGGACTGGGACCAGCTGGACCAGAACCCCCTGTTCTGCCCTGACGCGGTGACGGCGGAGGAGTGGGCCGCCTACCTGGACGGTATCCGCAAGAACGGTTCGTCCGTCGGTGCGGTGATCGAGGTGGTGGCGTCCGGCGTGCCGGTTGGCCTGGGCGAGCCCATCTACGACAAGCTGGACAGCGACCTGGCCCGCGCCATGATGACCATCAACGCTGTGAAGGGCGTTGAGATCGGCGCCGGTTTCGCCGCCGCCGAGCTGACGGGCGAGGACAACGCGGATGAGATGCGGGCGGGCCCCGACGGCAAGCCCGTGTTCCTGTCCAACCACGCCGGCGGCATCCTGGGCGGCCTGTCGACCGGCCAGGACATCGTCGTCCGCTTCGCGGTGAAGCCCACCAGCTCCATCCTGACGCCCCGCCAGACGGTGGACGTGCATGGCAATGAGACGGAAATCCTGACCAAGGGCCGTCACGACCCCTGCGTCGGCATCCGCGCCGTGCCGGTGGGCGAGGCGATGATGGCCTGCGTGCTGGCCGATCACTGGCTGCGCCTGCGGGCCTACAGATAAGACCGCGCCACCGCCGGACGCCCTGATGGCCCGGAATCGACAACGGCCCCGCCTGGCTGACCAGGCGGGGCCGTTTTGCTTTGGGGGAAGAAGCGTCACTTTCCCTGGATGGTGATGGTCAGGGTGTCGGTGTAGCTGCCGGCGATGGCCTGTGCGTTGGCGGGGACGGTGACGGCGACGGTGGCGGTCTTGTTGAACTGGGCGGAGGAGCGGACGACGTTGACGCTGCTGCCGCTGGACTGGCCGTCGTAGATGGGGGTGTAGCTGATGGGCTGGGCGCCGGTGGCGTTGGACTTCAGGGTGCCGCCGTTGGCGGAGGTGACGCTGATCTGGTAGCCGGCGCCGTCGTTGCAGGTCTCGACCACGCTGCCGACGGTGACGGCGTTGGAGCCGGAGAGGATGTTCAGCTGGGCGCCGGCGTCGGTGACGGCCACGGTGCAGGTCTGGGCGACGGTGCTGTTCAGCTGGATGGTGCCCGAGGCGCTGGCGGCGGCGAAGGCGGGGGCGGCGGCCAGGGAAGCGGCGGCGATCAGGGCGGCGGCGGCGAAGCGGATCATGACGGTGGTTCCTATCGGTTCGGCTGGGCTTGTTGCCCGTTTGCTTGATGGAAGGAATAAGAGCAAACGGGGTGCCAGAACCGGGGCCGCGCCGGGCCAATTTGTTAATGTGTTGATAACGTTAATATATCTTATTTATACCGGCCGGGCCCGCCGGGCGCGGCAGCCCAACCATTGCGTTCCGCAGTGGGCGGAAGGCCAGGAACGCAAGCGAATCAATGCATTAGGATTTGCCGTTCGCCAGGGCCGGCCCGGACGCGCGAAAGGGCGCCCCGGTCGGGGGCGCCCTCTGGCACGGCGAAGAAGGGGTCGGCTTACTTGCCGGCGATGGTGATGGTCAGGGTGTCGGCGTAGCTGCCGGCGATGGCCTGGGCGTTGGCCGGGACGGTCACGGACACGGCGGCGGTCTTGTTGAACTGGGCGCCGGAGCGGGTGACGGCGAAGCTGGAGCCCGAGCCGCTAGTGCCGTCATAGCTCGTGGTGTAGCTGATGGCCTGGGCGCCGGTGGCGCTGGACTTCAGGGTGCCGTTGTTGGCCGAGGCGACAGTGATGGTATAGCCGGCGCCGTCGTTGCAGTTCTCGACCACGCTGCCGACCGCCACGTTGCTGGAGCCGGACAGGATGTTCAGGGTGGCGCCGGCATCGGTCACCGCCACGGTGCAGGTCTGCGCGACCGTGCTGTTCAGCTGGATGGTGCCCGACGTGCCGGCGGCGGCGAAGGCGGGGGCGGCGAACAGGGCGCTGGAGACCAGGGCGGCAGTGGCGGCGGCGGTGGCGATGCGGCGGATCATGGCAGAGGTTCCTATCGGTTCGGGGGGCGGCTTCAGCGCCCGGGCTTGTTCATGCCTGGTTATAAGCACCCGGCATGCCAAGTGAGGCCCCCACCCCCTGCCAAATAGGAAAATTGAATTAATAACAATTCATTAGCCAATAATCCGCCGCGTGGTTGAAAGTGATGCGGGGCGATACCCCCTCGCGGGCTACCCCGGTTGATGCATCGCGCATCGAGCCTTATGGATAGGGTCAGCGGTTATCATTGCGTTGATACATGCAAAACGCATCACGCCTGACTGAGAGCCGCCACAGCCACGGGGCCAGGTCTGCCCTCCCCCACGGTCTGGCCGTTGACCGCCACCACGGGACGCACCATGAGGCTGGAGGTGAGGAACAGCTCTGTCGCCCGCCTGAGATCCGACGGCGCCAAAATCCGCTCTTCCCCGCCTAAGGCGGCCAGGACGGCGGCGCGGCGCGTGCCCGGCAAGGCGCCGGAGGCCAAGGGCGGCGTCACCAGAGCCCCGTCCAGGACCGCGAACAGGGTGGCGGCGGTGGCGCACGCCACATGGCCCACGGTGTTCAACAGCAGCGCGTCATCGGCGCCCCGCGTCACCGCCTCATTGCGGGCCAGGATCTGGTCCAGATAGGCGAGGCTCTTGATCCCGCTGAGGGGGGAGTGCTCATTACGTCGGGTGATGGTGGCGATCAAGACACGGGCGGGGGCCAACGCCGGCCCGGACGGCGCGGCCGTCACCAGGACGGTGGGTGTGGGCGTCGCCGGGCGGGGCAGCCCCCGGGCCCCCGGCCCCGCGCTGACCGTCAGGCGCAACGCGCCGTCCACCAAGCCGTTGGCCGCGGCCGTGTCGGCCAGCGCCGCCGCCAGGGTGGCGGCCGGAGGCAGAGGCAGCCCCAGCACGGCGGCGCCCCTGACCAGCCGGGCCAGATGGGCCTCCAGGCGCACCACGGCCCCGCCCCGCCAGCGCAGCGTCTCGAACACCCCGTCGCCCAGCAGGAAGCCGCGGTCGCTGACGGTGATGCCGACAGCCTCGGCCGCTTGCAGGCTGCCATTCAGCCAGACCAGGCCGCTCATGCCGCCGCACTCCCCAGCACGGGGCAGGCTGCTGGCACCGGCGGCCAGGCCATGTCCGGATCCAGCGCCGTCAGCAGCGCGCGGGCCTTGACCAGGCTTTCCTCGTACTCCGCCGCCGGGTCGCTGTCGGCGACGATGCCGCCGCCGGCCTGCACCACCACCTCGTCACCGGCCACAGCCAGGGTGCGGATGATGATGCTGCTGTCCATGGCGCCGTCCCATCCCAGCCAGAGGACGGAGCCGCAATAGGGACCGCGCCGCGCCGGCTCCAGTTCATGGATGATCTCCATGGCGCGGATCTTGGGGGCCCCGGTGATGGAGCCCCCCGGGAAGGTGGCGCGCAACAGGTCGACGGCGCCCTGGCCGGCGGCCAACCGGGCCGTGACCACGCTGACCAGGTGGTGGACGGTGCGATAGCTTTCCAGGCCGCACAGCGTGGGCACGGCGACGGACCCCACGGCCGACACCCGCGACAGGTCGTTGCGCATGAGGTCGACGATCATCAGGTTTTCCGCCCTATCCTTGGCGGACCCCAGCAACTCGGCCGCCAGGGCGGCATCACGGGCGGAGTTGGCATCGCGGGGACGCGTGCCCTTGATGGGCCGTGTCTCCACCGCGCCCCCCGCGTCCACGGCCAGGAAACGCTCAGGCGATACGGACACGATGGCCCGGCTGGCCCCGCGCTCACCCGGTCCCAGATCCAGCAGGGCGGAGTACGGGGCCGCCGCCCGGGCGCGGACGCGGGTGTAGAGGTCCAGTGGCGTCACCCCCGGCGCCAACCGGGCCAGGAAGCGCTGGGTGATGTTGGCCTGGTAGATGTCACCGGCGGCGATGTAATCGACCGTGCGGGCCACGGCGGCCTCATGCGCCGCGCGGCTCCACCCCGCCCGCCAACCGGGGGCAAGCAGGCAGGGCCCGGCGTTGGATATGGACACCGCCAGGGGGGTGGCCCCGAGAAGAATCGCCCAGTGCCGCGCCCCCTCTTCCGCCCGCTGCCGGCGGGCCATGGCATCCCGCTTCGGCAGGCCGGAAGACAGCACCCAGGCGCGGCCCTCGGCATGGTCGATGGCGACGATGCGGTCATAGAAGCCGACCGCCATGTCCGGCAAATCCACCCCCTCGCCCCGGGGGGCGGCAGCGTCTCCAACTGGCCGCCCAGCTCATAGCCCAGGAAGCCGACCGCGCCGCCCCGGAAGGGAGGCAGGCCGGCAGGTGCCGCGGCGACGTCCAACACCTCCCGTCCCGCCTTCAGCAGCGCGGCCAGCACGCCCAGGGCATCGCCCGGCACCGGCCGCCCATCCACCGTGACGGTACCCCCCACACACTCCACCCAGGCATGGGGCGCGGCGCCGACATAGCTGTAGCGGGCGCGGGCCGGGTCAGCGGCGCCCCCGTCCAGCAGGAAGGGCCGATCCAGGCCGCTCAGCCGGGCATAGACCGCCACCGGGTCGGCCAGGGGAATTTCCAGGGCGACGATGCCGCCGGGAAGCGTGGGGTCATGGGGTGTCATGGTGGCCGGACCTTACCCCCGTCGCCCCCGCTTCGCCAACGCCGGTTCAGCCGAAAGGAATGGGCGAAAGGAATGGACCGAAAGGAAAGGGTCCGCTTAGCCGGCCCTACCGCCCGGCCGCCTTGGCAAGGCTCACGCGCTGTGGTGGTATGGCCTCTGGATTTTACGGCTTCCAGGAACCGCGTCCATGCGTTTCATCGTTCGTCTGTTCGCCCTTATCGGCCTGTTCGGCGTCCTGCTGACGGCGGGGCTGATCCTGCTGGCCATCAAGGCGAAGGACAAGCAGCCCACCTTGCCCCAATCCGTGGTGCTGGAGTTCAACTTCGAGCGGCCCCTGCCCGAAGCGCCGGGCGAGGACGGCTGGTCCAGCCTCATCGCCAGCCGCCACGGCAGCGTGCGCGAGATCATCGATGCGCTGGAACAGGCCAGCCGCGACCCCAAGGTGAAGGGCCTGGTCGCCAAGGTCGGCAATGCCAGCCAGGGCATCGGCACCACCCAGGAACTGCGTGACGCCATCGCGCGTTTCCGCGCCACCGGCCGATTTGCCTACATCCACGCGGAAAGCTATGGCGATGGCGGCAGTGGCATGAGCCCCTACTACCTGGCCAGCGCCTTCGACCAAGTCTGGCTGCAGCCCGTGGGCACGGTGGGCATCACCGGCGTCGCCGTCACCCAGACCTTCTTCCGGGGCGCCCTGGACAGCATCGGCATCCAGCCGCAGATCTCCAAGCGCGCCGACTACAAGACCGCGGCCGAGACCTTCGCCGAGAAGCAGGCCACCCCGGCCAACCGGGAGATGACGGAAAGCCTGGCCGGCGATCTGTACGACCAAATGGTGCTGGGCATCGCCGATGGCCGCCACCTGAACCCCGATGCGGTCAAGACCGCCATCGACCACGCCCCCCTGCTGGACAGCGAGGCGCTGGCGTCCAAGCTGGTGGACAAGCTGGGCTATTTCGATGAGGTGGAGGCCGCCGCCAAGGAACGGGCCGGCGGCAAGGCGGCCGGCGCCGACACGGTGGACCTGCTGACCTATGGCAAGATCGCCGGCTCCGCCTTCCAGGACGGCCCCACCGTCGCCCTGATCGTGGGCGAGGGTGAGATCGTGCGCGGCGGCAAGGGCAGCGGTGGCTTCAGCGATGAACCCTCCTTCGCCGCCAACCGCATCGCCGACGCCTTCGACACCGCCATCGACCAGCCCAACGTCAAGGCCATCCTGTTCCGGGTCAACAGCCCGGGCGGCAGCCCCGTGGGCTCCGAAACCGTGCGCCATGCCGTTGACCGGGCGCGCAAGGCCGGCAAGCCGGTGGTCATTTCCATGGGCGACGTGGCCGGGTCCGGCGGCTACTGGGTGGCCATGGACGCGGACCGCATCGTCGCCCTGCCGGGCACCCTGACCGGGTCCATCGGCGTGCTGGGCGGCAAGTTCGTGGCCAAGGGCCTGGCCGACAAGCTGGGCGTGGGCGTGGACCAGATATCGCGCGGCGCCAACGCCACGATCTGGAGCCCGGCCAGCCCCTATACCGACAGCGAGGCAGCCCGCCAGGACGCCATGCTGGACGCCATCTACACCCAGTTCACCGACGGCGTGGCCAAGGGCCGCAAGCTGGATATCGAGAAGGTGCGCCAACTGGCCAAGGGCCGCGTCTACACCGGCCGCCAGGCCAAGGACCTGGGCCTGGTGGACGCCCTGGGCGGCTACGACATCGCATTGCAGCAGGTGCGCCAGGTGGCGGGCATCCCCAGCAACGCCAACCTGCACATCGTCCAGTTCCCCAAGCCCAAGACCGGGTACGAACTGGTGATGGACCTGTTCAACGGCAACGCGGCGGCGGAAATGGCCAGCGTGGCCGAGGCGCGCGGGGCGGAAAAGGTGCTGGCCGACTACGGCCCCCTGCTGGACATGGCCCAGCCCATCGTCCGCGCGGCCAAGCGCCAGGAGCAGGTGCTGATGATGCCGGACCTCAGCGTCAACAGCCCGATCCGCTGACCGATGATGATGGGAAAGCCCCCGGCCCGGTTGCACCGGCCGGGGGCTTTCTGTTGAATTTGCGCGACTTGCCCTGGCGGGTGCGACAAATCGTCCCTATCTCACAGGCTCACAACGAACAGGGCCCCCCTGATGGACTTCCTTGCCGATCCCGGCATCTGGCTCGGGCTGCTGACCCTGGTCTCGCTCGAGGTCGTCCTCGGCATCGACAATCTGGTCTTCATCGCCATCGTCGCCGACAAGCTGCCGGCGGAGCAGCGCAACCGCGTGCGCCTGGTGGGCCTGTCGCTGGCGCTGATCATGCGCCTGCTGCTGCTGTTCTCCATCTCCTGGATCGTGACGCTGACCGAGCCGCTGTTCAGCGTCGCCGGCTTCCCGCTCTCGGGCCGCGACCTCATCCTGGTGCTGGGGGGCGCCTTTCTCTTGGCCAAGGGCACGATGGAGCTGCATGAGCGGCTGGAGGGCGGCGCGGCGCACCACGGCCCCAAGGCCGGCACCGCCGCCAACGCCTTCTGGCGCGCGGTAGTGCAGATCGTGCTGCTGGACGCCGTGTTCTCGCTGGACAGCGTCATCACCGCCGTCGGCATGGTCGACGAACTGCCGGTCATGGTGGCCGCCGTCTGCATCGCCATGGTGGTCATGCTGGTGGCGTCCAAGCCGCTGATGGCCTTCATCTCCCGCCATCCCACCGTCATCATCCTGGGGCTGGGCTTCCTGCTGATGATCGGCTTCAGCCTGGTGGCGGAAGGCCTGGGCCTGCACATCCCCAAGGGCTACCTGTACGCCGCCATCGGCTTTTCCATCCTGATCGAGGCGGCCAACCAGATCGGCGGGCGCAAGCAGGCCAAGCCGGGCGCCGCCGCCCCGGGCGAGGCCACCATCGCCACAGTAATGACCCCGCGCGACGCCGTGGAATGGGTGGATCTGTCGGCAGGCCAGGATGAGGTGCGCGAGGCGGTCCTGGCGCTGAACCACAGCCACGTCATCCTGGGCCGCGATGGGCTGGACACCGTGCTGGGCTTCGCCGCCAGCCATGACCTGGTGAAGCGGGTGATGGCGGGGGAAATGGTCACGGGCGACGAGGCCCTGGCCCCCGTGGTGGCCCGGCCGGATCAGTCGGCACGGTCGGTGCTGGCCCTGATGCGCGACATGGGGGCGGAACTGGTGGTGGTCATGGACGCGCAAGGCCAAGTGCTGGGCGTCGCCACCCCGGCCGATGCGCTGAAGCTGCTAGCTTAGGCGCCCTCAAGCGCCGGGTGGCCCCAGTCGAGGCCTAGATGTGAGTTGCCAATAGGTTGTCCACTCGATCCTGCCGGAGGAAGCTGAGGTTGCGAAGCTTCAGCAATCCTCGGGAGGATCGAGTGAACGTGCACAAGAATGCCCGATTGACGCCAAGGGGTCGAGCCGAGTTGGTTCGGCGAGTGCTCGCCGGCGACGGCGTTCAGGCCGTGGCGACAGCCTTCGGCACGACGGCGAAGACCGTCAGGAAATGGGTTGAACGGTACCAGGCCATGGGCCTGCCCGGCCTGGAGGACCGGTCCTCCAGGCCGCACCGACTGCGCAAGCCCACACCGCCGGCCGTGGTGGAACAGATCATCGCTTCGCGCCGGCAGCGCTTGGTCGGGAAGCAAATCGCCCAGGAAGCTGGGGTCTCCTGCTCAACGGTCAGCCGTGTCCTCCGGGCTGCGAAACTCAGCCGCGCCAAAGACCTTCAACCGCAGGAACCGGTCATCCGCTATGAGCGCAAGGCACCAGGCGAACTGATCCATCTGGACATCAAGAAGCTGGGCCGCTTCGAGAAAGTCGGCCATCGCATCACCGGCGACCGTACTGGCCAGAGCAACAGCCGAGGCGTCGGCTGGGAGTTCGTCCACGTCTGCATCGATGACGCCTCACGCTTGGCGTTCAGCCAGATCATGAAAGACGAGACAACCCAAAGCTCCGTCCCGTTCCTCAAGGCCGCGGTCGCCTACTACGCCAGCCTGGGCATAAAGGTCACCCGCGTCATGACCGATAACGGTTCCTGCTACAGGGCCTTCGCCTTCCGCGACGCCTGTGCCGAGTTGGGCCTGAAACACATCAGGACAAAACCCTACACCCCGAAAACCAACGGCAAGGCCGAGCGCTTCATTCAAACCGCCCTGCGGGAGTGGGCCTACGCAAAGGCGTATCCCTCCTCAGACGGGCGCGCCGCCGAATTGCCCGCCTGGCTGCACCGATACAACTGGCATCGACCACACAGCAGCCTAAAATCATTGCCGCCCATCAGCCGCATCGGCCTCGATCGGGACAACCTGATGACACTCCACACCTAGAGCGGCATGAATCTCATGCCGCTGTATCAATCCCGCCGGGCGCCGATCAGGAATTCCTTGTTGCCCTCGGGCCCCAGGATGGGGCTGGGGTCCACGCCCAGGACGGTCCAGCCGGGACGGGCGGACAGCCAGGCGACGATGGCGTCGCAAACCTCCTGGTGCAGTTCCGGCTCGCGCACCACGCCGCCCTTGCCCACGCGGCCCTTGCCCACCTCGAACTGCGGCTTGATCAGGGCCACCAGCGCACCCCCGGGTCGCACCAGGTCCAGGGCCGCCGGCAGCACGGTGGCGAGGCCGATGAAGCTGGCGTCGCACACCACCATGCCGATGGGGTCGGGGATGTCGGCGGCCGTCAGGTGCCGGGCGTTGGTCTTTTCCATGACCACCACGCGCGGGTCGGTGCGCAGCTTCCACGCCAACTGACCATGGCCGACGTCCACGGCATAGACCTTGGCGGCCCCCCGGGTCAGCAGCACATCGGTGAAGCCGCCGGTGCTGGCGCCCACGTCGATGGCGGTCACGCCCGTCGGATCGAGCCCGAAATGATCCAGGCCATGCACCAGCTTCAGCCCGCCGCGCGACACCCAGGGATGATCCTGGCCCTTCAGGGTCAGGGGCTTGTCGGCGGGAATGGTCTGGCCCGGCTTGTCGATGCGCAAGGTGTCGGCATAGACCAGGCCGGCCAGCACCAGCGCCTGGGCCCGGGCGCGGCTTTCCACCAGGCCGCGTTCCACCAAGGCCTGGTCCACCCGGATCTTTCCCGGCTTTTGGCCCGGCTTCTTGCCAGGCTCCTGGGCCTTCTGCGGGGTATCGTCCGACATCAGGCGTTGGGCGTCCGCGCCGCCGCCTGACTGCCCAGCGCCTTGATGACGGTATCGACGATGCCGTTGGCGTTGAGGCCGGCCTCGTCATACTGCTTGGCCGGGTTGTCGTGTTCCTGATAGTGGTCGGGCAGCACCATGGGGCGGAACTTCAGGCCGGCGTCGAACAGCCCCTCCTCCGCCAGGAACTGCATGACCTGGGCGCCGAAGCCGCCCACCGAGCCTTCCTCGATGGTCACCAGCACATCGTGCTCAACCGCCAGGCGACGCACCAGTTCCTTGTCGATCGGCTTGGCGAAGCGCGCGTCCGCCACCGTCGTCGACAGGCCCCGCACCGCCAGATCCTCGGCCGCCTTCAAGGCCTCACCCAGGCGGGTACCCAGGCTGAGGATGGCCACGGTGTTGCCCTCACGCACGATACGACCCTTGCCGATGGGCAGAATCTCGCCCTTCTCCGGCATCTCCACGCCCACGCCCTCGCCGCGCGGATAGCGCAGCGCGATGGGGCCGGCGTCATAGGCCACGCTGGTCGCCACCATGTGCACCAGCTCCGCCTCGTCCGCCGCCGCCATCACCACCATGTTGGGCAGGCAGCACAGATAGGCCAGGTCGAAGGCGCCGGCATGCGTGGCGCCATCCGCCCCCACCAGGCCCGCCCGGTCCATGGCGAAGCGCACGGGCAGGTTCTGGATCGACACGTCGTGCACCAGCTGGTCATAGCCGCGCTGCAGGAAGGTCGAGTAGATGGCCACGAAGGGCTTGTAGCCCTCCGTCGCCATGCCGGCGGCGAAGGTCACGGCATGCTGCTCGGCGATACCCACGTCGAAGGTGCGCGTGGGGAAGGCCTGGCCGAACAGGTCCAGGCCCGTGCCAGACGGCATGGCCGCCGTGATCGCCACCACCTTGTCGTCGGCCTTGGCCTCCTTCATCAGGGCTTCGGCGAAGACACGGGTGTAGGTCGGCGCGTTCGCCTTGGCCTTGGCCTGGGCGCCCGTCACCACGTCGAAGCGACCCACCGCGTGCAGCTTGTCCGCCGACGCCTCGGCCGGCGCGTAGCCCTTGCCCTTCTGCGTCACCGCGTGGATCAGAACCGGGCGGCCGTTCGGCTCATCCCGGATGTTCTCCAGGATGGGCACCAGCTGGTCCAGGTCATGACCGTCGATGGGGCCGACGTAGTAGAAGCCCAGCTCCTCGAACAGCGTCCCGCCCATGACCATGCCCCGGGCGTATTCCTCCACCCGCCGCGCCGCGTTCTGCAGCGGACGGGGCAGGTGTTCCGCCACCTGGCGGCCGATGTTGCGCAGGTGGCGGTACTGGCTGCTGCTGACCAGCTTGGCCAGGTAGCCCGACACGGCCCCCACCGGCGGCGCGATCGACATGTCGTTGTCGTTCAGGATCACCACCAGGCGCGAGCCCAGGGCACCGGCGTTGTTCATCGCCTCATACGCCATGCCGGCGGAGATCGACCCATCGCCGATCACGGCGATGACATGGTTGTTGCCGCCCGCCAGGTCGCGCGCCACCGCCATGCCCAGGCCGGCGGAGATGGAGGTGGAACTGTGCGCCGCCCCGAACGGGTCGTACTCGCTCTCCGACCGCCGGGTGAAGCCCGACAGACCACCGCCCTGCCGCAGCGTGCGGATGCGGTCCCGACGACCCGTCAGGATCTTGTGCGGATAGGCCTGATGACCCACGTCCCAGATGATGCGGTCAGCCGGCGTGTCGAACACGTAGTGCAGCGCCACCGTCAGTTCCACCACCCCCAGGCCAGCGCCCAGGTGACCACCCGTCACCGACACCGCGTCGATGGTCTCGGAACGCAGCTCGTCCGCAACCTGGCGCAGCTGCTCTGGACGCAGCGCGCGCAAACGGTCAGGCGTCGGACACTGGTCCAACAACGGGGTCTTCGTCGCCATTCATCGGCTCCCAGTCAAACTTTTCTTAAGATCGCCGATCCACAACGAAGCGCGCCACCGCCTGCAACATCGACGCCCGGCCCTCGAAAATTTCCAGGTGGCGCGTGGCCTGGTCGGCCAGGCGGCCGGCCTGATCACGCGCCCGCTCCAGCCCAAGGATGGACACGAAGGTCGCCTTGCCCGCCGGCTTGTCACGGCCCACGGACTTGCCGGTCTCTGCCTCCGTCCCTTCCACGTCCAGAAGGTCGTCGGCGATCTGGAAGGCCAGGCCCAGATCATGGGCGTAGGCCTGAAGGGCGTGGAATTGCGGCGGGGAGGCGCGGCCCAGGATGGCGCCGGCGGTGGCGGAGAAGGCGATCAGCTCGCCGGTCTTCATCCGCTGCAGCCGGGTGATGGCGCCGATGTCCAGGGACTGGGTTTCCGCGATCAGGTCCAGCATCTGGCCGCCGACCATGCCGCGCGGGCCGGACGCCTTGGCCAGCGCCGACACCAGGGCGCAGCGCACGCGCGGGTCCTCGTGAGTCTCGGCATCGGTCAGGACCTCGAACGCCGCGGTCAGCAGGGCGTCGCCCGCCAGGATGGCGGTGGCCTCGTCGAACTCGCGATGCACAGTGGGCCGGCCCCGGCGCAGGCTGGCGTCGTCCATGGCCGGCAAATCGTCATGAACCAGGGAATAGCAGTGGACGAACTCCACCGCCGCCGCCACCCGCAGGGCGCAGGCCGGGCTGACGCCGAACAGGCGGGCGCTTTCCATGACCAGGAAGGGCCGCAGCCGCTTGCCCCCGCCCAGGCAGCCATAGCGCATGGCCTCATACAGCTTGGCTTCCGCCATGCTGCTACGGGGCAGCAGGATGTCGATGGCGGTTTCCACCTGTTCGACGGTGTCCGCCATGGCGACGGTAAGGGTTTTGGGCAGGCTGGGCATCAGGGCACACTCGGGGCGTAAGGGTACGGGCTTAATCGATGCGGGCCGGTTCCATGCCCACCGTTCCGTCGCCGCCCAGGGTGATGCGGTCGACCTTTTCCTGCGCCTCCCGCAGCTTGCCCTCGCAATGGCGTTTCAGCAGCGTGCCGCGCTCATAAAAACCGATGGCGTCGTCCAGCTTGGCCTTGCCGTCCTCCAGCTGGCGCACGATACGCTCCAGCTCACCCAAGGCGTCCTCGAAGCTCATGGCCTTGATATCGGCCGGCAAGGTCAGTTCGGTCATGAAGGGTCCACTATCAACGCGAGGGAAACAGGCAACGCCGAAAAAACAGGCTGGGCGCGCGGGCGCGTCCAAATCACACGCGGGTGACTGTAGGACCGGGCGGCCCCCGCCCGCAAGCACCGTGGCCGGGAGGCTGTCCTACCACGGGTGGCGGGCGTGTGTCCCCCGCCTGCCTCAAACCTCCATCAGGGTACCCACATGGGCGGCGACGCAGGACGCCAGCGCCATCGGATCATAGCCCCCTTCCAGGGTGGAGACCAAGCGGCCCTGGCAATGGCGGGCGGCCAGGGCCGCGATCTCCGCCGTTATCCAGGCGAAATCATCCTCCACCAGCCCCAGGTCGGCCAAGGGATCGGCGCGGTGGGCGTCGAAACCCGCGGAAATGAAGATAAGTTCCGGGGCGAAGGCGTCCAGGGCCGGCAGCAGGCGGGTTTTCATGCCCTCGCGGAACTCCGCCCCGCTGGAGCCGGCGCGCAGCAGCACGTTCACCACCGTCCCGTAATCACCCGTGTCACCCAACGCGCCGGTACCGGGATAGAGCGGCCATTCGTGGGTGGACCCATAGAACAGGTCGGGGTCGTGCTCCGCCAGGGTCTGGCTGCCGTTGCCGTGGTGGACGTCGAAATCGACGATGGCGACCCGGCGCAGGCCATGGGCGAAGCGGGCATGCTCCGCCCCCACGCCGACATTGTTGAACAGGCAGAAGCCCATGGACTGGCCCGGTTCGGCATGGTGCCCCGGCGGGCGGACCGCGCAGAAGGCGTTGCGCACCTCCCCCGCCATCACCGCGTCCACGGCGGCGCAGACGGCACCGGCGGCGTGCAACGCCGCCTCGAAGGAGCCGGGGGACAGGACGGTGTCGCCATCCAGCGACACGATACCGGTGATGGGAATGGAGGCCTGCAGGCGGGCCACCAGATCCGGCGTGTGCACCCGCTCGATCTGGTCCAGCGTGGCGCGCGGCGCCTGCCGCCGGTCCAGGTATTGGAAGCGTTCGGCATCCAGCGCGCGCAGCACGGCCGACAGGCGGGCCGGACATTCCGGGTGGCCCGGTCCCGTCTCATGTTCCAGGCA
Organism: Nitrospirillum karajorum; assembly: GCF_036348415.1. Taxonomy (NCBI): domain Bacteria; kingdom Pseudomonadati; phylum Pseudomonadota; class Alphaproteobacteria; order Rhodospirillales; family Azospirillaceae; genus Nitrospirillum; species Nitrospirillum karajorum. The sequence goes on from NZ_JAZBQB010000003.1 coordinate 655,971, forward strand.
GGACCAGTGGGTGAACAACGCCGTCGCCATGGTGACCGTTTCCTCGCATGCCCGCTTATTATTGCCCGCATCATCACAGATGCGGCGGATCGGCCGCCAGTGCCTAACCGGCGTGCCGACTTTAGAATGATCCAAATCAGGGGGTTCAAGCCCGGCGTATCGTGAAGGTCAGCACCCCGTCCGCCTCATCCACCGCCACCAGGGCATGGCCGGCCGACTGGCAGAAGGCCGGCACGTCCCGGCGGGCGGCCTGGTCGGTGGCCAACAGGGTCAGGACAGCCCCCGGCGCCATGGCCATCAGCGCCTTGCGCGCCCGCAGGACCGGCAGGGGACAGACCAGCCCCTTGGCATCCAAGCTGCGATCCCCGCTCATCGCGGGGCCTTCAGCGCCGCGGTGGCCAGGAACAGCCAGCCCAGGATGAAGCTCATGCCGCCCACCGGCGCCACCGCGCCCAGCGCGCTGGGCCCCCACCAGCCCAGGCCATAAAGGGCGCCGCCGAACAGCACGCAGCCCAGCAGGAATAGCCAACCCGCCAGCGCCGCCAGCCGCCGGTGCAGCACCTGGCCGCCCAGCGCCGCCGCCACGGTCACCCCGGCGTGCATCAATTGATACTGGCTGGCCGTCTGCCACAGCCCGACGGCGTGGGCGTCGCGCACGGCACCCAGGCCGTGGACGGCATAGGCGCCGGCCGCCACCGCCAGCGCGCCGATGATGCCGGCGACCACCACCCGCAGCCGGGCATCCCTTGTCAAGGCGTTCCCTGGCAACGCGTCCCTTGCGGGCATTCCCCTACCCCTTCGCATTCAATGTCTTGGGGCAGGATATGAGACGGCAGCGCCGGAACCGCAAGCGTTCCTGGAAACGCGAACGGGCCGCCCCTGGGAAGGGACGGCCCGCCGCTTGCGTCTTTTATAAGATCAGCCGGCCAGCTTGGCGGCGATCTTCGCGACATGGGCGCCCTGGAAGCGGGCGCCGGCCAGCTCGTTCTCGCTGGGCTGGCGCGAGCCGTCGCCGTTGGCGATGGTGGTGGCGCCGTAGGGGCTGCCGCCCGTCACCTGCGAATTGTCGGTCTGGCCCTGGAAGCTGTAGGGCAGGCCCACCACCACCATGCCCTGGTGCAGCAGCGTGGTGTGAAAGGACAGGATGGTGCTTTCCTGGCCGCCGTGCTGGGTGGCGGAGGAGGCGAAGACGCTGCCCACCTTGCCGATCAGCGCGCCCTTGAACCACAGGCCGCCCGTCTGGTCCAGGAAGTTGCGCATCTGTGAGGCCATCATGCCGAAGCGGGTGGGGGTGCCGAAGATGATGGCGTCGTACTGGGGCAGCTCATCCACGGTGGCGATGGGCGCCTCCTGGTCCAGCTTGATGCCGGCCTTCTGCGCGACCTCGGCCGGAACCAGCTCCGGCACGCGCTTCACCACCACCTCGGTGCCGGCCACGGACGCGGCCCCTTCGGCCACGGCCTTGGCCATCGTCTCGATATGGCCGTAGCTGCTGTAGTAGAGGACGAGAACCTTGGCCATTGCCATCTCCATCAAAGGGTTCAGCCGGCGTTGGTGCGGGGTGCGGCGCCCGGCGTTGCGATGAACGAACCATACCCGCGTTCCCCGTTGCGGATAATCAGGCGACTGGGCATAAAATTGTTCCGCCTTTTGCAACAATTCTGGCACAGCCCGCGAGAGACCTGACATGGACCGCCTGGACGACATGGCCCTGTTCGCCCGCGTGGCCGAAACCCGCAGCTTCACCGTGGCGGCGGCCAAGCTGGGCCTGTCCCGCTCCGCCGCCAGCCGGCGCATGACGGACCTGGAGGCGCGGCTGGGCGCCCGGCTGCTGAACCGCACTACGCGGCGCATCAGCCTGACCGAGGCGGGGGAGACCTACCTGGCCCGCGTGCAGCAGATCCTGGCCGACGTGGATGACGCCGACCGCTCCGTCGCCAGCCTGCACGCCGCCCCGCGCGGTGTGCTGAAGGTGGCGGCACCCATGACGTTCGGCATGCAGCACCTGGCCCCCGCCATCGCCGACTTCCTGTCCGCCTTCCCGGCGATCGAGGTGGAGATGGATTTGAACGACCGCTTCGTCGACCTGGTGGACGAGGGGTATGACGTCGCGATCCGCATCGGACAGTTGAAGGACAGCACCCTGGTGGCCCGGCGCCTCTGCCCCGCCCGGCTGGTGCATGCGGCCAGCCCGAGCTATTTGACCCGGCGCGGCGTGCCCCGGGCGCCGGAGGACCTGGCCCAGCATGATTGCCTGGTCTACACCAACCTGCCGCAAGGGGCCCAATGGCTGTTCCGTACCACGCCGCTGACCCCTGGGGCGCCGCGTGGCGGCAACCACGACCTGGACGCCGCCACCCGCCTGGTCAAGGTGAACTCCCGCCTGCGCGCCAACAACGGCGACGTGCTGCTGCAGGCGGCGTGCGCCGGCGTCGGCATCATCGCCCTGCCCACCTTCATCTGCGGCAAGGCCCTGGCCGAGGGCAAGGTGGTTCCCATCCTGCAGGAATGGGCGGTGACGCGCAGCGCCATCAACGCCGTCTTCCCCGCCAACCGCCACCTGTCGTCCAAGGTCCGCGTCTTCGTCGACTTCCTGGCCGACCGCTTCGGCCCCAATCCCTATTGGGATGCCGGGCTGAAGCTGGGGTAGAGAAGCCCAGCGCGGCAGAAAAAGACGCAACGGAGCGTAGCGACAAGGCCCCGACCGGGGCCGCCGGACCTTTCCGGGGAGCGTAGCGGACTGAAAAGGGAGGATAGCCAAGGGGCGGATGCCCCGCCGGCGCTTGAGGGAACCCAAAACCCATAATTAAAAACGGCGGATCAGGCTTGGGCCCCTGGGGGCATCCATCCTGGTCCGCCGTTTTTTCTCAGTCGGATGGGCAAAAGCCTCGAAACCGCATCCAGGGCGGCCGCTTTGCCGCGATAGATCCGACCGTGTTTCCGGACGTCCCACCATGCCGGGGGTTTCGTTCGGTTCAAAGCGCGGGCTATGCCGCCCGCCTCCTGAGACAAAGCGTGCGCCTGGGCGCCGCCGGGGTCAAACGCCGTTCCGGCATGCCGCGGCGCGGCGGCCGCCCGCCCAGGTCATACCGGGTTAACAGACCGCCCCTTGCGCCCTTGACCTTTGTCCGCCGGGGTACCTCCGCCCGCGAACCCGCAATTGCTGCAACCCGCCCATCCGGGCGGTTCATATGCCGCAAAACATCCCCGCTTGACATGGAAAGGGGAGTGGCTACTTAAAGGGTACTGATTTGGTCCGGATTGCCGGGCCGGGTTTTTCAACAGGCACAGGACCCCAACGCACGTGATCCGGCTGAGCAAATTGACGGACTACGCCGTCGTGGTGATGACCGCGATGATGCAGGGGGATGGCGGCCCGCATACCGCCGTCTCGCTGGCGGAGCGTACCGGCCTGCCGGCCCCCACCGTGTCCAAGATCCTGAAACTGCTGGCCCGCGACGGCCTGATGGCCTCGCACCGGGGTGCCGCCGGCGGCTATCGCCTGGCGCGCGCGCCGGACGCCATCAACGTCGCCCAGATCATCGCCGCCATCGACGGCCCTATCGCCCTGACCGACTGTGTCGAGGGGGCGCCCGGGGCCTGCGGGGTGGAGAGCCTGTGCCCCCGCCGGGGCAACTGGGACCGGGTGAACCGCGCCGTCCGTGGCGCGCTGGAGGGCGTCAGCCTGGCCGACATGGCCCGGCCGATGTTCCCCGATCCCGTCCTGCCCAAGGCGGCGCCGGCCCTGCCGGCCACCGCCGACGCTATTTGATTTCGAGGAAGAGCGAGAACATGGCCGCCACCGAACAGACCGTCGAACAGGTCCGCGCCGTCACGGAGCAGAAGTACAAGTACGGCTTCACGACCGAGATCGAGTCCGACCTGGCGCCCAAGGGCCTGAACGAGGACATCGTCCGCTTCATCTCCGCCAAGAAGGGGGAGCCGGAGTGGCTGCTGGAATGGCGCCTGCAAGCCTACCGCCACTGGCTGACGATGGAGGAGCCGACCTGGGCCATGGTCGACTTCCCCAAGATCGACTACCAGGACAGCCATTATTATGCAGCACCCAAGGCCGCCAAGGACAAGCCCAAGTCCCTGGACGAGGTCGATCCCGAGCTGCTGGCCACCTATGAGAAGCTGGGCATCCCGCTGAAGGAACAGGCCATCCTGGCCGGTGTCGAGGGCGCCGGCGACATGCCGGCCGTGGCCGTGGACGCCGTGTTCGACAGCGTGTCGGTCGCCACCACCTTCAAGAAGAAGCTGGAGGAGAAGGGCATCATCTTCTGCTCCATCTCCGAAGCGGTGCGCGAGCATCCGGAGCTGGTGCGCAAGTACATGGGCTCCGTCGTCCCCTACTCCGACAACTACTACGCCACGCTGAACTGCGCCGTGTTCACCGACGGGTCGTTCGTCTACATCCCCAAGGGCGTACGCTGCCCCATGGAGCTGTCGACCTACTTCCGCATCAACGCCTCCAACACCGGGCAGTTCGAGCGCACGCTGATCATCGCCGACGAGGGCAGCTACGTCAGCTACCTGGAGGGCTGCACCGCCCCCATGCGCGATGAGAACCAGCTGCACGCCGCCGTGGTGGAGCTGGTGGCGATGGATGACGCCACCATCAAGTATTCCACCGTCCAGAACTGGTACCCCGGCGATGAGAACGGCAAGGGCGGTATCTACAACTTCGTGACCAAGCGTGGCGCCTGCCGCGGCAAGAATTCCAAGATCAGCTGGACCCAGGTGGAAACCGGCTCCGCCATCACCTGGAAGTACCCGAGCTGCATCCTGCAGGGCGACAATTCGGTGGGCGAGTTCTACTCGGTCGCCATCACCAACAACTACCAGCAGGCCGACACCGGCACGAAGATGATCCACATCGGGAAAAACACCCGGTCGACCATCGTGGCCAAGGGCATCTCCGCCGGCAAGGCGCAGAGCACCTATCGTGGCTTGGTGCGCATCCTGCCCAAGGCGGAAGGCGCGCGGAACTACACCCAGTGCGACAGCCTGCTGATCGGCGACAAGTGCGGGGCCCACACCGTGCCCTACATCGAGAGCCGCAACCGCACCGCCCGGGTGGAGCATGAGGCCACCACCGCCAAGATCAGCGAGGACCAGCTGTTCTACTGCCGCGCCCGCGGCCTGTCGGAAGAGGACGCCGTGGGCCTGATCGTCAACGGCTTCTGCCGGGAGGTCCTGAAGGAACTGCCCATGGAGTTCGCGGTCGAGGCGCAGAAGCTGGTCGCCATCAGCCTGGAAGGCAGCGTGGGCTAAGGGCGCCGCAACCGCCCCCACCCACCCAAGCTGCACACGACATTCGGTTTCAAGGAACGTTTCAAAATGCTCGAAATCCGCAACCTGCACGCCACCGTCGACGGCAAGGAAATCCTGAAAGGGATCAACCTGACCATCAACCCGGGCGAGGTGCATGCCATCATGGGCCCTAACGGCTCGGGCAAGAGCACGCTGTCCTACGTGCTGTCGGGCCGCGACGGCTATGAGGTGACCGAGGGTTCCGTGACCTTCCAGGGCAAGGACCTGCTGGCCATGGAGGCCGAGGAGCGGGCGGCGGAGGGCGTGTTCCTGGCCTTCCAGTACCCGGTGGAAATCCCCGGCGTGTCCAACACCACCTTCCTGAAGACGGCGTTGAACGCGGTGCGCAAGCACAAGGGCTTGCCCGAGCTGGACGCCATGCAGTTCCTGAAGCTGATCCGCGCCAAGGCCAAGGCCTTGAACATGAACGACGACATGATCAAGCGCGCCGTCAACGTCGGCTTCTCGGGCGGTGAGAAGAAGCGCAACGACATCCTGCAGATGGCCATGCTGGAGCCCAGCTTCGCCATCCTGGACGAAACCGACAGCGGCCTGGACATCGACGCCCTGAAGCTGGTGGCCGACGGCGTGAACAGCCTGCGCAGCCCCGAGCGCTCCATGCTGGTCATCACCCATTACCAGCGCCTGCTGAGCTACATCGTGCCCGACCACGTGCACGTCCTGGCCTACGGCAAGATCGTGCGCAGCGGCGGCAAGGAGCTGGCGCTGGAGCTGGAAGCCAAGGGCTATGCCGAATTCGGCTCGCCCGAAGCCGCCTGAGGGGTGCGTTCCATGGCCGCCATCGCCACCCTGAAAGACCTGTACGAAACCCTGAGCCCCGGCCTGCCCGGCGCCGGTGCCGCCGGCCTGGACCGGCTGCGCGCCGACGGTTATGCCCGCTTCCTGGCCGACGGCATCCCCACGACCAAGGTCGAGGGCTGGAAGTACACCAACCTGCGCGACCTGGCCGGCGTCAGCCTGGCCCCGGCGCAATCGGCCGCGAACACGGATTTCGATATCCCCAGCGTGGCGCCGGGCAAGACCCACCGCCTGGTGTTCGTGGACGGTGTGTTCAACGCCGCCCTGTCCGCCGTGGGCACCCTGCCCCAGGGCGTCACCCTGGACAGCCTGCGCGGCCTGATCGAGTCCTCCCCCGCCACGGCGGCCGAGGTGCTGGAGCGCTTTCCGGCGCCCAAGGCCGACACCGGCCGGCGCGTCGGCCCCAATCCCGGCCGTGGCCAGTCGGGCGGCCTGGTCGGCCTGAACGGCGCCTTCCTGGCCGAGGGCGCGGTGCTGACCGTGGGTGAGGGCGTGACGCTGGCCCAGCCGGTGGAGATCGTCTTCGTCGCCACCGCCGCCGATGGCGCCTGGCATCCCCGTTTGCTGATCGACGTGGCGGCGGGCGCCGAGGTGACGGTGGCCGAGCACCATGTGGCCCGGGGTGGCGGCGCCACCTTCGCCAACATCGTCAGCGGCGTGCGCGTCGGCGAAGGCGCCATCCTGCGCCACGCCAAGTTCCAGGAGGAGGATGACGCCGCCCTGCACTTGGCCAGCGTCACCGCCACGGTGGCGGCGTCGGCCACGTATGAGACCTTCGTGCTGACCACAGGCGGCCGCCTGGCCCGCACCGATGTCCAGGTGCGCCTGGAAGGGTCGGGCGCCAGCACCCGCGTCTCCGGCGTCTATGGCGTGGATGGCAGCCGGCATGCCGACTTCACCAGCCTGATCGACCATGTCGCCGCCAACTGCACCAGCCGCGAGGTGGTGAAGGGCGTCATCGACGGCAAGGGTCGCGCCGTGTTCCAGGGCAAGATCATCGTGCGGCCGGACGCGCAGAAGACGGACGGCCACCAGCTGAACCGCGCCCTGCTGCTGTCCGACACGGCCGAGATCGACGCCAAGCCCGAGCTGGAGATCTACGCCGACGACGTGAAGTGCAGCCACGGCGCCACGGCGGGCGAACTGGATGAAGAGGCGCTGTTCTACCTGCGCGCCCGGGGAATTCCGGCCGACACCGCCCGCGCCCTGCTGATCGCCGCTTTCCTGGACGAGGTGGCGGAGGAGATCGGCGACGCACACCTGCGCGCCTATGCGACCGCCCGCATCCAGGACCGCATCGGCCGCCTGACGGGCATCACAGTCGACACCGACGTCCCGGTGTTAGGGGAGTGACCTCATGGACACCCGCATCTTGACCAACGCGCCGTACGACGTGGACAAGGTCCGCCAGGATTTCCCCATCCTGACGCGCCTGGTGCATGAGAAGCCGGGCCGTCCGGGCAAGCCGCTGGTCTATCTGGACAATGCCGCCAGCGCGCAGAAGCCGCGGGCCGTCATCGACGCCATGGCGAATTTCATGGCGCACGATTACAGCAACGTCCATCGCGGCGTGCACTACCTGTCCCAGGTGGCGACCAACCTGTATGAGGCGACGCGGGTCAAGACGGCCACGTTCCTGAACGCGCCCTCCCCCGACACCATCGTCTTCACCCGCAGCGCCACCGAGGCCTTCAACCTGGTGGCCAGCAGCTGGGGCGGCGCCCATCTGAAGGCGGGTGACGAGATCATCCTGAGCGTGATGGAGCATCACGCCAACATCGTGCCCTGGCAGCTGCTGCGCAGCCGCACCGGCATCGTCATCAAGGTGGCGCCGGTGCTGGACGACGGCACGCTGGACCTGGACGCGCTGGCCGACCTGCTGAAAAGCCCCAAGGTCAAGCTGGTGTCGATCACCCACGGCAGCAACGTGCTGGGCACGGTCACGCCGGCGGCGGAGATCGCGCGCATGGCGCACGCGGCCGGCGCCAAGGTGCTGTTCGACGGCAGCCAGGCGGCGGTGCACATGCCGGTGGACGTGCAGGCCATCGACGCCGACTTCTACATCATGACCGGGCATAAGCTGTACGGCCCCACCGGCTTCGGCGTGCTGTACGGCAAGGCCGAGCTGCTGGAGTCCATGCCCCCCTATCAGGGCGGCGGCGACATGATCCAGACGGTGACCTTCGAGGAAACCACCTTCCGCGAGGTGCCGCACCGGTTTGAGGCCGGGACGCCGCCCATCGTGGAGGGCATCGGCTTCGGCGCCGCCATCGACTATGTCACCGCCCTGGGCATGGACGCCATCCACGCCCATGAGCAGCGCCTGCTGGCCTATGCCACGGAGCGGCTGCAGGCCATCCCGGGCCTGCGCCTCATCGGCACCTCGCCCGCCAAGGCGGCCATCCTGTCCTTCACCATCGAGGGCGTGCACCCGCACGACATCGGCACCCTGGTGGACCGGGCCGGCGTGGCGGTGCGGGTGGGCCGGCACTGCGCCGAGCCGCTGATGGACCGCTTCGGCGTGGGCGCCACCGCCCGCGCCAGTTTCGCCCTGTACAACACCGAGGCCGAGGCCGACGCCCTGGTGGACGCCGTGCGCGCGGTGAGGGAGTTCTTCAACTGATGTTCGACGATCTGCGCGACCTGTACCAGGAAGTGATCCTGGACCACGGCAAGAATCCCCGGAACTTCGGCAAGCCGGAAAACTTCAACCGCATGGCCCGGGGCGAGAACCCGCTGTGCGGCGACAAGATCAACGTCTACCTGTCCATCGGCCCCGATGGCCGGGTGCGGGACGCCCATTTCGACGGCCGTGGCTGCGCCATCAGCCAGGCCAGCGCCTCGCTGATGACGGAGACGCTGAAGGGCAAGACGGAGGCGGAGGCCGAGGCGCTGTTCGGCCACTTCCACGATATGTGCACCAAGGACGACCACGAGCACACCGACCACGGCCCCCTGGACCCGGAGGCGGTGGAGAAGCTGGACGTGCTGTCGGGCGTGCGGGAATTCCCCATGCGCGTCAAGTGCGCGACCCTGGCCTGGCACACCATGCATGCCGCCCTTGAGGGCGACGACAAGACGACGACGGAGTGAGCGAGATGTCTGGAGCCGAACGACCCATCGCGCCGGATGTTACGCTGCAGGCGCCGGCCACCATCCCGGATGAGGACAAGCTGCCCCCCGACGCGCCCCTGGCGGATCGCGTGACGGAGGCGTTGAGGACCGTCTACGACCCCGAAATCCCGGTGAACATCTATGAGCTGGGCCTGATCTACCGCTGCGACATCGACGCGGACGGCCTGGTCGAGATCGACATGACCCTGACCGCCCCGGGCTGCCCCGTGGCCGGGGAAATGCCGGGCCAGGTGCAGGGCGTCGTTGCCTCCGTCGACGGGGTCAAAGACGTGACCGTGAATCTGGTGTGGGAGCCGGCCTGGAACCCCAGCCTGATGTCCGATGAGGCGCGCGTCGCCCTCAACATGTTCTGACGTGTGGAGAGAATCATGAGCCGCATGGAACGCCCGAAAGCGATGAGCCTGACGGATGCCGCCGCCGCGCGGGTGAAGGAGATCATGGCCCAGCGGGAAACGCCGGCCGTGGGCCTGCGCGTCGGCGTGAAGGCGCGCGGCTGCTCCGGCCTCAGCTATTTCGTCGAATACGCCGACGCCAAGAAGCCGTTCGAAGAGGTGGTGGAGGAAAAGGGCGTGACCCTGCTGCTGGACCCCGCCTCCACCATGTTCCTGCTGGGCACGGAGATGGACTACAAGGAGGACAAGTTCCAGTCGGGCTTCGTCTTCACCAACCCGAATGAAAAGGGCCGCTGCGGCTGCGGCGAGAGCTTCACGGTCTGACCGGCCGACGCTCATAGACTTGGCGCCCAGGGCGCGGCGGGACACCCCTGCCGCGCCCTTCGCTTTTCCGGGGCCTGGCGACGCCCCTGGGCGGGCCCATTAATTAAAGCAAATTTCCGAAACTACCCGCCCCAACGTTGATTATCGCTCTCATTCCCAAATGATGGATCAGCCACCTATCCTTTAGGTGCGTACTTATATTTGTACATTACAGGCGAATGTTTTCGCTGTCAGGATAATTGCCTCCTATATACGAAAGATAGCGCCATACACCCAAACGTTACTTGGGAAGCGCCCCCAAAATTAATCCCCCGTTAAGCGGATTGCGGCAATGTGTCGCAGTTTGGATGCCCTATCCGCCGCTTGATTTGGAGAGATCGATGATCCGCTGGTTCGCCAACCTGAAACTGATCATGAAGCTGGCCATTCCCCTGAGCTTGATCGCGGTGGTGGCCATCAGCATCGTGGTCATGGCCAGCCGGGGCTTGAACGATCTGAACGACGCCACCAACCACGTCATCGAGGTCGACGCCGCCCGCCAAGCGCTGGCGCTGGAGACGCAGAGCCAGCTGAACGCCGCCACCGTGGACGCCAAGAACATGATCCTGGTGGAAAGCGAATTCAGCAAATTCGAGAAGACCTACCGCGAGAAGATCGCCAAGGCCCAGGCCAACATCGACAAGCTGATCAGCCTGGCCGACACGCCGGAGCGGCGCGCCATCAATGAAAACCTGAAACAGTTGCTGAACGCCTATGTCGCCGCCAACGAGCCGTCCATCGAGGCCGCGCGGCGCAACGAGGATGCCACCGCCGCCAAGATTTCCATGGGCGCCGCCCGTGACGCCCGCCTCGCCGTCATGGAGGCCCTGCAGAAGCGGGTGGAGGCCAACCAGGCCGCCATGGACAAGGCCAAGGTGGACACCGACGTTCTGACCGACAACGTCAGCAACACCCTGATGACGCTGGCCGGCACCGGCATGGTCGCCAGCTTCGGCCTGATGGCCGCCATCGTCATCTTCCTGACCGTCCGGCCCATCAGCCGCGTCACCGGCGCCATGAGTGCCATCGCCGACGGCCAACTGGAGACCGAGGTGCATGGCGCCGACCGCAAGGATGAGGTGGGCGCCCTGGCCCAGGCCCTGCTGATTTTCAAGGACAACGCCTTGGCCGTCCGCCGGCTGGAGGCCGAGCAGGCCCAGGCCAAGGCCCGTGCCGAGGCGGAGAAGCGTCAGGCGATGGAACGCCTGGCCAACGATTTCGAGCGGACCGTCCTGGGTGTGGTCAACGGCGTGACCTCCTCCTCCTCGGAGATGCAGCAGGCCGCGCAGAGCCTGTCCGCGACCGCCGAGCAGACGTCCCGCCAGGTCACCTCCGCCGCCGGCGCGGTGGAGCAGGCCTCGCAAAGCGTCCACACCGTGGCCGCCGCCGCCGAGGAACTGACCGCCTCCATCAACGAGATCGGACAGCAGGTCGCCCGCTCCACCGCCATCGCCGGCGAGGCGGTGCAGGAGGCCGGGCGCACCCAGGAAAAGGTCGAGTTCCTGGTCCAGGCCGCCAACCGCATCGGCGAGGTCATGACCCTGATCTCCACCATCGCCGGTCAGACCAACCTGCTGGCCCTGAACGCCACCATCGAAGCCGCCCGGGCGGGTGAGGCCGGCAAGGGCTTCGCCGTCGTCGCCGCCGAGGTCAAGGGCCTGGCCAACCAGACCGCCAAGGCGACCGAGGAAATCTCCGCCCAGATCTCCGCCATCCAGTCCGCCACCGGCGACGCCGCCACCTCAATCACCAGCATCGCCAGCACCATCGTCCGTATCAACGAGATCGCCAGCACCATCGCCTCCGCGGTGGAGGAGCAAGGGGCCGCCACCCGCGAAATCGCCAGCAACGTGCAGCAGGCCGCCGTCGGCACTTCGGAGATAGCCTCCAACATCTCCGGCGTGAAGGACGCGGCAACCCATACGGGAAGCGCCGCCACCCAGATGCTGGGCACCGCCGGCCGCCTGTCCACCGACGCCGGCGCCCTGCGCACCCAGGTCAACAGCTTCCTCTCCGTCCTCCGCACCGCCTGACCCCGGCGGCAACGGGCCCGGTAGAGGGCAGGCAGGACAACGGTCAGTATGAAGGAAGCGCCCGGCGGCCCCACCGCCGGGCGTTCCTCATGGCGCCGGCGGCCAACCCTGGCGGATCACATCCTTGATCGACCGGACCAGCGCGATCAGGTCCGGGATCATCCGCCGCATCGTGTCCATATTGCCGTCGAATTGGGGGCGAGGGGCGGGGGCGCCGATTATGATGGGTGGATCGTGGCGTTTCCCGGCATCAATGGCCAACCCCAATAAAGTCGAGCCGGTACTTTTGCCCGCCTGCGGATCCTCCCCCTTCATCATTGGCTCAAAGGTGTCGTAGCGCTGAACGACCAAGGAGCCGAACCAGGTCCAGCCGCAGATCTTCTCATGGTCGAACTCGAATACCCTGAACTTCTTATGCCACTTGAGTGAGACGCCGCAGGAACGGAAGATCTCGGCAGCCTCGTCCATGCTAAAGCGCGGGCCGTCAATATCTCCCATCGTGGCATACTTCTCGCAGAACCTTAGATAGTTCCGCACGTAGTCAGAGGCGGCCACAATGCTCAACAGATGCTCGCGGCTTTCGAGGTCACGTATTAAATGCATCAATATATCCTGCCTTCAATATCGCGAATCTTAATGGAAAGGCTGGACGCCTTGCTTATTATGGAGGACGGGACTGGCTTTGTCTGAACCGGCACCTCCAGCCAAAGCTGCCCCATCAGGTGGGATTCCAAGAGTTCTTCTGGTCTGGACGGGACCTCGGCAATCCTGACCCCAGGCCGGTACTTCCTGTAAGCCTCCTGCAACATAGCGAACGCCGACTCTTCCTTTATATCAGCCAACTGAGTGAACTTCCGTGATACCGGGCCGGCACCGAGCATCGGGTCCAGCGGACCATATGAATCGAGAACCCAGTATTTTTTCCCGGACATCTTTTCTATGTAGATTTGATTAAATTGATAACGCGCCGCCTGCTGCCGGTCGAACTCCTTCCCAGCCCGTATCCGTTCCAGCCAGGTCGTGAGGGTGCGCAGAACGGTGACGCCCGGGAAAGCGGCTCCGGGGGTCGCTGCTGTGGAAAACGCGGTGTCGGCCTCGACGACATCGAGCACGGCGAAGCTGCGCCCTTCGGGCAAGCCGGCCACGATTTCCATGCGCACGATCATGGGGCTGAGGCCCTGCGCCACCGCCTGGGCCCGCAGTGCCAAGCCAGCGCGGGCCGCTTCAGCCCGGGCTAGCCCTACCCGGGCGGCCTCGCCCAACGCACTGGCCTGGACCTTGGACGCCGCCGCCGCTTCGGCCCCCCGCGCCATGGCCGTCGCGGGGGAGCGCCCCGCCTCGATGCCCAGGAACTCCAGGAAGCCCAGCAGTTCCTTGCGCCAGCCGGCGGTATCGGCGATCCAGCCCGCGCGGCCGGCACCCTCCACGCCGGCCACCACACTCGCCTGGATACCATAGTTGGCCAAGTCCAGCAGGTAGGCGCCCAATTCCAGCGGCGCGTAGAACGCCCGGTCCACCGTGCCGAGCAGATCTGGACGTTCCATACCCAGGGCCTGTCGCGTCTCCGGCGAAAAGCCCAGCTTGGGGGGCGACCCCAATTCCCGAGTGATGGTCTGGGCGATCGACCGTTCGCGCTCCAGCGGCGGCCGGAATCCGGGGACGGGATAGATGAACCGCGGATGCCCGGCCGGGTCGGTGGCCATCAGCGGGGCCGTGGCGCCCGGTGGCGTCAGGCTATAGCCGTCAGGCAACCACCAATCCGGTGGCAATTCCCGCATGAAGACGCCGACATAGGCATCGGTCTCGGCCATGGCACGTCCCCGTGGTTGCGCGCCCGGGTTGATTTACGGCGCGCACCCTCACGGTCAAGGCTGACATCTTGGCTTATGCATTTCGGTGCCCGGGGACGCCCTTACCCGGGGCTGGCGACACCCAAATTGGTGACGGCCATGTCCAGCTCCTCCAGATCGACGGTGGCCACGTCGATGACCACGTAGGAGGAGGCGGGAAAGCGGGCCATGAGCCGGTTGCGGAAATCGCGCGGCCCGGCGGCATAGCCATGGACGACGCGGGCGCCGCCCTTGCCTCCACCGACGCCACCGGCCACCAGGCTGATGCGCGCCTCGAACAGGGTGTCACCCGGGGACCATGCCTGGGAGAACAGATTCAGATGGCGGGGGATGACCTGCTGAAGGGTGCCGCGCCGCTCCTCCACCTCCTTGGAGCGGGCGGCGATCTCCTCCATCTCGCCATCCAGCTCCCGCAGGGTGTCACGCAGCTCCCCTTCTTGCAGGCGGGCCTGGCGCAACTTGGCGGCGGCGCGGTTACGCTCCTCCACCGCCGCGGTGACGCGCTTTTCGGTCTTGCGGATCTCCGCGATCAGGCGCTTCAGCGACCAGGCCATGATGGCGCCGCCGATGGCCACGGCGCCGACATGGGTGGGGTCGGGGTTGGCATAGGCCTCGGCCAGGGCGTCCATCAAACCCATGGGGAATCCTCCTCGATCGGCGGCTCAGACGGACGCGGGGGCGCCGCGCGCGGCCAGGCCGCCGGACGGGGCCGATCCCTGGACCTGGCGCAGGTTGGTGACGGTGAAACCGTCGGCCAGGGCGAATTCGTTTTGCAGCGCCGTGCGGGCGTCCATTTCCGTGCGGGCCCAGACGCGCGCGCGGTGGAGATGCCGCCACAAGGGGCAGATGGTCTCCATGCCGGCGACCACGCCGTTGGTCAGGGCGCTGTTGGCGATGTCGGCGGAATAGAGCGCCATGCCGGTGGCGGAGGGCGGGCCCAGGTCGTGCCAGACCTCGACCCGCCGCCGCTCGAACTCCTCGCATTCCTTTTCCAGGCGCTGCAGCGCGCTGGTATCGCGGAAGCGTTGCGCGATGCGCTGGTCGCGCACCCGGGTGGTGTCCCGGTTCGCGGCCGCCAGCTTCTCCGCCGTGCGCTGGATTTGCTGGATCTCCTGCTTCACCTTGGCATGGCGGGCCAACAGCTCATAGACGTCGCTGATCACCAGCCGCAGCAATTCCATCAACAGCACGCCGGCCAGGATGGCGCCCACGATGGCTAGGATCACCAGATCCGGTTTGTCGATGTGCACCAGGCCCTCGGCTGCTGATGGAGTGGATGACGCTATCGCATGGATACCCGCGTGAAGTTGTACGGTGAATTGCGCATTAACAGGCTGGGAATCAGCAAAATCTTCCGTATAGGCAACGGCCGGGGGCTGGCCGCTGCCTACAGGGCGGCCCCCATCGGGCGGTCAGGCCGCCGCCTGTCCGGCGGCCCGCGTGGCCGCGTCGCGGATGTCCGCCACCAGCTGGTCCACCCGCTCGGGCTGGGTATCCCAGGCGAACATGAAGCGGGCGCCGCCGCCGATGAAGGTGTAGAAGCGCCAACCGCGCGCCCTCAGGGTATCCAGCACCGCCGCCGGTGCCGTCAGGAACACGGCGTTGGCCTGCACCGGAAACATCGGCGCCACGCCCGGTACATCCGTCAGCCCGGCGGCCAGGCGCTGTGCCCCGGCATTGGCATGGGCGGCGTTGCGCAGCCAGGCACCGTTTTCCAGCATGCGCACCCAGGGCGCCGACAGGAAACGCATCTTGGATGCCAGCTGGCCGGCCTGCTTGCAGCGGTAATCGAAGTCTTCCGCCAGGGCCCGGTCGAAGAACAGGATGGCCTCGCCCACCGCCATGCCGTTCTTGGTGCCGCCGAAGCACAGCACGTCCACGCCGGCACGCCAGGTCATGTCCGCCGGGTCGCAGCCCAGGCTGGCGCAGGCGTTGGCGAAGCGGGCGCCGTCCATGTGCAGGCGCAGGCCCAGCGCCCGGCAGGTGGCGGAAATGGCGCGGATCTCCTCCAGGCTATAGACCTGCCCCGTCTCCGTTGGCTGGGTAATGGTGACGGCGCGGGGCTTGGGGAAATGGATGTCCGACCGCCCGGTGGCCAGGGCGCGGATGGCATCCGGCGTCAGCTTGCCATCCGTCGTCTGCGCCACCAGCAGCTTGGACCCGTTGGAGAAAAACTCCGGCGCGCCGCACTCGTCCGTCTCCACATGCGCGGAAGCGGAGCAGATGACGCTGTGGTAGGACTGGCAGAGCGAGGCCAGGGCCAGCGAATTGGCCGCCGTCCCGTTGAAGGCGAAGAAGACGTCGCAGGGCGTACCGAACAGATGGCGGAAGGCATCAGCCGCGCGCGCCGTCCACACATCCTCGCCATAAGCCGCGGCGTGGCCGCTGTTGGCCTCCGCCATGGCGGCCCAGGCCTCCGGACAGACGCCGGAGTAGTTGTCGCTGGCGAACTGCTGCGCCTGGAACTGGGGAGGAACGGTCGCGGTGTGGGTGTCGCTGGTCATGGGAAGGCCGCCTTCGTCATCTCTGGTTTCGATCAAGAGCGAAACGGACACGTGGCAGCTTCCCGTTCATTGCCGGATCGGCCACATCCTTCCCTGCGGGAAGCGCCACCTTGCCGGGTAAGCAGGTTGGCGTTGAGCGTCAGCCCAACTCTTGATGCATGGCGAGAGGGATAACGGCAGACGGCCGCCGACGCAAGCCCCTTGCCGCGCAGACCCGGTGCGGCATTTGCGGGCGGCGGGGAAATCAGCCGCCTACGGCAGGGGCAGGGGTCAGGCCCAACCCCTGAGGGGCCGGCTGCGCCGAAGCGGGCGGGCGTACGGGCAGCGGGCGTACGGGCAGCGGGCGCGGCGCCAGGGCTGACGGGGGGTCCTCCACCGGCTCCGTCCCATCACCCTCCCCCAACAGGTCGGCCAGCGCCTCATCCTCCGCCGGGGGCTCAAGGGGGGCGGCGCCCTCGGGCCCCCCATCGGCGGCGGCGGTATCATCGCGCAACGAGATGGGCAGCACGACGCTGATGGTGTAGCCGCCCTCCCGCGCCAGGCGATTGGTGACCAGCACGCGGAAATCGGCCTCGGTGGGGGCATAGCCGTGGACCACCCCCGCCTCCGCCATGCCACCGCCGCGGCCCACGCCACTCCGGCCCATGCCACTCCCTCCCACTTGGCGGGGCGCCGTCGCGGCGCGCAGGTGCGCCTCGAACAGCTGGTCGCCCGGCGCCCATTCCAGGGAGACGAGGTTGAGCGGGCGGGGCACCGTCTGGCGCAGCACCGCCATACGGCTGCGCACCTCCTCCGTCTGGGCCGCGATCTCGCGCAGCGCGTCCTCCCCCTCCTTCAGGGCCATGGCCAGCTGTTCCTCCTGCTGGCGGGCGACGCGCAGGTCGGCCGCGGCCTCGTTCTTCTCGTCCACCACGGCGGCGATGCGCCGTTCCGTCTCGCGGATCTTGAACAGGATGCGGCGAACGGAAAAGGCCAGGAAGGCGCCCCCCACCGCCAGGATGAGGAAGACCACGAAGTTCAGGTTGCTATAGGCGCCGGTCATCAGCGCACCATGCGACGGTGCGGCCGCACCAGGCGGGCCTGCGCCGCGGACCGCACCCCGGCCGCCGCCTCCGCCACCGCCTTGAAGCCCTGGGCGGCGCGCAGGTTGTTGATGGTGAAGCCGTCCTTGGGACCGAAGGCCAGCAACAGGCGCGAGCGCGCCTGGCGCTCGTTGCCCGCCCAGACCCGCGCGCGGTGGGTATAGCGCCAGAGCGGACAAATCTCCTCCGCCCCGGCGGCGGCCCGCTCCATCAGGCTGCGGTTGTTCAGGTCCGCAAGATAGAGCTGATCGTCCAGGGTGGCGTCGCCCACCTCGTGCCACACATCCACCCGCCGCCGCTCCAGCTCCTCACACTCCTGCTGCATGCGGTGCAGGATGGTGTTGAGGCGGAAGCGCTCGGCGTTGTTGCGGTCGCGCACCATGGCGTTGGCCCGATTCTGGGCCCACAAAGTCTCCGTGGTGCGGCGGGTCTGCTGGATCTCGTACTTGATCCATCGGTACTTCGCCGCCCACTCATAGATGTCGACGATCACCAGGCGCAAAACCTCAAGCAGCGCCACGGCGGCCAGCACGGCGCCCGCCACCGACAACACCACCAGATCCGATTGCGCGACCTGCACCGGGGCCCCTCTGACCGACCTCTCCCGCCTGGCATCGATGATATCGCCTGAGCCGGTAAGCGGCCCGCGCAAAATACCCGTCTAAGTCATTAGGACAGGCGGCCTGTCCAACCGGAGAGGGTCACGACCCGGAAACGCGACAGGGGAAACAGGGTTGGCGGGCCGCATCCCCCTCCCCTATCCTGGCGGCCAACCATCAGTCCCCCTGAACGGAAGCCCGCCCCATGGACAGCCGCCTCGACACGGCCACCCCGCACGCCATCCACCTCCGCGACTACGCCCCGCCGGCATGGCTGATCGATACGGTGGATCTGCACGTCGATCTGCGGGAAGAGGCGGCGACCATCCGCTCCACCCTCGCGGTGCGGCGCAATCCGGCGGCGGCCGGCGCCACCGCCGCCCTGGACCTGGACGGGCAGGAGCTGGAGCTGCTGGCCGTGCGGGTTGACAACCGCGTGCTGGGGCCCGACGACTACACCCTGACGCCCGACCGGCTGACCCTGGTCGGCCTGCCCGACCACGCCACGGTGGAGATCACCACCCGCACCCGGCCGCAGGACAACACCGCGCTGGAGGGGCTGTACAAGTCCTCCGGCAACTACTGCACCCAGTGCGAGGCCGAGGGCTTCCGCAAGATCACCTATTTCCTGGACCGTCCGGACGTGATGGCCCGCTACACCACCACCATCGAGGCGGAGCGGGCGCGCTATCCCGTGCTGCTGTCCAACGGCAACCTGACGGCCAGCGGCGACAGCGCCATCGAGGCCGGCCGCCATTGGGCACGGTGGGAAGACCCGTGGCCCAAGCCCTGCTACCTGTTCGCGCTGGTGGCCGGCGCGCTGGTGCATATCGAGGACCGCTTCACCACCCGCTCCGGCCGCGAGGTGGCGCTGCGCATCTATGTCGAGCCGGGAAACGAGGCCAAGTGCGGCCACGCCATGGAGTCGCTGAAGAAATCCATGAAATGGGATGAGGACGTCTATGGCCTGGAATACGACCTGGACATCTTCAACATCGTCGCCGTGTCCGATTTCAACATGGGCGCGATGGAGAACAAGAGCCTGAACGTCTTCAACACCAAGTACATCCTGGCCCAGCCAGAGACGGCCACCGACACCGACTTCCTGGGCATCGAGACGGTGGTGGCGCACGAATACTTCCATAACTGGACGGGCAACCGCGTCACCTGCCGCGACTGGTTCCAACTGAGCCTGAAGGAGGGCCTGACCGTCTTCCGCGACCAGGAATTCTCCGCCGACATGAATTCGGCACCGGTCAAGCGCATCCAGGACGTGCAGCGCCTGCGCCAGGTGCAGTTCAATGAGGACGCCGGCCCCACCGCCCATTCCGTTCGGCCGGAAAGCTACATCGAGATCAGCAACTTCTACACGCCCACCGTCTATGAGAAGGGGGCGGAGGTGCTGCGCATGTACCGCACCCTGCTGGGCCATGCGGGATATCGCAAGGGCATCGACCTGTACTTCGCCCGCCATGACGGCCAGGCGGTGACGACCGACGACTTCCTGGCCGCCATGGTCGAGGCCAACGGCCAGAAGCCCACCGACCCGCTGTGGGCGCAGTTCCAGCGCTGGTACACCCAGGCCGGCACGCCCATCATCTCGGGCGACGGCCGGCATGACGCCACCGCCGGCACCTACACCCTGACCCTGCGCCAAACGCTGCCGGCAACGCCCGGCCAGCCTGACAAGGCCCCCCAGGTCATTCCCGTGGCCCTGGGCCTGCTGGGCCCGGATGGCCAGGATTTGCCCCTGACCCTGGCGGGGGAGACAGAGACCGGCGCCACCACCCGCATCCTGGCGCTGACGGAGGCGGAACAGAGCTTCACCTTCGTCGGCGTGCCGCAGGCGCCCGTGCCCTCGCTGCTGCGCGGCTTCTCCGCCCCGGTGCGGCTGGATTTCAAACAGGATGACGCGGCGCTCACCTTCCTCATGGCCCATGACAGCGACGCCTTCAACCGGTGGGAAGCGGGGCAGACGTTGGCGACGCGCCTGATCCTGGCCGATGTCGACGCCCGCGCCCAAGGGGGGAGGCCATTGCCCCCCAGGCCTATATCGACGCCATCGCCCAGACCCTGGCGCGGGCGGGGGAGGACAGGGCCTTCGCCGCCCTGGCCCTGGCCTTGCCCACCGAAGGCTATCTGGGCCAGCAGCGGGTCCTGGTGGACGTGGACGGCATCCATGCCGCCCGGCTGGGCCTGCGCCGCACCCTGGCGCGGGAACTGAACGGCGCCTTCCGCAAGACCTATGACGGCAACCGCACGGACGGCGCCTTCACCATCACCCCGGACGCCATGGGCCGCCGCGCCCTGAAAAACGCGGCGCTGGCCTACCTGATGGCGCTGGACGACGCCCCGGCGCGCGCCCTGTGCCTGGCGCAGTACCAGGGCGCCACCACCATGACCGACGCCATCGCGGCCCTGGCCCTGATCGCCGACAGCGCCATGGACGAACGCGCCAGCTGCCTGGCCGACTTCGCCGACCGCTGGAAGCATGAGGCGCTGGTGATGGACAAGTGGTTCGCGGTGCAGGCGCTGAGCGACCGCACCGATACGCTGGACCGGGTGCGCGGCCTGATGGAGCACCCCTCCTTCTCCATCCGCAACCCCAACAAGGTCTACGCCCTGGTGGGCAGCTTC
This sequence comes from Nitrospirillum karajorum, assembly GCF_036348415.1. NCBI lineage: Bacteria > Pseudomonadati > Pseudomonadota > Alphaproteobacteria > Rhodospirillales > Azospirillaceae > Nitrospirillum > Nitrospirillum karajorum. Next base: position 676,701 of record NZ_JAZBQB010000003.1, read on the forward strand.
ACCGCCAACCCGTCCAAGTTCCATGCCGCCGACGGCAGCGGCTATGCCTTCCTGGCCGACACGGTGCTGACGCTGGACAAGCTGAACCCGCAGGTCGCCAGCCGCATGGTGAAGCCCCTGGCCCGCTGGCGCCCCTATGACGCCGGCCGCCAGGAACACGCCAAGGCGGCGCTGGAACGGATCGTCGGCACCGCCGGCCTGTCGCGCGACGTCTATGAGATCGTGTCAAAGAGCCTGGCCGCCTGAATAAAGACAACGGAACAGGAATGCAGACTCCAGTCAAGGAACCTGGCATTCCTGTTCATTTCTAAATTCTCTTGCCGGTTGGTCGCCTGTATACTGGAGGAATATTTAATTCCTCACGATGGAAATCATGGCGCTATCAAAACAAAAAGGGCAAACTCGGCTCTGCTTTCTTCTCCTATCCATCGCGACCGGCTGCATGCCATTCAGCAGCAGCGAGGCGGTAAAGCCGTTGTCCGCCACGCTGGCGCATGACGGTTACGTCTCCGATATCGAGATCAAGGCGCTGCCCCCCGACGCCTCGCCCGAGTTCAAGGGCAAGCTGGAACTCGCCCTGCGCACGGAACTGGCGAAATGCGCCAAGGGCAGCCACCCCCTGCGTCTGGAAGCCCGTGTCGCCCGCTTCAGTGGCGAAAACGCGGGGCGCGCCATTTTACTAGGCGACTCCAACGTCGTGCGCGGTTCCGTGCAGCTGTTCGATACCGCGGACGGTGCTCTCGCCGGTGATTATGACGTCAACCGCTCGGTGGGCGGCGGCGGCGTTCTGGCGGCTATCGGCCTGAGAGGTGCTGAAGGTCAAATGGCCCAAGCGTTCGCCAACCAAGTCTGTGAGCAAGCCTTCAAGGCCGAAACCAAACATCAACAAAGCCACTGACCAAGCCATGGGGCGACGGACATGCGTCCGCCGCCCCTGGTCATCATCAGCTGGTGGGGCTGCCGGCGGCCGCCGGGGTCGCCACAACTGGCGACGCCTTGCCGGTCAGCGTGGCCACGAAGGCGGGGTCGGCGAACATTTTCGCCAAGGCGTCGTTCAGGGCGCTGGCGACGGTCTCCGCCGCGTTGGAGCCGTTGGCCATCAGGATGGTCTTCTTGGCCGTGCCAGCATAGGTCTGGCTGAAAGCAGGGGCGCCAGAGCCATTACCCACCGCGACCGTCAAATTCACATCAGCGGTGGCCGTGCCGGAAAACACGCCCGCACCATACTGGTTATAGAACTGGTTGACGGAGACGGTGATCGGCCGGCCACCGGCCTGCACGTGGAAGCCCCGCGCCTCCAACTCCGTCTTGAACGCATCGGTCACGATGGCCGGGACATCCTTATCGGAACGGATGGCCGCCATTTCGGTGCCGAAACCATTAATCTTGGCGGAGATGCGATTGCGGTCGGAAGTGCGGGCGTCCACCACGGTCAAGCCCACCGGCTTGGCATCGGCCACGACCTCGGCCTTGGTGGGGACGTACTTCACGGTGGCGACATCTTCGGACAGCGCACACCCGGCGAGCATGGAAATGGCTACCAGGCCTGCAAACACGCGGATCATCAACTACCCCCATATCTTGGCGTAGGGCCGCCAACCGGCGTCCTACCTAGGCTTTAAGGGGTATGCCAAAGCGGCTGATATCAGCAATGCGGTCGTACAATAATGCATTAATAGTTGAGGGCCCAACACAAGGGTACGTTGGTGGGATTGCCCGCTAATGCGTTGTTACCTCGGATGAAAATCCAGGCCCCCGCCTCTTGCCGGTGGGCCGCTGCCGCAGCGCCCAGCACTGCGGCAGAACGACGCACCACCTTCAATGCGCCAGCAGGACCGGCAGGGTGGCGTTGTAGAGGATGTGGCGGGTGACGCCGCCCAGGATCATCTCCCGCAGGCGGCTGTGACCATAGCCGCCCAGCACCAGCAGGTCGGCATTGGCGGCCTTCGCCTCGGCCAGCAACAGGGCGCCCACCGACCGGCCCTCGGCCATGGGCTGGCGCACCTGGGCCTTGACGCCGTGCCAGGCCAGATAATCGGCCAAGTCGCGGCCGGCCGCGCCATCGGTCTTGTCGGTTTCCACGGCGATGACGGTGACCGTCTCCGCCGTCGTCAGCAGGGGCAGCGCCTGGGCCGCCGCTTGGGCCGACTCACGGCTGCCGTTCCAGGCGATGACGATGCGGCGCCCCAGGCCGGCATCGGCGTTGAAGCTTGGCGGCACCACCAGCAGGGGTCGGGCGCTGTCCAGCAGGATGGCCTCCAGCATCAGCAGGGCCTCGCCCCCCGTCGTTTCCGCCACCTGAGCCATGACGCTGACATCGGCCAGGCGGGCCTGGACCACCGCCACATCTTCCTGGTTGCCCACCACCTCGCGGAAGTCGCCGGTGACCGGCGCGGCCGCGTCGGGGCTTTCCGCCAGGGTGGCGCCGGCCTCGGCCAGGACCGCATCGAAGGTCTGGTGGGCGCGGGTGCGGTGGTTGCGCGACTCCTGTTCCACCATGGTCATGATCTCCTCGACCAGGGCGCCCGACACCCCCTCGCCCAGGGCCGGCACGGCCTCGCGTGGGTCGGGATTGGGCACCAAGCCCAGGACGTGACCGCCATCGCGCCGGGCCAGGGCGAAGGCCGCCGCCAGGGCCGCACGGTCACCGGCGCCGCCGGTCAGCACGGACAGGATCTTGCGATAGGACATGGGGCCGTTCTCCTCTGGACGCCGGCGCTCAGGCGGCCGGCACATCGTGGAGAAGCTTCACCGTTTGGACGGATGCACGCATTGACGTGCCTCAAGCATGGACCCGGCCCCCCCGGGGAGCAAGGGCCACGGGGAAAGCCCGGCGCCTCACGCCTCGGTCCGCCAGGGTTCCGGCCGGGTTAGTTGGCTCAGCAGCCGGCGGGCCACATCGGCGGCGGATCCCAGGACGGACAGGATGTCCCAGCGCATCTCCCCCAGGCCGCGCCCGCCCCGTTCGCCCTTGGGCCGCCCCTCATCCGTGGCCTGCTGCTGGTTCAGCACCAGCCAGAGGCCCAGGAAGGGCACCGGCGCCGCGTGGGCCACGGCCTCGATGTCCGCGCGCTGGTCGGGACGGGCGTAGACGGCGTCGGCCACCACGGCATGGCCGGCCTCCAGCACCAGGCCGGCGCGTCCCGCCATCTCGCCATAGACGCGGGCCGTCACCGCCTCGCTATAGCCGGACGCGGCCAGCGTTCCCTCTTCCGGCGCGTCCAGCAGGCGGCGGCGCAGCGACTCCGACTGCAGGATGACGGCCCCAGGAATGGGTCCGATCTCCGGCGCCAGCATGCGGGCCAGGGTGGATTTGCCCGTGCCGGGCAGGCCGCCGATGGCGATCAGCCGGGGTGCCCGTGGATTCAGGGCGGACAAGGCCAAATCCAGATAGGCCGCCGCCTCCCGCCGGAAGGAGGCGCCCGCCCCCACCGGCCGCCGGGCGGCGGCGGTGCTGGCCGTCATGTGGGCGCGGATGGCCGCGCACAGGCTGATGAACAGCGGCAGCAAGGCCAGGCCGGCGAAGTCCCCGGTCTGCTCCAGATACCGGTTCAGCACCAGGTTGGCGAAGGGCCTTAGCCGCCGATGCTCCAGATCCATCAGCAGGTAGGCGAGGTCATGGAAGACGTCGATGACCGCCGGGCCACCACCGGCCGCCTCGCCTTCCTGCCCGCCGGCTTCGTCCAGCAGGATGGCGGCGCCGAACAGGGTGGGCTGGTCAGCCCAGACGCAGATGTTGCCCAGTTGCAGGTCGCCATGGCAGGGCCGGACATAACCGGAGCGCCGGCGCCGTTCGATCAGCCATTCCTGTCGGGTGACGGCCCCCATCAGCCCCCCTTCCAACCGGTCCAGAGCGGGGGGATCGAACAGGTCGGGATGCAGGCGCAGGGCGCCCAGCGCACCGGCCACCGCCGCCCGCACCGCCTCGACGCCGCCGGGCGGAGGGCGGCCCGGACGGTCGGGGGTTTCGTCATGGGCGCTTTCGTGCAGGGCGGCCACGGCATCGGCCACGGCGCGCATGCCGTCGCGGGTCAGCAGCCCCGCCTCCGCCTGGCGGTCGAACAGGCCGGATTCGGCGAAGCGGCGCATGACCACCACCCAGTCCACGGCCGCGGCATCGGCACCCGAATCGGCCGGTGCCAGCACCAACCGGCCATGGGCGCCCGGCACCACCGCCAGCACGCCTTCATACAGGCCCGGGGCCGTGCGCCGGTTGACCGCCACCTCGGCCAGGGCCACCCGCCGCCGCCTGTCGGGCGTGGACAGATCCAGGTGGGGGAAGTGAACGGCGCGACGGATTTTATAGGCGCGGTCGCCAGCCAGGAAGATGACGGCGCCGTCGGTGTCGATTCGCTCCACCGCCAAACCCTGATGGGTCGCCGCATCGCCCAGCAGGGCGATCGTGGCGGCCTGGTCCATGGAGGACGAGATCGTGGGCGCCGGACACAGATCCATAAGCCGATTTTAGCGATGTTTTATGACAGGCCGACGTGCGGCGTACGTCCCTTTTGCAGGCAGCGGGACGAATACCCCAATCACCCCTGCCTTGCGTCCTATGACCCTGACAGTGATGCGGCAACGAAACCATATAAGGGGCGGACATTGCGCCCATGCGGCGCCTCTTCATGAAATTGTAACCGGCCGGACCTATCAAGTGCGGCGACGGGATCGAGGGTAAGGCCTTGCGCGTGTGTAGCCTGTCTGGCTGGACGCCTCTTTGTCGCATATGCGCAACAGTTGGCGGCTATGCGAGGCAAAAGGTAGCGGTCACTGCTTTGCCCGTTGAGTTGCCTGCCTCATTCGGGAATCATCCTGGAAACTTCTTATTAAGGATCACGGTCGTGCTACGGCGTCTTCTCAAGTCCACGGTATTGGCGTTGGGGCTGGTTTCAGTCGCGGCGCCGGCTTTCGCCGAGGACACCCCCAGCTTCCTCAGCCTCGGCATTGGCGAGTACGACGTGCTGCGGACCGGGCCGAAGCACAACACGACCGACTATCGCATCGAGTATCGCCCCAACACCGCGCTGTTCTCCAGCAGCTGGATCCGGATCAGCCCGTGGGTGGGTGGTGAGTTCACCGGCCAGGGCGGCGCCTATGGTGTCGGCGGCATCCTGTTCGACATTCCGCTGGGCAGCTCCTTCGACTTCACGCCCAACTTCGGCGTCGGCGTCTATGGCACCGGCAGCGGCAAGAACCTCGGTAGCTGGGTGGAGTTCCGCTCCACCGCCGAAATCTCGTACAAGTTCGAGAACCAGAGCCGCCTGGGCCTGTCCTTCGGCCACATCTCCAACGCCGGCATCGGCGAGGTGAACCCCGGTTCCGAGATCGTGACCCTGTACTACCACATCCCCACCAGCTGGCTGTTCGGCGGCTGGTAAGCAGGCCGAGCCACTCGGGGCTGGGATGATCAAGGGCGCCTTCGGGCGCCCTTTTCGTTTTGGGCTCATGGAGCTGGCAGCCACGCGACACAGTCCGCGCACGCGAAAGCGCCCGACGTCCAAGGGGACCGGGCGACCAGAACCAGCATTGTCAGGGACATTTAAGAGGAGTGGTGGGTGTACAAGGACTCGAACCTTGGGCCCGCTGATTAAGAGTCAGCTGCTCTACCAACTGAGCTATACACCCGCCCCTCAAGAGCCGCCGCCGAGGCGTCGACCGCCGGGCGCTGCGTCCCGGTGAGGGCCGCTTTGTAGCGTTCCGGCGCGCCCTTGTCGACAGAAAAATGACAGCAAAAGCGTGTCATCAGCCAGCCGCCAGGAATGGCACCCATGCGGCGAACGATACACGCCGCATATCGAAAATTGATTGGCAGGGCAGGGACTTAGCAAGTGCGCCCAACGGCGGGCACATCAGCATGTCGCCAGAATGAACGTCGAATTTTCAAGGGAGAGGAGTGGTGGGTGTACAAGGACTCGAACCTTGGGCCCGCTGATTAAGAGTCAGCTGCTCTACCAACTGAGCTATACACCCGCCCCTCATGGACCGCCGCCGTGGCGCCGGTCATCCGCGCTGTGTCGCGGTGAGGGCGGTTTCATACGGCGACAGGCGGTGCTTGTCGACAGAAAAATGCAGGGGCGCCTCCGCATGGCGCCCTTGCACGAACCGGGGGCGTCAGAAATCGCTCATGCCGCGGCGGGACATACGCACGTCACGATGGACGTGCACACACAGCAGCAGGCCGAAACCGGTCATGACCGTCAGCGCCGACGACCCTCCGTAGGAGATCAGCGGCAGGGGCACGCCCACGACGGGGATCAGGCCCATGACCATGGCGATGTTGATGAACATGTAGAGGAACAGGTTGACCGTCAGCCCCATGGCCACCAGCCGGCCATACTGGTGGCGGCAACGCATGGCGATGACGTAGCCGTAGACCAGCAGCAGGGTGTACAGGGCCAGGAAAACCAGGGCCCCCACCATGCCCATCTCCTCCGCCAGCATGGTGAAGATGAAGTCCGTCTGCTTCTCGGGCAGGAAGTTCAGGTGGCTTTGCGAGCCCATGAGGAAGCCCTTGCCGAACATGCCGCCGGAGCCCAGGGCTATCTTGGACTGCATGATGTGGTAGCCGTGGCCCAGCGGGTCGTTCTCGGGGTTCAGGAAGGTGTTCACCCGGTTCTTCTGGTAGTCGTGCATGAAGTGCCAGATGACCGGGATGGCGGCCAATACACCGCCGATGACCAGCGCGAACTTCCACAGCCGCACGCCCACCAGCCAGAAGATGGCGCCCGACACCATCAGCAGCATGAGTGAGGTGCCCAGGTTGGGCTGTAGCAGCACCAGGCAGACGGGCGCCACGATCATGATCAAGGCCGGGATGAGGAAGGTGATGCGGCCGGTATCCTCCAGCGAAGCGCCGTGGAAATAGCGCGCCAGCGCCATCACCAGCGTCACCTTCATCAACTCCGACGGTTGCAGCTGCATGAAGCCCAGATCGATCCAGCGCTGGGCCCCCATGCCAACATGGCCCATCACCTCCACCACGATCAGCAGGAAGAAGGCGATGCCATAGAGGAAGTAGGAAAACTTCAGCCAGATGCGGATGTCGATCAGCGCCACGACCAGCATGATCACCGCCCCCACGGCGAAGCGCATGATCTGGCGCGTGGCCCAGGGGTCGAAATTGCCGTTGGCGGCCGAATAGAGCATGGCAAAGCCGATGCAGGCCACCGTGGTGATCAACAGCACCAGGCTCCAACTGATCTGGCCCAGCTTCTCGCTGAGGCTCATGTTGGATTGGGGATCGAGCCCCATGTCGAGGTTCATCATCGCGGGGTCCCTTCCCCTGGCGCGGCCGGCGCGCTGGTGACCCGGGCCAGGGCCGGGGCGGCGGGTTGAGCGGAAGGGACGGCCTGGCCGGAAGCGGTGGGCGCATCGCCTGCCGCCGCGTCAGACGCCGGGGTGGTCCCGGCATCGGCCTGCTGCGCCCGCGCGGCCTCCATCAGCTGGATTTCAAGCAGCAGGTCACGGGCGATGGGGGCCGCGACCGAGCTGCCGCCCACGCCGTGCTCGACGATGACGGCGCAGGCATACCGGGGCGCCTGCACCGGCGCGAAGGCGATGAACAGGGCGTTATCGCGGTCCTTCCACGGCCGCTCGGCCTTCAGCAGGCCAGCGTTGCGTTCGGCCATGGTGATGCGCTTGACCTGGGCGGTGCCGGACTTGCCGCCCATCTCCATGCCCGGCTGGGTGATGCGGGCGGCATAGGCCGTGCCGCCGGCAGAGGTCACCCCCGCCATGCCGGCCAGGATGCGTTGGATGAATTCCGGCTTCACGCCGATGTCGGGCCAGACCGTCTGCTCGGTGTATTCCTGCTCCACCGCCTTGGTCAGGTGGGGCTTCACCGCCTTGCCGCCGCTGGCCAGGCGGGCGCACATCACCGCCAGCTGGATGGGGGTGGCCGTGACATAGCCCTGGCCAATGGCGACACTCAACGTTTCGCCATCGTACCAATTTTCCTTGTAGGTCCGCCGCTTCCACTTGGTATCGGGGATGATGCCGTTCTTCTCGCCCGGCAGGTCCAGGTCGGTCCGTTCACCCAGGCCGAAGCGGCGGGCCATGTCGGCGATGCGGTCCACGCCGATACGCCGCGCCAGGTCATAGAAATAGACGTCACACGACATGCGGATGGCGTCATGCATGTCGACGGACCCGTGGCCGCCCTTTTTGTAGCAGTGGAAGGTGTGGCCACCGAAATCATAGTGCCCTGGGCAGAAGACGCGGTGGGTGGGGTCCACGCCGGCCTCCAGCCCCGCCAGCGCGGTCATGGGCTTGAAGGTTGATCCGGGAGCGTAATGGCCCGCCACGACCTTGTTGGTAAGGGGCGAGGCCTCATTCTTGATCAGGCTATCGTACAGGTCCTGCGGGATCCCCATGGCGAACTGGTTGGGATCGAAGCTGGGATGGGAGGCCAGCGCCAGGACGCCGCCCGTCTGCACGTCCAGCACCACGGCGGCGGCACTCTCATGCTCCGCCAGGCGCTGCTGGGCGTAGTACTGCAGCTTGGCGTCGATGGTCAGGGTCACCTGATGGCCCGGCTGGCCGTCGTTGCGCGCCAGCTCACGCACGACGCGGCCCACGGCGTTGACCTCCAGCTGGCTGGTCCCGGCGGTGCCGCGCAGGGCCAAGTCATGTTTGCGCTCGATGCCGCTCTTGCCGATGCGGAACCCCGGCAGGGACAGCAGCGGGTCGCGCGCGTTCTGCAACTCCTGCTCCGACACCACACCGACATAGCCCAGGATATGGGCCGCCTGCTCCCCGAAGGGGTAGGAGCGCACCTGCCCCACCTCGATGGACACGCCGGGCAGGTCGGGCAGGTTGACCTCGATGGCCGACACCTGGTCCCAGGTCAGGTTCTCCCGCAGGGTCACCGGCGCGAAGGAGCGCAGGCGGTCGACATCGCGCAGGATGCGGCGGCGGTCGGCGTCCGTCAGCGGCAGCAGCTTGACCACCTTGTCCAGCGTCTCGTCCACGTCATCGGTGCGTTCGGACACCAGGACGGCGCGGAAATTCTGCTCATTCACCGCCAGGGGCACGCCGGCGCGGTCGACGATGATGCCGCGCGAGGGGGCCAGCAGGCGCAGGGAGATGCGGTTATCCTCCGCCAGCGTGGTGTAGTGGTCGCCTTCCAGGACCTGCAGGTAATAAAGACGCGCCACCAGGGCGGACAAGGCGCCGGCCTTGAGCCCGCCCAGCACCAGCGTGCGGCGGTTCATGACGCGCTGGCGTTCGGCGTCCCTATCGATCGCGTTGAACATGTAAACCTCTTACTGCGGCCGCCGATCGTGACCGATCCAGGAGCCCCCTCGGGCGCCGGGCGCCGCTTGGCTTCACCGTCCCGCCCTTCGGTACTCAACTGCCGGGCCAGCCGTCGCTGGCCTGAAAAACCACTCTGTCAGCTCAGCAGACTGCGGTGCAGCTTGCTGAAGCACCAGGCCGGAACCGGGAACAGCACGATGGCCAGCAGCGCCTGGGCCACCACGTTGCCGGGGGCCACCAGGTGCACCGTCATCAGGCTGTAGGCCACCCACTGCACGGCACCGGCACCCACCGCCACCAGGGCGAACCCCAGCCACAGGAACCAGAAGGAGTTTCCCAGAAAATAGCGGCGCTGCGTCAACACCAGCCAGTAGGACAGCACATAGACCAGCGCGCTCATCCCCAGCGGCGATCCGCCCAGCAGATCCTGCAACACCCCGATGCCGAAGGCCATATAGGGCTTCAGCAGGTCGGGGCGATAGATCGCCCAGTAGTAGATGGCCATCAAGGTGAGGGGCGGCGCCACGAAGGAGTAGTCGGGCAACTGCAGGGGCATCATGCCCACCAGCATGGCCGCCACCGTGGTGCTGAACGGCACCGAGTTCCGACCGGCCTGGTCCAGCCGCTGCCAGATGCCGACCGCCATGGCCAGTGTCACTGCATCGCGCCGGGCTGGGCCGCCTCGGCCGCCAGTCCGCCGGGGATACCGAAATCGACAAGCTGCACGTACTCGATGCGCGACAGGTCGACGATGGGGGTCACCCGCGTTTCGCCATCATGGGTGGCGGCGACGACGCCCACCGGCAGGCCGGCGGGGAACAGGCCACCGTGGCCGGAGGTGAACACCCGTTCGCCCACCGTCGGCTCCACACCGCGGGGGATGTACATCAGGCGCGGCTGGTCGGAATTGTCACCCGACAGCATGGCGCGCTGCCGGGTGGTTTCCAGCACCACCGGAATGCGGGCGTTCAGGTCGGTGACCAGCAGGATGCGGGACGACCACTCGCCCACCTGCACCACGCGGCCGATGACACCCTGCCCGGCCATGGCGGCCTGGCCGCGGCGCACGCCGTCACGCTGGCCGGCCATCACCACCAGGGTCCGGACGAAGGCGCCGCCGGGGTCGGCGATGACGCGGGCGGTGATGTAGGAGGCGGCGGGGTCGGGCTTGTACGCCAGCAGGCCGCGCAGGGAGTTGTTTTCCGCCTCCAGCCGCAGGGCCGTCTGCTGCCACTGGCGCAAACGCTCGTTATCCTCGCGCAGGCGCTGGTTCTCGGCATACACGGAAACCAGCTGGCGGCCGGATTCCAGCACGCTGGCGACGGCGCCAGCGGGGCGGGCGATGAAACCCAGGATGGGGGCGAAGGCGTCGGTGACGCGGGCGCGGGCGGCGTCGATGAACACGGGGTCGGCGCGCGTCATCATCATCAGCCCGATGGCGGCCAGCACCATCAGCATGAATGAGAATCGCTGGAGCAGCGCCCGCATGGGTGCTGCGATCCTGAGCGCGGTGCCACCGCTGCGCGTCTTCACAGGCAGTCCCCGTCCGCTACAGGGGGCCCCGGATCCTGTCCGGTTCAGAACCGATCCGGGCCCACCCTACAAAAACAAAGCCTGCCGCCCATTTGGGCAGCCGAAGGCCCCTGGTCAATACATGCTGATCAGCACGTTGCGCAGGGTCTTCATTTCTTCCAGCGCCCGGCCCGTGCCCAGCGCCACGCAGGACAGGGGATCGTCGGCGATCGACACCGGCAGCCCGGTGGCGTGACGCAGCACGAAGTCCAGGTTGGACAACAGCGCGCCACCACCGGTCAGCACGATGCCCTTGTCCACGATGTCCGCGGCCAGTTCGGGTGCCGTGTGTTCCAGCGCGACCTTCACCGCCTCGATGATCTGGCTCACCGGCTCCGCCAGGCTTTCCGCGATCTGGCGTTCGCTGATGATGAGTTCCTTGGGCACGCCGTTCATCAGGTCGCGGCCCTTTATCTCCATCACCCGGCCCTCGCCGTCTTCCGGCGGGCAGGCGGAACCGATTTCCTTCTTGATGCGCTCGGCCGAGCCCTCGCCCACCAGAAGGTTATGGTTGCGCCGGATGTAACCGATGATGGCCTCATCCATCTTGTCGCCGCCCACGCGCACGGAGCGGGAATAGACGATGCCGCCCAGCGACAGGACGGCCACCTCGGTGGTGCCGCCGCCAATGTCCACCACCATGCTGCCCGTCGGCTCGGTCACCGGCAGGCCGGCGCCGATGGCGGCGGCCATGGGTTCCTCGATCAGGAAGACGCGGCGCGCGCCGGCGGCCTCGGCCGATTCCTGGATGGCCCGGCGCTCAACAGCGGTCGAACCCGACGGCACGCAGATGATGACCTGCGGGCTGGCGAAGCTGCGGCGGTTGTGAACCTTGCGGATGAAATGCTTGATCATTTCTTCCGCGACCTCGAAATCGGCGATGACACCATCGCGCAACGGACGGATGGCCTGAATGTTGCCCGGCGTGCGGCCCAGCATCAGCTTGGCCTCGTCACCGACGGCCAAGACCTGCTTCTTGCCGCGGACGTTCGCAATCGCGACCACGGACGGTTCGTTCAGGACAATACCGCGACCCTTGACGTAGACCAGCGTATTGGCCGTGCCGAGGTCGATCGCCATATCGGCGGAGAAAATGCCAAGCAAGTTCGTAGGACATCGGTTAGTGGGTTGCGGGAAGATGGCCCTGCGAACCGTGGTTTCCCCTGGGAAACGACCATCGCACCGCCACAGGGGTTGCATAGAACAGAATCGCTAGGCCGCTCAAGCCCAGAAAGGCCTCGGCGGCGATTTTATCGCCGCGGCGCGGAACGTCTGCGAACCCAGCGGACCCCGGGGCGCGCTTCCGACGCGGCCGGGCAGCCTGCCCGCTCAACCGGGCCCGGCACTCAACCTGCGGGCGCGCAGGCGGCGGTGGGCACCGCCCGACGCCCCTTCGTGCCGCTAGACTCGGGGTTTACAGCGTTAACGGGCGTCGGGCCTCAGGCGCTGATCGCCGCCGGCGCGGTCTTCTGCCGCTTCACCAGCAGCTTGTTCAACGCGTGCAGGTAGGCGCGGCAGGTCGCGACCAGGGTGTCGGCATCGGCGCCCTGCCCGTTCACGGTCTTGCCCCCCTCCTCCAGGCGCACGGTCACCTCTGCCTGGGCATCGGTGCCGGCGGTGACGGCGTGCACCTGGTACAACTGCAACCGGGCGTCGTGGGGGAAGACCAGCTTGATGGCGTTGAACACGGCATCCACCGGGCCGTTGCCGAAGCTGACCACCGGCGGTACTGCCTCGCCCCCCACCGTCACCTCCAGCACCGCGTGCTGCGGCCCGCGGGAACCCGCGACCACCTGCAGCGAGACGAACTGGATGTGATCGTGCTGGCGGCCAACCTCGTCATCGATGAGGGCGATGATGTCCTCGTCGAACACATCCTTCTTACGGTCGGCCAAATCCTTGAAGCGGCGGAACGCCTCGTTCACGGCGTTGTCGCCCATGTCGTCGTAGCCCAGCTCCTTCAGCTTGGCGCGGAAGGCGGCGCGGCCGGAATGCTTGCCCATCACCAGGGTGGAGCGGTTCAGGCCCACCGACTCCGGGGTCATGATCTCATAGGTGCCGGCGTGCTTCAGCATGCCGTCCTGGTGAATGCCGGACTCATGGGCGAAGGCGTTGGCGCCGACGATGGCCTTGTTGGGCTGCACCACGAAGCCGGTGATGGTGGACACTAGGCGCGAGGCGCGGGTGATGGCCTCGGTCTTGATGCCGGTCTTGTAGGGCAGATAGTCGGCGCGGGTGCGCAGGGCCATCACGATCTCTTCCAGGGCGGCGTTGCCCGCGCGCTCCCCCAGGCCGTTGATGGTGCATTCCACCTGGCGGGCGCCGCCGGCGACACCGGCCAGCGAGTTGGCCACGGCCAGGCCCAGGTCGTTGTGGCAGTGGACGGAGAAGATGGCCTGGTCGCTGTTGGGCGTCTTCTCGCGCACCGCGCGGATAAGCGCGCCATATTCCTCCGGCACGGCGTATCCCACGGTATCGGGAATGTTGATGGTGGTGGCGCCGGCCTTGATGGCGGTTTCCACACAGCGACAGAGGAAGTCCAGCTCGGTGCGGGAGCCATCCTCGGCCGACCATTCCACGTCCGCGACATGGTTGCGGGCCAGGGTGACGCTGTCCCAGATGGCCTGGACCACGGCGTCCGGCTCCATCTGCAGCTTGTACTTCATGTGCAGCGGGCTGGTGGAGATGAAGGTGTGAATGCGCTGGCGCGCCGCCCCCTTCAACGCCTCGGCCGCGCGCTCGATGTCATTGCGGTGCGCGCGGGCCAGGCCGGCGATGGTGGCGTTGCGCACCACCCGGCCCACTTCCCGCACCGCCTCGAAGTCACCGTTGGAGGCGGCGGGGAAGCCGGCCTCGATCACGTCCACGCCCATCTCTTCCAGCGTCTGGGCGATGCGGATCTTCTCTTCCAGGTTCATGGAGGCGCCGGGCGACTGCTCGCCGTCGCGCAAGGTGGTGTCGAAGATGACAACGCGGTCGGAAGACGGATGGGTCATGACGAAAAATCCTGCGCTGCCGTCCCGGCCTGGCGGGCGGGACGGGTATTGAGACTGACGACGAGCCAAGCCGGATCGACTTGATCTACGCCGCAATCCGGCCGCTGGCAACGGCCAACGGGCGTTTTGTTGCCGCAGGACAGATCCCTTGGAAAGGAATGCATCGCCTGCACCGGGCCGAGGAAAAGAAAAAGGCCGGCGCGTCGGCACCGGCCTTGATCCTGACTGAGGTCCCGAACCGCTTAGTTGCGGCTCTTGTCCACCAGCTTGTTGCTGGCGATCCAGGGCATCATGGCGCGCAGCTTGCCGCCCACTTCCTCGATCGGGTGCTCGGCCTCACGGCGACGGGTGGCCTTGAAGCTGGGCAGGCCGGCCTTGTTCTCCAGCATCCAATCGCGGGTGAAGCGGCCGGACTGGATGTCGTCCAGCACGCGCTTCATCTCGGCCTTGGTCTCGGAGGTGACGATGCGCGGGCCGGTGACGTAGTCGCCGTACTCGGCGGTGTTGGAAATGGAGTAGCGCATGTTGGCGATGCCGCCCTCGTAGATCAGGTCCACGATCAGCTTCACCTCGTGCAGGCACTCGAAATAGGCCATCTCAGGGGCGTAGCCCGCCTCGACCAGGGTCTCGAAACCGGCCTGGATCAGCTTGGTCAGGCCGCCGCACAGCACGGCCTGCTCACCGAACAGGTCGGTCTCGCACTCTTCCTTGAAGGTGGTCTCGATGATGCCCGAGCGGCCGCCGCCGACGGCGGAGGCATAGGACAGCGCCACTTCCAGGGCGTTGCCCGAGGCGTTCTGGTGCACGGCCACCAGGCAGGGAACGCCGCCGCCCTTCTGGTATTCGCCGCGCACGGTGTGGCCGGGGCCCTTCGGGGCGATCATGAACACGTCCAGGTCCGGCCGCGGCTCGATCAGGCGGAAGTGCACGTTCAGGCCATGACCGAAGGCGATGGCGGCACCCTGGCGCAGGTTGGCGGCCAGCTCGTCGCGGTACAGGTCGGCCTGCAGCTCATCCGGGGTCAGGATCATGACGACGTCGGCCCAGGCGGCGGCCTCGGCCGGGGTGACCACCTTGAAGCCGGCGCCTTCGGCCTTCTTGGTCGTGGCCGAGCCGGCGCGCAGCGCCACCACGATGTCCTTCACCCCGCTGTCGCGCAGGTTCTGGGCGTGGGCGTGGCCCTGGCTGCCGTAACCGATGATGGCAACCTTCTTGCCCTTGATCAGGTTAACGTCGGCATCACGATCATAATAAACGCGCATGGGTCTAAGCCTTTTGTTGGTTGCGCCCGCCAACCCTTGGGGGCGCGCGCTCATGGAGTGTCGCCTTCCCGGGGGGAAAGCGGTTTGGAAAAAACGGGTCAGATGCCGCCGGGGCCGCGGGACATGGCCACCACGCCGGTGCGCGACACGCCCACCAGGCCCAGCTCGGCCATCAGGCCGATGAAGCGGTCCAGCTCCTCCCCCTGCCCCGTGATCTCGAACACGAAGCTGGTGATGGTGGCGTCCACCACCCGGGCCTTGAACACATCGGCCAGGCGTAGGGCCTCCACCCGCTTCTCGCCCGTGCCGGCCACCTTGACCAGCGCCGTCTCACGCTCGACGAAGGGGCCTTCCATCGTCAGGTCATGAACCCGGTGCACCGGCACCAGGCGGCCCAGCTGCGCCTTGATCTGCTCGATGATCATGGGCGTGCCGGTGGTGACGATGGTGATGCGCGACAGGGTGGCGTCGCGGTCGACCTCCGCCACCGTCAGGCTTTCGATGTTGTAGCCACGGCCCGAGAACAGGCCGATGACGCGGGCCAGCACGCCCGGCTCATTATCCACCAGGATGGAAATGGTGTGGCGTTCGATGGCGGGGGGGCGGACAGGACAGGACGGGCGGTCAAGATGGGCTCCGGTCAGGCAGGGCGGTGAAGGGGGCGGCGGCGGGACGGGCGGCGCTCATACCAGCACCATGCCGTCCTCCGGCGTCGCGTTCTCCACCTTCTCGTCCGGGCCCAGCAGCATTTCGTTGTGGGCGCGGCCGCCGGGGATCATGGGGAAGCAGTTTTCCTTCGGATCCACGCACATGTCCACGATGACGGGCCGGCGGATGCTGATCATCTCATTGATGACGTCGTCCACCTGACCGACCTCCGTGGCGCGCAGGCCCACGCCACCGAAAGCGTCGGCCAGCTTCACGAAGTCGGGCAGCGCCTCGGAATAGCTTTCCGAGTAGCGGCCGCCGTGCAGCAGCTCCTGCCACTGGCGGACCATGCCCATGTACTGGTTGTTCAGGATGAAGACCTTGACCGGCAGGCGGTACTGCAGGGCGGTCGCCATTTCCTGGATGTTCATCAGGATGCTGGCCTCGCCCGCCACGTCGATGCACAGGGCGTCGGGGTGGGCCACCTGGGCGCCGATGGCGGCCGGCAGGCCGTAACCCATGGTGCCGAGGCCGCCGGAGGTCATCCAGTGGTTGGGCCGGTCGAAGGGCAGGAACTGGGCGGCCCACATCTGGTGCTGGCCGACCTCGGTCGTGATGAAGACGTCATCGCGGCCGGAGATGGCGGCGCGCAGGCGCTCCAGCGCGAACTGCGGCTTGATCACCTTGCTGGTCTTCTCGTACCGCAGGCAATCGCGGGCCCGCCAGAACTCGATCTGCTCCCACCACTGGGCCAGGGCCGCCTTGTCCGGCTGCTTGCCGCGCGCCTTCCAGATGCGAATCATGTCTTCCAGCACGTGGGCGGCGTCGCCGACGATGGGGACGTCCACCCGCACGTTCTTGTTGATGCTGGACGGGTCGATGTCGACATGGATTTTCACGGAGTTCGGCGAGAACTCCGAAACCTTGCCGGTCACGCGGTCATCGAAGCGGGCGCCGATGCAGACCATGACGTCGCAGCCGTGCATGGCCAGGTTGGCCTCGTAGGTGCCGTGCATGCCCAGCATGCCCAGCCACTGCCGGTCCGACGCCGGAAAGGCGCCCAGGCCCATCAGGGTGGTGGTGCAGGGATAGCCCGTCATGCGGACGAACTGCGTCAGCAGCTGGCTGGCCACCGGACCGGCGTTGATGACACCGCCGCCGACATAGAAGATGGGCCGCTTGGCCTTGGCCAGCAGGTCGATGGCCTCTTCCACCCGGTTCAGATCCGGCTTCACCTGGGGACGATAGCTCTTGGGCATGCTGTCGGCCGGGGAACGGTAGGCCCCTTCCGCGAACTGCACGTCCTTGGGGATGTCGATGACCACGGGGCCCGGGCGGCCGTTCTTGGCCACGTAGAACGCCTCGTGCAGGGTGCGCGCCAGGTTGTTGACGTCCTTCACCAGGTAATTGTGCTTGGTGCAGGGGCGGGTGATGCCCGTGGTGTCGCATTCCTGGAAGGCGTCGTTGCCAATCAGGTGCGTGGCGACCTGGCCCGATAGGCAGACGATGGGAATGCTGTCCATCAGGGCGTCGGCCAGGCCAGTGACGGCGTTGGTGGCGCCGGGGCCGCTGGTGACCAGCACGACGCCGACCTTACCCGTGGACCGGGCATAGCCCTCCGCCGCATGCAGCGCCGCCTGTTCATGGCGGACCAGGATGTGGCGGATGTCGTTCTGCTGGAAAAGCGCGTCATAGATGGGAAGTACCGCGCCGCCCGGATAGCCGAAAATGACCTCTACGCCCTGGTCCCGCAACGCCTTCAGGACGATGTCGGCACCGGTCAGACTGGTCTCGCTCGTGGCAGCACTCATTTCCCAAAAATCCTGGTTTCTAGTCGCCCCGTCGCCCCCGCTCACCGGGGCCGCTTGGGAACACCAAATAGCCCCCTTCGCAAACGCGAAGGCCGGGCGGATCGGGACCCTAGACGGAACCGTACCCAGGGTCAACCGCTTTTGCGAATTATCGCAAAGATTTCACCCAGCAGACTTTCGATTAATTTCTCATAACCGGTATGCGTCTGACTGAAACCGGGATCAACCCGCCGGGCGTCGGGCATCTGGTGACGGAACCAGGTGGTCTGGCGCTTGGCATAGTTGCGGGTGTGCCGCTGCGCCAGAGCCACCGCCGCCTCCCGGTCCAGGGTGCCGGCCAGATGGGCGGCCAGTTCCGGCACGCCCAGCGCCTTCATGGCCGGCAGGTCCGGGTCCAGGCCCAAGGCCAGCAGGGCCCGCACCTCCTCCAGCGCGCCCCGCTCCATCATCGCCCGGAAGCGGGCGTCGCCGTTGGCGTAAAGCCGCTCGCGGGGCGGATCGACGACCAGGGTGTGGAAGGCCAGGTCGGCCGGCGCGGTGGCCGCCGCGGCGCGCTGCCAATCGCCCAGGGTGCGGCCGGTGCCCACCACCACCTCCCACGCCCGCACCAGGCGCTGGGTATCACCGGGGGACAGCCGGGCCGCTGCCCCTGGATCCCGAGCCGCCAGGTCCTGATGAAAGGCGGGGCCACCCAGCTTGGCGTGCAGCGCCTTGGCCTGCTCCCGCACCGAGTCCTCGATGGCGGGAATGTCGGCGATGCCGGCTATCAGGGTGCGCAGGTACAGGCCGGTCCCCCCACCAGGATGGGACGCTCCGCCGCCCGCACCTCCGCCAGGGCCAGGTCGCGCCAATGGGCGGCGGACATGCGCAGCGCCGGCGGCACCGTGCCGTAGAGGCGGTGGGGAGCCTGCGCCAAATCCTCCGCCCCCGGCTGGGCGGTCAGCAGCGCCAGGCCCTGATAGATCTGCATGCTGTCGGCGTTGATGACGGTGCCGCCCAGACGCACCGCCAGGTCCAGGGCCAGGCGCGACTTGCCCGACGCCGTGGGGCCACCGATGACCACCACCAGCTTGCGCGGCGTATCGGGCCCGTTGGTCCCAGGGTCCAGGGTGGCACCCGTGCCGATCGCAGGGGCCGGATGCCCGACTGCGTCTTGCCTGCCGGCCCCGCCCCCCGTATCAAGACCGGCGGAAGCCCCCTCAAACCCTTCGGACATGCCATGACCCATGTGGTGACCCTGATCGCCGGCGCCCCCCTGACATCGGGAGAGGCTGCGGCGACGATGCTGGACGATAGCATGGTCCGCGCGGCGCGCGCCGCCCTGCAAGCGCTGGGGGCGGAAACCAGCGCGCCCGACTGGCTGGCGCCGGGGCGGGCCTGCGACATCGCCTTCGCCGGGCTGCATCCCGACCAGGCCCAGGCCGCCTGCGCCCAGGCGCTGCTGGGCCAGCCGGTCGACGCCATCACGCAAGAGTCGGCCGGGCGGCGCAAGGCGGTGCTGGTGGCCGACATGGAATCGACCATCATCCACCAGGAGATGCTGGACGAGCTGGGCGCCCTGATCGGCCAGCGCGACACCATCGCCGAAATCACCCGCCGGGCCATGAACGGCGAGATCGACTTCAAGGGCGCCCTGCGGGAGCGCGTCGCCCTGCTGGCCGGCATGGACGCCACGGTGATCGAGGATCTGAAGGGCATCATCACCCTGATGCCGGGCGCCAGGTCCCTGGTGGCGACGATGCGCAAGCATGGCGCCTATTGCGCCCTGGTGTCCGGCGGCTTCAAGCCCTTCACCGCCCATGTCCGGGCCCTGCTGGGCTTCGATGAGGACCAGGCCAACGACCTGGTCATCCAGGATGGGAAGCTGACCGGGCAGCCGGTGGAGCCCATCCTGGACAAGGACGCCAAGGCGGCCGCGCTGACCCGCATCTGCGCCCAGCAGCGCGTGGCGCTGACCGCCGCCGTCACCGTGGGCGACGGCGCCAACGACCTGCCCATGCTGCTGGCCGCCGGCCTGGGCATCGCCTTCCATGCCAAGCCGGCAGTGGCGGCATCGGCCCGCGCCCGGGTGGACCATGGCGACCTGACGGCCCTGCTGTACGCCCAGGGCTACCGTGAGGCGGAGATCGTGGCCGGCTGACGCCGGCCATTGATCCCACACCCCTCCGGTTACCGCCCGGTCACGCCGCCAGGGGTTCCCGGCCGTAGTTCTTGGCGTAGGCGTTCTCGACCCCCGCCAGGATGTCGACGATCTGGAAGTAGCGGTCCCAGAACGGCGTCTCCCGCAGGGCCTCGACCAGAAGCTGGTAGGCCTCATGGCTGCGGGCGTCCCACACCCAGATATCGGTTACATTGGTAGAGTAAAACTCCACGTCATAGAACCGCATGCGCGCATCATCCTTGTACCGGGTGACGATGGGCTGTAGATGACGCGCCAATTCCTGGAAACGTTGGTCAATCGGCATGCCCAGCCATTCGGGCATGGTCTTCACCAGCATGAAGACGGTGATGGCCGGCTCAAAGTTTTCCTTGGCGATTTCGGAAGTCATTTGGTTTTTCCTTGCACTGTGTTGCGATGGCGGCAGTATGAGGCGATTGACCCCATTGCCCTACTCGCATCCCCCATGAGCAAGACACCCGACCTGAAGCCCCGGAAATCCCCCACCCAGGCGCGCGCGGCCGAAACGGTCCGCATCATCCTGGAGGCGGCGGCTCGCATTCTGGAGGCGCGCGGCCTGGCGGGCTTCAACACCAACGCGGTGGCGGAGCGGGCGGGCGTCAGCGTCGGGTCGCTCTACCAGTACTTCCCCGGCAAGGACGCGTTGACCGCCGCCCTGATCCAGCGGGACGGCGAGGTGCTGCGGGAGGAGATGGCCGCCGCCGCCCGCCTGCCGGCGGCCCGGGCCGCGCTGTCCGGCATGATCGCGGCCGCCGTGGGCCATCAGTTGCGCCGCCCCATCCTGGCGCGCCTTCTGGATATCGAAGAGAGCCGCCTGCCCCTGGGCGAGCAGCAGGACGAGAAAACCAAGGAATTGCAGGATCTGCTGGACCAGGTGCTGGCCCGCGTCGACCTGCCGGCCGGGCTGTCCACGGACACGGCCGGGGCCGACCTGTTCGCCATCGTGCGTGGCATGGTGGACCATGCCGGCAGCCGGGGCGAAGTGGACGCGCCCGACCTTCAACATCGGGTCGAGCGCGCCGTGTTCGGGTATCTGGGCCTGGCCTGACGGCCGCCCCGTTTATTCCAGCGGCAGGGCCACGAACAGCAGGTCGCCCGCCCGTTCCACCAGCAGCAGCACCGCCTTCTGGCCGTTGTCCTTGGCCTTGGTCACGCGCACGGCCACGTCGTTGGGGGTGTTGACCTCTTCCTGGCCCACCTCGACGATCAGGTCGCCGGCCTTCAACTCGCGCTTGGCGGCGGGGCTGTTGGGGGCGACGCGCACCACGGCCACGCCCTGGGCGTCGTCCCGCACGCTGTATTTCTGCCGGACCTTGGGGCTGAGCGCGTCCAGGGTCAGGCCCACGCTGTCGATGGTGCCCTCGGCTTCGGCCGGCCCGGTGTTGCCGGTCGCGGCGGCCACCGCCCCGGCATCGGTGTCTTCCCTCAATTCACCCAGCGACACCGTGACGTTGATCTTGCCGCCCTTGCGCAGCACCACCAACGCCGCCTTGTGGCCCACCGGCTCCTCCGCCACGATGCGGGGCAGCATGCGGCCGTTGGTGACGTCCTTGCCGTCGATGCTGACGATGACGTCGCCTTGGCGAAGGCCGGCCTGCTCACCGGGACCGCCGGGGCTGACCACCGCCACCAGGGCGCCGCGCTGCTGTTTCAGCTTCAGGGTTTCGGCGATGTCGGGCGTCACGTCCTGAATCTGCACGCCCAACCAGCCGCGCCGCACTTTGCCGGTGTCGCGCAATTGCTGCACCACGTTCTTGATCACCACCGCCGGGATGGCGAAGCCGATGCCGACGGAGCCCGCCTCGCCATCATTCGCCTGGGGGGAGAAGATGGCGGTGTTCATGCCGATGACCTCGCCATTGAGGTTGATCAGCGGGCCGCCAGAATTGCCCAGGTTGATGGAGGCGTCGGTCTGCAGGAAGTCGTCGTACTTGCCGGCACCGATGTCGCGGCCGCGGGCGGAGATGATGCCGGCCGTGACCGTGCCGCCCAGGCCGAAGGGGTTGCCGATGGCCACCACCCAGTCACCGACCTTCAGCGCGTCGCTGTTGCCCCACACCATGGCGGGCAGCTTGGATGCCGGCTCCACCTTCAGCAGGGCGATGTCGGTGGCCTTGTCGGTGCCCACCAGCGTCGCCTTCATCTGGGTGTCGTCCTGCAGGCGGACGGTGATCTCGTCCGCCCCCTCGATAACGTGGTTGTTGGTGACGACGTAACCGGACGGGTCGATGATGAAGCCCGACCCCAGCGAGGTGGCCTGCCCGCCCTTGTCATCGCCGCCGCCCTGGTCGTTCTCCTTCTGCCGTTCCTGATAGTCGCGGAAGAAGTCGCCGAAGGGGGAGCCGGGCGGGAACTCCGGCATGGGCAGCTGGCTCTGCTTCTTGTTCTTCACCGTCTGGCTGGTGGAGATGTTGACCACCGCCGGCAGCATCTTCTCCACTAGGGGCGCGAAGCTGTGCGGCGGCGGCTCCGCCCGCGCCGGGGCCGGGTCGCCACAGGCCGTGGGCAACAGCAGCACGCCCAACACCATCAGCGACCGGCGCAGGGCCGAGAATGGGCGGGCGGCGCCCTTCTTCGGGGGACGGCCATCGGCGAGGGTGCGGCAAAGGCGGGAGACGTCACTGTCGGGCCACTCCTGGCAGGGGGACGCCCCAAGACTGGCATCCGCCCATCATCATTCCATTTTCCCACGATGGGGCCATTTTCCCACTGTAGGGCCATCGCCCCACTATAGGGGGGTCATGTCGCGCCTGTTAAGGGGGATGGCTCGTGATATCGCAAGGGGATAAGACGGCAGCCCGTCGAATCCCCAACTCAGCGGCGCGCCAGCCACACCAGGGCGACGCCGATGCACGCCCCCGCCAGCCCGGCCCAGCGCAGGCGCTCCGGCGGCGTCTCCGCCATGCGGCCCGCCAAGCGGCGCATGGTCACCGGCAGCAGGGCATAGCACACGCCCTCCAGCACCAGGGCCAGCGCCGCCCCCGTCATCAAGTCGTTCAAGCCGTTAGCCCCCGTCTTCCTACTTCCCGGCCCACTTCTCGGCCCGCTTGCGTTCCGCTGTTCCGCCCGCCCCCAGATACTTGAAGAAGTCGGCGCCGGGCGAAAGCACCAGGGTGGTGTCATCCGGTTTCAGCGTGTCGCGGTAGGCCTGAAGGCTGCGGTAGAAGCTGTAGAATTCGGGATTGC
This sequence comes from Nitrospirillum karajorum, assembly GCF_036348415.1. Classification (NCBI taxonomy): domain Bacteria; kingdom Pseudomonadati; phylum Pseudomonadota; class Alphaproteobacteria; order Rhodospirillales; family Azospirillaceae; genus Nitrospirillum; species Nitrospirillum karajorum. Next base: position 699,610 of record NZ_JAZBQB010000003.1, read on the forward strand.
GGCTGATCGCCTCATTCATGATGCGAATCGCCTGGTTGTCGCCCTCGCCCCGGGTGATCTGGGCCTGGCGCTGGGCCTCGGCCAGCAGCACGGTGCGGTCGCGGTCGGCCCGGCTCTTGATCTGCTGCGACAGTTCCTGGCCTTGGGCGCGGGCCTCCGCCGCCTCGCGCTCGCGTTCGGAGCGCATGCGGGCGAACACCGCCTGGCTGGTCTGTTCCGGCAGGTCGGCCCGGCGCAGGCGCACGTCCACGATCTCGATGCCCAGGCGCTGCGCCTCCTGGTTCACCTGGGACTTGATGTCGGCCATGACCTTCTCGCGCTCCTGCGACAGCACGGCCGGCAGGGCGACATTGCCCAGGACGCGGCGCATGGCCGAGTTCACGATGACCGACAGGCGCAGGCGGGCCTGCTGCTCATTGCCCAAGGTCTGGAAGAACATCAGCGGGTCGGCGATGCGGTAGCGGGCATAGGCGTCCACCTCCAGCCGCTTCTGGTCGGCCAGGATGGCGCTTTCCACCGGCGGGTCGATGTCCAGCACCCGGCGGTCCAGGATCACCACGTTCTGCACGAAGGGGATTTTGGCCCACAGCCCCGGCTCGCGGATAACGCGCATGGGCTCACCGAACTGGAGCACCAGCGCCTGTTGCGTCTGGTTGAGGGTGAAGAAGGTGCCCTGCAGCAGGATGGCCAGCAGCACGAGCACGCCCAGAGGGACGATCCAGCGTTTTTCCATGATGCGTCCCTCCCCTTAATTGCCGGCCGCGGTGGGCGTGCCGGACGATGATGCCGGCGGGGTGGCCAGCGGGGTGGCCGGATGCGCCGGCGGCTTCAGCATGTCGTTCAGGGGCAGGTAGGGCACGGCGCCGCCCCCGGCCTTGTCGTCCAGCAGGATCTTGCGGGTGCCCTTCAGGATCTGCTCCATGGTGTCGATGTACAGGCGCCGGCTGGCGGCGTCGGGGGCCTGGGCATAGGCCTCCAGCACCTGCTGGAAGCGCTTGGCGTCACCCTGGGCCAGATCCACCACCTGGTCGCGGTAGGCCTGCGCCTCCTGGTTCAGGCGCTCCGCCTCGCCACGGGCGCGGGGGATGATGTCGTTGCGGTAGGTCTCCGCCTCGTTGCGTAGGCGCTCCCGGTCCTGGCGGGCGCGCTGCACGTCGTTGAACGCCTCCACCACCGCCGGCGGCGGTTCGACCCGCTGCAACTGCACCTGGGTGATCTCGATGCCCGCCTGGTACTGGTCCAGGATGGTCTGCAGCAACTGGCGGCTGTCGTTCTCGATGCGCTGGCGGGCGTCGGTCAGGGCGGGTTGGATCTCGGTGCGGCCGATGATCTCGCGCATGGCGCTTTCCGCCACCTTCTTCACCGTCTCTTCCGGCTCGCGGATGTTGAACAGGAACTTGGCCGGGTCCTTGATGACCCAGAACACGGCGAAGTCGATGTCGACGATGTTCTCGTCGCCCGTCAGCATGGTGCTTTCGTCGGCCACGTCGCGGTCGCTGACGCTGCGCCGGCCGTCGCCCTGGCTGCGATAGCCGATCTCGATGCGGTTGACGCGGGTGACCTGGGGCAGCAGCACCTGCTCGATGGGGGCCGGCAGGTGATAGCGCAGGCCCGGCTGTTCCACCCGCACCGGCTTGCCGAAGCGCAGGACCACCCCCTGCTCATCCGCCGCCACCCGGTAGATGCCGGTCAGCCCCCACAGGACCACCGCCGCCGCCACGCCGACACCCACGATGCGGCCGCTGCTCCAATTGTTGAGGTTGAAGGAACCGCCGGCGGGCGCGCCACCGCGCGGCCGGCCGCCGTTGCCCCCGCCCGAGCCGCCGCCTGGGCCGCGCCCGGCACCACCGCCGTTGCCACCCAGCAGAACGCGCAGACGCTCACCGCCCTGACGCACCGCGTCCTCCAGCCCCGGCTGCGGCCGGGGACCGGGCTTGCCGCCCGGTTTGGAGGTGCCGCCGCCGGCGACACCGGGGCTCTGGCCCCAGGGGTTGTGGGGGGAAGCGCTGGACGGGGACGAGCCCTTATCCGTTTCCCTTCCCTTGCCGGGATCATCCCCCGATCCATCGCCCGACCCGTTGCCGGATCCGTTGCTGCCGCCGTTCGACCCTTGATTGGACCAGGGCATGTTCGCCTTTCCTGTCCCCGTGATCTGATTATTCCGGTACCCGTACCCATATGAGGGGCACCCAAGACAGAGGGCGACAGTGGCCGAGCGGCCACCATGGGCGGCCATCTCTCCCCCTGGGCTTCCCCCCATTCGGGCGGCACCGTATATAGTCGGGCAGTCGCAGGGAAGCCCGACACGGGCGATATGACCCCCCGCCCCCCACTTTACAAGATGAAGGCGTTTGATCATGGCGGTTACCGAGTCCCAGGTGTTGGAGGCCCTACGGCAGGTGGCGGATCCCGACCGCGGATCTGACATCGTCAGCCTCAAGATGGTTTCCGGCGTCGCGGTGAAGGACGGCCATGTCCACTTCACGCTGGAGGTCGATCCGGCGCGCGGCGCCGCCCTGGAACCCCTGCGCCAGGCGGCGGAGAAGGCGGTGGACCGGCTGGCGGGCGTGCTGTCGGTCACGGCGGTGCTGACCGCCCACCGCCCCGCCCCCAAGGCCGTCAGCGGCGGCGGCGCCCCCGGCACCGGCGCGCCCGGCGCGGGCAAGCCCGCCAAGGCCGGCGTTCCCGGCGTGGGCGCCATCATCGCCGTCGCCTCGGGCAAGGGCGGGGTGGGCAAGTCCACCACCTCCACCAACCTGGCGCTGGCCATGGCCGCCAACGGCCTGAAGGTGGGCCTGCTGGATGCCGACATCTACGGCCCGTCCATGCCGCGCATGATGGGCCTGAGCGGCAAGCCCGACAGCGCCGACGGCAAGCGCCTGGACCCGCTGGTCAACTATGGCGTCAAGGTCATGTCCATGGGCTTCCTGGTGGCCGAGGACACGCCCATGATCTGGCGCGGGCCCATGGTGATGAGCGCCCTGACCCAGATGCTGCGCGACGTGAACTGGGGCGAGTTGGATGTGCTGGTGGTCGACATGCCGCCGGGCACGGGCGACGCCCAGCTGACCATGGCGCAGAGCGTGCCGCTGGCCGGCGCCGTCATCGTCTCCACCCCGCAGGACATCGCCCTGCTGGACGCGCGCAAGGGCCTGAACATGTTCCGCCGCGTGGACGTGCCCGTCCTGGGCATCATCGAGAACATGAGCTATTTCTGCTGCCCCAACTGCGGCCACCGCAGCGACATCTTCAGCCATGGCGGCGCCCGCGCCGAGGCGGACAAGCTGGGCATCGACTTCCTGGGCGAGGTGCCGCTGGACATCGCCATCCGTGAGACCAGCGACGCCGGCACCCCCATCACCATACAGCAGCCCGATGGCGTGCACGCCCAGACCTACCGCGCCATCGCCGCGCGGGTGGCGGAGAAGATCAAGGCCGGCGGCGGTCGGGCGGCCCCGCGCTTCGTGATCGAATAAACCTATCACCCGATAGCCAAGTCCTTGGAAAAACGGCGGTACGCGGTCGCAACATTCCGCATCGGACCCGAAATCGACGTTCTGTTGCGCCATTTTAGCGTCCGCTGTTTTTTCCTTTCCAATGGCAGGGCCTCATGATACATAAAGTTCCGTGTAGCGGAGCTAGAGTGGATATCATGCGTCAGGTCGATACGGTTCAGGTTGCATATGCGTTCCGGAACGGGGCCCATTCCTTCCAGGTGGAGGATCCGGCCACGGGTGCCATCGCGGTGGCCCACGGCGTTCCCGAGATCGCGTATGAGCAGGTGACCCGTACCCTGTCGGAGCGGGCGACGGGCTTGTCCGGCCGCCGGGTGGTGGCGCGCCCCGCCCTGCCCTTCGATGATTTCTTCAACTGGCTGCGCCAGAACCCCATCGCCAGCGTCGCCGGCGCCCCGGTGAAGGTTGAGTTCGCCTGGGAACTGCGCTGACGCGTTCAGAGGTCGGACGGCCCCACGGGCCGCTCCGGTGAGAGTACCGCCTGCAAATCCGGGAAAACACCGGACGGGCGAACAGGGATAGAGGAAACACCAAGCCTGCGTGGCCCCCAGGGCCAAAGCGAAACGCCCGGAAGGTCCGCCTTCCGGGCGTTTTTGCTGTGCCCCACCCGGGAGCCCCATCAAGGGGGATTATCAGGGGGGCGCCAGCGGCCCGCCACGCTCGATGGCGCGTTGATAGGCGGGCCGCGCGCGGATCTTCGCCAGGAAGGACAGGATGTTGGGATAGGCGTCCACGATGCCGGCACGGACTGCGAACGCCTCCAGCGGGTAGCTCATCTGGATGTCGGCCGCAGTGAACGCGTCCCCAGCAAACCAGGGACGCGTCGCCAGTTCCGCCTCCCAATAGTCGGCGTGCAGCGAGAGTTGGGGATCGACCAGCACCCGCTGCGTCGCGGCGGCGATCCCGCGCGCGATGGGCCGGATGGGAAAGGGCACACGGCCGGGAAGGTCGCGGAAGATGAGCTTCAGCAGCAAGGGCGGCATGGCCGACCCCTCGGCATGATGCAGCCAATGGGTGAACCTCAGCCCTTCGTCCGAGCCGGCGGACGGCACCAGCCGCCCCTCCCCGTACCGGGTCAGGATGTACTCGATGATCGCCCCCGATTCGGCGATCACCCGCCCCCCATCCACGATCACGGGCGATTTCCCTAGCGGATGGACCGCCCTCAGCGCCGGTGGCGCCCGCAGCGTCCGCGGGTCCCGCTGGTGGACGACAAGCTGGTAGGGCAGTGCCAACTCCTCCAGCAGCCACAGCACCCGGTGGGAGCGGGAGTTGTTGAGATGGTGGACGGTCATCATGGGGCATTGATCCTGCGCGGCGGCCCAGCCTTTGGGGCGACAGTGTTTACACTGTAATCATCAAAGCGGATGATTACAACGTAAACATCAGGACATTGCAGGGTCTGGGCGACGCGACGCGCGGCCGTCACCGCCGGCCGAACAGCCGCTCGATGTCCGCCAGCTTGAGTTCCACATAGGTGGGGCGGCCGTGGTTGCACTGGCCGCTGTGCGGTGTGGCCTCCATCTCGCGCAGCAGCGCGTCCATCTCCCCCAGCGTCAACACCCGGCCCGCCCGGACGGAGCCATGGCAGGCCATGGAGGAGCATACCTCCTCCAGCCTTTCCTTCAGCGCGTGCTGGTCACCCAATTCCGCCAGCTCATCCGCAATGTCGGTCACCAGGGCCTTGATGTCCGCCTTGGCGCCCAGCAGGGCCGGAATCTCGCGCACCACCACCGCGCCGGTGCCGAAGGATTCCAGGCAGAGGCCCAGCTCCGCCAACTCGTCGGAGCGTTCGGCCAGGCGGGCGGCCGCGGCCTCCTCCAGCTCCACCACCTCGGGGATCAGCAGCATCTGCCGCTTCACGCCCTGGGCCACCATGGACTGCTTGATGCGCTCATAGACCAGGCGCTCATGCGCCGCGTGCTGGTCAACGATGACCATGCCGTCGCGGGTCTGGGCGACGATGTAGGTCTGGTGGATCTGGGCGCGGGCGATACCCAGGGGGAAGTCGGGCACGTCGTCGGCACCGGCCTGCGCCAGGACCGCCGCCGCCACGGCCAGGTCGGGACCGACGGGGCTGGACGCACCGTCAGCGTAGGCCGGCGCCTCCGCCAACACCGAAGGCGCATAGGCGGGCGCTTGACCTTCCCCCCTTGGCCCCTCCCCCTTGGCCCCTCCCAGGCCGCCACCGGCGCCTGGAAGGCGCGCGCGGCCTCCACCTGGGTGCCGGTGGGCCGGGTGATGCCAGACCAGGAGGCGCCACCGGCATGGGCGCCGCTATGGGGCTGCGGCTGCCATTGGAAGGCGGTCTGGGGGATGGGCTTGGCCCCCTCGGGGCGCAGGCTGGCCAGGGCCGCCTGGCCCACGGTGGTGGAGGCGCGATGGCCGGCGCCGGCCAGGGCATGCTTCAGCGCGCCCACGATCAGGCCGCGCACCAGCCCCTGGTCGCGGAAACGCACCTCGGTCTTGGCCGGGTGGACGTTGACGTCCACATCCTCGCACGGGATGTCGAGGAACAGGGCCAGCAGGGGATGACGGTCGCGGGCCAGGAAGTCGGCATAGGCGCCGCGCACGGCGCCCAGCAGCAGCTTGTCGCGCACCGGCCGGCCGTTCACGAACAGGTACTGTCCGGCGGCGGTGTTCTTGTTCAGGGTGGGCAGACCGATATGGCCGTACAGCCGCACGCCCTCGCGCCGGGCATCGATGGGCAGGGCGTTCTCCTGGAACTCCCGTCCCATGATGGCGCCCAGGCGGGCCAGCAGCGGGTCCTCACCGTTGAGCGTACCGGTCTGAGCCGGCAGGCGCAGGGGCGTGCGCCCCTCGTCCGCCACGGTGAAGGCGACGTCCGGGTGGGCCATGGCCAGGCGCTGCACCACGTCGACGGCGTGGTCCGTCTCCGTCCGCGTGGTCTTCAGGAACTTCAGCCGCGCCGGGGTAGCGTAGAACAGGTCGCGCACCTCGATGCGCGTGCCCACCGGGTGGGCCGCCGGCACCGGGCGGCCCTTGGCCCCGCCCTCCACCGTCAGGGCCCAGGCGCTGTCGCTGCCCGGCTGGCGGCTGGTGATGGTCAAGCGGCTGACGGCGCCGATGGAGGGCAGCGCCTCCCCTCGGAAGCCCAGAGTGTGGATGTTCAGCAGGTCATCGCCCGGCAGTTTCGACGTGGCGTGGCGCTCCACCGCCAGCGACAGCTCCTCCGCCGCCATGCCGCCGCCATCGTCCACCACCTGGATCAGGGCCTTGCCACCATCGCGCAGGGTGACGTCGATGCGCTTGGCGCCAGCATCCAGCGCGTTCTCCACCAGCTCCTTCACGGCGGCGGCGGGACGCTCCACCACCTCGCCAGCGGCGATGCGGTTGACCAGGGTTTCAGGCAGAAGACGGATGGGCATGATGGCGCCAGTCTAGAGCAGATCACGTAACGGCGGAATCGCCGTGCGGTGTGAATCTGCTCGCGGACAGACTCAGCGGAGACGCCGACGCAAAGCGCCACGGGAAAGCCGGGCACCCCGCAGGGGCATGCCCGGCCCTTCCCTCAGGCACTCAGCGCAAGCCCTCGCGCACCACGCGGATGAGGCCAGCGGTGGAGCAGTCATGGCCGCGGCGCGATCCGCCCTCCAGCTCCGGCAGGATGGCCTTGGCCAGCTGCTTGCCCAGCTCCACGCCCCACTGGTCGAAGGAGTTCAGGTTCCACAGGATGCCCTGCACGAAGATCTTGTGCTCATAGAGCGCGATCAGCATGCCCAGGGTCTGCGGGTCCAGCTTCTGGAACAGCAGGGTGTTGGTCGGGCGGTTGCCGGTGAACACCTTGTGCGGCACCAGGGCCTCCAGCTCCTCGCCATCCAGGCCCTGGGCGGCCAGTTCGGCCCGCGCCTCATCCTCGGTCTTGCCCAGCAGCAGGGCCTCGGTCTGGGCCAGGAAGTTGGCCAGCAGCAGGGTGTGGTGGCGGCCCACCGGGTTGTGAGTCTCGATGGGCGCCAGGAAATCCGCCGGGATCAGCGGCGTGCCCTGGTGGATCAGCTGGTAGAAGGCGTGCTGGCCGTTGGTGCCCGGCTCGCCGAACAGCACCGGGCCGGTGGCGTAGTCCACCGGGCGGCCGTCGCGGTCGACACCCTTGCCGTTGCTCTCCATGTCCGCCTGCTGCAGGTAGGCCGGCAGGCGGGCCAGGTACTGGTCATAGGGCAGCACGGCGTAGGACTGGGCGTCCCAGAAATTCACGTACCACAGGCCGATCAGACCCATCAGCACCGGCATGTTGGCGTCCAGCGGAGCGGTGCGGAAATGCTCGTCCATCGCGTGGGCGCCGGCCAGCAGCTCGGCGAAGCGGTCGGGGCCGATCATCAGCAGGATGGGTAGGCCGATGGCCGACCACAGGCTGTAGCGGCCACCCACCCAATCCCAGAAGCCGAACATGTTGTCGGTGTCGATGCCGAAGGCCGCGACCTCCTTGGCGTTGGTCGACACGGCCACGAAGTGCTTGGCCACCGCATCCGCCGGCGCGCCCTGGGCCAACAGCCAGTCGCGCGCCGTGTGGGCGTTGGCCAGCGTTTCCTGCGTGGTGAAGGTCTTGGAGGCGATGATGAACAGCGTCGTCTCCGCATCCACCTTCTTCAGCACCTCGGCGATGTGGGTGCCGTCGACGTTGGAGACGAAATGGGCCTGCAGATGCGGGTGGTGGTAGGGCGTCAGCGCCTGGGTCACCATGACGGGGCCCAGGTCGGAACCGCCGATGCCGATGTTGACGATGTCGGTGATGGGCTGGCCGGTCCAGCCGCGCCATTCCCCATCGCGCACGGCGGTGGCGAAGGCGCCCATGCGGTCCAGCACGGCGTGCACATCCGGAACCACGTTGCGGCCGTCAACCAGCACTTCAGCACCCTTGGGCTGGCGCAGGGCGGTGTGCAGCACGGCGCGGCCTTCCGTCAGGTTGATGGCGGCACCGGCGAACATACGGTCGCGCCAGCCTTCCAGGTCACGGGCGCGGGCGAAGTCCAGCAGCAGGGGCAGGGTCTCGTCGGTCAGACGGTTCTTGGAGTAGTCCAGCAGCAGGGTGCCCAGCTTCAGGGAGTATCTGTCGAACCGCTCCGGGTCGGCGGCGAACAGGTCGCGCATATGCACGCCGTCCAGCGCCTGGCGGTGCCGGGCCAGCGCCGCCCAAGCCGGGGACTGAACCAGGGGCGTGTCCGGGGTGGGGGTCTGCGTGGCTGACATCGTTCTCTCCTGACCTGTGGCCAGGGGCATCCGGATCCCATTATCCCGCCCCTGGAAAGCCCCAGGGGTTTAGCACGGTTGCCGGGGGTTAAGCAGCGGTTCGGAGGGGATTTTCGTCCGTTTGACGCGATTTTGTCCCCGTTTTTGACGTTAACGGGCGCGGCGCGGTGGTGTAGGCCCGAGTGAATGGGGCCACTTGGCGCAAGCGGGCGGGCCGGATCGGTTCCATCGCCCGCTGGGCCCTTGATCGCCCCGGCCGCGCGGCGACAATGGGGACGATGCCGCAACCCTGGACGAGTCCGCCCCCATGTCCCGTCTTCATCGAATCGCCCTCGCCCTGCCCCTCTCGGTGGCGACGCTCACCGCCGCCGCCAGCGCCTGGGCGGGGGAACGCGGCTGGACGCTTCAGGGGCAGGCACTGCGGATCACAACCCCCTGCGCCCGCACGGTGGACATCACCGCCTCATCCAGCGCGCACGACGTGAGCATCCGGGCCACGGCGGATGACCCGAAGGAGCTGGACCAACTGACGGCCAGCGGCGGCCAGGTGGCCCAGCTGGGCATCAGCGGCCGCCGCTGCTATCGCGAGGGGGAGGATTGGACGCGCTGGCAGCCCACCTTGCGCATCGCCATCACCGTGCCCGCCGGTATCCCGCTGGAGGTGCAGGAGGGCGGGTCCACCGACTACCAGGCCAACGGCAGCTTCGGCGCCCTGGGGCTGACCCTGGACGGCTCCGGCGATTTCAAGGTCGACCGGGTGGCGGGCGGCGCCCAGATCCGCATCCATGGATCGGGCGATACCCAGCTGGATCGCCTGGAGGGCGCGCTGAAGGTGCGCGTGGCGGGCTCAGGCAATGTCGGCATCATCCAGATGACCGGCCCCTCCACCGACCTGGAGAGCAGCGGCAGCGGCACCATCACCATCGGCGGGGGCAGTGGCGGCACCACCCAGGCCAAGCTCAGCGGATCGGGTAACGTCACCCTGCCGGCGGTGCAGGACCTGCGCCTGACCATCGACGGCTCGGGCGACCTGGCGGCGGCCAAGGTGCAAGGGCCCTTGTCGGCCCATCTCGGCGGTTCGGGTTCGCTGACCATCCACGCGGTGTCGGCGCCCACCGCCCAACTGAAGCAGTCGGGCAACGGCGACATCACCATCGACGGCGGGGAGATCGGCACCCTGTCCACCGCCATCAGCGGCAGCGGCGACCAAGTGCTGCACGTCAAGGTCACCGATGCCACCCTCTCGCTGAGCGGCAGTGGTGACCTGACGATAGACCAGGTGACCGGCCGGCTGGAGCAGTCACGCAGCGGCAGCGGCGACGTTCACGCGGGCGGACGCTGACCTGAGGGGATTGATCAACGGGCCTGGCGGCGGGCGGGGCGCACCATGGCCCGGGACCGGGGCAGGCGCACCGGTTCCGACTGAACCACGGCGCCATCCTCCTCCACAGCGAACAGGCCGCCCTGGTCCACCACCACCGGCGCGGGGGCCAGTGCGGGCGCGGCGGCGGGCAGGACACTGTCGGGCAGGACACTCAGGGGCAGGCCGATGGCGTCGCCCAGGGCCGCCATTTCCTTTGGCAGGCCGTTAGAGGCCTTGGGTGCCTTGGCGGGCAAGGTGGGGCTGACATCCTGGGGCAGCATGGCGTCATCGCCCAGGGCGCGATACTCCCGCACCAGTTCCTGCAAGGTGGACCACACGGAACGGATTTCCCCCTCCAGCACGGCGCGGCGCCGGTGCAGGGCGGCAGGATCTGCCTTGATGGCGGCAAGAATTGCCGAGATGGGAAGGCCGTCAAGGCTGTCGGGACCGGCGCCGGGACGCGCGGACCGGCGGCGTGCTTCCAAGCCATTGGGCAGCGGATTGTCCTGCATGGCCACGGCCGCCGGGGTTTCCGGAGCGGTCCGGCCCGCCAGGGGACCGGCCTGGAAGAAACGCGCCTTGAAATCGTCGAACGTGAACGTCATCGGAACCCCCCGGAGCCTGGATCGCTGTCAGGAGTCCAACAGCAACCCGCGTGCCAGCGAGCGGGGCGTCACGGGCGGCGAAAAAGGGAGGCCATCCTCCGGGCTTGACACTGGAAAAACCCCGGGGCCTGCAAAGCGCAATGCATAAGGCAAGGGTTGCCCGAAAATCGTCCGCTCATGACAAAAGGCCCGGAGGGAGGTCATCCCGTCCGGGCCTTCGCATTGAGGCAGGCGTCAGTGGGCGCCGGCGGAGCTGCTGTCGCGCTGCACCGTCGGGGCGTTCGCCGACGGCTTGTCGTCACCCTTCCAGAACATCAGGCTGTCCAGGAAACCACGATCGCCGACCACGGTGCCCGGCCATTCCTTGTCGACGATCTTGCGGATCTGCGGGTCGGCCTGATCGCCGCCGGCCTTGGCCACGAGGGCCGCTTCGCCCTTGCTTTGGTTGGCGGTGGCGGAGGCCACGGCCGTCGCCTCGGTGGTGGCGGCGCCGAACACGGTGCTGGTGGCCCGCGTCTCCTTCACGATCTCCTGCGGGCGCGGGCTGCCCGGCTGCGGCGGACGCAGGTTGAAATCGGGCGGCACCTCCAGCGGCGCGCGCGCCAGCACCCGGAACTCGTCCGGCGTCGGCCGCGACCCGCCGAACAGGTAGTCCAGGCTGTCACACCCCGTCAGGGCTGCCAAACCGGCCGCCGCGAGCATCAGCCGCGCGCTAAACACCTTAGAATTCTCGCCCATATCCTCGTCCGTCGAATGTAGGCCCCGGACCCCGGGACCCCGTGAACCTGACCCTAACCCACTCCGGGGCCCCACTTGCGGAGAACCCCACCGTTCCCCGGCTGGCGTCACCCAACTGGCACCACCATGCGGGCATCCCGTTTGCCGGCGACACCCTACCGCGTCGCGGGCCTGACGAACAGCCCATCCACGACCAGCACCAGCATCCCGACCACGATGCCGCTGTCGGCGACGTTGAATGCCGGCCAATGCCATGCCGCGATGTGGAAGTCCAGAAAATCAACGACGGCGCCCAGGCGCAGCCGGTCGATCACATTCCCCAACGCCCCGCCGATGACCATGCCGGCGCACACCGCCTCGATCAGGCGGGCCGCGCGCCGCATCCACACCGCCATGGCGGCGGTGATGACCAGGGCTAACACGATCAACATGACGGTGCCCGTCGCGCCGCCCTGATTAAACAGGCCGAAGCTGACGCCGTGGTTCCACACCAGCACCAGGTTGAAGAAGGGCAGCAGGGTGATGCCGTCACCCGCCTCGGCGAAGCGCCCCAGGATGGCGGCCTTGCTGGCCTGGTCGGCGGCCAGGACCAGGGCCGCCGCGACCAGGCCAGGAACACCGAAGCGCCCCAAGACACGGGCCAGCATGCTCATACCTGGTCGCCCCCAACGGCACCAACGGCGTCATCGCAGCGATGGCACAGTTGTTCCGCACCTTCGGCGGCGGCCGGCACCTCCGGCAGGATGCGCCAGCAGCGCTCGCACTTCTCGCCCTCGGCCGCGCCGAACACCACGCCCACGCCGGCCACGTCGGCCAGGGCGAAGGCGCCTTCCGGCGCCGGCTCCAGGGTCACGGTGATGCCGGAGGTGATGCTGATTTCCGCCAGATCCAGGCCGGCGAGGGCCGCCTGATGCTCCGGCTGCACATGCACGGTCGGATGCGCCTGCAGGGAGGAGCCGATGGTCTTGTCGGCGCGCTTCAGTTCCAGGGCGCCGGTGACCACGCGGCGCAGGTCGCGCACCACCGCCCAGCGGGCGGCCAGGGCGTCGTCGCGCCAGCCGGCCGGAATGTCCGGGAACTGGCGCAGATGCACGCTTTCCGGCAGCGCCGCCCGGCGGGCGTCGTCGCCCTCGGCGCGGAAGGCCAGCCAAGCCTCCTCCGTCGTGAAGCACAGGATGGGGGCCAGCCAGGCCGTCAGCGTCAGGAACAGCTGCTCCAGCACCGTGCGCACGGCGCGGCGGCGGTCGCTGGTCGGCGCGTCGCAGTACAGGCTGTCCTTGCGGACGTCGAAGTAGAAGGCCGACAGGTCGACCGCGCAGAAGTTATGCAGCTCGGTGATCAGGCGGTGCAGGTCGTATTCCTTGGTGGACTGGCGCACGATGCCGTCCATCTCGGCCAGACGGTGCAGCACCCAGCGCTCCAGATCCGGCATCGCCGCCGGTTCCACCCGCTCGGCCTCCGTGAAGTCCGCCAGGGCGCCCAGCAGATAGCGCAGGGTGTTGCGCAGGCGGCGGTAAAGGTCGGCGTTGCTCTTCAGGATCTCCTTGCCGACCTTCAAATCCTCCGAATAGTCGGAGCCCACGACCCACAGGCGCAGGATGTCGGCGCCGTATTCCTCCATCACCTGCTGCGGCGCCACCACGTTGCCCAGGGACTTGGACATCTTGCGGCCCTGCTCATCCAGGGCGAAGCCGTGGGTCAGCACCGCCTTGAAGGGCGCGCGGCCCCGGGTGCCGCAGCTTTCCAGCAGCGAGGAATGGAACCAGCCGCGATGCTGGTCCGACCCTTCCAGGTAGAGGTCGGCGGGCGACGACAGGTCGTTGCGCCGCTCCAGCACGAAGGCGTGGGTGGAGCCCGATTCGAACCAGACGTCGACGATGTCGAACACCTGGTCGTAATCGGCGGGGTCATAGTCCGGGCCCAGGAAGTCGGCGGCGGGCCGGCTGTACCAGGCATCCGCCCCCTCGGTCTCGAAGAAGCTGGCGATGCGGTTCAGCACGCCCTCATCCTTCAAGGGCTGGCCGTCCGTCTTGGACAGGAACAGGGCGATGGGCACGCCCCAGGCGCGCTGCCGGCTGATGCACCAGTCGGGGCGGCTTTCCACCATGGAATAGATGCGGTTGCGGCCCTGCGGCGGCACCCACTGCGTCTCGTCGATGGCCGCCAGCGCCCGCGTCCGCAGGTCGTTGGTGTCCATGGAGATGAACCACTGCGGCGTGGTGCGGAAGATCAGCGGCGCCTTGGACCGCCAGCTGTGCGGATAGCTGTGCTTCAGGTTGCCCTTGGCCAGCAGCGCCCCTTGCGCGATCAGGGTGCTGATGGACTTGCCGTTGGCGTCGCCCGGCTTGCCCTCCGGCGTGTAGACGCGGGCGCCGGCGAACAGCGGCACATGGGCGTAGTAGCTGCCGTCCGCGTCCACCGTCTGCGGCACCTCCAGCCCGAACTTGCGGCCGAGGTCGAAGTCCTCCGCGCCGTGCCCGGGGGCGGTGTGGACGAAGCCGGTACCGGCGTCGGACGTGACATGGTCACCCGGCAGCAGCGGCACGGCGTAGTCGTAGCCGCCGTTGGCCTCCGTATGGCCGCGGAAGGGATGGGCCAGGATGGCGCCGTTGAGGTCGGCGGCGGTGACGTCGGCACCCTTCGCGAACGTCGCCTTGGCCGATGTCGCCACCCCGTCGGCCAGGGCCTGGGCCAGGATGAGCTTTTCACCCACCTTGGCGAGCGAGCCTTCCTGGGCCTCGGTCACAGTGTAGACCGCGTAGGGGATATCCTCGCCATAGGCCACGGCGCGGTTGCCCGGCATGGTCCAGGGGGTGGTGGTCCAGATGACGACCGCCGCACCGTTCAGCACCGGCGTCGGCGCCGTCACCACGGGGAAGCGCACCCAGATCATGGGCGAGGTCACGTCCTGATACTCGACCTCGGCCTCGGCCAGGGCGGTCTTTTCCACCACCGACCACATGACGGGCTTGGCGCCCTTGTACAGGCCGCCGTTCAGCAGGAACTTGTGGATCTCACGCACGATGGCGGATTCGGCGTCGAACGCCATGGTCAGGTAGGGGTTCTGCCAGTCGCCCTCGACACCCAGGCGGCGGAACTCGGCGGCCTGGACGCCCACCCACTCAGCGGCGAAGTTGCGGCATTCGGCGCGGAACTGCAGGACGGGCACCTCGTCCTTGTCCTTGCCGGCCTTGCGGTACTTCTCCTCGATCTTCCACTCGATGGGCAGGCCATGGCAGTCCCAGCCGGGGACGTAGACCGCGTTGCGGCCCTGCATCTGCTGGCTGCGGATGACCACATCCTTCAGGATCTTGTTGACCGCGTGGCCGATATGGATGTTGCCGTTGGCGTAGGGCGGGCCGTCATGCAGCACGAAGGGCGCGCGTTCCGCCCCATCCTGGCGCAGCTTGCCGTACAGGTCGATGGCCGCCCAGTGGGCCAGCAGCTCCGGCTCCTTCTTCGGCAGGCCGCCGCGCATGGGGAAATCGGTGCGCGGCAGGAAAACGGTGTCTTTAAGATCGCGGGTCATGGCGGGTCAGAAAATCCGGTGTTCGGATGGCGGCCTTCCCTGGCCCGGGCGCGGAAGCGGGCGTCCCGGGGAAGGCCGGCGGGATTGTCGGCGGTGGCGGTACGCGGATGAACGCGCCCAAATCCCGGCCCCCCTCAGGAGACCGGGTCGATAATTCGCAGGTCCATGACCCTGATCTGGCGCGGTATCAACATGGGGGCGGATGTTAGCAGCCGGCCCCGGCGGGTCAAGCGGCATGGGACGGAACCGGCTGGCGTCACGGCGCTGACCCGGTTCACGGTTTAGGCAGGGTGGCCAGGCGGCGGCGCGCCTCACCCGCATCGCCGAGGATCTGGTCCTTCAGCGCCTGGAAACTCTCAAACTTCATCTCCGGCCGGATGAAGTCCAGCAACTGGACGCGGACATGCCGGCCGTAGAGGTCGCCGTCGAAATCGAACAGGTGGGCCTCCAGCCGCTCGACCGTGCCGCCCACGGTGGGGCGGCGGCCCAGGTTGGCCACGCCGTCATGCCACACGGTGGCGGCACCCTCGTCCACCCCGGCGCGCACGGCATAGACGCCGAACTGGGGGCGCAGGTAATCGTGGATTTCGATGTTGGCGGTGGGGAAGCCGATGGTGCGTCCGCGCTTGTCGCCGTGCTCGACCCGGCCCTCGATCTCGAAGGGGTGGCCCAGGATGGCGGCGGCTTCCCGTGGACGGCCTTCCTGCAGATGGCGGCGGACGGAGGTGGAGGAATAAGGCTCCCCCGCCCCATTGGCCACCGGCCGCGCCTCGGTCACGCCAAAGCCGTGCTGAGCGCCCAGGGTCCGCAGCAGGCCCATGTCCCCGCCCCGGTTGTGGCCGAATAGGAAGTCGTAGCCCGCCACGACATGATGCGCCCCCAGGCCCTGGACCAGCACCCTCTCCACGAACTCCTCCGCCGTCATGCCCGACAGGGCGGCGTCAAAGTGCAGCACCACCAGGGCATCGACGCCCAGGCCGGCGATCAGGCGCGTCTTGATGCGCAACGGCGTCAGGCGGAAGGGCGGATCGTCCGGGCGGAAGAAGCTGCGCGGGTGCGGCTCGAACGTCATGACGGCGGCCGGCCGGCCCAGGTCGTCGGCCAAGGCCCGGGCCTGGCCGATGACGGCGCGATGCCCCAGATGCACGCCGTCGAAATTGCCCAAAGCCACCACCGCCCCGCGTACGTCGGCGGGCGCATCCTCATAGTGGCGCAATAGCTTCATGACCGGCGGCTTTTCATCGCTTGGGTGGGCCGTGGAACGGGCGGAAATCCGATGCGTCCGGATATAGGCTTTAACGCCCCGCTCTGCAAAGCCCCTTCCCGCGCATGCGGCCCGCCTTCAGGCCGCATGCGCCCTATCTGCCGCCTGGCCTGCCATCCAGCCCACCGCCGGGCCGCGGCAAGGCGTTCAGGGCGGCGCTGGCGAACAGCAGCAGGGCGGTCACGAAGAACACGGAGCGCATGCCCACATGCCCGCCGATGAAGCCGCCCAGCAGCGGCCCGGCCACCTGCCCCGCGAACTGGGCAGAGGTGGAATAGCCCAGGATGGCGCCCGCCACCCGGTCGGGCACGCTGTGCCGGATCAGGGTGGTGATGGCGGGCAACAGGCCGGCCAAGGTCAGCCCCATCAGGAAACGCAGGGCGATCAGCTGCCAGGTATGGGTGACGAAGGCTTGGGGGATCATCAGCACGCCGGTGGCGGCCAGGCAGGCCACCACCACAGCACGCGGCCCCAGCCGGTCGGTCAGCCGCCCCACGCGCGGCGCCGCCAGCATGCTGGCCAACGCCCCGGCCGCCATCACCAGCCCCGACAGAAAGGCGATGTCGCTGTCGGGCGG
This sequence comes from Nitrospirillum karajorum, assembly GCF_036348415.1. Classification (NCBI taxonomy): domain Bacteria; kingdom Pseudomonadati; phylum Pseudomonadota; class Alphaproteobacteria; order Rhodospirillales; family Azospirillaceae; genus Nitrospirillum; species Nitrospirillum karajorum. The sequence goes on from NZ_JAZBQB010000003.1 coordinate 716,409, forward strand.
GGCGATTTGGCCGACATAGACGGTGATGATGGGCTCGATCGACATATTGGCCACCATCAGCATGCAGGCGGTCAACAGCATGGCGTACACCGGCCGCCGGTCGGAGATCTGGCGCCACGGGCTGCCCACAAGAGGGGGCCCGGCAACCTTGGCCCGCGGTTCCTCCCGGATCAGGGTGGCGGTGGCGATGAAGGTCAGGAAGATGGCGCCGCCCGCGGCGAAGAAGGTCTGCCGCAGCCCGATCAGCCCCGGCAGGGCGCCGCCGATCAGCGGCCCCGCCAGGCTGCCGGCCAGGATGCCGGTGGACAGGACACCCAGGGCCCAGCCGGACCGGGACCTGGGCGTCTGCGTCGCCACCAGCACGATGGAGCCGGAGGCGTAGCCCCCCAACAGGCCCGCCAGCAAGCGCAACGCCACCAGCTGATAGACGTCCCGCACCAGGCCGGTCAGCGCGATGGCCGCCGCCATGGCGAAACTGGCGCGGATCAGGATGATCTTGCGGCCGTAGCGGTCGGCGAACCGGCCCCACAGGGGGGCAGTGGCCCCGGCACCAAAGAAGGTGGCGCCATAGGCGACGCCCGACCATTGCACGATGGCGGCGTGACCGCTCACCCCCAGATGCTCCACATACAGGGGCAGGAAGGGCAATATCAGGCTGAGGCCCGCGATGGTGGTGAAGGATCCGAACAGGCAGACGTACAGGTTCCGTCGCCAGTGCAAGGATTCCATGATCGTCAATCCTGATGGGGCAGCATCGTTCACCCGGAAACTGGCGCCATGACCACCACGGGTCCATCGTTAACCTGTCGGTGGAGATGGGCGCCCCCGTCATGCCCCTACGCCGGCCCGATGTGAGCGGGCTCATAGCGCGCCGCCGGGAACGGGCAAAAGATCGAAAAAATATGCCTTGTGGGGTGGACGGGCGCGGCGAATCGCCCCGACAATCAGCAAAGCATCACCGACAGCCAGCCGCGCCAGGATCGCCGCCGTCATGGACACCGCAGTCGAAACACCCGCCGTCCGGGCGGACCAGGCGGGCACCACCGGATGGTCCTGCACCTACCTGGAGCGTCCCGACGGCGCGCGGCTGCGCCTGGGGTCGTGGCAGGCGGGCGAGGCGGCCGGTCGGCGCGGCACCTGCCTACTGGTCAACGGCCGCAGCGAGTTTCTGGAAAAATACGCCGAACAGGCCGCCGAGTGGGCCGCCCGGGGCTGGCGGGTGGTATCGTTCGACTGGCGGGGCCAGGGCCTGTCCTCACGCTCCCTCGCCAACCGCCACATGGGACACATCGACGACTTCGCCACCTACCTGGACGATTTGGACGCGGTGATGGCGACCTTGTGCCCGCCCACGGGGCCGGTCGTGGCCTTCGCCCACAGCATGGGCGGCCATCTCATGCTGCGCCATGTGCTGGATTGCGACACGGCGATGGAGGTGCCGCGGCTGAAGGCGCTGATCCTTTGCGCCGCCATGCTGCGCGTCAACACCTTCCCCTTGCCCAGCCGCGCCGCCACGCTGATCGCGGATCTGGCGTGCCGCCAAGGCAAGGCCGAGACTTATGCCGCCGGCCAGCGCGACTTCGATCCCGACGCCCAGCGATTCGATGGCAACACCCTGACCACCGACCCCCGCCGCTTCCGCGTGGCGCTGGACGCCTGCCGCCGCCAGCCGGATCTGTGCCTGGGCGGTGTCACCTACGGCTGGCTGGCCGCCGCCTTCCGCTCCATGGATTACCTTGAGCAGGCGAGCATGTCAGGCCTGAACCTGCCCATCCAGATCCTGGCGGCCGGCGCCGACCGCATCGTGCGCTCCGCCGCCCTTCGCGTCCTGGCCCGCCGCCTGCCCAACGCCTGGTTCCACCAGTATCCCGGCGCCCAGCACGAGTTGATGATGGAGACTGACGCCATCCGCCGCGCGGTGTGGGAGGATATCGACCACTTCCTGGAGGAAAACGGGTTGTAGTTACCCCTGGTCCGGCGGCATCAGCATCAGGGGCTGCAGCGCCGGGGCCAGCACGCGGAGCAACTGGGCCGGCAATGCGCTGGTGAAGTGGTAGTTGGCGGCCTGGGCCCCATGGACATGGGCGGTTATGACGCCGAAGAAGCGATCGCCGGCATAGAAGACAAAGGTGGCCGTGCGGTTCACCACCCGCGATTCCAGCAGCACCCCGCCGGGCCCGAAGCGGTCGAAGCGCTGGTCACCCGTGCCGGTCTTACCACCCAGGGGCAGCGGGTTGCCCTCGGCGTCGTGGAAGGCGCCCTTGGCGCGCTGGGCCGTGCCGTTCTGCACCACATCCAGCAGGTGGGCCTTCACCACGTCCACCAACTCATGGGACAGCACGCGCTCCCCCTTCAGCCGGTCATCCAGACCCACCGTCGCCTCATAGGGTGTGCCGGCGGCGAAGTGCAGGCGGGTGATGCGCGCGGTGGGCAGGCGGATGCCGTCGTTGACGATGATGCCCATCAGGTCGGCCAGCGCCCCGGGCCGGTCGCCCGAACTGCCGATGGCGGTGGCGTAGGAGGGCACCAGCGCCTCGAAGGGATAGCCCAGGCGCTTCCAGTCGGCATGGATGCGGGCGAAGGCCTGTTCCTCCAGCACGATGCCGATGCGGGTGTCCTGCGCGTGCTTGTAGCGGGTGGAGAACAGCCACTGATAGCTTTCCTGGCGCGAGCTGCTGCTTTCCTTCAGCATCTGGCGCTTGGGCGCCTTGGGGCTTTCCTGCAGATAGGCCACCAGCCACAATTCCAGCGGATGGACGCCGGCCATGTAGCCCCGGTCGTTCAGGGTCCACTTCTCCGGGTCCGCCTTCTCGAACAGGGCGGCCACGGTGGCGGGCTTCAGCGGCTGCGGTTTCGCGTTAGCGCGCGCTCCGGGGGGCCGGGTCTCGTTCTCCGTGGCGCCGTGGGCCGCCAGGAAGCGCGCCAAATCCTCAGGCGTCGAATTGGGCCGGACAGAGCGGTAGATGACGGCCAGCCGCTCCTCCCGCGTGCCGGCCTTGGCCGCCAGCTTTTCCAGCGCTTGGTCGGGGTTGAGGCCGCCATACTCATCCCAGAAATGGTTCAGGAAGGTGCTGCCCTCCCGATCCGCGAACTGGGCCAGGTAGGTCTGGCGGGCCGGGTTGCGCGGATCGTCCAGGACATCGTCCTTCCGCGCCGGCCCTTCGGCGATGTAGTGGTTCACCACGTCGCGCATCAGGCGGATGAACACCAGGTTGACCGAGCGGCGCAGCGCCTCCGACACCGTCAGGATGCGGTGGTCGTCCGACTTTTCGAAATTGTTGAAGCTGTGCAGGCCGCCGCCGGTGAAGAAACGCTCACCCGTGCCGGCGGAATAGGTGCGCTCCATGGCGGCGTTCAGCAGGGCCGGCAGCCCCTGGTCGCCGGTTTCCGCCAGCGTCTGGGTCACCCAGCGCGTCAGGTTGTCATCCGCCGCGGCCGAGATGTCGCGCAACGCCGCCGCGTCGCGCTGGTGATAGTCGCGGTAGAGCTTCTCGATGATCTCAAGATAGGAGATCAGGGTGCGCAGCTTGGCAGTGGAGCCCAAATCCAGGCGCGCGCCCTCGTTCAGGTCCAGCGGCTGGTCCAGGGTGTCGACCTGCACCCGCACCAGGTTGGCGTGGGGGGCGCGTTCATACAGGGTGACGGAATAGACCACCTTGGCCGGGTCGGCCCCGGTCAGCAGCCGGTCGCCGGTCAGACCCAGCTCCGCCGTCGCCGCCGGGTCGGACAGGCGCTTCAGCACCGCCGTCACCCGTTCCTGCGCCGCCTGGTCCAGCGTCGTGTCGGTGGTAAGGTCCAGGCGGTCCAGTTGATACAGCGTATGGGCGCCCAGCATGGAGATGAGGCGGTTACGGATGGCGTTGACGGCCTTCTGTTCCACATAGGAGACATCGGGCGTGTCCGGCGCCTCCTCCCGGAAGCGCAGTCGGAAGTTCTGCGCGGCATCGGCCAGGGCCGGCGGGATGACGCCCGCCTTTTCCAGCACCCGCAGATGCTCGTTGCACAGGGCGTCCAGCGCCGTGCGATTGGTGGTCAGGTAAAACGACGGGCGCCGCTGGGCCAGCAGCAGGCTCAGCACCTGCTTATAGACCACGGCCTGGGTCGCCAAATCCTCTTCCGTTCGGGGTTGGTCGCGCAGGATCTGGTTGGCGGTGGCGAAGTCGGTGCCGTACCAGGCCCACAGGCCGTCGCCCAGGCCATTGATTTCACCGATGCCGGGCCGGGCCGACAGGGGGGTGGAGTTCAGGTAATCCACCAGGATGCGGAAGCGGGTCTGGGTCGTGTCCGCGCCGTCCATATAGGCGCGCATACTTGCCGACGCCATCTGGCGCAGCTTTTCCACCCCATCGGACGTCTGGCCGCCAGCGGAATGGCGATACTTCTCCGTCTGGGTCGCCAGGGTGCTGCCGCCGATGCGCTGGGCGCCCGGGTTGATGACCTGCAAGGGAATCTGCAGCAAGGCCAGGCCAAAGCGGTCCCAATCCACCGCCGGGTTGCGGTAAGGGTGGGCCGGGTCCAGCAGCTTACGGTTCTCGATGAACAGCAGGGTGTTGGCCACCAGGGGCGGGACGGAGGCGAAGCTGGTGAACACCCGCTCCGGATAGCTGGCGCCATAGAGCAGCGTGCCGCCGCGGTCCAGCACCTGCAGCCCGGCCGAGGTCTTCTCCGCATAGGGCGGATAGAAGCTGAGGTCCAGATAGTCCAGCAGGGTGGGCGACATGCGCGCCTGGGCGGTGACGCGGTAGGGACCGGCCGTCAGCCGCTCCAGGAAGCTGGGCATCTGGGTATAGCCCAGCCTCTCATCATAGGGCCCGCCGGTGGGGTAGCGCACCGCCGTGGTGGGCCCGGGATAGACGGAGAAGCGCAGGTCGCGGCCCACCCGGGCCAGCAGCGCGGATTCGAAACCCGACGTCTGTGTTTCCAGCCAGGCCGCGCCCCCGATGCCGCCCATGATGGCCAAGCTGGTGGTCCAGCCCAGGATACGCACCCACAGCGGCGTGCCCCGGCGGCGGACCTTGGGGCCTGTGGCGTCGGTATGGGCGGCCTTCGCCCCCGGCGACAGGCGGGACACGGGTGGACGCAACGCGGCCAGGGTCTCGCCGCGCCCGCCAATACCCGCCAGGGGGCTTCCGCCCAAGCTGTCCTCGGTGCTGGTCGTCATCGCCCGCGTACGCGGTACCCCCCCTAGCGCAGACCCGTCCAGGCCATCCGGCAAAGCCCCACCCTCACCTGGAACCCACCGTCCCTTGGAACTAAGCGGCCTTAACCCGCCCTTGATCAAGCGATATCAAGGGCCGCCTGCTGTTGGGGGTAGCCCCATGCCGGTGGTCAACCGAACACGGGGGACGCCCCGAACGCCGGATCACTTACGCAAGTCCCGTGCCGTCGCCTTTCAGCGCGCGCGACCGAATGATGCCAGCAGGTGGCCGGGCAGGTCCGCACGGGTCACGGCCGCTTGCTCGCCGCTGGCCAGCCGCTTCACCGTGACGGTGCCCGCCGCCCTCTCATCCGGGCCCATCATCAGCACCACGGGAATGCCGGCACGGTCGGCATATTTCATCTGCTTGGCTATTTTTGCCGGCTCCAGATGCACTTCGACGTTCAGGCCGGCGGTGCGCAGCTCACCCGCCAGGGCCAGGTAGTCGGGCAGCAGTTCGGGCGCGAACTGGGTGACCAGCACGTCGATGGTGCTGGTCTGGTCCTTCACCAGGCCGGCCTGGTCCAGCACATAGAACAGGCGGGTGGCGCCGATGGAGATGCCGACGCCCGGCAGCTTGCTCTTGGTGTACTGGCTGGCCAGGTTGTCATAGCGCCCGCCGGAGCAGACGCTGCCCATCTGCGGGAAGTCGGTCAGGAAGGTCTCATACACCGTGCCGGTGTAGTAATCGAGGCCGCGGGTGATGGAGAAATTGACGCGGAAATGGCTATCCGGCACGCCCAGGGCGCGCAGGCCCGCCACCACCTGGGTCAGCTCACCCAGGCCTTCCTGCGCGGTGGCACTGGTTCCCGCCAGCTCCTTGGCCTTGGCCAGCATCTCATCCGTCGTGCCGTCGATACCGACGAAGGCCAGGATGGCGTCGGCGGTCTCGGCCGACAGCGCCTGTTCCCCGTCAGGGTGGTGCGCACGGCGTCCACGCCCACCTTGGGCAGCTTGTCGATCTCACGCAGCACGGCGGCCTGGGCCTCGCCCTCGGTCAGGCCCAACCCTTCCAGGAAGCCGCGCAGGATCTTGCGGTTGGACAGGTTGATCTGGAAGGGGCCGACGTCGATGCCCACCGCCGCCAAGTCGCGGAACACGGTGTAGATGACGGCCGGCATCTCCGCGTCATAGGCGACGGACAGGCTGTCCTTGCCGATGACGTCGATGTCGCACTGATAGAACTCGCGGTAACGGCCCTTCTGCGCCCGCTCCCCGCGATAGACGCGCTGGATCTGGTAACGGCGGAAGGGGAAGCTGAGGTCATGCTCATGCTCCGCGACATAGCGGGCGGTGGGCACGGTCAGGTCGAAGCGCAGGGCGATGTCCGGGCGCTTGGCCTGTTCCAGGGCGCCGGTCGACTGCACGAAATAGATCTGCTTTTCCGTCTCGCCGCCCGACTTGGTCAGCAGCACGTCCACGGTCTCGAACACCGGCGTTTCGATCTGCAGGAAACCGAAGCGCTCATAGCCCCGCCGGATGGTGTCCAGCATGCGCTGGAAGGCGATCTGCTTGGACGGCAGCAGTTCCATCGTGCCGGGCGGCGTGCGGGGGGCGATCAGGGCCATGGGATCGGACTCGGGATTTTAGAGACGGACAAGACGGGCTTCATACCCGATTTGCCCCGTGGCGCGCCACAGGCATGGGTCGCGCGTCCCAAGCATGGGCCATCCGCGACACCTGGGGCGCACAGGGGTTGAGCCCAGGCACCTGAGCGCGTACCACTGGCGCCCGGACATCATAAGCCGGACCCTGCCCCATGAGCGCGACCACCGCCGCCCGCCTGACCCTGCGCCGCCCCGACGATTGGCACCTGCACGTCCGCACCGGGGCCATGCTGCGCGCCGTGCTGCCGCACTCCGCCCGCCAGATGGGCCGGGCCATCATCATGCCCAACCTCGTTCCGCCGGTGACCGACCGCGCCGCCGCCCGGCGCTACAAGGCGGAGATCATGGAAGCCTTGGGTCCGGACACCCGCTTCCAGCCGCTGATGACCGCCTACCTGACCGATGGCAGCAGCGCCGATGAGATCGCCGCCGGCTATGAGGAAGGCCTGTTCCGGGCGGTGAAGCTGTACCCCGCCCATGCCACCACCAATTCCGCCCACGGTGTCACCGACCTCACCAACGTGGCCGGCGTGCTGGCGCGCATGCAGGACATCGGCATGCCCCTGCTGGTCCATGGCGAGGTGACCGACCCCGCCATCGACATCTTCGACCGCGAGGCCGTGTTCATCGAGCGGGTGCTGCTGCCCCTGATGGACCGCTACCCGGCCCTGAAGATCGTGCTGGAACATGCGACAACCGAGGAGGCGGTGGCCGTGGTGGAGGCGCACGGGGCCAGCGGGCGCCTCGCCTGCACCATCACCGCCCACCATTTGATGATCAACCGGTCGTCCATCTTCGCGGGCGGCATCCGGCCCCACCTCTACTGCCTGCCCATCGCCAAGCGGGAGAAGCACCGACTGGCCCTGCGCCGCGCCGCCACCTCCGGCCAGCCCTGGTTCTTCCTGGGCACCGACAGCGCGCCGCACCCCACCAGCGCCAAGGAATCAGGCTGCGGCTGCGCCGGCATCTACACGGCAGCCAGCGCCATTGAGCTTTACGCCCAGGTCTTCGACGAGGAGGGCAAGCTGGACGCGCTGGAGGCCTTCGCCAGCCTGAACGGCCCGCGCTTCCACGGCCTGGCGCCCAACGCGGACACCATCACCCTGGTGCGTGACGGCTTTATCGTCCCCGACCTGGTGGACGCCGGCGGCAGCAACGCTGTCCTGCCCTTCCGCGCCGGCGAACGGCTGGACTGGCGCCTACTTCAGGACTAAACCCTCCACCAATTTATCTTCAGCGCCCGAGGTCCCCCATGATCGACGCCCAGACCGCCGCCAGTTTGACCGCCCGCATCCTGCTGGACATCAAGGCGATCCACTTCAACGCCGCCCAGCCCTTCATCCTGACCTCGGGCAAGGCCAGCCCGGTCTATATCGACTGCCGCAAGGTCATCAGCTTCCCGCGCGCCCGCTCGGCCATCATCGATTACGCGGTGCAGACGGTGATGCGCGATGCCGGGTTCGAGGCGTTCGACGGTGTCGCCGGCGGTGAGACGGCCGGCATCTCCTACGCCGCCTGGATGGCCGACCGCATGGGCCTGCCCATGCAGTACGTCCGCAAAAAGCCCAAGGGCTTCGGCCGCAACGCCCAGATCGAGGGCCAGTTCGCCGAGGGCGACCGCATCCTGTTGGTGGAAGACCTGACCACCGACGGCGGCAGCAAGGTGGGCTTCGTCAACGCCCTGCGCCAGGCCGGCGCGGTGTGTGAGCACGCCTTCGTCGTCTTCCACTATGGCATCTTCCCCAAGAGCGTGGAGACGATGAAGGAGATCGGCGTCACCCTGCATGCCCTGACCACCTGGTGGGACGTGCTGAAGGTGGCCCGCGACCACAACTATTTCGATACCGCAACGATGGCGGAAGTGGAGAAGTTCCTGCACGCCCCGGCCGAATGGTCGGCCGCCAATGGCGGCAAGGTGGAAGCGTAAGCCTTCCATCCGGCGCGACGTTTACCGCAGCGGCATGGGGCGACCCATGCCGCTGTTTGCTTATATGGACGCCCCCGCCGCCAGCGCCTTGCACCGCTCCGCCGTGCGCTCATCGGCTGGGAACATGCACTCGATGCGCAGTTCCTCCACCGTCACATCACGGGCGGAGCCGAAGGTGGTGATGGTGGAGAAGAAGCGCAGCGGATGCCCCTCCGCATCCACCGCGCCACCGGCGAAAACCGTGGTGCACAGCGGCAAGGGATAGGCGTCCGGGTCGCGCGACCGCCAGCGGGCGGGCACGCCGGGATAGGCCAGCACATCGTCCAGCAAGGTGCGCAGCCCCTGGTCCAGGGGCGTGGCGGCAAGTTCGTTGTGCAGGTGGCAGATCAGGTCGCCAGCCAGGCTTTCCCAATTGCCCATGACGGGCCGCATGTCGTCGGGATCGAAGATCTGGCGCAGAATGTTGTTGTGCCGGGGCATGCCGCCACGCGCCAGGCCGACGATGCGGGCGGTGGCGCGGTTGGTGCGCAGCACGTCCCAGCGGCGGTTCATCACCACGGCGGGATAGGGTTCCTGCTGGCCGATGATGAAGTCGATGGCCTGGCGCACCGGCGCCATGGCGGGGGTGGCCAGCGTCGCCTCGCCGTAGCGCGGGGCGTAGCCGGCGGCCACCAGCAGGGCGTTGCGCTCCCGCAGGGGCATGTCCAGCGTGTCGGCCAGGCGGGCCAACAGCTCGCGGCTGGGCTGGGCCTTGCCGGTTTCCACGCAGCTGAGGTGCCGGGTGGAGACGCCGGCCTCCAGCGCCAGATCCATCTGGCTCATGCGCCGCGCCGCCCGCCACTCGCGCAGCAACAGGCCCAGCGGCGTGGGCTGGGGCGGCGTAGGCTGTGAAGGAAGGGCGGTCACGGTCGCGGCGGCGGCATGGGTCATGATGGAGGGAATGATACGGCCGCTACGGGCAAAAGCCATGACCTGAGAGGTCAAGAATCCATGACCTGGCGGGTTATCGACCGCGTGTCTCACACAGGGATATCCCTGGAGCATTCGAACAACCTTCCCTTGAGGGATGAGAGATGCTCTCCGCACCGTTCGCCCGCCGTCATTTCCTGCGCGGCCTGGCCGGGATCGGCGCCACCATGGCGCTCGGGGCCCCCAGAGCCAGCGCCGCCGCCCTGTCCGGCACCGGGCCGCTGGACGCCACCGCTTATCGCGCCTTGCGCCGCTACGCCGGCACGCCGTTCGGCCATATCGCCTATATGGACCAGGGCCGTGGGCCCGACGCGCTGTTCCTGCACGGCTTCCCCCTGAACAGCTTCCAATGGCGCGGCGCCATCGACAGGCTGTCGGCCCACCGCCGCTGCCTGGCGCCCGACTTCCTGGGGCTGGGCTACAGCCGCGTGCCGGACGGCCAAGCGGTGACGCCCCCGGTCCAGGTGCGGATGCTGGCCGCCTTCCTGGACGGTGTGGGCGCCAACGCGGTGGACATCGTGGCCAACGACAGCGGCGGGGCCGTGGCCCAACTGTTCGTCACCCAGTACCCCAAGCGGGTGCGCAGCCTGCTGCTGACCAACTGCGATACCGAGCCCGACAGCCCGCCCCCCGCCCTGCAACCGGTGCTGGAGATGGCGCGGGCCGGCACCTTCGCCGACCGCTGGCTGGCGCGTTGGGTGGCGGACAAGGATTTGGCCCGCAGCCCCATGGGCCTGGGCGGCCAAACGTTCAGCGACCCTTCGCGCCCCACGGATGAGGCCATCGACTACTACCTGGGCCCGCTGGTCGGCAGTCCCCGGCGCAAGGACCTGGTGCACGCCTACACCCTGGGCCTGGCCCCCAACCCGCTGGCCGGTATCGAGAAGGACCTGCGCCGGGTCGTGGCGCCGGCGCGCATCGTCTGGGGCATGGCCGACACCATCTTCGACCCCACCGGCGGCGATTACCTGGCCGGCCTCCTGCCCAATTGCCAGGGCGTACGCAATCTGCCCCAGGCCAAGCTGTTCTTTCCCGAGGAATATCCGGACGTGATCGCGGAGGAGGCCCGGAAACTTTGGGGGATTTCGGCCTGACGTCGGGATCTGGCCGCACATACAAAAACCCCCGCGGGATCGCTCCCGCGGGGGTTTTCTTAGAACCGAACCCAATGCTTACGCGGCGCGGACCTGCTGCAGGAAGCGGTCGACCTGGCCGGACAGGGTGTCGGACTGCTGGGACAGGCCGGTGGCGGCACCCAGCACCTGGTTGGCCGACTTGCCGGTGTCCTCGGCCGCGTGCTGCAGCGAGCCGATGTTGCGCGACACTTCCATGGTGCCCATGGAGGCCTGCTGGACGTTGCGGGCGATTTCCTTGGTCGCCGCGTCCTGCTCTTCCACGGCACCCGCGACCATGTCGGAGATGTCGTTGATCTCGGCGATGGTCTTGGAAATCGTGATGATGGCGTCGACCGCGTCGCGTGTGGCGTCCTGCATGGTGGAGATCTGGGCGGAGATTTCCTCCGTCGCCTTGGCCGTCTGGTTGGCCAGGCTCTTCACCTCGCTGGCCACGACCGCGAAGCCCTTGCCGGCTTCACCGGCGCGGGCCGCCTCGATGGTGGCGTTCAGCGCCAGCAGGTTGGTCTGGCTGGCGATGTCGCTGATCAGCTTCACCACGTCGCCGATGCTCTGGGCGCGCGAGGCCAGGGACTGCACGGTCTCGTTCGTCTTCTCGGCCGTGGAGGCCGCCGCCTTGGCGATGCGTGCGGAGGTGTTGACCTGGTTGGAAATCTCAGCCAGAGAGCCGGCCAGTTCCTCGGTGGCGCTGGCCACCGACTGGACATTGGCGGACGCCTGCTGCGTGGCGGCGGCGACGGCGCCGGCCTGGCTGCGGCTTTCGTCGGCCGAACCGGACAGGGTCTGGGCGCTGGATTGCATGCGGGCGGCCGCTTCGGACACCTGGGCCACGACACCCTTCACGGTGCTTTCGAACTCGTCAGCCAGACGGTTCATGGTGCGGCGCTTCTCTTCCGCCGACTCCCGCTCCGCCTGCTCCTGCACCTTCTTCAGGCGCTCCACCTCGATGGCGTTGTCCTTGAACACCTGGACGGACCCGGCCATGGCGCCGATCTCGTCACCACGGTCGGTGCCGGTGATCTCCACCGACAGGTCACCGCTGGCCAGGCGGCCCATGGCGGTCTGCAGGGTGGTGAGCGGACGGCTGACCAGGAAGTGCAGCAGCACGCCCAGGAAACCGACCAGCACGGCCAGGACGACGACGGCGGTCAGCAGTGAGCCCTTGACGGTGGAGGCGATGGCCTCGTTCAGGCCCTGGCGGCTCCACGCCACGATCAGCGTGCCCACCTGGTCATGGTTGGCGCCCGCCTTCACCGGCGCCATGACGATCAGATGGTCGCCCCGGTCGAAGGCCTTGGTCTCGGTGACCTTCTTGGGCAGTTCCTTGTCCTTGTCGATGGCATAGGTCGGCAGGGTCTTGCTGTCGAAGCTGTCCAGGGACTCGCCATCGGTATCGTTGACGCGCACCCCGGCCAGGCTGCCACCAGCGCGGGTGCTGAGTTCGGTGTAGGCGTCGGCGATGGATTCCTGCTGCTTGAAGCGGACGGCGGCGCTCATCTGCTGCGCCAGCATTTCCGTTTCCTGCCGCTCGGACGCCACGGACTGGGCCAGCATGGCCTCATGCATCTTGGCGGAGCTTAACCAAATAACGGCACCCAAACCGATAATCGTGGGAATGGCCACGGCGGGGGCGATCTTGCGTCCAATGGTGAACCAGCTCTTGGCATTTTCCGGCTTTTTCACCAGGCCACTGACACGCCCCAAAATCCCATCCGCCTCATACGACATTATCAACTACCCCTGCTTTGTTCATTGCCCCGCAGCACTGCCGCCGCCGAGACCGCGACCACCCATCCGAACCCCATGTGCACCGTCGAACCCACCTCACAGCGCGGTGATGGCTCGGCACCGGGGCCTCGGCTAATACCTAGACACGCTTTCGCAGACCTGTAAACTGACTTATAACGTCAACTACAGTTAACATCGCAAAGGCTGACAACGACTGAAATTCATCTTCCGCAAGCCGTAAAGGATTTCAGGCTGGATCCATTACCGATGGGTTTTGGTTAAAACGGCGGAATCCAATGCCGTAGCGGGTGTGGGCAGACGAAACACGGGGAAAAGGGCCATGCCCCGCCGTTTCTTTTAACATTTTAAGTAATAAAAATTCGAACAGGGGCATCGGAGCCGTCACCGAAATATAACCTACTGGCTTTGGCGTAACCGGACATGGCGCGCCTGGCTGGGACGTGCTGGCCGCGGCCTAGGCCCAGCACGACGGTAACGATGCTTAAACCAATCTTTAAACCTTTGATTGGTATTCTCTTTTGACCGTTGACTACGAGACTCTGGGAGGTCGGTGCAGATGATGAAGCGGGTGGCAGTCATCGTTCTGATGGCTGGAATGGGGGTTGCGGGTGTGGCGCGGGCCGAGTGCACGCTGGGGTCGCCCCCGTCCGTGCCGGACGGCAGCAAGGCCGCGGAAGCCGAGATGCAAGCCGCCCAGGCCGCGGTCAAAAAGTTCATGGCCGAAACCCAGGACTATATGAGTTGCCTGGAGTTCGAAGGGAAAAACGGCAACGGCACCTGGCAGAAGAAGTACAATGACGCCGTTGATCAGATGCAAAAGCTCGCCGGTGACTTCAACAAACAGTTGAAGGCGTTCAAGTCCAAGTAATGGCTGGGCGGTGGCTCCGGCACCCTTGGCGGGGCCACCGTCACGTTAACCAATTCCAACAGTCGCCGAAGCGCACCGCACGGTCGGCGCTTCTACGGCGGCCTCAGGGGCGATGCGGCGTTTTGTCCGACGGCCCGGCACCAGGCACGGGCGGCGCCTTCGGCATCTCCGGCTTGGCACCAGGGGCGGCGCCCTGCCCTTGGGCGGGGGCCGGATGCGGCGTATCCAGCGGCACTGTCACCACCACCGGCGGCTTGCGCGGCGTGATGATGGGCGGCATGGCCAAGCCCTGGGGCTGAACGGCAATGGCGGAATAGGGCGTCCGCTTGGGCTCCGGCGGGCGTTCCAGATGGCGCGCGACCAGATTCACCAGGGCGGCATCGTCCCACGGCTGCACGACACGGCCCAAACGCAAGATCACCAGATCCGCCGCCTTGGACACATACAGGCGCTGGCCACCGGCCCCCGCCATGAACACGGTGTCGGGTTCGGCGAAAGCCTCCGCCGCCTTGATCGGGCCGCCCTTTTCCCGTGGCCAGGCAATGCGGATGCGCATGCCCTCGTTGCGGGCGAACAGCGTGGGGCGCTGCATCTCTTCAACCCAGGGCATGGGAATGACCGGACGGTTTTCCACCTGGCCACCATCCTTCAGCAGCAGGCCGAGGCGCAGCCAATCCCGCGCGGTCGCCTTGACGCAACACCCCACCAGCGTGGCGCGGCCGCTGTCGTCGAGCAGCATCTCCGCCGGGCGGGCGCCCACGGGTGCCCACAGCGCCTGCGACATATAGGCCGCCAGCGGCTGCTTGGTCGCCCGCTCCAGCACAAGGGCCAGGACCTGCAACTCCTCCTCGGCCGGCTTGTACCGGGTGCCGGGCTCGGCCTCCAGCGCCAACCCTTTCAGCCAGGCGCCGGCATCGGCTTTCCCCGCCGGCCCGTCGGCGGTCCCGACCGGGAAACCCAGGCCGCTGCTGCCCACCAGCAGGTCGCGCACGGTGATGCGGCCCCGGGGATCGTCCTTCCAGTCGGGGAAAATCTGGCCCAGCGGCTGGTCGGCAGAGGTGAGGAAGCCATCCTGGATGGCCTTCCCGGCCAAGAAGGTCAGCACGCCGGCTTGCAAGCCGGCGCCATCCATCAGGTCGGCCGGCCGGATGCCGGGGCCGTAATCCTCCACCTGCAGGGCGCCGCGATACCAGACCAGCAGCGCGGTGGTGCCGGTGGTGGATTCGAACGCATGGAGGGCCTTCAGTCCCTCATCCGAAATCTGGCGGTCGTCGGGTGAAGCCACCGTGAGGATGGGACCATCCCCCCCGGCCACCTCGACCGTCACCGGCCCCCGAGGCGCCGGCGGCTCGGCCGCCATCGGGGCGGATTGAGACGGTGGCGGGGGCGACGAGTCGCCCCGCTTGCCCCAATGGGCCAGCAACAGGCCGCCCCCGATGGCCAGGGCCGCGACCGGAACGAGCAGCAACGCCGCCCGGCCGAAGCCCGCCGTGCCGGAAGAGGTGGGTTTGGATTTGGCGGGGCCGGGTTTGCGCGGCCCCGATTTCGGTGACTGGGACATTGGTAAGCAACGCTCCCGGAGGCGGATGGGTCCGCCCCGGGGTGCGCCCCGGCACGAACTCAGGCATGAGCCTTGGCCGCGACTATGGCACGGCCAAGGCAGCGAGAGTTGGCGGAGGCCGCCTTACTTGCGTTCGCGGACCGGATAATCGACGCCGTCGACCACTTCCCAGCTGCCATCCGGCTGCCGGCAGATGAAGCCGGTCTGGTGGCGGAACAACTGGCCCTGGAACACCACGGAGTGGAACTCCCGGCACGGGCGGTTCTTGGCGTCGAAACCGTCGCGCAGCATTTTCACCGTGCCCTGACGTCCCGTCTCGGGGTTGGTCCAGGTCACGGTTTCTTGAATGGGCTTGCCCGTGGCCGCCTTCAGCGCCGTCTGCAGCGCGGTCAGGTCGCTGGGCTCCAGCGTGATGTCCGTGGGCGGCGGCTTGGGCGCCTCGACGGGCGGCGGCGCGGGCGGCGCCGCGGGCTTGTCATCGGGCTTGGCGGCGCAACCCGCCAACGCCAGCAGCATCAGCCCCGCGACCGACAGCTTCATCTTCATCCCTTTGGCTCCTGCATTCCCTTGAGTCACGCCCCCGCCCGAGTCACGCCTCGACATCGGCGATGCCCCGATTGAGCGCCCCTTTTGCCAAAGGTGACGCCCGCCGCGCAATCCCCGCCGAAGCCAGTCCACCGAAAGCCAGAGGCGCACGCCCTGGAAGCACGGCGTGAATCCCCTCCCCTTCACAGGCGTAACTGGCATAATGCGGCCCTTGCCTGTGACAGTACCGAAAGCCTGTACCGCATGACCGACATGAAGACCGGTGTGAACCCTCTCTTCCTCAGGGAGGAGGAGTTGCGGCAGGCGATGGAGATGCTGTTCTACGCCTACCGCGACTTCACCGCCGAACCCGACACCATGCTGGAGAAGATCGGGCTGGGCCGGGCGCACCATCGTGTCATCTATTTCGTGGGCCGCCACCCCAACATCACGGTGACCGACCTGCTGGGCATCCTGCGCATCACCAAGCAAAGCCTGTCGCGCGTCCTGCAGGATCTGGTGCGCGAGGAGTACATCGTGCAACGGCAGGGCACCCGCGACCGGCGCCAGCGGCTGCTGGACCTGACGCCCAAGGGTCAGGAGCTGGAGCGCCAGCTGTCCGAACCGCAGCGGCAGCTGATCGCCCGCGCCTATCGCCGGGCGGGGGCGGAGGCGGTGGAGGGCTTCCGCAAGGTGATGGTCGGCATCATGGACGACGCCGACCGGGACAAGTTCGCCCAGCCCCGGGCGCCGCTGGCGGCGCTGGCCAAGCGCTAAGCGATCAGCGCCGTGGAACGCCCCTGTGCTATGCTGCCGCCCCCGACCGTTAGGGATCGCCTCCGGCCATGACCACGACGCAGCAGCAAGCCCTGCCCGAAGAACAGCCCCACATCCTGGTGGTGGATGACGACGACCGCCTGCGCGAGGCGTTGCGCCGCTATCTGTCGCAAAACGGATTTATCGTGTCGGCGGCGGCGGATGCGGCGGCGGCGCGGCGCATGCTGGCCTCCCTCAACTTCGACCTCATGGTGCTGGATGTCCGCATGCCCGGCGAATTGGGGTTGGAGCTGACCCGATCCCTGAGGGGCGACGGCGGCAATGGTGACGGCGGCCTGCCCATCCTGCTGCTGACCGCCAACGGCCAGCCCGACGACCGCATCGCCGGCCTGGAGGCGGGAGCCGACGACTACCTGCCGAAGCCCTTCGAGCCGCGCGAGCTGGTGCTGCGCATCTCCTCCATCCTGCGCCGCCTGCCCAAGCCGGCCGTGGCGGCGGCGGAGGTGCGGCTGGGACGCTGGGTCTTCGATGCCGAGCGGGAGGAACTGCGCTCCGGCGAGGAAACCCTGCGCCTGACCAGCGGCGAAGCCAGCCTGCTGCGCACCCTGGCCGCCCAGCCGGGCGTCGTCTTCACGCGGGAGGATTTGGGGCGCGCCGGCATCGACAGCAACGCCCGCGCCATCGATGTGCAGGTCACCCGCCTGCGCCGCAAGATCGAGATCGACCCCCGCCAGCCGCGCTATCTGCAGACCGTGCGGGGAGAAGGCTATGTGCTGCGCCCCGATTGAGGCCGACCCCGACTTGGTGAAGGACGCCCCATGAGCATGACGCGCGAGCAGGCGCCCCGGCGGCGACCCCCGCAAAGGCAAGGGCTTGGAGCCCCCCCGGTGATCAACCCGGCGGGGGTGGTGAAGCGCATGCTGCCCCGTACCTTGTTCGGCCGCTCGCTGCTGATCATCACCACGCCGGTGATCCTGGCCCAGGCCATCGCCACCTTCTATTTCTATGACCAGCATTGGGAGCGGGTGACCAACAACCAGGCCTTTGGCGTGGCGGGCGAGGTCGCCATGGTCATCGAACAGCTGGGCCGGGACCAGACGCCGGAGGACAGGGACGTGACCCTGGACATGGTGACCCGGACCACCGACCTGATGGTGACCTTCCAACCCGGCGAGCGACTGCCCAACTGGCACCGTCAGCACCTGTTCGGCATCCTGGAACATACCCTGGGCCGGGCGCTGGACGAGAAGGTGGGCCGGCCCTGGACCATCGACACCCATGTGGCCCACGAATGGTATGGCATCAACGTGCAGTTGCCCGACGGTGTGCTGCACGTCCTGTCGCCCGAGCGGCGGCTGTTCAGTTTCACCAGCTGGGTGTTCATCCTGTGGATGGCCGGCAGCTCGCTGCTGCTGTTCACCGTCGCCATCATGTTCATGCGCAATCAAATACGGCCCATCCGCCGCCTGGCCATCGCGGCGGAGGCTTTCGGCAAGGGGCGTGACACCCCGGCCTTCAAGCCGGAAGGCGCGTCGGAGGTGCGGCAGGCCGCGACCGCCTTCCTGCAAATGCGTGAACGCATCCAGCGGCAGATCAGCCAGCGCACGGAAATGCTGGCCGGGGTCAGCCATGACCTGCGCACCCCGCTCACCCGCATGCGGCTGCAATTGGCCATGCTGCCCGACGCTCAGGAGGTGGAGGAGTTGAAGGCGGACGTGGCCGAGATGGAGGGCATGATCGAGGCCTACCTGGCCTTCGCCCGGGGCGAGGGTGCCGAACCGGCCACCCCCACCGATGTGGGCGCCCTGCTGGCCGACGTGGTTGCCAACGCCCGGCGCGAGGGCCGGCTGGTGGAATTGAGCCTACCGGACATCGCCATCACCGTGCCGTTGCGCGCCAACGACTTCCGCCGCTGCGTCGCCAACTTGGTGGGCAATGCCGTGCGGTACGCCGGACGCGCCTGGGTGACCCTGCAACGCCAGGGCGGCCATCTTTACGTCCTGATCGATGATGACGGCCCGGGCATCCCCGAAGAGATGCGGGAAGAAGTCTTCCGCCCCTTCCACCGCCTGGACGGGTCACGCAACCAGGCCACCGGCGGCGTCGGCCTGGGCCTGGGCATCGCCCGCGACATCGCCAACCGCCACGGGGGCGACGTGTTGCTGGAGGATAGCCCCAAGGGCGGCCTGCGTGCGGCGATCCGGTTGCCGGTTTGACGTTTTCCCCGGTTTGGCACCGGCCTCGCCTGGCTGGTCCGCCGAAATGAAAACGGGCGGCCCCCCGGAGGGACCGCCCGTCTATAGGTCAGCGCGAGGCTGGAACCAGGCTTAGTGCTTGGCCTGGGCCTTGGCGATGGCGGCCTTCACTTCCTCAATGCTTTCCCGCACGCGGTTGGACAGCACGTCGGCGGCCTCGCTGTTGGACTTGGCGATCAGCTCGGCCAGTTCCTTGACGTTGGCCAGGGCCTTTTCGAAGGCGGTCTTCACCAGCTCGGCCTGCTTGGCGACCTTGTCTTCCGGGGTGCCGGTGGACAGGAAGTCGGAAACGACGGAAGAGGTCTCTTCCAGGCTCTGGCGCAGGATTTCGGCCTGGCGGCGCAGGACGGCCTGGATGCCTTCCACGGCCAGCTGGTTCGCGGCCGTCACGGCCTCGATGTTCTTGCGCTGGGCGGAGACGAAGGCGTCGACGTCGATGCCCGGCACCTTGTAGTCGGCCAGCGTCTTGCTGAAGTCCACCTTCGTGAACTCGGCGAACTTGGACGGGTCGAAGAACTTGGTCATGTCGAAGTCGAGGAACGGATTGGTCGCCATAGTGTCAGATCCCTATACGGCTTGCGCCGCTGCGGTGCGGCAATTCCGGGGGGATAATGCTTTGGGCCGAGCAGCCGGTCAATGGTTTTTGTGCAGCGCACAATAAACTCTTTTGGTTAGTACGGGACGGCCAAGCACCGCCATAGGTCGAACCGGCTAGACCAGGGAAAGGGGCCGGCCCTTCCGCCTAGGCGACGTCCACGATCCGGGCGCCGGCGAGCCGGGCCAGGACGTCGGGGGCGATGGCGAACACCGCGTTGGGGGTGCCGGCAGCCGCCCAAACCGTGGGAAATGACAGCAAACGCCGATCGAATAATGTGACAGGCGCCACCGCGTGCCCCAGTGGCGGAACGCCGCCGATAGGGAAACCGGTGGTCAATCGCACATATTCCGGGTCCGCCCGCATAAGCCGATCGCCGTTGAGGATGTCGGCCAAGGCCTTGGTCACCAAGGCTTCGTTGATGCGCGTGGCACCCGATGCGACCACCAGGACGGACGCGTTCTTTTCGCGGGTGCGAAAAACAATTGACTTGGCGATTTGTGCTGCATCGCAACCGATTACCGCTGCCGCCTCGGCCGCCGTCCGGGTGGTGGCGGCGAATTCCACCACATGGATGGGCTGGCCGAGGTCATTCAGCAGGTTCTGGATCTTTTGCGCACTGGGGCTGAGAGGGCCGGCCATGGTGTCAGCCCGCCAGTTCCCGCGACCGCCGGTCCGCCGCGGCGACGGTGCGGACCATCAGCGGCGTCAGCCCCTGCGCCTCGTCCATCAGAACATCCAGCGCCGCCTGGGTCGTGCCCTTGGGGCTGGTGACGTTGATGCGCAACTGGGTGGCGGTGGTGTCGGGGTTCCGGTGCAACAGCTCGCCAGCGCCGGTGACGGTGGCACGCGCCAGGCGCAGCGCCAGGTCGGGCGGCAGCCCCGCCGCCGCCCCGGCGGCGGCCAGGGCCTCCACCAGATGGAAAACATAGGCGGGGCCGCTGCCGGAGACCGCGGTCACGGCATCGATCAGACCTTCCTCCGCGACCCAGACCACCTCGCCCACCGCGCTCAGCAGGCTTTGGCATAGGTCGCGCTGGGCCGGCGAAACGGCGGGCGTGGCGTAAGCGCCGGAAATGCCGCGCCCCACGGCCGCCGGCGTGTTGGGCATGGCCCGCACCAGGGCGGTTCCCTGCCCCAGCACCTTCTGGAAATAGGCGATGGTCTTGCCGGCGGCGATGGACAGGAACACGGCACGGCCGGCATACGGCACGTAAGCTGGCAGGGCCTGGTCCATCATTTGGGGTTTCACCGCCAGCACGACGGCATCCGGGGCGAAGTCGGCGGGGATCTGGGCCGGGTCGGCGACGAGCATGGCGCCTTCCGGCGCGACCTCCGCGGCCGGATCGACAATGACAACGCGGCGGACGGTCCCGGCGGCCCGCCATCCGGCAAGCATGGCGCCGCCCATCTTGCCGCAGCCCACCAACAATAGATCAACCGCCGTCATCCCCGCCCCATCGTCCTCAATGCAGTCAAACCGAGGTCAAAAGTCACTGGCAAACCAAGGTCACGGGGTGTGGGCTGTATCAAGCTTCGCCGAGCGTGTCCAGAATGGCGGCGGACACGGCGTCCGCGGCACTTTTACCGCCCCAGATGACGAACTGGAACGCGGGGTAGTAGCGCTCGCACTCCGCCACCGCGATCTCGACCAGATCC
This sequence comes from Nitrospirillum karajorum, assembly GCF_036348415.1. NCBI lineage: Bacteria > Pseudomonadati > Pseudomonadota > Alphaproteobacteria > Rhodospirillales > Azospirillaceae > Nitrospirillum > Nitrospirillum karajorum. The sequence continues at coordinate 737,231 of NZ_JAZBQB010000003.1, forward strand.
TCGATCTGTTCCACGCTGGCCGCGCGGGTGCCGCGCAGCAGCAACGTCTGGCGGAACATCGGCGTATGCTCTTCGCTGCATACGTCGAAATGACCCAGCCACATCTTGCCGTTCACCTCAGCCAGCAGCTCGGTAACGGCCAGCTTGCGGGCTGGCGGCACCTTCATGTCGAACTGGCAGGAGAACTGCATGGCGCTGACTTCGTTCTGCCAAACGAAAAACAGCCGGTAGTCGCACCACCGGCCGTTGATCTCGACGATCATCTCGTCTTCGCTGGCGCGCTCGAATGGCCATTCGTTGGCCGTGACGATCTCCTCGACGATATCGAGGGGATTATGGGTGGTGCTGCTAGTCTCGACGGCGAGTGCCGACATGATACGCCCTCCTGTCGCGCGCGATGGCAAGGGACGACCCATCCCACCCGGCGCGGGAACCCGGCTTTTCCGGACCCCCTGTAAAACAAAATCTGGTGCTGCCGGGCGTGGGAGCTACCAGGGGTACGGTGCCAGAGGACAACCGCCCCCGCAACCGTCTTCTACCGCCCACCACGGCCTCCTTTCCGCCGGCTTGGCCCCGAGGCCGATGGACGGCTGGGAACCGGGCCGGGGGGCCGGGGGCACCCCTTCCGATCACTATCGGCCGGTCAGGCGGGGCTGCCCGCGTTGGCGGCACCGGCGTCGTCCGCCTTGGCCGCGGCCTTGGCCACCACCGACTCAAGGTGGGTCACGCGATCCAGCAGTGCCTGCTGCAGGGCCAGCAGGCGGTTGATCTCATCCTCCTGAGCGCGGGCGCGGGCGGCCATTTCCTTCACGGCCTCGAACTCATCGCGACGGACCATGTCCAGACCGCTGAGCATGCGCTCCAGGCGCTGGCGCACATGGCCCTCGACCTCATTCTTCAGCCCGGCCACGGCACCGACGGCGCCACCGGCCACGCGGGCCAAATCGTCCAGCACCTTGTTGTCCACCTGCATCGCCTCAATCCTTAAGCAATATCGCCGGCGCGCCCATTCCCGCCCCCTCATTCCCACCCCATGGGAACCCGATGCGGCGGGGACCCGATGGAGAGGCGGGACAGGCTGGCGCGCGGCCATCAAGACGCCATTATCGCCGTCCACGTTCGCAGGCGCAACAGCACCTTGGAGGGGCCATCCTACGGGGGCCGGTTGCGACCCCGGCGCGGTCCCCCTATAAAGCCGACAGTCAGGCCCACATCTTCCCTACGGTGCTGGCCATGTGGGAACGGGGATCGTCCGGCACAAGGGCCGCCGCCCACCCACCATGGCCCAGAGCCGGAAGAGACCGTCCACGGGGATATCCGCAGCATCATGGCCCTCGCCTTTCCCAACATCAGCCCCACGATCGTGGAGATCGGCCCCTTCGCCCTGCGCTGGTACGCGCTGGCCTACATCGTGGGCGTGACGCTGGGCTATCGCCTGGCCCTGGGCATGGCGCGGCGCATGAACAGCCGCCCCACCCCCCTGGAGCTGGACGATTTCCTGGTCTGGGCGGTGGTGGGGGTGCTTGCGGGTGGCCGGCTCGGCTTCATCCTGTTCTACAACCTGGATTTCTACCTGCAGCACCCGCTGGATATGCTGAAGGTCTGGAACGGCGGCATGTCGTTCCATGGCGGCATGACCGGCGTGGCCCTGGCCATCCTGCTCTTCGCCCGGCGGCGCGGCTTCAACCCGCTGGCCCTGGGCGACCTGGCCGCCGTGGCCGCCCCCATCGGCCTGTTCCTGGGCCGCCTGGCCAATTTCGTGAACGGGGAGCTGTGGGGCCGCCCCACCGATGTACCCTGGGGCATGGTCTTCCCCCATGCCGACGACCTGCCCCGCCACCCCAGTCAGCTGTATGAGGCCGGGCTGGAAGGCATCGTGTTGTTCACCGTGCTGTTCCTGCTGTCGCGCGTGCCCTCGGTGCGGGACCGGACCGGCACGCTGAGCGGCGCCTTCCTCATCGGCTACGCCCTGTGCCGCATCACCGCCGAGTTCTTCCGCGAACCCGACGTGCAGGTCGGCTTCCTGCTGGGCGGCGGCGTCACCATGGGCCAGATCCTGTCCGTGCCCATGGCGCTGATCGGCGTCGCCCTGGTGGCCCTGGCCCGCCGCCGCGTGCCGGCGGCGGCCTGATGCCCGGCGCCGAGCCCCTATCCGGCGATGGCCCGGCCAGCCTAGCCGATCATCTCATTCGCCGCATCGGGCGTGAAGGTCCTTTGCGCCTCTCCACCTTCATGGCCGAGGCGCTGGGCCACCCCACCCTGGGCTATTACACCACCCGCGACCCGCTGGGCGCCGGCGGCGATTTTACCACCGCGCCGGAAATCAGCCAGATGTTCGGGGAGCTGCTGGGCCTGTGGTGCGCCCAGGCTTGGCTGACTTTGGGTTCGCCCGGGGCGGTTCACCTGGTGGAACTGGGGCCTGGGCGCGGCACCCTGATGGCCGACGCGCTACGCGCCATGGCCCGCGTCCCCGGGCTGACCGCGGCATTGCGGGTGCACCTGGTGGAAACCAGCCCGGCGCTGCGGGAACGGCAGAGGGCGGCCCTGTCCGCCTTGCCCGACAAGGTCCTTCCCCCCATACCGTCGTCTGGGCCGACAGCCTGGAGTCGGTGCCTGAGGGACCGCTGCTGCTGCTGGCCAACGAGTTCTTCGACGCCCTGCCCATCCGCCAGCTGCAGAAGACGGAGCGCGGCTGGGCGGAGCGGTGCGTCACCTGGGACGCGGATGCCGGCCGCTTCGCCTGGGCGCTGGACGCCACCGGCGGCGCGGAGCTGCTGGTGCCGCCCGACCTGCGCGCGGCGGCCCCCGGCGGCGTGGTGGAGATCTGCCCGGCCGCCCTGACGGTGGCGGGTGAGATTGGACGCCGCCTGGCGGCGCATCCCGGCGCCGCCCTGGTGGTGGACTATGGTTATGACGCCCCGCCGCAGGGCGACACGCTGCAGGCGGTGCGGGGACACGCCTACGCCGCCGTCCTGAAGGACCCCGGCCAGGCCGACCTGACGGCCCATGTCGATTTCCGCACCCTGGCCGCCACGGCGGTGGCGGCCGGCGCCCAGTCCCATGGCATTGTCGAGCAAGGCGCCCTGCTGCACCGTTTGGGCATCCAGCAGCGTGCTGGCGCCTTGAAGCGGGGTGCCACCGCCCCGCAGGCCCACGCCATCGACCTGGCGCTGGACCGCCTGACGCATCCCGACCAGATGGGCAGGCTATTCAAGGCCCTGGCCCTGACCAGTCCGGGCGCGCCCCCGCCCGCCGGCTTCGACCCCAGCGAAGGCTGATCATGACCGTCCCCATCCCCGCCGACCGCCCCCACCTGACCCTGGACGCGCTGGACCTGCCCGGCGTCCGCCACGGCTATTTCACCCGGCGCGACGGGGTGTCCACCGGGCTTTACGCCGGGCGCAACGTCGGCTTCGGATCGAACGACGATGCCGCCGCCGTGGCGGAAAACCGGGCGCGCTGCGCCGCCGACCTGGGCCTGGGGCCGGAAAGCCTGGTCACCGTCTACCAGGTGCACAGCCCCACCGTTGTGACGGTGGAGCGGCCGTGGGCGCGGGAGGACGCGCCCCAGGCCGACGCCCTGGTCACGCGCCAGCGCGGCATCGCGCTGGGCATCCTGACCGCTGATTGCGTGCCCGTGCTGTTCGCCGACTCGACAGCCGGGGTGGTGGGTGCCGCCCATGCCGGCTGGAAGGGGGCGTTCACCGGCGTGCTGGAGGCGACCGTCCAGGCCATGGCCGCCCTGGGCGCCGACCCGGCCCGTATCGTCGCCGGCGTCGGTCCGCACATCGGCCCCGACTCTTATGAGGTGGGGCCGGAGTTCGAGGCGCGCTTCCTGGAGGCCGACGGCGCCAACCAGCGCTTCTTCCGCCCCGGGCCGCAGGCCGATCATCCCCTGTTCGACATCGGCGGCTATGTCGGCCACCGCCTGGCGGGCTGTGGTCTGGCCCAGGTGTCACACACCGGCCACGACACGGTCGCGGAAGAGAGCCTGTTTTTCAGCTACCGGCGGTGCACGCTGCGGCGGGAAGGCGATTATGGCCGTCATATCAGCATGATAGCCCTGTCTCCCACCCCCTGACCCCACCTGCGGCAAAACGAAAATACCCCCGTATGGGCGCATGCCCCCTGTGCCCTGACTGCGGGGGGTGGCGGTTTACAGCCCAGGCCTTGCTTGATATGGTCCGCGCGCCTTTATGAAGGTATGAAGACGCCCCGCCGTCGCCCACGTCCCACTTAAACGAGCGCCCCCATGAAGCTCATCGCCGGCAATAGCAATCATCCGCTTGCCGAGGCCATCTCGGCCTGCCTGAATGTTCCGCTGACGAAGGCCAGCATCCGGCGCTTCAGCGATATGGAAGTCTTCGTGGAAATCCTGGAGAACGTCCGCGGCGAGGACGTGTTCGTCATCCAGTCCACCTCTTACCCCGCCAATGACAACCTGATGGAACTGCTGGTCACCATCGACGCGCTGCGTCGTGGTTCGGCCCGGCGCATCACGGCGGTGCTGCCCTACTACGGCTACGCCCGCCAGGACCGCAAGACCGGTCCTCGCACCCCGATCTCGGCCAAGCTGGTCGCCAACCTGATCACCACCGCCGGTGCCAACCGGGTGCTGACCATGGATTTGCACGCCGGCCAGATTCAGGGCTTCTTCGACATCCCCACCGACAACCTGGTGGCCGCCCCGGTGTTCGTGCAGGACATTGAGGCCACCATGGGCCGCCAGAACCTGATGATCGTCTCGCCGGACGTCGGTGGTGTGGTGCGCGCCCGCGCCATCGCCAACCGCCTGGACGCCGACCTGGCCATCATCGACAAGCGGCGTGAGCGCGCCGGCGTGTCGGAAGTGATGAACGTCATCGGCGACGTCAGCGGCCGTGACTGCATCCTGGTCGACGACATCGTCGACAGCGCCGGCACCTTGTGCAACGCCGCCGTCGCCCTGAAGGAGCGGGGCGCCAAGTCCGTCCGCGCCTACGTCACCCATGGCGTGCTGTCCGGCGGCGCCGTGGCCCGCGTCGCCCAGTCCCCGCTGGAAGCGTTGATCACCACCGACAGCATCCAGGCGACCGAGGCCGTGCGCGTGTCGCGCAACGTCCGTCACCTGACCGTCGCCCCCCTGATCGCCGAGGCCATTGAGCGCATCAGCAACGAGCGGTCGGTTTCCTCGCTGTTCGACTGACCCGTCGCCGTAGCCGGCGACCGTGCCAAGCACGCAAGAAGGCGGCCTCATGGCCGCCTTCTTGACTCAGTGGCTTGACTCCGGGCCGGCGCGCGCATACACCCGCGCATTCCGACCGCGCTCAGCACCCCTGGAGGCTGGCGCATTGATGTAAGGAGTTAACCCATGACCCAGATTATTGCGTTCGCCGCCGAGGCGCGGAACGGGGCAGGCAAGGGGACCGCCCGTCAGACCCGCCGCGATGGCCGCATCCCTGCCGTGATCTACGGCAACAAGGAAAAGCCTGTGGCGATCTCGCTCGAGGCCGTCCATTTCACCCGCGTGCTGCACAAGCCGGGCTTCTTCACGCACCTCTACGACATCACCGTCGACGGCGTGACCACCCGCACCCTGCCGCGCGACGTCCAGTTCGACCCGGTGACCGACCGTCCCCTGCACGTCGACTTCCTGCGCGTCAGCGACACCACCGAGATCATCGTGAAGGTCCCGGTGGAGTTCACGGGCCACGACGCCAGCCCCGGCCTGAAGCGTGGCGGCGTGCTGAACATCGTCCGCCACGAGGTGGAGATGCACGTCCGCGCCAATGACATTCCCGAGCACCTGACGGTCGCCCTGGATGGCTTTGACGTGGGTGACTCCATCCACATCAGCGCCGTGAAGCTGCCGGAAGGCACCAGCCTGGTCGTCACCGACCGCGACTTCACCGTCGCCACCATCGCCGCTCCCTCGGGCCTGAAGTCCGAAGAGAACGCGGCGGCGGCTGCCGAGGCCTGATAGACGATGCGGCTGGTGGTCGGTCTGGGCAACCCTGGCCCGGAATATGCGCACCACCGGCACAACGTCGGCTTCATGGCGGTGGACGAACTCGCCCACCGCCATCGGTTCGGCCCCTGGAAGAAACGCTTCCAGGGGCTGATCACCGAGGGGCAGATCGGCCCCGAAAAAGTCTACCTCCTGAAACCGCAGACTTTCATGAACCTGTCCGGCCAGTCGGTCGGGGAGGCGATGCGGTTTTACAAGATGACGCCCGACCAGGTCATCGTCCTGCATGACGAACTGGACCTGCCGCCGGGCAAGCTGCGCGCCAAGAAGGGCGGCGGCCATGGCGGCCACAACGGCCTGCGCTCCATCGACGACCATATCGGCAAGGACTATTGGCGCGTGCGCCTCGGCATCGGCCATCCGGGGGACAAGAACCTGGTGCATGGCTGGGTGCTGTCCAACTTCGCCAAGGCCGATCAGACCTGGCTGGTCCCCTTCCTGGACGCCGTCGTCGCCGATTTCAGCCTGATGACCGATGGCGAGGCGGAGAAATTCCAGAGTCGCATCGCCCTGGTGACGCAGCCGCCCAAGCCGGCGAAGCAAGCCGCGCCCAAGTCATCCCCGGGCGAGCCCCGCTAAGCTTCCCCGTCAACGTCCCCGTCAACGACATGGATCAAGTGAAGCCGCCGTGCACCGGCGTGGCTGCCGTGAGCACCCCCGCGTTGACTTGACGGCCATGGCCCCGGAAAGTCCTCCGATGGATCGGGGGCATGACACGACGCACCGCACATAACCGGCTGGACCGGGCGCGCCGCGACAGCGGCCGGCGCCTGATCGCCTGGCTGACGCTGGCGCTGCTGGCTATCGACGTGATGGCCGCCGGCGTGCTGCCCCTGCGTGTGCAGGCGGAGCCCGCCGACCCCGACAGCGCCTACATCCTCTGTGGCCCGGCGTCGCCGGCCAGTGGACAGAGAAGCGGCGACGCGTCCCGCCATGGGGCCGGCGGCCATGCCCAGCCGTTTTGCGCCTATTGCCTGCCTTTCCTGCATGGCGGCATGGCCCTGCCGTCCCCGGTGTTCCTGCCCCTGCCCCAGCTTGCGGGCCGGTTAGATCTGGCCGGCGCCGTCAGCCCGGTCGAGACCACCCCCTACCGCCAGTCCGCCTATCCCCGGGGCCCGCCGGCCCGGGCCTGACCTCCCCCCATCGACCCCGCTTCCACCATCCCTCGACCGAGGGACGGACCAGCGCGGGCCTTCCCAGTCGCGGCCCTTACCGGGTCCCGCGCGCGGCGGAGCATGTCCGGACGCCCCCCATGATTGGGCGCGCCGCCGGGATGTTGCCGGCTGCCGGGGCCCGGAGTCCGCCGCCCTTTTCGGATCGGCTTCACGAATGTCATTCATCGTTTCCAGCGCCCCCGCCAGGCGCCCTGCTCCGTCGCGCCGCCCCCGCGCCTCCGCCCCTTTGATCCGGGTATCGGCCCTGGCCCTGATGGCCGGTGCCCTGCCGTGGCTGCCGGCCTCCGCAGCGGCTCAGCAGACCACGACCGAAGGAAAACCCCCCGCCGTCGCCCTGCCCGCCATCGACGTGGATACGGAGTTCGCGGCCGGCGGCATGTCCGTCCCGTCCGTCGATGGCCACCTCAGCAGCCAGGCCATCGCCGACCGCCGAACAGCCACCCCCGATACCGCCGCCCTGCTCTCCGGCCTGCCCGGCGTCTCCCTTTATGGGGCCGGCGGCATCTCCAGCCTGCCGGTCCTCCGGGGCTTGGCGGACGACCGGGTGCTGACCCTGGTCAACAATGTGCCGGTGGCCGCGTCCTGCCCCAACCACATGAACCCGGCCCTGTCCTACATCGCCCCCGGCGACGTGGGCGCCATCGACGTTCTGGCGGGGGTGACACCCGTCAGCCGGGGCGGCGACAATATCGGCGGCACCATCGCCGTCACCACGCCAGAGCCGCAATTCGCCGGCGAGGGGCAAGGCATGGCCGTGCATGGCGACGTGTCCACGGCCTTTCGCAGCGTGAACAACGGCACGACCGTGGGCGGCCACCTGTCCGCCGCGACCGACCGCTATGTCGTCGGCTATGCCGGGTCCTGGAGCCGGGGCGACGACTACGCCCGCGGCGGTGACGGCAAGGACGTCAACTCCACCCTTTTCGAAACCCAAAGCCACACGCTCAGCCTGGCGGCCCGAGTGGGCGAGGACGGCGTGCTGGAGGTGCGCGGCGGCGTGCAGTACACGCCCTATGAGGGCTTCGCCAATCAGCGCATGGACATGACCGACAACCGCGGTACCTCGGTCGACGCGCACTACAAGGCCGGCTTCGCCTGGGGCAGCCTGGATGCCACCGCCTATTGGCAGCACGTGCGCCACGCCATGAACTTCCTGGAAGATAAGGGCGGTTCGGATGGCGGCGGCATGCCCATGAACACCCGGTCCAACGCCGAAGGCTACACCGTGAAGGCCGACATTCCGCTCAGCGCCGCAGACACGCTGCGGGTGGGTAGCGAGTTCCACCACTACGCCCTGGACGACTGGTGGCCGCCGGTGGGGGGCATGATGGCCATGATGATGGGCCCCAACACCTTCCACACCATCAACGGCGGCACACGCGACCGTCTGGGCACCTTCGTGGAATGGGAACGGACCTGGGGTGGCGGCTGGAGCACCCTGGCCGGCCTGCGCAACGACACGGTATGGACGGATACCGGCACCGTGTCGGGGTACAACGCCAGCTATGCCGCCAACGCCGCCGCCTTCAACGCCCGCGACCGTGCCCGCACGGACGCGAATGTCGATGCCACGGCCGAGCTGCGCTACGCCATCGACGACCAGGCGACGGTCGATTTGGGCTATGCCCGCAAAAGCCGGTCGCCCAACCTGTATGAGCGCTATGCCTGGTCCACGGGCAACATGGCCAGCAGCATGATCACCTGGAATGGCGACGGGAACTACTACGTCGGCAATCCGGACCTGAAGCCCGAAGTCGCCAACACGGTCAGCGCCTCCTTCAGCTGGCATGCGGCACCCACGGCCGATGGCGCGGCGGCGCCCCCGGCCTGGGAAGTCCGCCTGACCCCCCATTACAGCTATATCGAGGATTATATCAGCCAGCGCCTGCTGGCCCCGGTGGTGTCCAACGGCGTTCCCTTCGCCAAGGTCATGTTCGCCAACCGCGACGCCCGCACCTATGGGGTGGACTTGTCCGGTCAGGCCACTGTCTGGCGTGACGTCCGGTATGGCGCCGTCGGCCTCAGCGGCGTGCTGGGCTGGGTCCGGGGCCAGACGGTGTCGGACGAGGATGGCCTCTACCACATGATGCCCCTGAACGGCCGCATCGCCGTGGACCACACGCTGGGCGGCTGGCACGGGACGGTGGAGGTGCAGATGGTCGACGCCAAGACGCAGGTCGACCGCCTGCTGCGGGAGCCCACCACGCCCGGCTACACCCTGGTGAACCTGCGCGGTAGTTACACCTGGGGAGATGTGCGGGTGGACTTCGCCATCGAGAACCTGATGGACAAGGCCTATGCCCTGCCGTTGGGCGGCATCGACTATGGCGACTGGCGGGCCGCCAACTACACCACACCCCTGGGTTCGGTGCCTGGCCCGGGACGGTCGTTCAATGCCGGCCTGACCGTCAAGTTCTGACGGCGACGGTCCTGATATGAGGCAGAAGACCGCCCCGTCCCGAATGTCGCCCGGCATCACGGCCGGCTTTCGTCCGGCCGCCTATGGCCGGGCGGTGCATCCGCGCGCCGGGGCGGTCTTCGCCGCCGTTATCGCCCTGGCCATCCAAGCCGTCCTGGTGACCTGGATGGCCGGGCTGTCGGCTCCGCCGGCCGCAGCCCGCGCGCAGGGCGAAACCGTGGTGGTGGCCCGGTTGCTGCCCCCGCCGCCGCGGGTGGTGGACACCCCCCCGGTCCAGCCCCGGCACCAACCGCCACCGCCCCCTGCCCGGCAGCGGAGCACCGCACCCGTCACGAGCCAGCCGGCCCCTGCCCCGCCAGTCGTGACGGCCATCCTTCCCGTCCCCGAGGCACCGCCACCCGAAACCGGGACCGACGCCGCACCGCCCCCCACACCGATGCGGCACACCCCCGATCCACCGCCGCCGGATGTGCTTGAGGCCTATACCCGCGTGGTGTGGCAGGCGCTGGCCCGCCACCGGCCCGCCCATGTCGCGGCGGCCGGCACGGTGGTGCTGTCCATCTCGGTGGCCGCCGACGGCCAGGTGCGCGACGCCGCGATCCTGACATCCAGCGGCAGCGGCGTGCTGGACGCCATCGCATTGCGCGCCGTCAGCCAAGCGGCCCCCCTGCCGGCACCGCCGGAGGCGCTGCTGACGGACGGGCGGTTCAGCTTCACGGTGCCGTTCCGCTTCCGCTAATAGGGGCAAATGGGGGAGGACCGCCGAAAGGGGCGGTCAGGCCATGATGTCCAGCAGGCGCTTGCTGTTGTCGTCCACCGTCTGGGCAACCTTGGTCAGGGCCTTGAAGGTCAGGGCGTCGCTGCTGAGGCTGACCACATCGGTGGGGTTGATGTCGCCGCCCTTGGACGCCGCGATCGCCGTGGCGTCCCGATCCACCCGCGCGCTGCTGCTTTGCAGGCCGGCGGCCACGGTGGCGTAGGGATTGGGGGCGGTGATGCTGGTCATGGCTTACATATAGCATCGCCGCCGGCCTTGGCACAGGGGGCGGTTCTCAGCCCTGCGGCGGCACCACCAGCACGGTGACGGCGGGCACCGGGCTGTTGGACAATTGCAGCTGATAAGTGCCGGCGGCCAGGCCGAAATCCACCACCTTGTGGATGCCGGAGCAGTTGGGGCCGTGCTTGTGGCTGGTGGACTCCACCGCCGTCCCATTCGCCACCACGTCGACCCAGGCCCCCGTGTCCAGCGCGATACGATAGGGGCCGGCGGCGGGCACGGTGAAGGACACGATGCCGGCATAGGTCGACTCAGCCGCGGGTTTGGGTGGCGTGGTGGCCAGGGTGACGCCCGACTTGGGCGCCAGTGTCACCCGTACCGGCGTGCCGGGGGTCAGGGCCGGGGCGGCGGCGGACGCGGTCGCGGCCGTCACCGGCACGGTGGTAAGGCCCCAGGCCTTGAGGTCGGCCGGCCATTCCACCGCGACGCCCTTGCATGACGGGTCGGCCCTTTGGACAGCACCCTGGGCCCAGGCGGGACCCGCCAGGGCCATCATCATCATCCCTATCACCATTCCCTGTCCCTGCCGCATGACCGGTTCCTTCCCTGGCATAGCGCTGTATTTATCCTGATATAGCGCCTGTGTTTCCTGACCTGACAGGGAAATCGCGCGCGGTGCGGCGACGGCAAGCTGGGTGCCCACAAAAATCGGTCGCGCGGCAGCCCTACACTTGCCCCAATTACAACCCTTAGTAAGGATGGCGCCTATGGGGGCGTCGTCTGATCGGATGGGGATATCTTGAAAGCCCAGATATGGATGGGGGTGACGCTGGCCGCCCTGGTCACGATGTGCGCCGATGCGGCTGGCGCCCAGACCGACGAAGCCGCGCCAGTCCAACAAACGTTTCCAAGCCCCGCAACGGAAGGGGCGATCCAGGAAATCGTGGTCGCGGACCAGAACGACTTCGCCGGCATCAAGTACCGCCGAGTAGCCAAGGTGCTGAAAGAATTGGATGAGCTGGGCGCCGCCAGCGGACACCATCTACGCCTGCTGGTCCACCTGGAGCGGCGGAAAGGCAAGACCGGTCCTGATCCCATCCAGGAATGGGCGGTGCACGATGGCAAGGAAGAAGCCATCGAGACGGCGGGTGACGGCTATTTCTACCTGCCCTTCCGCCAGGATTGGGTGGATGCCGACGCCAAGATCGTCAGCAATCAACCCAAGGGCAGCATGCGGGCGGACCTGGTGCTGGAAGTGATGGTGCGGGACGGGCAGCCCATCCCCTACGCCGAGATGCGACAGGGCGCCAAGCTGTTGGATCGCGCCATCGAACGGTTGGTGGGCCCCGTCCTGGGCTTCGTCATCCCGGGCATAGACCAGTTCAGCTTCCAGTGCGGTCCCAAGGACCATTGCCGGCTGGAGGCCGCGCTGGAAGGGGAACCGGCGTTGGAGCACGACGACAACGGCGCGCCCCTGCTGGACTTCAACAGCCGGCTGGAGCGCCGAAACCCCAGCCTGCGCCTGACCGCCAGCACCGACAATGAAGCCATTCCCGCCCACATCTACGCGCTGCCGGTGGCACACCTGTTTTGAGCCCTTATCCCGGCAGCCCGCGAAGATACGTCGCAGGCCGCGCCCCATGCGTAGGAATCTCAACGCCTGGTAAGCTTACGTCTGGCGACGGGACGTGACGGCATCCAGCGGCAGGGGGCATCTTGGAACGCAGGGTATATCGGTCAAAGGCGGGTTGGCGAGCGCTGGCGGCGATAGTGGCCTTGATCCACACCAGCGCAGCGGGGGCACAGGAGGTAGAGACATCGCCACAGGCGCAGGCTGAACCGGTGCCGGAGATGGTGGTGACCTCGCGCGAACAGTTCGGTCGGGTGACCTACCGGGGCCTATCCGACTTTCTAAAGGTCATGGATCAGGTGGGGAGTTCAGGCCACCACCTGCGCCTGGCTTTCAAAATCCAGTACAAAGGGGGGAGCATCGAATCGGAACCCGTCCAGATGTGGGCGGACTATGATGGCAAGGAGGATGAGATCGAATCCACCGCCGACGGCATTTTCCTCATTCCTTACCGCGCCGACTGGGAAGCGGCCGACGCGAAGCTGGTCACCAGCCCACACTCGGGCACCCTGGAGGCCGTCTTCTTGCTGGAGGTGACGACCGACCCTGGCCAGACCATTCCCTATGCCGAGTTGCGAGAGGGCGCCAAGCTGGTGGGCCGGGCCATCAGGGAATTCGTGCGGCCAGCCAAGGGCTTCTCGACGCCGGACATCGATGAATTGGATTTCCTGTGCGGGCCGCTGGAGCATTGCCAAGTCAGCGCCAGCATCGACGGCGGCGACGCGCTGAACCGAAACGAGCGGGTCAGGCCAGTCCTGAAATTCAGCAGCAAGCTGGACCGGCGCAACCCGGTCGTGCGCATTGCCGCCACGGCAGAAGATGGCACCCCTGGGCGCATTTACGCTCTACCCCTATTTTAAGGTAGGGGTGGGGCTGGCGAAACCACCAGCCCCCACATCAGGCCCCGCACCGTCAGGCGGCGCGCACGCGGCTGATGAAGCTGCCCACCTCCGTCCGCAGGATGTCGGAGCTGCGGCCCAGGCCGCTGGCCGCGGCCAGCACCTGGGAGGCGGCCTGTCCGGCCTCCGCCGATGCCACGGTGACGCCGGCGATGCTGCGTGACACATCCTGCGTGCCATGGGCCGCCTGGTCGACGTTGCGGGCGATCTCCTGCGTCGCGGCGCTCTGTTCCTCGACCGCCGAGGCGATGGCGCTGGAGATTTGGCTCAGTTCATCGATCACCGCGCCGATGCCCTCGATGGCGCCCACGGCCTGCCGGGTGGAGGCCTGGACCTCCGCGATCTGGGCCACGATCTCGTCGGTGGCCTTGGCGGTCTGGGTCGCCAGGGTCTTGACCTCCCCCGCCACGACGGCGAAGCCCCGGCCGGCCTCACCCGCCCGCGCCGCCTCGATGGTGGCGTTGAGGGCCAGCAGGTTGGTCTGGCTGGCGATGTTGCTGATCAGCTCGATGACCCGGCCGATACGCTCGGCGTTGGAGGCCAGGCCGCGCACCATCTCGTTGGCCAACCGCGCCCGCTCCACGGCGCTGCAGGACACCTCGCTGGAATGGCCGACGCGCTGGCTGATCTCCCCGATGGAGGAGGAGAGCTGCTCCGCCGCCGAGGACACGGTCTGGACATTGGCCGTGGTCTGGTCGGCCGCCGCCGCCACGGTGGTGGCCTGCCGGTTGGTTTCCTCGGCGATGGAGGACATGGCGGTGGCGGTGGACGACAGTTGCTCCGCCGCGGAGGAGACCGCCTGGACCACGCCGGCCACCTTGGCGTCGAACAGGTCCGCCAACTCATCCATGGCCTTCTTCTTCTCCGCTGCGGCGCGCTGCTCCTGCTCCTTCGCGGCGGCCTCCATCTCGCGGTTGCGCAGGATATTGGTCTTGAAGACCTGCATGGTCTCCGCCACCGCGCCCAGTTCATCCTTGCGGCCCAGGCCGAAGACGGTGAAGCCCACGTCGCCGGCGGCAAGGCGCTGCAGGCAATCCACCATGGCGCCGATGGGGCGGGCGACACCGACATGGCCGATGCCCATGCCCAAGGCCACCCCTACCAGGGTCCCGGCGATCGTCCCGATCAGCATGATGCGCTTGGCATCGTCGGCCATGGCCAGGCCGCGCCGCGCCATGTCGGTGCCCGCCTGGTCGTAATGGTCCGCCAGCGCGCGCACCCGCTGTTGCAACTGGTCAACCAGGGCCCGGCCTTCCTTGACCGACGCGATCACGGCCATCTGGTCCACGGTGGGGGCCACGCCGCCCTGGGTGCGCGCCTTCGCCATCGTCGCCTCCAGGTTGCCCACCAAGGCGCCATAACCCTCGGCCACGGTCCTCAGCATTTCCTGTTCCTGGGGATCGGCACCGGACCGCAGGTCATTCAGGCTGCGCTCGAACAGCGCGCGGTTCTCGGCCACCGACTTTTCCACCGTCGCCATCGACTCCTGCGACGCATCCATGCCCATGCGGTATTGGGAGCGGTTGAGCGCGATCAGGGTCTGGTTCATGCGGGCGGCGCGCAGCGCCTGGCCATCCGCATCGTCAATATCCTGCCCGGCCGCGCCCAGGGTGACGGCGCTGTGGTATCCGGTGTAGCCCACATAAATCAGGATGGAGGACAACAACCCAACGATTATCAATATCTTGTAGACGATCGGAATATTTTTTAAGGACATCTAACCCTCCTGAGGTAACACCTGCGGCCGGCGCGCAGATGATCAGGTGAATTCTCTGTCCCCCCTCACTTAATAATCTATTAAAGGAATGGAACACCCATCAATTCATCAGAAGATTGATCCATATCAGGCGTTCATTCAGCGTTAATGTTGCTTTTTATTTATTGACGCTGGCATTTATTTGAGACCCCAATTCTGAGGCGGGACGGGCGGTCCCGCCTCAGCAAACCAGAAATCAGAAACCGTTGTTCTTGGCGACCTTGGCGTACCACAGGCCACTGTCCTTGATCGTCCGCTTCTGATCGTTCTTGTAATCGACATAGACCAGGCCGAAGCGCTGGGTATAGCCCTGGGCCCATTCGAAATTGTCCATGAGGCTCCAGGCATGGTAGGCGCGCACGGGCGCCCCGTCCTGGATTGCGCGGGACAGGGCGGCGAAATAGGCCTTCATGTACTCGATGCGCTGAGTGTCCTTCACCCGGCCATTGACCAGCGGCGTGTTGTAGGACGCGCCGCTTTCCGTGATCTCGATGGGGCGGTTGCCGATGGCCTTGGCCATGCGCACCAGCGTGTCGTGGAAGCCGTCGGGGTCGATGTCCCAGCCGATGTCGGTCTTGGCGTGCGGCCCCTCGCCCCATTCGTGCGCGGTGTTCAGGCCGGGGATGCCATTGCCTTCGGGCTTATCCGCCACCACCCAGCGGGTGTAGTAGTTCAGGCCCACCATGTCGTAATCGGCGCGCATGGTTTTCTCGTCGCCCGGCTGGAAGCCCAGCAGGGCGTCGCGCTGGTCCGCCGGCAGCACATCGGGGTAGGTGCCGTCCAGCACCGGCTGCAGGAACCACAGGTTCAGGAAGCGGTGGTAGCGCTCGGCCGCGGCCTTGTCGGCCTCGCTGTCCGTGCGCGGCACCATGTTGGCCACGTCGCAAACGCTGCCGACCTGGAACTTGGGGTTGATGGCCTTCAGGGCGCGGAAGGCCTTGCCCTGGCTGAGGTTCACCACATGGGTGGCCTTCAGCATCTGCAGCGGGTCCTTGTGGCCAGGGGCGAAGATGCCTTCCCAATAGCCCAGATGGGTGAAGGTCTTGGGCTCGTTCAGGATGGCCCAGTGGGTGATGCGGTCGCCCAGCGCGCGGCCGACGATGTCGGCATACTCCGCCAGCCGGTCGGCGGTGTCGCGGTTGGTCCAGCCGCCGGCGTCGTCCAGGGCCTGCGGCAGATCCCAATGGTACAGCGTGACCAGGGGGCGGGCGCCCGTCTCCAGCACCGCGTCGGTCAGGCGTTTGTAATAATCCAGGCCCGCCTGATTCACCGCCCCCTTGCCCAGCGGCTGCACCCGCGACCAGGCGATGGAATAGCGGTAGCTCTTCAGGTTCATCTGCCGAATGAGGGCCGCGTCCTCCTTGTACTTGTGATAGCTGTCGCAGGCCACGTCACCGGTCGCGTTCTCCTTGATGTGGCCCGGCTGGTGGGTGAACGTGTCCCAGATGGACGGCCCCTTGCCGTCGGCGTTCCACCCGCCCTCGACCTGATAGGCGGCGGTGGCGGCCCCCCACAGGAAATCCTTCGGAAACACGACTTGGCCCGCCGGCATGGCCGCCAGCGCGGACCGCCAGGCTGCGGTCGTTCCCCCTAGGGCGCCAATACCGGCCAGGGCGGCCGTGCCCTGCAACAGGGCGCGACGATTCATCATGCTCATTACACTCCGCTTCTTGGTAGCGCCTCATCCCCACGGAGCCCCCGCCGCGAACGCTCATCCCGCGGCAAGATCCGGTATCGGCTGTACGGCAAGGCCAGGGCGCGCGCCGGCATGCGCAATTCCGCCGGATGACCCGGACTGAAAACGGTGCCAGCATTGGTTTTTGTCATGCCCTTCCTCCCTGAAGGACTTTTACCCAATGCGGACAACGCTGTCACACGTCATGTGACCGCTACCGCGCGGGATTTTCGCCCACGACCCGGCATTATCCGATTGATTTATATTTCACACTTTTGTGATGGTGATTTATTCGGAGATGCATGGCACCGTTGTGAAAGAGGCGCCTGCACTCCCCAGCGTGAAGGTTGTACACGCTCCGGGGCTTATGCATTAATCTCACGTCTCGAATTTGGGGAAAGGCCGCTCATGACCCGACCGGGTTCGTCTCACGTCGACTTATCCCTTTCGGGCGGGTCCCTTCTAAGCGGGGACGCCTCGTGACGGCCGTGGCATCGGGCACAACCGCCCGGCCGGCCAAGCGGGGCTGGTCCTTCCTGGCACCCACCATCCTGCCCGGCTTCGGCACGGCTTTCGGCTTCACCCTGGCCTATCTCTGCCTGATCGTCCTGATCCCTCTGGGCCACATGGCGCTGCGGGCGGCGGACGTGGGCTGGGATCGGTTCTGGGCCATCACCCTGGCCCCCCGGGTGCTGCACGCCTTCTATGTCAGCTTCGGCTGCGCCCTGGCGGCGGCGCTAATCAACGCGGTGTTCGGCCTGGTCGTCGCCTGGGTGCTGGTGCGCTACCGCTTTCCCGGCCGGCGCCTGATCGACGCCATGGTCGACCTGCCCTTCGCCCTGCCGACCTCCGTCGCCGGCATCGCGCTGACCGCCATCTATGCCCCCAACGGCTGGATCGGCGCCCTGGCCAAGGCCGCCGGCTTCAAGATCGCCTTCACCCCCATCGGCATCGTCATCGCCCTGGTGTTCGTCGGCCTGCCCTTCATCGTGCGCACGGTGGAGCCGGTGCTGCAGGATTTGGATGCCGAGGTGGAGGAGGCCGCCGCCTCCCTGGGCGCCACCCGCTGGCAGACCTTCATCAAGGTACTGCTGCCCGCCATCCTGCCGGCGCTAATCACCGGCGTGGCCCTGGCCTTCGCCCGCGGTGTGGGCGAATACGGCTCCGTCATCTTCATCGCCGGCAACATCCCGGCGGTGTCCGAGATCGTGCCCCTGCTGATCGTCGCCCGGCTGGAGCAATATGACTATGCCGGCGCCACCGTCATCGCCACGGCCATGATGGGGGTTTCCTTCCTCATGCTGCTGGGCATCAATTTCCTGCAGCGCTGGACCCGGTCGCGCCATGCCCGCTGATCCGCATTCCCGCCGCCCGGCCGTGGGCGAAGGCCCGCTGACGCGCTTGGCGCTCATCGGCCTGGCCATCCTGTTCCTGGCGGCCTTCCTGGCCCTGCCGCTCGCGGCGGTGTTCAGCCAGGCCCTGGCCAAGGGCTTCGGCGCCTTCCTCAAGGGCCTGGCCAACCCCGACGCCCTGTCCGCCATCCAGCTGACCCTGACGGTGGCCGCCATCGCCGTGCCGCTGAACCTGGTGTTCGGCGTGGCCGCCAGCTGGGCCATCGCCAAGTTCAATTTCCGGGGCAAGAGCCTGCTGCTGGCCCTGATCGACCTGCCCTTCTCCGTCTCGCCCGTCATTTCCGGCCTGGTCTACGTGCTGCTGTTTGGCCTGCACGGCACCTTCGGCCCCTGGCTGCGCGACCATGGGGTGCAGATCATTTTCGCCGTGCCGGGCGTGGTCATGGCCACCGTCTTCGTCACCTTTCCCTTCGTGGCGCGCGAACTGATCCCCCTGATGCAGGAACAGGGGGTGGAGGATGAGGAAGCGGCCATCGTGCTGGGCGCCAGCGGCTGGCAGACCTTCCGCCTGGTGACCCTGCCCAACATCCGCTGGGGCCTGCTGTACGGCGTGCTGTTGTGCAACGCCCGCGCGATGGGGGAGTTTGGGGCGGTGTCCGTCGTTTCCGGGCACATCCGGGGCAAAACCAACACCATGCCCCTGCATGTCGAGATTCTGTACAACGAATACAACTTCGTGGCCGCCTTCGCGGTGGCCTCGCTGCTGGCGCTACTGGCGCTGGTCACCCTGGCGGCCAAGGCGATCCTGGAATGGCGCTTCGCCGACCAGATCGCCGCCGCCAAGCGCTGAGGCCAAACAGGTGAAGAAAGCGGCGACAATGACGATCAAGCAAACGGGCGGCGCGCATGGCCATTGAAATCCGCAATGTAGAAAAGACCTTCGGCGCTTTCACCGCCTTGGGTGGCGTCAGCCTGGACGTGCGCTCGGGTGAGCTGCTGGCCTTGCTGGGGCCCAGCGGCTCCGGCAAGACCACCCTGCTGCGCATCATCGCCGGGCTGGACCATGCCGACGCCGGCGAGGTGAGCTTCGACGGGCAGGACACCCGCGACCGCGCCGCGCGCGATCGCAAGGTGGGCTTCGTCTTCCAGCACTACGCCCTGTTCCGGCACATGACCGTCTTCGACAACGTGGCCTTCGGCCTGCGCGTCAAGAAGAAGGCGGAACGGCCGGCGGAGATGGACATCCGCCGCCGGGTGGGCCAGCTGCTGGAGATGGTGCAGTTGTCGCACCTGGCCAGCCGCTACCCCAGCCAGTTGTCCGGCGGCCAGCGTCAGCGCGTGGCCCTGGCCCGCGCGCTGGCCATCGAGCCCAAGGTGTTGCTGCTGGATGAACCCTTCGGCGCGCTGGACGCCAAGGTGCGCAAGGATTTGCGCAAGTGGCTGCGCCACCTGCACGACGATATGCACATCACCTCCATCTTCGTGACCCATGACCAGGAGGAGGCGCTGGAGCTGGCGGACCGCGTGGTCGTCATGAACCATGGCCAGATCATCCAGGTGGGCACCCCGGCGGAGGTGTACGACACCCCGGCCGACAGCTTCGTCTTCGACTTCCTGGGCGGGGTGAATCGGCTGAACGGCGTCATCGAGGGGGGCGTCGCCCGGCTGGACGGCAAGGCTGTGCGGGTGGATGGCGAGGTGGGCGCCAACGGCCCGGCCGTCATCTATGTCCGGCCCCACCAGGTGGAACTGGACGTGGCGCCCGGCGACGGCGTGCCCGAGGGCAAGTGGAGCGCGCGGGTCAGCAGCCTGCACGCCGCCGGCCCCGTGGCCCGGCTGGAGCTGGATCTGGCCGGCCGCGCGCTGGAAGCGCAGCTGTCCCGCGACCGGCTGAGCGATCTGGCGCTGGACGTCGGCAGCTGGTGTACTGTGGACTTCCGTCACGCCCGGGTGTTCCCCGCCAAAAGCTAGGGGCGCCCAAAGCTGGTGGGTGAAGGTGTGACGGCGTAACGGATATCAGGGCGTGCGAATCATGGACGGGCAGACGGTCGACCTCACGGCGGTGATGCGGGACATCGGGCAGCGGGCGCGCGCCGCCAGCGCCCAGTTGGCCGTGACCACGCCGGAGCAGCGCGTCGCCGGGCTGCGCGCCGCCGCCGCCGCCCTGCGCGCCGACGCCGTCCTCATTCTGGACGCCAACGCCCGCGACATGGCGGCCGGCCAGGCCAAGGGCCTAACCCCCGCCCTGCTGGACCGCCTGCGCCTGGACGAGGGCCGGTTGGAAGCCATCGCCAAGGGGCTGGAGGACGTGGCCGACCTGCCCGATCCCCTTGGTGCGGTCATGGCCGACTGGACCAGGCCCAACGGCCTGCGTATCCAGCGGGTGCGGGTGCCCCTGGGAGTCATCGGCATCATCTATGAAAGCCGGCCCAACGTGACGGCGGATGCCGGCGGCCTGTGCGTCAAATCCGGCAACGCCGCCATCCTGCGCGGCGGATCGGAAAGCCTGCATTCCTCCAGCACCATCGTGGACGCCATGCGCCGGGGCCTGGTGGAAGGCGGCCTGCCCGCCGACGCCGTGCAGCTGGTGCCCACTACCGACCGCGCCGCCGTGGGCATCCTGCTGACCATGACCGATTTCGTCGACGTCATCATCCCCCGGGGCGGCAAGTCCCTGACGGCGCGGGTGGCGGCGGAATCGCGCGTACCGGTCATCAAGCATCTGGACGGCATCTGCCACGTCTACCTGGACAAGGCGGCCGATCCGGCCAAGGGCCGCGCCATCGCCCTCAACGCCAAGATGCGCCGCACCGGCATTTGCGGCGCCATGGAGACGCTGCTGGTCCACCGCGACGTGGCGGCGGCCCAGCTGCCCGCCCTGATCGAGGATCTGGTCGCCGCCGGGTGCGAGGTGCGGGGCGACGCCACGGTGCAGTCCCTGGACGGCCGCGTCCTGCCCGCCGACGACGCCGACTGGGATACGGAATACCTGGACGCCATCCTGTCGGTGAAGGTGGTGGACGGCGTGGACGACGCCATCGCGCATATCGAGCGCCACGGCAGCCACCATACCGACAGCATCGTGACGGAGGATGCGGCCACGGCGGAATATTTCCTGGCCCGGGTGGACAGCGGCATCGTGCTGTGGAACGCCTCCACCCAGTTCGCCGATGGCGGGGAGTTCGGCTTCGGCGCGGAAATCGGCATTTCCACCGGCAAGCTGCACGCCCGTGGCCCCGTGGGCGCGGAGCAGCTGACCAGCTACAAGTACGTCGTGCGCGGCGACGGCCAGACGCGCCCATAAGCGACCGGTCGGCGTTCCCCCCATGTCAACCTCCCCCCACGGCCGCTATTGGATTCGACCGCGGCCGCTGACCGGTGCCAGTTGGGCCGGCCGGCGCATCGGCATCCTGGGCGGGTCCTTCAACCCCGCCCATGCCGGCCACCGCCATGTCAGCCAATGGATGCTGCGCCGCCTGCAGCTGGACCAGGTGTGGTGGCTGGTCAGCCCGCAGAACCCGCTGAAGCAGACCCGCGGCATGGCCACGCTGGACGCCCGGCTGGATGCCGCCCGCGCCGCCGCCCGTGATCCGCGCATCCTGGTGACGGACCTGGAGACGCAGCTGGGCACCCGCTACACCGTGGACACGCTGGAGGCCCTGCGCCGCCGCTATCCCCGCACCCGCTTCGTCTGGATCATGGGCGCCGACAACCTGTTGCAGATTCCGCGCTGGCGGGGGTGGACGCGCATTCTGGGCCGCATGCCCGTTGCCGTGTTTCCGCGCCGCCCCTATTCCCTAAAGGCGCTTGTCGGCCAGGCCGCGCGGCGGTATTCCCGCAGCAGGGTTCCGCCACGGGACGCGGGTGGGCTGCCGGCACGGCCGGCGCCGGCCTGGACCTTTCTGGACGGGCCGCTGCACCCCGCCTCCTCCACCGAGATCCGGCGGAAGGGGTGGTGGGCCGGCCGATGACCGGGAAACCAACCGCCGGGGCTAACCCCGTGGGCAAGACGCCACCGTTCGGCTTGCCCACGGACATCAACGGATTATCATCAGGGTGCGGGCCGGTCCTCCGGTCCTGAGCGCCCTTTTTTGCTTAGAGGTAACGATCATTTCCACCATCGCCCATTTCCCGACGCCGACCGCTGGGCGGACGGCGCCCCAGCCGCTTCCGGACATGGCGGCCCCCGACTTCCCCGAGCAGCTGCGCGACCTGATCGTCGCCAGCGTGGAGGATGACAAGGCCGAAGGCACCGTGGTGCTCGACCTCAAGGGCAAGTCCACCCTGGCCGACTACATCGTCATCACCTCCGGCCGCTCCGCCCGCCAGGTGGACGCCATGGCCGGCCATCTGCTGTCCAAGCTCAAGGAGGTCGGGCTGGTCGGCCTGGACGCCGAAGGCACGCCTCAGTGCGACTGGGTGCTGATCGATGCCGGTGACGTGCTGGTCCACCTGTTCCGTCCCGAGGTCCGTGCCTTCTACAACCTGGAAAAGATGTGGGGCGTGGAACTGCCGCCCGACTTCGCCGGGTTCGGTGCGCCGGCCGGCGACTTTTTGTCTGTTTGATCGTGATCGAACGGTAGCGGGATCGGGCCCATGCGCGTTTGGCTGATCGCCGTCGGCCGCAGCCGGCCGGGCCCTGCCCGCGACCTGTTCGAAGAGTACAAGGGCCGCATCACCTGGCCCTTCACCTTGCGTGAGGTGGAGTGCCGCAAGCGGGTGGAGGGGGATGAGCTGAAGCGGCTGGAGGCCCAGCTGCTGCTGGAAGCCATCCCTCCCGGCGCCACCCTGGTGGCCCTGGACGAACGCGGCAAGGCCCTGCCCAGCGAGGCGTTCGCCCGCCAGGTCGGCACCTGGCGCGACGGCGGCTTGGCCGACCTGGCCTTCATCATCGGCGGCGCCGATGGCCTGGCTGAGGAGGTCCGCCGCCGCGCCTCCCTGCTCATCGCCTTCGGCCCCATGACCTGGCCGCATATGATGGTGCGCGGCATGCTGGCCGAACAGCTTTATCGCGCCCAGCAAATCCTCGCGGGACATCCCTACCACCGGGTGTAAGGGCCACACGCTTGCGGTGCGTCAATGCCCGCGGCGGGGCATCCTGCCAGTCTTCGCCCACCCAGAGCCCATGAGGGCAGCCGGAGGGGGAGGGGACCCATGGCCGTGCTGATCGCCTATTATTCGCTGACCGGCACGACGCGCGCCGTGGTGCAGGAATTGGCCCGGCATCTGCATGCCGATATCGAGGAAATCCGCTGCGACCGGTACACCGTCAGCTTCCTGGGCTGGTGGCGCGCCGCGATGGACAGCCGCCGGCGCCGGCTGGTCGAGATCGCCCCCGCCGTCCATGCCGTGCGCGACTATGACCTGGTGATCCTGGCCGGCCCGATCTGGGCCTGGCAGCCCTGCCCGCCCTTGCGCGCCTATGTCCAGCGCGAGCGGGCGGAGCTGCCGGACACCGCCCTGCTGCTGACCCATGGCGGGTCCGCCGGCCCACAGTCGCTGGACGCGCTGGGGGCCTGGGTGGGAAAGCCGCCCAAGGCGCGGCTGACCATCACCGCCGCCGAAATGAAGAGCGGCATCTACATCGAGACGGTGGCCCATTTCGCCCAGACCGTGAGTCCCGCCCCAATACCGGTGGCCCCAGTACCGGTGGCCCCGGCGCCGGTGCCCCAAGCCCTTGCGGTGGATCAATGCGCCGGCTGAACGATTAGGGCCGACTGGGCGGGTCGTCACCCACCCAGGACCGCCTTGATGGACCCCACCACCCTGCTCAGCCGCCTGGCGGTTTCCTTGGCGATCGGCCTGCTGGTGGGGTTGGAACGGGGGTGGCACAGCCGCAGCGGCCAGGAATACCAGCGCGCGGTGGGACTGCGCACCTTCGCCCTGTCGGGCCTGCTGGGCGGTGTGGCCGGCGCCCTGGCGGGGGCGCAGCAGCCCTACATCCTGGGCCTGGTGTTCCTGGGCTATGCCGCCGCCTTCACCGCCTTCCACTGGCTGGAGGCCAGGGCCGACACCGACCGCAACCCGGAGCGTGATCTCAGCATCACCTCGGTGGTGGCGGGGCTGGTGACCTTCCTGCTGGGCGCTCTGGCCATCCTGGCGGACGTGCGCGTCGCCATCGCCGCCGGCGTGGCCATGACCGGCCTGCTGGCGCTGCGCGACCCCCTGCACCGCTGGGTGGCGACGCTGAGTGGTGATGAGGTCCGGGCCATCCTGACCTTACTGGCCATGTCTTTCCTGCTGCTGCCCGTCCTGCCCAACCATCCGGTGGACCCATGGGGGGCCTTGAACCCACATTCCATCTGGCTGCTGGCGGTCATGGTCGCCGCCATCTCCTTCGGCGGCTATGTCGCCGTCCGCGCCCTGGGTGACCGGCTGGGGGTGTTGATGGCGGCGCTGGCCGGCGGCCTGGCCTCCTCCACCGCCACGACGCTGACCCTGGCGCGGCTGGGCCGGGTGCATCCCACCTCATCCCGCCTGCTGGGGGCGGGGGTGCTGCTGGCCGGGGCCGTCATGATGGTCCGGGTGGGGGTGCTGGCCATGGTGCTGAACCCCGACCTGCTGGGCCTGCTGGCGCCGCCGCTGGCCTGCGCCGCGCTGGGCCAGGTGGGCGGTGCCGCCGTGCTGATCATCCGCAACCGCCATTACCATGTGCCCAAGCTGAACATCGCCAACCCGCTGGAGGTGGGCATGGCATTGAAGATGGCTGCCTTCATCGCGGCGGTGGCCCTCGCCAGCCAGTTGCTGGCGCAGTCCTTGGGCGCCCCCGGCGTGCTGGTCATGGCCGCCCTGTCGGGCGTGGCCGACGTGGACGCCGTCACCCTGTCCATGGCCCATCTGGGCGGCCACGGCCTGACCCTGAAGGTCGCCATGGAGGGCGTGCTGATCGTCACCGCCGTGAACACCGTGACCAAGGCCGCCATGGCCGCCTGGGTGGGCGGCACCCGCCTGGGCCTGGTGGTGGGCGGGGTCAGCGCCCTGGCCCTGGGCGCCGGGGCGTTGGCCGTCGGGTGGTGAGGACGGGGTGACCGCTAGACCCCCTGCCTGGACAAGGGCCCTGACGGATGCCATGTTTCGAGGACCTAAGTGCCCTTTTAGGGACGAAAGCGATGACCGTACTGCCCTTCGATCACCTGACTGCCGAGGAGCGCCTGACGCTCATCGATGAGTTATGGGACAGCCTGGACCAGCGGAACATTCCCCTGACGGACGCACAGAAGGCCGAACTGGACCGGCGGCTGGCGACGGCAGATGAGGATATGAAGCACGGCATTCCAGCCGACGAGCTTTTGGCGGAACTGCGTCGACGCCACGCCTGATGCTGACCGTCATCTTCTCGCCTTTGGCTGCCGAAGATATCCGCACAGCAACGATCTGGTACCGCCACGAATATCCACCAGCGGAGCCTTGCTTCACTGAAGAATTGGCCTCACCGTCCACGCGCTTGGCCCAGGCCCCCCGCCAATTCCCGTTCGTTCACAAGGAACTGCGGTAGGCTGTCTTCAAAAGCTTCCCGTATTCCCTGTTTTTCCGCATCGTGGACTCGGAAGTCCACATCCTCGCCTGCTTGCACAACCGCCAGAATCCCGCGCATTGGCGCAGAAGGCGCTGACGCTCAGACTTCCTCCTCCTCCTCGAACACCGGATACGTCCCGAAGTCGCGGATAGGGCGCAGGACGACGTTGCTGACGACGCGGGCCACGCCCATCTCGGCATCGTCGATCCAGCTGTCGGTCAGTTCCTGGTAGGCCTCCAGGTCGCGGCAGACCAGCTTGGCGATGTAGTCGTAGGGGCCGCTGACCTCGAAGCACTCGATGACCTCGGGCACCTCGCGCAGGCGGCGTTCGAAGGCGCTGGTGCGGGCACGGCCCTGTTTTTCCAGGGAGATTTGGGCCAGGACGAAGACGCAGGACTGGATGCGGCGCACGTCCACCTGGGCTTGGTAGCGGACGATGATGCCCTCGCGCTCCAGCCGGCGCACCCGTTCCAGGCAGGGGCGGGCGGACAGGCCCACCCGTTCCGACAGGGCCTGGTTGGTGACGCGGCCATCGGCCTGCAATTCCGTCAGGATCTTGATGTCGATGGCGTCGAGCTTGCGCGGCTTCAAGGCGGGGTCCGAAAAGGCCAAAGCGAGGACGCCAGCTTAAGCGCCCTCGCCTCCGCCCCCAAAGGCTTTACTTGCCCAAGGGTTTTACTTTGAGGTGCGATCCAACTTCAGGATCAGGCAGAAGGCCGAACCGCCGGACAGGCCGAAATCGCTGACCGGCGTCTCGTGCACGCGATAGCCGCGCTCCGTCAGCATGCCGCGCAGGGCCGGGCTGGCGGTGGCCAGCACGATATCGCGGCCCAGGTTCACGGCATTGACGGCCAGGGTGCAGGCATCGGGCTCCGGCGCCACGATCAGGTTTTCGGCGCCGAAGCGCTCCCGGATGCGGGCGTTGCCCTCGGCGGAGAAGGCGCCGGGGAAGTAGAGCACCTCACCGCCCGTCAGGGGGCAGAGGCAGGTGTCCATGTGATAGAAACGCGGGTCGACCAGTTCCAGCGCCTCGACCTCCACACCGAACAGGTCGCGCACCACCGGGGCGGCCGCCTTGTCGGAGCGCTGGCCATAGCCCAGCCAGAAGGTCTTGCGCACGGGGTCCCAGACGCAATCGCCCGCCCCCTCCAGCACCACGCCCGCCGGCATGTCATGCACCTCGGTCAGCAGGCCCCGGTCCTTCAGCGCGTCGAAGGTACGGCGGAACACCGGCGTCTCACCCTGGCGCTGGGGGTGGCGGAAGGTGGCGACCAGCGCCTTGCCGTCCAGAACCACGGCGGCATTGGCGGTGAACACCATGTCGGGCAGGCCGGGCTGAGGTGCCGCGAATTCCAGTTCCACGCCCAGGCCACGCAGGGTGGCCACCAGCCGTTCCCAGCCGTTGGAGGAGCGGGCGCCCAGCAGGGCCCCCTCCTCCTGCCAGCGATCCGGCCGCATCCAGGGATTGATGGCGTAGCTCACCTCGAAATGCTCCGGAGCGCACATCAGGATGCGGCCACCGGGCAGGGCGTCGGTCGCGGCGCCGGCATGGGTGGCGGCAGCGGCGCCAGTCAGGCTGGTATCGGGCATGGATGGGGATTCCCTGGGTGTTGTTGTCGATTGATGTCAGGCGAAGGTCGCCAGGGTCTCGGCCAGGCGGTCCACCGCCCAGTCCAGATCCTCCGGCGCGATCATCAGCGGCGGCGCCAGGCGCACCACCGTGTCGTGGGTTTCCTTGGACAGGACGCCGCGGCGCATCCACTCCTCCACCACCTGGCGGGCGGTGGCGCGGGCGGGATCGATCTCCAGCCCTACCCACAGGCCAAGGCCGCGGATGTCGCGAATCAGTGGGCTGTTCAGGGCACGCAGGCGGTCCATGAGATGTGCGCCCAGCGCGGCGCTGCGCTGGACCAGCCCTTCCTCCTCGATCACCGCCAGGGCCTCCAGCCCCACGGCGGCGGCCAGCGGGTTGCCGCCGAAGGTGGAGCCGTGACTGCCGGGATCGAACACGTCGATGACATCGCGGCGGGCGACGAAGGCGGAAACGGGCAGCACGCCACCGCCCAGTGCCTTGCCTAGGCACAGGCCATCGGGGCGGATGTCTTCATGCTGATGGGCGAACCAGCGGCCGGTGCGGCCCAGGCCGGACTGGATCTCATCCAGGATCATCAGGATGCCGGCGCGGTCACAGGCCGCGCGCACGCCCTTGAGGTAGCCGGCCGGCGGCAGGACGATGCCGGCCTCCCCCTGGATGGGTTCCAGCAGCACGGCCGCCGTGTTGGGGCCGATGGCCGCCGTCAGCGCGTCCAGGTCGCCGAAGGGCACGACGCGGAAGCCGGGGGTGTAGGGACCGAAGCCCTCCCGGTAGGCCTCTTCGGAGGAGAAGCTGATGATGGTGGTGGTGCGGCCATGGAAATTGCCGCTGGCCACGATGATCTCCGCCTGGTTGGCGGGAATGCGGCGATGGCGATAGCCCCAGCGTCGGGCGGCCTTCACCGCCGTCTCCACCGCCTCCGCCCCGCTGTTCATGGGGCAGGCGCCGTCCAGGCCGGTCAGGGCGCACAGGCGTTGCAGGAAGGGGCCCAGCCTGTCGGTATGGAAGGCGCGGGAGACGACGGCCACCTTGGCCGCCTGCTCGGTCAGCGCCCTGAGGATGCGGGGATGGCCATGGCCGACATTGACGGCGGAATAGGCGCTCATCATGTCCAGGTAGCGGCGGCCGGTGTCATCGTGGATCCAGGCGCCCTGGGCACGGGTGATGACCACGGGCAGCGGCTTGTAGGTGTGGGCGCACCAGCGGTCTTCCAGGGCGATGGCCCCGGGGGAAGCGATCCCGCCCCTGTCGCCGTTCAGCCGTTGATCCATGATGTCCTCCACCTTATCCCGGTCTCGTTACCCTGGATGGTGGCATGGACGCGCCAGCCGAAACGGCCGAAGTTCCGGAGGCCGGCGACAGAAGCGGTGGGCGATGGTGCGCCCGGCATACCGTTTCTGTCCCCACCCCTTGCAGGCCGGACATAAGTAAGACGCGCGACGGCCGAACCCGTGCCGGCCTATAACGCTTTATCAGGTCGGAAATTCGGACGCGCCGCTTGCCATCCGGCGCGGAAATTCCGATTTTCCCAATAGGTTCGCACCTCCCACACCACCAGGATCAGGGAACAGACAGCCATGGCCGCCGCCGACAAGACCAGCAAAGCCCCCCGCCCCGTGGTGCTGTGCATCATGGACGGCTGGGGCTATCGGGAAGAGGTGGCGGACAACGCCGTCGCCCAGGGCAACACCCCCAACTATGACCGCCTGTGGAAGGACTGCCCGCACGGCCTGCTGTCCGCCAGCGAGGAGGATGTGGGCCTGCCCGCCGGCCAGATGGGCAATTCCGAGGTGGGGCACATGAACCTGGGTGCCGGCCGCATCGTGTTCCAGGACCTGCCCATGATCGACCGCGCGATCGCCCAGGGCGAGTTCGAGACCAACGCGGCGCTGACCGCGTTCAAGGCGGCGCTGAAGAAGTCGGGCGGCACCGCCCACATCCTGGGCCTGGCCTCCCCCGGCGGCGTGCACAGCCACCAGGACCACATGGTGGCCCTGGCCCGCACCCTGGCCCAGGCCGGCATCCCGGTGGCCCTGCACGCCTTCACCGACGGCCGCGACGTGCCGCCGCAGAGCGCCCTGGAACAGCTGGCCGCCATCGAGGCCGGCCTGAAGGAGGCCCCCGGCGCCAAAATCGCCACGGTGGACGGCCGCTACTACGCCATGGACCGCGACAAGCGCTGGGACCGGGTGGAGAAGGCCTATCGCGCCCTGGTGTCGGCTGAAGGCGAGAAGGCCGCCAGCGCCGAGGCGGCGGTGACGCAGAGCTATGACGCCGGCAAGCACGATGAGTTCATCCTGCCCACCATCATCGGCGATTACGCCGGCATGAAGGACGG
Source organism: Nitrospirillum karajorum (assembly GCF_036348415.1). Taxonomy (NCBI): domain Bacteria; kingdom Pseudomonadati; phylum Pseudomonadota; class Alphaproteobacteria; order Rhodospirillales; family Azospirillaceae; genus Nitrospirillum; species Nitrospirillum karajorum. The sequence goes on from NZ_JAZBQB010000003.1 coordinate 766,589, forward strand.
CGACGGCGTGCTGATGGCCAACTTCCGCGCCGACCGCGCCCGTGAGATCCTGTCCGCCCTGGTGGAACCGGAGTTCAGCGGCTTCGACCGGGGCACCCCTGTGAAGTTCGCCGCGCAGCTGGGCATGGTGGAGTATTCTTCGCAATTGGCGAAGGTCCTGCCGGCCATCTTCCCGCCCAAGGAAATCCGCCACACCCTGGGCGAGATCGTCTCGCAAAAGGGCCTGAGGCAGCTGCGCATCGCCGAGACGGAGAAGTATCCGCACGTCACCTTCTTCTTCAACGGCGGCGAGGAGAAGGTCTACGAGGGTGAGGAGCGCATCCTGGTCCCCTCGCCCAAGGTGGCGACCTACGACCTGCAGCCGGAGATGTCGGCCGACGAGCTGACGGACAAGCTGGTGGCGGCGGTGGACAGCGGCGCCTTCGACCTGGTGGTGGTGAACTACGCCAACCCCGACATGGTGGGCCATTCCGGCATCCTGGCCGCCGCGGTGAAGGCGGTGGAGGCGGTGGACCGCAGCATCGGCCGGCTGGAGGAAGCGGTGAAGCGCCAGGGCGGCGCCCTGCTGATCACCGCCGACCACGGCAATTGCGAGCTGATGAAGGACCCGGAGACGGGCGGCCCGCACACCGCCCACACCCTGGACCTGGTGCCGGCCATCCTGGTGAACGCGCCGGCCGATGTGGTGCGCCTGGACCAGGGCAAGCTGGCCGACGTGGCCCCCACCCTGCTGGAACTGATGAACCTGCCCCAGCCGGAGGAAATGACCGGCCGGTCCCTGCTGGTACGTGACGCCGCCCGCGCGGCGGCCGAGTGAGCGCGGGCCCCGGGTACAACCGCCCGTGACCGCACCCCCCGTGACCACATCCAGGGCCCCCTTTCCCCTGCTGACCCTGGCGCTGGCGTTGCTGGCGCCGGGCGCGGCGGGGGCCGCCCAGCACGCCCCGCCCGTGGTGCTGACACCCATTGCCCAGACGAGCGGGAGCCAAAGCCCACCCAAGCCGCAGGACGCCCAGCGCCAGCTGGACAAGGTGGAAAAGGATCTGAAGGCCGACCAGGCGCGCAAGGCCGAGCTGGACGCCAAGAACGACGCGCTGGAGCGGGAACTGGCCGATCTGCGCGCCAAGTCGGTGGCGGTCGCGGAGGACCAGCGCCGGCAGGACGACGCCCTCCGCACGGTGGAACAGTCGCTGGCCGGCCTGGCCGCCAACGAGCAGGAACAGATGGCCCGCATCGACGCCGACCGCGCGGCGCTGGCCGACCTGCTGGGCGCCCTGCAACGCTTGTCCCGTTTGCCGCCGGAGGCCATGGTGGCCCGGCCGGAGGCGCCGGGCGAGATGGTCAAGAGCGCCCTGCTGCTGCGCGAGGCCATCCCCCAGCTGAAAAAGCGGGCGGACGCGCTGGCGGCGCAGTTGCGGGAACTGGCGGCCTTGCGCCAAAAACTGGCGGACAAGCGCGCCCAGGCGCTGACGGCGAAAAAGGAGCTGGAAAAGCGCGAGGGCGAGCTGCGCGACCTGGTGTCGCGCCGCGAGGCTCTGTCGCAGGCCAACGACGCCGAACTACAGGATGTGGCCGGTCACATGGCCGTGTTGACGTCCCAAGCCGGCGACCTGCGCGACCTCATGGAAAAGCTGGAGGCGGAGCGCAAGGCGGCCGCCGAGCGGGCCCGCCAGGCGGAGGCGCAGAAGCGCCAGCAGGCGGAAGAGGCTCGGCAGAAAAAGGCGCAGGAGCGGCTGGCCGCCATGGGCCGCACGCCCAAGGATGTGCCCGGCGGCACGGCGCTGGGCGGCATGACCCTGCCCGTGGCCGGACCGGTGGCCCAGCGCTATGGCGAGCAGGACGCGGTGGGAACCACCAGCCGCGGCGTGCGCATCAGCGCCCGCGCCGGGTCCCCCGTCGTGGCGCCGTATGAAGGCTCGGTGGTTTTCGCCGGCCCGTTCAAGGGCTATGGCCTTATCTTGATCGTCGAGCACCCCAATGGGTATCATAGCCTGATCGCGGGATTGGGTCGGATCGATACGCGGGTGGGACAACGTGTGTTGACCGGCGAACCCATGGGCGCCATGGCCAGCGACGGAAGCCCCACATTGTACTTCGAGTTGCGGCGGGGTGGTCAGCCGATCAACCCCCTGCGCGGCTTTACGGGCACCGAGGGTAAAGGACAAGGGTGAGATGAAGAAACTGCTGACCTCCGTGGCTGTCGTGGCCCTGGTCTATCTGGCAAGCCCCCTGTCCCGGCCGCTGGACGCGAAGCCGCCGATCAAGGCGGAAACCTACAAGCAGCTGGAACTGTTCACTGAAGCGTTCGAGCGGGTGAAGTCCGACTATGTCGAGGAAGTGCCGGACGACCAGCTGGTCGAGGCCGCGATCAACGGCATGCTGGCCTCGCTGGACCCCCATTCCAACTTCATGAACAAGAAGAATTGGGAGGACATGCAGGTCCAGACCAAGGGTGAGTTCGGCGGCCTGGGCCTGGAGGTCACGGAGGAGAATGGCGTGGTCAAGGTGATCTCGCCCATCGACGACACGCCGGCCAGCCGCGCCGGCGTGCAGCCCGGCGACTACATCACCCACCTGAACGACGAAGCCATCGTGGGCCTGGGCCTGAACGAGGCGGTGGAGAAGATGCGCGGCGCCCCGGGCACCGACATCAAGGTCACCATCCACCGCAACAACGTGCCCCAGCCCCTGAACTTCACCCTGACCCGCGCCGTCATCAAGGTGCAGTCGGTGCGCTGGCGGGTGGAGGGCAAGGTCGGCTACATCCGCCTGTCCGGCTTCACCGAGCAGACCCAGTCCGGCCTGGACAAGGCCCTGGCCGGCATCCAGAAGGAGCTGGGCGACAAGGTCATCGGCTATGTGCTGGACCTGCGCAACAACCCCGGCGGCCTGCTGGACCAGGCCATCTCGGTCAGCGACACCTTCCTGGAGCGGGGGGAGATCGTCTCCACCCGCGGCCGCCGCCCCGACCAGGGCGAGCGCTACAACGCCAAGCCCGGCGACGCCATCCACGGCCTGCCGCTGGTGGTGCTGATCAACGGCGGCTCCGCCTCCGCCTCGGAAATCGTCGCCGGCGCGCTGCAGGACCATAAGCGCGCCATCCTCATGGGCACGCAGAGCTTCGGCAAGGGCTCGGTCCAGACCATCATGCCCATGCCTGGCGGCAACGCCATGAAGCTGACCACCGCGCGCTATTACACACCGTCCGGCCGGTCCATCCAGCAGTTGGGCATCACCCCGGACATCGAGGTGCAGCAGGCCAAGGTGGAAGAGGTGGGCGCACCCGCCGGTCTTATCCGCCGGCGCGAGGCCGACCTGCCGCACGCCCTGCGCAACACCGACCCGGGCGCCAAGCAGCCGGCCAAGCCGGGCGATGACGCCAAGGACAAGACCTCGGACGGCAAGACCCCGGATGGCAAGACGCCGGACAACAAGGGTGCCGGCGCCGACAAGGCCAAGGTCGATTCCAAGACGCAGGACCCGAAGGCGGGCGCCAAGGGCCAGGACGCCCCGGGGGGCAACCCGGTGCCGCCGGCCGCCAATGGCGATGCCACGCCCCAGGATTATCAGCTGACGCGCGCCCTGGACCTGCTGCGCGGCCTGTCGCTGTTGCAACAGTCCAAGGCCACGAACTGACCACAACACGCCCTAGCCAACCGACGGGGACCCCTTGGCCGCCCTAACCAGCCGCCTGAAGAGCCTTGTGTCGCGCAAGGCCAAGCCTTCCAAGGCGGCAAAGAAGACGAAACGCGGGAAGGGCGACGACAACGACGCCTTCGAGGCGCTGTTGGCCGATGCGGACGAGGATGCGTCCGCCGACGTGCTGGCGGCGCGCCTGGGCGTGCCCAAGCGCACCGGTCGCGGTGCCGGAACTGCCAAGGCGGGCCCCAAGGCGCGGGGCAAGGGCGACAAACCCCGGCGGCGCCTGAACCTGTTCGCCGTGGCCGTGGCCCTGACCGTGCTGGTCGTGGCGGGAACCGTGGCCTGGCTGGCCGCCACCGGTGAGGAGACGGCCGCGGCCCGGCGCAAGGCGGCCACCCTGCCCGACATCGCCGTCACCCTGCCGGAGGGTGGCGCCCGGCCGGTGGAGGCCCCCCCGGCAGCCACCGGAGCGGCGGATGGGGCGGCCGCGAAGGCCGCCGCCGCGCATGAGCCCGACCCCATGGACATGGCGGTGAAGCTGGCGCCCAGCCGCAACGACGACCTGCTGGAAAAGACGCGGGCGGGCTATCTGCCACGCATGCCGGCCAAGGGCCCCGCCCCCTGGCAGGCCTACAGCCGCCCCTTCCCCCAGGATGACAAGCGGCCGCGCATCGCGCTGGTGATGGCCGACCTGGGCTGGTCGCCCAGCGCCCTGGAAAAGGTGCTGGCCCGCATGCCCGCCGCCGTCACCCTGGCCTTCGCCGCCAGCGCGCCCAACCTGCAGAAGGCGGTGGACCAGGCGCGCGGCGATGGCCATGAGGTGCTGCTGCAGGTTCCTATGGAGCCGCAGGACTTCCCCCGCAACGATCCCGGTCCCGGCACCCTGCTGACCAGCTTGCCGGATGAGAAGAACGTGGACCGGCTGGAAACGGCCATGGCCAGCGCCACCGGCTATGTCGGCCTGACCAACCTGACCGGCACCAAGTTCCTGGCCAGCCATGACAGCCTGCAAACCGTGCTGCGCCAGGTGCAACGCCGGGGCCTGATCTATGTCGACAGCTGGCCCACCCCGGCCAGCCAGGCCACCCGCATCGCCACCGAGCTGGGCCTGCCCCGCGCCGTGTCGGACGTGCAGGTGGACCGGGCGCCGTCCGACGCCGGCGTCGCCGCCCAGTTGGCGGAACTGGAACGGCTGGCCAAGCTCAACGGCGTCGCCGTCGGCTATGCCCAGCCCTATCCCGTGACACTGGAGGCTATCGCCCGCTGGGCCGTGGGCCTGCGCGACCGGGGTATCGTCCTGGCGCCCGTGACCGCCGTGGTCAACCGGCAGGCGGACCGATAGCGCTTTACTCCCCCGCGCCGCCCCTTATGTCCTTCATGCCCAGGAATGGGCGGATCTGACGGCGGCGGTGGAATAAATGGCTTCAAAGGTTCGCTTGAACGAGGATACCGGGCAGCAATTGCTGGGGGGTGCTGTCAGCATCCTTGTCTTCCTCATCTGTCTTCTTGGCTTGGGCTATGCCTGGGAATGGATGCAGATGTCGCTGGCGCCGGACTCCCCGTGGTTTTGCGCCGCCCCAAGCTTCATCGGGCGCCTACTTTTTCTCCTGAATATGGCCGTCGCGTTCTTTATGGCTGGGCTGACCGGGTGGATCTTGGCCCGCCCGCACAGATACCGGGACGAAAAGGTCCTCCGCTCCAGGACGGTCCGTAGGGTGCTGTGGAGCCTGCTTCCCTTGGGCGCCGTCGCCTTCTTCCTCAGCGGAACACGGACCTGCCTGGTCGACGGCGGCATCTATGCCCAATCCAGCTATCTATCGGCCCCGCATCGTTACACCAGGGACCAGGTGAGGCTCATCATTCCTCATTGCGACAATAACAGTCGCGCCCCCTTCCACATCGCCATCGCCCTCAAGATGGCTGACGGACGCACGCTCAACCTTGAGAGCCCAAGCCGTAACCCCACCCCAGGTGAGCCGACGCTGGCAGACCTTCTGGGCGCGCCCGTGGATTGGAGCGATGTACCGGACTATTGCCCCAGCCGGGTGATCACGCCCTATCTGCCGGATACCCGCCCCGGGAGAGAGGGCACCGCCACCCCCTGACCTTTCGACGCCGGCCGCTACCTCCTTAAGGCCCATAGGCGTTTCCGCCCTCCACCGGCATCCTGGGCATCCCCGGAACGGTCTGAATGGAGGAACACCATGGCCCCCAAACGCATCCTGATGATCGTCGGCGATTTCGCCGAGGACTATGAGACCATGGTGCCCTTCCAGGCCCTGTCCATGGTGGGCTACCAGGTCGACGCCGTGGCCCCGGGCAAGCGGCCGGGCGACAAGATCGCCACCGCCGTCCATGATTTCGAGGGTCACCAGACCTATACCGAGAAGCGCGGCCACGACTTCACGCTGAACGCCGATTTTGAAAGCGTGAAGGCCGACGACTACGTGGCCCTGGTCATCCCCGGCGGCCGCGCGCCCGAGTTCCTGCGCCTCGACAGCCGGGTGATCACCCTGGTGAAAGCGTTCGCGGCGCAGGACAAGGCCATCGCCGCCGTCTGCCACGGCCCGCAGATCCTGGCCGCCGCCGGCGTGCTGTCCGGCCGCAAGGTCTCCGCCTACCCCGCCTGCCGGCCGGAGGTGACCCTGGCCGGGGGTGAGTACGCCGACATCCCGGTGGACGGCGCCGTCACCGACGGCAAGCTGGTGACCGCCCCCGCCTGGCCGGCCCATGCCGCCTGGCTGGCCCAGCTGCTGAAGGTGCTGGGCGCGGAGATCAGGATTTAAGAAAGGCGAAGCCCCCGCGTCGGGGTCACCGGGCGGGGGCTTGATTCTCAGGACGGTGGCGGAACCGGCTTACAGCTTCACCAGCGCCTTGCCCAGGTTCTTGCCCTGCAGCAGGCCGAGAAAAGCGGGAACGGCGTTCTCCAAGCCCTCGGTCACGTCCTCGCGATAGCGCAGTTGGCCGCTTTTCACCAGGGCGCCGACCTCTTCCAGGAAGGCGTCGTTGCGGTGCCAGTGGTCGGAGACGATGAAGCCCTGCACGTGCAGGCGGCGGGTCAGGATGGTCGACAGCAGGGCCGGCACCCGGTCCGGGCCGGCCGGCAACGCGGTGTCGTTCAGGTTGCCGATGCGGCCGCACAGCGGCACGCGGGCGAAGGTGTTCAGCAGGTCGAACACCGCGTCAGTGACCCGGCCGCCGACATTGTCGAAATAGACGTCGACGCCATTGTCGCACGCGGCGGCCAGCGCTTCCTTGAAGGTCTCGGCCTTGTAGTCGACGCAGGCGTCGAAGCCCAGCTCATCCACCACGAAGGCGCACTTCTCCGCCCCGCCGGCGATGCCGACGGCGCGGGCGCCCTTCAACTTGGCCAATTGGCCAACGACGGAGCCCACGGCGCCGGCGGCGGCGGACACCACCACCGTTTCACCCGGCTTGGGCTGGCCGATGTCGTTCAGGCCGACATAAGCGGTCAGACCCGGCATGCCCAGCACACCCAAGGCGGTCGTGACCGGCAGGCCATCGGTGTCCAGCTTATGCACCGACTTCGGCCCGGCCACGGCGTATTCCTGCCAGCCGGAATTGGACAGCACGAGGTCGCCGGCCTGGAAGCCGGGAACGTTGCTTTCCACAACCTCACCGATGGTGCCGCCCACCATCAGGCCACCGACCTCGATGGGCGGGGTATAGGACTTGGCGGCGCTCATGCGGGCGCGCATGTAGGGGTCGAGAGAGAGCCACCGCGTCTTCAGCAGAATCTGGCCGGGGCCCGCCACGGGGATGGACGCTTGTTCCATCCCGAAGTTCTGTTCCGTCGGGAGCCCCTCGGGGCGCGAGGCCAGAACAATCCTGCGGTTCAGCGGCATGTCTTTCCTCATCTTCCTTCAGAAGGGCGACACCCCGCGGGTGGCCCCGTTCATTCGCGTGAGGGTGTGGCCCATGCGGGTCGGGCCAGCCGGAACCGCACGATCACACCACGAACCAGGGGCCGGTCTTTCAGACGACTGTGCACGTCAAGCAGCCGCCGACACCTTGGTCCTTCGTCCAGGGCGCAAACCTTAGCCCACGGCCCGGCACCCGGTGAAATGCCGTTGGCGCAACCCCGCACCCCACCGCCGGACACCGGACCGTTGCAATTTTTGGCTGTGCTTCCCGCGGCTCGTCCCGGCATCCGCCGGGCGAGGACACCACAAAAAACCCCGGCCGCGAGGATGCGGGACCGGGGTTTTGTCGACATCGGAAGAAGGCGGGACCGATCAGTCCGGCTTGCGGGTCAGGCCGGTAAGGGACACCAGCTGCTGCTGCAGCTCGTCCAGCCGCTTCTGCAACTCATCGAACTGCCCGCCGGTGGTGGCGGGCTTGGCCTTGGGCGCCTCACCCGTTTCAGGGCGGGCCGCGTCGGCACCGGCCAGGGGCGAGAACATGCGCATCGCCCGCTCGAACATGGCCATGTTCTGCTTGCCCACCTCCTCGAACGAGCCGAAGGGGAACATGCCACCCAGGGTGTTCTGGAAGTAATCCCGCATCTTTTCGTGATTACGGGTGAACGACTGCATGCTGTATTCGAGATACTTCGGCACCATCCACTGCATGTTGTCGCCGTAAAGGCTGATCAACTGCCGCAGGAAGCCGATGGGCAGCAGGTTCTGTCCGCCCTTGGACTCTTCTTCCACGATGATCTGGGTCAACACCGACCGGGTGATGTCGTCGCCCGACTTGGCGTCGTAGACAACGAAGTCGGTCCCGTCCTTCACCATCTGGCATAGATGGTCCAGGGTCACGTACGAACTGGTGGCGGTGTTGTAAAGACGCCGGTTGGCGTACTTCTTGATCGTGATCGGCGCGGGCTTGGGATCTTCTTTGTCGACCATAGGCGGCGTTTCCCGGCGATGTTTATCACCCGTTGCACGGGTGCACTGCACATAGCTAATCCATGCGGTGCGGCACACGCAAGCATCCTACTAAGGAACAATGCGCGTATGACCTTCCGCCACCGCTTTGCCAGCCGGTGGCGCGGGTGTAGATTGCCCCCATGCCGCGCAAGCCTGACGCCCCATCGCCCCCGCCCTGCGCCCCCGCCTCCGGCACCTGTCAGGGGGAGCCGCCCAGCCTGGACGCGCTGGCTCGGCGCTACCTGGACTTGTGGCAGGACCAATGGGCCGCCATGTCCGCCGATCCAGACATGACAGACGCGTTCGCCCGCCTGGTCCGCGCATTCGGCCAAGCCGCCTGGCCGGGCGGTGGCGCGAATCCGGGGCCTGGCGCCTGGTCGGGCGCGCCTTTCTTCACCCCCGCCACCTTCCCCTGGGGGCCATATGCCAGCACGCACAGCAACACAGGCCCCGGGCCAGCGGTCGGACGACCCGGCACCGACGGGGCCCCCGAAACGCCGCCAGGGCCCCCGGCCGCTGGCAGCGCACCTGACGGCAGCGATGGCCGTCTTGCTGAACTCGCAGGCCGGATTGCCGCTCTTGAACGGCAGCTCGCCGATCTGGCGCAAGGAGCTGGAGCCGAGGTGCCGCCAACTGCGCGCCGACCTCGCCGGCGTCGACCCGGAGGCGCTGAAAACAGCGGTTGAGCGCGAAACCCGACGCCGACTCGACACGTTCCTGAGCGGGCTGGAACGCTATCGCCGGGCCCCCTACCAGCGCGACGTCCTCGACCCGCCACCGATATGGACGGAAGGCAACAGCCGCCTGCTGGATTACAGCCGGCCCGGGGCGAAGGGCCCCGTGCTGCTGTTCGTGCCTTCACTGGTCAACCGCGGCTATATCCTGGACCTGTCGGCGCGCAAGAGTCTGGTGCGATGGCTGGCGCAAGTGAGCGATGCGCAGGGAGGGTTCCGCCCCCTGCTGCTGGACTGGGGCTCGGTGGGGGCCACGGAGCGAGGGTTCGGCCTCAGCGACTATGTCGCCGGCCGGCTGGCACGCGCCGTGGACGCGACGCGCGACCTGATGGGCCAGACGCCTGCCTTGGTGGGATATTGCATGGGCGGCACGCTGGCCGCCGCCGCCGCCGTGCTGCGACCCGAGGCGATTTCATCCCTGGTGCTGCTAGCCGCCCCTTGGGATTTCCATGCCGACGACGCGGCGGCGGCGCTGCGCACCGCCGCCGTCCTGCCCCTGGTCGAGCCGGCGCTGACCTGGCTGGGCGAACTGCCGGTGGACATGATCCAGTTTCTGTTCGCCGGGCTGGACCCGCTGCTGGCGTTGCGCAAGTTCAGCCGCTACGCCCACCTGGACCCGGACAGCCAGGACGCCCAGGACTTCGTGGCGCTGGAGGACTGGCTGAACGACGGGGTGCCCCTGGCCGCCGCCGTCGCGCGGGAATGCCTGGGCGGATGGTACGGCCGTAACGACCCCGCCCAGGGTAACTGGCGGATGACGGGCCGGGCCATAACGCCGGAGGCCATCCGCCTGCCCACGCTGGCCATCATCCCCGCCCGCGACCGCATCGTGCCACCGGGCGCCGCCCGCGCCCTGATCGATGCCATACCCGGCGGCGACCGGCTGGAGCCCCCATTGGGCCACATCGGCATGGTGGTCAGCGCCGGCGCGCCGGCGCAGGTGTGGGCGCCGCTGGCCGAGTGGCTGCGGGCGCGTCTTCAGGCGCCGCGGTCATAGCGGTAAGGACCGCCCTTCTCCACCGCCGCGCGGTAGGCCGGCCGGGACTGGATGCGCGTCAGGAAGTCGGCCAGGTGGGGGAAGCGCTCCGCCGCATCCGGCGCCGTGAGGGCCGTCTCGATGGGGAAGCTCATCTGGATATCCGCGGCGGTGAAGGTCTCCCCCAGGAACCAGGGGCCCTGGGCCAGTTCCGCGTTCATGTAACCCAGGTGGTTGGCCATCTCCGACGCGATGCGGGGCTGCAGGGGGGCGGCACCGTCGCCCAGCCGGCTGGTGTAGAGCCGCAGCAGGATGGGCAGCATGGCGGAACCCTCGGCGTAGTGCATCCAGTGGCTGTAGCACGCCTGGGCGGCACGGTCCCCCGCCGGCGGCGCCAGGCGCCCATTCCCGTGGGTGCGCACCAGATACTCGATGATGGCGCCCAATTCGGCCAACACTAGGCCATCGTCCTCGATCACCGGCGACTTGCCCAGGCGATGAATGACCTTCAAGGCCGGGGGGGCCAACTGCGTGGCCGGATCGCGCTCATACCGCACCACCTGGTAAGGCAGGTCCAGTTCCTCCAGCGCCCACAGCACGCGCTGCGACCGGGAATGGTTCAGATGATGGACGATGATCATGGCGCGCTCTCCGACAATTTCAGCTTTTCGTACGGGGTGGATACGGCTGGATCATAGGCCCAGATCAGCCGCCAGCTTGGCGGCACGCGCTTCGGCGCCATCGGGGCCGTAGGCTTCCTCGAACCCGGATCCCCAGATGGGGCCCGGCCAGGCGGCGTCGCCGCGCGTGCGGGCGACGACATGGACGTGCAGTTGCGGCACCAGGTTGCCGATGGCGGCGACGTTCAGCTTATCCGGGCTGAAGGCCGCCTCCATGACGCGCGAGACCTGGGCGATCTCCGCCATAAGCTGGACCTGGTCGGCCGTCTCCAGCCGATGGATCTCGACGGCGCCGGCCCGGCGGGGAACCAGGATCAACCAGGGCCAGCTGGCGTTGCGGGACAGCAGCACGCGGCTGAGCGGCAGGTCGCCCACGGCCACGGTGTCGGCGGCCAGGCGGGGGTGCAGGACGAAGTCGGCGGTGCTTGTCATTTGCGCAGGCGATCCCTTCGGGGCAGGACGCCGGGATTCGGCGACGGACGGCGCCCGCAATACCGCTGGACGCCCTCGGTAGGATGGCTATGTACTACTGTCCAATGCCGTCCGTCCAAGGGGTTCGCCCAGGGAAGGCGGCCGGGTCATGGAGATGAGGGGCGCGGATGGGTCAGCCTTGGGACTGAAAATGGCGTGGGGGCGCCCGGCCTCCATAAAATTGCCCCATAGTCGTGTCATTGGATGGTTTCGCTTCCGTCACGGCGGGGGCGTCACGGTGGGGCGCCATGGTGGGGCCTTGGGGCTGGGAACCCGCCCGATAATTCATTAGTTTGCGGGGCCGCCCGTTCAGCCGTGCGCGTTCCTATTCCTTTTTCATCATCGTCCCGTTCATCATCATTCCGTTCCAGGGGCAGGGGTCGTTCACAATGCGTAAGATTTTGAGGATGCAGAAATCCGCCTGGGCGGTCCTGCTTCTTCTCGTGCTGGGCAACATCGGCGCGTGGGCAGTCGTCAACCGCCCGGCCAGCGAGCGCCCCTGGGCCGGCACCATCGCCGGTGTGGCCTTCGTGCCCTTCCAGGCCAACCAAAGCCCGCAGAACGGGGACAGCCCCTCCGCAGATGACATCAAGCGCGACCTGGACGTGGTGGCGCCGCATGTGCAGTCCATCCGCACCTATCAGGTCGGCAACGGCATCGACCAGGTAGCGCCCATCGCACTGGAGCGTTACCCCAACCTGACCATCACCCAGGGCGCCTGGCTGTCCAAGGACACCGCCGCCAATGAGGCGGAGTTGGCCGGCCTGGTGCGCGTCGCCCGCGCCAACCCGAATGTGAAGCGGGTCATGGTCGGCAACGAGGTGCTGTTCCGCGATGACTTCAGCGTCGCCCAGCTGATCGACTACATCCAGCGGGTGAAGCGCCAGGTGAACGTGCCGGTGTCCACGGCCGAGCCGTCCTACGTCTGGCTGGATCATCCGGAACTGGCCGACGCCTGCGACTTCATCACCATCCACCTGCTGCCTTACTGGAACAAGGTGTCGGTGGACCGCGCGGTGGAAGACGCCATGGCGGCCTACCGCCAGGTGCAGGAGCGCTTCCCCAACAAGCACATCCTGATCGGCGAGACCGGCTGGCCGTCCGATGGCGCCTATCGCGGGGCGGCCGAGGCCGGGCTGGTGAACGAGGCCAAGTACATCCGCAGCTTCCTGAACATCGCCGGCCAGCAGCGCCTGGACTTCTACATCATGGAGGCCTTCGACCAGCCGTGGAAGCGCACGCTGGGCGGCACGGCGGAAACGGCCTGGGGCATCTGGGACGCCCATCGCCACCAGAAGTTCCCCATGGTGGGCGGCATCCTGGAAGTGCCGTCGTGGCGGGTGCTGTGCGCCATCGCCACCGCCCTGGCCTTCTTCCCCATGTTCTTCTTCGTGCTGGCCCGCGACGACCTGAAATGGCGCGGCCAGTTGTTCTACGGCTTCCTGATCCAGACGGTGGCGTCCGTCCTGGTGTGGACAGGCACCCAGGCCCTGACCGTGGGCATGGGCACCCTGTCCTTCACCGCCTTCATGGTGCTGATCTTCGCCCAGCTAATCCTGTTCGCCGTCATGTTGATCGACGGCCTGGAATTGACGGAGGTGGTGTGGACCCAGCGCTGGAAGCGGCGCTACACGCCGGTGCGTGAGCCGCTGGGCGACTACACGCCCAAGGTTTCCATCCATGTGCCCTGCTACAACGAGCCGGCGCACATGGTGATCGAGACCCTGGACGCCCTGGCGGCCATGGACTACCCCAACTTCGAAGTCCTGGTGATCGACAACAATACCAAGGACGAGGCGGTGTGGCGGCCGCTGGAGGAATACTGCGCCAAGCTGGGGCCGCGCTTTCGCTTCTTCCACCTGCCGCGCTGGCCGGGCTTCAAGGGCGGCGCCCTGAACTTTGGCCTGTCCGTCACCGCCCCGGATGTGGAGGTGGTGGGCGTCATCGACAGCGACTACCAGGTCACGCCCGACTGGCTGTCGGCCACCATCCCCTATTTCAAGCGGCCGGAGGTGGGCTTCGTCCAGTCCCCGCAGGACTATCGCGACTGGTCCGACGACGCCTTCAAGTCGATGATCAACTGGGAATACCAGGGCTTTTTCCACATCGGCATGATCCAGCGGAACGAGCGCAACGCTATCATCCAGCACGGCACCATGACCCTGGTGCGCAAGAGCGCCCTGGACGGCGTGGGCCGCTGGGCCGAATGGTGCATCTGCGAGGATTCGGAGCTGGGCCTGCGCCTGTTCGAGGAGAAGCTGGAGGCGGTCTACATGCCCGACAGCTTCGGCCAGGGCCTGGTCCCCGACAGCTTCGCCGGCTACAAGACCCAGCGCTTCCGCTGGGCCTACGGTGCCGTGCAGATCCTGAAGCGCCACTGGCGCGAGATGATGCCGGGCGGCACCAAGCTGACCGCCGGTCAGAAGTACCACTTCATCACCGGCTGGCTGCCCTGGTTCGCCGACGCCGCCCACATGGGCTTCGTCATCGGCGGCATCATCTGGTCGCTGGGCCTGCTGCTGCTGCCGCAGTGGATCGAGTTTCCGCCCACCGTCTTCATCCTGCCCACCCTCAGCGTCTTCTTCTTCAAGGTGCTATGCGGCCTGTGGCTGTATGGGGAGCGGGTGAAGTGCCGCTTCATCGACAAGCTGGGAGCGGCCATCGCCGGCATGGCGCTGACCCACACCGTGGGCCGCGCCGTCTGGGTGGGCCTGTTCACCAGCGGCCGCCCCTTCGTGCGCACACCCAAGTGCGAGGACCAGCCGGCCCTGATCCAGGGCTTCCTGCATGCGCGGGAAGAGGTGGCGCTGATGCTGGGCCTGTGGCTGGCCGCCGCCGCCATCGCCCTGCTGAAGGGCAGTGACAACCGCGACGCCTATGTCTGGGCAACCATGCTGGTGGTCCAGTCCTTCCCCTACATCGCCGCCCTGTTCCTAAGCACCCTTAACGCCCTGCCCAAGGGCGGCGGGGCCGAGGCCTCGACCGCGCCGGCGGAATAAGCGCGGGGGTCACGGGCGTGATGGTCAATACGGGGCGGTGGGGCAACCTACCGCCCCGTTCCGTTTCAAAGCCAACGAGCCGGCCGGGCACAATTCCGTGACCGAAACGCCGATTCGCGCCCACAACAGCCCAGACGCGCTATCCTGAACCCAGGTTCAACAATCGGTGGGCCGGCCCACGGGGCCGCCAAAACAGGATCGGCCAGAAGGCCGGGGAACGGGAGGGAATGGTGAAAACGCAGCCACTGTCGACCCAGGCGCCGCAAACCGACGCGGCGGAGGGCGACGTCGATCTCCAGGGCGATGCGGATGTCCAGGCCGTGCTTGCCGCCAACCGACGCTTCTATCAGGCCGTCGCGGAACGCGATGTGGCGGGGATGGAGGCGCTGTGGGCCCAGGACGGGGACGTGCGCTGCGTCCATCCCGGCTGGCCGGCGCTGTCGGGCTGGGAACAGGTCATGCGCAGCTGGCGCGACCTGCTGGGCAACTCCCGGTCCCCGGACGTGCGCCACCAGGGCGCGCAGGCCATGGTCTGCGGCGACATCGGCTGGGTGGTGTGCGAGGAGTTCGTGGCCAGCACCGCCCTGGTGGTCACCAACCTGTTCACCCGGTCGGTGGGCGGCTGGCGCATGATCCACCACCAGGCCACGCCCATCTCCTCCATCGCCGCGTTCGAGGACGCCAGCGGCCACGAGGATCTGCATGGCCGGCCGCCCACGCTACATTAGACCTGATTAGTACGACAAATCCGGTTTTGGAGATTGCGGGGGCGCCGCTTTTCCGTACTGTTATCGCTAACAACACGGAAAACAGGGAGAGCCCCATGCGGCGTTGGCTGCGCATCGCACGTTTTTTACCGACCGTCCTGACCGGATTGCTGGCCATTGGCCCCGCCCTGGCCGCATCGCCTGCCCCCACGCCGCCCGCCCCCACGCCGCCCATGGGGTGGAACAGCTGGGACGCCTACGGCTTCACCATCGACGAGGCCGACTTCAAGGCCAATGTCGGCGTGCTGGCGACGCTGAAGCGTTACGGTTGGACATACGCCGTGGTGGATGAGGGGTGGTACATGGCCGACCCCTTCGGCAAGACCCTGGCGGAGCGGCAGTACCTCTTGGACGGCAACGGCCTGCTGGTCCCCGTGCCCGCGCGTTTCCCCACGGCCGCGGACGGCCGGGGCTTCAAGACGCTGGCCGACTGGGTGCATGCCCAGGGCCTGAAGTTCGGGCTGCACATCGTGCGCGGTATTCCCAAGCAGGCCGTGGAGCGGAACACGCCGGTGGCGGGGGCCTCCTTCCACGCGGCCGACGTGGCGGACACCGCCGACACCTGCCCTTGGGATGACGGCAACTATGGGGTGCGCGATACGCCCGCCGGCCAGGCCTACTATGATTCGATGATGGCGCAGTACGCGCGCTGGGGCCTGGACTTCCTGAAGGTCGACTGCATCGCCGACCATCCCTACAAGGCCAGCGAAATCCGGCAGATCAGCAGCGCCATCGCCAAGACGGGCCGGCCCATCGTGCTGAGCCTGTCGCCCGGTCCCACCAATCTGTCCCACGCGGCGGAGATCAGCCGCTATGGCCAGATGTGGCGTATCACCAATGACGTGTGGGACGGCTGGACCTTCCCCCATGAAAAGCCGGGCGACGACTTCCCCTATGGCGTGCGCGACCTGTTCGACCGCCTGCCCGGCTGGGCGCCGCACACGGGCCAGGGCCGCTGGCCGGACGCGGACATGCTGCCCATCGGCACCCTGGCCCCCCATCCCGGCTGGGGTGAGCCCCGCGCCTCACGCCTGACGGCGGAGGAACAGCGCACCCTGATCACCCTGTGGGCCATCGCCCGTTCGCCCCTGATCCTGGGCGCCAACCTGACCAAGCTGGACGATGCCACCCGCGCGCTGATCACCAACCGCGCGGTCATCGCGGTGGACCAGACGGCCAAGGACAGCCGGCCGGTGACGGACCTGCCCGCCGGCTTCGAGAACGCCCGCGTCTGGCTGGCCACGGGCGCCAAGGGTCAGCGCTACCTGGCGCTGTTCAATCTGGATGACAAGCCCGCGACGCTGTCGGCGCCGTGGGAAAAGGTGGGCCTGGCCGCCGGCCGCCATGCGCCCCACGACCTGTGGACGGACAAGGCCCTGCCGGCGGCGGAAGCCATGGCCGTCACCCTGCCCGCACATGGCAGCGCGCTGTTCGAGGTGAAATGATCGAGAGGCGGGCCGCTGCGTCCGGGATCATTCCCGGCGCAGCACCTTGTCCGCCAGTACGCTGGCCCACCAGCGGGTCATGAAGGTCTTCTTGAAGGCCGGCGGGTCGTAGACGTCATCCACCCACTGGTAGAAGGCGTCGACGGTCGGCTCGATGCGCTGCCCCTCGGCATAGGCCAGGAAGGTCTCGAAGAAGTGGTCCAGGATGCCGGTCTTGGCATGCCGCAGGTGGCCATATTTGGGGCTGAGTTGACCCAGGGCGGTCCGCAGGGGCACGCCCTCATGCACGAACAGGTACAGCACGCTCATGAAGCCGACCCGGTCGGACCCGGCCTTGCAGTGCATCAGCACCGGGTACTGCGCGTCACGCCAAATCTCCCGCGCCTGGTGCAGGATATGCTTCTTGGGCGCGTCGCGGGAATTCACGGGGAAATTGACCAGGGCCAGGCCCTGGCGGGCACAGGCCTCATCCTCCAGCACCCAGGAGCCGCAATTGTCGCGCCGGCCGCGCAGGTTGATGACGGTGCGCACGCCCAAGCGGGCGGCCTGGGCGATGTGCCGGGGCGTCGGCTGGCTGGAGCGGTACAGCCGCGGCGAAATCTGAAACATGTTCTTGTAGATCATGCGGATGAACGCATGGTCCTTGAAGAAGCTGTTCAGGTAACGCTTCACGCCGCTGATCCGCTGCGGGGGCACCCCACTCGCAGGGGATGAGGTCGCCGGGGAAGGGGTTGCCAAGGGGGCGGGCGGCGCCTCGGTTCCAGCCGCCGGCATCTTGTCCACCGTCACGGCCTGCAGCCGATAGTCCGTCATCGCGTGTACTGTCCCAAAAGCACAAGGCAGCCTAAAAGCAAAGGCAAAAGCCCACCTGGCCAGGCGTTCCGTCGGCCGAGCATAGGTCCCTTATATAGGGGGTTTATTTCGCGGGCGCGAGGGGGCATGCGCGCATGGGCGCATAGACCGCAGCCCGGCGCATCATTGGGGCCGGCGCACCACCGGGACAGGCGGGGCCTCAGCGCGCGGCGGGGCGCACATAGGTGGAGTCGAGCCGGTCCAGCCGGTCGAAGAAGGGGGCGACCACCGACCGATCCTCCTTGGTTTCCCGGTCCAGAGCGGCGCGATCATGTTCCGTCCACCGCACCAGGGTCGCCATCTCCTGCCGGTCGAAGGCGCTGAGGGTGGAGGTGGAGGCCAGCTTCTGCGCCGTCGCCCCTTTTTCCACCGGCTCCTCCGCCGCGCGGGCCGCCTGGCGGGCAGCCAGCACCCGCTGCGTCACCTGTCGCCAGCGCCGCTCGTCAAAGCCATATTTGGACAGCAGGGCTTGCGCGTCAGGCCCGGGGTGGGCCAGCAGGACGAACGCCGGTTGCCCATCGTTCGGCGCGGACGCGACCAGAGCCTCAGCCGCCGTCACGTAGCGACCGACCTCATCGGTGTCCAAACGCTCATGCGCCAGCATCGGCGCGGATACCATCAGAACCACTAACGCGGCTGCGAAGCGCATCGTTTGCCCCCAAACGTTCGCGCGCCAAATGTGATCATTTGTTATAATGGGCACGCAACGGCATTTCCAGAGGAAAGCCGGGAAGCAACGAGTAAAACTGACGAATTGTGGCGAAGGTATGGCCGCGCCGCGCCTCTTCCCAACTCTTCGGGAGGGCGCGCAAGGACAGGCCTGCGGCGGTACCGCGCATGCCCCTTGAATGATGTCAAGACGTGCCCTAGGGTCCCGACGCACCCATGGGTTTTCCATTTAGGATAGACGTAGCCCCGTGTCCCGTTTCACCGCCCGTCTTCTTGCCGCCGGCACCGCCTTGGTCCTGGCCGGCACCGCCCTTGCCCAGACCACCCCGCAACCGGATCAGCCCTCGGGGGGCCAAGCCCCGACCAGTGGTTCGGATGCCGGCGGCCTGATCCTTCCGGGCGCCATCTCCTCGGGCTCCAGCGTCGCGGCGCCGCAGCAGGCCCCCGTGCCCGGCCCCGCCATGGGTCCGGCCGCCGGGCCCGCGGCTGGCCCCAGCGCCGGTCCGCGCCAGGCGCCGGCCGCCCAGGCGCCCATTGCCGGCCCGGCTGCGCCGGCTGCCGCACCGGCCGCGTCCAAGGTGGGCACGGTCACCGGCAACTGGCAGGTGGGGCCGCAGGTCTACACCGATGGCAGCTTCAAGCTCTGCGAGGCGCAGGCCAGCTTCGACAATGGCCTGGCCCTGGTCTTCCTGGCCCTGCCGGTGCCCCAGGCCGAGCAGCAGGCCAAGAAGCTGCCGCCCAAGATCATCAATCTGGTGATCGGCGTGCCCGGCGCCAACATGCCGCCGGGCCAGGGCCCGGCCGTGAAGCTGAAGCTGGACGGCAAGCTGGAGCAGACACGCGGCTCGCAGATCATCCAGCCGAACGCCATCATGACCGGCTTCGACCCGATGGACGCCAACTTCACGAAGGCGCTGCTGACGGCCAACAAGCTGGAGGTCAGCAGCCCCAACGATACCGCCACCTTCGTCCTGAAGGGCGGCACCAAGGCCTTCAAGGACCTGAACGCCTGCTTCGACCAGGCGGTGGCCGGCAAGCTGCAGTTGCCGCCGCCGCCGCCGGCCATCCCGCCGGCCTTCGCGCAGCTGTTGATCGATGCCGGCCTGAAGGACGCCCACCCCCTGCCGGTGGACAAGATGTCACCGCAGGAGCGCCCCGGCGACTTCGCCTGGGCCGTTCAGAAGGATGTCATCGGCTCGCTGCGCTCGGTCGGCCTGAAGCCTGAGGCGGGTGACCTGGAAAAGGTGATGCAGAACTATCTGGACAGCCTGTCCAAGGGCTGCCAGGGCACCTACACCCCGACCAAGGGCAAGCTGGAAAAGCTGCTGCAGATCGACATGCAGACCGGCTCCGCCAGCTGCAAGACGGACAAGGGTGAGTTCTACGCCAACCTGATCCTGTACCTGACCAAGGACCGGCAGCTGTTCATCATCTCGCATGAGGCGCCAGCGGCGTCCAAGGCTGTGGCCGACAACGCCGGCAACGCCATCGCCGGCGTGCTGCGCAAGAAGGCCAACGAGCCGCCGCCCGCCCAGGGCACGCAGCAGCCGGGCCCCGCAGCCGGTCCGCGCAAGCAGCAGTAAACCTCAGTCTCACGGCTGAAATGAAACGGGAGGGGCCAACACCCCTCCTGTTTTTTGGGTCCCTCAGACGCCGGGCGCCAGCATCCGCTGACTTGGCTGATCCTCGGTTTCCAGTCCGCTGCGCTCCCCGGAAACCTCCGGCGGCTGCAGTCGCAGCCTAGGACGGCATAAAGAGAGGCCTTACAGCCGCCATCACACCACTTCCCGCACCAGCTTGGACAGGAAGGCGTCGGCGAAGGCGTGGCGGTTGGCGGCGGTGATGACGAAGGCGTCCTCCCCCGCCACGACATTCTCGCGGTAGTACGGCTCCAGCCAGTCATATTCGTCCAGGATGACCAGGCCGTTCACCCCGACCCCGGCGGCCTGGGCGTGCGCGCGGGCGGAGCGGGGATCGATGCCGCCGTTGTTGAAGCCGTTGCTGACCAGGTCGATGGTGCGCCGGTCGGCACTGTAGGGACAGGCGTCCAGCTGGCGCACCGCCTGGACGATGCAATCGCCCAGGGCGGTGTTGCCGCCCATGGCCACGCCGGGCGCCGCGTCGATGCGGTCGGCCAGGGCCAGCGCGTCCTGCGGCGTGGCCAGCAGGGTCCAGGGCACCAGCGTGGTCAGGGTGCCGGGGCCGGAGAACAGGGCCAGTTGCACCGCCACCTTGCCCTTGGGCCCGCCGGCCAGGGCTTGGTGCACCGCCTTGTCGCGGAAGGCGGCCGCATGGCCGCGCAATTGGAAGTCCAGCATCACCTTGGAAATGCTGGCGGAACTGTCCACCGCCATCACGAGCGCCAAATCCACCGGCGTGCCGCCAGCCCGGGCCCAGGCGGGAGCCGCCACCATCGGCGCCGCCAGCGCGGCCCCCATGCCGGTCAGCAGCGCGCGCCGCGTCGGCTTTGCCGCCCCTTGGCCATCCTTACCCACGTTTCGTCCCATATGCCTGCAGTCCCAAGGAGAAGCGCGGCGATCCTGGGGGATCAGTCCTTGCCCCCGCTGCGCGCCCAGGTGACAACCTTGCGCATGACGGTGGGCAGGGCCTGGTCATGGAAATCGGCGGGGGCGCACCATACGCCTTCGACCGCCGCCCCCTCATCCGCCAGGTGGCCGCGAACGACGGTAAGTTCCAGGTGAAAATGGGTGAATGTGTGGCGGACGATGCCCGGCAGGCGCTGCCAGTCCACCGACGCCGGCGCCCAGGCCAGCGCCCGGGTGTAGGCCAAGTCCGCGCCCGGTTCCCAGGCGCTGGACGGCACCTCCATCATTCCGCCCAGCAGGCCCGACTCGGGCCGGCGACGCAGAAGCACCTGCCCCCGCGCGTTGGTCAGCCAGAAGGCCACGCCCCGGCGGGTGGGCTTGGCCGCCTTCTCCGCCTTGCGCGGCAGCAGGTCGGCGATGCCGTCCCGCCGTCCTCGGCAGGCATCTCGCCAGGGGCACAGCACGCACCGCGGATTGCGCGGGCTGCACAAGGTGGCCCCCAGGTCGAACAGCGCCTGGGTATAGTCGCCCGGCCGCCTGTCCGGGACCAGGGCCGTGGCCAGCGCCTTCAGCGTGGGCTTGGAACCCGGCAGCGGGTCGGTCACCGCGTAGATGCGGGACAGAACGCGTTCCACATTGCCGTCCATGGCCGTGGCCGGCAGGTCGAAGGCGATGGCCGCGATGGCGGCGGCGGTGTAGGCGCCGATGCCGGGCAGATCCAGAAGGGCGGACTCGTCCGCCGGGAAGCGGCCACCATGCCGCGCTACCACCGCCTGGGCGCAGGCATGCAGGTTGCGGGCGCGGGCGTAATAGCCAAGACCGGCCCATTCCTTCAGCACCGCGTCCAGATCCGCCGCCGCCAGGTCCGCGACCGTGGGCCACCGGGCCAGGAAGCGCTGGAAGTAAGGCCCCACGGTCGCCACCGTCGTCTGCTGCAGCATGATTTCCGACAGCCAGACATGATAGGGATCGGCCACCGTTCCGGGAGCGGACCGCCAGGGCAGTTGGCGGCGGTGGGCGTCATACCAGGCCAGCAGGTCGGCGGGCCGGGGAGCCGGCAGGTCAGGGCCGGCGGCGGAGCCAAGGGGGAAGGAGTCGCCTGCGACGATCATTGTGTGGTCAAAGCCCCTTGCGCCATGGTTCAACAACCCCCAAACACTGTTCCCGGATAGGGGCCGCCCCCAGCGGATACGCCGCCCCCGCAACTGTTTCAAGGTCCACCGACGCCCATGCCCGGCCCGCGCCCCATCGGCCGCCACCTGAACGCCATCGCCGGCAAGGCGCTGGGCCCGCACGGCCCCGCCTTCGCCACCCTGCTGGCTGAATGGGACGCTATCGTGGGCCCGCGCCTGGCCAGCGTCGCCCTGCCGCTGAAGCTGCAGTTCCCCAAGGGCCGGCAGGATGATGCCGTGCTGCACCTGGGCGTGGCCGGACCCGCCGCATTGTTCATCCAGCATGAGGAACCGCAGATCCTGCAACGGTTGAACGGCTTCTTCGGTTTCCGCGCCGTGGCGCGGCTGAAGCTGCTGCAGGCGCCTCCCGCCACCAACCGACGGCGCGACCGGCCGGCGCCGATTCCCCGCCGCCTGTCGGCGGGAGAGGCGGCGGCGCTGGAAACCCAGACGGCGGCCGTGGAAGACGGGGACTTGCGGGAGGCGCTGACCAGCCTGGGCCGCGCCATCCTGGCCACCGAAAAGCCGGCCGGGTCCCCGAAGCGATAGCCCCTCGGACGCGGCTTGCCGGCCCCCGGCGCCGCCCCCTATAGTCACTACAGTTGGTATCGGAGGAACTAAGGTGAACCTACATCTGCGTAATTCGCTGGCCGCCGCCCTGGTGGCCGCAGGTGCCCTGGCCGGTGTCCTGTCGGCCGGCGCGGCCAGCGCCCAGACGGCGGACGCCCCCGTCACCATCGACGTCGCCAGCGCCACCAGCCCGCGCGTGCTGGGTGACGTCAAGGCGCCCGTCGTGCTGGAGGAATACGCCTCGTTCACCTGCCCGCACTGCGCTCATTTCGAAGAGGCGTTCCTGCCGCGGCTGAAGGCGGACTTCATCGATACCGGCCAGGTGCAGCTGGTGTTCCACGACTTCCCGCTGGACCAGCTGGCCTTCGCCGCCGAAATGGCCGCCCGCTGCCTGCCGGCCGACCGCTACACCGCCGCCAAAGGCCTGATCTTCAAGACGCAGGCGCAGTGGGAACACGCCGACGATCCGCTGAAGGCCCTGCAGCAGACCCTGCGCCTGGGCGGCATGTCCGATGCCACCTTCACCGCCTGCCTGAGCAGCAAGCCGCTGCAGGACTTCATCACCCAGAGCCGGCTGGATGCGTCGGAAAAGCTGGGCGTGGACGGCACCCCGACCTTCTTCATCAAGAAGGGCGACGCGGTGGTGGAAAAGATCGACAACCTGCGTGAATACAGCCAGCTGTCGGACGCGCTGGTGAAGGCGGGCGCCAAGGCGCCGGCCAACCCCGCCCCCGACCCGACCGCCGGCACCGCCGCCCAACCCGCCGCCGCCACGCCGGCCGCGTCCACCCCGGCCAGCACCCCGGCATCCACGCCGGCCCCGGCCGCCAGCGCCAGCAGCGGCCCCAACACCGGCATGATCGTGGGTGGCATCGTGGCCGCGCTGGTCGTCCTGGGCGGTCTGTTCATGCTGACCCGCCGCAAGAAGTGACATGGGATGGCGCGCCGGGGCGATCCCGGCGCGCCGCCTCATGACAGTCAGTGCCGTCGATGTCGCGATCAAGGGGAATGGGGATGATGGGGGTCAAGCAAGCCAGCGGCACGCGCGGACCAGTGGGAACAATGGCGCCGATTGCCCGCGCCCTCGCGGTGGCGACGGCCGCCCTGCTGGCGCCCACCCTGGCGCCCACCCTGGCGCTAGCCCAGGCGGCCCCCGTCGCCCCTGCGGGGCCGGCCAACGGCATCGACATCGCCGCCGCCACCAGCACCCGCGCCCTGGGCAGCGGCAACGCACCGCTGACTGTCGAGGAATACGCCTCCTTCTCCTGCCCGCACTGCGCCCATTTCGAGGAGACGATGCTGCCCCGGCTGAAGGCGGACTTCATCAATCCCGGCCAGGTGCGCTTCGTCTTCCATGACACCCCCACCAACCGCGTGGGTTACCTGGCCCACATGGCCACGCGCTGCCTGCCCGTCGCCAGCTATAATGACGCCCGCAGCCTGCTGTTCAGCACCCAGAACCAATGGCTGGGTGCCAAGGATCCCGAGGCGGGCCTCAAGGAGATGATGGGCATGGCGGGCCTGCCCGGCCCGGCCTACGACGCCTGCGTGGCCAGCAAGCCGCTTCAGGACTATGTGGCCACCAGCAGCCAGGAGGCCAACGAGGCCAAGATCGAGGTGACGCCCACGCTGATTATCCGCAAGGGCGGCAAGGAAGTGGACCGCGTCGCGGGCCCCAACGACTATGACAAGCTGGCCGCCGCCCTGATCAAGGCCGGCGCCAAGGCACCGAAGAAGTAAGCCCCCGTGCAATTCACCAAGCTTCGCATCTCCGGCTTCAAGTCCTTCGTGGACCACACCGAGCTTTTGATCGAGCCCGGGATGACCGGCATCGTCGGCCCCAATGGTTGCGGCAAGTCCAACCTGGTGGAGGCGTTGCGCTGGGCCATGGGTGAGACCTCGGCCAAGAAGATGCGCGGCGAGGACATGGACGACGTCATCTTTGGCGGCACGGCCACGCGCCCGGCACGCAATTTGTGCGAAGTCGTGCTGCACCTGGACAGCCCCAACCTGACGGCCGGCACGCCGGGCGTCAAAGCGGACGCGGTCCAGACGGAGATGGAGATCAGCCGCAAGCTGGAACGCGGCGCGGGGTCCGACTACCGCATCAATGGCCGGCCCGCCCGCGCCCGCGACGTGCAATTGCTGCTGGCCGACAACGCCTCGGGCGCCCATTCCCCCGCCCTGGTCAGCCAGGGGCGGGTGGGCGCCCTGATCAACGCCAAGCCGGGCGACCGCCGCCAGTTGCTGGAGGAGGCCGCCGGCATCACCGGCCTGCATTCCCGCCGCCATGAGGCGGAACTGAAGCTGAAGGCGGCGGAAACCAACCTGACGCGCCTGGACGACGTGGTCGTCACCATGGACGCGCAGTTGCAGAACCTGCGCAAGCAGGCCCGCCAGGCCGCCCGCTACCGCAACATCTCCGACCACATCCGCCGGGCGGAGGCGCTACTGCTGCACCTGCGCTGGACCACCGCCACCGCCCAGGTCATGCAGGCCCGCGCCGGCTTCGACAAGGCGGAGGACGCGGTGCGCGGCCTGATGCTGGCCGTCACGCAGGCCACCACCAAGCGCACGGATCTGGCCGCCAGCTTGCCGCCCAAGCGTCAGGCCGAGGCCGAGGCCGCCGCCGCCCTGCAGCGCCTGTTGGTGGCGCGGGAGCAGCTGGACGCGGAGGAGCGGCGCGCGACCGAGGCCCTGGCCACCCTGCAGCGCCGCCTGGCCCAGATCGAGGGCGACCTGGCGCGCGAAAAGGACCTGGCGGCGGACGCCGACCGCGCCCTGTCCCGCCTGGCGGAGGAACGCCAGGCCATCGCCGACGCTCAAGGGGACGAGGCTGAAAGCCAGGAACTGGCCAAGGCCCGCCTGGAGGAAATCCGCGACACCGTCGCCAGCCTGGATGCCGAACTGGCCGCCGCCACGGAGCGGCTGGCCGCGGATGAGGCCAAGCGCGCCCAGATCCAGCGCCAGGCGCAGGACCTGGACCAGCGCGTCGCCACCCTGCGCCGCCGCATCGAAGAACATCAGGCCCAGAAGGCGGAGCTGGAGCGCCAGCAGGCCGCCCGCGACGACGTGGCCCAAGCCGAAGAGGCCATCCACCTGGCCGAGGAGCGGCTGGACCTGGCCAAGGCGGCCGCGGAGGATGCCGAAGGAGCCAAGGCAACGGCCGAGCAGGCCGCCAACACCGCCCGCGCCCTGGGCACGCAGGAGCAGGCGGCCGCCCGCGACGCCCTGCAACGCGCCGAGGGTGACCGCTCCCGCCGGACGGCCGAGGCCGACGCCATCACCCGCCTGCTGAAGGCCGGCGCCGGCGACCTGTTCCCGCCCCTGGTGGACGCGCTGACCGTGGCCAAGGGATATGAGCAAGCCCTGGCCGCCGCCCTGGGCGACGCCCTGACCGCGCCGCTGGATGAGGCGGCACCCGTCCATTGGCGCGCCCTCCCCGCCCTGGCCCAGGTGGCCGCCCTGCCGGAGGGTGCGGAACCCCTGGCCGCCAAGGTGAAGGCGCCGGGCGCGCTGGACCGCTGCCTGGCCCACATCGGCATCGTCGCCGACACCGCCACCGGCACCCGCCTGGCGGCCGGTTTGGCGCCCGGCCAGATCCTGGTGACCCGCGATGGCGCCGCCTGGCGCTGGGACGGGCACTGCATCGCCGCCGGCGCCCCCACCGCCGCCGCCGAGCGCCTGCGTCAGCGCAACCGCCTGACCGAGCTGACGCAGGAGATCGCGGAGGCCGACGCCCTGGTGGCCGAGGCCCGCGCCGCCTATGAGGCGGTGAAGGACGCGGCGGAGGAGCGCGTGGCCCAGGCGCTGCGCGCCGTGGACCAGGCCTCGGCCAAGGACCGCGCCGCCCGCGACGCCGTCAGCGCCGCCTTCCGCGCCGTGGCCGACGCCCGCGCCACCCATGCCCGGGTTGCCCAGGCCGCCGCCGCCTTGGCCAGCCGCCTGGCCGCCCTGTCCGAGACCCTGGACCAGATGGCAGCGGATGAGGAGGACCTGCGGGAACGCTGGGCCGAGGCCCGCGCCACGCTGGAGGAATTGCCGCCGCCGGGCGAGGGCCGTGAGCAGATCGCCGAGGCCCGCCTGCGGCTGATGGAGGCGCGCGGCACCCAGGCGGAGGCGCAGAACGCCCTGGACCGCCTGCTGCGCGAGGCGGAGGACCGCCGCCGCCGGCTGGAGGCCATCGCCACCGAGGAGTCCTCATGGCGCCAACGCCGGGACGGCACCGGCGGCCGCCTGGCGGAACTGACCGAGCGCGCCCAAGAAGCCCGCGAGGAACAGGAACGCCTGGCCGAGCGTCCGGCGGAAATCGAGGAAGAACGCCTGACCCTGGCCGACCTGATCCATGAGGCGGAACGGGTGCGCAGCCGCGCCGGCGACGATCTGGCGGAGGCCGAGGGCGCGCTGACCGCCGCTGAACGCACCCTGAAGGAAGCGGAGAACGGCCTGGCCGACGCCCGCGAGGCCCGCGCCCATGCCGAGGCCGCCGTGGGCTCCGCCCATCAGCACCTGGACACGGTGAAGGAGCGTATCGCCGAACGGCTGGATTGCCCGCCGGAACAGGTGCTGGCCCTGGCCGGCCTGGAGGAGGGCGAGCCCCTGCCCGAGGCCCATGCCGTGGAGCAGCGCCTGGGCCGGCTGGAAGCCGAGCGCGACAACATGGGCCCCGTCAACCTGCGCGCCGAGCAGGAGGTGCAGGAGTTGGACGAGCAGATCGGCGTCATGAAGACGGAGCGGGAGGACCTGGTGTCCGCCATCGCCCGCCTGCGCCAGGGCATCTCCGGCCTGAACAAGGAGGCGCGGGAGCGTCTGCTGGCGGCCTTCCACAAGGTGGATGCCCATTTCCAGGAGATGTTCACCCAGCTGTTCGGTGGCGGCCGTGCCCAGCTGAAGCTGACCGACACCGAGGACCCGCTGGACGCCGGCCTGGAGATCTATGCCAGCCCGCCGGGCAAGAAGCTTCAGATCCTGTCACTGCTGTCGGGTGGCGAGCAGGCCTTGACCGCCATCGCCCTGCTGTTCGCCGTCTTCCTGTGCAACCCGGCGCCCATCTGCGTGCTGGACGAGGTGGACGCACCCCTGGACGAGGCCAATGTGGGCCGCTTCTGCGACCTGGTGGAAGAGATGGCGCGGGCGGGCCACACCCGTTTCCTGATCATCAGCCACCATCGCCTGACCATGTCGCGCATGGACCGGCTGTTCGGCGTCACCATGGCGGAGCGGGGCGTGTCACAACTGGTGTCCGTGGACCTGGCGACTGCCGAGGAATTGCAAGCCGCCGAATAGGCGGGCGAGGAAACTTTCCCGTCCCGCGACAACTGGCGCCATGCGCCCGTCGGCCGGCCCTGGTAGGAAGAACCCGGCTGCACTATCTTAAGAAGAAGGGCCCTGGGGCGGGGCCTGGCGGTTGGGGCTTGTCAATCCGGCGGCGATGGCCGAACCGGAAGCGTGAGGGAGACTGAAATGCGGTACCGTTCCTTGGCACTTGCGGCGGTGGGCTTGTTGGCCATAGCCGGTTGCGCCACCAGCCCCGAAGCCGACCAGGCGGCGCTGGCCCAGCGTGTGCTGGTCGGCATGCCTAAGCAGACCCTGCTGTCCTGCGCCGGCGTGCCCACCCGCCAGACCTCGGTCGACAACGTGGAATACTACACCTACTCCAGCGACAGCCTGCAGACCCGCATGGGCCCGTCCTATTGGGGCGGCTGGGGTGGCGGCCCGTGGCATCGCGGCTATTGGGGTGGCGCCGATTGGGGCTCGACGGAAGTGTCCGCCCGCAACTGCAACGCCACCTTCACCCTGAAGAACGGCGTCGTGCAGCAGCTGGTCTACGGCAGCTCCACCGACAGCCCTGCTGGCCGCCTCTCCCAGTGCTACGCCATCGTGCAGAACTGCCTGCCGCTGGTGCCGCAGCAGAGCTCCGCAGCCGGCGGCGTGGGCAGCCGCGCCCGATAAGCGACCGGACGTTGCGGAACCGGAATGACCCCCGGGTGACCGGGGGTCCAAGGTCATCGCCGGCGTCCGTCCCTATTCCTCCCTTACTGACCTATGCGTAAGGCTTGGCCCTTGGCCGGGCGGGTCCCCGTTTGCCCCATTGCGGGTGCGGCGCAACATGACGTTTCATAAACCTCTGGAAGGAGGGGCCGCCTGCCGCGGCCCGCTTCCGGAGGGGGCCGTTACCGGTCAATAGAAGCCGGCGCTGGTTTCCTTGGCATGAATCCACTGGGCACGCGGAAGACCGGCCCTTGGGAAGGCCGTATCGTCGGGGTTCAATCACCCCACCCGCGTCCCCCGTGAGGAACGGGAGAAGCGCCTATGCATGTTTCCGGGATTCTGAAGCACAAAGACAGCAGCGCCATCATCAGCGCCAAGCCCACCGACACCATAGAGGTGGTCGCCGCCCTGCTGGCGGCCCACCGCATTGGCGCCGTCCTGGTGCTGGACGCGGGCGGCGGCGTGGCCGGCATCATCTCAGAACGCGACATCGTGCGCGGGCTGGCGACCCATGGCCCCGCCGTGCTGAACCAAAGCGTTTCCGAACTGATGACCCGCCGTGTGGTGGCGTGTTCACCTTACGACACCGTGTCCACCATCATGACCCGCATGACAGAAGGCCGCTTCCGCCACATGCCGGTCATGGAGCATGGCCGGCTGGTGGGATTCATCAGCATCGGCGACGTGGTGAAGCACCGCCTGGCGGAGGCCACCAGCGAGGTCGAAAGCCTGCGGGTCTACGTGGCCGGCGGATTCTGACGCAGGTCGGGCGGCCCCCCCTCCGCCCGGACGGGGCGCGTGAGGGCTGTGCGGGTGCGCCCGAGGGTCATGCCGAGGGACCGGGCCGCTGTGATCACCGTCGCAGCGGCCCGTTAACCTTTTCGGGGACCCTCAGCGTCCCTTCCCCTGCCCGAGCGAGAGCCGTGCCATGACCGACATGACCGACACCGCCGACCCCCAGTCCACCAACGCCGGGGCCATCGCCCTGTATGCCTGGCCCACCCCCAACGGACACAAGATCTCCATCGCCTTGGAAGAGATGGGCCTGCCCTATGTCGTTCATCCGGTGGATATCGGCGCGGGCGACCAGTTCAAGCCGGACTTCCTGGCCATTTCGCCCAACAACCGCATGCCGGCCATCGTCGATCCCCACGGCCCCAACGGCGCGCCGCTGTCGCTGTTCGAATCGGGCGCCATCCTGATCTACCTGGCGGAGAAGACGGGGCGGTTCCGTCCCGCCGATGCAGCCGTGTGGTATGGCCATGTCCAATGGCTGATGTGGCAGATGGGCGGCGTGGGCCCCATGTTCGGCCAGGCCGGACATTTCCGCCACTACGCGCCCGAGCGCATTCAATACGGCATCGACCGCTACACCAATGAGGCGCGCCGCCTGATCCGCGTGGCCAACACCCAGCTGGGCAAGACGGAGTTCCTGGCGGGGGACTACGGCATCGCCGACATGGCGACCTTCCCTTGGCTGCGCCTGCATGAGCGTTATGAGATCGATCTGGCGGACTTCCCCCATGTGAAGCGCTGGATCGACACCATCGCGGCGCGCCCTGCCGTGCAGCGCGGCCTGGAGTTGCTGAAGGACAGGGCGCGGCCCGCCGGCCAGGCCATGGACGACAAGGCGCGCGAGAACCTGTTCGGCGCCAAGCAGCGCTGAGCGGACCGTCCGCACCACCCTGACCTTCCGGATAGCGTCGCCTTGACGACGGGTCTGGGGCCGCCATTTACCGTCGCGCCCGTGCCGAGCGGGCGGGACGGTTTGGCAGGACAGGGGCGGTATCGTGGCTTCGCTTTGGGGGTGGGTGCCTGGCATGGGCCGCGGCGCCCGAGTCGTCGTGTGCCTGGGTGTCGTCCTGGGCACTATCGGCGCGCCTGCGGCGGCGGCCACCGTCAGCCGGCCGGAAGACCCCACCTTCAGCGGCAAACTTCTCGCCACCGGCGGTGTCAGCCAGGTTGAAGGGGCGGCGGGCGGCGGCCTGACCCCCTGGGCC
The DNA here is from genome assembly GCF_036348415.1 of Nitrospirillum karajorum. Lineage (NCBI taxonomy): Bacteria > Pseudomonadati > Pseudomonadota > Alphaproteobacteria > Rhodospirillales > Azospirillaceae > Nitrospirillum > Nitrospirillum karajorum. The sequence continues at coordinate 796,995 of NZ_JAZBQB010000003.1, forward strand.
GTCATCGGCGGCGGCGGCACGCGGGAGGAGGTGGGCGCCACCGCCTTTTTCACCGCCATCCGCACCCATGATTACGGCATGAACGCCTATGGCGCCCTGCTCGGCCTGTGGGACCGGGTGGAGGTGTCGGTGGCCCGGAACCGCTTCGACACCCAGGCCATCGGCGGCGCCCTGGGTCTGGGCGACGGCTACGCCCTCACCGACACCATCGCCGGCCTCAAGGTTCGGGTGGCAGGCGACGCCGTCTATGACCAGGATAGCTGGATGCCGCAGGTGGCGGTGGGCACCCAGTACAAGGCCAACAACCGCGCCAGCCTGGTGAAGGCGCTGGGCGCGCGCAGCGACGACGGCGTCGATGTCTATGCCAGCGTCACCAAGATCCTGCTGGCGCAAAGCCTGCTGCTCAGCGGCACGCTGCGCCTGACCAAGGCCAACCAGACCGGCATCTTGGGCTTCGGCGGGGCCGACGATGACTATCACGCCGAGTTGGAGGGCAGCGCCGCCCTGCTGCTGGACCGCACCCTGGTGGCAGGCATCGAGTATCGCATGAAGCCCAACACCCTGGCCCGCGCCAACCCCGGCCTGGCGCCGGAGGACGACTGGTACGACGCCTTCGTCGCCTGGCTGCCGAGCAAGAACCTGGCCTTCACCCTGGCGTACGTGAATTTGGGCCGCGTGGTCACGCCCACCCGGCAGAACGCCATCTATCTGTCGCTGCAAGCGGGGTTCTGAACCATGCCCCCCCGTCGTTCCCTGGCCGCCCTGCTGCTGGCCACAGCGCTCGCCGGCACCGTCCTGACCGGCTGCGCCACCGGCCCCTCGCCCGAGCTGTACCAGACGTTCGGCGGACAGCCGGGTCTGACGGCCCTGGTGGATGACTTCATGGACGGGATGATGCGCAATCCCGACCTGCGCCCCTATTTCGTCAACGCCAACCGCGCCCACATCAAGAAGGAGCTGGTCAGCCAGTTCTGCGCCGCCCTGGGCGGCCCCTGCGCGTATAAGGGCATGGACATGAAGATGGCCCACGCCCGCTATGGCATCGGCGATCGCGAGTTCAACGCCCTGGTGGAGGAATTGCAGCGGGCGATGGACGGGCGGCACATCCCCTATGCGGCGCAGAACCGTTTCCTGGCCATGATGGCCTCCTTCCGCGACGACATGGTGCACCCGGCGCCGCCGCCCCGGGCCCGGCCACCGCTGACCCTCAGCCCCGATGCCGTGGCGGTGCCGGAGACGGTGCCTGGAAAACCATGACCCCGCCGCCTTTGCAGGCAATTGCCCAGCCGGCGGGCAGCTGCCGGCGGGCGGCCCCCGGCGCGAAATAGTTTGCCTTAAGGATAGAGGGACTAGCGCTAGACCCGAAGGCTGGTTTAGCATCTATCTATAGCCGGTCACCCCGCTTAATCCTGAAGAAAACGGGGCCATTCAGGATCGGCAAGAACTTGCCTGTCGGCTCCGCGAGAGAGCCGATGCGGCCAAAAACCATGCTTTCCCTGCCCAGCGTTAAGGCTTTAGTGACGCCTTGGCCTCACCCTGATGTCAGGGAATGCGCGTGGAAATAGCGCCGACGGACCGGTCGCGGGGTGTCTTGGGCCGGTTCGTGCGGGCAGCGAGCATGGGAACGGGCGCCGCGGGATGGGCCCGGTTGATGAGCGGACAAGCGTGCCGGGGCCACGGGCCGGCAGCGACAGTGAGCAGTCAACGTATCGTTATCTTTAAATGTTATTCTTCCGAAAAGTCCCGCTTCGCCTCTACTCCGTCGCAATTGGCCACCAATATCTAAATCAAGGACCACGGTAGCAGGGAGACGCGGGCGGACGACAAGGGCACCACAGGACAACCGCACCGGTTGGTACGGAACTTGCCTGCCCTGACTGTCGTTGCGAGCTTGGTACCCCGTTGGCACGGGGTTAGGAGCCGTCGCGGTCCGGCGTTACAGGACCGCCCGTCGAGTTGCCTGATAGGCGTGATCCTTCTGAAAGGGTGAGCCCATGCCGAAGTCGACCGATTTGTTCACAACCTTCGCCCAGAGCTATGAGGCGCGCCGCGAGGTGGCGATGTCGTTGCAGGAGTACCTGGAAGGGTGCCGCGACGACCCGATGATGTACGCCAGCGCGCCGGAGCGCCTGCTGGCCGCCATCGGCGAGCCGGAGGTGGTGGACACCGCGAAGGACAGTCGCCTGTCCCGCGTCTTCATGAACCGAACCATCAAGATCTATCCCGCCTTCGCCGAGTTCTACGGCATGGAGGAGACGATCGAGCGCATCGTGGGCTTCTTCCGCCACGCGGCCCAGGGCCTGGAGGAGCGCAAGCAGATCCTCTACCTGCTGGGCCCCGTGGGTGGCGGCAAGTCCTCGCTGGCCGAACGCCTGAAGGCCCTGATGGAGGAACAGCCCATCTACGTGCTGAAGGCCGGCGACCAGCTGAGCCCGGTGTTCGAAAGCCCCCTGGGCCTGTTCGATCCCGGCACCATGGGCGAGGCGCTGGAGGAACGCTATGGCATTCCCCGCCGCCGCCTGACCGGCCTGGTCAGCCCTTGGGCCATCAAGCGCCTGGATGAGTTCGGCGGCGACATCACCCGGTTCCGCGTGGTGAAGCTACGCCCCTCCCGCCTGCGCCAGATCGCGGTGTCGAAGACCGAACCGGGCGATGAGAACAACCAGGACATCTCCTCCCTGGTGGGCAAGGTCGACATCCGCAAGCTGGAGATGTTCCAGCAGAACGACCCCGATGCCTACAGCTACTCTGGCGGCCTGAACCGGGCGAACCAGGGCCTGCTGGAATTCGTCGAGATGTTCAAGGCGCCCATCAAGATGCTGCACCCCCTGCTGACGGCCACGCAGGAGGGCAACTACATCGGCACCGAGAACATCGGCGCCCTGCCCTTCACCGGCGTCATCATGGCGCACTCCAACGAGGCGGAGTGGCAGAGCTTCAAGAACAACAAGAACAACGAGGCCTTCATCGACCGCATCTGCGTGGTCAAGGTCCCGTACAGCCTGCGCGTCACCGAGGAACAGCGCATCTATGAGAAGCTGATCGGCGGATCGGAACTGGCCAAGTCCCCCTGCGCCCCCGGCACCATGGAGATGCTGGCCCGCTTCACCGTGCTGTCCCGCCTGCGGGATCATGAGAACTCCAACCTCTTCTCCAAGATGCGCGTCTATGACGGCGAAAGCCTGAAGGAGACGGACCCCAAGGCCCGCACCCTGCAGGAATACAAGGACGCCGCCGGCATGGATGAGGGCATGAACGGCATCTCCACCCGTTTCGCCTTCAAGGTGCTGGCCAGCACCTTCAACTACGACACGGTGGAGGTGGCGGCCGACCCGGTCCACCTGATGTACGTGCTGGAACAGGCCATCCGCCGGGAGCAGTTCCCGGATGAGACGGAGAAGCGCTACCTGGAATTCATCAAGGCCGAGCTGGCGCCGCGCTATGCGGAGTTCATCGGCTATGAAATCCAGAAGGCCTACCTGGAGTCGTACCACGATTACGGCCAGAACCTGTTCGACCGCTACGTCGACTACGCCGACGCCTGGATCGAGGATCAGGACTTCAAGGATCCCGACACCGGCCAGTTGATGAACCGGGACCTGCTGAACCAGGAGCTGACCAAGATCGAGAAGCCGGCGGGCATCGCCAACCCGAAGGACTTCCGCAACGAGGTGGTGAAGTTCGTGCTGCGGACGCGGGCGGCCAATGCCGGCCGCAACCCCAGCTGGACCTCTTATGAGAAGCTGCGTCTGGTCATCGAACGGCGTATGTTCAGCCAAGTGGAGGAACTGCTGCCGGTCATCAGCTTCGGCAGCAAGAAGGATGGCGAAACGGAGAAGAAGCACCACGAGTTCGTCGAGCGCATGGTGGATCGCGGCTATACCGAGCGCCAAGTGCGGCGGTTGGTCGAGTGGTACATGCGGGTGAAGCAGGCGGGCTGAGGCGGGACCCAGGCGGGGTCGGCCTTTCCGGCCGGCCCCCTTGATCCCACCGGTCCCCCTGGCGGTCGCCCGCCTTACGGACACCACCCCACCCGGCTGATGCCGGTGGCGCTCCCCCCGCCCGGTGCCTGCGACGGCCCCGGGCCCGTCGGCGCCGCCGGCCATCCCGGACAGGGATACGGGGAGTAATGCCTTGTCGTCGATGATCATTGTCGATCGCCGCAGCAATCCCAAGGGCAAGAGCCTGGCCAACCGCCAGCGCTTCATCCGCCGCGCCAAGGAGCAGATCCTCCGCGCCGTGAACGGCGCGTCCAGCAACCGCCGCATCAAGGACGTGGAGAGCGGCGCCGACATCTCCATCCCCACCGGCGGCATTTCCGAACCCACCTTCCACCGCTCCGGCCAGGGCGGCATCCGCGACCACGTAGTGCCCGGCAACAAGGAGTTCATGGAGGGCGACACCATCGCGAAGCCACCGGGCGGCGGCGGGGCGGGCCGCGGCAATGAAGGCAGCCCCGACGGCGGCGGCGAGGACGAGTTCCGCTTCGTCCTGACGCGGGAGGAGTTCATGGACCTCTTCATGGAGGACCTGGAACTGCCCGATCTCGCCAAGCGCAAGCTGAAGGCGGCCGACGCCGTGCTGTGGCAGCGCGCGGGTTATTCATCCTCCGGCTCGCCCACCAACCTCAACCTGGTGCGCACCATGCGCAACAGCCTGTCGCGCCGCATCGCCCTGAAGCGCCCCAAGACGGAGGAGATGCTGGCGCTGGAGGCGGAGATCGCGGAACTGGAGGCCCAGCCGGGCAAGGACCCGGACCGGCTGATGGAGCTGCGCGGCCTGCTGGAGCGGCAGGTCCTGCGGTCCAAGCGCATTCCCTACATCGACCCCATCGACGTCCGCTACAACCGCTTCACCCCCATTCCCAAGCCGGCGGCCCAGGCGGTGATGTTCTGCCTGATGGACGTCTCGGGCTCGATGACCGAGCATATGAAGGACCTGGCCAAGCGCTTCTTCATGCTGCTCTATCTGTTCCTCACCCGCCGCTACAAGCAGGTGGAGGTGGTCTTCATCCGCCACACCCATGAGGCGGAGGAGGTGGACGAGGACACTTTCTTCCACTCCACCGAGACCGGCGGCACCATGGTGTCCACCGCCCTGGAGGAGATGAAGCGCATCATCAAGGAGCGCTATCCCGTCGCCGACTGGAACATCTACGGCGCCCAGGCCTCCGACGGTGACAACACCACCAGCGACGGCGGGCGGACGGCGGCCTTGCTGGAGCAAGACCTGCTGCCGGCCTGCCAGTATTACGCCTATGTCGAGGTCGGGTCTGACCCCGACTCCATGCCGGCGGGCTTCGCCACCCATGCCCGCGAGACCGACCTGTGGCGGACCTACAAGCAGATCACGGGCACCGAGACGCCGTTCGTGATGAAGAAGGTCCGCCATCGGCGGGAAATCTACCCGGTATTCCGTGAGCTGTTCGCCCGCGACGGCGCGAAACAGTCGGAGGAGGCGACACCTTGACCTTAGCCCCCGTAGAACGCCTGAAGCAGCCTGAGAGATCGAAACCAGGAGAGAAAGCGCCGCCGCCCGATGACGCCCGCCTGCTCTATACCGGGGCCGACTGGGACTACGACACCGTCAAGCGCTGCCACGACGCCATCCAGGAGATCGCGCTGGGGGAGCTGGGCCTAGACGTCTATCCCAACCAGATCGAGGTGATCACGTCCGAGCAGATGCTGGACGCCTACGCCTCCATCGGCATGCCCCTGCTGTACCGGCACTGGTCCTTCGGCAAGCATTTCGCCCGGGACGAGGCCATGTACCGCCGCGGCATGCGCGGCCTGGCCTATGAAATCGTCATCAATTCCAGTCCCTGCATCAGCTACATCATGGAGGAGAACTCCATCACCATGCAGGCGCTGGTCATCGCCCACGCGGCGTTCGGCCACAACCACTTCTTCAAAAACAACTACTTGTTCCAGCAGTGGACGGATGCCGAGGGCATCCTGGGCTATCTGGATTTCGCCAAGGCCTATATCGCCCGGTGTGAGGAACGCTATGGCCAGCAGCTGGTGGAACGCACCCTGGACGCCGCCCACGCCCTGATGAACCAGGGCATCCACCGCTATCCCCGCCGCCGCCTGGACCTGCAATCCGAAGCCCGGCGGGAGCAGGAGCGGCAGGAGGTGCAGCGCCAGCTGTACAACGACCTATGGCGCACGGTGCCCACCAAGAAGGGCCTGAAGGCGCCGTCGGATGAGGAGCGGCGGCGGGCCCTGCTGGACCTGCCGGAAGAGAACCTGCTGTATTTCCTGGAGAAGAAGGCGCCACGCTTGGCCCCCTGGCAGCGGGAGGTGCTGCGCATCGTCCGCCATGTGGCGCAATACTTTTCCCCCCAGCGGCAGACCAAGGTGATGAACGAGGGGTGTGCCACCTATGTGCACTACCGCATCATGACCCGGCTGCATGAGCTAGGGCGCATCAGCGACGGCGCCTATATGGAGTTCCTGCACTCCCATACCAGCGTGGTATTCCAGCCGTCATTCGACGATCCGCGCTATTCCGGCATCAACCCCTATGCCCTGGGGTTCGCCATGATGCAGGACATCGAGCGCATCGCCACCAACCCGACGGAGGAGGATCGCGCCTGGTTCCCGGGCTATGCCGGCAGCGGCGACGCCATGGCGGCCCTTCGCGACGCCTGGGCCAATTACCGCGACGAGAGTTTCATCCTGCAGTATCTGAGCCCGCATCTGATGCGCAAGATGCGGCTGTTCCACCTGCACGACAACAGCGACGAGTCGGTTTATCGCGTCAGCGCCATCCATGACGAACGCGGCTATCGCCGGGTGCGGCAGCAGTTGGCGGCGCAGTACGACTTCTCCTCCCTCGACCCCGACATCCAGATCACCGACGTGGACCTGGCTGGCGACCGCCGCCTGATCCTGGAACACAAGGTGCAGAAGGGCGTGCTGTTGGCGGAGGAGGATGCCAAGTCCGTGCTGCAGCATGTCGCCAACCTCTGGGGCTATGACGTCCTGCTGTTCGAGAACGACGACGCCGGCAACACCCTGCGCAAGCTGACGGTGCCCGCACGCACCATCCTGTTGGCGGAATGAAGACCCCACCTTCAGGTCACGTCGATCCCTAAACCAGTCATCGGCAGCAAGCCAGGACCGGTGGGCACACGCCCGCCGGTCCTTTTGGTGTTCCGCCACGCCGGCCACCGATTTGTCATGCCGCAGATGCGAAATCGCCCTAGTTCCGCCATGCTGCATCGCGATATTATCCAGGCAACCCCGATGGGGAACCGCACCGCCAACCTCGTGAGAGAGCAAGTCCGATGTCCACCCTGGAACTGGATCCCGCCTTCGTCGCCGCCTGCGAAGCGCATGGGCTGGACCCGCAGAAGACCAACATGTTCCTGCTGGAATGCGCCGTTCAGGGTCGCGAGCCGTCCAAGGTCTCCATGTTCGAGCTCGACCGCCAGCCGTCCGAACTGTGGGCCAAGGTGCGCAAGCTGAACCGCGCCGCCTGATCCACGTCTCGATCTTGTTGGAGGAAGCCGCCGGGGCGAAAGGCCCAGGCGGCTTTTTTCATGGGCGCGGCATCGCGTCATCCAGCGCGGCGGCCACCCGGGCCAGGACGCCGTACCAATCCCCAGGGGTTTCCTGCCGGAATTGGCGCAAGGTGGGATACCACGGGCTGTCATCACGGCCGTACAGCCAACGCCAGTCGGTATCGAAGCGGTTCAACAGCCACACCGGCCGGCCCAGGGCGCCGGCGAGATGGACGACGGAAGTGTCGACGCTGATCACCAGATCCATGGCCTGGATCAGCGCGGCGGTATCGGCGAAATCCTTGACCTCGCCCATACGATCGATCACGCCCTCGGGCAGACCACCGTTGGCGTCCGGATCTTTCTGCAGGCTGTGGAACTCGACCTCCGGGCAGGCGGCCACCAGCGACTCGACCTGCGCCCGGGTCAGGGATCGGCGACGGTCGACCTTGTAGGTGGGATTGCCGGCCCAAACCAGGCCGACGCGGAAACGACCCGG